>DAIDGX010000027.1 GCA_027452165.1 Vulcanimicrobiota bacterium | reverse complement strand
GGCGGCCGAGAAACGACGGCGGGTCGCCTTCGCAGGCACCTCGGGATCCGGGTGGGTTGGATTCGATTGCACGAATGAGACCTTTCATGCCCTCAGTAATTAGTTCCGGCAAGTGGTCTCACGTCAAACTGAAACGGAGGGTGGTGACGCACGCACTCTTTAAAAGCCTTCTGTTTCTGGGCGCCGGATCGATCGCGGAGCGTTACGGGACGACCGATATCAAACATCTCGGCGGCGTGTTTCGCGCCCTGCGGTTGAGCGGACCGTTGCTCGCAATCGGCTGCATGGCCGCAACCGCCTTGCCGCCGACGAGCGGTTTCACGTCGGAGTTTGCCGTGTTTACCGCCTTTGTGCGGGCTCTGAGCGTTGGTCCGGAACTCTTGCGGCTCACCGCCGCCGGAGCGCTCGCGCTCCTCGCAACCGCTGCCGGGCTTGCCGCAATCGCCTACGTCTGCGTGTTCGGCATCGGACTGCTCGGCAGCCGGCGCGGCAAACGCGCGCGTGGTAACGAACGCGGTGATTGGTCGTTGCTTGGCATAGCCATGCTCGCGCTCGGCATCCTCATCATCGGTATCGCCGCGCCGTTGCTCGTCGTACCGCTTGCCACGATCACGTTGGCCATCATTCCCTCAGCGCATCTTGCGCTCGCACATCCGCCGATCCCACCCGCGGCGATCGCGGCGCTTCCCGTGCTCGGCGGCCTCGTTAGCCTCGCCGCCCTGCGACACATGCGAGCCGTGCCCACGTGGACCTGCGGCTCGCCCGTCAGCAAACGCGCTCAGTATACGGCGACTGCCTTTGCGCATCCGGTCGCGCTCGTCTTTCGCTCGTTCGTACACCCGGTTCGCAACATCGCGTTACGCGCATCTGGCTCGCGGTGGTTTCCAAAGAGCATGGTCTATACCGAGCGCATTCGCTACGTCGTCGACGAAGCGATGCGTTCGCTCACGGCCTTTGGTCAGCGATTGGCCCTGCGGGCACGCATTCTTCAAGGTGGACTTCTGCGCGTGTACCTCGGCTACGCCATGCTTGCACTCATTGCGGTGCTGTTGTTCGCACGATGACACACACTCTGCAGGTCATCGTGCTGCTGGCGATCGCGCCCGCGCTCCAAGGCGTTCTGGCGGCCCTTCGCGCACGCTTGAGCGGCCGGCCGGGACCGCCGGTAATCCAGCCATACCGAACGCTGCGAAAGCTGCTCAATAAGGAAGCGCTCGTCCCCGCGCACACGTCCATCGTGCCCCTGCTCGCTCCCGGCGTCGCGCTCGGAAGTACGGTGACGCTCGCGATCCTTGTACCGCCAATCGCGCATGGCCGTCTCTCGATTTCCAGTGTGCTGGCTATCGCGTTCACGCTTGCACTCGGCCGATTCGTTCTCGTCGTGGCGGCGCTCGATACGCGCTCCGCCTTTGCCGGCATGGCGGCGAGCCGCGAAATGCTCTTCGCAAGCCTCACCGAGGCGCCGTTGATCTTGGCGTTAGCAACGTCACAACTCGGCAGCGATCTCTTCGGCTCCCTGCTCGCAAGCGCCGGATTCCTCATCATCATCTTGGCGGAAACCGCACGGATGCCGGTGGACAACCAAGAGACGCATTACGAACTGACCATGATCCACGAAGGGATGCTGCTGGAGTACGGCGGGCCGCCACTCGCCGCGTTGACGTATGCGTCGTACGTGCGCCAGGCCGCGCTCTTCGTGCTTGCGGCGTTGCTGCTTCCCGGCGGCGCGCTCGTCGCGTGCGGCGCCGTCGTGACAATCGCGGTGATCGTGCCCGTCATCGAACGCTCGTTTGCGAAGATGCGTCTCTTCGAAGTCCCCACGCTCTTTGTGGCGGCCCTTATTCTCACCCTCGCCTCGATTGCGATCCGAATCGTCGGAGTTGGCGCATGATCCACGACGCATTGATCGTCTCGGCGGTGCTGCTGATGCTCGACGCGCGGCTTCGTAGCGCGCTTGCCGCCTACGTCATCTTCACGGGCGCGACGCTTTGGCTTGCGATTCCTCACGATCATCGTGCCCCGGCGCTTATGTTTTTCCTGTTGCTCGGCATGGTAAAACTCTTTGCCGGACCCGCCCTCATCATCACGATCGTCAAGCGGTACGGCGTACCCGAGAACCTTTCCACCTCGTTCAATCTCGCGTGGCGCTTTGGGATCGCGGTAGGCGTCGTGTCGCTCGGGGGCTTTGTCGGTACGCTTCC
Organism: Vulcanimicrobiota bacterium; assembly: GCA_027452165.1. Classification (GTDB taxonomy): domain Bacteria; phylum Vulcanimicrobiota; class Vulcanimicrobiia; order Vulcanimicrobiales; family Vulcanimicrobiaceae; genus REEB354. Next base: position 5,540 of record DAIDGX010000027.1, on the reverse strand, counting down.
CGCCTTCGCCCACATCGCGCTCGCCAGAACGGTCTTCACGGCCGTCTTCGCAAGCGGCGCTATCTTCGTGCTCCATCGCAACCTGCTTGCACACGTGATCGGTCTGCTCGCGTTTGGAAGTTGCATCAGCCTGGCGGGCGCAGTCTTTGCGCCCGGACTCTCCGGGGCGTCCGAATTGGCTGATACGTTCGACGTGGTTCTCGCGACGATCGTGGCACTCGCGGTTGCTCGTGCGCTACTCGCGTTCGACCCGAAACTCGACGTGCGATCGCTGCGGGGACTGCGCGGATGATAATGCTCGTCGTCGCCGTCTCCGCGCCAACCCTTGGTGCCATCCTCGCATCGCTGGTATCGTCCCTTCAGCCACGTCGCGCATTGCGCGCGTTCTTTGGCCTCGTTGCTGTCGGAGCTGCTATTCTAGCGCTACCGCACCTCGATCGTCTAGCGCAGCTCTTTGCCGTCATGGTCTCCGTGCTAAGCTACTGCGCGCTACTCTTCTCAATCAGCATCTTTCCCAAGACGGACATGCCCGACGCACGATGGGCCACTCGCCCCGCGTATTTTATTCTCCTTGGCCTCTTTTGGAGCAGCATGCTCGTCGCGGTGAGCGCGACGAGTTTCGTCGGCATTTGGATCGGCATTTCGGCAACCACGCTCGCGACCACGTTTCTCGTCGGCTTTAGCGGGGGGAAGACTGCCCTCGAAGCGGCGTGGAAATATCTCATTCTCTGCAGCTTCGGTATCGCGTTTGCACTTCTGGGCATGCTACTGCTCGGACGGGCGGCAATGGAGGCCGGCGTTCCCGCGAATTCGGCGCTTACGTGGGCGGCGCTCGCACCAAGAGCTGCATCGTTACCAGCTCCGCTCGTCACGGTTGCAGTGCTCGTGATGGCGCTCGGTTTCGCGACGAAGGCGGGGCTCGTTCCGATGCACGCATGGTTGCCCGACGCGCACTCTAAGGCGCCCGCGGCGATCTCGGCCCTTTTGTCGGGGCTGCTCGTGTCATGCGCGCTGTATGCGATCGTGCGCGTGCAAAGCGTTACCACGGGAAGCGTCGCGCATGCATTCGACTCCCTTCTCCTGATACTCGGATCGCTCTCAGTGCTCGGTGCAACCACGCTGATGCCGGCGCAACGCGATGTAAAGCGGCTGCTCTCGTACTCGAGCATCGAGCATAGCGGCTTCGTGGCGCTTGCACTCGGTCTCCATACGCCCCTTGCGCTCTTCGCCGCGCTCTTCCACCTGGTCAACCACGCATTCTCGAAATCATCCGCGTTCCTCGCAACCGGCGTCATTCAGTACGCTCGCGGTACGACGTCGATCGGCGGTCTCAAGGGGCTTTGGAACGAGGGACGCGGACGACTCTTCCTTGCATCGCTCGTTGCGCTCGCCGGGCTTCCACCCTTCGGGATGTTTTTCTCGGAGTTGTTGATCGTGATCGCGATTGTACAGGCGCACGCATGGCTCGTGCTTGCCGTAGCACTCGTGGCAATGTTCGTGGGGTTCGCGGCCCTTGCGCGCGCCGCGATCGAAACAGAAGCCGGCAATACCGCGATACGCGAAGGCAGACCCTCGCCTCGACTCGCACTTTCCGTGGTGACGCTCGTCGCTCTCGGGGCGATTGCATGTGCGTTCATCCCGGTTGCATGGGCGGCGTTTCCATGAGGCGGGTCTGTGTACGCGCTCATGAAATGCGGCAGGCCGTGCTTCAGGCGTCGTCGGAATCCCGACCGCTCGGCGCCTATGCATACGGCGACCTGGTGCGCTACCTCTTCCTGGACGCGCATGGCATTCGTGAGATCGAAACGACGCTCGGTGATGGCGATGAGGTCTTTTCATGTACTGCGCAATGGCCGCTTTTCGAACGAGACGAACGCGAGATGCGCGATCGTCAAGACATCGCATTCGCCGAGGAATCTCCGAGCGATCCGCACGTCGAGGGTCGGGGTCTCATGACGACGGTCGTGGGTCCGGTACACGCGGGCATCATCGAACCCGGCCGTTTTATCTTTCAGAACGCGGGCGAGACCATCGTCTATCTGGCGGCCCAGTTCGGCTTTAGTACACGCGACATCGAAGACCGCCTTACCGGGCGCGACGCCCACGATGCCGCCTCCTCGATCGCGCGCGTTTGTGGAGCCTGCAGCGTTGCGCGTTCGTGGAGCTATGCGCGTGCGCTCGAGGCGATCGCAGGCATGGAGGTAGCTCGCCCGCACGACCTTGTCCGGCTCGTGCTTGCCGAGTTGGAACGCCTCTACAATCACCTCTTCGATCTTGCTTCCACGTCCGCCGGAGCCGGCTACGGTGCAGCGCAGATTGAGGGATTACGCCTCAAAGAACGCGTGCATCGGCTCTGCGCGCGTCACGCCGGTCACCGCTTTCTTTTCGATACGGTCGTCCCGGGCGGCGTACGCGAAGGCCTCCTGGACGATGCCGAAGGGCTGCGCGCCGAGATTCCCGGCTTGCGCGATGCGATACGACGCTTTGAAGTCATGCTGTTGACAAGCGAATCAACCGTCCGAAGGTTCAGCGGCGCTGGAATCGTCACGAGCGAGGTAGCCGATGCATTCGGCGCGGTCGGTCCAGCGCTGCGGGCGAGCGGCGGAAGTGCAGACGCACGAGCGCTCGTGCGTTACGGCGCGTACGCGTCGTACACACCGCACGTGATGACCGTACACGAGGGTGACGTACTTGCGCGCATCCGCGTGAAATTCGGTGAAGCGCTCGAAGCGCTGCGCCTCATCGAGGCCGCGCTCGATGAGCTCGCGGGCACGCGCGTACGGGCGCCCGCCGAGGCACCGCGGGTAAGCGGTCACGCAATCGGCGTGTGCGAGGGCGCGCGTGGCAGCGAAACGGTTGCGGTGGACCTTGCCGATGGAGCGCTCGAGCGGATCCACATCATTTCTGCGTCGTTTCGAAACTGGCCAATCGTGATACGCGCGATGGAGGACAATATCGTGCCGGATTTTCCGCTCGTCAACAAGAGCTTCAACCTTTGCTACGCGTGCGCAGACCGATGACACGGTTTACATCGTCGCTCGGAATTCGACACCTCGTTTGCGGGAGTTGCAATGCCTGCGAGCACGAGATGAACGCCCTCGCCGGACCGGATTATGACATCACCGCCCGCGGTTGGGAGATCGTCGCGTCACCACGACACGCCGACATCGTTACCGTTACCGGCCCCATGACCGAGGCGATGCGGCAACCCGCGCATGATACCCTCGAGGCCGCTTCGCGTCCATGCATCGTGGTAGCGATCGGGGATTGCGCCATGGGAGCCGGCACGTGGAGTCGTAACGGAGAGGGCGCCGGGACGGAACTGCACGCCGAGATCGCCGTTCCCGGCTGCCCGCCGTCACCCGAGGCCATCATCGCTGGTCTGGCCGCGGCAGCGCAAAGGCTTTAAGGCCTCGTTCCTAACGATCGAGGAGTGCGACCAATTGGTCGTAGTACGACGGCAGTTGGCAGTAGCATTCCGGTTCCGCGCCATCGGTCGCATAGATATATCCGACGTAGGGAAGTGAATTGACGATCGTCGTCGCGTCGAACGGAACGGCACCGGCCATGTACGTCCACGTCGACTTAGGGACCGCGAGATGCGCCGTCTCGCTCAGGAACGCCGCCATTGGATAGCCGGCCTGCTCGTAGTAATTGATAACGTCGGTCCCTGCGGTCGCAGGCGCATCTTCGCCGGGATTACCGATGACGAGCGGCATGCCGTTCGCATGAGCGTATGCAGTAAGGGTTTGATAGTACGAGGGAGCATTGGGCGACATCTCGTCGATGAAGATGCCATTTACTCCATACCAGGTATGAAACGCCAGCATATCAGCCTCGACTGCGGGTATGGCGCGCGTTGCGTTGCTCGAATAGACGTACCCTACGACCGTGATACCCGCCGCTTGCTCCTTCGCGATGTACGCCGTATAGGCGGGATCAGGGCTCGTACCCGGCCCATTATTCGGCCCGACGATGATGATGACGGGCACGCGCGGATGCAGTTGCTTCTGCGCAATAATCTGATCCCAATCGCTGTCGGGATCTTCATAGAGCGGAACGATGATGCCGGTCGTAGCCACGGCGCCGGTTGGCGACGGGTTGGGCAGCGGAACCGGCGTCGCGCTACTCGCCGGTACGACGGCAGCGGGCGTACCGCCGCCGCCGCACGCGGCGACGAGCACGATGAGGATGAGGGCCACAAGGTTCTTCATGCCGCTCCCTCTTGAAATTCGCGAGGCCGTCGCAGGCCGTTACAGCGACGCAACCAAAGCTGCGAACTTATCGAGAATTTGCTGCGTGCCCTCAAGCTGGCCGCTGGCCCGCGCGTTCTCCATACTCTCGTTGCCGATAAGGGTGATCTTGGTACGGCCATCACCAAGATCTTCGAATCGAACCTCGTCGTAGACCCCGTCGATAGCCTCGTGCTCGACGCCGATCTCTGCTGGGTCCACTCGGTTGCCGTGGGAATCCGCGAAGTACATCGAATACACGATTTTTTCATGCGGAACGATCTCGTGAAATTGTCCGCCCGTCCACCCCTCTTGGCCGTCCGGCGAGCGCATACAATACAAGAACGTGCCTCCAACGCGGAAGTCGCTCCGGCACGATGGCGACGTGAAGCCCTTCGGGCCCCACCATTGCTGCACGTACTCCGGCTGTGTATAAGCCTTCCAGACGATTTCGCGCGGCGCATCGATGATTCGGGTCACGACCATGCGCTCGACATTATTTGCGGTGTCTTTTGCCACGTTGAGCCTCCACTTCTTTCATCCGATTTACGACGGCTTCGAGCTTGTCGAAGCGCCCTTCCCATAACTCGCGATAGGTCAGCGCCCATTCGCTCACCGTTTTAAGCGGCGCAGGCCGCAGCATACAGACGCTCTCGCGTCCACGCTTGACCTTTTCGACGATCTTCGCGCGCACGAGATAGGCGATGTGCTTGGAAATCATCTGTTGCGAGAGATCGAACGGTTCGGCGAGTTCATGAACGGTCGCCGGACCGCGGGCGAGCCGATGAATCATCGCCCGTCGCGTTTCATCCGACAAAGCGGTGAAGGTAACGTTCATCTGATTCACAACCCTATGGTAGTTGATCTATTCGACGCTGTCAAGCATCGCAGGCGATCGTTTGAAGGCCGTTGCACCACGACCCGGGACGGATCGGCGGCGACGGTCACGCTCCATTAGCGAAATAAGCGTGTGAATCACGCCCATGATAAAGATGATGCTCACCAGCGGCAAGATCACCTTGGGCGTCTCAAAAAAATAGAAGCCTAACGCGTCGCCCAGGCGGCTGCGCGGAATTCGACGCGGGTGAGCCAAAGCAAGAAATTTGCAAAAGGCGTAAGGTTTGCGCAGACAAATGCGACGAGAACAGCCGCAATCGGCAAACCTGCCCTCAGCGGGCAGTTCAAAATCGCGCGGCCATGGGCACTTCAAAATAGCGCGGCCCGAGCGTAGTGATGTTTGTCGCAGGTTTGACTACGTTGCCGCTTGCGCCTTCTGCCTTTGACGTGCGGCAACGCTCGATTCGTGCA
>DAIDGX010000026.1 GCA_027452165.1 Vulcanimicrobiota bacterium | reverse complement strand
ACGGGCCGGAAGGCTTGTTGGTTCTCAAATGAACGAAACATATCTCGCGCAAGCCCGCCTCCTGGCTCAGATCGCTCCGCTCGTCTTAATTGACGAAACGTTCGCCCTTAAGGGCGGGACTGCGATCAATCTCTTCGTGCGTGATATGCCTCGGCTTTCTGTCGATATTGATCTCGCTTTCCCCGACTACACAGTGGATCGCGCTAGCGCGCTACGCAAAATTGGCGATGCACTCGCCGCAGCATCGGAAGGCTGGTAACGCTCGCGAGCGCTCCCACCGCCGAACAAAATCGAATATATCTGCTATGATGACGTCTGGACCGAGGGATCCTCGATCGGCGGCGGGTGCCAATAGGCTCCGCCGTTTTTGGTTAACGGGACTTCCTCGGGTAACCCTTGCTAACTGTCAGGAAAACAGCTATATTTTCTGACACATGGCTGTCATATCGACGTCCGAGCAGGTACGCCGCCATATCCTTGCTTCCAGGGCCCCGGTCTTCACCACCGGCGATGTCCTCAACGGCGCCCCCGGCGCTTCGAGAGAGCTGGTCGATCAGGTCATCTCCCGCATGGTCCGTGCCGGGAAGCTTCATCGCATCAGTCGCGGCCTCTTCAGTCGCCCCAAGGCTCATCCTGAGCTCGGCCCCCTGCCGCCTCATACCGAGGACATCGCGGCGGCCGTCGAGCGCAGCATTGGGATGCCGGTCATTCCTAGCGGCGCGCTTGCGCTCAATTCGCTGCATCTTTCCGAGCAAGTGCCAGCCCACCCCGAATTCATTACCGCCGGCCCGACCCGAACGATCTCGGTCGGTAAGCGCCGCATTCACCTCCGGCATGCAGCTGCACGTCGCTTCCGATCTAGGACGTACATCGTCCAGCTCGTCGTAGAGGCACTCAAAGCCCTCGGTCGTCAGAATATTACGGAAAGCAGCATCGCCACAATACGTGGCGCGGTGACCGCTACCGATCGCGCGACGTTGAATAAACACATCGGCGATGCGCCGGTTTGGATGCAGCCGCACCTTCGGCAGATCGCCGCCGAGTGATCTTCCAAGACCTCGCGCGCCTCTCGCTCGCCGAACGTTCGGATTACATCGTCGCCGCAGCTACGGAATTCGGCACGAGCGAAATGATCATCGAGAAAGATTTCTGGGTCGTATGGCTCTTGGAGCATATCTTCGCTTTGTCGGGCACGTTCGGTCCCTTCACGTTCAAAGGCGGCACGTCGCTCTCGAAGGGATTCAACGCGATTCAGCGCTTCTCAGAGGACATCGATATTTCGATCAGCCGAGCCACGCTCGGGCTCCCCGACGATGCGCATTTCTACGAAGCGCCTTCCGCGAAGGAGGCAAAGCGTCGTGTCGATGCTATACGCGAAAAGGTTCGCAGCTACGCATCTGATGTTTTGTTACCGGCATTACGCGAGCAGATCGGCGGGAGTCTATCCGACGCTTGGAGCCTCGACGTCGCCGAGCCTGGAAGCTTGCGGTTCTCCTATCCTACGAAACAGACCGGAAGCCTTGGCTACCTCAAGCCGGATGTGCTCATCGAATTCGGCCATGCCGATACATGGCCAGCGCACGACAAGGCGATCTCACCTTACGTCGTCGACGCCCTCAGCGCTGTAACCGGCTCCGTCACTCTTCGGATTCTCGACCCCCAGCGAACCTTCTGGGAGAAGGCGACGATTCTCCACGAGGTCGCCCATCGAGAAGAGTCGTCACCGTTCCCACTACGATACTCGCGCCATTACTACGACCTTTCCCGGCTTGCGGCGCTACCCATCGGTTCGGAAGCGATTGCGAATATTGACTTACTCGCTGCCGTTGTTCGATTCAAGGAAGTATTCTTCGCATCGAAGCGAGCGCGTTATGATCTTGCAAGGCCGGGAACGCTTCGCCTCTTACCTCCTGATTTTCGGCGTTTCGCGGTCGCTCGCGATTACGACGAGATGCGCGTTATGTTGTTTGGCGAAATCCCAACGCTCGATGACATTTGGGAGCGCCTGCGCGTACTAGAGGCGACGATCAATGCCTCGTAAGCAATGTGCTTGACCTGTCTGCTATGCTAACTCCATCCCCCCTCAATCCTCGGAGCGAGGGTGCGAGCCGCCTCAAAAGAGGCGGCTCTGCCTTTTTCAGTCTGCCAAACGATTATGCTGCGCCGGCTTGTATTCCCAGGGCACGAAGATCGGCATCGTACGACGTGTAACCCGAATATGCGATACATTTATCGAAGCGGTTCCCACGGAAAATAGCCTCGGTCCATTGCACCATGTAATGCGACCAGACTAGCCACAACGAAACCTGTTCGGCAGATGGCACGTACGTTGATGTCGTAAACGAGGTGCCACTCGCGCCGCATTCGCGGACCAAGACGTATCGATCCTTAGCGCGCGGACGAAAGTACAAAGTATCATACTCATAGCCCGTGCCAACGCGCCGACAACACCACTCTGCTAACGGCGCAGCAAGGAAGCGATGCCCCATTAAACCTTCGTACTCTTCGAACTCGTCGAAATCAAGTTCAACGACCGGAACATCGGAAAGCATCTCACCTGCAGCTGCAAGCTGAGATCGAATTGCGGCATTAGTTAACATATAGAAACTCCTTGCACAGAAAAAGACACTCCAGACAATACCGTCTGATGGCCTCGATTTCGAGGTCACGCCCGCGCCACGGCACGGGCAATGCAATAGTTCCGTGTACAACGACTTCGGCGAGGTGCTCGCCGGGTAAAACCGCGCCAGAGCGCAGTCGATGCAAGGACTGCCAAGATGCTACCATGGGACCACTTACCGCGCAACTATTCCATCCAAAACTGCGATCATCGTTCGAGTCCGAACCGCTGATTCTGGTCAGGCGCCAACGCTATTGAGAACTCGCCAAGCGTGTGCTCCCGAGACTGGTCGCGCTCTTGACTGTGCTCCCGATCCTGACGGCGCTCGTGTCGCTCGCGAACATGTTCGCGCTGCTCCTCGCGTTCCGCGAGCCACTCTCCGAACGGCTGGGGTTTAAGTTCGCGATAAACGCTCAGGACGGTACCGCGCATCTCGCGAAGCGCTTCCTTCCCGGCCTCAAGGCGCTCTTCCATCGGCAAACCTAACCCGGCGATCTCTTGTCTCCGCGCCCGGTACTCTTCGCGAAGTGCGTCAACTCGATCCGCCCGCAAAGCCCGAATGGGTTCGGCGACTTCTGCCTCGTACAATCGACGGAGCGGCAAGGCTTCGCGCTGCGCCGCGATGTTGCAAACACGAATCGTCTGCTTTCCACCGGTTCTTCTGAGAACCTCATCGTACGTTTGTGTCGTCGTTTTCAATGAGATGTTCTCGGATACATGACGGGCTAGATCATCGATGTCGCGAAACGCCGAGCGCGGGATAACAACGTCCAGGTCATGCTTGGAACGACTTACCGCTACGAACAGCAACTCTGCCGAGGAGCTCCGATCGACTAGCGCCACCGCCGCGTCGACACTCGCCCCCTGCGCCTTGTGAACCGTGCAGGCATTTGCGTAGTCAAACCCCTGATACGCAAGCGGGGAGAACACCACCGTCCGTGGTTGCGCACCGTCGAGTTCAACAGTGATGCGGTCTGCGCCCAATTCGGTAACCGTCCCGCGGTCGCCGTTGCGCACGGTGAAGCCGCCCTTGCCATAGTTGTTCTCGAGAAACATCAGCCGATCGCCGGTGGCAAATTCGCGCGCTCCGCTTGCCGTCTGGAAACGTCGCCCCGTCCCATCGAGCCCGGACCCACGCCGATCTTCTTCCGAGAGATGGCGAACGCTGTCGCGATCGGACGCGAGCGTAAGGGTATCGCAGCCCTCCTTCCGCCGGATCGCAGAGAGCCGCACGGCCTCGTCGATCGCGGTGTCGCGGTCCTCGGTCCACGAGAGCGCTCCGTGAGCTTCCAGAATCTCTAGTGCGCCACGCACCTTCGCGTAGCGGGCATGCCCATCCGGCGCGGCGATGGCATCGGCGAGTTCAGCCACAGCATCGCGATGCCAGGGGCGCTGCTGCCGCTGAATATCGCGAAGCTCAGCATGTGTGCCGGCATCGCGCGCAACTTCGCGCAAGATCCGGAACGACGCACCAAAGTCGATCGGCTGAAGCTGACGTACATCGCCAATCTCCAACACGATACTCCCGCGCTCCCGGGCGAGCGCCAGAACCTTTCCATTTGCGCGAGAGTCGACCATCGCGGCCTCGTCAACGACGACAATGCCGCCGTGAGGAATAACCGCCTGGTTCCCTTCTTCGAGTATTCGTGCTCGCGCCGTGTTCACGCAATGGAAGCCGGCTTCACTCTCTAAACGCTCGGCGGCGGCCTGCGAGAGCGTAAGGCCGACCACCTCGCGACCGGTAAGCTCGCCGAGAACACGCACCGCACCCTGGATCGTTGTCTTGCCTACGCCGGGCAGTCCTTCGATAACGACCAACGAACCCGAAGCAATGCGGAGAAGCGCCTCGCGTTGCTCTGACGACAGTCGGAACGGTTGATCTCGTTGCGCCCTCTGTTCCGCTTCGTATAAGTCAATAGCCTCGACGATGTCAGCTTCACTGATACGCGGCGCCCTCGTTGCCAGGGCCACGGCGTCGTCTCGAAGCTGGCCTTCGATATCGAGAATCTCCGTCGTCGTCATCAACGGCTGGATAGGATCGGCAGAGAGGACGCGAACGGACGGGTCTCGCACGACGAGATCGCCGAGGCGCTCGATCGCATCCGGATCGGCGATACGCGCCGCGAGATAATGGTCGACGTCTTCCCGCATAAACGTACTGCTCTGGGCCGTGACCGCCTTCAGCACGCGGTTCGGATCCGCGGCGACGCGCTCGATAGCGAACGCTTCGGCTTGATCCGCATTCTGGTACTCCGGCAGTTCGCTCAGGCGGGCGCGGAGGCTTTCGCTGACCGCAACCGTGTCGCCAGACGCGAGTTTCTGCTCGCGCTCCTGTGCCTCTTCAAGTGTGTGCCGAGCGCGAACGTCCGCGAGACGCGCCTCGATCTCATCGGGATCGGCTCCGCGCGCTGCTAGCTCCTCGCGTAGTTCCCGTCGATACCGCTCATGCGCTACGCGCGATTCGCCGATCCCGACGTCTCGGATGACGATCTCACCGTCATCCCTCCGCTCGATCGCGCACCCGTACCGTGCGGCAACCGCATGGAGCGTGGCCCATGAAGGCTCGTCACCTCGCTGCTGTTCGAGCGCCATCGCTGTGGTGAGACGTGGCGCCACCGTTGCATCGACATATCGTTCGAATGACGCATCCCGGGCACGGTAGCCCTCGAACGAACGGCGCTCCTGACGTATGAGCCGCTCTTCGCGACGTTCCGCCCGCCATGCGGCCAGTTCGTATTTATCCGCCCAACGAACGTGTGCGGTATCGAGGCCGGGATCTTGAACGACGGCAAGTCCGCGATCGTGTGAGAGGCCGTGTGCGAGTTCGACCTCGCGCTCTGCCCACGCCATTCGGCGATGCAGCCCGGTGCGATCGTAGGCAAGCCCGGTTCCCGGGTTCACGCTGCCGACAGCGCAGTGAACGTGCAGATTGTCGGTGTCGCGATGGACGACCGCAACGCTGCGGTGCTCACGAAGGCCGAGTTTCTCGAGAACCTCGCCGACGTACTCGTGAACCTGCTCGTCGCTGAAGGCCTTCGTCTCTTCTTCACTCCAGGACCAGACGAAATGAATCGCACTTGAGCGCACGCCTGGATTGCGGGCTGCATCCGCGTCGATCTCTAGGCTCGCGGTAGAGAAAGAGGCGCAGTTCCGGGCAAGGATCGACGACGGTCGAATGCCACTGCCGGCTTCCGGGCTCCATACGGCACCGACGCCAAGATCGGCGCGGTCCTCACATTCGATGTAGACGGCGTCGAGCGCGTCGGCGATCTCTTGCCGAGTCGCTCCCTTTTCGCTGATGGCGTACCCGACGAGGTACTCGATCAGCCCAGACGCCGTGCTGCCCTTACTGGGCGGCGCGCAGACTTTCCCAATCATTAGCCGGTCCAGCCGCCGGCACGCCGGCGATCGACGGAACGAATCTCATCGGCGTGCGAGAGTGCCAGCGGCTTTAACGCTGCTGCGATGACGCGGACCGCGGCTTGAAGTTCCGATCTCGCCTCGCCGGCATCGTCACCTCCGAGTGCCGCGAGCGCCCGGCTGAGATGATACGCGGTGATCGTGAGCGGCTGCGCGACCTCGGCGGCAGCAGTGACGTAGAGGCGCTCGGGTTCGGCAAGCGCGTTGCTGAGATATTCCGCCATCGAGACGCCGGCCGCCGCCGCCCGCTCTCGAAGCGCGTCGCGCACGCCTGGTTCAACGTCGAGCGAAAGCACGACGCGCCCGCCGTGGCGTTGTGTTTTGGAAACTCGTTTGCCCTTGGGCACCATCCTGCATCCTTATTTGAAGGCGTAGTAACGCTGGCTATGCGGGCGTCGCGGATTGACATTGCGGGCCTACATCAGCTTTGCCGGATTATGCCACAAGGCGGAAGTTCGTGTGTCTCGCTCGGTTCGCGAGAGTGAGACAAAATGTCTCACTCGTTTCGCAGAAGTGAGACGCACGGTTTTTGTGGATGCGCTAGACTGTCGCCACGTATCTTTTCACGACTTGAGGTACACGGTGACAGAATCTGAACTAAAAGCCTTCATCGATCGGCTGGCCACCCTCGCTCCGTCGTCCCGAGCGAGCGAGAAACGCCGGTTGCTAGAAAGCAACGGCGCTGCGATCCTCGCGCTGTACCGGCGTGGCCATTCATGGAGCTCGATCGCACGCGAACTCTCGGCCGCGACCGGTGAACGCATCAGCGCGGACCTGCTGCGCGCGGCTTGTGCTAAGCGCGCACCGAAGCGCCGCGCAAACGTCGCACGCGAGGGCGTGGCTAAAAGACCGAAGCCTACGCCGGACCCGATGCCCGCACCTCAAGCGCCGCCAACGTCCGGAGGCGAGCGCTTCGGGGCTAAGGGGCTGAAGCTATGACCGCGCAGCGCGTCATCGCAACCGTCGCGCCGAAGGGCGGCGTCGGAAAAACGTTCATCTCGAAGCTTCTGCACGATCTCCTACCCGAGCACGGGCGCCGCGTATCGTCGTGGGATCTGGACGCTGCCACTGGGACGTTCGCCGTCTACGATGACTCGATACATACGTTCGATCTGAACGCAACCAACACTACGAACTCGTGGCTCGACGATTGCTACCGCAGCGACATCGACGATGTGCTCATCGACGTCCCCGGAGGCCGCATCGACGATTTGCTCAGAACCTTCGGTGATAGCGGCACCGCGGCGCTTTCGACCGCGGTTAAGGCAACGGGCCGCGAACTCGTGATCGTCAACCCGATCGGCGTGATGGTCGCCGAAACGGTCACCGCACAGGTCGTGCTCAACGCGTTCGCCGGGACGACCGCGCGCATCGTCGTCGTGAAGAACGGTCGCTTCGGCAATGCCGACGACTTCATCATCTACGACGGCGTCGAAGAGCATGGCATACGCCGTTACGGTTCCACTGGCGAGCTCGCCGCAAGCATCGGTGCGGAGACACTCTTCGTACCGTCGATGCCGCCTCGGCTCTTGGCTCAGGCCGACGCGGAACGCCTGCGTTTCGCACAGGCCGCCGGCCAGGACGGCGTGGCGCGGTTGGGGCGCCTTGGTGCCGCACGCGTGCAGATATACCTAGCGTCAGTTGCGGATGCTTTCCGTGGTTCGTCGCTCGATCTCGACGGGAAACTTCCCCAGCACTCGGGGGTGCGATGAGCGGCACGGCGCGTGACATCTACCTGGCTTCGCTCGCCCCTCATACGGAGCTCAATGCACGTCGTCTCGCCGAACGCTCCCGCATACCCGACGACGATCCAATGTGGCTGATGCTCCACGAGATGCAGCAGTCAGCGCGCGAGGTCACGCGCGGCGCCAATGCGGCACTTTCGAACGACGCGTTCGCCGGCCGGCTCGCATCTGCGGTCGCGAGCAGTCTTACCAAAGACCCACGCATCGTGGCCGCTGTTACGAACGGCGCCACGGTGATTCACGACGCCTCGGTTCGTGCGATCCGTACGCTCGAATCCGAGGTTCAGAGTGTGGCGCGCAGGCGCGCCTTTGCGCCTCTATCTTCGCTCGTCTTCGCCTTCGCGCTCGCCCTCGTGGTTGGATTCGCCGCTATCTGGGCGAGCTATAACGTTGGCTCGGGCTACGGATACGACATCGGCTATCGCTCCGGCTATCACGACGCAGTTCTCAATGAAAGGAATCGCAAATGACCGCATTTCACCTCCGCGAGTCGCAGGCTCGCCTGACGTCGCTCTGCCTCGCCCTCATCGATCCGATCCTCACGATTCTCGCCGGGCTGTGGCTCGTCACGAAGCTGCAGCCGATCATCGAGTCCTGGATGCAGCACCGCCCGCTCCATTACTTCACCTGGGCTGTCGTGCTGTGGCTTGGCTGCGCGCTCGTCGCCTCAAACGTGATGTCAATCGTCATCCCCGTTGCCCGGGGTTTCGGCGCCGATGGGGAGCTCTTCAAAGCATCGAAGGCGCGCTATCTTGCGTTCTGGGTAGGCGTCGGTCTCGTCGTCGCATCGCATATCCCGAGCGCGATGCAATGGCTCACAAGACAGGATCAATTCCCCGACTACGACGGGACGATTGTGCTCTCGCTCGTGGCGCTATTTGCCTTCTTCTTTGGAGCGCGCGACTTTGCGATCGCTGCTTGGACCGCGATCAGTGCGGCGGTGACGAGCGCACGCGTCGAGTCCCGGAATCGTAGAGTTTGGCAGACTTCCAGGGGGCAGCTCGCGCTCTGCGGCGGAATCGCGCAAGGCGTGTTCCGCGCACGAAACCTGGCAACCGGCGCCCCCGCAAAGGGCACGCTTCTGCTCTACGGTGAGCGTAGCGCGAATCGCGGAACGATTGTTATAGGTGCGCCCGGTTCCTCAAAAACCCGCTCGAAGGTATATCCAGACTACTACTGGGGTCTTCGGACGTCGCGACGGGCCGGCGCCATCGTCTTCATCACGAAGAAGCGGGCAACGGAAGATTTCCTCGCGATCGCGCGTGCGTTCCGGCGCCCCGATCAGATTCACGTCGTTGGAATCGGTGCCGATCGCGCATCGCTGGACATCACGGCGGGGATGTCGCACGAGTCTATCGGCGACGCCATCAAGGATGGCCTCGGCGAATCGCACTCGGAGTTCTGGAAGCAAGGTCCATCAGCATTCGTCGAGGGGTTCGTGGAACTGATCCAGGCGCTCCGACCCGCCACGGTTCACGTTCCCGCTGCCGTCGACCAAGACGGGAATATCGAACCCGGTGGCGATGCCTACCATTTTGAAATCGGCGACACGCTGCCCACGCTGCTCGACCTCGTCACGCTCGACGGCCGCCTCCTGGATGCAGTCTTCCGTCACGCGCTCGAGCTGGTGACGAGGCTCGAGGCCGGCGACCACGACGAAGCGCTCAAGCTTCGTTCGCTGCTGCGCGAGGTGAAAGGTCGCGTCGTCCCGCTTCTGAAGCGCGACCCGAAACTCGCTGAGGAGCTCCGTCAGTCGGCGCTGCCGCAAATCCAGCCCTTCGGCCGGGGCGCCGTTCGCCGCGCCTTCTGCGATCGCCACGGCGTGGATCTGTCTCTCGTAGAGAAGGGCCATATATTTCTCGTCGAGATCGACGAGGCCGAGCACCCGCGCGCGGTCAATACGGTCGTGCGCATGCTCTTCAGACGTGTCGTACAAATGGCGCGCGAAAGGACGGCAAGCAGCCGTGTCGGTAATCTCGATCCGATTCTGCTCATCTGCGATGAGTACGCCAACTACGCAGCCGCGGGGCACGTTCAGGCCTGGAACACGATCCGCGAAAGCAACTTCGTCGCTACGGTTGGCCTCACGAGCCTCAGTGCGCTCGTCAAGCAGATCGGCGATCAGCACGCCGCCGACGCGATCGTATCGAACTTCTCGAACAAGTTCTTCTTCGACACCGACGACAAGGCAACGCGGGACTTGGCGAACGAGCTCGTTGGCAAAACGACGGTGATACGCCACGGAACGAGCGAAGGCACGTCTACGACAAGCGGGACCTCTGCAACGGGTTCCATGAGCGGCGGCTCGCACAGCTCTCGCGCGACGTCGCAAACCGAGAGCAAGACCGAGCAGCGCGAAGACACCCTTGACGGATCCGTCTGGCGAACGCTCCAGGGCAAACGGGAGTCCGCGAGCGCGATCGCCTTCATACGTACCGGCGACGGCACAATGACCGACGTCGTGACGCTCGGGGTTCTCGATCCGAGCAACGGAATCGCTACAGCAATACCGGAGCATTACGGCCTTTAGTGCGCCTCCCCCGGCAGAACTATGAGGAGGGCGCTATTCTTGATCGCCGACTGAACCTCCATCGTGCGTTCCTCGTGAAGGCGATGCATTGAGTAACGCATTTAAATCAACTGCTAGGTTAAGCCACGATGCAGCTGCTTCGGCAGGGAACATTCCTTCGTCAGACGCGATCAAGTACATTAGCGCCCCCTGACGGCTCGACCAATTGGTAATGCCCGGATAAGTGTGTAGAATGGTCGTCCTGCTGGCCGTCGAGGTCGCAGGCGGCCATCGGGCTAACTCTTGTGATTGTAATGAGTAAACGCAAGAGAAAGGACCCGATGACCATCCCCAACCTTACGCACGAGCAGCGCTTGGCCCTGGCCGACCTGCTCAGCAACAAAGATGTCGACGTGCTGCGTGAGATGCTCGCGACCGTGTACGACGCGGCCATCAAGGCGCAGTTTGAGCAGCACATCGGCGTCGGGCATTACGAGCGCGGCGACGAGCGGCAAGACCGCCGCAACGGCAGCAGGACCCGCGGCCTCAACACCCGCGCCGGAAGCATCGAACTCGAGATCCCGCGCTCGCGCGAAACGCCGTTTCGACCGACCGTCATCGAGCAGTTCCGGCGCAGCGAACGAGCGCTGGTTTCGGTGATCCAAGAGGCGTTCATCGGCGGTATCAGCACGCGCAAGATGGAGGACGTGCTCGCGGCGATGGGTGTAGAGCACCTGAGCAAGTCGCAGATCAGCGCGCTGTGTCAAGAACTCGATGCCACCGCGACCACTTTTCGGAGGCGGGAATTGACGCAAGCCTATCCCTACGTCTGGTTCGATGCGCTCTATGAGAAGCTGCGGATCGACGATCGAGTCGTCTCGAATGCCGTCGTCATTGCGTATGGCGTCGGCGCCGACGGGCATCGCGACGTGATCGGGATCGACGTCGTGGACACCGAGAGCAAAGATGCCTGGACGGCGTTCCTGCGAGGTTTGAAAAAACGTCGATTGTCGGGCGTCAAGCTGGCAATCAGCGACGCGCATGAAGGTGTGAAGGCGGCGATCGCAACGGTGTTGCAGGGCGCGTCCTGGCAGCGCTGCACGGTCCATTTCGTCCGTAACATTCTTGCCCACGTCCCGCAGAACCGCAAAACGGAGGTTGCGGCATCGCTGCGCAGCGTGTTCACCCAGGTTTCCAAAGTGAATGCTGACCGCGCCGTTCAAGATATTCGCGAGCGCTACGGCGGAACACTCAAGAAAGCCATCGATATCTTCGATGCCGGTATCGCTGACGCGCTCGCGTTCCTCGCGTTTCCGATTGAACACCATCGCAAGATCGCGACGACGAATCCAATCGAACACCTCAACCGAGAGATTCGGAGACGCACCCGCTCCATCGGTATCTTCCCGTCGGAAGCATCGGCGCTGCGATCATCACGATGATCTTGATCGAGCAGAGCGAGGACTGGATGACCGAAAGGCGGTACATGTCGCCCGAGAGCCTGGAGCTCGTCCTGGCGACGTAACCGACGAGCCATCAGCTCAAGTGAGTTTGCCCGAAATTACACACAAATCCGGACGCAGTCTGCCTCTAGGCAAGTCCTCAAGCCACTCGATGCCTACTACGTGTCCACGTTCGCAGTATGAGACGTTGAGCGCATGAAAGCGCGGCATGTCAAATGCTAGCGTTTCCAGATGACGTGAAGTGCAGTCGTGCCGCATCCTCATCGTTCGACAACCGACTGTCTCACAGGTGCACCGCCTTGCTATGCGCGCTTCGTACCATGAGCGCCGCAAGTTTAATGCTAGTTGTAGGGCGGTTGCGTCTCGTCCATACACGCCGTACAGGCCGACCTCCGAGATTATCGTTTCGTACACATCTGGAGCACTTTTTCGCAGCAAGAGCACGGTAGAATCGTACATCTTGCCTATTTAATCACCGGTTGGCATTATCTCAAAGCAAAACTTGAGTTCTTATGGGCGCGCCTTCGATTCTTCTGCACTTTCAGCAGATGCCGAAGATGCCGACGTCGCGCTAGCACACGAGAACGATGCTGCTCGCTTCTACAACCAACTCATGCGATTAAAGCCCAGTGATTCCCATTTTTTAAGGCGGCTCTCTGGCGTGTCATGAGGAACTGCCACAATCAGGAGGTGCTGCGGTCGCGTCATTGCTACATACGCCAGGCGAACCAACTCGTCCTTAACCGTCGCACTCATGTCATGCTCTATCCAGTGCTTCTCCTGCCTCGCGGTCGCAACCAATGCTACCGCCGACAACGTCTCGCCTTTTACTTTGTGAATAGTGTCGATGCGTATTTCACCGCTGCCTTCAGCAAATTGCTCCTGTATTGAACGTTTCAGGTCGATTCCAGTGGTTTTAAGCCGACCACCTATGGGGGTCTTGGGCATGAAGTTGCGCTCACTTAAAAACTTCGTGACATTAGCCTTGAGACGGCTGTGCCAGTCGACGCCAAGAAGGTCAACAGATGGAAGAGACTCACTCGAGCGCGCGAACGCCCATACCAGATTGCGCCATTCCTGCGCGGAGAGGCTGTCCTGCCGTTCGTGTTCCTCCGAATGTAAGAACTCATGCGCAAGACTTTTGAAAGCGCGTGAGGCGAGGCGAAGGGTTTCAACGTAATCCTTTGTCTTATCGCGCTTGACTGCTGCCGCTATGAAGTAGCGTAGAGCCGTGCTGGCAACATTCTCCAGAGCACTGCTGCCAGCGAGTTGCGTTAGTTGTGAATGGCTTCGAACCACAACGGCGGCTTTCTTCGGAGATAGGCCCCGCTCACATATGAGACTTGAGAAGTTCCTCGGGATAGCGATAATATTCGACGGGTCGTAAATCGCTAAGTATCGGTCTTCGGTGGGCGGCTGAATGTTTGAGAACATGTCTGCTGCTGTGCCAAAAGGGCGAACACAATCGACAATCGTTCGCGTCGAACGCTTGTTCTCCATAAGTTCGAACGGCTTATGGCCGTCGGCAATCAATGATTCAAAGTATCGAGCGTCTGCGGCGTTAAACTCGTAGATGCACTGGTCTGGGTCCCCCACGATAGTGACCTTTACGCCGCTGCGCATCAGGAGCGTCAAGATGCTCCGGTGAACTGCCGAGGTGTCCTGCGCTTCATCAACAATTATTTCTGGAAATCGAGCCGCCAAAGCGTCACGAATTCGCTTATCTTTCTTTAGCAGACTGTGGGCCCACATGCTAGCGTCCGAATGCGTGTATCGCCCTGTCCGCGCATAACGTCGCTTAATCGTCATTATCCGCTTGTGGTCAGCATCAGATAATGAAAGACGACCTACACGGAACCTTGGTTCCGGCTCGACCTCAATGCAATCCACATTCCAGATTGGCTCTTTCGCCTTAAGTCGTTTCCCCTCCATTTGCACAAAAGCGAACTCATTTGCGAGGTCACCTGAGTTAGCGGCCTCTACAGCCAGAAAGGGCTTGTTGTCGCAACCCATCTCTCGATGGCCATGCGCTTGAATTACGAATCTTTGAATAAACGCATCAAGGGTACCGACGAAATGCGGAAAGCGAATCCTAATTCCCAGTTGGCTTGCACGCTGAAAGACTTCATCGACTGCGACATTGGTAAAAGACAACATAGCAATTCCACTAAGTATGCTTTGACTCTCACCTATACGACGCAGAAAGCGCACCACGGCGGCGTGCGTCTTACCGCTACCAGGACAAGCACGTAAAACGATGTCCGCTCTGGGCTCCACCACGAACATGTGTTGTTCGTCGGTAAGGCCCTCCGGAAGTGCGCTAGGCTGACTCATTGGCAGTAGGTTCTACTACAATTCCGCAAGCATGATGAATGGCATTCGCTATATATCCAGGCACTACAAAACGATGTCCCTCGTCTTCGATAAGTTCGGCCAATATCTGTGCGAATTCGGGCTTTGAAGTAGTGCGGCTGATGAACACAGTGCTAAAAAATTCTTTCGCAGCGGCTTGCCCAGTCAGGTCCTGAAGACGCTTGTCGAGTCCCTTCCCAACGTCAGGATGCATCGTGCGAAGTGCGTCCATCATTAGGACGAGATTCCCCGACTCGAGAGCAAGGTCGTATTCGAAGGTTTTGAGACCGTGGAAAACCCTAATGTTGCTCGTCTCGCGTCCTTTCAATGCACCCACGCTTGCGGAAGGCTGTGCCGTATCGCCTAAAGCGGGAAACGCATCTTTGGGCGGGTCGCAATCCGTTAGGACGGCTACGGGCACCGACGGCGCGTTGCCCGAGAAGAGGTCGATGAACGGTTGGAAATCAAGACCGCTCGCGTTTACTAGCGTCGTTGCATAGTCGTGAAGGTCAACTGCGTCGGGTAGGCACTTTGCCAACACCGGAACTAGTAGTGCTTCTGATAGGCCCTCTACGAATATAAGCCGCTGCGCAAAGAAGAGTTCCGAGCGGGTGGCGTCCAGGTAGCGCTGCAATTTACGCCGAGGACGGTCGGCCAAGTTGAGCGCTGCTAAGGGCGACGCCGTGATTTCTTGCGCTCGCGCGCGAACAGTATTTATCGCGCGAACGTCGGTCTGGCTTGCTACAATTGGTGAGTGGGAGGTGAGAAATATTTGGAGGCCAGCCTCAGCGGATGCTGAGGCCGATAGGAATCGTAATAGCACGGCCTGCAACTGTGGGTGCAGATGCGCTTCCGGCTCCTCCACCAAGATTGCGCGATAGGTGTCTTTCCGCTCGTTCAATGCGTTGCCGATAACAGTAGCAATGAAGAACAGGTTATTAAATCCCAGCCCGTTCTGCGTGATTTCCATGTCGTCCGCTCGGGCACGCAAGTTGCTCACTATGCGACGGAACTCGTGCGGGGAGAAGTCCACGGACGGCTTTTGGGCCATTTGGGCGCCTGTAATTGATTGCAGATTTTCTTGGAGTATTTTGGCAAGTTCGCCGACTGGCCCAAGATTAGCGAGGGCGTCGTTCGCATCGTTCGCGATTGCCTCGAATTCACCACGTCTTTCAGGCGGGACAAGTTTTGTCAGCAAATTCGCAACCTGAGATTGCCGCCCAGGGCGTAGTCCAACGTTTGGGTCGCGGAGTGGCGGGAGATATGTAAACCGAAATAGGTCTTGAAACTCTTGGATGCTTCCTCTACCTTCGCGTTCTCCGAACCACGCCGTTCGTCGCACCTGCTCAGTGTTTTGGTCAAGTTCGAAGCGAAGGTGAATGTGAGCGTCCATCGCGCCTTCTGCATTTAACACGAGCGCTTCTAAAAACGCCCCTTGCTCAGCGCCAGTTAGTCCGCCAAAAATAGCAGATAGCGTAAAATCTTGTCTCCGCTCTTTTCCAGCGACCTGAAAATCGTCGACCGTAACACGATACGTTTCGGTCGAGTTGTCTACGAGCAGCCGAATTGCATCGGATACCGTACTTTTCCCGACGTTATTCTCGCCCAGAATCAAATTCAGCCCGGGCTGTAAGCGCAGACGAAAATCCGAAAGGCGTCGAAAGCCGTCAATGCGCAACTCTTTCAGATACATTTTTCCACCCGTTATTTGCGCCCGCTACCGCAGGCATTTTGCACAATGTGGCTACTGCGGAGGTCTCGATACACCTACATTCGTTTTCTTAGCGCGCGGTAGCATCGGTGACATCGCAAGGGCCTCTTCGTGGGAAATGCGTCCCTCGCGCCGCGCTAAATGTTCGCGCAATTCTGGGGTGTCGTGGAAGTATTCCAGGCGCGTATGAAGATGTGCGAACCGAGCGTGCAGTTCTTTCTCGTGGTGCGCACCAACGAAGGCGCATAACGGCTGCGGTTCAACGGGCGAGCCATTTCGCAATTGCATCATTCGGTCGCCATAATATTTGGCTCGCCCGATTTTGACTTTGCCGACATCGGGGTAGGCGACCACGTAGGTGAGGATTAGAGCACTGTCACCCATTGCCGATTCTTTGGCATGCCCTGGGTTAGACCCTAGGCGAGTCAGTGGGCCGTTCGGACTGTCATCGCCCCGTGTAGTCATCGGGCCGCTGAAACGTTGATGCACGTCAATGCAACGCGTTCATATCGGCGCACAAACGGGGAATGCCCAGTAAAACAAGAAGCCCCAGCGCATCACTGCACTGGGACTTCTTCTGATGGCTCCGGATGCTGGACTCGAACCAGCGACCCGCTGATTAACAGTCAGCTGCTCTACCAACTGAGCTAATCCGGAACGCGCCACCTGCGGGATTCTACTCGATGCGGGATGCGTTGCGCAACCCGTATCGCCACAGGGCCGGGGAGCCAGGTTCTGCGAACCCGGCGTTGCCCCTCCCGGCGCTCCCGGACGTGCCCCGCGCGCTCGTCAGTTACTCTGGCGGCGGATCGTCACGGTCTGATTCAGCGTGATCTGCACGTTCGATCCGGCGGGTAGCTGGAAGTTGGTCTTCTGGTTGACGCCATAGAGCAGGCCACCCGCCGCGCCGACCAACCCACCGCCACCGGTGTGGAAGAGCGTCTTGCCAAGCACGTTCCCAAGCAGCATGCCGCCCAGGGTGGTGAGGGCCACGTGGCCGCCGTTTGCCTGCTGCTGCTTGCGCTGGTCCTGCGTCAGCGAGGCGGAGATATTGACCGTGCTGCCGTCGGCGAGCCGTAGGTAGTCAAACTGCAGGCCGATATGAGGCTTACGGCCCTGGCCCGCGGGCGTCACGCTCGTCACCTCACCGGCGATGATTGCGCCCTGGTAGGTCGGGTCGCCGCTTGGATACGGCGGCACCACATCCATCACGAAGCGATCGCCTACGTGCGCGCTGCCGCTATCGAGGGTGGTACGCAGGCGGCCGTTGATCTGCGCGCCCTGATAGAGTGTCAGCGTTTGCTGCGCGGATGCCACCACCGTGGTGCCGGCAAGCGCGGCGACCGCCGCGAGCGCGAGCAGGCCGTTACGAAATTTCATGGGTACTCCTTCCATCGCGAAACCGATCTTCACGGTGCTTCTTACCCACAAACGTAAGAACCCCGCGCATCGTTGCGCGGGGTTCTTTTCCAAAGAGGCTTGGCGGCGTTCGCTACTTCGCGAAGTTCGGAACGCGAAGCGCCTCGCCGGTGAAGCCGGTCGCCGCGCGCAGCGCCTCGACCTTGTCCACGCGCTCCCAGGGCAGTTCCAGGTCGGGGCGGCCGAAGTGACCGTACGACGAGGTCTGCTTGTAGATCGGGCGACGCAGGTTGAGGTTATGGATGATCGCGGCCGGACGCAGATCGAACACCTGCATCACCGCGTGCGCGATCTGCTCTTCGGCGATCTTCGCCGTGCCGAAGGTCTCCACGAGCACGCTCATGGGCTTGGCCACGCCGATCGCGTAGGCAACCTGCACCTCGCAGCGATCCGCGAGACCGGCCGCAACCACGTTCTTGGCCACGTAGCGCGCCGCGTACGCAGCCGAACGGTCCACCTTCGTCGGATCCTTGCCCGAAAAGGCGCCGCCGCCGTGACGCGCCATACCGCCGTACGTGTCGGCAATGATCTTGCGTCCGGTAAGGCCCGCATCGCCCATCGGTCCGCCGATGACGAAACGTCCCGTCGGGTTCACATAAATGCGCGTCTGCGCATCCATCATGGACGGCGGAATCACCGCCTTGATCACGTGCTCGGTCACGTCCTTGCGAATCTGCTCGAGCGATGCGTCGGGGTCGTGCTGCGTCGAGATCACGACCGCATCCACGCGCACCGGCTTGTCGCCTTCATACTCCACGGTCACCTGCGACTTGCCGTCCGGCCGCAGGTACGCAAGCGTACCGTCCTTGCGCACCTTCGTCAGCCGGCGTGTCAGGTTGTGCGCAAGCGTGATCGGCAACGGCATCAGTTCCTCGGTCTCACGGCACGCGTAGCCGAACATCATGCCCTGATCGCCAGCACCGGTCAGTTCGAACACGTCATCGTCACCGCCGCGCGCTTCGAGCGATTGATCCACGCCCATCGCGATGTCGGGCGACTGCTCGTCGAGCGACACGTTCACGCCGCAGGTATCGGCATCGAAGCCCACCACCGAGCCGTTATAGCCGATCTCGCGAATCGTGTCGCGCACGATCCGCGGAATATCAACGTAAGTCTTGGTCGTGATCTCGCCCGCGATGTGGATCTGTCCCGTGATCGCAAACGTTTCGCAGGCGACGCGCGACATCGGGTCGTCTTTGAGCATCGCATCCAGAATCGCATCCGAAATCGCATCGGCTACTTTGTCCGGGTGCCCCTCGGTTACCGATTCCGAGGTGAAGAGTCGCTTGTATTCGGCCACGCTTAGGTTCCCTCCGACCACGACGCCATGTACTTCACTTGCGCAGGCGTCAGCGTATCGATCTCGATGCCCATCGACGACAGTTTGAGCGTCGCGACCTCTTCGTCGATCTCGACGGGCACGTCGTACACAACCTTGTCCATCGTCTTGTAATGCTTGGCGATATGCCCCGCCGCCATCGCCTGGTTTGCAAACGACATATCCATCACTGCCGCCGGATGGCCCTCGCCTGCGGCGAGGTTCACCAAGCGTCCGTCGGCGAGCACGCAAATCTTGCGGCCGTCATGCATCTCGTACTGCTCGACGAACGTGCGCGGCACGGTCATCCCCTTGCTCAGACGCTTGATGCCCTCCAGATCGAGTTCATCGTTGAAGTGGCCCGAGTTGCACACGATCGCGCCGTTCTTCATCACCTTGAAGTGCTCTTCGCGGATCACGTGATAGTTGCCGGTCACCGTCACGAAGACATCGCCGATTTTCGCCGCGTCGCTCATCGGCATCACGCGATAACCGTCCATCACCGCTTCGATCGCCTTACGCGGATCGACTTCGGTCACGACGACGTGCGCGCCCATGCCGGCCGCGCGCTGCGCGACACCGCGTCCGCACCAGCCGTAACCAACCACCACCACCGTGCGACCCGCGAGCAGCACGTTGGTCGCGCGGATGATGCCGTCGAGCGTGGATTGGCCGGTACCGTAACGATTGTCGAACATGTGCTTGGTGAGCGCGTTGTTCACCGCGATCACCGGGTAGGGGAGCACGCCGTCCTTCTGCATCGCCTTGAGGCGAATCACGCCCGTCGTCGTCTCCTCGCAGCCGCCGATCATATCCGCGAGCAGATGATTGTGCTTCGTGTAGATCGTCGTCACGAGGTCGCAACCGTCGTCCATCGACATGTGCGGCTTGGTCGCGATGACCGACTCGATATGCGAGTAATACGTCGCGTTGTCCTCACCCTTGATCGCGTAGGTCGGGATGCCGTATTCGCAAAGCGCGGCGGCTACGTCGTCCTGCGTTGAAAGCGGGTTGCTCGCGCACAGCGCGATCTCGGCACCGCCCGCTTGCAGTGCAAGCATCAGGTTCGCAGTTTCGGTGGTAACATGCAAGCAGGCACCGATGCGCACGCCTTTGAGCGGCTTCTCGGCTTCGAAGCGATCGCGAATCTGCGCAAGCACCGGCATGTATGCACCGGCCCACGCAATGCGCGAACGTCCGGTCTCTGCCAGGCTGCGGTCTTTGACATCACCAGCAAGCTTTTCCGTGACAGGCACGACGTAACTCCTCATAGGAAAAAGGGAAATCCGTTAACCTAGCCAGGTTCGGCGAAGCGGGTAAGGGGCCTACCTCGCCCGGCGAGAAGAGGGCCCGCGTGGAAACCCTCGACGAGTATTTAACACAACTCGCCTCGGAATGGCCGACTCCCGGCGGCGGAAGCGCTGCGACCATGGTCGGAGCCGCGGCGGCGGCGCTTGTCGCCATGGTTGCCCGCATTAACTCGGCCAACCCCAAATACGCCGCGCAGGCCGATCTCGCACACGAGCTCGTCGCGCGGGCCGATGCGCTGCGCGCGGAGTTCATGCAGGCGCGACTGCGCGACGAGGCCGCCTTCGACCGGGTCGTGGCCGCCACCGCGATGCCCAAAGCGACCGACGCCGAGAAAGCCACGCGACGCCGCGTGCTCGAGGAGGCGCTCCATCACGCCGCCGCCGAGCCGCTCCTCGCCGCGCAACAGGCACTCGAGGCGATGCGACTGTGCGTGCAGAGCCTCGATATCCCGAACACCAACCTCGTCAGCGATGTCGGCTGCGCAGCCGAGTTTGCCGCCGCGGCGCTTGCAGCGTGCGCGTATAACGTGCGCATCAACCACCGCTTCATGAAAGATTCCGCGGCGGTCGAGGCACAGGAGAACGCACTCGCGCGGTACGAGCGCGAGTGCGCCGCCTTGCTGCAGGGCGCGCGCCGGGCCGTTGCCCAGATGCTAGGGCGCTGACGGCGCGACGATCACACGCGTGAAGCTGCTCGGGCGAATCCAGCGTTTCATCGCGCGCTGCACCTGGGCCGGCGTCACCGCTAAAACCCGGGTATAGTAACGCGTGACGTCGTTGTCGTCGATGCCATCACGCACGTCGAAGAGCAGCGTATCGGCGACCGCGCCATAGCTATCGAGCGAGACCGTGTAGTTCGAGAGCAACATCGCCTTTGCAAGTGCTAGCTCATCGGCCGTCGGCGGCAGCGCGCGCAACCGGTCGAGCGTTGCAACCGCCGCCTTCTGGGCGCGATCGACGTTCTTCGGATCAGACGCGAACTCGAGCGAGAAGGTCGATCCAGTATCCCCAACGTGCAGGTTCGAGTCGATCGAGTACACGTACCCGTGCTCCTTGCGCACGTCGCGGAAGAGCATCGAGCCCGTGCCTTCACCCGAGAGCATCGTGTTGGCCACGTCGAGCGCAACCAGGTCCTTGTCGCCGTGTCGCAGCGGGAGATGCTGCGAGAGCGTCACGTCGGACTGCTTGTTCGTCGCCGAGCGGATCGTCGTCGTGGTCGGCTTGCGCGGGTGTTTGACGGGCGGATACTCCATCGAGGGCTTCTTCCCAACGGCCTTCCATCCGCCGAAGTCCTTCGCGAACGCCGCCTTCACTTGCGCGGGCGTCACGTCGCCGACGATCGCGATCGTCGTGAGGTCGGGACGATAGGCGAAGGCATACCAGCGTTTCACGTCGGCGAGCGTCACGCGCGCCACACTCGCGGCCGTCGCATGGCGCCGGTGCGGGTCGCCTGGCGGGTAGAGGGCGTCGATGCGCGCAAGCGCTGCCTTCGTTTCGGGGCGGTCTTCCAAGGCTTTGAGCGATTTGATCGTGTCCTGCGCCACCACGGCAAAGCGATTGGCAGCGAAGGCCGGATGCAGCTCTCCATCGGCGAGCAGAGCGATCGTGCGGTCAAAGTCCTGCGTGCGCGCTTGCGCCGCAAACGTGGTGCCGAGCGTGACCGACGCAGCGATCGCGTCGAGTTGCGCTTGATAGGCTTTCACACCGTACGTCGTGGTTCCGAACGGCAAGAGCTCCGACGTCAGCGACGCCACGCCCGCTTTTCCATGCGGCTCGTAGAGATCCGGATTCGACGTGATAAATCCGCGAACCACGAAGGTCGGGGAAAAATCTTCCTGACGGACGGCGATCGTCAAACCGTTCGGCAGCTTGAACGTCACCGCACGATCGTCGCCGCGCGGCGCGCGTAGCGGCGCCGAGAAATACGGTTTGGTCCAGGCCGGCAAGGGCGCTTCGTGGCTTGTTTTGACGGCCACGTTCTCGATCGCGCCAGCCATTCCCGAAAGGTTCGGCATCGGTGCAGCGGGATTCGCCTGCAACGCGAGCGAGACGCGCGTCGCACCGCTCACGTAGGTGCGAAACACGCGGTTCACGTCGGCAGGCGTCACTTTTTCGAGCGCGTCGAAATATGCCGACGGTGGACGATGAGCAATCGCTCGCGAGATCGACCACTCTTGTGCTTGTCCGGGAATGCTCGCGGCTTCGTAAGCTTTGCTCGCGAGCAGACGTGCTTTCGCCGCCGCGATCAAATCGTCGGGGATGCCGTCCTTAGCGTACTGCGCGATGACGCCGTTGATATCGGCGAGCGCTGCCGCCGGATCGGTTCCCGGCAGCGGTGCCTCGACGAACGCATCGGTCCCACCCTCCGGAAGCGCCGACGAGATGCCGAGCGCCGCGAGCGCCTTACCATGCAGCGCAAGGTCGGCGAGCGCGCCGCGCCCGTTGTCGAGCGCGGCGAAGAGCACCTCGTTGGCCGCCTCGTCGCTCGAATTCAAACCCGGCCCGCGCGCGATCTCAACCGCGAACGGGATCGGAAAATCCACCTTCTGCACGATCGTTTTGTTCGGAAGTTTTGCAAGCGGCAAAGGAGGATGTCCCGGCAGCGGTGCCGCCGGTATCGGACCGAACCAGCGCTCTACCGCTTGTAGAGCCGTTTGCGGATTCACGTCGCCGACGATCGCAAGCGTCGCGTTGTTCGGGTGATACCACGTCTTGTAAAACGCGTCGATATCCGACGCGCGCATCTTCTGGAATCCGGCAAGCGTTCCGACCGGATCGCGCCCCCACGGCGAATTCCCGTAGAAGACGTCGTTCATCACCTTCATCGCCGGGCGCAACGGATTGCTCAGATGCGCTTTCACTTCTTGCTCGATCGCACCGCGTTCGTTTTTCCAGTCGGCTTCGCTCATACGCGCGTGCTGCATGCGATCGGCCTCGAGACGCAGCACCACGTCCAGGTAGCTCGCGGGCACGGTGAAGTAGTAGCGAGTCCACAGCGCGGTCGTTTCCGCGTCGTACTGCGCTCCCATGCGCGTAGCAATATTCGCAAACTGATCGCTCGAAACGTCGGTCGTCCCGCGGAAAAGCATGTGCTCGGTCGCATGCGCGATGCCCGGAATCGTGTCATCGACGCCGCCGACGCCGTAGATCAGCGACGTGGTTACCACCGGTGCCAGCCGGTTGCGCACGATCACAACGCGCATGCCGTTGGGCAGCGTCGCATCGACCGGCGTCACGGTGGCGGCGCGCGCCAACCCGCCGAGCAGACATACGAGAACACCGGCAATCATACCGGCGAGGAGCGGACGTTTCACGTTGGGAGCCTACACCTTCAGGGCAGAGGAGCTACAAAAGCTCGAGAAAAGCGCGGATATCTTCGTCGTCCACGCTGACGCCTACTCCCTGGGTGTGGTAGCGAATATCGTGAAAATCTGATCCCGCGGTCATCACGAGGCCGTAGCGACGAGCTTTCTCGCGAAAGGCCCGCACGTCGTCGGCATCATGCGACGGATAGAACACCTCGAGGCCACGCAGGCCGGCGCCCGCCAACTCGTCGATGATCGCACGATCCTTCAACCGCCCCGGATGTGCGAGCACGGCGATGCCGCCGGCGGCTTCGATCGCGGCAATCGCCTGATGCGGGGTGACATGGGTCGAGGGCACGTAGCCCGGTTTGCCGCCGCGCAGCAGGTTGCGAAACGCCCACTCGATATCAGGCGCGATCCCGAGCGCGATCAACGCCTTGCCAACGTGCGGGCGGCCAAGCGCCTTCGCATCGGTCGCTTCGCGCAACACGTCGTCGTACGTGATCCCGTAGCCGGCGCGCCGCAGTTGGGCCACCATCTTCTCCACCCGTTTCGCGCGCTCGGCGCGGTTGTGCGCGATCATCGTATCGAGCGGCGATCCCGACCGTTCGACGCGATACCCGAGCACGTGCACCTCGTTGCCGCGGTACGTGGTATTGATCTCGATACCGGTAACCACGCGCGTCGCGCGCGGCGTCTCGAATTGTCCGTAGGCGCTTAGCGTATCGTGATCGCTGATCGAGAACCACTCCACACCGCGTTCGACCATGAAATCGGCGAGCGCTTGCGGGTGCAGCGTTCCGTCGCTTTCGGCCGTGTGGGAATGGAAGTCAACGATCACGCGAGGGGCGCACTCATGCGATACCGCGCAGAAAGATGCGCTTGATCTCGAGCGCCCGCCCGGTTTCGCGATCGATGCTCGCCACCGCTCCGCAAAACTGTTTGGGCCCGGTCTTCTGCACGTTGAAGCGCTCCGACATGCCGGTCAGGAAGCGGTCGAGCACCGCTTCCTTCTCCATGCCGATTACGCCGTCGGTCGGCCCGGTCATACCGACATCGGTAAGGTACGCGGTGCCGCCGGCGAGGATCTGTTCGTCGGCGGTCTGCACGTGGGTGTGCGTGCCGTAGATCACCGAGGCGCGCCCGTCGAGAAAACGCGCGAGCGCGACTTTTTCGCTCGTCGCCTCGGCGTGTACGTCCACCACCACGATCGGCGTCTGCACGCGAAGATCGTCGATCAGCGGATCGATCACGCGAAACGGATCGTCCACCGGCGGCATAAACGTACGCCCCATGACGTTGAGCACCGCGACGGTCGCTCCGTCAGCCACAAACGTGCCGTAGCCGCGGCCCGGCGCCGACGGCGGGTAGTTGGCCGGACGGATCACGCGATCGCTGGACTCCAAGTACGTTTTGAAATCGCGTTTGTCGAAGATGTGGTTGCCACTTGTAATGAAATCGATGCCCGTTTCGAACATCTCTTCGGCGGTCTGCGCGGTCAGCCCAAAGCCACCCGCGGCATTTTCACCGTTGGCGATACACGCGTGAATCTGATACTGATCCCGCAAGAGCGGCACGCAACGTTTGAGCGTGTCGCGACCGGGTGAGCCGACGACATCCCCGATCAGGAGCAGGTTGAGCGGTGCTAGCGGCGAGACGAGGCCTTCGCTTTCCGTGACTTTAAGAAATAGACCAAGACGCGCGCTTCTTCGCGGAAGCCGACCAAACTCTTCGACTGGGTTGGGTCGCGTAGCGCTTCGATCGCATAGAGCGCCGATTCATCCTGCGCCACGGGGTCAGCGTCAAGGTGATCGTCGGGCAGCGGGTTGCGCACGAGCGCCTCGGGGAAGCGTTCGCGCAACAGCGCGACGAGCAACTCCAATTCCGATTTCGAGAAGCTCTCGGTGTCGCGCGTCAGGTGCACGAACGAGGTGGCGCGATCGCTCTCGCACTCCATGCGCACCGTCCGCGCCTCGTCCTTGGCCAGCAGCAGGTACCCGGCGATATGATCTTCGATAGCATCCGCGAGCGCTCGCTGCGCGTTCTTATCCAGACGCGCTTTGAGCGCGAAGGTAAGGCGCACGGTCCGGTCGGCGGGCATCGAGCGAATCGAAGCAAGCTCCGGAAAGCGCACGAGGAGCGCGCAGACCAGGCTCACGGTATCGGCATTTTCGACGGGTAAACGGCTATTCATCATGATTTTCAGGGGGGCGGGCCCCCTCAGTACGACACGGGTCAAGCAGTACCCCTGCGTCCTGTGGAGAACCTAACACAGGTGAAACTTCGGGGGTTGCCCGGAGCGCTCGTCCTTGGCTTGCTTGCTTCGCTCGTCGCCCATACCTTGGCGTACGGCGACTCGCACGCCCAGGCGGGCCCTCTTCATACCGCGTTCTACGGCCTGGCCGCCTTTGGGCTTCTCGCTCTGACGGTGTGGGCGCTCGCGCTTGCCGCGACGCGTGCCGGGGCATACCGCGACGGCAGCATCCTAGCGGCCCACCTGGCCCGCTACTGCCCCGGGAAAACCATGCTCGCGCTCGCGAGCGTCGGCTGGTTTACCCTGGGTGAATCGCTCGAACCGGCCCATGCTCCGGCCGCCTTTCTGTTGATCGCCGCCGCGCTCGTCGCGGCCGTGCTCGGCGTCCGTGCGCTTGCACGGCTGCTACTGCGCACCATCGCCGCGATCGCAATAGCGATCGTCTCCTCACCCTTCGCACCGCGCCGCTCGCTGCGCGTGCGCACCCGCCGCGCCCCGGCACCGCGCCCCCAACCGGGCGTGCTCCGCCGGCCCGTCACGCGGCCGCCTCCGATGTCCGCGATCGTTCCCGCCTAGTTTCGATCGCTCTCACACCTGACATCAGAGGAGTCCCATGTCACGTTTTTCAGCGGCGCTGCTCGCCGTCTTTTTGCTCGTCCTTGCCGTACCGGCGCTCGCAGCGTCGTCCGGCATCGTGCGCGGCTCGATCACGCCCGCACATACCGGCGCTACCATCACCCTCGTCGGGGAGGGCGCCCGTTACCACACGAGACCCGCCGCGAACGGCGCCTTCGTCTTCGCGCAGATTCCGTTCGGCCGGTACACCCTCACGGCCCAAGAGCCCGGGCTTCCTTCAAAGACGGTCGCCGTCGAAGTCCACTCGGATGCCGTCGCGACGGTCAATCTCCAGATGCTGCGCACGATCGTCGA
Source organism: Vulcanimicrobiota bacterium (assembly GCA_027452165.1). Classification (GTDB taxonomy): domain Bacteria; phylum Vulcanimicrobiota; class Vulcanimicrobiia; order Vulcanimicrobiales; family Vulcanimicrobiaceae; genus REEB354. The sequence continues at coordinate 187,736 of DAIDGX010000026.1, read as the reverse complement.
GACCGCGGTGCGCGCGTCGGCCGGCGTCAGCGGAACGCCCGTCGCCGTCACCACGATCGACCATGCCCAGATCCAAACCTCGCCCGACCGCGGCAGCCTCAACAAGTTGATCGCGACGATTCCGGGAGCCGTGCGCTTCTCGTATAACGAGCCCGTGATCAACGGTTTCCACGGCATCACCTACGAACTCGACGGCGCGCCGTTACCGCTCGCGACGACCTCGAACTTTGCCGAGATCATGGATCCCCGCGATATCGATTCGCTCGAGATTTTCACGGGCGCCATTCCCGCCGAGTACGGCGGCGACCGCATGGGAGCGGTCGTCAACATCATCACCGATCGCTTCGAGAATATCCCGGAAGGCACCACCGGGCGCATCAGCAGCGGTTTCGGCAATCAAGGCCAGGCGCAGGGCGCCTTCGATACCGCGTCGCGCTTTGGCAACAACGAGCTCTTCCTCTCGCTCAACACCTCGCACACCAATCGCGGCATCGACGCCCCGACGTATCAGCCCAATCACGACAACAGCTCGACGGGCGACGAGTTCTTGCGGTTCGTCTCGCGGATCGACCAGCGTTCGTCGCTGGCGTTCGATTACTCGAACCAACTGAGCCAATTTCAAATCCCCATCAATACGAACCCGAACAACCCGAACGACCCGATCTATGCGGTTCCCGGCACGAACGATACGCAGCGTGAATACGATCGCTTCGCGAACCTAAACTACACGCGGCTCTCGAAGGACGAGAACGGCGTCTTCCAATTCATCCCATGGTTCCGTTCCACGCGCGTCGCTTATAACGGAGACCTTGCCAACGACGTCCTCGGCATGGGGCCGAACTTCTCGTGCGCACCCGCCGGCAACCCGAACAACTATCCGAACTGCAATGCCGACGGCGTCACACCGAACCTGATCAACAACGTCGGGCTCAATCAAGCAACGAACGCCAACTACGTGGGCTTGCGCACCTCCCTCGAGCGCACGAGCGACCATCACACCTGGAAGGCCGGCATTGACGTGAGCCGCGAGAACACGTCGTCGGCGCAAACGTACGCCTGTTATTACGTCAACTGCGCGCTCGCCGGCGGGGCCACGACACCGGTCGTCGCCTCACCCGCCAATGGATACGCGCTTGGTTACTACTCGGCGACCGCGGCCCAAGCGCACCCGGGCACGCAGTTCGGAGCCTACGCGCAAGACGAATGGCACGTCAGCAAGCTCGTGCAATTCAACTACGGTATCCGCTACGATCATTCCACCGGGTACGTCGACGGGAACATGATCGAACCGCGCATCGGCGTCAACATCTCCGACGGCGGCAAGAACATCGGCCACCTGTTCTACGGACGCTTCTATGCGGCGCCGCTCCTGGAAGACGTCCGCAGCGCATGCGTCATCTTCTCGGCGCAGGGTGGATGCGCGAGCACCGCGCCCGCCTACGACCTCGCCCCCGAGAACGACGCGTATTTCGAGATGGGCTTACAGCACACGTTCAACGATCACTTCACGGGCTGGGTGAACCTCTTCCGTAAAACGGTAGTCAACGTGCTCGACACCACCCAGTTGCTCAATACGCCGCTCTTTGCGGTGTACAACAACGCGCTTGCGGTCGATACCGGCGTCGAGTTGCGACTCCAGGACCGCTTGGACAACGGGAACTCGTGGTTCTACACCGCGACCGTGTCGGGCTCGTACGCGGGGGGCATCTCGGGCTCCACGTTCCTCTTCCCGCCGAACCCGCCGGGGCCGGTGACGCTCTCACTCGAGGACCACTCGCAGACGGTCGATTCGACGGGCGGCTACACCGCACGCTTCGGCCAGGACCGGGCGTGGTTTGCAACCCTGCAGGCCAACTACGGGAGCGGATTCCCGGTGAACTTTCAGGATGCCAACCTCACCCTCAACGGCACGCTTCCGGCGCACACCACGCTCGATCTGAGCCTTGGGCGCCTGACCCCGGCCGGACGCGGCGCGCGGGGTCTCGGGGTGACGCTCGACATCCAAAACCTGCTCAACCACCAGTACCCGATCAAGGTGGCGAACGGCTTTAACACGACCCAAATCGCGAACGGCCGCTCGGTTCTCTTCCGCCTCACGGCGCCGTTCTAACGCCGGGCATGCGGGGCGTTCGCTCGAAGGGGGGGCGTCCCGCACTGCCGGGGAATAGCGGTTTTCGCCTTATGCACGATCTCAGTTCCGGCCCCATCGTCGTCACCGGCGGCGCGGGCCTCATTGGCAGCGCTCTCATCTGGGCCCTCAACGACCAGGGTCTCGAAAACATCGTCGTCGTCGATGTAATGGACCACACCGAGAAATGGAAGCATCTGGTCCCGCTGCGCTTTGCCGAGTACGTCGATCACGAAGACTTCGTCGAGACGATCGCCGAGCACCGGAACTATTTCGGCGACGTTCGCACGGTCTTTCACTTGGGCGCATGCAGCGCAACGACCGAGACCGACAGCGACTACCTTATGCGCAACAACTACGAGTACACCAAGCATGTAGCGCATTGGGCGATCGATCTCGGCGCACGCTTTGTGTACGCGTCGTCGGCAGCAACGTACGGGCCGCTCGAAGACGGGCTCTCCGACGAAGCCGATCTGCGCAGCCTGCGCCCGCTCAACATGTACGCGTATTCGAAGCATCTCTTCGATCTCTACGCCGCGCGCACGGGGCTCGACAAGCGGTGCGTCGGACTAAAATATTTCAACGTGTTCGGCCCCAACGAAGATCACAAGGGCGACATGCGCAGCATCGTCGTCAAGGCCTTCGAGCAGATTCGCGCAACCGGAACGGTCAAGCTCTTCAAGAGCTATCGTCCCGAGTTTCACGACGGCGAACAACGCCGCGATTTCATCTACGTGAAAGACGCCGTGGCGATGACGGTGCATGCCGCAACGTCGGACGCGACCGGAATCCTGAATATCGGATCGGGCGATGCGCATACGTGGCTCGATCTCGTGCGCCCGATCTTCCGCGCGCTCGATGTGCCGGAGCGTATCGAATTCATCGAGATGCCCGAGAGCATGCGCCCGAAGTATCAATATTGCACGCAAGCGCGTATCGAGCGCCTGCGTGCGAGCGGCTACACCGCCGAGGTGACGCCGCTTGCCGACGCGGTCCATGACTACGTCGCGAACTACCTGATCCCCGGCCGTGTCCTCGAACCGTCCGAGCACGGCGCAACCGCACTCGCTTCGTCATAGAGGTGCCCTTGTCACAGCCCAACTCGCGATCCACGCGTCGTCAACAGCAGCGCGGAAACTCCGGCACTCCGCCGCCGCGCGATCCCATGACCAACGTGTACATCGGCGTCGCGGTGGCGGTCGTATTGATCGTCGCCGTGTTCGGCTTCATGCGCTGGCAAGAGCAGCGCGCATTGACCGCCGCATACGCAACGCCGACGCCCGCGCCAACCGCGAGCGGCGTACCGACCGCATCGCCGATTCCGCTCGTCGATGGCGAGGTGCTTGGGAAAGCGGTTATCCCAACCTACGATAAAGGCAACATCGCCGACACACCCTCGGGCGGTCGCGGCCAAAATGTGGACGGCATTCCGTGCGCGGGGCAAGAGTACGTGACGCTGCACGTCCATCCCCACCTTGCGATCTTCGATCACGGCAAGCAAGTGCAGGTACCGAAGTTCATCGGGGCTGCAGCGACCGCGAGCGGAGGCTGCCTCTACTGGATCCACACCCACAACCCAGACGGCATCATCCACGTCGAAGCACCGCAACTCGCGCCGCCGGGCGGCAGTGGATACACGCTCGGAATCCTCTTCGACATTTGGGGTCAACCGCTTTCGCGCAACAACGTCGCTGGCCTCAAGGGGCCGGTCACGGCGTTCGTCAACGGCGTGAAGTACGACGGCTCGCTGCGCGAGATCGCGTTGCTCTCACATCAGGAAATCACGCTCGAAGTCGGCACGCCGGTCGTACCGCCGCCGAACTATGCGTTCCCGCCCGACGACTAAACGCTCGTAGCTACAACGTACGTGCAATAGCAGCGGCGAGTTCTCCGTAGGGGACCTCGCCGCTGTTCAAATACGAGATCGTCTTGTTCGTATCGACGATCGCGATCGTCGGGAAACCGCCTTGCAGATATTGATTGGCGATCGTCAGGCTCGGATCGTACGCGCCGATCGGATAGCTCACGCCGAATCGGTTTTGGAAGGCAAGGACGTCGAGTTGCGATTCCGGTGAGGTACCGTCCATGCCGGTATCGCTCCCGGGGATCGCGACGAAGGCGACGCGCGAACCGTAGGCCTTGTAGAGTCTCTCGATCACCGCAGTCTCGCGCTGGCAATGCGGACACCACGTTGCAAAGATCTCGATAAATGCCGGCGTCTTGAGCTTGTTCAAATCGAACACCCCATGCGTGGTCGCGGTGACGAACTCGGGCGCGCGCTGCCCCATCGCCGCGGCCGCCTTCACCGGGGCCACCGATGCGTTCTGCAACTGCTGCGATGGATGCAGCTTGACGTAGAGGACACCGGCGATCGCAAGAACGACCACGACGGCGACCGAGAGCATCGCGAGCATGCGCTGATTCATTTATTTCGAGAGTCTCCCATCGAGAGCGAGTGCACCGGTACTGCGCACCGCGACAACGGCGGCGACGACAGCGAGTCCGAGGTCGAAGGCGACGTGCGGCCAATCCGCCGTCGCTTGGTCATGCGGACCGAAGCATCCGCAATTTGCCGGAATGTGACGCAACACCGCCGAGGCGATGACCCCGGCATACGTGACGAACTGCGCGCACGCAATCCAGGCGGCAGCCCGCGTGAGGAGCCCGATTACCAGATACGCGCCGAGCAGCAGTTCGAAGTACGGCAGCACGATGGCCAAGGGTGCCACCACCGACCCGGGCAGGAGACGAAACCCGGCGATCGCCGCCGCGAGATCGGCGGGGTGTCCCACCTTGAGCGCGCCCGTTACGAGCAAGAGCAGGCCGAGCGCGACGCGCAGGAGCGCAACGAGGGCGTTCATCGAGCCGTCGGTTCGGGGACCCGAGACCGAAAACCACCTGAACATGCTTTTCTAGCAGGTACGAACGAGTCTATTAGGCTAACCTAAATAACGATGGCCGCGATCCGCCTACGCCCGACCCTTCTTCGCTTTCTCGCCGTTGCCGGGCCGGGGCTCGTCGTTGCCTTCGCCGACACCGAAGCGGGTAGCATCACGACCGCGGCCACCTCGGGCGCGCAGTTCGGCTACAAGCTCATCCTGCTGCAGTTGTTGCTGATCGTCCCACTCTTCGTGGTGCAAGAGATGACGGTCCGTCTGGGCGTCGTTACGGGCAAAGGGCACGCTCGCCTCATTCGCGAGCATTACGGCCTCGGCTGGACGTGGGTCTCGCTCGGGACGATGCTGATCACCAACATCGCGGCGCTCGTCACCGAGTTCGCCGGTATCGCCGGCGCCGCCATGATCTTCGGAATCGACCCGCGACCGCTCGTCGTCATTGCCGCGGTGTTGCTCGGCGTCGTGATCTTCACCGCATCGTACAAGCGCGCGGAGACCTTCGCGCTCGGGCTGTGCCTGATCGAGATTCTCTTCATCCCGGCGGCGTTCGCCGCGCATCCGCCCGTGCGCGCGATCGTCATGCAGGGCATCTTCGGCAGCCAGCCGCTCGGTAATTACGCCTACCTGCTGCTGATCGCGTCGAACATCGGCGCGGTGATCATGCCGTGGATGATCTTTTACCAGCAGAGCGCGACGGTCGATAAGGGCCTCAAGCTCGGCGATCTGAACTTCGCGCGTCTGGATACCGCGCTCGGCGCCGTCTTCACGCAAGCGATCATGTGCGCCGTGATTCTGACCACGGCCGCGACGCTGTACGCCCGGCATATTCCGGTGACCGATGCCGCGCATGCGGCGATCGCGCTCGAACCACTCGTGGGCAAACTTGCCGGCGTCACGTTCGGCGTGGCGCTGATCGGCGCGTCGATGCTCGGCGCCTTCGTCGTCTCGCTCGCGACCGCTTGGGCGTTCGGTGAAGCCTTCGGCTGGCGTTGTTCGCTCAACGACGGGCTGCGCGCAAAGCGTTTCAGCGCGCTCTACATTGCCTGCGTGGCGATCGCGGCGGGCATCGTCCTGATCCCGAAGCTCCCGCTCGTGCAGATCACGGTGAACGTCGAGGCCTTCAACGGCTTCGTGCTCCCGATCGTGCTCGGTTTCTTACTCGTGCTGGTGAACGACCGGCGCGTGATCGGCGAGCGGCACAACCGAGCGCTCGGCAACGCTATCGCGTTCTCGCTCTCGGGCGTCGTGGTTGCGCTCGGCATCTGGATGGCCGTTACGACGATTCTCCATCCCGGCGGCTAGGCGATACGCTACACTAAAGACGCATGACACGCGCCCTCTCGTTCGTTGCCATGGCCGCTATGCTGCTTGCCGGCGGCTGCGCGAGCGCGCGCGGCTCGTCGCAAAGCACGGCGTTTTCGCGCCCGGCACCCGACTTCACGCTCACCGACCAACACGGCGCTACCTGGACGCTCTCGGCGCATCGCGGAACGACCTTCGCGCTCATGTTTGGGTACACGCATTGCCGCGACACGTGCCCAACGACCCTTGCAAAACTTTCGCGTGCCGTGTACGACGCGCACGTTGCGCATGCAAGCGTCATCTTCGTTACGCTTGATCCCGCACGCGATACGCCGGCGGTGCTTGCGCGCTACGTCCGCCGTTTCAAGCCGGCACCGATCGTTGCGCTCACCGGCACGCGCGCGCAGATCGCGGCCCTTGAGCGCGCCTACGGCATCTACGCAAAACGGACGTCGCCCGAAAAACCGGGGAATGGATACGATCTCATGCACACGGCAGTCACGTACGTCATCGACGGCGCAACAAACGAACGCGCGCTCGTCGAGGACGACACCATCCACGTCGCTGCGCTCGCGACGACGATTCGTACGGTGACGCCATGATCGCGCTCGTTCTTGCCGCGCTGCTTGCGCCGCTGCACGGCACCGTCATTGCGCCGGGCGCACACGGCGTCGCCATCGTGCGCGCCGATCCGATCACACTCGAGCTACCGGCCGGCACCTACCGCATGCGCGTCGAGAGCAGCGCCAAACTCACGCCGGGAACGGGGCTCGACGGACTGCTCGATCGCTCCACCACGCCGTGGACGCTACGCGATGCGATCCCGGCCGCGCCCTTTGCCCCGGGGCTGCCGCAGCCGGGTCGCGTGAACATCGTCGATATCGGCAAGCCCTTGCCCCACGCCCAACTGGTTACCCAGGCCGGAAAGCTCGTCGATCTCGCGCGCACCTATCGCGGCAAAACGTTGCTCATCAGCTTTGCGTTCACGCGATGCAAGGACAAGGACGTCTGCCCTGCGATCTCGGCGAAGTTCACCGAAGTGCAGCGCGAGCTCGACCCGCACCGCTTCGCAATCCTTGAGATCACGCTCGATCCACCCTACGATTCGCCCGCGGTGCTGCGCGCCTACGGCGCAAAGTACGAGCAAGACCCGCGCGTGTGGACGCTGCTTACCGGAACGGGCACGGCGGTGTCACGCGTGCTCGATGAGTTCGGGATCAACTCGCTGCAGGTGAGCTCCGACGACTTCATCCATGGCGACCGGCTCTTCGTCGTAACGCCGACTGGCCGTGTGGCCTACGTCGTCGATACCGCAGGCTGGGATCCAAGCGGGGTGGTCGCCGAGGCTCGCTCGGTTGCCGGCATGGCGAGCAATCCGCTCGAGCGTTTCAAGCTTTCGCTCATCGCAAGCGTGGTCGCGCTGTGCGGCGGCAGTCAGTTTGCGGGCATCGTCCTGCTCGAGCTCACGCTCTTCTTTATCATCCTGATCGTGGTCACGATCTCTCTGTGGATCGTGGCTCGCGTGCTCTGGGGCGCCAAGGCAGAAGGCGGATAGCACCCCAGGCGGGTAGTGACAGCGGTAATCAATGGCAGCACCGCGTAAGCCGTTCGAGCCGCCGAGCCCCGAACAAACGGCCTTTCTGGAGCGTACGATCGAAGAGTACGGCAAAGCCACGTACTCTTTTGCGCTGCGTCTCACCCACAACGAGGCCGATGCCCGCGATCTGACGCAGGAGGCCTTCATCCGGGTCTATCGGGCCTGGCGCAGCTTCCAGCCGGGCACCTCGTTCCTGTCCTGGATCTACCGGATCGTCACGAATTTGCACCGGGATGAACTTCGGCGGCGGAAAGGACGTTATCAGGAAGAGCTCCCACAGGACAATGCGTATCAGGAGTACGGTGGGGAGCGACCGCTCGCGGTGGAGCCCATCGAGGACATGGTCGAGTCACAGCTCGGCGAGGCGATGTCCAGGGCGCTTGCGGCACTCTCGCCCGACCAACGGCACGTGATCGTTCTTGCAGACGTCGAAGAGTACAGTTACCAAGAGATCGCCGAGATCGTCGGTTGCTCGATCGGAACGGTACGCTCGCGCCTGCACCGCGCACGACTCCAGCTACGCAAACTCCTCGAGCACTTTTCGGCAGTATCATGACAACACAACACCTCTCTCCCGGCGACATCGTCGATTACCTACACCACGAACTCGACGCCGAAGCGGACGCACGGGCGCTGGCTCACCTGGAGCACTGCCCGTCGTGCGCCGCGGAATACGAAGCACAAGCGCATCTCAACGACGCGCTCCGCGTGTATGCGCGCGCGAGCGAACGCGAGTTGCCGCAAGGCGTGGTCCATCGCATCTGGGACGCGGTCGAACGAGAAAACGCGCGCCCGGGGCTCGCCGCGCTCGTGCGCGCGCTGCTCCGCCCGGCGGTCGCGTTCCCGGCGGCCGCGGCGCTTGCGCTTGCGCTCGCGATCGTCATCGGCTTCGCGATCATCCCCCACGCGACGGCGCCGACGATCGATGCCGCGTACTATCTGGACGACCATGCCGCCCTTACCGGCACGGTGCCCTTCGGCGACCGCGCGGTGCTCCCGTCCACCCTCGAGCACGCTGCCACGCAAACCACCGCGAAGACCATCGCCTCGACCACCGGAGGCTCGATCGGCGTCTATGCGATGCGCTAACCCGCGGCTCGCGGGCACCCTCGCCTTCGCCGCAGCGCTGCTCTTGTGCGGGACCGCACACACCCCGGCAGAAACGCTTCCGCCCGCCGACCAATTGCTACGCCGCGCGATGGCCGCGCCGCGCCATTTATCGTACGTCGGCGAGGTGCAAGTACTCCAATTCGGCGAGGAACAGAGCGAAGCGTCGATCTTTCGCATCGAGCATCTTGCGCCGAATCTCACGCGCCGCTGGTATCTCGCGCCGCGCCGCTTTTACGGCGATTCCGTCATCTCGCGCGGTGAGACGACCTACTCGATCAACGTGAAGCGGGATCGGGTGCTCGTCGCACAAGACGATTCTATCGACGACCAAATTGCCGAAGATGACAACTTTAGCGTGCTCATGGCAAACTACACCGCAGCATACGCGCCCGACGAGTCGTTCGAGGGGCGGCCGGTCCACGTCGTGCTGCTGACCAATAAGTATACCGGCGAGCCCACCATGCGCGTGCGCATCGATGCCAAGACCGATCTCGTCGTCGGAAAAGAGATCTACGACGCAAGCGGTTCGATCGTCTCGCAGATGCGTTTCGAACACGTGCGCTACACGGCAAACATCCCGAAAGCACTCTTCGAGGTGCCGGCGCATCTGGTGCGTTTCACCGGCCCAGCGCGCTCGCTTCCCTCGGTCGATCTGCAGCAGGTCGTCAGCCGCGCCGGATTCAAAGCGCGTGGCCCAAAATATCTTCCCGAGGGATTCGCACCCGTCGAAGGCGACGTATCGATCGTCAACGGTGTGCGCACGCTGCACCTGCTCTACTCCGACGGCATTCGCACCGTGTCGCTCTTTCAAAACGCAAAGCACGCGACGGTTAATCTCTCGCGCTACGCGGTCAAAGTGACGAAACTCGCAAACCATCGCGCGCGCTACGTCACCGACGGCCCCACGACGCTGCTCACCTGGTCCGATGACGGACTGCTCTTTACGCTCGTCGGAGACCTCGAACTCTCCGAACTGAGCAAGATCGCGGCATCGGTCGCGCCGTAAGCGCGCTACATCAACGCCTTCGCGCGTTCGAGCTGTACGCGTACCGCCGAGGGAATCGCAGCGTGACCGGCGCCGCTCGCGTCACCCTGCGCTGCATCGCTTGCGCGAGCGACCTCTTCAATCGAGCGAACGAGCGCGTCGATCGCATACCCGCCCTCGAGCACATAGGCAACGCGGCCGCCGCAGCACTCGCGCGCGAGCGCGCCAATCCCGCGTGCAAGGTCGTACGCAGCCTCCACACCGACACCCAAATCACCGACCGGATCGCCGGCCACGTAATCGAAGCCCGCGCTGACGACGAGCGCGTCGGGACGCAGCGGAGCGATCGCCTCGCGCAACAGCCGCTCCCACACGGCGACGAACGCTTCGGTCGCAATTCCGCTCGCCGGTAGTGGCACGTTGACGATTGCGTCCTCACCGCGACGCTCGAGCTCGGTGCCGGTTCCCGGATAGGCGGGCGAGGCATGCGTGGAGACGTACGAGAGGCCCTCGCCAGCCACATCTTGCGTGCCGTTCCCGTGGTGATAATCGAAGTCGATGATTGTGACGCGTCCGCCGTAGCGCACGCGATACGCACGCGCCGCAATTGCGGCATTGTTGAACACGCAAAAACCCATGCCGCGCCGGGCTTCGGCATGGTGTCCGGGTGGACGCACGAGCGCGAAGACCGGCTCGCCGTACGCAACCGCGGCATCGAGCGCGGCGATGGCACCGCCGGCGGCACGTCGCGCAACCGCAAGCGACGACGGATCCACGATCACATCACCCGTGGAGAGATACCGCGGCCCGTCGAGCGCGCCGACCTCGCGCTTGACCAGTTCAAGATAGCGCGCAGTATGGACGCGCTCGATCTCTTCGTCGGACGCATCACGTGCCGCAAGCGCCTCGCCGAGCACGCCGCTCGCCCGCAAACGCGCAGCGACCACCTCCACGCGGTCGGGCGATTCCGGATGCCCGATCCCGCGAAGGTGGTCGCCGTATGATGCGTCGGTAACGAAACGCAGCCGCGTTCGCCCCGCTAGTTCTTGATCTTCGAGAGCATGCTGATGCGTTCGGCGATCTTCTTGTACTCAGGGGTTCCTTTGCGAATCATCGGCAGCAGGCGGCGATAAGCAGCGACGGCCTTTTGATCTTGCTTCGTGCGCGCGTACGACTGCGCCGCGACATAGAGCAGTTGCGGATTTTGATCCAAGAAGCCCTTAGCGTTCCCGTCAAGCACGTCGAAGATCTGCGACGCTTCTTTGTAGTTCTTCAACTCGAAATCGGCACCGGCGATGCAACCGAGGGTAACCGGGCTACGCGCCATCTGGAAGCTCTTGCTGCAGGCGTCTTTCGAGTTGCCGTATTGGCGAATCAGGCTATACGCCTGGCCGAGCATCGCAAAGCCCTGCGGGTCGGGAGTGACCGTCGTCAAGGTCTTCAGGTAGCCGATCGCCGCCGTCACCTTCCCGTTCTGGAGCGAGAGTTGTCCCAGACGCGAGAGTGCCTCGGGATCGTTTTTGTCGATCGCGAGCGCAGCGAGCCATTCTTTCTGCGCGTTCGTGAAGTTGTGCTGACCCGCCCAGAAATCGCCGAAAGCGATATGGATCGTGCCCTCTTGCGGATAGCGAGCGATGCCGTCTTGAAACACCGCTTCCGCCTGCGGATACTTCTTCTCTTGGGCGAAGTAGCTGGCTTTTCGAACGATCAGCGCCGCCTTGGTGACGTCGTCGGGGGCGGCGACGATCGCGTCGTCGTAGGCCGCCGCCGCACGCGTATCGTCGTGTTGTGCCGCATACTCGTCAGCCTTGAATTGCAGCGCCTGGACGTCCTGCGGGTTAATCGTCAGTGCTCGGTCGATCGTCGCGATCGCCTTAGGAATGTTGTTCTGGGTCGCGTACGTGCGCGCGATCTGGAATATCGGTTGCGAATCGGCCGGCGCGAGCTTCGCTGCTTTCTCGAAGTCGGCACGCGCATCGTCGAATTTTTGCTCCGATGCAAGCACGGTCCCAAGCATCAACAGGCTTCCTTCATCGCCTTTATTGAGCACCATGCTGCGATTGGCGATGCGCTCGGCGTCGGTGAAGCGGTTGGCTTGGACGTAGAGATCGGTGAGCTGGCCGAGGATGCTCTCGTTGCTCGGATCCAATGTGGCCGCCTGTTCCAGATCGGAGATCGCCTGGTCGAGACGTCCAAGTTGCGACATCGCGTAGCCGTCGAAGGCGTACACTTGTGCGCTCTTGTCGCCCATCTGCAAGAGACGCTGCGTGAGCTCGAGGGCGTAATCTGGCCGATTGATCCCGAGGAACTGCGCAGCGAGTTCGAGCATCGCCTGCTGGTCGTTCGGGTTCGCCTTGAGCTTGGCTTGCAGGCGCGGAATCGCGATGCTCGGCGGCTCCGGCGATGCCGTCGGGAGTGCCGAGGGCGAGGGCGAAGGCGTCGGCGTCGCGCTGCTCTTGTGGCCGAAAAGGCCCGCCTGCGCGCTCGGCGTCGTTACGGCGGCAGCCGCGATAAACGCGGCTACCATCGTGAATAGAAGGGCAAAACGTTTCAACGTACTCTCGATCCTAACTGGTTGGTTATGCCTTGGATGCGGCCACGAGTTTCGTGAGTTCCGGCACGATAGCGAACGCGTCGCCCACGACCGTCAGATCCGAAAACTCGGCGATCGGCGCGGCAGCATCCTTGTTGATCGACACGATCGTACCGGATGAACGCATCCCGACCTTATGTTGTATCGCGCCGGAGATACCGACGGCGATGTAGAGGCTCGGACTCACGGTCTTGCCGGTCTGTCCGATCTGCAGGCTGTACGGAACCCACCCGGCATCGGCTGCGGCGCGCGAGGCACCGACCGCTCCGCCGAGTTCCGCAGCAAGCGGCTTGAGCATGTTCTCGAACGGATCCGGTCCGCCGAGACCCCGTCCGCCGGCCACGACCACGGGCGCTTCCTCGAGCGCAAGCTCGCCCGTGCCTTCTTCGACGTCCTTCTCGACGACGACCGCGTAGCTCTTTCCCGCCGGCTTTTCGATCGGCTGAACGGTTGCGCCCGCGCCACCCGCTTGCGCGGCAAACGCGTTGGGACGGATCGTTGCAACGCCGTAATCACCGGCCTTGAACGCCGCGGTCGTGATCGCCGCGCCGCCCATCTTGGGCATCACGGCCTCGACCTTACCGCCTTCGATCTTGAAATCGGTCGCATCGGCCACAACACCCGCACCGAGGCGCGCAACGAGTCGTCCCGCGACGTCTTTGCCGCCGAGCGTGTTGGCGACAAGCACCAGCGACGAACCGATCGCACGCGCCGCGGCATCGAGATAATCGATGACGGGATCGAGCAAGAAGCCGTCCACGTGCGCATCGTCGTTCACGTGCACGACGTCGAGTGGGTAGGTCTTTAGCGTATCGGCGAGCTGTGACGAACCCGCACCGACGACGAGCGCATGGGCTTTTCCGCCGAGTTGGTCGGCGAGTTTGCGCGCAAGCGTCGCCATCTCGAAGGTAACCTTCGGCGTTGCGCCGTTCTTGTGTTGAACGTAAACGATGACGTTTTGCATTAGACGAGCTTCTTCTCTTTCAGGAAGTCGAAGATGGCCTTCGCACCGGTCGCGCCGTCGGCAGCCTCGACCACGATACCCTTACCGCGCGCAGCAGGCGGCGCGAACGCAAGCAACTCGGTCTTCGCGCCGGCGCTGCCGACGGGAAGTTCGAGTCCAAGATCGCCGAGCGACATCGCCGCGATCGTCTTTTTCTTCGCGCCCATGATGCCTTTGAGCGACGCGTAGCGCGGTTCACCGAAGGTGAGCGCCGTCGTCATCACCGAGGGCAGGGGGGCTTTGACGAGTTGATAGCCCGTATCGGTCTCGCGCTCGATGTGTAGTGCGCCGTCCTTGATCTCAGCCTTGCGGGCGTTCGTCACGAGCGGCATCTGCAGATACTCCGCGATCGCCCCGGGCGTCGCGCCGGTGGAGCCATCGTCCGAGAGTCCGCCGACCAAGAGCAGATCGAAGCCGACTTTTTTGAGGGCGTGCGCCATCGCATAGGATGTTCCCCACACGTCGCTGCCTTCGAGTCCGGCATCGCTTAAGAGCACCGCATCGTCGGCACCCATGGCAAGCGCCTTACGCAGCGTCTCTTTGAGCGACTCGGGCGCCATCGAAAAGACGGTTACCGTCGTGTCGCCGCCGATGCGCTCTTTGAGCTGCAGCGCGGCCTCGAGGGCATACTCGTCGTAAGGATTGAGCACCGTCTCGACGCCGGTGCGAACCAGACGCTTGGTGGCGGGATCGATACGCTTCTCGGCGTTCGGATCCGGCACAAGCTTGACCGTGACCACGATCTTCACGTGGAGTCTTGACCTCCTCTAACGTGGGGCGGAACCCGGCGCTATTGGGGTTCGGGGAGACCGACCCCTGCCCGGGCAATACCTGATATTTTTATCAGGTTTACCCAGCCAGGTCCACCGTTCTTATCGCAGCTCCCAGCCGATGCCCACGCCGATGTAGTGGAAACGCTTGGACGGGTCGCTGATCAGCGATTGGCCGACCTCGACATCGAGCTCGAAGCGCTTCCCGAGCAACTTCTGCACCCCACCGTCGAGAAAGGCGCGTCCGCCCTGGTCCGGAGCGAGCTTGGAGCTATAGACGTACTCGCCGTAGAGCTGGGTCGCCCCCGGCAAGAGGTCGGTCACCACGAACGACGGCTGCAGCAAGCCGTAGCGCGCGGCCTGCCCGGCCGCGTCGTACCCGCTTGCCGCTTGGGCCGAGAGCGTGGTTCCGACGTTGAGGGCACCGCTTATCGCATAGGCGACATCGAGGTTGACCGTCGCGGTCGCGCCGCCCGCGGTGAAACCGGGCGTGCCGTTCGGCGACGTGTAGAGCCCGTCGATGGCGAACGTCGTTTTACCGGCGGGCACGAACTCGTATTTGAAACCGAGTCCGCCGTCGGAATAGCCGTGCGCTCGCGCAAGGCCGCCCGTGCCATCCGGTGCGGCCACGCGATTGTACGACGGCCCGATGAGATCGAGTTCGAAGCGCTTGGCAACACCGAAGCGCACGAAACTCTGCGGATATTGATCGAGGTACGACGAGCCGCTGCCGCGCGTACCGTTGACCTGCGATTGATAGCCTTCTTCGAAGACGACCGAGCCTGCTTTCACCGCGCACGCACTGTAGCCGATCGTCGGACGATTCAGCGTTGCAAGCATGCGCGTCGGTCCGCCACAGGGATCGCTTGGTTGCGTGGCGACCGTGCGCGGCGCCGGCGATGGCGACGGCGCGATGCCGGCGAGCACTGCGGCCAGCAGCACATGCATCATGCCGCCACCATTCCCCGAACCACGTTCGTGCTACTCCACGCGCGGCAGCATCGCCGCGAGATAGCCGTTGCATCGTGGGGTGCGATACTGATTCGCGCGCAACCGTTCGTCACGGCGTGGCTTCTCAATCACGTGGAAGAGCAAAGTTACAAGCATACGCATGACACGTTCTCCATGGGAATGTCGGTGATGGCGTGCCGCCTGAAGAGGCACGCGAAAAATACGGTTCCTGCGAACCGGCGTCATCGGTCGATCGACTCGGGCCATCGTCCATGCGGACACTCACCTCCCCTCAAGAGCGCACGACGCGCAACAACAAAAAAACCGTCGCTGCTCCTCGCTTGCGACGGTTTCGAAATCACAATACGTCTCACGACGTCGTGCAACCCCTCAACGTCGAGTTTTAGCACTGCACGCCGTAGCGGGCGACCTTTCGGTTCGCCTCACAGCCGCGTTAGGAAACGCCTTGATTCGACGGTTCCTGGTCACCCATTGGGGTCTCTCGACCTTTCCGGGTAGCGGCTTATGTTCGCGCAGACGCCTCACCTAACGAGGAATCCTTAGGTATCGTACACCCGCGTGTCAAGCACGTTGGTGCATGCGGGTCGCGCGTCCGCGCGCGTACTGATTGGGCACGAACGATGTGGCATCGAGCGCATCGGCTGCATTCCAGACCCAACGGGGATCGCGAATGAAGCCGCGGGCAAGCGCCACGAAATCCGCATCGCCGTTCGCGACAATCGCGTCGGCCTGCTGCGGATCGGTGATCGCGCCGACCGCCATCGTCGCGATGCCGGTTGCCGCACGTATCGCCCTCGCGAACGGCACCTGATAACCGGGGCCGAGAACGATCTTCTGATCCGGCGAGAGGCCAGCCGACGATACGTCGATGAAATCGCATCCGCGTCGATGCAGTTCGTGCGCAAATGCAATCGACTGCTCGATGTCCCAACCACCATCCACCCAATCGGTTGCGGAGATACGTACGCCGAGCGGTTTGCTCTTGGGCCAGACGGCGCGCACCGCGTCGAAAAGTTCGAGCGGAAAGCGCATACGGTTCTCGAGCGAACCACCGTACGCGTCGGTGCGCACGTTCGAGAGCGGCGAGAGGAATTGGTGCGCGAGATACCCGTGCGCAAAGTGGAGCTCGATGACGTCGAGATCGAGTCGCGCCGCGCGTTGCGCCGCGGATACGAAGTCACGCCGCACTTTTTCCAAGCCCGCGGCATCGAGCGCGCGCGGCGTCGCGTAGCCATCGTAGGCGAGCGCCGATGGTGCGACCGTTTCATACGCGTGCGCGCCGCTCGCGGCGCCGCCGCCTTCCCACGGCGGGGTTGTCGATGCCTTGCGCCCCGCATGCGCGAGTTGCGCGCCGATCTTCGAGCGGGTCCATTCCCGGACGAAGGCCACGACGCGCGACATCGCCGCCTCGTTCTCGTCGCTGTAGAGCCCGAGGTCGCGATCGGTTATGCGCCCTTCGGGGCTCACGTGTGTGGCCTCGAAGAAGACGAGGCCCGGTCCGCTCAGCGCGAAGTGCCCCAAGTTCACGACGTGCCAATCATTGGCGTTACCGTCGATCGAGGAGTACTGGCACATGGGCGAGACCACGATACGGTTCTCGAACGTGACGTTACGCAGTGAAAGTGGTGAAAAGAGCTTGCTCATCGGTGGCTAAGGACCTCGCGTCGCGCAGCGGAGTTGCACGTTCGAGCGAGAAGCCGGGTCGTACGATGACCTATCGGCCGCCTCGATTCCGCGTGGACGACCGCGACGCGCTCGTGCCGCTCATGCGCGCGCATACGCTCGCGACGCTAGTCACGAGCGGCGAGGGTGGCCTGCAACTCACCCACCTGCCGTTGCACGTCGAAGTGGTAGGCACGACGCTGTGGCTTCGCGGCCACATCGCGCGCGCGAATCCGCAGTGGCGCACGCCGCCGAACGAAGCGGTTGCGATCTACCGCGTCGCCGACCACTACATGTCGCCGACCTGGTATGCCTCGAAACGCGCCGATCCGCGCACGGTGCCGACCTTCGATTACGTCGCGATCGAGGCACGCGGGCCGGTTGAGTTCATCCACGAACCGGCACGCATCGAAGCGATCGTGCGCACGCTCACCACCGAACACGAAGCGCAGGTAGGCGGAACCTGGGCCGTCGATGACGCGCCGCGCGCGTATATCGATATCGAGTTACAGGCGATCGTGGGCGTGGAGATGCGCGTCGAGACCCTGTTGGGAACCTTCAAACTGCACCAGAACCATCCACCCGAGAACATCGAGAGCGTGGTCGGCGCCCTCAACGACCTCGGCACCGATGCCGCACGCGCGATCGCCGCCTTTGTGCGTGCATCGACACACCCGGCATGACGCTATTATGGGACGGGCGGGGATCGAACCCGCATGCTCTCACGAGCGGCAAATTTTCGCACCACTATGGCTTTCGCCACTCGCACCGGTGCGCGCACCGCCGCGATTTGTTGGTCCGGACTGTGCCTTAGTCATACGCGTTCGTAAACGCGCTTAGACTGCGTCCATCCAGTCTCTACACCTCCCCAAGTTGCTGCTCGCAACTTGGGGGCCCCACATCCTTGGAACGCGCTACGGAACTTCGGTCCTGCGCGCCCCCGCTTCGCGGGTCCCCCACCGGCTGCTCGCAACCATTGCAATTTGGGTTTGGCTCGGCGTTGTCGTTCGTAGGCCTTTCGAGCTACGAGTAGAGTTCGCCGACTTTGAACGCATCCCGCACGCGGTTTCCCATCGTACGGCTCAAGGAGATTTCCTCAAGTCTGCTGTGTCTGCCAATTCCACCACCGTCCCACGGCGGTCGTTTACTCTTGGTAGTGTTCGACCGTATCGGCCGAGCGCATCTTCGCGATGTTTGGATTTTGTCCGGCATCACGACGCGCACGGCGTTGACGTAAGAGGTCGTAGTAGCGGTCCAGTTGGACTTGCACCGTCTCCAGGCGAGCCTTGTCGTCAAGCGTCAGGTGCCCCGCCTCGCCGTGTTCGAGCAGGCGATGCTCCTCGGCAACCAGCGCTTCGATGTGCCCGAGGATACTCTGGTCGTTCATGGGGTGGAGCTCCGGGACGCGGCTGGGTACGTCCTGCCGGACGGGTGGCGGTCGCGCTCCGCAAGCAGATAGCCAAGCAATAAGTCGGCCGTCGTCGCCGTGGCCCGGTCGATCCCCACGATATCGAGCACCGTTTCCAGCACGATGATGCCCGCGGGCAAGATGTCGGCACGCTGCGGCTTCATCCCGGGCACCTCCTTGCGCTCCTTGAACGAGAGCGCGCAGAGCCGCACGAGCGCGCGCTGCAAATCGCTGCGCGTGAGTTCGAAGCGGTCGATCTTCGTCTTCTTCCCGCGCACCATCGCGGCCGCCGTCGTTGCCGAACCGCCCACGAATGCCAAGCGTTCGACCGCGGGGAAATCGCGCAGCGGCGCGAGCGCTTCGCGCGCCAGGGTCCGGGCGCGTTCGATCGTATCGAGATCGACGATGCCGTCGCGTCCGGCGAGCGCAGGAATCGCCTCGGTGAGACGCACCGCGCCGATCTCGCACGAAACCGTGCGTGCGGGCGTCGCCGTCGCGCCGATGGCATACTCGGTGCTACCGCCGCCGGTATCCACCACCCCCACCTGGGCGCCGTGCAAGTTCCCGAGCGCACTGATCGCACCGCGATACGACGCGCTCGCCTCTTCATCGCCGGAGAGCACGTGCACGGGCACGCCGAGCGCGCGCTGTACCTCGCGCGTGAAGTGATCGCCGTTATCGGCGCGACGCACCGCACTCGTCGCGATCGCGAAGAGCTTCACATAGTGGCCGCGGACGGCGCGCAGGTGCGACCGCACCGCATCGAGCGTTCGCGCCATCGGTTCGATCCCGAGATGCCCGCTCTCGCGCAAACCCTCACCGATGCGCGTGCCGATCGAACGCGCAAGATCCACGTGCGGCGTCTCGGGCGCCATGTCGGCGAGCAGCACGCGGGTGGAGTTGGTTCCGATCGAGATGACGGCGTGGTGCTTGCTCAGCGTTCGGCGCGTTTCTTCTTTTGCAAGAAGTGCCGCTCGTGCGCGGGGACGCCGCTCGCATCGTTCTCCCAGTCGCTCGTGCTCTTGAAAAACTCGGCCAACCGTTCGTCGAGCTCGGGCTCGGCAATCTGCGGAGCCAGCGTGACCATCGGGCGGCGGCCGGGATGCTGCACGAATCCCATGCTCTTGCGCTGCGCGAAGGAGCGCTCGTACTGTCCCCGGTGCGCCTCTACGTCGCCGGCCGGAGCGCTTGCGAGTTCGCCCGTATCCAGACGCACGGTTGCACCGTAGGCATTGAGATTGATGACGACGCCGCGAACGGAATCGCTCACGGAGCCGATGAGGGGTCGGCCGACGGGGCCGGGTTCACGAAGACCAGCGCTTCGTTCTTGCGCACCAGACGCAGCCGCTCGTGGATCTCGGGAATGGCGCCCTCGGGACTCTCGAGCCGGCGTAGCTGACGCTGCTGCCAAATGCGACGGGCTTCGAGGTGCGCGATGTCGCCATTGGTCGTCGAGAGTTCATGCGCAAGCGCAACGTTCTGCTCGATCACACGCGCAAATTGGATGCCGACGAGGATGAAGATCATGAGCGCGACTCCGGTCGCGGCGAGCCGGCCGGCAATACGAACGTAAAGCGGTGCGCGTGTGCCTCGCTTCACGGAGTCGTTCCGTTGTTCTCCCGGCGCCCGGTTCCCCATGCGCCTATCCGCCGATACTTCCGATAGCGCTCCTCCAGCAACGCCTCCGGCGTGCCCGCCGAGAGCCGTTGCACCGCGCGACGGACCGCCTCGAGCACCCGTGCGACGACGGCCAAGGGCTCGCGATGCGCGCCCCCCAGCGGTTCGGGCACGATCTCGTCGATGATGCCGAAGCGCTGCAAATCCGCTGCGGTCAACTTCAACCGCGTCGCAGCTTCTTCCGCTTTTGTCGCATCGCTCCACAGGATCGCCGCGCAGCCCTCCGCGGAGGCCACCGAGTACACCGAATGTTCGAGCATGAGCACGTGATCCGCGATGCCGAGCGCCAGCGCTCCGCCCGAGCCACCCTCGCCGATCACGGTCGCGACGATCGGCACGCGTGCCTCGACGAACTCGTACAGGCACATTGCGATCGCCTCGGACTGCGCATGCTCTTCGGAGCTTATCCCCGGATCGGCGCCCTTCGTGTCGATGAAGGTTACGATCGGCAGGCCAAGACGCGATGCGGTGTGCGCGAGGCGTTTGACCTTGCGATACCCCTCGGGCGTTACCATGCCGAAGTTGCGTTTGATGTTCTCTTTGGTATCGCGGCCGCGCTGCTGCCCGATCGCCATGACCGCGTGGCCACCGAGCATGGCAAAGCCGCCCACGATCGCGGCGTCGTCACGAAAGTGACGGTCACCGTGCAACTCGTCGAAGGCCTCGAACTGCGAGATATAGTCGAGGGCGGTCGGACGCTCCGGATGGCGCGCCATGTGGACCTTCTCCCATGGCGTGAGCGATGCAAAGAGTTCGCGCTGGAGCTCTTCGTATTTCTGTTCGAGGGCCGCGATCTCGGCCGACATATCGACGGGCTGATTCGCATTGGCCGTGCGCAGGTCGTTGATCCGGCGCTCGACTTCGAGCAGCCCCTTCTCGCGCTCCACGATCGGATTCATGCGCGCACCTTCTTCCCGCTCGCCGCATAGCGCAGCAGCCGCGTGAGCGTGCTCTTTAACTCGTGCCGCTCGACGACCATGTCGATATGCCCCTTCTCGAGCAGAAACTCCGCGCGCTGGAATTGATCGGGGAGTTTCTGGCGGATCGTCTGCTCGATCACGCGGCGACCCGCAAAGCCGATCATCGCTTTGGGCTCGGCCACGATCACGTCGGACTCGAAAGCAAATGATGCCGAAACGCCACCCGTGGTCGGATCGGTAAGCACCGTGACAAAGAAGTTTCCGTCGCCCATGAAGCGCGCGACCGCAGCGGTGGTTTTCGCCATCTGCATCAACGCAAACATGCCCTCTTCCATGCGCGCGCCACCCGACGCGGTGAAGATGATGCACGGAAGCGCGCGTTTGCGTGCTTCTTCGAGCAGCATCGTCAGACGCTCGCCCACAACCGTTCCCATCGTGCCGCCGCGAAAGTGGAAGTCCATCACGCCGAGCGCGACCTCGCATCCGTCGATCGCGCCGATCCCGCAGACGACGCCTTCGTTGATACCCGATTTCTCCCGATCGGCGGCAATCTTCACCGGATACGTCTTCTTATCGACCCACGCGAGTGGATCGCCCGTTGTGACCTCGGCTCCGATCTCGGCAAAATCACCATCGATCAGCATGCTGATACGATCGTACGCGCTCATGCGAAAATGGTGCGCGCACTTCGTACAGACGAAGAGGTTGGCCGCGAGATCGCGCCGGTAGAGCACCTCGCCGCACATCGGACATTTGCTCCACAACGCCGCGTCACGCTGGTCGGCATGTTTTCCGCGCCGGATGCGCAGCCATTCTGGCATCGGCATCGGCTAACGCTTCCCGCGCAGACGCGCGGCGTAGAGCCCGCGTAACTGTTTGAGATAATTGAAGATTTCTTTTTGGTTCAGCTTCGATTCGCCGACGATGCGGTCGGTAAAGACGTACGGAATCTCGATCGCGCGACCGTATCGCGCCTTCGCAACCACCTCAAGTCCGATTTTAAATCCGATCGGGTCGAGCTGGACGCCCTCGAGCGCCTCGCGCTTGACCAAAAAGAATCCGCTCGTGATGTCTTTGACGTTGGTCAACGGACGCGCAAGCCAGCAGGCCACGCGCGAGGTGATGATACGCTTCGCAGGCCAGTTTGTGATACCGCCGCCCTTGACGTACCGGCTGCCGATCGCAAGACCGTAGGAACCCGACTCGAGTGCCGCGACCATCTGCGGAATGATCGCAATGTCGTGGCTAAAGTCGGCATCCATCGCGCCGAGCGCCCGCGATTCTGGCCGTGCAGCCTTCCATCCATCGATCACGCCGCTCGAAAGCCCGAGTTTGCCGGGGCGATGCACGCAGCGTACGGGCAACTCAGCCGAGAGCCGATCGACGATTGCGCCGGTGCCGTCGGGCGAGTTGTCATCGACGACGATGATCTCGCCGTCAAGGCCGTTGGCCTTGAACAACGCGTCGAGCGCACGCAACAAGCGTTCGATGCCGCCTGCCTCGTTGTACGTGGGGATAACAAATGAAAACGGAAGACTAGCCATTCAAACGGGGCTTTTACGACGACCGGCCGGGAAATTCCGGCGCGTTTGCCGCGATCGTTTACGAGGCGGTGAGGAATTCCAGCACGGCGAGGGTTGCAAGCGCCGCGGTCTCGGTGCGCAGGATGCGCCGCCCGAGCGAGATGAGGTGGGCTCCGGCATCGCGGGCCCGGGCAGCCTCATCGTGAGAGAAACCGCCCTCGGGGCCGATCAGCACGAGCACGCGCTGCGCGCCCGCAAGCAGGGCCGGCAGACGCTCGCGAAGCGCCTGCGGCTCGGCCACCTCCCACGGCATCAAGACCGTATCGTAGTCGCGGAAGCGCGCCAGGACGTCGGCGAATCCGAGCGCCTGCGTCACCTGCGGAATATCCACGCGGCCGCTCTGTTGTGCGGCGCTGCGCGCGAGCCTGCGCCATCGTTCGAGCTTGGCGTCGCCGACGTCGCGCACCACGGTCCGTTCGCTCACGAGCGGCAGCAGCGTCGCCACCCCGAGCTCCGTCAGCTTCTCCACGACGAAGTCCATCTTTTGCCCCTTGGGCACGCCTTGGGCAACATCGACGACGAGCGTTTGCCGGTGCGGCGTCTGCGTGGCGCCGAGCAGCGCTTGCACGCGCTCGCCCTCCACGCGCAGGATCGCGTCGAACACGTGCGCTGCCGAATCGACCAGCTCGATCGCGTCGCCCGCGCGCAAGCGAAGCACGTGTACGATCTTGTGCGCGTCGCTGCCCTCGATTGCAACGAGATCGCCGCTCGCGTGCGTGTCTGCGACGAAGAAGCGGCGAGCCCCCACTATTCGGGCCGGAACGCGTCCTTCACGCGGTCGAAGAAGCTCTTCTCCTCGATGGTGTCGCCACCCGCGCGCGCGTACTCTTCGAGCACCTCGCGTTGCCGTTTGCTCAACTTCGTCGGCACGACCACGTGCGCGGTAACGTGGTGATCGCCGCGCTGCGAACCGCGTACGCTCGGCATACCGTGACCGCGCAGGCGCAGCGTCGTTCCGCTCTGCGTACCGGCGGGAATCGTCAGCGGCAGCATGCCTTCGAGCGAGGGCACCTCGAGCGATGCCCCGAGCGCCGCCTGCGTAAAGCTGATCGGCACATCGACGTACGTATCCAACCCGTCGCGCCGGAAGAGCGCGTGCTGCGCGATGCTTAGATAGACGTACAGGTCACCCGCCGGTCCGCTATGGATGCCCGCCTCGCCATTGCCCGCGATGCGAATCCGCGACCCGTCGTCCACACCCGCCGGAACCTTCACGTTGAGCTTACGCTCGACTTCGTGCCGGCCACGCCCGCCACACGTTGCGCAAGGCTGCGGAATCACCGTCCCCTCGCCCGCGCACTGCGTACAGACCGATTGCGTGACGAATTGCCCAAGCGGCGTTTGGCGTACGGTGCGCATCGCGCCGGAACCGCCGCAACGATCGCACTGCACGATCAACGTGCCGGGTTGAGCACCCGAGCCCTTACATGCCTCGCACTGCGCAAGATGAGAGAATTGAATCTCCTTGGTCGTTCCGGCGAACGCTTCTTCGAGCGAGATCTCGAGATCGTAGCGCAGATCGGATCCGCGCTGCGGGCCGTTGCGCCGCGGCGCGCCGGTGCGCATGTCACCGAAGAACATGTCGAAAATATCGCCGAAGCCCGACGGGCCGAAGCCGCCGAAGCCCATGTCCTGACCGCCGGGCCCGCCAACGCTGCCGAAGCGGTCGTACTGCGCGCGCTTGTTCGGGTCGGAGAGCACTTCGTAGGCTTCGTTGATATCTTTAAAAAGATGCTCGGCCTGCGACTTGTCTTCGGCGACGTCGGGATGGTGCTTGCGCGCAAGGGTGCGATAGGCACGCTTGATATCGTCGGGCGAGGCGTCACGTGCGACGCCGAGGACCTCGTAATAATCCTTGGTGGGCATTCCCTGGTTTCTGCTTCGTGCGGATGGGTGGAGCTATTTAATCTCGACGTCGGAGAGTCGTTCGGAGAGTGTTTCGGCGGTTCCTGACGCAAGCGCGAGCAAACGCGCGTACGGCATGCGCCGCGGGCCGAGAATCGAGAGCATGCCGAGCGCCGAGTCGCCGAAGCGATACGGCACCGTGACGATCGAGAGATCGGCAAGCTCATCGTTACCGAGTTCGCCCCCGATCTTGACGCTCGGCGCGTCGGTCGCCATTTCGTCGGCGACCAAGTCGTAGAGCGTCTTCTGCTCTTCGACGATGCGCAAGATCGAACGCATCTTGCGCAAATCGTGAAATTCAGGTTGGTCGAGCAAATGCTGCGCACCCGATGACGCCACGGCGCTCGACTCGTTTTGGCGCGCACTGCGCAACGCCGTCATCACCGCACGGCGTACGTCGTCGCTCAAGCCAATCTCTTCGACGAGCGGTGCTACGTCGGCGTCGGCGAGCTCGCGCAACGGGCGATTGCTCAAGCGTGCGTTGAGCGCGTTCGAAAGGCGCGTGAGCGCATCGGCATCCATGTCGCGAGCCACTTCGAAGAGCGATTGTGCCCCGACGCCGAGCGAGGTGACCACGATCGCAACGCCGGTGCGCGGCGAGAGCCAGATCAACTGGACGTGCTTGAAGAGCTGAGCGTCGAGTTGCGGCTTGGTGACAAAGGCCAGGTTATTCGAGAGGCGGCCGAGCATTCGCGTGGCTTGTTCGATGATCTCATCGAGCTCGCGGCTCGCCTCGCGCAACTCGTCCCGGATACGACGCCGATCCTCGGCTGCGAGGGGTTCGGGGCTCATCAGGTCGTCCACGTAGGTGCGGTAGCCCGAGTCCGAGGGCACGCGGCCGGCCGACGTGTGCGGTTGCACGAGGTAGCCGCCCGCCTCGAGTTCGGCCAGCTCGTTACGGACGGTCGCCGAACTGACGCCGAGGTTATACTTCTGCGTCAGGGTATTCGAGCCGACCGGTTCCGCGGTCGCGATGTATTCGTACACGACGGTAGCCAGAATATAGGCCTTCCGCTTGTCGAGTCCGTCCCCGCCCTTCATAGCCCGTTATCTTAGCACTCTTGGAGTCGGAGTGCCAAGCACATTTGGCGTGAGGTCGGCCTGAATCGCCCGGTTGAGCTGCCGCCAATTCAGGCCGCCGACCGAGACGTAGGTGACGTCCCCATTGCGATCGAGGACGACCGTGACCGGGATAGGCGGCACCGAGTACGCATGCGAGATCGAGCCGTCGAAGTCCTCGAGCAGGGGCAGCTCGATGTTCCAGAGACGCAAGTAGCTCGCGGCTACGTCGTGCGGTTCGGACGAGATGGTCAGCAGGTGGATGCGCGTGCCGTAGGTGCGTTCGGCCCGCACGAAGTCGTGCAGTTCGTTCGTGCACGGGCGACACCAGGATGCCCAGAAGTTCAACACCACCGGTTTGCCGCGCCAGTCGCTCAGCAGCTTGGTCCCGTAACGTGCCGGAACGCCGAAGTTTGGCGGCGGCTGGTGGAAATGCACGTTCTGCAACCCCGTCGCTTGGGTGGTTGCGGTGAGCGCGGCCAGCATGAGCGCGGCAAACATCCTTGCGATCTTTTCGGCAGGCATCGCGGCCCACCCCCGAAAAACGCCTCGCATGGATTCGCACGCGATCGAAGCCCTCTTTGACGAGCATCGTACGTTCCCACCGTCGCCCGCCTTCGCCGCGCAGGCCAACGCACAGCCCGATCTCTACGCGCAGGCCGACGCTGATTATCTGGCCTACTGGGCCGCCTGGGCGCGCAAACTCGAATGGATGAAGCCGTTCACACAAACGCTCGAATGGAACGAGCCGTTTGCGAAATGGTTTCATGACGGCGAGCTCAACGCATCGGTGAATTGTCTCGATCGCCACGTGCGGGCCGGGAAGGGCGAGAAGATCGCCTATTACTATGAGGGCGAGCCCGGCGATCGTTGGACCATCACCTACGCGCAACTGCTCGACGATGTCTGCAGGCTTGCGAACGGCTTGCGTTCGCTCGGCATCAAGAAGGGAGATCGCGTCGCGATCTACATGCCGATGATCCCCGAGTTGCCGGTAGCGATGCTGGCCTGCGCGCGCATCGGCGCGGCTCATTCGGTCATCTTCGGCGGTTTCTCGCCTGACTCGATCATCGATCGCGTCAACGATGCGCAGTGCGTAGCGATCATCACCGCCGATTGGGGTTGGCGTCGCGGAAACAAGGTTCCGCTCAAACGCAACTGCGATATCGCGATGGAGCAGACGCCCTCGGTAAAGCACTGCATCGTCGCACGGCGCATCGGTGACGATGTGTTCATGCACGAGGGACGCGACTATTGGTTGAGTGAGTTGGTGGCAAACCAGCCCACCACATGCGAGCCCGAACCCATGAACGCCGAGGATCTGCTGTTCTTGCTCTACACGAGCGGCACCACCGCGAAACCCAAGGGCATCAAGCACACGACCGCGGGCTATTTGACACAGGTCACCGCGACGCACGATCTGGTCTTCGATCTGAAACCGGCAAGCGACGTGTATTGGTGTGCCGCCGATATCGGCTGGGTGACCGGACACTCGTATATCGTGTACGGCCCGCTCGCCAACGGCGCAACGAGCGTGATCTATGAAGGCACGCCGGATTATCCCGACAAGGATCGCTTGTGGGAGATCGTCGAGCGTTACAAGGTGACGATTCTCTACACAGCGCCGACCGCGATTCGCACGTTCATGAAGTGGGGGACCGAGTATCCGGCCAAGCACGACTTGAGCACGCTGCGCGTACTCGGATCGGTGGGTGAGCCGATCAACCCCGAGGCCTGGATGTGGTATCGCGAGTGGATCGGCGGCAATCGCACACCGGTGGTCGATACGTGGTGGCAGACGGAGACGGGCGGAATCATGATCGCGCCGCTCCCGGGTGTCACAACCACGCTACCGGGTTCGGCAACGCATCCGCTCCCCGGCATCTACGCCGACATCGTAAACGAAAAGGGCGAGTCGGTGCCGCTCGGCGGCGGCGGCTTTATCGTCATCACGAAACCGTGGCCGGGCATGCTGCGCGGCATCTGGGGCGACGACGAACGCTATAGACAGACTTATTGGTCGAAGTTTTCGCACCGCTATCTTGCCGGCGATGGCTGCCGCCGCGATCACCACGGCAACTTCTGGTTCATGGGACGCATCGACGACGTGATGAACGTGAGTGGTCATCGCATCTCGACGACCGAGGTGGAGAGCGCGCTCGTGGATCATCCAAGCGTCGCCGAAGCCGCCGTTTGCGGCAAGAACGACGACATGACGGGCCAAGCGATCTACGCCTTCGTTTCGCTGAAGGCCGGTATCGCCGGCACGCCCGAGTTTGCCGACGAGCTACGCGATCACGTAGCCGAGCGCTTGGGCAAATTCACGCGACCGAAATACATCACGTTCACGCAAGAGTTGCCCAAGACGCGCAGCGGTAAGATCATGCGCCGCTTGTTGCGCGATATCGCCGAGGGGCGTACGCTCGGCGATACGACCACCCTCGCCGACTCGAGCATCGTTCACGAACTTCAGGAGCGCGCGAAGGTCGAAGTGACGAGCGAGGATTGACGATCGCGCGTGCTACGGCTTTGCCGTAGCTTTGGGCTTGGGCTTGGACATGTGACCCTTCATGTGATCGGACTTCATCATGTGGTCCGACTTCATCGTGTGGTCCGACTTCATCGTGTGGTCCGATTTCATCGTGTGGTCCGATTTCATCATATGATCCGGCTTCATCGAGCTCTTCATCATCGCGTGGTGGGGTTTGGGCGTAGCCTTTGCACTGTTTGCCATGGCAGGGGCGATCGCGATTGCCGCGATCGCGGCGGCGAGCATCAGGGTCGGGAGTCGCATTGCGTGGGGTTCCTCCGGTGCAAAAAGAGTGAATCTCTTTCCATGTACGCCGCCCGCGCGCCGGCGGATTACCCGCGCGGTACGACTTTGCCGGCGAGCACGTCGCGTACGCGCACCTCTGGATACCCGACGTTTGCATTCAGGCTGTCGTCCCAGGCAAGCGTGATGAGATCGCGCAACATCGAGGCGCCGCGTGCGAGCTGCGCCGCGGTGAAATCGACGGCTTGCGGCGTACCGCGTGTAAAGCCGCCCGCCTTCTGAATCGCATAGAGGTGCGGCACCGCACGCGCCGTGCCGGTAAGATAACGCCCGACGAGCGAAGCTAGGCTCCGCTGCGTGATGAGCGTCTGCGGCTGCATGACATGCATGGGGCTGAGATCGCGACGGACGTCCGCCAACGTCACGTAACGGTCAACGAATTCGCTCTCGAACATCGCATGGATGTTGTGCGCGGTGGAGTAGCCGTTCGGGTTCGGATAGTTACCCCAGCCGTTGAAGTGTACGGTAACGTGCAGCGGCTGGCTCCCGTCGGCGACGAAGTGCCCCCACCGCCCGATATCGGCAAGCGTGAGCGTCTGACGTAACGCGCGCTCCGCTGCAAAACTTGCACGCGCCCGTGCCGTCGCGGCGTGCGACGCGAGATAGTTATCGACGCGCCAGAGCGCAAAATCTTGGCGCACCTGCTCCCAGCCGTCCATGATCGTGTAGGGGACGTAGCCTGCGCGATACGGATCGCTGTGCGCGGCTTCGAGCGCCCGCGTGTATGCCTCCATCGTCGGCGGCAGCGCCGAGAGCCGTACCACGCCGAACACCGTGAGGTCGTCGCCGATATCGAGATAGTGGCCCGGATCGTTGTCCGCATCCCACGATCGCCCCGCGCCCTTGAGGCGGTCTTCATCTGGCCCAAGATATGCGATCTCCCGGACCGCCGCAGGCGTGCGCACGAACGCGGGCAGGGTTGCAGGCAGCCCCTGCGCCGCAAGGCGATTGATCATCGTGTGTCCTTGCGTTCCCCACGCGAGCGCCGCGACCGGCGCGAGGAAGAGCGCAAGCATGGCCACCCAAAACTGTTTCATGCGAAAAACTCCGTCAGTTCGTCCAAGTGATCGATGCGCGTTGCCGGCGGCAATGCGGCGAGGATCGTTGCACCGTAGCGTGTGGATGCAGCGCGTCCATCGAGGATCGCGACCACACCACGGTCGTTCGTACTGCGAATGAGTCGTCCGAATCCTTGTTTCAAGCGCACGATCGCGGCCGGAATCATGAAACGCTCGAAACCATCGAGCCCCCGCGCTTCGAGTGCCTTCACTTTGGCCGCAACGAGCGGATCGGCAGGCGATGGAAACGGCAGACGATCGATCATCACACACGAGAGCGCCTCGCCCACGACATCGATCCCCTCCCAAAACGTGCCGGTGGCAAAGAGCACCGCATTGGGCGTACTGCGAAACCAGTGCAAAAGGTGCGCGCGCGGCAATTCGCCCTGCAGTTTGACCGGAAACGAAATCCGCTCGCGCACGAGGGCATACACTTCGCGCAGCCGCGCATGCGAGGTAAAGAGGACGAACGCGCGCCCGCGGCTGCGATCGAGGCACTCTTCGACGATCGGCGCAGCGCGGCGCGCGAAGTCGCCTGCTTTCGGGTTTACGTGCGATGGCGCGATGTACAGCCGGGCTTGGCTCGCATAGTCAAAAGGTGACGGCGCGATCAACTCTTGCGCGTCGTCGATGCCGAGCGCGCGTTTGAGATAATCAAAATTTCCATCCTGTGCCGAGATCGTTGCGCTCGTAAGCACCACGCTCTGCGTGCGCGCAAAGAGCGCCGCCCGCAGAAATTCGGCCACGTCAAACGGTGCGCTATTCACCTCGTAACGCCCGTCGCCGTCGCCGCGTTCGACCCAGGCGATCGCTTCGTCGCCCGTGAGCTGCGCGCGATCGATGGCGAGCTCGTGCGCGGCGATCGCACGCATGGCGAGATCGCGGCGACGCTCTGCCTCGGCATCGTTTTCGGGGCGTTTCTTGAGCGCCGCATGCCAATTCGCATACAACCAGTTTTCGAGTTTGTAGAACGTCTCGCGCATGCGCTCGAGCGCGGGCCACGCATCCTCGTTCGCTGCGAGCGGATAGCGATCGCCGGGGACCTTGGCGAGCGTGGATTCCATGGCGCGCATGCCATCGTCCAGTTCGGCATCGAAGGCGGCCGGTACGGTATAGGTACGGTGGAGTTTGCGCATCATGCGCCCGACCGTGCTACGCGAGATGGTGGCCGTCAGGGCGTCGGTCGCCCAGCGCTCGCACTGATGCGCTTCATCGAGGATCGCCACGTCGTACGGCGGCAAGAGCCCGCCACCAACCGCAAGGTCGAGAAAGAAGAGCGCATGGTTTACGACCACGATGTCGGCAAAGCGTGCCTCATCGCGCTTTTTGAAGAAATAGCAATCGCGAAAGCGCTCGCAAAATTCACCAACGCAATCGTCGGCGTCGGCATCGAGTTGCTCCCACTCATCGCCGCTCGGCACGAAGCCGAGTTCGGCGCGGTCACCGCTCTGCGTGCGTTCGGCCCAGGCCCACATCTCCTGCATGCCACGTGAGTGCGGCACCAAACGGTCGGCGCGCATGCGTTCGTATTTTTGCTTGCACATGTAGTGGTTGCGCCCTTTAAGTAGCGTAACCCGCAGTTGGACGTCGAGCGCGCGCTCGACCAGGGGGATATCCTTGCGTACGAGTTGTTCTTGCAACGCGATCGTGCCGGTCGAGAGCACGATCTTCTTCCCGCTGCGCACCGCCGGCACGAGGTACGCAAGCGACTTGCCGACGCCGGTTCCCGCCTCGACGATCGTGTGCATGCCCTCCAGGATACCGCGCTCCACGAGTTGCGCCATCTGTACCTGCCCAGGACGGGCTTCGAAGCCCGCAAGTGCCTTCGCGAGCGGGCCGCCCGGCACGAAGCAATCCTCGACGGTGTCCAGACTCATCGGCGCGTGGCGTCGGGCTCTTGGTACTCGGTCTCGTACGCACTGCCGGTTGCGGCATCCACGACAACCGGCTGTATGCGACGCGGCGGGGAATAGATCATCAGCGTCAACAGAAATCCGACGAGCAGTCCACTCACGTGCGCTTGCCACGAAATCGCCGGCACGGTGAACGTAATGATGAGGTTGGCGACTAAGATGCTGACGTTGTCACGCACGAGTTGAAGGCCATATGGACGCGCTTTGAAGCCGATGGCAAAGAGCGCGCCAAAGAGACCGAAGATCGCACCACTCGCGCCGAGGGTCGGTACCGTGGCGGCCGCGGGGGCGCTGAGAAAGACGACGCCGAGCCCCGATGCGACGAGGGCGATCGCATAGATGATGCCCATGCGTACCGGTCCCACCACAACCTCGATGAAACGCCCAAGAAACCAGAGCGACATCATATTGACGGCGATGTGCAACAGGCCGCCGTGCAAGAACGCCGAGGTGAGGATGCGCCACCATTGACCACCCACAAGCACCGATGCTGGGGAGAGGGCGCCGGCTTGCAGCACCGCGCCGATATTGCCACCGCCGAGCAACGAGAGCATGCCCGGCCCCGCGACGACCACTTCCCACAGAAAGACCAGGACGTTCATGGCGATGAGCGCGCGCGTGAGCGGGTAGCGCTGCTTGGTCATGCGGCGCTCACCATCACCATACGCGCGAGTTCGAGCGAGATCGCGTGCTGCGTGCCGCCGACGTCGATCGTGAGGGGTCCGCCGAGCGGCGCCTTTCGCACGAGCGCCAACGCGACGCCGGGGCGCACGCCGATCTCGCCGAGGTACCGCAAAATCTCCGGCAGCTCTTCGGTAACGCTCTCCACACGCACGCGTGCTCCCTCGGGGAGCTGCGCGAGCGGTTCACCGCGTACGACCGGATCGCTCAAGTCGCGCGGGGGAATCGGCTGACCGTGCGGACAGGTCTGCGGTTCGTTGAGCAGGTGCAATAGACGGGCTTCGACACGATCAGAAATCGCGTGTTCGAGCATGCAGGCTTCGCTATGCACCTCGTCCCAGGGCATGCCAAGCACGTCGGTAAGCAGGCGCTCGGCCAAGCGGTGACGCCGCAGCACGCGCACGGCCACGTCGAGGCCTTGGCGCGTGAGTTTCACTTCGCCGCGCGCGATCTGCTCCACGTAGCCGTCTTTCGCAAGCTTCTTGAGCATACCCGAGACCGAGGCAGGCGCGACGCCAAGCGACGAAGCCAGTCCCGACGTCGTGACACCGGGTCCCTCGCGCTCCAGGCGATAGACCGCTTCGAGATACTCCTCGATCGACTCGGCAAAGTGACTATGTCCGGACATACGCTGCTTTAATACGCGAACGGACGACCGAGTTCCGCGCCGACGCGCTCCCGGAGGGCGCGTTTGCCCGGATCGTCGAGAAATGACGCATCGACGGCTTGGAGGATGAAACGCTTGAGCGTATCGATGCCCGCCTCGTGCGCGACGATTGCGTACTCGCGCGCGATCGAGGTGCCAAAAAGCGCGGGGTCATCAGCATCGATCGCGACCAAGACACCCGCAGCGTCGAGTTCGATGAAGGGCTGCGGTGCATCCAGCGACGCGACCCCGGTGAGACGATTGGAGGTGGGACAGACTTCGAGCGGAATGCGCCGGTCCCGCAACATCGCCACGACCGCCGGATCCTCAAGCGCGCGGATGCCATGCCCGATTCGCTCGGCCCCCAAATGGTCGAGGGCATCGCGCACGCTCTGCGCCCCCGCCGCCTCGCCCGCATGCGCAACCGTGCGCAGCCCCTGAGCCCGCGCGAAGGCATAGACACGAGTGAAAAGTTCGGGTGGAAACCGCGCTTCGTCACCACCGAGGCCGATACCGATGACGCCTTCGCCCGCAAGCGACGCCGCGATCTGCGCCGTGCGCATCGCTGACTCCGCGCCGAAGTTTCGCGTGACATCGACAATCAACGAAAACTCCGTGCCGTACGCGCGCGCCGCGCGCAGCTCTTGGACGATCAACCGTATCGTCGCCGGCAGATCGAGCTTGGGATGAAAGAACGCCCACACCGACGGTGAGACGAACAACTCGCCGTACACTACATGTTGTGCGAGCGCGTCGGCGACGAACTCGCGCGTGAGCCGTGCATAATCGTCGGGCCCGGCGAGTGAGCGGCTCACCGCGCCGAAGGTCAGCAAAAACTCGCCGAAATCCGCGAAGCGATAGACCTCGGCCGGATCGTCGGGGCCCGCGATATCGGGTTGGCCGGGACGGTAGCGCGTGGAGATGCCAGCCCGCTTGGTTAACTCGACAAACGTCTCAGCCCGAAGGCTCCCCTCGAGGTGGCAATGGAGATGAATCTTTGGTAGACTGGCGATTGCCGCGTCGGCGGAGTGCATGCTCCAACGATTCGGAAGGAACTCCGGCTTACCCGCCGTATTCCCATCAGTCGCATCGCGGGGTGGAGCAGTCCGGTAGCTCGTCGGGCTCATAACCCGAAGGTCGCAGGTTCAAATCCTGTCCCCGCAACCAAACGCAGGTCCGATAACGGAAACGTTGTCGGACCTGTTTCTTTTATATGGCGGAGTTATTGGTCCACCGCCACGCAGTTGTTCGACCGACGCGGCAAGCCGACGTTCCGACCATCCTGCCTTCCGCCCTTGCGCAAGCCTATCCGGTATGACCTGTTCCATGTAGTCCCGTTGGTAGGCTAGCGCCTCCAAAATGCGCGGCAGGAAGTAATTGAAATCCTCAGCCGTTCCCAGCGTAGTGACGGATTTTGGAAGAATAAATGCGATGGCTTCCAGCGGCAGCCCACGCAGCGGCGTCGATGTAAGGTATCGGGCGTCATTTTCCTTGAAGCAATGAGGGCAATAGCTCAAAGGCTCGGCTAGACGGGTCGTGGCGAAAGCATCGTAAAGCTCTTCAATTGCAGCCAGCAAGGCCGCTCCGTGCTCCGTATGAAAAGCGCGGTTTGTGCGGCTCGCCATGCAATTCCGCCGGAAACCGATCAACTATGCGCGGCTCCAATTCTGCGTTATCCACCGGGGCGAGTTCGCGTTGCGCAAGCTGTTTTCCGTGGCCGCGCAGGCAAAGGACGTTTCATCCCGCTGCATGAGCCAAATGGCCCGCTTTCCGATCTTCGAGAGGCCTGCCGAAACCAGCGGCGCGAATCGCCGCTCACGGGAGAGTGATAATGCCTAGAATCGTTGACGACACCTTCAATCAGATGTATTCGGCCGGCCCGGAACGCTTCGCATTCTGCGGCGCGTTCGCGCTCTTTGAGTACGCACTGAAACAGACGTACCCGGTTAACGGGTCAGGAATCGCCTGGCCGAACTGGTGCGCATTCATTCGCACTTCCCCGGATCTGAACGCTAATGCAAACGGGACTCTTAAGGCCGCAATCAACTGCGTGCTCAACAATCCACCGATGATACAGAAGGCTCGAGACGGTCAACCGCAGTTTGAATTCGAAGCTCTTGCTGGGTCCGGCAACGAAGCGATCTGCGAAGCGCTGAAACGCATTCGGAACAATCTCTTTCACGGCGGTAAGCAACCGTACAAAGACAGGGATCGACAACTGGTTGAGGCTGGCTTGGAGATCATCGAAGGATTCCTCGATATCAATCCGTGCATGCGTACCGCGTTTTGCGCTGGTGCGCGATAGCGGATCCGTGCTCTTGAGCGCGAGCTATTGGTCGGCGCTCTCGATGCTTGCGATCTATCCACCGATGCGAACGACCTTGTGGAGCATTCTCTGGTGGTTCGGCGGCGCGCAATTTCTCCTATCACTCATCGGAAGCATTGAGCGAGTACTCTTCATTGCGACCGGCCTCGTGTTTCAGCCCCTCTACCAGTTCATAGTAACCGGTGGAGGCGGATTATTAACGCTGATTTTCGCGATTGCGATGATCGCCGCAATCGTGGATGCCATCGCTAACGCTCGCGGAGAGGATGCCGCGCCGGTACGCTGGCTCGGCGGCATGTGGCTGATAGCCACCGTGTTCAGTGCAGTGCCTGCCGTCGATCTCTTGGCGGGCGGACCGACGCTCCGGAGCCACTATGGCGACTTCGTGCAGGCCGCCTACGTGCTCTTCATCGCGTTCGGTGTCGCCTACCCCGTTTTGCGCCACCGCTTGGGCGACCTCAACATTCTGGTCTCGCGCGCGACGGTTTTTACCGTCGCGTCCACGATCGTCGTCGGACTCTTCATTGCTGCCGAATGGGGAATCTGCAAGCTCTTCGATGAGTCGTTCGGTCTCTCGCACAGCAGCAGCGGACTGGCAGCGCAGTTCCTCACCCTCCCGCTCGTTTTGGCGCTCGGGATGTCTGCCCGCTCCATTCACGGCTTCGTCGAGGAGCGGCTCACAAAAGCGTTCTTCCGCAAGCGGATGCAGGGACTGGCGGAGATCGAACGGCTTGCGGGGGAAGCGGACGTTGCGACCGATTCGGATGCCCTCATGCGACTCGGCGTGCAGACGGTGCGGCACGCGCTCAACCCGCTCGGCGTCGCCTACTACCTGCGTCGCGGCGACCGGTACGAGCGAGGCGCTGACACGGATGTCGACGACCGGGTCTTCCCAACGGCCTACGCCTTCAACGAAGCGGTGCCGCTGCGCTTGCGCCGGTGGCAGGAAGCGTTCGAATTGGACGATGATTCCGAAGAACAGCTGCATATGCTCTTCGTCACGATGCGCGTGCGCGGAGATCTCGTCGGTTTTCTGTGCTGCGGACCCAAGCCCGATCGCACGACCTATCTCGAAGACGAAGTAAACGCGCTCTCACTCCTTGCCCACCACACCGCCATCGCGTCGGCACTTCTTCCGCGTCCCGGCCCTTCAGCACACCAGACGCTCCAGCCGGCACACACCTAACCATCAGAAAACCGGGGCCGCCGCGTTCCATCCGACCAGCTCAGTATGCAGATAGTCCAAAGTGTTCATACCGGCAGCATGATTGCACCTTGATTGAAGCGACGTGCATGCGTTTTAATTGATCGTATCATTCGAACGTTCGTAGTTTAGGAGCCGAAAATGCCTGTGGGTGAGCATTTTCGGCTCTCGCTTCACGTATGCGCCGCTCGCGATTCAGCGTAGCGCAGCGCCGTCGCGCGGTCTCGGCCGCCGCCGACGGCATCCCGATCGCACAAATCTGTGCAGATTTCGGCATCAGTCAAGCCACGTTCTTTCGTTGGAAGGCGAGCCTTCGCGCGAGCGATGCGCGTATCGATCAAGAGCTCACCGACCTGCGCGCCGAGGTGCATCTGCTTCGCTCGCGCCTGCGCCGTTATGAAATCGAGCTGGCAGCGCTGCGCGACATCCTCTCGGGAAAAGATTGAGCGCCGCTCAACGGCGCAAGCTAGTCCGGCGCGTTATTGCGCGATATGCCGTTTCAGAACGACGAGCCTGCTGGTTGATTTCAATTAAACGCTCGGTCTTTCGCTATACTCCGCAGCGCCGTGCGACTCGCATTTAGCTTGGACACAATTGTAAGCATTTGCCAGCGCGCATTTACAGCGCGATATCGGTCGGCTACCATCACTGCACCGGTCAAACGGTATGGCTATCGTCCTTGCGGGTGAGTGACGAACGCTATCCAAGCAGACGGCTTGCGTTCGTGTTCCATCGGTGGCCGCTTTTGCGGCCGCAGGGGCGTCTCTTTTCGCAACTTTGGAGAAACGAACACAATGCAGTACCAACTTCAAATCAACATCGACCAGCCCGGCGTGCAGCAGATCAACAGCACCGGTCAAAGCGTCACGATCGTCAAAAGCATCACCTCGAGCTTGAGCGGCGGCAACCTTCCGGTCGCGTGGCTTACCTTCAGCCCACTCGAATCAAACATCGTCACGTGGCAAGAGAACTACGGGCTCTATGCCACCACGACGCAGTCGCAGGCCGGCGCGACGATCGCGATGACGAGCCAGTCGTCGGGAACCGTCCAGCCCGGATGGCTGTACACGTTCGAGAACGGCATCTTCTCCGGAGCCTCGGGCGTCGGCAGCACGTTCAACGTGGATAACCAGGACAGCGCCTATGCCTTCGGTTTCGGCCTAACGCAGCAGGCCATCGTGAACAACGTCTCCGTGATGGCACCGCTCAACTGCGTCCCGGTGCCCTATAACGAGGACGCGAGCTTCACGCCGATCGAGTCCCTCTCGATCTTTCTCTCCAGCTACTCGAATAACGGCGTCGTCATCTCGCAGGTCGCCGGTAACGCACTCGCCGTTACACTGACGAGCCAGAATCCGACCGCACAGATCGGCTTCAACGATTCGAACAACACGTTCTACCTGAACAGCTCGAGCGCACAGCTCTCCGCGTCGGACTTCTCGACGCGTCTCGCCGCGCGCTAGGGTGACTTGGGCAGCCCGCGCCGCGGGCTGCCCACTCTCTCCATGAACTTCACACTTCAGATCGACATCGACGACGCCGGTCTTTCGGAAATCTACAACACCGGTAACGCGGTGGCTATTGCATTCTCTGCGCAAGCGACGGTGATCAGCGGATCCGTAGCCGATGCATCGGTATCGCAGGGCACAATCGTAGCTTGCGCCTTTGCTCCATTCGAATCCAACACGGTCTCGTGGGACGCAAACGTCGGAATCTACGTCACCAGCACGCCATTGACGTCCGGAGCGACGGTGAGCATTCTCTCGATAACGACGCCGGCGACGATCGGAGAACGCTACACGTTCGCCAACGGCGTGTTCGAGTCGCCGCAGGCGGCGACGCCGGGAACCTATTCGGCCTACAACGCGGATACAAGCAATCGGCTTGCGTTTGGACTTACGCGTACGATAACAGTGAACGGAGAGACGTCGATCGTTCCGATTGTCGCCATCCGCGCTTTGTACAACGAGACTGCGTTCTTCGTCGATAACGGCGTTGTTGCCGTCTTCCTCTCACCTCAACATTCGTCGGGGACGGTTGCCGGGAGCATTCCAGACAATGCGCTCACGATCACGCTTTCCTCAACGGCTCCAGAAGCACAAGTCGGTTTCAATGATCAAACTCAGGCATTTTTTCTTACGTCGTCGTCTTGAACCAGGCGACGCCACAAAGGACCACATCATGAACTTCGAAACATTCGGCACCCGCGAACGCGCGGGGAGCGTACTTGCCTATTGGACGCCCGAACGCATGGCGGCCTCGATACCTGAACCCGTCCCAGCGCGCTCTACCGCACCGAGCCCCATGCGCACCGTCGCCGAGCCGGAGATGACGCGTGCCGGATACGACGCGACCACCACGGAACATCAGTCGGCGGTGCTCGCGCAGCCAGCGGCGGTTGCAAGCCCGACAACCTATCCGTTCAGTACGGTCGGACGGCTCTACTATTCGCGAAACGGCAAGGATTACAACGCGACCGCATGCGCGATTCGTAATACGGGCATCCTGACTGCGGCGCACTGCATCTACAGCTATGCCGAGAAGGTTGCGGCTGGATTCTTTCTCTTCGTTCCGGCGTCGTTGCCCGATGGGACGCGTCCGTTCGGTGCATGGGAATTTGAAAGTGCGCACTATCGCAAGGAATGGCAAGATACCGGAAACTTCGGTTGGGACGTCGGCACGATCAAACTCCGCACCGGCGGCTTGCACAACACGAACGTCGGTGAGGCGGTCGGCTACCTCGGCTACAGCGTCAACCGCACCGGGCAACCGTCGTGGAACGATGTCGGCTATCCGTCGAACTACGGCGCCGGCAAGACGATGTACGCGGAGGAGGGACCGTACACGCGCACGACCGATGGCGGCACCATCATCGGCAAGCAAGGCACGTTCGGCACGGGGGCCAGCGGCGATCCGTGGCTGCTCGAGGGCGAACAGACGATCGCGAACGGCATTCACAGCCACGGCGACTCGCGCTATGCCGATGAAGTCTTCTCGGCGTACTTTGCAACGTGGGTAGATGAACTGATCACACAGACCCTATCGTAAGGCAACGCGCCGTTCCGCACGCGATGGCGCGGCTATGGCGTCGTGGTCACGCTTGCCTCGGGTGTCGGCGTCACGCTTGCCTCCGGCGTGGGCGTCGGTATACCCATCGCAACCTCCGCTTCGCGTTGTGCGCCATCGAGTGCGATACTGCCCGGGTAATCCGAACGCATCCATTCGATTACGTGCAGCGCGTGAATGCGGCCGCCGAGCGTCGGCACGAGCAAATAATCGTGCTCGAGTCGCGCTAGGTTCGCCGGGATCCAATCATCGTGCGGATACTTGTGCTCCCAGTCGTGCAATGCGTCTTCGATCAAGGTGAGCAGCGGAAGAGAAGCACGCGCATCGTCCGGATTGCGCGAGCGCATCGCGATGAGGTGCAGTTCGTTGCGAATACCGATCGGGCTGAGCCGCATGCGTCCGAAGTACTCGTCGACCGGAGCGGCGGGCGCGGCGATGGCGGCGGGCTTCGTCGTCGGTGCGGCGGCGGACGGCGCTGCCAGAGCCGCGCATCCGGCGACGAGAGCGATGCAGCTAGCTGTGTAAGCGATCAGGCGCATGCCATCAATATCGGCACGTCGCCCAAGGCAATCGAGGCAAGCGGCAGCCGAGCGAGCGAGCCAGGGAGGGCGCAGAAACGTCAGCTACGACGCGAACTCGTCGAAGAAGCGGCGCTCCTCGTCGGACCCGGAGCGCAACACCGGAAGATGGCGCCGAATCGAAGCCACCGCCTCGTGCCAGCGTTCCTCTTCGTCCACGATCACCGCGCGCGCCTTGCGTTCGCGCGCGAGCGCGCTCACGTCTGCCCCGTTCTCGATGAATACCGCTTCCAAATCGTTTGCGCGCGCAAAACTCACCACCGCTTCGTCGGTGTCCACGAGCAGTGCAAGGTGACCACGGTCGCGAAAGCGCAGCGCGCTCGCAATCGAGCTTGGCGTGATGCCGGCAATGATGAGCGATGGCATCTGCAAACGAAACACGCGTGTCACAAGCACCGAAGCCGCAGTCGAAAGCACGATCGTGGCGATGATCACGAGAAAGAGGACGCCTGCCAAACGATTTCCGCCTCGCAGTCCCCACGCCGGAATCTGCGTCGCGTAATACGTCGCAAGCGACACCGCCACGATGCCGCGCGGAAAGACCGCGGCCATCAGCGCGCGTTCCCCCCAGCGCAGCGGCGCGCCAATTGTTGAAACGAGCACCGACACCAGGCGGATCACCACGAGGGCGCCGACGATACCGAGCGCGTGCACGACCTCGGGAACAAGCAATCGAACCTGAATCTGCGAGGCAAGCAGGACGAATACGGTCGAGAGCGCGAGCATCGAGAGATCCTCTTTAAATGAGCGCAGCAGACGCTCGTGCGGTAGCGATTTCAAATCGACGAGCAGCCCGCACACGACCACCGCCGAGAGACCGCTCTCGTGCGATGCGAGTTCGGCAAAACCGTACGCCCCGATACCAAGCAAAAGAACGAAGAGCTTGACGATGTCGCTGGACGCCCCCACCATGGCACGCACACTATAGCGCCCGATCAGGCCGACGAGCGCGCCCACACCCACGCCAATCGCCACGCGCACAACCGCATACCAGGCCGCATCGAGCGGCCCCATCGGACGCGTTGTAAACGATGCGAAGATAACCGCCGCCACGATAACGCCGAGCGCGTCGAGCACCAATCCCTCGGTCTCGAGCAGATGCGCCACCGCCGGACGCGGGCGCAAGCGCGCCATCAGCGGGCCGATTACCGTCGGCCCCGTTACGATACAGATCGCCCCGATCAACGCACCGACCAGACGCGTGTAGCCGAAGGCATGCGCCATCGCCGGCACGACCAGGAGCGCCAAACCCGATCCGCACAAAGCCAGCAACCCGAGCGTCGCCTTCGGCGTATGGCGTAGATCGACGCGGAGGGTCACCTCGAAGAGCACGATCACGACCGCAAGCGAGAGCAGGGCGCGGGGCCCAGGTTGCGTGAGCGAAAGATGCATCACGTCGAAACCACTTGGGCCGGCCACAAGCCCGAAGGCCAGCAGCGTGACGATCGAGGGGACTCCCAGCGTGCGCGAGAGCACGCGCGCAGCGATCGCAGCGACCAGCACGAACACCGCCGCGAGTTCGACGGCGAGCGCTGGATTGTGCGCGAGAGCTTCCATGCTCCTATCTTCCCCGCCGTAACCAGTGGCGCCCGGTATCGGGCTTGCTTGGCGCGCTGCCACGCCGCCGCGCTTGACAGCTCGCTGCTCGCCCTGATATAACCGTCCCACTATGTCGTTCGCCTTCGCGCACGTCGTCCATCATCACCATCATCACGGATCGCAGGATCTCGTGCGGATGATCGATTGACGCGTTCGAAGTAGCTGCAAAGCTCACGAAGACGGGGTCGCGATTACCGCGACCCCGTCTTTTTTATTCTCGCCCGAAAGGTTTGCCGTGTACCAGCCTGTGAGCAGCCACCCCACAACAACCGTCGTGATCCTCCCGAAGAACCGTGGTCTTGCAGCGACCGCCGCCGCCGCGTTCGATGCATACGCGCCGGCCGGTGAAGCGGCGCGCACGCTCGCGCGCGGTGAGGACATCCCGCTGCTCGCAAGCGATCTCGCGCGACGCGGACGGAGCGTCATCGCCTACACCGGGTGCGACCTGCTCGCAGAGTGGCTCGCCGCGGGCAATCGCCTCGACGCACGCCTGGAAACCGTGACGATCCCCTGGGTCGATCCGCGCGCGCGCTACGGCAAGCCGACCCTCTGCGCGATCACCCCACGCGGGTACGACTTTCCGCCATCGGGCACCGTGCGTGCCGCCTACTGTGCGCGCTATCCTATGCTCGCCCGGAGCTATCTCACCACCCTTGCGACCGCGCAGCGAAGCATCGAGCCGATCGCGATCAGCGGCACCGTCGAGAGCGCGATTGCCTACGGCATGGCCGACGTCATGATCGATATCGTGCTCACCGGCAGCACCATCGATGCGATGGGGCTCGAGGTGCGCGACGTCCTTTTTCGCAGCGACCTCGCGATGCTGGTAACGCAATGATCGAGAGCCTCATTCGCCCCGCCATTCGCGCGCTCGACGATTATCCGGCGCGCGATCTCGACGACCGCGGCATCGTGGTCCGCATGCACCGCAACGAGGCGGCGCTTTGCGTGCCCCAGTGCGTAATCGACGCCGTGCGCGCGATCGACGGCGAGATGCTACGCACCTATCCGACCGAACTCATGCGGTCGTTCGCGAGCAACCTCGCGAGACGGCTCGGCTGCACGGTCGAGCGCATCACGATCGGCAACGGCGCCGACGAGTTGCTCTATGCCGTCGCTCGTACCGTCCTCGAACCCGGCGACACGATGGTTGCCGCCGCGCCGTCGTTCGGCATGTATGCACGCGTTGCGGCCTGCGCAGGCGCGCGCGTGACGCGCGTCCCTTACACCACGCGTTGGCAACTCGATCCAGACGCGGTGGTCGCCGCGGCCGACGCGCGCGCAAAGCTCGTCATGCTGGGCAATCCCAACAATCCCACCGGGGACACGCCCAGCGCCGAGGCCGTTGCGTACATCGCCGCCTCACTTCCCAACGCGCTCGTCGCGATCGACGAGGTCTATCTCGCATTCTCGGAACGCTCGCTGATCGGCTGCGTTCGTGCCGATGCGCCGAACGTCGCCGTGATCGGCTCGTTTTCGAAGAGCGCGGCGCTTGCGGGCGCTCGTGTCGGGTATGCCGTCGCCGCAGAGTACCTGACCGCGGCGTTCCGGCGCTCGATCGGGCCCTACCCGATCGGCGTTGCATCGCTCGCGGCCGCGAACGCATACCTCACCGGTGGCACCACGATCGCCGCATTTGAGTCCGCGCTCCGCGCGCAAATTTCGAGGAGCCTCGATGCCCTCGAACGCACGATCGCGCCGAGCGCTCGCGCGATCTGGCGCGGAGCGGGCAACTTCATGCTTGCAGAGCTTGGTTCCGGCGCCTCGCACATCGCAAACGCGCTGCTCGCGGACGGCATCGCCGTGCGCTCCTACGACACCCCCGAGCTCTCCGGCATGCTTCGTTTCTGCGCCACCGACGACGCAACGACAGCACGCGTCACGGCGTCACTCGCGACGATGCTACGCGGAAGATTCAATGCGTAGCGGAGCAGCGCGGCGTACGACCGCCGAGACCGACATCAGCGTCGACCTGTTGCTCGATGATCCGAGCACGCCCGTCGTCGAGACGGGCATCGCGATGTTCGATCACCTCTTGCTCGCGTTTGCGTTCCACGCGCGCATCGGGTGCCACATCCAGGCGCGCACGATCGACGGGATCCGCCATCACCTCGTCGAGGACACGGCGATCGCGTTCGGTCAGGCGCTCGATGGCGCACTCGGCGATCGTCGCGGGATCGTACGCTACGGCGAGAGTACGATACCGATGGACGACGCGCTCGTACGAGCGGTGGTGGATATCGGCGGGCGCCCGTGGTCACGCATCGCGCTCGACCTCACCCACGAACGCGTCGAGGATCTCGAAACCGTCTTCGTTGCGCACGTTTTCGCGAGCTTTGCACAGCACGCGCTTTTGGCGCTACACGTTGATCGTTTGGCAGGTGACGATCCGCATCACCTCGTCGAGGCCGCTTTCAAGGCCGCCGCACGTGCCTGCGCCCAGGCATGGGCGATCGCTCCGGCCGCATCTACGCTCATCGCATCCACCAAAGGACGTTTCTAGCCGCCATGTCAGAACCTTCGATCGGGATCCTCGACCTCGGGGCCGCTAATCGCGCAAACGTCGCAAGCGGCCTCGAACGCAGCGGCGCTCGCGTCGCGTTCGTATGCACGCCCCGCGCGTTCCAGGAATGCGCGGCACTCGTTATTCCCGGTGTCGCGAACCTGGGTTACATCGCCGCGGAATTGGATCGCCTGACCCTGCGCGAGCCGCTGCTGCACGCCGTCGAGCGCGGCATGCCGCTGCTCGGGATATGCGCGGGCTATCAACTCCTCTTCGAAGGTAGCGACGAGGCCCCCGAGGCGCGCGCGCTCGGGCTCTTCGACGGTCGGGTGCGCGCACTTGCTGCAGCACGTCTGCCGCACATGGGCTGGAACCTCGTCGAGGGCGGCGACGGCGTGCGGGACTGGGCCTACTTCGCGCATGGTTTCGCCCCCGTTGCAAGCACGTGTGCAATCGCCACGACCGAACTCGATGGACACCGTTTCGTCAGCGTCGCCCGCAAAGGCAACACGGTCGGTACGCAGTTCCATCCGGAGCGTAGCGGCACATACGGACGCGCATTCCTCGACGCATTCGTCGCGTTCGCGCGGGAGGCAGCATGCTCGCAAAGCG
This sequence comes from Vulcanimicrobiota bacterium, assembly GCA_027452165.1. Classification (GTDB taxonomy): domain Bacteria; phylum Vulcanimicrobiota; class Vulcanimicrobiia; order Vulcanimicrobiales; family Vulcanimicrobiaceae; genus REEB354. Next base: position 143,146 of record DAIDGX010000026.1, on the reverse strand, counting down.
CGTGATCGCGTGTCTCGACGTCGCCGCCGGACGTATCGTCAAAGGCATACACTTTCTGGCATTACGCGACGCCGGCGATCCGGTCGAAGCGGCGCGGACCTACTGCCAAGAGGGCATCGACGAACTCGTACTGCTCGACGTCAAGGCGACAAGCGAGCGGCGCGCCTCCGCGATCGATACCGTTGCCGCGGTGGCAGCGGCGATCGACGTGCCGCTTACGGCCGGTGGCGGCGTCCGAAACATCGATGACGTCGCCCGCCTGCTCGACGCGGGCGCGGACAAGGTGGCGATCAACAGCGCGGCGGTCGCCGATCCGTCGCTGCTCACGCGCGCGGCCGAGCGCTTCGGACGCCAGTGCGTGGTCATCTCAATCGACGTGCGTCGCACCGCGTCCGGCAACGCGATCGCAACGCATGGCGCACGCGTCGCCATCTCGCGCGATCCGATCGCATGGGCACGCGAAGCGCAAGCGCGCGGCGCGGGCGAACTGCTGCTCACCTCGATCGATCGCGACGGAACGCAGGCGGGCTTCGACACCGCATTGCTCGCCCAGGCGCGTGCGGCGCTACGCATTCCGATCGTGGCATCGGGCGGTGCCGGCACCTGTGCTTCGTTCGCCGACGCCTTCGGGGCTGGCGCCGACGCCGCACTCGCGGCCACGGTCTTCCACGACGGACTGCTGCGCATTGCCGATGTAAAGGCATGCTGCACACAACGCGGCGTGAGGGTGCGCACGTGATCGTGAGCAGCATCGACATCATCGGCGGCAAGGCGGTGCAGCTCGAGCAAGGCGAACGCCTGGTCATCGAACGCGACGACATTTTCGCCCTTGCGGAACGCTTTGGCCGATGCGGTGAGATCGCCGTGATCGACATCGACGCCGCCCGCGGAACCGGTGAGAACCGTGCGCTCATCGAGCAACTCTGCGGGCGTGCGCGTTGCCGCGTCGGCGGCGGCATCCGCGATGTCGAAACCGCGAAGCGCTATCTACGCGCCGGGGCGCAGCGCCTCATCATCGGCACCGCCGCAACGCCTGCCCTGCTACGCGCGCTGCCGCGGGAACGCACGATCGTCGCGATCGATGCGCGCGACGGCACCGTCGCGACACACGGCTGGCGCCGGCGCACGGACGAAACGCCGCTTGCGCGCGCTACGGCACTCGAACCGTACTGTAGCGGCTTCCTCTTCACGCAAATCGAGCGCGAAGGCATGCTCGGCGGGCTCGGGCTTGCGTTCGCGCGCGAGCTTCGCGCACAGGTCGGCGGCACGCTCACGGTCGCCGGAGGCGTGAAGAGCGTCGAGGAGATCGCGGCCCTCGATCGCGACGGCATCGACGTGCAGGCGGGGATGGCACTGTATACCGGGCTCATCGATCCGATCGAGGTAATCATCGCGCTTACGGATTTCACGAAAGCCGGAAATCTGGTTCCCACAGTCGTCTGCGACGCGCGTGACGGAACGGCGCGGATGCTGGCGTACTCGTCGCCTGCATCGTTGCGCGTCGCGTTACGCGACGGTACGGGCACGTATTTCAGTCGAAGCCGTGATGCGCTCTGGCGCAAAGGCGAAACCTCCGGTGCGATGCAGCGTCTCGTACGCATCGAGCTCGATTGCGATCGCGACGCCGTGCGATTCTTCGTCGACCAGACGGGACCGACGTGTCACACCGGCGCCGAAACCTGTTTCGGCGCGAGCGATTTTACGTGGGAGGAGCTACGCGCCCGCGTTGCCGCGCGCGCGGCGACGGGCGATATCCGATCGTACACGCGTCGCTTGCTCGACGAACCGAAGCTCCTTGCCGAAAAGATCGCCGAAGAGGCGCGCGAGGTTGTCGCCGCGCGCACGCGCGACGAGGTTGCGTGGGAGTGCGCGGACGTTCTCTATTTTCTTACGGTGAGGATGCAGGCCGCGGGCGTGAGCATCCGCGACGTCATGGCCCACCTCGCCTCGAGAGCCGTATGAGTTGCAAGCAGCGGCTCCTTGCGCGGCTCACGCCGCAGGACGTGCTACGGCGCGACACCACAATCGCGCTCCCGGATGTCACCGAGATCGTCGCGCACGTGCGATCCGAAGGCGATGCTGCACTCGTCGCATACGCGCGGCGCTTTGGGGATGCTGCACCGCGCCGCGTCCCGGTAAGCGAGATCGCTCGCGGATACGGCGCCGTCGATGCGACGTTGCGCGGCGCGCTCGAACGCGCCGCTGGGCGCATCGAGGCGTTTGCACGCGTCCAGCGCGACGCGATCACCGAGGCTCGCACGATCGCGCACGGCCTTGAACTCGGGCATCGCCTCGTGCCGATCGGGCGCGCCGGCATCTACGTTCCAGCCGGTCGTCATCCGCTGCCCTCGTCGCTGCTGATGGGCGCGATTCCGGCACGCGTCGCGGGCGTACCCAGCCGCGTGGTCTGCACCCCGCGTGTCAACGACGTACTCCTCGCGGCGGCGGCAATCTGCGGCATCGACGAAATGTACGAACTCGGCGGCGCGCAGGCGATCGCCGCGCTCGCGTATGGGACGGAACTCATCCCGCGCGTCGATACGATCGTCGGCCCCGGTAATGCCTACGTCACGGCAGCCAAACGCGCCGTGTACGGCGCGTGCGGAATCGACGCACTCGCAGGCGCATCCGAGATCGTCGTCGTCGCGACGCCAGGAGCCGATCCGCGGATCGTCGCGGCCGACCTGCTCGCGCAGGCCGAGCACGACCCGCAAGCACGCGCGATCCTCATCACCACGCGCGAAGAGCTAGCGGACGCGGTTGACGATGCGTTACACGCGCAGATTGGCGTGCTGCCCACGCAGGCAACGGCGCACGCGTCGCTTGCGGCCCACGGTGCCGCGATCGTTCTCCCGCTTGCCGATGTCGCGCCGTTGTGCGATGCGTTGGCGCCCGAGCATCTCGCACTGCAAGGCACCGACGCCGAAGCGCTCGCCGGACGCGTGCGGATGTACGGCTCGCTCTTCCTGGGCGGCAGCGTCGGCGAGGTCTTCGGTGACTACGGTTCGGGCCCGAACCACGTGCTACCGACGCAGGGTAGTGCGCGCTTTAGTTCGGGGCTCTCCGTGTACACGTTCCTCACCGTGCGCACCTACGAACGCGCAAACGGCGCTGTGGATCCCCAGGTCGCGCGCGATGCGCAGATCATCGCGCGAGCCGAAGGCTTAGCGGCCCACGCGCATGCCGCGCGGCTACGTCAAGGTGCGAGCCCTTCGTAAAAGCAGCGCGCGCACATCGGGCGATACTCGACCGGCCCTTCGATCGCGACCTGGGCGCCGCTCACGATGCGTTGGCCGCGCTCGTCGAAGCGTGGGTTCATCGTCGCCTTACGACCGCACGCACAGATGTTCTTCAGTTCCTCAACGCTGTCGGCCAAGGTGAGCAGATAGGCGCTGCCGGGGAACGGTTCGCCCGCAAAGTCGCTGCGTATCCCATAGCAGATCACCGGGATATCGAGCAGATGTGCCGCTCGGTGGAGCTGGCGCACCTGTCCAGGCGTGAGGAACTGCGCTTCGTCGATCAGCACGCATGAGACGCTCTCCAAGCTTGCGATCTCGGCAAAGAAGTCGAGCGCGCCATCGAACGTCGTCGCGGGACGCTGCGGACCGAGGCGCGAGGTGACGATCCCGGCACCGTACCGGTCGTCGATGCCCGCCGTGTAGAGGGCGACCCGTCGTGCGTTTTCCTCATAATTATGGGCCACCTGAATCAATGCGGTCGATTTTCCCGCGTTCATGGCCGAGTAGCGAAAGTAAAGTTTTGCCATAGATAGGTTTAAGCCGCCCGTGGCGTGGAGAGCAATGCGAGCACGAAGCTCATTCTCAGGATCGATGGAGAGCATTATGGAACTCGCACACCCATTCCGCTCGCTCACCGCTGCCATCGCTGTACTCTCGCTCGTTGCATGCGGCGGGGGTGGGGGCGGCAGCAGCGTGGTTCCGAGCAGCGGTGGACCGTCATCGGGCGGAACGACGAGCGCACCCACGTCGGTGACCCGCGGTACGTCAACCGCCTCCTCCGCGCTGAACGTGGCGGGTAGCACGCTCAACGTCAACCAATTCGGCAGCGCAAGCGGCGCGGTCGTCTTCTCTTTACGTCGCGCGATCGCCGCACACGTGCGGATGCGCGAACTCGGCGCACAAGGTTCGCCGTCACCGTCGCCTTCAGCTTCGCCCACGACGGCGCCGACGGCAACACCAGGGCCCGTCTGCCAAAACGGCGTCGAGTACTCCCAAACCGGAACGGGTACCGGCACGATGACAGAGACCATCGAGTTCTTCTACGATCAGCAGTGCACGCAACCACGCAAGCTGATCGTTATGACGGTGACGTTCACCGCCACCGGCGGCAGTTCGCAAGGAACGGAGACGCTTTACGATCAGACCGGAGCCATCGTCGATTACAAGAATGACTCGATGACCTTCACCACCGATCCGACCACGAACGCGCTGACCGAGTTGAGCATCGAACAGACCGTCGCCGCATCGCCAAGCGCGCCGCCGTTCTCGCAAAATGGTTTCACCTGTCTCTTTGGTTCGGCAAATGCCCTCAACTGCGGCGAAGCGCACGTTGCGACGATCGCCGCGCCGCAGATCGATCCCAACGACGATGGCGGCGAGAATAGCGCGAGCCCATCGCCGAGTCCGAGCGCTAGTGCGAGCCCTACCGCTAGCGCGAGTCCCAGCGCCGCGCCAAGCGCCTCGCCAACGCCGTTCGAGGTCGGCTTCGACGGCACGCTCACCGGCGTCGCGGCATCGCCCTCGCCCTCGCCCACCGCCGCGCCAAGCGCGTCGCCCTCGACGGCACCGAGCAGCTCACCATCGCCTGGCCCTGGACTTGCTCCGATGGACTCCAACTGGCACAGCGGAACGACGCAGATTCAACTGACGATCGCCGGAAACGGATACCTCGGTGCCGTCGGCTCGATGTCGATCGCTGCGGGCACGCCGCCCGCGTGGACGCTGACCGGCGGAACGCAAGTCTCGACCTTGAGCGGTACCGCAACGATCGGCATCGGTGATGACGACTCCATCGGTAACGCCAACATGACGCTCACCGATCAGACGAACGGAAACGTCATCACGCTCACCTCAAACGGCGATCACCACTTGAGCGGCACCGTCACCAATAGTTCGGGTCAAACGATCGCAACGATTCAGGTCGATGATTCGGGCAATGGCGAGATTCAGTATAGTTCGGGAGCCGCTGGCCGCATTCGCGACTGGGTCGTCCTCAACTAAGACGGCGCGCTACGTCGCCAAACGCACGTGGGCCTACGAAAGTAGGCCCACTTCTTTTCCGACCGCTTCGAAGGCGGCGAGCGCGCGATCCATTTCGTCTTGCGTAAGTTTAGCCGAGAGTTGCGTGCGAATGCGCGCGGTGCCCTCGGGCACGACCGGAAAGCCGAAGCCCGTTACGAAGACGCCGCGTTTGAGCAGCTTGTCGCTCATCGCGATCGCAAACGCGGTATCACCGACGATGATCGGCACGATGGCGCTCGGGCCGTCGAGCGGTTTGAAGCCGATTCGTTGCAGGCCCGCGCGGAAGTAGGCAACGTTCTCACGCAGCCGCTCGGCGAGCTCTGGATGAGCATCGAGGTAGTCGAGCGCCGCAAGCGAGCTTGCCGCGACCGTCGGCGGCAGCGCGTTCGAGAACAACTGCGGACGCGAGCGCTGGATGAGCATATCGACGAGCGCGCGGCTGCCGGCGACGAATCCGCCCGCCGCCCCGCCGAGCGCTTTGCCAAGCGTGCCCGTGATGATGTCGATCTGCCCCGTCAAGCCGAAATGCTCGATCGTACCGCGCCCGGTCTTGCCCATCACGCCCGTACCGTGCGAGTCGTCAACCACGCTCACCGCGCCGTATTTCTTACACAACGCCACGATCTCGGGAAGCTTCGCGATCGAGCCCTCCATCGAGAAGACGCCATCGGTCACGACAAGGACCGGCGCGCAACCGGCCGCGGTTGCCTCTTGCAGCTTGGCTTCCAGATCCGCCATGTCGGCGTGCTTGTACACCGAACGTTTCGCCTTGTTCGCAAGGCGCACGCCATCGATGATCGACGCATGATTCAACTCATCGGAGATAATCGCCGAACCTTCGCCGCAAATCGTGGCGAATAGCCCCGTGTTCGCGTTCCAGCACGCGACGTACGTGAGCGACGCCTCGGTGCCGAGGAACTGGGCGATGCGCTCTTCGAGCATGCGGTGGATATCGAACGTGCCGCAGATGAACCGCACCGACGCCGTGCCGGCGCCGTACTTCTTCAGCCCCTCGATCCCCGCTTCGATGACCTCGGGCTGATCCGAGAGCCCCAAGTAGTTGTTGCTCGAGAGGACGATCACATCGCCCGCCTCCTCCATATGCACTTCCGGCGCCATCGGCGTCGTCAAATGGCGCAAATGTTTGAAGGTGCCCGCCGCATGCAAGGTATCGAGTTCACCGCGCAGGCGTGCTTCGAAAGCGGCATTCACTTGGCGAGATCTCCCTTCAGGTCGAGTACGATTTTGGCGGCCTCGCCGCTGCGCATCAAGTCGAACGCGCGGTCGAACTCGTGGAACGGCAAGACGTGCGTGATGATCGGGCGTAGATCGACACGGCCGCTCTTTACGAGCGCCTGCGTCTGATACCAGGTTTCGAACATCTTCCGCCCGTTAATGCCGAGTACGGTGAGGCCTTTGAAGATGATGCGCTCGGCAAGGTTGATGTTCACGTTGTCGCTTGGGATTCCCAACAGCGCGGCGGTTCCGCCGTTGCGCACCATCTGCAGGCCCATGTCGATCGCGCTTCCGCTTCCCGACATCTCGAGCAGCACTTCCACGCCATCGCCGTTCGTGCGGCGCTTGATCTCATCGACCAATCCGGGCGTACGCGCGTCGAAGATTTCGTCGGCCCCCAGGCGCTTTGCGAGTTCCAGTTTCGCGGGGTTGACGTCGATGGCATAGACCGATGCGGCACCGGCGGCGCGCGCCACCGGAATCGCCATCAAACCGATCGAGCCGACACCGGTGATCACCACGCTCTTCGTGCTGACGTTCGCTGCCATGACCGTGTGCACGGCGTTACCCAGCGGATCGAAGATCGCCGCAAATTCGTCGGGAATCGCCGGATCGAGCCTCCACACGTTGTATTCGGGCATCGCGATGAATTCGGCGAACGCACCGTCGCGATCGACGCCGATGATCTCGACGTGCTCGCAGATGTGCGCTTGCCCGGTGCGGCACAGCACGCAGGTCAAGTCGGCGATGTGCCCCTCAGCCGAGACGCGATCGCCCGCTCGCACCGAGCGAACCGCGGCACCCACCTCCACGACCGTGCCCATGAATTCGTGGCCGATCACGAGCGGCGGCTTGACGCGGTGCTGCGCCCACGTATCCCAGGAGTAGATGTGATAATCCGTGCCGCAGACGCCGGCCTTTTCGACGCGGATCAGCACGTCGGTCGGCCCGATGGCCGGCACGGGAACCTCGTGCAGAACGAAGCCGGGCTCCGGACGGAGCTTGGAGAGCGATTTCATCGTGGAAGCCATGACGGGGTGAGAGTATTGCACGAAAAAGGGCCCGCGCCTTGCCGACGCGAGCCCTTTTCGTGCTTTCGAAGCGAGGAGCGACTTAGAAGTCGTACTCGGCCTGGAAGCGGTTGTACTTGAAGAGCGGCAGGCCGCCCGCGTACGTGAAGGTCTGCGTGCGCTCGGCGTAGCGATAGCGCACGAGGAAGCCCTTGTACGGACCCGACTTCGGCATCTTGTTGAAGTAGTACATGGTGTCGAAGTCGGTCTCTTGCGTCGGCGAGACACCAACGGCGCTGTTGCCGTACGCGTAGAGCGCACGCGACACCATCGCCATGAAGCGCTTGTCATCCGACGTGAAGGTCACCGCGAGCTTGCCCGCGTCGCCGAACGAACGACGGTCGGCCATGCCCTGGCTGATCGAGGTCGTGAAGAGCGGATCGGTGGCGTAGCTGTCGGTGTACGGCGACGCCCAGCCGCCGTAGTAGATCGTCGCCGTGCCCGGGGTCGCGCCCGCGACGCAGCTCGGCGTGCCAGCGGCCGGGACGAAGTACGGGACGCCCTTGTTCGAGGGCAGCGTGTTGCTCGCCGAGCACGTCACGCCGGCCGGGAGCGTCACGCTCGCCGATTTCGACGGGATGTGATCGTAGCCGAGCGACACGGTCACGTTCGAGAGCGGATTGAAGCCCGCTTGCAGGCCGAACACCTGCGAGTCGATCAGGCCGACCTGCGCGGCGCCCGTGCTCTTCTCCGTACCGAACTGCAGTGCCGCGTACGGATGGAGCTTGCCTTCGAACGGATACTTGGCATCGAGCCAGAGCATGTTCGCAATGTCCGAGACCCCGTAGTAGTACAGGTTCGCGGCAAGCGGCATGTTCTTCGGACCGGTGTATCCGACGCGGCCGTAGATGAAGCCGCTGTTGTTCACGCCGGTGAGCGGCGTCGCGCCGTTCGCGGCCGCAAGCGACGTGTATCCCGGCGCATCGACCGGGGTGTACGTCAGGAGCGTGCTGCGGAAGAACTCCGAGCTCGCGCGATCTTCAAACCCGTTGAAGTAGCCGAGATCGCCGCTCCAGTTTTTGTTGAACTTGTAGCCGACGTCGCCACCTAAGAACGCAACCGGCTTCAGACGGGAATCAGAGCTGTTGGCCCAGGGGGTGTTGATCACCTGATAGCCGAGCTTCGCATTCGTGGTCTTGTCGCCGTAGCCGAGGTAGGCTTCGTAGAGCGTGTTCAGCTCGAAGCCCGGCAGCGTGTCGTCCGGGTTCGTCGCCGGAGCGGCGTTGTGGCCGCAAGGCGTGCTGAGGTGCGAGGCCGCGGTGACGCAGCCGTTGAGGGGGTTGGCGTACAGGTACGAGGCACCGACCGAGAAGCCGGAATCCTGGAACTTGTAATCACCGTGCAGATTCAGCGCCGCATTGAACGACTGCTGGTTGACGCCGCCCGTGTGGGCGCTGGCGTTCTGACGCGTGAAATCGTACGCGCGGACGTAGCCTTTGTACGAGAACGGATTGGGCGTGGACTTCGCCTGAGGCGCAGCCTGAGCCACCACGTTTTTCGCCGGTGTTGCCGATGTTGCCGCCGGCGCGAGCGTGGTAACCGCCAAAACCGCTACCGCGAGGCCCATGCCAAAGCGCGCGAGTTTGGTGAACACGTGAAAAGTTCTCCCATCGAGAAAAGGGTTCTGGGTAACAGGAAAATCCTATCATGACCCAGGTTAAGGTCCTCTTAACGCCACAGTAAGGCGCCACGAAGCGCTGAGGCGCTCGTAGTACGAGGAACCCGGTCAGTTGTACCCGGGATGCGCCCGGCCTGGAAACCGCTTTAGCCGTACCGGCCGGTGATGTAGTCCTCGGTGCGCTTGTCCTTGGGCTTGGTGAAGATGCCCGAGGTCGTCCCCGTCTCGATCAACTCACCCATCAGGAAGAAGGTCGTGAAGTCGCTGATGCGAGCAGCCTGCTGCATTGAGTGGGTGACGATGACCACCGTATAGGCCTTCTTGAGCTCGTCGATCAGGTCTTCGATCTTGCTCGTGGCGATCGGATCGAGCGCCGAGGCGGGCTCGTCCATCAAGATCACCTCGGGATCGACCGCGAGGCAACGCGCGATGCAGAGGCGCTGCTGCTGGCCGCCCGAGAGGTCGAGCGCGGAGCGATCGAGGCGATCCTTGACTTCGTCCCATAAGGCCGCGCCGCGCAAGCTCTTCTCGCAGAGCTCGAGCAGCTTCTTCTTATTACGCTCGCCGTGAATCTTTGGGCCGTACACGACGTTCTCGAAGATCGTCTTCGGAAACGGGTTCGGCCGCTGGAACACCATGCCGATGCGATGGCGAATCGTTACCGGATCGATACCACCGGCGTAGATATCCTCGCCGTCGAGCAACACGCTGCCTTCGACGCGCGCATCGGGCGTCAAATCGTGCATCCGGTTGAGCGCGCGCACGAACGTCGATTTCCCGCAACCCGACGGACCGATCAGCGCCATCACGCAGTTTTGCGGAACGCTCAGTTGTGCGTTCTTGATTGCATGGAACTTGCCGTAGTATACGTCGAGATCGCGCGCCTCGAGTTTCGTCTCGGTAGCAACGCTCGTCGTTTCGGGGTCGGTGACGATCATCAGGCTCTCTGTCGGGTCCAGCGTAAAGTGGATCGCATGCTGAATTGAGCTCCGAACGAAGCGGCTCCTACCCGCATGCCGAAAAGCATGATTAACGACGCATTAAGGACTTTAAGAAGCCGCGCCGTCGGGAACCACGGTTCCCGGCGTCACGTCGGCGAGCGCGTCGGCATACCACTCGCGAACGTCCGCAAGCGTCATGCCGCGGCAGTACTCGTCGAGAAACGCCAGCAGTTGGCGCCGCATCATGCGTTCGTCGAACTCCGAACCGGCCGATCGCAACAACATGCGAACACTATCGCACGCCGAGATTAGCGCGAGGTTATCGAGTCGTTAAGGGCGCGGTCCGACGCGCACGATGGGCACGCGAACCGTCACGGTGGTTCCACGACCGAGCATCGACTCGGCGGCGATCGTGCCTCCATGCGCATCGACGATGCCCTTCACGATGGCAAGACCCAACCCGGCGCCGCCGGATTCGCGCGTTCGCGAGCGATCGACCACGTAGAAGCGTTCGAAGATGTGCGGCATATCACGATAGGGGATGCCGGCACCCGTGTCACGCACGCGCAGGATCGCGTTGTTGCCGTTTGCATCGATCTCGACCGTCACGGAGCCCTTCGCCGGGGTGTGGCGCAACGCGTTGTCGATCAGGTTTACGAAGACTTGTGCGAGGCGGTCGGGATCGGCTTCCACCCGTACCGGACGCAAGCTCGCGAGTACCAGGCGCACGCCTTTGTTCGCGGCCTGTGGTTCGAACGACGCGACGATCGGGCGGGCAACCACTTCCAAATCGATCTCGCGCAGGTGCAGCTTCAACTGTCCCGACTCGGTACGCGCCTGCTCGAGCAACTGCTGCACGAGCGCGGCCAGACGATCGACCTGCGTGAGCACCTGCGGAAGAAACAGATCGGCAACCTCATCGTCGGGCGACGCGATCACCGTCTCGAGCATCAATTTGATCGACGACAGCGGCGTGCGCAATTCGTGCGAGACGTTTGAGAGAAACTCCTTACGCGCGCGTTCCAGCCGTACGACGTCGGTTTGATCTTCGGCGATCACCGCCACGCCGCCGATCGTCTCACCGTCGGCGAGGGGATAGACCGACACGCGAAAGACGCGCGATGCCGCCTGCGCGCTGATGCTCATCGACGCGACCGATGCCTCACCGCGTAACGCCTCGTCGATGCGGCGTTCCAGCTCCACGTTTGGAATCGACGCGATCACGTGCGCGCCCACGGCTCGCGCCGGATCGAAATCGAAGATCGTCCCGGCCGCGGAATTAGCAAAACGCACGCGGAGATCGCGATCCACGAAGACGACGCCGAGCGGCAGGGCGCGTACCAAGCGCACGAAATCGGCGTCGGGTCGTGGTGCCGGACGAGCGCTCTCCGTCTCGGTTGGCTCAAGCTCGCGCGAGCCGAACCAGCGCTTCGCCCAACTTTCGAACATCGTCGCCGTGCGTTAGGCTTTGAACATATAACCGCGGCTGCGCACCGTGATGATGTGCCGCGGATTGCGCGAGTCGGTCTCGATCTTTTCGCGCACCCAGCGGATGTGCACGCTCACCGTCTGTTGTTCGCCTTCGAAGTCGTAGCCCCAAACCTTGTCAAGCAAGGTTTGACGCGTCACGACACGTCCGTTGTTCTCCATCAACACGCGTAAGAGCGCAAACTCCTTGGGCGCGAGGGCAACGTCCTTACCGCGCACCGTGAGCTGCTGACGCGAGGGATCGAGCACGATATCGCCCAGCGCGATTGCATCTTCGTGGGCGCCTTGCAGCGGCGCCTGGCGACGCAAACGAGCTTTGACGCGCGCGAGAAATTCATGCAGCGCGAAGGGCTTGGTGACGTAGTCGTCCGCACCGAGTTCCAACGCGAGCACCTTGTCGATCTCCTGATCCTTCGCGGTAAGCATGATGATCGGCACCGACGAAAACTTGCGAATCTCTTTGCACGCTTCGATACCATCGAGCACCGGCAGCATAATGTCGAGTACGACCAGGTCGGGCGTCTCGCGCTGCGCCATCGCGACGGCGCTGCGCCCATCGCTTGCGGTCACAACGGTATAGCCGCTGCGTTCGAGGTTGAAGCGCAGCGTCTGCAATATGGCGGACTCATCGTCAACCACCAGGATCTTCTTGTTGAAGTCCGGGCTTTTGACGAACGTGCCCCTAGACGGTTTCGTCTCCAGCGATCCGTTCATACGATTTGGCGATCGCGCTGTAATCGAGCGCGCCGTCTCCTTGTGCCGATCGGGCGGTGTAAAGTTGGTACGCAAGACCCGTGGCCGGCATCGCCATCTGCATCGATCGCGCTGCATCCAGAGCCGCTGCGACATCCTTCCGGAGGAGATCCATCGCGAATCCGCCTTCGAACGTGCCTGCTAGCCAAGTTTTCGGCAGCCATTGGTCCAGGACGTAGTTGTGGCCGGTGGCCGTCGCTATCACCGCGCGCACGGCGTCGAGATCGGCACCCGCCCGCTTGGCAAATTGCAGGGCCTCGGCGTTGGCGATCATGACGTTCGAGATGATGATCTGATTGACGAGCTTGACCGTCTCGCCCATGCCGATCCCGCCGAGGAGCGTGGGGTTGCCCATCCCGCGCAGAACGGGCTCGACCCGCGCGAAGACCTCCGGTTTCGCCCCGGCCATGATGGTCAGGGTACCGCTGGCCGCCCGCGTGGGCCCACCGCTCACCGGCGCATCGACGAAGTCCACGCCAAGCGAGGCCAGACGCTCGGCAAACGCGCGAGAGGCCACCGGGGAGATCGTGGACATATCGATCACCGTGAGCCCGGCGTGGGCGCCCGACGCGACGCCGCCGTGGCCGAAGAGTGCTTCTTCCACTTGCGGCGCATCGGGAACGCAGAGCACGACCACGTCGCTTGCTGCGGCGAGCGCGGCGTACGAAGGCGCCTCCTGCACGCCATCGGTGCGCAGACGTTCGAGCGCCTCGCGACGGCGGTACACGGCCGCGCTCACGGCGAAACCGGCGCGGCGGAGCGATCGCGCCATCGGTTCGCCCATGGCGCCCAGACCGATGAATCCAATGCGAAGGGGAGTCGTCACGCGCGCCATTTTCCTACAGGCGACGCTCCGCTCCTGGCCGAAGCGCCGTGGACCATGAGCATTCCAACGACCGCCATTCGTCGCCCCACGTTCGACGAGATGAACCTCTCGACGGGCAAACGCACCCGCTTGCACCGCCTCATGTACGAACACGGGCCCGCAAACGGGACGCTGATGATTCTTCCGATCGACCAGGGCCTCGAGCACGGCCCCATCGACTTCTTCGATAACCCGGAGTCGCTCGACACCGACTGGATCTACCGTCTCGCGGTCGCCGGCAAATTTTCGGGCATCGCCCTTCACGTCGGCCTTGCGGAGAAGTACCAGAAGCAGTATGCCGGGCGCGTGCCGCTCGTGCTGAAGATCAACGGCAAAACGAACGTCCCCGCGGATGACGACGCGTTCAGCCCGCTCACGTCGTCGGTCGAAGACGCCGTGCGCTTGGGAGCCGACGCCGTCGGCTACACGCTCTACGTCGGCAGCCCCGCGCAAGACGTCGATATCGCGCAGTGCAATGAGGTCCGCCGTGAATGCGAACGCTACGGCATGCCGCTCATCGTGTGGGCCTATCCGCGCGGCGCGGCGATCAAAGCCAAAGGCGGCATCGACTCACTCTACGCCGTCGATTACGCGGCGCGGGTCGCGTGCGAGGTCGGTTGCGATATCGTCAAGCTCAACGAACCGAAGTATGAGGCTGAAAAAGCCGCCGTTCTTCCCAAGCCGTACAACACGCTGCAGTTCAACGACGTCGAGGGACTCAAGAAGGTCGTGCGATCGGCCGGGCGCACGCTCGTGCTTGTCTCGGGCGGATCGAAGATGGGCGACGACGCTACCGTCCAGAAAGCGCGCGCGGCAATGGAAGCCGGTTGCGTAGGCCTGATCTTCGGCCGCAACATGTGGCAGCGTCATTGGGATGACGCGCTCGCGATGTCGGGCCGCATGCACGAACTCATGCAGGGCTACGGACAAGACGCGTAACCATCCGGGGCCGTATAGGGTATGATGGTAGCGATGAGCGAGCAGGGCGCGGTTGCGACGGAACCAACGATCGAGGAGCGGGTGAATGCGGCGCTCGATCTGGTTCGGCCGGGGATTGCGGCCGACGGCGGCGAGGTGTGGCTGATTCGCGTGGAGGGCGCCATTGCGTACGTGCAGATGCTCGGCGCCTGCGGGGGCTGTCCGGCGTCGTCGATGACCCTCAAAGGCGCAATCGAGGCGGTCGTCACGGCTCAGGTGCCCGAGATCACCGAGGTGCTGCAGGTCTAAGCCGGCCTTGCAGTCTCGATAAGGAACAACGCAAAGGGCCGCTCGAACGAGCGGCCCTTTGCGTTGTCAAGCGCGGCTATGCGTTAGTGCGAGCCGGCACACTTGGCGCAATAGTAGCTAACGGCGCCCTCATGACTTTGCGGAACCATATGTTCGCGCACCGACCGCTTGCCGCAGCGCGCACAGGCATACGTCGTGCCGAGCGACGGCACCGTTGCCATGCCTTCGTTGCGTTTGGCGAGGAACGCGATGGCATAAATGAGCACGCCGAGCGTCAGCGGCGCCCATGCGAAGAAATCTCTAATCGTTGCGCCCGAGAGTACAGAATCCATAACGGAGAGGACTCTTCGCAGAAGGCCCGCGGCAGCCCTCGCGCCTAGAGGTGCAAAACGCCCGCATAGCCGGTCAATTCGACATATCCGACACCCAGCGCCGCACCGGTGCGCGCATCACGGACGTCCACGGCGCCCTCCCAGTAGCTCGTCCCCGTCGCGTCGGCGAGTTCCTGATCGCGGAGCACCGGCACGACCATGAGTTCGTGCGGGTAGCCACGCACCCGCACGCGCCATCCGCTCGGGTACGTGGCGCCGGTATGCGGGCTCTTCCACCAGCCCGTGGCTCGAATTGAGAAACCCGCGCGCGCCACGTACGTCACGGCGCCGTCCGGCGCGACGATGCTTCCCGAGGATTGCGGTGTCGTCGCACCGTCGCGCTCGCGTAAGCGGTAGAGCATGATCTCGCGATCGCCGTGTAGTTGCAGCGCAAACCAATCCCACCCAACCTGATTAGCCTGAAGTTCATCCGAACCGTACTCGTGATCCATCCACGCGATACCGTCAACCGCGTAGGCAACGCCCCCGGCAGTCAGGGTTCCGCGCGTAAATAAGCGGGTGAACGAGTAGTAATGCGAAGCGCACGATGAACACGCCCCTTTGCGTGAGATTCCGTCGTGCCCGTGAATCGCCGGCGGCTTGCGCGAATGCAATCGCAGATCGAGGGCGTCGTTGCCGCTTTGCGCAACCAGATGCATCCGCGGCCGAACCGCGCTGTTCCCCGTCAGGCGCCATGCCCCCGCGCGCACATCTAAGCGCGTCTGCGACGCATACCCTTGCCCGAGCGCATCACGTGCAAATTGCTGCGCGTACACGAAACGCCCAGTCGTTTCATCGGTGATCGCAAAATGCGCCGGATAGAGCTGATAGGCATACCATTTGCTCTGCGAGGCGGTCCAACGCGATGCTCGCGGTTCAAGCCCGACCCGAAAGAACGTGAGCTCGAACCCAAACCGGTGCCCGTCCTTCGCCGTCAAATGCCCGGTAAAATACCACCACTCCGTCTTATATGCATCGTGTGCAAAATGATCTCGAGGAAACCGAAACACATAGGGCGCCGCAGCCACCCGAAACGCCGGCGCCGCTGCTTGGACGCCACCGTTCGCAAGGAGCAGCCCGGTGACGGCCGTGGCGATTGCGAGGCGTCGCACCCAGGACCACAGCCTCCTCACGCGCGCGCGTCGCCGGTCATTCAACTCGAAGGACCTCCGTGGTTTGGATGCGAGATGCGATGAGGGCGGGGTAGATCGCGGCGACGACCGCCGCGATGACGACGAGCGCGAAGGCTTCCAGGTAGAACAATCCGGGTGAATGCCACGCGATCAGCCAGCCAAAGCTCTGGCGGTTGATCACGTAGATGAGATCGAGCGCGAGGAGGATCCCAAGCGCAATGCCCATGACGCCGGCGAGAACACCGATGGTGAGGGCTTGTACCAGGACCATGCGCTGGACGCCCGCGCGCGTGAGACCGATGTAGCGCAGCAAGGCGATGTCGATGCGACGCTCGATGACGAGCGCAAAGAGCGTCGAGACGACGCCGAGCACGGCGATCGCGATGCTCACGAGATAGAGCGCGTTCGTGATCGCGAAGGTTCGATCGAAAACGCTTAGGGCATAGGCACGCAGTTCGCTGTTGGTATTGATGTCCACGTGAAGCGGCGCGACCGCGCGTTCGATCGCGGTGCGCTCGAGGCCGGCATCGCTCCCGGGCGCGAGGTAGGCGGCAACCGAGTCGTAGGTATCGTCATGATAGAGGCGACGGTACGTTGCTTCATCCATGAAGAACGTGCCGCCGCTCGTCGAGTAATCGTTGTACACGGCAAGGATATGCAAGCGCACCTTCCCCGAGGGTGTGTCGATGAAAAACGAATCGCCCGCACCCAGGTTGAAGTGCGTGGAGAACGGGACGCTCACGACGACGGTATCGGTGTCACGCATCCGCGCGGCGAGACGCGCGACGTTCACGTGTCCAAGAAAACGCAGGTTGTCGTGGGTGACGAGCGAGGCGGTGTCGATCGCGCCAAGGTCGGCGAAGCGTCCACCCAGTTGCACTTGAATGGCGCGAATCGTCGCGACCGCGGTGACGCCGGGCACGCGCGCGATCCGTTGGACGACGCGTTGCGTGAAATCCCCGGGCATCGCCGCGTCGGCATCCCCGGGCGTCGTAATATAGAGATCGGCGGAGAGCGTATCGTCGGTCCATGCTACGATCGTCGCGCGGAAGGAGCCGACGAGCACCGCGATCGCCACCATCATGGCGACCGCGACGGCGAGCGATGCCACCGCGACCGCGATGCGGCGCGGCGACGCGCGCAAAAATGCCGTGGCGACCGTTGCGTGGGCATTGCGCAGCGCTGCCAGCGGTACGGTCGCAAGCGCGAGCGCGGCGGGCGTCAAAAGCGACGCGCCCGCGATGGCGAGGACGCCCGCAACGTAGCCGAAGAACGGCACGCCGTCCCCGAGCGCGGGAAGACGCATCGCGCCCACGGCAAGAGCGAGCGCGAGCGCACCCGCGCTCGCCGTTGCACGCGTAAAGCCGCGGACGCGCCGTTCGGCGGCGCCGCTGTTGCGCATGGTACGCGCCGCGGGTGTCGCGGCTGCGCCGGCAGCGGGCAGCGCCGCCGCGACCATCGCAAAGCCGACCCCAAGCACGAAAGCTTTGATCGTCGCCCCCCAACTGAAGACGACGGAATCCGAGTGCGAACCCACGTAGAGCGCGCTCACCGTCTGCTGCACCGCACCGAGCGAAAAGCGCGCGAGCGCAAATCCGAGCACGAGACCAAACAACGAGCCGATGGTTCCGTAGAGCGCCCCTTCGGCCACGAAGGTGCCAAAAATTTGTGCCCGCCGCACGCCGAGCGCGCGGAGCGTTCCGATCTCGCTCCCACGCTGCACGACCGAGATCGCAACGGCGTTGTAGATGAGGTACATGCCGACCAGCAACGCGACGTAGGCGAGGGCCGTGAGGTTCATGGTGAAGCTCGCGAGCATGCGCCGGATCTCGGCAAGTCGGGTGCGCGGCGCGAGCACGCGCGTCCCCGGCGGGACGACGCGCATGACCGCTGCGCGCACGGCGGCCAGGTGCGCCGGGTCGGCCTCGATATCGATACGGTCCAGTCGCCCGACCGAATGGAAGATCGCCTGCGCCGTTGCAATATCGACGAACGCCACGCTCGAATCGACGCCCACCGTGCGCGGCGGAATGACGCCCATCACCCGCAGCCTCACGCGGCGCGCACCGGCGAAGGCACTCAGCACGCCTCCCTGCGGCGCATCGTACGTGCGCGCGATCCGCTCGCTTACGAAGATGCCGTCGCGATCGATGAAGCGCCGCAGATCGAACTGTGCAGCACTCGTCTGCGCCGCGCGCACGCCCGGCGGCACGCTCCCGCGCGTAATATCGATGCCGAGCACGCGCACGATCTCCCCACCGAACGATTTTCCGTGCGCACCGACCACCAGCTCCCCCGTCACGACCGGGCTTGCGAGCCGTACGCCGGGCAACGCTTGCACGCGCAGCAGCGCGCGCTCGTCGAAACCGACGCCGGTTCCGAAGACTTGGAGATTGACGCGATTCGCGATGACGTTCACGCTCGTGGCGAACGACGCGATCGCCGTACTGTTGGCGAGATCGATCGCGTAGGCGCTTGCGACGCCGAGTGCCACGGCGACGAGCGTAACGATCGCGCGCAGCACGTGCGCGCGCGCATAGCCCGTGACGAGCGCGCGCAACAGCGTCGCAAATACCCTCATGCGATCGATTCGATGCGGCCGTCGCGCATGTGCACGCGTCGCGTGGCGCGCGCCGCCGCTTCGGCGCTATGCGTCGCCATGAGGATCGCCTGACCGCTCGCCGCCAGCCCTTCGAGAATTCGCAGCACGTTTTCGCCGTTATGCGAATCGAGGTTGCCGGTCGGTTCGTCGGCAAGCAGGATCGCCGGACGATGCACGATCGCGCGCGCGATCGCGGCGCGCTGCAACTGCCCGCCGGAGACCTGCGCGGGCATCGCCCGCGCCTTATCGGCGATGCCGACCGCGGCGAGCACCTCGTCAACGCGTTCGGCGATCTCGGCGCGGGTGCGCCCCTGGAGCACGAGCGGCAACCCGATGTTCTGCGAAAGCGAGAGCGTCGGTAGCAAGTTGAAAAACTGGAACACCGTGCCGATGCGATCGCGCCGAAGCGTCGTGAGCGCGTCGTCGGTGAGCGAGCCGGTCGCGACGCCGCCGATACGCACCTCGCCGGCGGTCGGAAGATCGATGCAACCGACCAGGTTCAGCATCGTGCTCTTCCCGCAGCCGCTCGGCCCGAGGAGCGCGACGAGCTCTCCGGCGTTGACGTCGAACGTGACGCCGTCGAGCGCGCAGACCTCACCGTACGCCTTCTGCACGGCGGAAACGAAAACGGGCTGTCGCATCTCCTGCGACAACCCGTTAAACCATCACAACGTTGCGCTTGCGAGCGTCGTTACTTCTTGAAATACTCCGCGTTGATCGCGGTGAAGTTCTGCCACTTCTCGGGGACGTCCGAATCGGCAAAGATCGCCTCAACCGGGCACGCCGAGACGCACGCGCCACAGTCGATACAGACCTCAGGATCGATGTAGAGCTGCTCGTCGTCGTCTTTTCCATGGATGCAATCGACGGGACAGACATCAACACACGATTTGTCCTTGGTGCCGATGCACGGTTCGGTAATGACGTACGCCATGGAAAAGATGGACCCCCAAGAAGAAAGCGATTGACCCGGTAAAGTGATCGAGCTAATTGGGGCTCTCCGGGCGCGAACCCTCCGGCCCGCCGGAAAACGGCGGCCCGGGATTCGAGCGTACGCGCAGCACGGGAACGTGCGGTAGGACTTCTGTCTATGCAGCCTTGCGGCCGGAGACCTGACGAATCACCCAGAGCAGGACGACCGCACCAATCAGCGCGCTCACGAAGGCACCGAGGCCCGTCATGCCACCGTGCCCGAAGATACCGAATATCCAGCCGCCGATGATCGATCCGGCGATCCCGACGACGAGATCACCGAGCACGCCACCCGGGCTCGTGCCCGGAACGATCCAACGAGCAACCGCGCCAACGACGATTCCAAAGACGATCAACCAAAGAATGCCCATCGCAACGTCCTCCCTCTAGCCTGTCCCCGTTCAACTCGGAAATGAAACGGCCCGCATCCACGTTAGGAGAGCTATGAAAGCATACCCGGTCATCCTCGCCGCGCTTCTCGCCGCCACAACCGCTGCCACGCCGGCCGCATCCAGCACCACCAGCATCACCGTCAGCGGCACCGGCACGGTCACGGCCGTTCCGACCGTCGCAACCGTCAACGTTGCCGTCGTCACGACCGACGACAATGCGAGTACCGCGGTCGCGCGCAACAGCGCGACGTACGATCGTGTCGCAGCGGCAATCGAGCGCCTTGGCATCGACAAGCACGATATCTCCCTGCGGTATTACAACGTCAGCTATAACCCGCGCCCCAATCCCATGCCGAGTAACCCGCCTGCCTACGCGCAATACGGCTATACCGTCACGCGTTCGTTCGAGGTCCGAACGAGCGCGATCGGCAAGGCCGGCACCGTGATCGACACCGCAACCGCGGCCGGCGCGACGCAGATCAACGGCGTGAACTTCGGCCTTGCCGACCCAAGCGCGGCCAAGGCAAAGGCAACGGCGAACGCCGTGGCGGATGCGCGCACCAAGGCGCAGCAGGTCGCCGCGGCGGCTGGACTGCGCATCACGGGGATACGCAGCATCTCGCTCGACGGCATCGGCAGCATCGAGCCCGTCCAGATGATGGCCGCCCCCGTCGCGAGGTTGGCAACCACCCTGAACCCTGGGGATCTCAACGTCTCCTCGAGCGTCACCATCGTCTTTACGGCCACGCGCTAAGGCAAACGAAACCGCGGCCCGGCGCCGCGGGTAGCTACGAGCATGACGAGCACCTGTGAGCTCTGCCGGCGGCGCCCGGCCACGATCAACGACGGCCGCCAGTCGCTGTGCCCGGCCTGCGCGCAGCGGCGCGCAGCGACGAGCGCGCTCCCGTTTCTCGGGGCGGCGCTTGCCGCTGCCGGCCTGATCGCTGGCGGTGCCCTGCTGGTCGAGAACCGCGACCAGCTCTCCAAGCGCTTCAACGTGAACCTCGGCCCGGGCACGCCCACGCTCCAGAACTTCTCGCGCGATCTCACCGCGCTCGCGCGCGCGGGTAGCCTCGATCCGGTGATCGGACGCGACGACGAGATCGAACGCGTCATCTCGATCTTGGCCCGGCGCAGCAAGAACAACCCGGTGCTCGTGGGCGAACCCGGCGTCGGGAAGACGGCGATCGTCGAGGGGCTCGCCCAGCGCATCGCGAGCGGCAAGGTGCCCTCAACGCTGCAGAGCAAGCGCGTGCTCTCGCTCTCGCTCGGACCGCTCGTTGCGGGAACAAAGTATCGCGGCGAATTCGAGTCGCGCGTCAAGCGCATCCTCGACGAGGTCAAACGCAGCGCGCGCGACGTCATCTTGTTTATCGACGAACTCCACACGCTCGTCGGCGCCGGGGCGGCCGAAGGTTCGCTCGACCTGAGCTCGATGATCAAGCCCGAACTTGCGCGCGGCGAACTGCAGTGCATCGGGGCGACCACCTTCGATGAATACCGCAAATACATCGAGTCGGACGCTGCGCTCGAACGGCGTTTCCAACCCGTGATGGTGGACGAACCGACGATCGAGGCGACGATCGCTATTTTGCGCGGACTGCGTGAGGGCTATGCGAAACACCATCGCGTACGCATCGGTGATGCCGCGATAGAGGCAGCCGCGCACCTTTCGGCACGCTATATCGCCGACCGTTTTTTGCCGGACAAGGCGATCGACTTGATCGACGAAGCCGCAGCGTCGGTCGCGCTCGCGAACCGCGGTGCGACAGCGTTGCCGCTTGTCGGCCCCGACGACGTTGCCGCGGTCGTCACGAAGTGGACGGGAATACCGCAAGCGGCCCTCACCGAATCCCAGGCGCACCGCCTGCTCGAACTCGAGGAGCTGCTCGAGGGCCGCGTTATCGGGCAATCCGACGCGATTCGCCGCGTTGCCGACGCCATTCGCCGCGCGCGCGCAGGCCTGCACGATCCACGTAAACCCCTCGGAAGTTTCCTCTTTATCGGTCCAAGCGGCGTTGGCAAGACCGAGCTTGCAAAGACGCTCGCGGAGGCGCTCTTCGGCAGCGAGAGCGCGCTCGTTCGCGTCGATCTCTCCGAGTTCACCGAGGCCAATACGGTCGCGCGCCTGCTGGGCGCCCCGCCTGGATACGCCGGTCACGACGAGCCGGGGCAACTGACCGAGCCCGTGCGCCGCCGCCCGTACTGCGTGGTGCTCTTCGATGAGCTGGAGAAGGCGCACCCCGATGTCGCGAACATCCTGCTCGCGATTCTCGATGACGGTCGCGTCACCGACGCCAAAGGGCGCACGATCGATTTCCGCCACGCGCTGATCGTGCTCACGACGAACCTCTCGAGCGACGAGGTCGCCTATACGCTTCGCCCGGAACTCGTGAACCGCATCGACGATCTGGTGAGGTTTCGCCCGCTCGAGCTCGCGCAGATCGAGGCGATCGTCGCGATCCACGTCGAGGCGCTCGCACAGCGACTCGGCGCACGCAACGTCGAGTTGCACCTGAGTTCGGAGGCGCGTTCGTACCTTGCGCGCGTCTCGATCGGCGCGGGCAGCGGCGCGCGCTACGTGCAACGCACCGTCGCGCACTACGTCGCAACGCCGCTCTCCACCGCGATCCTACGGGGTGAGTTGCGCGATGGCGGAACCGCAAACGTCACGCTCGACGGCGACACGCTCGTTGTACGAGCAGCCTAAAAGGAGGGCCGCACCGCCATGCTCCACGCATTCGTCCTGGCCTCAGCTCTCGCCCATGGAGGCGCCTTTCTGCGCGACTTTGCCGGAACGTGGACCTGCGGTAACGCGCGTTACCACGAGACGTGGCGCATCGGCGCGCACGCCGGCCCAACCGTACCGGGCGTCACGATTGCCGACGTGGCGTACGGCGACGCAGCGCATCCCGACGGACGCGCCTTCGTGTACTACGAGCCGAGCGAGGGTGCGTACCACTACGACGACTTTCACGCCGACGGATCGCAATCGCACCTCACCTCGCCCGCGCCGCGGAACGGCACCTGGACGTGGACCGGTACGTACGATCCGATCGGCAAATCGCCCGACCATACCGTGGACGTCACCTGGAGCCTGTTGCCCAACGGCACGATCGCTCGCCGCTTCGCTCAGCGCATCGCCGGGCGACTGATCGATCGCGGCAGCGACCGTTGCACGCGCACCGGAGCGACGCGATGAACATCCCTCGCTACGCGATTCCGCCGCTCGTACTCGCCGCCGGCTTACTCCTGCTTCTCGCCATGCTCGCCTTCGTACCGGTACAGCCGCAGACGCACGTACGCGTCGATGCCTTGGTGCGCTTGCTCGGGCGTGGGTAGGCCTTATGGGTAGGCCTTAAAGGATCGTCTTGACGTCGGCTTCCATCTCGGCACGCGAGAGTTCGCCGACGACGATCTTTCGCACGATACCGCTACGATCGATGAATACGTGAACGGGCAAGCCGTTGATATCGAAGGCGTCGCGCAGCGCGCCGTCATCGACCACGGCGGGATACGCCAGGTGATGTTCGTCAACGAACGACGCAGCTTTCTGCGCGTTCTCGAGCACATCGACGCCAACCACGTCGAGCCCCTTGCCTTCGTACTTTCGATAGACCGCGTTGACGTCGGAGGCCTCGGCGTTACACGGCGGACACCACGACGCAAAAAAGTTCAGATAGACGGCCTTGCCCTTGAGTGAATCCATCGCGAGCATACCGCCGGATGCGAGGGGTTCGTCGAAATCCGGAGCGGCTTGACCGACCGCGGCGGGGGTGAGCGGCGCTTGCGTCGCCGCCGGAGCGCCGCTACGTGCCGCGGTACCGCCGGAAGCGTGACTGCATGCCGCAAGCACGAGCGGGAGTGCGAGGTAACCGATTCGTTTTGCCATGTTTCTCATCCGTAACTAGGATACGCGACCGCGACCAAATCGTTTCGCATTTGGGCCATCAACGCCTCGACCGAGTCGAAGCTCTGCTGATCGCGCAGGTAGCGCAGGTCCCGGACCGCGAGTTCGCGTCCGTAGATCGTGTCGTGGAAGTCCCGCATCCACACCTCGAGGGTGCGCGCCGTTCCCGCAAACTGCGGGTTGGTTCCAATCGAAACCAGCGCCGCATAGTCGCGCCCGTCGTAGCGAGCTAGCGCCGCATAGACGCCGTCTCTGGGCAACAGTTTCTCGGGCACGCGCAGATTTGCGGTGGGAAAGCCGAGATCGTGTCCGCGGCCAAAACCCAACTCGACGACGCCACGCAGTTCGTAGGCATGACCGAGCAGGTGGTCGGCGCGTTCGCAGTGACCGTCGGCAACGAGCGCACGTATGCGCGTGCTCGAGATGCGCTCGCCGTCCTCTTCCACGTTAGGAACGCAGGCAAGCTCGATCGCGTGCGTATCGCAGTACGCCGCCATCAGCGACGTGTCGCCCGCGCGTTTGTGCCCGAATCGAAAGGTCGTTCCGACGGCGATCGCTCGTACGCCAAGCGTCGTGCGCAGCCCGTCGAGGAAGGCGAGCGGATCCATCCGCGCCACCGCCTCGTCGAAGCGCAGCATGAAGCACTCCTCGAATCCGGCCGTGGCGAACAGATCAACGCGTTCGTCATTCGTGGTCAAGCGCGGCGGCTCGCTCCCCGGGCGCAAGAACGAGGCCGGATGATTCGCAAACGTAAGCACGCCCGAACGCCAGCCGGGCCTGCGCATACGAAGCGCGGCGCGCGCGATCTCGTGATGCCCGCGATGCATGCCGTCGAAAAAGCCGATCGCAAGCGCAAGCGGCCGCTCGGAGATGCGTGGCTTGAACTCATGATACATCTTCATGCGTTAGCCCCTCACGCGTCCGCGGTGACGAAGACTTTGCGCGGCGCGAGCATCGTTCCGTGCGCTTCGCCAACGCCGACGAGCGTCCGCGAATGGTCGCGGACGAAGACGGTCGACGCCGGCGCGCCTTCGGGAAGCGGCACGACGCGCCCGGCACGAAAATCCGAAGAGGCACGCAGATCGAGCACGATCGTAGGAAAGGGAATGATGTGTTCTGGCGCGATCAGGGCAGCCTGCGGATCGTCGGCGATCGCGTCGAGCAGACGCGCCTCGGAGAGCACGAACGGGCCCGATGCCTCGCGCACGAGCGCGCCCATGTGCGCGGGAACGCCGATCGCCGCACCAAGATCTTCGCACAGCGTACGTACGTACGTGCCTTCGCTACACGCGATGCGCACGCGCGCGGTCGCGGGCGATTCGACGCCGAGCAACGTGAGGCCGTAGATCGTTACCGCACGCGACTTCCGTTCGACCGTTTTGCCCTCGCGCGCGAGTTCGTAGAGACGCTTGCCCTCATGATGAACCGCCGAGAACATCGGCGGCGTCTGCGCGATCTTGCCGGTGAACGCGGCGAACGCCGTCTCCAAACGCGATGGCCAGTCCGCGGGAACCGTGCCGGTCTCCACGGTGTCACCGAGCGCATCTTGCGTCGTCGTCGAGCGTCCAAGCACGAGCAGCGCCGCGTAGGCTTTACGCTGATCGGTGAGCAGCGGAATCAATCGCGTTGCCTTACCGACAGCGACCGGCAGTACGCCCGCAGCCTGTGGATCGAGCGTTCCAAGATGACCGACCGCGATATGGCGATCGCGTCCGTAGATGCCGTAGATGCGCCGCACGCGCGCGACGATCTGGGCCGACGTGGGACCTGCGGGTTTGAAAACGTTGACGAAGCCGATCATGACGTCGTGCGCTCAGCCGGGCGGGAACATGCGGATCTCTTTGCGCATCGCACCGACGATCCCAAGCGCGCCCGCGAGCACGAGCAGCGCCGCTGCAGCGATGCCGATGGCGAGCACATGCACGAGCGCCCATAGCGTGAAGGCAAGCCCGCCGAGTGAGAGCAGCGCATACGAAACGGGTAGCACGCGTGCGTGGCTAAAATGCGCGCGCAGCAGCCACATACCCAGCCCGCCAAAAACGAAGAGAAAGAGTCCGGCGGCGATCTTCACAAGCCCTGAGCAACGAGCGCGCGTTCGACGGCGCCGAACGCGTCGTCGAGGGAGCCGTTGTAGGTGAGTCCCGAGGCACGGAAATGTCCGCCCCCGCCCAAACTCGCCGCCGCGGCTTGCACGTTCACGCGACCGTTCGAACGTAAGCTCACGCGAATCTCACCCTCGTAGGCCTTAAAGAGCGCAGCAACTTCGACGCCTTCTTGACCGCGCAGGGTATTGACGATATCCTCGGTGTCCTCACCATCGGCTTGCGTGTCGGCGAGCATCGCGTCGTCAACGTGCGAGTAACAGTACCGGCCCTCACGGCCAAATTTCATCGCATCGACGATCCGCCCGAGCAACCGCGTCGCCGCGACGCGCCGGTTCGCAAAAATCTCTTCGGTGATCTGTTCCTTATCGGCGCCACGCCGCATTAACTCGGCGGAAAGCTCCAGCACCTCGGGCGAGGTGTTGGAATGCATGAAGCCGCCCGTATCGGTCATGATCGTCGTCAGCAGACAGGTCGCGATCTCGCGATCGATCTCGACGCCGAGCCCGCGCAGCAGATGCATCACCGTGGTCCCAGTCGAGCATTCGCTCGGAATCACGTAGTTCAACGCGCCGAAGTGCGAGTTTCCCAGGTGATGGTCGATGTCGAGCATGTGCTCGCGCGGAACCGGGGGCAAAAACTCACCGGCGCGCGCGTAGTCGCTCATGTCGCAAAAAACGTAGAGCGTATCGGGCGGAAGATCGGCCGGTAGCGCGCGCGCAACGAGGTTCGTATCGGGCAGAAAGCGCAGGTTACGCGGAACCGGATCCTGCTGGAAGTAGGCGACGCGTTTGCCCATGCGCCGCAGCGCGATCCCAAGCGCGAGGCCAGCCCCGAGGGTGTCGCCATCGGGTTTGACGTGGCTCACCATCACGAATGACGAACGGCGGCGGAGCTCGGCGACGACCTCCTCGGTCGTCGAATTGCGCACATCGCTCTCGATCATTCGTGCTCCTCCGCTACTGCCCGGCGCTCGGCGTCTTCGCGCAGCGTCTTGGCAAGCGCAATCGCACGCTCGGTCGAGCGATCCTCGACGAAGACGAGCTCCGGCGTGTGCCGCAGATCGATCTGATGTCCGAGTTCGCCACGCAGGAACTTCTTCGCGTGTTCGAGCGCATCCATCGACTGACGCGCCACGTGCCGGTCACCGATGATCGAGACGTACACCTTGCACTGGTGCAGATCGTCGCTCACCTCGGCGCGCGTCACCGTCACGAATCCAAGGCGCGGATCCCGGAGTTCCTGGGTGATCGTCTTCGCCAAAATCCGCGCGATCTCGTGATCGATCCGAGCAAGACGCTGTGATTTCATCGCGGGACTCCCGCACGGCCGAACGTCACGTCCTCACCAACTCCGGCGCAACGTGCTCGGTCGCGTAGGCCTCGACGATGTCGCCGACCTTGAGGTCTTGGAACTTCGCAACCTGGATGCCGCACTCGAAGCCCTCGGCAACCTCTTTGACGTCATCCTTGAAGCGCCGTAAGCTCTCGAGTTCGCCCGTGAAGACGACCGCGGAATCGCGCACCACGCGCACCTTGGCGCCGCGCGTGATCTTGCCGTCCTTGACGTAACAGCCGACGATCGTGCCCACCTTCGACACCTTGAACACCTCGCGCACTTCGGCGTGGCCGAGCGTGACCTCGCGCTCGATCGGCGCGAGCATGCCCGTCATCGCCTTACGCAGATCGTCTTCGATCTCGTAGATCACCTGATAGAAGCGCAGATCGACGCCTTCGTTCTCGGCCAAACGTTTCGCCGTTTCGTCCGGGCGAATGTTGAAGCCGATGAGCACCGCGCCCGACGCACTCGCAAGGTTGACGTCGTTGGGCGATATCGCGCCGACACCGCCATGGATGACGCGCACCTCGACCTCTTCGGTCGAGAGCGACTCCATACGAGCGCGCAGCGCTTCGAGCGACCCCTGGCCGTCGGCTTTGATGATGAGGTTGAGCGTCTTCTTGCCTTCGGCCGGCATCTGCATGAACGTCTCGAGCGAGACACGTTGCGACGCGGAGCCCGCGATGCGCACGTCGCGACGGCGAACCGCGCGCTTCTCCGCCGTTTCGCGTGCGACGCGTTCGTCGCTCACGACCATCAGCGTGTCGCCCGCAGCCGGGACGTCTTGCAAGCCCATGACCTCGACCGGAATCGAGGGCCCGGCCTTCTTCACTTGCTTGCCTTTGTCGTCGATCAGCGCACGCACCTTACCGAAGGTGCCGCCCACCACGACGATATCGCCGACGCGCAGCGTGCCGTTCTGCACGAGCACGGTCGCGACCGCGCCGCGTCCCTTCGAGAGCTGCGATTCGATGACGACGCCGGTCGCGCGACGGTTCTTATTGGCTTTAAGGTCTTTGATATCGGCTTCGAGGAGCACGGTGTCGAGCAATGAGTCGATGCCGTCGCCCGTCTTCGCCGAGACCGGAACCATCTCGATCGTCCCGCCCCAATCGACCGACTGCAAGCCTTGCTCCGCGAGTTGTTGCTTAACGCGATCGGGTTGCGCGTCGGGTTTGTCCATTTTGTTGACGGCGACAACGATCGGCACGCCCGCGGCTTTCACGTGGGCGATCGCTTCCTTCGTCTGCGGCATGACACCGTCGTCGGCAGCGACCACGAGGATCGCGACGTCGGTTACTTTGGCGCCGCGCGCGCGCATCGCGGTGAACGCTTCGTGACCGGGCGTATCGATGAAGGTGATCTTGCGATCGTTGCGCTCGACGGTGTAAGCGCCGATCTTCTGCGTGATGCCGCCCGCTTCGCCGGCGGCAACGTTGGCGCTACGGATCTTGTCGAGCAGCGACGTCTTACCGTGATCGACGTGACCGAGCACCGTGACGACCGGCGGACGCGCGGTCATCATCTCGGGTTTGTCTTCTTCTTGCTCGACGGTGACTTCTTCGCCGGCTTCCTTTACGACAGCGTTGAAGCCGAATTTCTTCGCAACGGCGATCGCGACGTCCGACGGGATGTTCTGATTGATCGTGGCCATCGTGCCCATCTTGATGAGCTCGGTGATGACGTCGCGTACCGGCACGATCATCGAGGTCGCGAGTTCCTGAACCGTCAACAGATCGGGAATCTCGATCGTCTCGAGCACGCGCGCGGGTGCGACCGGCGCATGATCGCCGCCCTTCTTCTTGCGCTGCCGCTCTTTCTCGAGCAGCAATTCTTTTTCGCGGTCCTTTTTCGCCGCGGCTTTGTCCTCATGCGAACGCACGCGCTCGCCGGGACGTCCGCCCGCCGAGGGCGCGGGTGCATCGGTAGCGGCGGTCGGCATACCCGGACGCGCCGGCATCGGGCGCTGACCCGGTGCAAGCGGCCGGAACGGACCGTTACCGGCCGGACGGCGTGGTCCGGGCGGGTTGAGCGGGCCGTTACCGCGTTGCGCCGGCGCGATCGGAGCTTTGCCGCCTTGGCCCGGCATCGCTTGGCCAGGACGCGGAGCGACGCCGGGGCGGCCCGGGAGACCGGTCGAGGGCCCGGGCGAAGCCGAGGCCGATGTGGTCGGCGGCGGCGGGCGGCGAATCGATGACTGCCCGTGCGGGACCGGCTGCAGACGCACGATCGGCGTCTCGGCGGCTGCCGGGCGAACGGGGCGCGGCGCAGCGGGGCGCGGCGCCACCGGTTTCGGCGCGGGCGCGGGTTCGGGTTCGGCAGGCGCAACCGGCGTGGCGACGGGCTCGCTCGGCGTGGCCGCGACCGGAGCCTCGGCCCGCACGGGTGCCTCGACAGCCGTGCGCGCAGGGGCCTTTGGAGCCGCCTGGCGCGTCGGTGCGGTCACCGGCTTCAAGCGGGGAACGGGCGCTTCGGGTGCGGCGGGCTTGGGAGGCGGCGCGACGGCCGGCTCCACGGCTACCGGTGCCTCCGGGACGGGTGCGGGCGCAGCAGTCGCAGCCGGCGCCTTTGCGGCGGGCGCCTTCGGCGCGGCCTTTGTGGGCTTGAGCACGCTGCGAACCAGATCCGCGATGTGATCGGGAACGACGCTCAGTTGGTTTTTCGCTTCGAAGACGCCGCCGAGGCGCTCGTTAAAGAGCGCGATCAGCTCCTTCGACGTGAGCCCAACCTCTTTGGCGAGCTCAAAAATGCGGACTTTGCCCGTAGTAGTAGCCATTTATCCCCAAAGTGGTCCCCACGTTGGGGGCCCCACCAGTTTGAGAGCACTGCGCTCCAGGCTTCACCCGGAGCTGCGCGCCCCCGCGTAGTCACGCGGGTCCCCTCTCAACTGGCAGTGGAGTTGAGGCCCCGCTAGGTCGTCACGAAGTTGCCCTCTTAGAGAGCATGGTCGTTGTTAGTCATCACGTCGTTCCATGTGTGTCCATCGAACTTCTTATTAAACCATATTCTGCCGCCGCGGTGGCAAGCCCCGGGTAGCGGCGATTCTTTTCAGCCCGCGCCGCACAGGCGGCCGAGCACAGGTAGGCGCCGCGACCCGGCGCCCTATGCCGCGTCCCCGGCGCATCCGCCATCCAGAAAGCCGCCGTCCGCACAAAGCGGAACATCTCGACCTGCGGGCGGCGCTCCCGGCAGCCCACACACTGCCGGACCGGAACGTGGTTACTCGCCAAGGCGTTCCCGGCGGAACTCCTCGAGCTTACGAATCAGTTCTTCGTCAACCGTTTCCGCGGGCTCGGCCGCAACGTCGTCCTCGGCCACGACCTCTTGCGCAACCGCATCTTCACCGCCGCGCTCCGCGCGTTCGGCGAGGTAGCGCTCGCGCGCTTCGTCGGCTTCCGTTTCGCTTGCGATGTCGAGGCGCCAGCCGGTCAGGCGCGCCGCAAGGCGCACGTTTTGGCCGTCGCGTCCGATCGCAAGCGACAGCTGGTAGTCGGGCACGATCACGAGCGCCACGCCGTCGTCCTCGAAGAGTTCGACGCTCAGCACCTTTGCCGGCTGCAGCGCGTTCATGATGAACGTCTGCGCATCGACAGCGTACGGAATCACGTCGATCTTTTCGCCGCGCAGATTGTCGGTCACGTTCGCGATGCGGCTGGCCTTGGGGCCGAGACACGCACCGACCGGATCGACCTCCTCACGAATCGAACGCACGGCCACCTTCGAGCGGCTTCCGCCCTCGCGCGCGATCGCCATGATCTCCACGATGCCGTCGGCAATCTCGGGTACTTCGAGTTCGAGCAACCGCTGCACCAGGCCCTCGGCCGCGCGCGAAAGCACGACCTGTGGTCCCTTCGGCGACTTGCGCACGTCCAAAACGTACGCGCGAATGAAGTCGTTGATGCGAAACGCCTCGCCCGGAACCTGTTCGGAGAGCGGCAGGATCGCTTCGTCGCGGCCCTCGAGCAACACGTACATGTTGCGCTGCTCGTAACGCTGGACGGTCCCGGTGACAAGATCGTTGAGCTTGCGCGCGTACTTGTTGAAGACGGTGTCGCGCTCGGCCTCGCGGATGCGCTGCACGATCACTTGCTTCGCGGTCTGTGCGGCGATGCGCCCGAAATCTTTCGGCGTCACTTCTTCGTCGAAGAAATCGCCCGCTTGATACGGTCCGCCGGCCTGCTTGACCGAGATCTCGAGTTTTGGATCGGCAACCTCATCGACGACGGTGCGACGATGATAGACGCGGTATTCACCGGTCTGTCGATCGACCATCACGATCGCGTTCGCCTCGCTACCGAAGTGCCGCTTGTAGGCGGTCAAAAGCGCCGCCTCCAACGCCTCGAGCAACATCTCGAACGGGATGTTCCGTTCTTTCGAGATGAACTGCAGGACGTCGATCAGTTTTTCTTCAGCTACCGGTTCTGCCATGGTTCTTCCGTTCACGTTTGTCGCGTTGTAGATCGGCACGTGGATCGTACTCCAAGTTCGCCGACTTGATCGTTGCGATCGGCAGCGGCAGTTCGCCGTGCTCGCCCGCCACGATCACATTTTCCCCTCGCAGCCCGACCAGCGTGCCGCGATGGGTTTTTGCCCCGTCGATGGTCAGCGTGGTCACCACGCGTACCTGCTTGCCCGCAAAGCGCGTGTAATCCGCGGGCTTCACGAGCGGCCGCTCCAAGCCCGCCGACTCGACCTCGAGCGTGTAGCGGTCTTCGAACGCGTCGAGCGCGTCGTTGATGCGCGCGGCAATCGCCTCGCAGGTCGCCACATCCACCCCGCCGATCTTGTCGATCGTCACGGTCAACGCGGTCGTGCTCCGGCGTTGCTGCGCCGCGTGCAGCACGATCTCGACGTCCGCGAACGCCGGGTCGTGCACGATCGCGTCGAGCGTCCGCTCGAAGACGTGCGTCAGGCTCTCCTCCGAAGACATGCATGCCCCTTACAACAACGAAGCGCGGGACATGCCCACGCTCGACGTATCTTACCGACTTCGAGGATACACGAAAACGACGACGGGCCGCAACCCCGCGTGGCTGACGGCCCCTCGCCTTCGTATGCGTTGATGAGGTCTGGTGCGGCGCGATACGCGGCCGGTTAACGTCCGGCTGCCGGGGGAGCGAAGGTCAACGCTCCGTCTGTGCGCTCGCGTCGCGGGCTTGGTAGCCCGGTGGATCCTGCGGTGTCACCCGCCCTCCTTCGTCCGTACCTTGCAAATGGGTACAGCTCCATTGTATGGCCGACAAAGGTCGTATTTCAAGCATCCAATCCTCAGGGTGCGTGCGGATTGAACGGCACGAGCGCGCGCGCCGAACAGGTGGTGCTGGCATGCGACTCGACGATTGGCGGGCCGACGCCGCCCGGGTTTCCGCCGACGCTGATCGAGATGCCGCCCGCGAGCGGATGCGTGAAGGTTCCCTGCACGGTCGGCGGCTGCGTGCTGCGGGGAAAGCGGAGCAACCACCCCTCACAGATCGTGAAGGGGCCGTCGTGCCGCACGTTCGTCACCCACATCTTGACCCGGGCGTCGCCGCCCGTGCCACGTTCCTCGAACGTGAACTTGGTCGCGGCCAGCACCTCGGGCGGCGGGGTCGGGTTCAGCGAGCCAAGGCCGATCGCTTCGTGATAGGACTTCTCCGACGGGACGACCGCGTTATGAGGCAAGAGCGCGCGCAAGCGGGCGTTCAGATCGCCACCGCCACCGCCCGGCGGGTGCGCGGGCACGGGCGTGGGACGAACGTTGACGGGGTGCGAGTTGCCCGGCTTCGCGCGTGCTGCATTCCCGGCGCGCGGCCCGGGTGAGGCATGCCCCTTCGGTCCGGGGCTCGGGGCCGCGCCGGCGGATTTCGCGAGCGCCGGCCCCCGGGTTGGACTCGGGCTCGGCACGCCCGGCTTCGGCGCCGGAGAGGCACTCGCGCGCATCAGCGGCGCGGCCGTCGCACGCGGCTCGGCGGTGGCGACCGGCGCGGGCGAGGCCGGCCGGCGCGTAGGGGCCGCGGTGGGCGCGGGCGGGTGTGGGGATGGATGCGCGGCCGGGACGCTCGTCGGCGCAGGGCTCGGCGCCGCGGTCGGCGGGATCGTCACCGTCACGGCCACGGTCGCGACGCTCGGCATCGAGGTCGGTACCGCTGGAAGCGCCGGTTGCGGCAACTTTTCGAAGAGCGGCTTCTCGGTCGGCAACGCGGTCGGCACGATGGAGGCCTGCGGCAGCGGCGAGGCCTGCGGCGGCGCGGAGGGCACGATGTGCGAGAGCTCGGGTTTTTGCGGGGGCTGCTTTTGCCGAGGCGGCTCGGCAACGGGTGCGTGGCGCACCGGCGCGATACGCGGCGCATGCGGCATCGGCGCCGCCTCGTGGGTGACGGCTGGAGCCTGCGCGACGACCGGAACCTGGCGTTCGATCGTCACCAGGGTCGCGCCGCTCACGCTCTCGGTCGCACCTTCGAGCGCGCTGTTCGCAACGAGCGAGAAGAGCAGGATCGCAAGCAACGCGTGTATCACGAGCGACGCGAGCGTACTCCCCGCGAGCCGTTCGGGATAACGTCGATCGGTCGGATCACGCCTCCACATGGTTCGCCCGTTAATGCGCTTAACGAAGCGCAGGAGCCTGCTGCAATCTCCGCGCAGTGCAGTCGTATCGATGGACACCATACTGCATAAACGCACCAAGATCGTCGCAACCGTGGGGCCCGCCTCGCGCGACCCCGACATCATGCGCTCGCTCTTCCTCGCCGGCGCAAACGTGTTGCGTCTGAACTTCTCGCACGGAACGCCAGCTGAACATGCCGAGGTGATCGCATCCGCGCGCAAGATCTCCGACGAACTCGGCATTCACACCGCCATCCTGCAAGATCTTCCGGGCCCGAAGGTACGAACCGGCCCGCTGGCCGATGGTGTCGAGTCGGTACGACTCGAGCGCGGCACCACGTTCGTCCTCACGACCGACGACGTGATCGGGAACGCCGAACGTATGAGCGTGCAATACAAGGCACTCCCGAACGACGTCGTGGTCGGGAAGCGCATCTACTTGCAAGATGGTCAGATCACGCTTCGCATCACGGGCAAGACGGCAACCGACATCACCACGATGGTCGAGTTCGGCGGCGACCTGCGCGGCAAGCAAGGCATTAACTACCCCGACGGCTCGCTCAACATCACCTCGGTGACGGACCGCGACTTTGAGTACCTTGCCTTCGGACTCGAGCACAACGTCGATTACGTCGCGGTCTCCTTCGTGCGAAGCGCCGACGACATCAAGCGCGTCAAGGCGTTCATGGCCGAACGCGGCAAAGCGGTTCCGGTGCTCGCGAAGATCGAGAAACACGAAGCACTCGAAGATCTCGATCAGATCATCGCGGCCGCCGACGGCATCATGGTCGCGCGCGGCGATCTCGGCATCGAGATCCCGCTCGAACAGGTGCCGCTCGTGCAGAAGACGCTGATCGCCAAGTGCAATCGCGCGAGCAAGCCGGTGGTCACCGCGACGCAGATGCTCGAATCGATGACCATGAACTCCAAACCGACACGCGCCGAAGTTGCCGACGTTGCCAACGCCATCCTCGACGGCACCGACGCCGTCATGCTCTCGGGTGAGACCGCGCGCGGCGCATATCCCACCGAGGCCGTGCGCACGATGGCCGAGATCGCACGCGAAGTCGAGAAGAGCTACCCGCATGCGATGCTACGCGACCGGCGCCTTGCCGGTGTGAACCCGACCGTCGCAACCTCGATCGCCGAAGCGGCGACGCGCGCAAGCGACGAACTCGATATCCCCTACATCGTCACCGGCACCACGACCGGAAATACGGCACATCACATCGCCGCGTTTCGCCCGCGCGCCCGCATCGTCGCCCTGACGCCGCACATCGCGGTCGCGCGCCGTCTTGCGCTCGTCTGGGGCACCGAATCGCTGATGATCGACCATTACGCGTCGATCGACGTCCTGCTCTACATGACGGAGCAAAAGATGACCGATGCCGGCCTCGTGCGCTCCGGCGACCATATCGCCTTCACGACCGGCATGCCTGTCGGCGCGGGCGGTACGAACCTGTTAAAGATTCACTCGATACCGTAACTCAACGTCGCGGCGCAGGTCGTCCGCGATCCGGCGCAACGTGCGCCACGCCACGTATCGCCCGGCCACGCGATCGAAGAGACGGCCCGCTGCCGCAAGCGGCGGGTCATACTCTCCTGCGATGCGCATCCAACTGTGACGAAAGTGCGGACGCACGCTGATCGATCCACGCAAGACCGGAAAGAGCGCCGCGTGTGCGGGCGTCCATGCAAACGCGATGGCGTCATGCTTGCGCGTCTCGTCACCCACGTCGTCCACCATATTCCAATCCAGGCGCACGTGTTCTCCAGCACCGGCAACCGGCGAAACCACGAGATCGCTGCGCGCGCACAACGCCTCCGCGAGCAGATCGGCGAGCGCCGAAAAGGGTACGTCCACAAGCGTCGTCACCCGAACACGCGTCTTCACATCACAACCGCCGTTCGAAGCGTCCGGTCTTCTGCTCCAGCACGACACGATAGAGAACCGAGGGCACCGTCGATGAGCGCGGGTGGACCGAACCACCAGGCGGCCCGTGCAGGTGCGGCTCGAGCGACTCGACGAGCAAGTGCATTGCCGCATCGGCGCGCTCGCCGTGCAACTCTTCGAACACCCCCCAGGCGATCACGCTATGCCAATTGGCGAGATCGTCCATGTGATCGACTTCAAAGCAGACATGCGGGTTCTCGCGCATCATGTGCAACTTCATGCCTTCTCCACTGTGCGCGTAGATCGCTTCGCCGTCGTATACGTACGTGATCGGCACCACGTAGGCGCGGCCAAACGCATAGGTGCCGATTCGACCGATGATGTTTTCGCGCAGGATCGACTCGATCTCTCGCGAGCTCAACTCTCCGAGCATGCGCCCTCCCACCCGTATGGTACCCACACCGCACGAGGCCACGAAGAAAAACCGGTGAATGAGTCGAGAGGCTGCTAGTTTTAGCCGCCAAGCAATCGCGCAAGGTCGTAGCGGCCGCGTGCAGCCGAAACTGGTTTCCATATGTCACCGCGCTGCGCGATGCGCGCGGGCATGGTCGCCATGGTGAAATCCTCGATCTCGAGACCGCGTTCGAGCTCGTCCCACGTGACGGGCGCGGAGACGCTCGCGCACGGCGTCGGCCGCACGGAATAGACGCTTGCCAGGGTCGCCCCGGAGCGATTTTGGTTGTAATCGACAAGCACACGCCCCGGCGGGCGCCGCTCTTTGCGATATTCGATCGTGACGAGATCCGGTTCGCTCGTAGCGAGCGCCTGCGCGAATGCCTTGGCGAACTCCCACACCGCGCGCTGCGTCGGCCCGCGCTTGATCGGAACGTAGATGTGGATTCCTTGCGAGCCGGAGGTTTTCGGATAGCAGGGCATGCCGATGCCCTCCAACCCGTCGCGGATGACGAGAGCGACGTCGCGCACCGTCGCAAACGGCGCACTCCCCGGATCCAGATCGAAGTGCACGTAATCGGGGCGCTCGACGTCATCGCAGCGTGCGTACCATGGGTTCAAATCGATACATCCCAGGTTTACGATCCACAACAGTGCCGCGAGATCGTTTACCATCGGAAAGGTAATCGTGCCAGATCCGTGTTCGAACGTGCAGGTCTCGAGCCAGTCGGGATGCGGCGACGGCGTACGTTTCATAAAAAAGAACGCGCCGGTCGCTCCTTGCGGATAGCGTTTCATCACCATCGCGCGATCCGCGAGATGCGGCAGCAACGTGGGCGCCACGTCGGCGTAGTACTGCAAGAGATCGGCCTTGGTCGCACCGATCTCCGGAAAGAACAGCTTTCGCAGGTTGGTGAGCGTCACACGCCTGCGCCCGATCGCGAGCGTTGCGTTCTCGCGATCGCGCGGAATCTTCATCGTGCGGCGGTCACGCCGCGCAAGAGCGCTCGCGCGTGCTCGAGCGCGGCGTCGTGCGCCTCACCCGAGAGCATGCGTGCGAGTTCGGCGACCCGCTCCTGCTCGCCTGAGACCCGCCGCACGGTGATCGCCGTTGTTCCGTCCTCTTCGCGTTTGTCGAGCACGTAGTGCGCATCCGCCCACATCGCAAGTTGCGCGAGGTGCGTGACGCAGAGTACCTGCCCCTGCGCGGCGAGCCGGCCCACTCGCGCGCCGACGGCGGTAGCCGTGACGCCGCCGATGCCCGCATCGATTTCATCAAAGACCAGCGCCGTCCGTTCGCGTGCCGACGCAAGCGCTACGACGAGCGCGAGCAGGACGCGCGAAAGTTCTCCCCCGGATGCCACGCGCGCAAGCGGGCGCAATATCTCGCCCGCGTTCGCGGCAAAGACGAACTCGGCGCCCTCGGCGCCCTCGAGCGCAATGCGTTCGTGCGGTGCGAACGCAACCTCGAAACGCGCGGAGGCTAGCGCCAATCCCGCAAGTTCCGCAACCACGGAACCCGCAAGCGCGACGGCTGCCCGCGCGCGCACGCGCGTGAGCGTCGCGGCCTCGCGCGCGAGTTCCGCTTGCGCGGCCTCGAGCGCCGCCTGCGCCCGTGCCAGGATTTCGTCCCGCGACTCGTATCGCTCGATGCGCAGGCGCGCCTCGTTCGCGTAGGCGAGCACACCGGCGATCGACCCGCCGTATTTGCGTTTGAGGCGCTCCATGGCGTCGAGCCGCGCGTTGATCGCCTCGAGTTCGGACGGGTCGAATTCGGTGGCGTCCAGCTTTCGTGCGATCCGCGTCGCAAGTTCGTTCGTCTCGCTCTGCAATGCCGATGCCTGCGCGGTCATCTCGCGCAGATCCGCATCGATCTCGGCGATACCGGCGAGCGCGACGCTCGCCGCGCCGAGCGAACCGGACGCGCTCGTCTCCTCGCCCGCGAGCGCCTCGTGCGCCGCGCGCAACGCAGCCTCGATGCGCTCGATGTTATCGAGGAATCGCCGCCGGTCACTCAAGCGCTCGTCCTCGCCCTCCTCCGGGGCGACCCCCTCGATCTCATCAAGCGCGAACCGTGCATCTTCATAGCGCCGTAGCGCATCGTGCTCATCGCCCCGCAATGCCGCAAGTTCGCGCGCACATGCGCTGGCACGCACGTGTGCAGCGGCCACCGCTTCGCGAGCCGCTGCCGCTTCGGCGCCGCCGAAGCGATCGAGCAACTCGAGATGGTACGCCGGCGCAAGCAAGCGCTGCGCCTCGTGTTGGCCCACGATCTCCGCGATCCGATCGCCAAGGTCGCGCACATATCCGGCGGTCGCCGCGCGACCGTTCACGCGCGCGCTCGATTTCCCCGCGTCGGTGATCTCGCGCACGATCGTGGCATCTTCGTCCGCGTCGAGCGCGAAACCGTCGTCGTTGAATCGTGCGCGCAGCGCCGCCCCGGGATCGAAGGTCAGCGTCACACGGGCAGCTTTGGCGCCGCGCCGCACCGACTCGGCGCTGGCGCGCGCGCCGAGCACGCTTGCGAGCGCGCCGAGAATCATCGTCTTTCCCGAACCGGTCTCACCCGTAAAGATGGTGGCACCTTCGGCAAAGTCGATCTCTGCGTGCGCGATCAGCGCGTAATCGGTGATTTCCAGACGTCGTAGCATCGGTCGCTCCGCGCGTCGTTACCGTCCGGCAGCCTTGATCGAAACACCCCAACGCATCTTCTGTTCGAGGCGCTCGAAAAAGCGCAAGGTGGTGAGGCGCGCGAAGCGCACGCGCTTGGGATGCCGTCGCACGCTGACCGTGGTATTCGGGCCAAGTTCCGCCAGCACGTCGCCGTCACACTCGAGGTGCGCGTGCGCCACCTCGGAGTCGCACCCGATCTCGATTCGCGACGTTGCCGGCACGATCAGCGGCCGCGAGAACAGGGTGTGTGGAAGCAGCGGCACGATCCCGAAGGCATCGACGCGCGGCGAGATGATCGAACCGCCGGCCGAGAGGAAATACGCGGTCGAACCCGTCGGCGTCGCGATGCAGATTCCGTCGGCGGGAATGTCGGCGATATGCTCGCCCTCCAAGCGCAGTCCAAACGGCACGATGCGCGAAACATCGCCCTTGCGAACGACGACGTCGTTGAGCGCAAAGAACGTACGGCCGTTACACTCCGCCTCGAGCGCGATACGTTCTTCGACGAGCACGCCTTCGTCGATCAGTTGCGGAAGATGTGCGATGCGCGGATCGCCCGCGTCAAGTTCGGTAAGAAACCCGAGCCGCCCGGCGTTGATGCCGAGCAAGGGCACGTCGAGTTCCGTTGCGACGCGGGCCGCCCGCAGCAACGTTCCGTCACCGCCGATCGTCACGAAGAGCGCGGTTTCGTCGGCGCGCACGCCGGCAGTCGCAAGATGCGCGATCGGGTCCTGCCCCTTCCACGTTGCGATACCGTAGCCGTGCTCGCGAAACGACGCAGCGATCTCGGCCGCGAGCATGCGCGGTGTCTCGCGGTTGGTGTCGGCATAGAGCGTGATCGTCTTGCGCGCGATCGCGAGCTTGGTCATGTTGTTCCTCTTTCGCCGACGACCGCGTCGATCCGTTCATCTGTGATCGGCGTGCCCTGCGTCTGGAACTCGCCCAAGAACTCGCGGTTGCCCGCCGGACCGAGCAATGGCGATGCCACGAGCGTCGTCATCGCGAGGCCGAGCTCCGCCGCTGCATCGCGCACCTCACGCAGGATCGCGCGATGCACGGCGGGATCGCGCACCACCCCCCCCGCGCCCAAACGCTCGCGGCCGGCCTCGAACTGCGGTTTCACGAGTGCAACGATGCGCCCGTCCGGGCGAAGATAGCCACAAGCGCGCGCAAGAATCGTACGCAACGAGATGAACGACGTATCGATTACGATCACGTCGAATGCATCGCCGAGCGCCTCGTCGGTAAGATGACGAAAGTTCGTGCGCTCCATCACGCAGACCCGGGGATCGTTGCGCAGGCGCCAATCGAGTTGCCCGTAACCCACGTCCACCGCGGTCACGTGCGCGGCACCACGCTGCAGGAGACAATCGGTGAAACCGCCGGTCGAGGCACCCACGTCGAGCGCACGGAGACCGCGCACATCGAGCGCAAAGGCCTCGAGCGCATGATCGAGTTTCTCGCCACCACGACTGACGAAGCGGCGCGGACGATCGATCTCGATCAGCGCGTCGGGCCGCACGTTCTGCCCGGCCTTCGTGGCGGGTGCCCCATTGAGACGCACGCGCCCCTCCATGATCAGGCTGCGTGCCTGCGAACGCGTCATCCCGGTGCGCGCGGCAACGACGTCATCGAGCCGCTCGGCCATCGCTTGCGCTACGGGGTGGGCGCGTCGTTCATGGCGCGATCGACCTGCTCTTGCGCACTGCGCAACAGGATCTCGCACTCACGCGTGAGCTGTTTGCCTTCTTTGAATAGCTCGATCGCGCGATCGAGCTCGACACGGCCACCTTCGAGTTCTTTGACGATCGCATCGATTCGCTCGAGCTTCTGTTCGAACGTGGCCGGAACGCCGCTACTCATCACTCACCGATTCGACGCGCGCATCGAGCGTCCCGTGCCCAAGGCGTGCCGTTACCCGATCGCCGGGCCGCACGTCGTGCACCGAGCGTACGAGCACGCCGTCGCGCTCGATCATCGCATAACCACGCTCGAGCGGCCGGTTTGGATCGGCGGCCTCGAGGCGCGCCGCGGCGATGTGGAACGCATGCGCCGCCTGCTCGTTACGACGCACGGCGGCCGCCTCAAGACGCACGGCGAGCGGGTCATATCGCGTGCGCCATGCCGCGAGCAGGCGCGACGGCAACGCGTCGAGACGAACCCGCAAGGTCGCGAAGCGCTCTTGGCGCTGCGCGACGCGAGCTTGTGGATTCTGAGCAGCGAGCCGCCGTTCGAGGCCGGCGAAACGGCGGGTCGCGCCGGCGAGACGAGCTTGGAGCGTCGCCTCGAGCGCGAGGCCGCTTGCGTGCGTGTTCTGCGCGCGAACGCCGATCTGGTTGCGCATCGCTCGCACGAGATCGCGCTGCGCCACGGCGATGCGCTCGGACGCGGATACCCACGGTGCCGCGATAGCGTCGGCTGCTTTCGACGGCGTGCCATACGTAGCATCGGCTACGTCGTCGGCGAGATGATGATCGTCTTGATGCCCGATGGCGGTGATCACGGGTGCACCCGCGCGCACGATCGCGCGCACGACCGGCTCCAGGTTGAAGGGGAAGCGATCCTCAAAACTTCCGCCGCCACGCGTTACCACGATGACGTCGGGACGCAAACGCGCGGCATCGTCGATGGCGGCCGCTATCTCGACATCCGCGGCGACACCTTGCACGCGGGTCTTGATGAACGTGACCCGCACGAACGGTGCCTTGGCGCGCATCGTCTGCAAAAAATCCTTCGACGCGTCGCTGCCCTCCGACGAGACGAGCGCGACGTGATGCACAAAACGCGGAATCGCGCGCTTGCGCTCCGGCGCGAAGAGGCCCTCGCCCCGGAAGCGTTCGCGTAGCGCTTCGAGTTGCGCGAAGAGCTCACCGATACCGCCCGCGAGGACGATGTCGTCGACGGCCATCTGGTAGCCGCTACGCTCGCGATAGAGCTTGACGTTGCCGAGCGCGATCACCGCCATACCGTCGCGGATTGCGGGAAGACGCGCTAGCGCGCTCTGCCAGACGATGCACGAGAGAACGCCACCGCGATCCTTGAGCGTGAAGGTGCGATGCCCGCCGCTGATCGCCTTCAAACCCGAAATCTCGCCTGAAATTGCCGCGTTTTTAAACGCCGGTTGCCGATCGAACCACCCGGCGAGACCGTTCGTAAACTCGGCGACCGTGCGAACCGTGATACCGGCGGGCAGTTGCCGCATCACGTCTAGCGCGGTGACGCGGTCGGCGTCGCCTGCGGCGCGGCGCTCGGACCGAGCGGAACGTAGTGCGTGCCGTCGCCGACCGTATCCGGTGGTTGCGTTCCCTGCGGCGCGACGGTTTCCACCGGGCTTGCACTTGCGTTTGCGTTTGCATCGCTCGGAGCCGCTGCCGGTGTCGCAATGCGGTGGATACAATCACCGGTCGATGGTTGCGTCCCGCTCAAATAGTACTCGGTCTTGCCACGGCAGTCGGTCAGTTTCACCACTTGATCGCTCGGAAAGACGAAATCGTGTTTGGGAGTCTTGGCAAGCGCCGCGCGCATGAACCGGGCCCAGATGCTCGCCGGGATATCGCCGCCGTACGCATCGTTCATCGGAGTGTAGTTGTCGTTGCCCATCCAGACCGCGGTAACGAGATCGGGCGTGTACCCAACGAACCAGGCGTCGCGAAAATCCGACGTGGTTCCGGTTTTGCCGGCGGCCGGCCGTCCGATGATCGCGTTCGGATATCCCGTGCCGTATTTGATCACGTCCTCGAGCATCGTCGTCATGATGTATGCGGTGCCCGCGCTCACGACTTCGGTCGCCTGCGGGTACTGATTGTCGAGAATCGTGTTTCCGAGCGAATCTTTCACAAGGCGAATCGCCGAGGGATCGACGTGGATACCTTGATTTGCCAGGGTCTCGTACCCGCTCGCCTGATCGAGCGGCGAAACTCCCGAGGATCCAAGGGCCAACGAAAGATTCGCCTCGAGCGGCGCGGTGACACCCATGCGATGCGCGTACTGAATCACCTTATCGAGCCCGATACGATCCGCGAGCTTGACAGCGACGATGTTGCGCGAGAGCGCGAGCGCCGTACGCAAGGTGATCGGCCCCATGTATCGCCCGTCGTCGTCTTGCGGATACCAGGTCGTACCGTCGCCCATAGGATAGCCGACGCGGGTGTCATCGATGACCGTATTCGCAGGTATCCCCGAATCGATCGCCGCGGTGTACACGTAGGCTTTGAACGACGAGCCGGGCTGGCGACGCGCTTGCCACGCGCGGTTGAACTGATTGTCGAGATTAAACCCCGAGCCGCCGACCATCGCCACGATCTCACCCGTCTTCGGTTCGATCGCAACGAGCGCCGCCTGATGAGCGTTCACCCCGTCAACCTTCGCGCGTTCGAGTCCCCACGACACCGCGTCTTGCGCGATCTGCTGCATGCGCGGATCGAGCGCCGTGTACACTTGAAGCCCACCCTCTTCGACCGCCTGTTGCCCAAAGAGTTTGTCGAGCTGTGCGATCACGTAGGTGGTGTAGTAGGGGTAGAGGTAGCCTTGCAAGCCGGGCGCACGCCATTTCACCAGACCGAGCGGCGCGGCTTTCGCCGCATTTGCTTGCGCCTGCGTGATGTATCCGCTATCCACCATGCGACCGAGCACGTGATGCTGGCGCTCGAGCGCGAGCTTCAGGTTGACGAATGGCGAGTAGTCCGAGGGCGCCGCGATGACGCCCGCGATCATCGCCGCCTGGTTGAGATTCAGATCGGCGACGCTCTTGCCGAAGTACGTGTGCGCGGCCGCATCGACGCCGTACGCCCCCGCGCCAAGATACACGATGTTCAGATAGCGCTCGAGAATTTCGTCCTTCGTGTAATACCGCTCGATCTCCATCGCGAGCAGCGCCTCTTGAATTTTCCTCGATAGCGAAATCTGGTCGTTCAGGAAGAGCTTGCGCGCAAGCTGCTGGGTGATGGTCGATGCGCCCTGAAACTGCTGGTGCGTGAGATCGGCAATGGCGGCACGAACGATGCCCCCGAAATCGACACCGCCGTGATAGTAAAAGTTATGATCTTCGTTCGCGATCACCGCGTCGCGCATGACCGCCGGGATGCGCGAGAGCGGAACCCACGTGCGGTTTTCCTTATACACCGAGGCGAGCAGCGTGCCGTCGCGGGCGAAGATGCGCGTGGCGCTCGCCGGCTGATAATCGGCCATCCGGCTGATATCGGGCAAGTTCCGGGAGTACGCCGCGACGATGCCGCCGACCGTCCCGGCTGCAAACAGCACGAAGAGCAACAGTCCGACGAGGAAGCCACGGAGCATGCGCGGCATGCCCTTACGCGCGCGAGGTTTCTTTCGCGACACCATTGAGCACGCCGTTGATGTACCGGTTCGATTCTTCGGTCGAGAACTTTTTGGCGAGTTCCACCGCTTCGTTGATCACGACCGCCGCAGGCGTTTCAGGATGCGTGTGCAGTTCGTACACACCCATCTCGAGCAACAGCCGGTCGATCGTCGGCAGACGTTCGAGCGTCCACCCTTCGAGGCGCGGCGCGATCGCGGCGTCGGCCTTCGGTCCGTGGTCGAGCGTCCCGAGGACGAGGTCGCGCACGAACGCGCGATGCTCGCTATCGGCTCGATCGCCCACAATCTCGACAAGCGCATCGGCTGGATCGCGATGGCCGACGACGATCGCGTAGAGCGCCTGCAGCGCCTGCTCGCGGCCTTGACGGCGAGAGGACATCGCTAGCGCTCCGCGGCCGCCGTCTGCGTGAGCAGACGGGGGAGAAAGCCGATGTCGTATCTGCCATCGCGAAACTCCGGCGTCGCGAGAATTTCGAGACACTGCTGGATCGTCGTGT
Organism: Vulcanimicrobiota bacterium; assembly: GCA_027452165.1. GTDB lineage: Bacteria > Vulcanimicrobiota > Vulcanimicrobiia > Vulcanimicrobiales > Vulcanimicrobiaceae > REEB354. The sequence goes on along the minus strand of DAIDGX010000026.1, from coordinate 98,431 downwards.
TGACGCCGTCCACGACCGTCTCGCGCAGCGCGCGCTCCATACGCGCGATCGCCGCCTCGCGGCTGGCACCGAAGGCAATGATCTTCGCGATCATGGAGTCGTAATACGGCGGCACCATCGCCCCCGAATAGACATGCGTATCGACGCGCACGCCGGGCCCGCCAGGAAAGACGACGCGCGCGAGGGTACCCGCTTGAGGGGCGAAGTTATTGCGCGGATCCTCCGCATTGATGCGGCACTCGATCGCATGGCCGCGAAGTTGCAGGTCGCTCTGTTCGTATCCGAGCGGTTCTCCCGCAGCCACGCGAATCTGCTCCTTGACGAGATCCACGCTATAGACCATCTCCGTCACCGGATGCTCGACTTGGATGCGCGTGTTCATCTCCATGAAGTACACGTTTTCACCGGAGACCAGAAACTCGAGCGTTCCGGCATTGGTGTATCCGACGTGCTTACACGCGCGCACCGCCATCTCGAGTAGCGCTGCGCGCGCGCGATCCGAGAGGTGCGGCGCGGGCGACTCTTCGATCAGTTTCTGGTGGGACGGTTTCTGCACCGAGCAGTCGCGTTCGCCAAGCGAGATCACGTTCCCGAACTCGTCACCGAGCACTTGCACTTCGATGTGCCGCGGATTCAGGATCAGCTTTTCCATATACACGCGACCGTCTTTGAAGCTCGCTTCGGCTTCGGCGGTCGCGCTCGCATAGGCGCGCTCCATCTCCTCCGGTCGCTCGACGACGCGCATGCCCTTGCCGCCGCCGCCCGCCGTCGCTTTGAGTAAGACGGGGTACCCGATCTCCTGCGCCGCTTTCTTGGCCTCGTCCGGTGAGTCCAGGATATCGGTTCCGGGGGTCGTCGCGACGCCCGCGTCCTTCATCACGCGCTTGGCGGTGGCTTTGTCGCCCATCGCCGCGATCACCGAGGGTTTGGGACCGATGAAGGTGAGCCCGTGATCCGCGCAGATTTCGGCAAAGCGCGCGTTCTCCGCGAGGAAGCCGTAGCCGGGATGAATCGCATCGCAGCCGGTCACAAGCGCGGTCGAGATGATGTTCGGAATGTTCAAGTACGAACGCGGCACCGGGCCGGGGCCGACGCAGAACGCCTCGTCCGCTTGCCGCACGTGAAGCGACTCGCGATCGGCTTCCGAGAAGACCGCAACGGTGCGCACGCCGAGCTCTTGACACGCCCGGTTGATGCGGAGCGCGATCTCGCCGCGATTGGCGATCAAAACCTTGTTAAAAATGGTACGTCCCTCTATCCGCGGTCGATTTCGAAGAGAACTTGGCCGTACTCGACGGGGTCACCGTCGTGGCACGCGATCGTGACGATACGGCCCGGCCCGAGGCTGCGCACGGGGTTGCGAATCCCAAGCGCCTCGACGAACGCGAGTTCGCGATCGGACTCGAGCAGATCGCCCTCGGCCATCGCCGGGCGCGCGAGCCGGAAGACGCCGACGAGGTCGGCCTTGATCGTGTCCAAACGCACCGGAGCCGGCTCGTCGATCAAGTCGGCCGGGAACTCCGGCAACGGATCGCGGTGCAACACCTGCCGGCCAAGCTCGATCTCGTCGCCGTCGCGCTCGATACGCAGACGCAGTAAGTCGGTCTCGACAAAGAATGCGGCGAGGCGCCGAACACGGTTTGAGATGGGCGAGGGTTGGTGCTCGTCGGACATGAGCGCTATCGATTCGCTATCCCCCTCTACGGCAACTTCCTCTTTGCGCCGAAGACTACAAGTGGTGGCTACGATCGTCATATATCCGACCGACCTCGACCTCGGCGAGCTCCCGCTTTTGCTCAGCAACGTCGGCGTCTCGGTCCACGCCGTCGATTTCGCGCGGCTGCGCGAAGCAGGCGGGCTCAAGACCCTCGGAGCTCCCCCCGCAAACGCGATCGTCGTCCTGCCGCCGGAACACCCGGCGCTCGCTTGGATCCCCGATGACCCGGAGGTCATGGCGATCATGCATCCGCCGATCACGGGCGCCTCGCTGCTGGCCGCGCTTCGCACCTCGGGGCGGGTCGAGGCGGCCAGGACGATGGCCCGTACCGCCCGCGAGGGTGAAGAGTTGCTCGAGATCGGGCGTTCGCTCTCCTCGGAGCGCGATCTGAGCTCGCTGCACAAGATGATCGTGCGCAAGGCGCGCGAGTTGACCGACTCGGATGCCGGAAGCCTCTTCGTCGTGGAGGAGCACGACGACGTAAAGCGTCTGCGCTTTGCGGTGGCGCAAACGGGGCCGAAGGGGGACGGCGTGCTGATGAACGCACTTCTTCCGTTCACAACCGCCTCGATCGCGGGCTACGTCGCCGTGACGGGCGAGTCGCTGCGGATCGACGACGCCTATAACATTCACGAAGCGGCACCCTATCGTTTCAATCGCGCCTTCGACGATCAGAATCACTATCGCACGAAGTCGATCCTGTGCGTCCCAATGCGCAATTTACAGGGCGAGGTAATCGGCGCCATCCAGCTGATCAACCACAAGCCCGCCTTCGCGCTCGAGCTCACGTCGCCCGAGCACACCGAAGAGGTCGTGCGCCCCTACGACCGGCACGACGAACGTCTGCTCGGATCGCTCGCGTCGCAGGCCGCGGTCGCGATGGAGAACGCGCGTTTGGTCGATGCCATCCAGCATCTCTTTGAACGCTTCGTGCACGCATCGGTCAAAGCGATCGAGGTGCGCGACAAATCCACGCAAGGTCATTCTGAGCGCGTCGCCGCGTTCACGGTCGCGCAGGCCGAGGCGATCAACGCGATCGAGTCGGGCCCGCTCGCGGGCCTGCATTTCACGCCGGAGCAGATTCGCGAGGTCCGCTACGCATCGCTCCTGCACGATTTCGGCAAGGTCGCGGTTCCCGAATACATCTTCGCGAAGGCCAAGAAGCTGCCCGATGGCCGCCTCGACACGATCCGGCTACGCTTTCTCTTGGCACTCGAACAGACCACCGCTCCCGAGGAACGCGAACTGTTGGGACGGCTCCTCGATCGCATCGAGAACGCGAACGAGCCCAACGTCGTCGCTGACGCCGGCGACGAGTTCTTGCTCTCGGCGCTGGAACGCCGCTATCGCGATCGCGAGGCGGAGCGGCCGCTGCTCGAACCCTTCGAATACGATTACCTTTCGATCCCGCGCGGCTCGCTCTCCGACGACGAACGCAACCGCATGCAGGAGCACGTCACGCAATCATTCCTGTTCTTGCGCGAGATCCCGTGGCAAGCGACGCCCTGGCGCGACGTTCCCGATATCGCGTACGGCCACCACGAACATCTCGACGGCACCGGATATCCACGCAAGCTCGCGGGCGACGCGATCAAGCCGCAAGTCCGTATGATGACGATCAGCGATGTCTTCGACGCGCTCACCGCATCGGATCGGCCATACAAAAAGGGCATGTCGGTCGAGCGCGCGCTCGACATTCTGAGCAAGGAGTTCGCGCAACGCGGGAAGATCGACGCGATGCTACTCGACGTCTTCATTCAAAAACGCCTCTACGATCTCCCCAAGCTCGAAGAACAGAACCCCCTCATCAGACACCTCTGAGGGGATTCCCACCCGCCACCTTCAGCCGGTCGGAGGCGCGAGTTTGACGACCTCGGCGCGAGCCTCGGGATCCAAGCGTGCGAGGAGCGCTCGATATTGCGGGGCGATCTCCGTTAGGGGGACGAGCGCGAAGGCCCGCTGCGCGAGATGGCGGTGGGGGACCGTAAGCTCGACGCCCTCGAGCGTGCGCCCCTCGTAATCCAAAATATCCAAATCGATGAGGCGCGGCCCCCAGCGCTCGCCCACCTCGCGACCGAGTTCGCGTTCGGCGCGTTTGAGTTCGGCAAGGAGCGCATGCGGATCGAGCTCGGTATCGAGCGCGACCGCTGCGTTGACGAACGCGGGCTGATCGCGGCGCCCCCACGGCGCGCTGCGATAGAGCGACGAGGTCGCGCGCAGCGTACCGAGGCACCCAAGACGTTCGATTGCGGCGCGCACGTTCGCCTCGGCATCGCCAAGATTCGAGCCAAGGCCGACGTACGCGCGCGCCACGTCAGCGCTCGCGCACGATCGTCACGGCGGGCGTTGCGCCATCGAGCAAGCGCGGCTTTGCAATCGTCAGTTCGGCGCGCGTGATGCGCGCGTCGGCACACACAGCGTCGAGGATCTCCCCGGCCAAGCGTTCGAGCAGTGCGAACGAACGTTCTTCAATCGTGCGCACGATCGTCGCGTGAACCTCCGCATAGTTGACGGTATCGGCAAGGTCGTCACTGAGAGCCGCGCGCGCGCTGTCGAACTCGAGCGTGAGATCGACGCGCAGTGGTTGCGGACGATCGCGTTCGCCGGGATTGGCCCCGTGACGCCCGTACGCAAGCACGTTCGCGATCGTTATTCGATCCATCCCTCCGGCCTCCAATCACGCACGATCGCGTCGGCAACGGCGATCGCATCGCGATTCGGTGCGACATCGTGCACGCGTACGATATCGATGCCCGCCGCGATTCCAAGCGCGGTCGTCGCCGCGGTCCCAAAGATGCGTTCGTGCGGCTCACGCCCGGTCAGGCGCCCAATCGTCGACTTACGCGAGGTCCCGAGCAGCGTCGGGAAGCCGAGCTCGACGAGACGAGCAAGTTCGCGCAGTATGCGAATGTTGTGGTCCGGCGTCTTGCCGAAGCCGATCCCCGGATCGAGGATGATGTGCTCGTGCGGGATGCCGCGTGCGAGCGCGCGTCCGGCGCACGCTCGAAGGTACGCGATCACACGGTCAACCACGTCACCCTCGTAGTACGTTCCCACCTGATTATGCATCGCCGCGAAGGGCATCGCACATGCCGCAGCCACGTCGAGCAGCGCCGGTTCCGCCCCGAGGACCGAATTCACGATATCGGCTCCGGCCGCGTGCGCCGCCCGCGCAACCTCGGGTTTATAGGTGTCGATCGAGATCACCGCGGCGGGAATACGCTCGCGTACCGCCTCGATCACGGGGATCACGCGGGCGAGCTCGGTTGCAGGCTCGACCGGCGTGTGTCCGGGACGCGTCGATTCGCCGCCGACATCGAGGATATCGGCGCCCGCTTCCCATTGGCGTACCGCGTGCGCGATCGCGGCATCGACCGCAACACGCCCATCGCCCGAAAACGAGTCGGGCGTCACGTTAACGATTGCCATGAGATAGGTGCGCACGCCCCATCGCAGCGTCGTTCCGCGCACGCGCAGCGCTCCCCGGTCGGTCACTGCGCGCGCAACTCCGCGACGATGAACGTCGAGCCGGTGACGACGATCACGTCACCCGGCGCCGCGCTTTCCCGCGCATGGGCGAGCGCATCGGCGGCGAGCGGCATGCTGCGTCCCGCAAGCCCGAGTTCGCTTGCAATCTGCGCGAGGCGGCCGGGATCGACGGCCCGACGTCCTGCGGTGGCGAATTGCGTGAAGACGAAGTCGCCCTCTGCAGCACCGAACGCGCGCAGGATCTCGCGAGCATCTTTGCTCTCACCGATCGCGACAACGAAGATCGCCCGCCGTCCGGGAAAATACTCGCGCAACGATGTCACCAGATGCTCGGCCTTCTCGGCGTTGTGTGCGATATCGAACACGACGGCCGGTTCACCCGGATGCACTTCCATGCGCCCTGGAATCACCAGATCTGCCCATGCCTGCTCGATCTGCGCGATCGTGGGGCACAACGCCGCGGGCAGGCGTTCGAGCACCGCAACCGCGGTCGCTGCGTTGCGGCGCTGAAACTCACCGAGCATCGCGGAGACGATGCGATAGGTTCCACGACCCGTCTCGATAGCGAACGATTGACGACCGTGCGCAACGCAAGCATCGCGCACGTGCGCAACCTCAGCGACGCGCGCGACCGGTGCGCCGCATCGCGCCGCCTCGGCCTCGATCACGGCGCGCGCGCCCGCATCCTCGACCGCATGCACGAGCGGCACGCCGGCCTTCGCTATGCCGGCCTTTTCCAACGCGATCGCTTCGAGCGTATCACCGAGCACGTCCATGTGGTCGTAGCCGACCGAGGTGATCGCCGCAACCTGCGGGACGATCACGTTCGTCCCGTCAAGCCGCCCGCCCAGGCCGACCTCAACGACCGCCACATCGACCCGCTCGCGTGCAAAATGAAGAAACGCGAGCGCGAGCAACGTTTCGTAGTACGTCGGGCGACCATGCGTCGCCGCCACCTCGTCGATTGCGGGCATCATCTCGGTCAGCAGCGCGGCGAAGCGCGCTTCGGTGACGGGGATACCATCGACACGTGCACGCTCGGTCATCGAACGCAGGTGCGGCTTCGTGTGCAATCCGACGCGGTTACCGGCGGTTTGGAGCGCGGCCGCGATCATCGTCGACGTCGAGCCTTTGCCGCTGGTTCCGCCCACGTGCACGGTCGGATACGCGTCGTGCGGATCGCCGAGCGCGCGCATGAACGCCACCATCCGCTCCAGGCGATAGGGCAGGCGCGGCGAGATCGTCTCGTTGATCGTCGCGAGCAAGTAACGCTCGGCGGCGGCATACTCCACGCGAGGGTTACCCGTCGATGACGGTGTCGGCGAGAAGTTCGAGCGCGTGCGGAAGCACGGGCACGAGCACGTCGAGCGATTCGGCAACCGCCTTCGGGCTACCGGGCAGGTTCACGATCAGGGTGCGGTGCCGTACGCCCGCGACGGCGCGAGAGAGCATCGCGGTCTTGACGATCGGTACGGACGCAGCGCGAATCGCCTCGACGATACCGGGAACCTCATAGTCGAGTATGGCTGCGGTCGCCTGCGGCGTGCGATCGCGCGGGCCGAGACCCGTGCCACCGCTCGTGAGGATCACCTGCACGGCCGAAGAGTCGGAAAGATCGATCAACTCGGCTTGCAGCGCGCCTGGATCGTCCGCAAGCACGACCGCGCGCACGATCTCGTATCCGTCGCCCAAGCGCTCGCGCATGACCGGGATGCACGCGTCGGCGCGCGTACCCGCCGCGGCCCGGTCCGACAACACGATCAGCGCGGCCGAAAAGCGACTCACGCGCCGGCCCCCGCGCTCCAGCGCCCGCTTTTGCCGCCGGTCTTTTCAAGAAGGCGCACCGATTCGATGCGAATCGCTTTATCGAGCGCCTTGGCCATATCGTAGATCGTCAAGGCGGCGATGCTTGCGGCGACCATCGCCTCCATCTCAACGCCTGTCTGCGCGCTGGTCGAAGCAACCGCCTCGATCGCGAGCGTCCGTTCGTCCTCCCACGAAAAGCGTACATCGGCATGCGCGAGCGGCAGGGGATGCGCGAGCGGGATCAGGGTTCCGGTCTGCTTTGCTGCCATGATCCCCGCCAGTTGGGCGGCCACGAAGGCGTCGCCCTTGGCCAGCGTCGCGTCGCGCAGCGCGCGCGCCGCCTCGGCGCTCATCACGACGCGTGCTTGCGCTCGCGCGGTACGCGCGGTGACCGCTTTAGACGAGACGTCAACCATGGAAATGGCGCCGTCGGCGGAAATATGTGAGGGTTTATGGACGCTCATAGATAATCGGCGGAGGAGATGACGCTATTCCAGGACACGGCCGGCGATCCTCGGGCTGCACGCTCGAACCTCGCCGACGTCCTTGCGTGGTACGGAGCAGTCGGGGATGCGGCGGCAGGAAACCCGGCTGGCTTCGCCATGCGCAAAGCCTCGGTTGCTGCGTCCCTCGCTGAAATGGCGGGCACCGACGAGAGCGAGCGCAGCGCGCTCTTGATCGCGGGCGTGCTCCATGCTGTCGGTGCGGTCGGCAACGCCGGCTGCCGCAAAGGCGAAGATCTTTCGGCGCGCACGATCCGCAGTGAACGCTGGGATATCCCAGCACAAGGCGCGCGTATCTGCGCGACGATTCCGGCGCTACCGACCGGATGCGCCGACCTCGTGCGTTGGCAATCCGAACGGTGGGACGGCACCGGTTTTCCCGACCAACTGCGTTGGCACGGGATTCCACCGCTCGCGCAGTATCTCGCGCTTGCCGATGCGTTCGTTCGCTCACCCGATCCGGATGAGGCACTCGCCGACGTGAGCCTGCAGAGCGGTCGCGGTTTTGGCCCGTCGCACGCGCGCACCTTCACGATGTGGTTTCACATGACGGGCGGCGAGTCTGCGTCGCAAGCATTCCCGCTCGACGCGCTCGATGCACAATCGGGAGCGGCCGCGACGTTGCTCGATGAGATCGCCGACCGTATCGACGCCCACAATGGTGTCGCAGGGCGCTGGCGCCGCATTGCGGCGCTCGCGGCGGCCACGGCGCGCGCGCTCGAGCTCGACGCCACCTCGACAAACGGACTCGCGATCGCCGCGCGCATCTTCGGCGCGGGCGAGTTGCTCTCGGCGCACACGGAGGGCGAGGAGTTCGACCCGCTGGCACGCCTGGGCGTCGAAGAGCGCGCGCACAATGCCGTTGCCGCCGCCGAGCTCGCTCGCCCCTACGCGGCGCTCCGCGATGCGGCGGAACTCGTCGCCGCGCGCGGCGAGTGGTTCGATGGAACGGGCAAGCCGCGCGGGCTCGGCCGGGGCGAACTCCCGCTCGCATCCTCGATCCTAGCTGCGGCGATCGCGCACGCATCGCTCGATCGCGCCGAGCGGTTGGAGACCGCAATCGGGACCCAATTCGATCCGCGCGTCGTCCCCGCGCTCCTGGAGGCGGCGAAGGCACGCGCATGATCGAGCTTCCCGAACGCACCCGTCGTATCTCGGCCTCGCGCCTGCACGAAATACTCCTCGCACACGATGCCAAGAGCGTCGTCGATCCGTTCATGGGTCTTCCCACCCACCTGAACTATCTCAAACGCCACAACATCGCCGTGCATGGCGGCGATCTGCTCGAGTGGTTCGTGCGCGTCGGCGAGGGGATCGTCGTGAACGACCTCACGATCCTGCGCGATAGCGAGGTGGCCGAGATCGTCGAGATGCTGCCCGGGCGCATCTACCCGCTCGACCTCTTCAAAGCGTGGGAAGGCGTCTTCTTCACCGAGGAGCAGTGCGTCTATCTGGGCGTCTGGCAAGACAACGTGCGTAACCTGCGCAGCGACGGACAGACGGGGCTCGCGATTCTCGGGCTGTGGCGCGCATTCTGCTATTGGCTGCAAAAAGCGCAGAATCCCGACGACATGCAGGACATTCCACCGAGTGAACTCGCGTGGTCGTACATCCGTGAAACCGAACAGTGGGTGATCGCCAACATGCGACGCAACACGGTCCGGCAGGGCGACGTGCTCGCGACGATCGGCGCGCAACGCGCCGACGCGCTCTTTCTCGCGCCACCCGCGCGCAATTCGTTCCGTTCGGCCGACGCGCGGATTTGGATGTGGGAAGCCTGGTGGCAGGGCAACCCCTACTTCACGATCGAGCACGCCTATCGCGATTCGCTGCTTGGCGCCCGCGCGGCCGACCCGCCGGCCTACGCGCGCGCGCTCGCAAGCATCCTGGCAAGCGCGGATACCTATCCGCTCGTCGTCGTCCAGACCACCGAAGCGCGGCTCTCCGACCTCGAGCCGATCGTGCGCAACGCGCGCGCGAACGTGAAGATCGTCGCGCCGCACCCCTTCGAAGTTTACGTCGTCGCGACCAAGTAGCGCGACCGGCTGTTACGCGCTTAGCGCGGAGCGCTCGGCGAACTCTGGAAGCGATACCAAATCAGGCAGAGCAGCGCGATCACCCAGGCCACGACCAAGTGCGACATATGGTGCGCGTGCGTAGCCCCGGATCGGGTCAAAAATTCGATTTTGCCCATGCCATAGAGCAACCCGACGATAAAGAATACGACCGCGAGCACGAGCGCGAGTGGTTTCATGATATGACTCCCATGCGGATGAGGATGAGGCAGAGCGCGCCGGCGAGCAGACAGTACCACCCGAACGGGCGCAGATCGTTCGACTTGAAGTAACGGGTGAGAAACGCAACCGAGAAATAGGCCGCGATACCGGCAAGCAATCCGCCAAGGACGGCCTGTAGCGCCACCACGTGCGCGCCCGGCGCGGTGAGTTTTGGAATCTCGAGCAGCGAAGCCGCGAGAATGACGGGCGTCGCAAGCAAGAACGAATACCGGGCGGCGTCTTCGTGATCGAGATCGCAGAGCAATCCCGCAACCATGGAGGCTCCCGAGCGTGAGATCCCCGGCAGGAGGGCGAGACTCTGCGCGAAGCCGACGAGGACGCTCTGACCGTAGTGCATCGCCTCGATCGGCCGCGTGGGACGGCCGACGGCCTCGTGTTGACGGCGCCGCAGCCATTCGCCCACGAACATCACGATGCCGTTGAGGAAGAGAAACGATGCCGCAAAGGCCGGGCTTCCGAAGAGCCGCCGCACCGGGTGTTCGAGCAGCACTCCCAAGATGCCGACCGGAAGCGTGCCGACAACCAAGCGCCAACCGATCCTTTCGATCCTATCGTCCGAGAGCGACCCGCGGATGACGCTCGTGACCAGCGCCCGCGCGATCGCCCACCACTCGCGGCGGTAGAAGACGATGAGGGCAAGCGCCGTGCCGAGGTGGAGGACCACGACGAACGCGAGAAACGTCGGATCGCTCCGGTCGATGTTGTTCCAACGTAGGACCGAAGGTACTAGGATCGTGTGCCCAAGGCTCGAGATCGGGAAAAGTTCGCTCACGCCTTGCAGTAGCGCGAGGATCATCGCTTGCAGATCGGTCACGGAGGGCACTGTTACGCCCCTCGAGAGCACTCAGCCTCCCCTCGCAGAGAGGATTGATGGTACGAACGGCCTAAGCCGCTGCTCCTGTGGAAGCACAAGACGGCGCGCAGCCGCTCGAGAGAAAGTTTGCGCGCATCGGCGACACACTGCTGGTTTCGTACAGCATCGGGGATGACTTTGCCCCGGAGTTTACCGAGACATACGACATTGCTCTCGGTGGGCTCGCTATGCTCACCAATGCGGAGTTGCACGCCGAAGAGCCGATCAACGTACAGCTGGAACTGCGCGGCGATGCGCAACCGGTGTTGCGTTTGCACGGCGTCGTGCGCTGGTCGCGCTACGATCCCTTGATGCAACGCTACCGCACGGGCGTGGCCTTTCTCGAAATCGATGACGAAACGCGCCGGCACCTGCAGCGCTATATCGATACGCTGCACCTGCTGCGCGATATGGGCATGCTGTAACGCAGCAAGCCGCGTGCATTACCACGCGCTAAAGCGCACCGAGAACTCGTAGCTGCTTGCAACCGCCTTGCACGCGCGTCGTGCCGGCGTATATTGTGCGGTGCGCGCCATCTCTACGGCAATCGCGTCGAGCGCCGGATTGCCGCTGCTCGCAACGAGCGCGTCGGCCACCACGGAGCCGGTCGCATCGAGTTGTACCTGTACGCGCGCGACGCCGTTCGTCTGTGCCCCGCGGGCGGCCGCGTCGATCTGCGGAACGGGCGGAGCCGATGCGACGGCCGCCGCGATCTCGGTCGTACGGCACGATGGCGTAGCGGTCGCCTGCGGCGAGGGCGACGCCGGCGGGAGCGCCCGCGCGACCACGGCGGCGCCATGGCCGCTCGAGCGCGTGCCGTGAGGGCGTCGCGGGTGGTGCTTGGGCGCACGTGCCGCCCGCGGGTGTGGCGCCGGCGCTTGGGTCGGACGCGGCGTGGGTGCGGGTGTACGGCGCACGATCGGCAGCGGATGCATGCGCATCAGCTGCACCACCTGCACGTCGCTCCCCTGATCCACGGGCAGCTGCCAGCGCACGCCGGTCGCGATCACCACGTGGATCAGAAGAGAAAGGACGAACGCGACGATGAGGAGTCGTCGCGTTCGCGTGCTATCCATACCCGGAGACGACCCGTGCTCCCCAGCGTCTAGTCGGGACTAAAGTCCACTTTGAAGAGGTACGAACCGGTCGTCGGCACGCAATTCACCAGTTTCGGTGCGTAGGTCGATTCACGCGCCGCGCGCAGCGCCGCATTATCGATTGCCATGTTGTTCGACGAACGGTAGATCTTCGCGTTGACCAGGTTGCCGCTCGGACCGACGGTCACTTCGACCGCAACGGTTACCTCGCCGAGACCCAGATCACGCGCCTCTTGCGGATAGTCGGCGCCCATCGCGTTGGTGACGGTCGCCTCTTGATTCGGATTCGCGCACGCGGGCGCGGGCGTCGGCGCCGGGGTTGCCGGCGACGGGGTTCCTTGGTTCGCGGTTCCGGCGGGTACGCCGCTTTCGCTGCCCTTGGTCACGTTATACGTCTGCTCGGTGGACGTGGTGGACGAATTGTTGCTCGTCTTCGGCACGTTCACTTTGAGCTTCGGCTGCACGACCTTCTTCTGCTGCGGCGGCGGCGTCTGCTGCGGCGGCGGCGTCGGGGTGGGCGGCGGGGTCGGCGTATGCGGTGGCGGGGTCGGGATCTTAACCTGAATCTTCTTGGTAACGCTCACCTTTTCGACCGTCTGGTCTTCGTGATGTTCCTTCAGATTCGGGTAAAACGGGGCGAACATGACGTTGACGATCAACGACAGAACGAACGCCCATCCCAAGTAGCTCCGGATGCGCTCACCGGTGGTGATAAATTCCTTTTGCGCCATCGCCTACCCGTTCTGTCCCTGCGGCGTGCCCTGGATATGGTTTGCGAGGCCGAAGTCGATGAGGTTCGACTTCTTCGCCGCATCCATGATCTTGAGGATGGTGCCGTATGTGGCTTTGGGATCGGCCTTGATGATGACGCTCGTGAATTTATGATCGGTTTGATCGGCGAGGGTCGCGAATGCGTTCGCGGCATCGGCGATCGTCACCGTGTTGGATCCGATTTGGATCTGATCTTTTGCATTGACGATAACGACGATCTGCGACGGAACCACCTTGTCCCGGTTATGGGCATCGGGTAGTTTCGGCTCCTTCGTTACCGAGGCGAGAATGATGAAGATGATCAGGAGCACCAACAACACGTCCGTGAACGGCGTGATGTTGATGGTCGACATCACCTCATCTTCTCCCCCACCTGTCGAAACGGCCACGAGTCTGTTAAACCTCCACCTACGACGTCACGAACCCGACGTCTTCAAGTCCGGCTTCCTTTGCCGCGTCGAGAATCCGAATGATAACCCCGTACGGGGCCTTCACATCGGCAGTGATCGAGACGTGTTTTCCGGGCTTCTTGCGCGCGGCGACAGCCATCGCGGCATAGATGCCCTTCGCATCGGTCTTGGTGCCGTCAACAAAGATGACGGCCTTGTCGTTCACTTCAACGTCGATGTCGTTCTTCGGATTGTTTTTCTGCGACGCGTTGTTGCTGTGGTTCGGAAGCTCTTTCTCGAAGCCGGGCGGCGTTACGAGCGCGGCCAGGATCATGAAGATGATGAGCAGCACGAGAAGAACGTCGGTGAATGGCGTGATATTGATCTCCGCCATCACCTCCGACTCTTGCTGCGCTGAGAGCAGTCCCACGATGAACCTCTCCCGGAACTACTTCGCCGACTTCGGCTGATAGAGTTCCGTCGGGATGGGCGCACCGGTGTTGTGGAAGTGGAGCATCTCGGCGAGCTGGTTGGCCGCCACGATCATCTCTTGGTTGTACGACTTGATGCGCGACTTGAAGATATTGAAGAAGATAACCGCGACGATGGCGACCACGAGGCCGCCGAAGGTCGTGACGAGCGCCTCGGAGACGCCGGCCGCGACGACCGCGGGGGTGGAGTTGCCCTTGAGCGCGATCTCTTGGAACGCCTTGATGATACCGAGAACGGTACCGGCGAGACCGACGAACGGCGCGATCACGGCGATCGTACCGATGATACCGAGGTTCCGTTCGAGCGCGTTGAGGTGTTCCATGAGCGCGATCGAGAGCGCGTCGGTGATATCGGCGCGGTTCTTCTCACCACGGCGCAGACCGAACTCCAGGATGCGCGGGAGCATACCCTTGCTCGACTGGCAAATCTTGATCGCGCCGTCGAGATCGTCGGCGGAGATCTTCTGACCGAGCTGACGCAGCAGCCCCTTCGTGTCACCGTGCTGCGTCGAGAAGAAATAGATACGCTCGATGACGATGGTAATTACGATGATGGAGAGCGCGAGCAGGATCCACATATCGACCCCGCCCTGCTGCATGACGCTCACAAATCCGTCAAACACGAGTTCCGACCCCTCCCGGGTAAACTGTAAAGTGCGCTAGACATAGAGAAGCTTCGGCGGCACGACGCCGCCCCGTGAGGGCGGACCATTGGCCCACCCCCACCGAAAGTCCTAGTTCCCTTGGGACAGAATCTTTAGCTGATTTTCGATTTGCAGCGAAAGACCCGTGTTCCCAGCGGTTTTCGCAAGCCCGTCGGCCTTCTTGAGATAGAGTAACGCTTGCTGTTTATCTTTGGCGTTGCGGCTATTGGAGTAGATCCCGGTCCACGCTACCCCTGCCGCGAAGTTGGCCTCCGGACTATCGGGCTTTGCGACGACCGCCTTCATGGCGTAGTCGCGACCCTCGGAATAGTTCGGCGATCCCCCTCCCATCGCAGCAAACGCAGCATTGACGTTTGCCGTGACGGTGGCCGCGGGCACTCCTTGGTTCGCCGCGGCGTCAAAGTCCTTGAGGGCCTCGGTAAAATTTTTCGCCTGCATCGCTTGGTTGCCGAGGTTCAGGTAGTAGTTGACCATCGCAACGCCGGCCGCATCGCTCGTGGGATCGAGTTGTTTCATCTCGCTTGCCGTCGCGTCGGCCGAGCTCTTGTCTCCGCTGCCAAGATACGCGGTGAGCAATTCGCGATCGATCGCCATCTTGGTTTTGGTATCCTTGGCCGTAACGCGAACCGCCTTGAGCGTCGTAAGCGCGTCGGCGTAGTTCTTGTTTGCAATCTCTGCGACGCCGAGCGCGAACTGCGAGTTGGCGTTGTTCTCCAACGCAACCGCCTTCTGCGCATAGGCGAGCGACGACGCCGGATCTTGCGAGGACACCTTCACCGCCCCAGCCGCAAGCGCTTGCGCCGCAAGCAGATGAAACTCGTTATTCGGCTGATCGACGCGCGAGAAGGTTGCCGCTGCCGAGGCAAGGTGGCCGCTGAAATACTGCGCGGTGCCGAGCAACTGCAGCAACGCTTGATTTCCCGGCGATTCAAGCAACGCCATGTTCGCGCTCGAGATGGCTTGGGCGTACTGTTTCGAACGAATCAGCGCGTCGATTTTCCCGGCCTCCGGTCCGCCGCCCGCGGTCTCTTGATTGGGCGCAACCGACTTCCCGTTGAACTTCAAGACGAAGTCGTAGAAGCTCGTAATCGGATGCACGCCGCGGCGGGCGGGCCGGTAGGTCGAGGTTTGCGCGATATCCATCGCCGCGGCGTTATCGCCGGGGTTGGTCGAGCGCAGCACCTTCATCGCCTTGTGCGAGCCGTCGGCGTTCACTTGCACCTGCACGGTGACCGTGCCGGGGCCGGCGATCGCATGCATGATCTTGCCCTGCTTGATCACCTTGGCTATCTGGAATTCGTTAGCGTACTGCGCGTACGCGGGCGACGCTCCGAGCGCGATGGCGATCGCGCACGCGCCGGCGGCGACCGTGGAGATGCGTTTCATCAAGTACCTCTGGATGGGTGGTTGGGTTATCGGTTCCCTTATGTCGCTGAAACGAAAACGGAGAACGAAAGATGCCCGAAGTCGTCTATTACGCGGCGAGCGAGGCTGCGGGAAGCCGCCGGCCGACCGCCGCGGCGATACCGGCCAGGTGGCCCATGAGCGCCGAGAATTCCTGCGGGCGCAGCGATTGCGGACCATCCGATGCCGCCTGCGCCGGTTCGGGATGCACTTCCACCAGCAGGCCGTCGGCGCCCGCCGCCACGGCGGCCAGGGCCATCGGCCCGACCAAGCGAGCTACCCCCGTCCCGTGCGAGGGATCGACGAGCACGGGGAGATGGGTGAGCTCGGCCAGGAGCGGCACGACGGCGAGATCGAGCACGTTGCGGGTCGCCGGGTCGAACGAGCGTACCCCGCGTTCGCAGAGCACGACGTGCTCGTTGCCGGCATGGAGCAGGTACTCGGCCGCGAGCAGCCACTCTTCGACGGTGGCCGCGAGCCCGCGCTTGAGCAAGACGGGCACCCCGGCCGTCCCCGCTTCGCGCAGGAGCGAAAAATTCTGCATGTTACGCGCCCCGATCTGCAACATGTCGGCGTAGCGGGCCACGACCGCAACGTCGCGCGGGTCAAGCACCTCGGTGACCACGGCCAAGCCGTGCCGGTCGGCGCTGGCGCGCAGCATCTCGAGTCCGCACTCGCCTAGGCCCTGAAAGGCGTACGGCGAGGTGCGCGGCTTGAACGCCCCGCCGCGCAAGACATTTGCGCCGGCGGCGGCCACCGCAGCGGCCGTGGCGTCGAGCTGCTCGGCCGACTCCACCGCACAGGGCCCGGCACAGATCGCGAGCGTCTCACCGCCAACGGTGACGCCCGACCGCAAGCGCACGATCGTGCGCTCGGCGCGAGCATCGCGACGGGTGAGCTTCAACGTGCGTAGCAAAGCGTCGTAACGATCCACGGTAGGCCGGATTCTACCACGACCGCGCGATTACGTCGTGCGACCTTCTTCGCCGGCACCGACCAGCCGCAGGGCCGCCACCTCTCGGGGGGTCAGCGGACGCGTGCGCCCAACGCCGAGGTCCCCAAGCGAGATCGGGCCGAAGCGCAGGCGCACGAGCGTTTGAACCGGATGGCCCAAGGCTTCGAACATGCGGCGCACCTGGCGATTGCGCCCTTCGTGAATCGTGATATCGACGACCGAGTAGCCGGCGCGTACCGAGACCACGCGAACCTTGGCGCCCGCCGCCGGATGGTCGTCGAGGGCGACGCCCTCGTGCAGACGCTTGACGTCCTCGGGCGAGAGCCGGCCGGCGATCGTCGCGCGATAGGTTTTATCGACGCCGAAACGGGGGTGGAGCAGGCGGTTCGCAAGCTCGCCGTCGTTGGTCATGAGCAAGACGCCCGCGGTATCGTAGTCGAGACGACCCACCGGGACGACCCGCGGCAGCTTCTTGGGCAAGAGCTCGACGATCGTACGTCGCCCTTGCGGGTCGCGCAGCGTCGTCATCACGCCGACAGGCTTATGCAACACCAGGTAGATGCGCTGCTCGATCGGGGCGATCGGCGTGCCGCTCACATCCACTTTGTCGCCCGCGAGGACGAGCGTGCCGAGTTCGCGGACGGTACGGCCGTTGATACGCACCTTCCCCTGCGCGATCATGTAATCCGCATTGCGGCGCGACGTAACTCCGGCCTGCGCGAGATATTTGTTCAAGCGAATCCCTTCGCTCGTATCCTGTTTCGGTTTCGGCGCGCGCCGCCGCACGTTGCGATCCATATGCCAGCGGTCCTTCGCCGCGTACGAGACGAAGGCCCGGCGTGAGCCGGGCCTTCGTGCGTCGGGTGGTTGGGTTTGAGCGTTAGTAGCGGCCGTTCGAGCCGCTCTCTTCGTAACCGCGCGACATCGAGAGCGCCTCCTTCGTGACCGATTGGAGGAACTCGTCATTGTTGCGGGTCTGCGCCATCTTCTCGAGGATCATCTCGGTGATGTCGCCCGTATTGAGCGCTGCACTTACGCGGCGCAGCATCCAAACCTTGCGCATCTCTTCGGTCGTGAGCAAGAGCTCCTCGCGACGGGTGCCCGAGCGCTTGATATCGACGGCCGGGAAGACGCGCGATTCGGCGAGCTTACGCGTGAGGTTGAGCTCCATATTGCCCGTGCCCTTGAACTCTTCGAAGATCACGTCGTCCATCTTCGAACCCGTCTCGACGAGCGCGGTGCCGATGATGGTGAGCGATCCGCCGTTCTCGATCTTGCGCGCGGCGCCGAAGAAACGCTTCGGTTTATGCAGCGACGCCGTGTCGAGACCGCCGGAGAGCGTACGGCCGGAGGTCGGAACGACTTGGTTGTAGGCGCGTGCAAGACGCGTGATCGAGTCGAGCAGGATCACCACGTCTTTGCCGAGTTCGACCAGACGCTTTGCGCGCTCCATCGCGAGTTCGGCGACGGCCGTGTGGTTCTCGGGATGTTCGTCGAACGTCGATGCGACGACCTCGCCGTCGATCGTGCGCTGCATGTCGGTCACCTCTTCCGGTCGTTCATCGACGAGCAGCGCAATGATGTGCGCCTCCGGATGATTGATCGAGATGCCTTGCGCGATGTTCTTGAGCAGCGTCGTCTTACCGGCCTTCGGCGGCGAGACGATCAACGCGCGCTGCCCCTTGCCGATCGGGCAGAAGAGATCGATGACGCGCGTCGAGAGCTGCGTCGAGCGGTTCTCGAGTTTGAACCGCTCTTCCGGAAAGATCGGCGTGCCTTTTTCAAAGACCGGGCGGCCCTTGATCGCTTCGGGGTCGAAGCCGTTGACCTTATCGACGCGGATCAGACCGTAGTACTTCTCGCTCTCTTTGGGGCGGCGGACCTGGCCTTCGACCATGTCACCGCGCCGGAGTTCGAAACGGCGAATCTGCGACTGGCTGACGTAGATGTCGTCGGTGCCGATCACGTAGCCGAGGCGGCGCAAGAAGCCGTATCCCTCGGGTAGCACGTCGAGAATGCCGCTTGCCATCTCGAGGCCCGAACGTTGCTGCTGCGCGGCGAGGATCGCGGCGACGATCTCGTCCTTCTTCATCGCGACGGTATTGCCGAGCTCGATCTCTTGCGATTTCGCAATCTCGACCAACTCGGCTTTCTTTTTGCCTTCGAGATCGGCGGCCGTCAACATCGGCGGGCCGGATTCGATCTGCGGAAACTCGTCGCGCTGGAATTGCTGATTGAATTGATGGCGGCGACGTGAACGGCGGCGACGGCCACCGGCGCCTTGCGGCCGACCATTCTCGTTGGAGCGATGTTCCGTTTGCAGGGGAGTGTCTCTCTCGTAGAGTCGCACACGCACGATGCACGAAGCTTCACGGGCGAGGCTGCCGCATGCGCTTTCGAAGTGCGTGAACGTGGGGGTTGTCAACGGGATGATACCATCCGGCGCCTACGGTGACAAGCGGCGCGGTCCACTCACCGAGCGGGTGGAGCGCTCATAGAAGCGCAGAGGGCGTTCGGCCGCGCGCGTGATCCCGATGCGCGGCGTGACCCCGATCTCGCTCGCGGGACGCGCCGGGCGCGCGAGCCACAACGGCCCCGGGAGCAACAGCGCGCCCCCGTCGAGCGTACGATCGAGCCCTAGGGCACGCGCGAGCCGGCCGGGGCCGCGGCAGAGGTCTTGCTCCGCGGCGATGCCGACTCGCTCCCGCATCACCTCGAGGCCCGCCAACGGCTCGAGCGCCCGGATCAGTACCGCGGCTCCGACCTCTGCCGGCTCGCTCGTTATGTTGAAGCAATCGTGCACGCCGTAGATGCGATACACGTAGGCGTGGAACGGCTCACCGAACATCGCTGCGTTACGCGGGCGACGCCCCCGGTAGGCATGCGAAGCCGGGTCGCCCGGCGGATAGGCCTCGGTCTCGACGATCCGTCCGGCAAGGCGCCCCCACGGGCCGTCATGAACGAGGATGTAGCCGACGAGCGCGCGGGCAAGCGCGACGGTCTCGACGGGAAGCTCGCCTTCGCGCGCTGCGTCAAAGTGCACCTCCGGGTCTATGCGGCGGTGTGGAGCTCGACCTCCGCGAGCGCGCGCTGCGTGAGATCCCGATCTTCGCCCAGGACGACCGCGCACGACTTCAGCCGGTTTAGGGCACATCCGAGCCGTATGTAGGGAAATTCAATTGGTGGCGGGACCGGGCGATGCTCGCTGCGATCCGCGACCAGTTGCGCGTCGGGGAGCAGGAAGGTGACGCGATCGATGCCGCGCTCGGCAAGCATGTTGGCAACCGCGGTCAGCGCTCCGTAGGCAACCTCGCGGCCATCGAGGCCGGCAAAACGCCTCACGTGGAAAGCGGCTCGCACAAGCCGCTCCCCCGCAAGCGTGGTCAGGCGAGCGTACGCGACCCCGTTACCGGAGCGGTCGGCGGCGTAGCCGAGTTGAGCCTGAAGCATACCTGCAGTATAGCGAACATACGTTCGTATCGTCAAGCCGTGCGGCGTCCGGCACCCTCCGGCTGCGGCTCGAGCAGGCTCGCGTAGAGTTCCAGCATGCGCTCCGTTTGGCGCTCGATCGAAAAGCGCGCCGATGCGGTCTTGGCTCGCTGCGCCAACGCCGCATCCGGGCTCGCCGGCACCTCACGCAGCGCGCGCGCGAACGCCTCGCGCGTCGGGCGAACGAGCAGCGCACCGTCACCGAGCACCTCCCGGTTCTGCGGTGCGTCCGCAGCGATGATGCGCGCTCCGGCCGCGAGCGCCTCGGCCTGCACGAGACCTTGGGTCTCGCTCGTGCTCGGAAAGACAAATGCATCCGCGCTCGCGTAGAGATCGGGTAGCACGTCGCGCTCGACCGCGCCGAGAAAGATCACCATGTCGCGCACCCCGAGCTCGATCGCGCGATTTTCGAGTTCGTCGCGCGCCGGACCGTCGCCCGCGATGACCAGTCGCAGCGCCGGATCGTTTGCATCGGCAAAGGCTTCCAGTAGCAGATCGACGTTCTTTTCGCGTGCTAATCGCGAGACGAAGAGCACCATGCGCTCGCTCTCGCGGATGCGCAGCCGCGCGCGCACGCGCTCGTCGCGACGACCCGCAGCAAAGCGTTCGACGTCGATGCCGCTTGGCACGATCTCGATGCGGGCCTCCACACCGATCTCGCGCAGATGCAACGCCATGGCCGGCGTGGGCACGACGATTGCATCGACCAGATTACCAAATGTGCGCGTTAATTGCGACGCGGCAAAGCGTGTGGCGTTCGGCTCGAACGGGATGTAATGCGCGTATGCTTCCAACTTCGTGTGATAGGTATACACGATCGGCATGCCATAGCGGCGCGCGTACCGCAGCGCCATCCATCCCGTGACGAACATCGAGTGCGCATGTACGAGCGAGAGCCGCTTGATCACGTTGTTCACGTTGCGGCGGCTTACGAGCGGCAGCGTCAGGCGATACGGCGTATTCGCGGGCAGCGGAAGCGAGGGCATCTCGAAGATCCGGCCATCGCGCTCGGGAGCGCTCTGCGCGCCGGGCATCCGCGGCGCAAAGCAATAGACCGCGTGTCCGCGCTCGCGTAAACCTTCGGCTAAGCCGTCGATCGATTCGACGACGCCGTTGACGACGGGACGGTACACCTCGGTGAAAAACCCGATTCGCACCCCCACGATTTCCGGCTCCGCTCCCGCCCGCCTTCAGCCCGGGCGTCTATGACTTTCGGCATATTCCCATCGCGAAGCACGCGTGCTATAGTGCCCGGGTTAGATACGGCCGCATCCGAACTCCCGCGGCCGGCGAGCCATGTCGCATGCGCGGCACACCAATCAGGCTCGTTTGAATAGGACTGACGATTCCATTGGGATCCGTCAACCAACAACCTCACTGATCAATTCCGCAGCATTCGTGCGTCGTTAGCTGGGTGTGTGGCGTACCTAGGCGGGAATTGGGACAGGAAAGGATACCGGGTTGATAGGACGCGGCCCCCTGCGGCGCAGCCACGTGCTCGCTGTCAGCGTCTTGACCGCCGGCTTGGTTTTTGCCGGCTTCGTTACCCAGCCGTCGCCCGCATACGCGGGGAGTGCGGCTGCTTCGCCGGCCATCGCGCACGTGGTCTCCTTCGACTCCGACGGAACCCTTACACAACATGCGACGAACGCCCAGACCGTCGGTGCATTCCTGCGCAACCGCGGCGTCGTCGTCGGCCGTAAAGACTTTGTCGAGCCCTCGCTACGAACACCGCTCTCGGATCGCATGACGATCACGTATCGCGCGTCGATTCCCGTAACGATCGTCACCGCACACCGGCGCGTTGCCGTTTATAGCGCCGCACCCGATGTCGGTGCATTGCTCGAAGAACAGAACATTCGTCTCGGTGCACACGACGAAGTGCGTCCCGCACTCGCCGCTGCCGTTCCGGCAAACGGCGTCGTGCGCGTGACGCGCGTGCTCACGTGGGAACGCGAAGAACACCGCGTTATTCCCGCAAAAACGATTCATCGTCTCGATTTTTCGATGACGCCGGGAACGCATAAGGTGATCGCGTCCGGACATGCTGGAGAGCGTACCGTTATGGTTGCGTTCGTACAACGTAACGGCGGCAGCATCAAAGCAACCGTCCTCAAATCCAGCGTCGTACGCAAGCCGCGACCGCGCATCGTCGCCGAAGGCGTAGGCGAATATGCCGCCTTCGAACGCTTCGCGCAACGCAGCATCCAACACACCGCATACGTGACGGCAAGCGCGCTCAAGATGGTCGCAACGGCATACACGGCCGGCTGCGCCGGGTGCAGCGGCATCACCGCAAGCGGACGTCCGGCCGGACACGGCATCGTCGCCGTCGATCCGCGCGTCATCCCGCTCGGCACGCATCTCTACATTCCGGGGTACGGCTTTGCGATTGCTGGCGACACGGGCGGCGCCATCCGTGGCGACCGCATCGACCTCGGCTTCAACTCACTTCACGACGCGGTGCTTTTTGGACGCCGCGAGGTGACCGTCTATCGGTTGAAGTAAGCCGGGCCTTCGTGGACGGCGACGCTCAACGCAAACATCCCCGCGCGCTCCTCGAACAATGGGGTCTGCGCCCGAAGAAAAAATTCGGACAGAACTTCTTGATGGACGGGGGCTCCGCGCACCGTATTGCGCGCCTCGTCCTTGAGGACGCACTACCCGAGACGCGCGTCCTCGAGATCGGCGCGGGAACCGGCGAGTTGACGCGCGCGCTGCTCGATGAGGGTGCGCGCGTTACCGCACTCGAGATCGATCCTCAACTCGTGTCGATCCTCGGCAACCGCGATGACCTGCGCGACGCAACGATCGTCCTTGCCGACGCGATGACCTACGATTACGGCGCCTTCGCCGCGCGTGGCCCGTGGCGCGCGGCTGGCAATTTACCGTACAACGTCGGCACGCCGATTCTCGTGCGCTTGATCGAGATGGAACGCGGCCCCGACGTCATCGTCGCGATGATTCAGAAAGACGTAGCCGACCGGCTCGTCGCCAAGCCCGCGACGGCTGCGTACGGCAGCCTTTCGATCGCCGTGCAGTACGCGATGACGGTCGAGCGCGCATTCACACTTGGCCCGCGCGCATTCTACCCCGCGCCGAAGGTCGATTCCACGGTCGTGCGCCTGGTGCGTCGCTCGCAACCCGCGGTCGCTCCACGAGACCTCCCGCTCTTTCGGAAGGTCGTGCGCGGCGCGTTCGCGTACCGCCGCAAGACGCTCGCAAACAGTCTTGCGCTCGCGCTCGGCACCGATCGCGCCGCGATCGATGCGGCCATTGCAGCAAGCGCTCTCGCACCGGAGTCACGTGGAGAACAACTCGATCTCGCCGAATTCTGCCGCCTGGCCGACGCGCTGGCCGAAGGATAGCTTCGCTGCCGGGCCCACCGCGGTGCTCGTGCTCGTCGCGATCGGCATCGCCCTGCTCGTCATGCTGGCGGCGGTCGCATTCCTCCACAACACCATCGTTACCACGCGCACGGTTCCGCTGGTTCCGGCGGTGGTCGTACAACTGATCCTCGAGGCGTTCGTGGTTGCGGCGCTGTTGATCGGCTTGCCGTTCGTGGCGCGCTGTTCGCTGCGCGATCTCGGCTTTCGCGCAATGACCGGACGAGATCTCGGCATCGCGCTGCTCGGTGCGATCGCCATGATCCTCGTCGTCGAAGGCGGCGCGTCGCTCGTCGAGACGCTCCTGCACACGAAGCACGAGCAGAACGTCATCGAGATGTTCAAAGCGATTCACGACCCCCACGTTCTGTGGTTTTTTGCGATCTTTGCGATCGCGCTCGCACCCATCGCCGAGGAGACGGTGTTCCGGATCTTCTTCTTTAACATCGGCTTACGTTACGGCGGCTTTTGGATCGGCGCGACGATCAGCGGCATCCTCTTCGGGCTTGCACACATGGATGCGTTCGTCTTCGTGCCGCTGGCGCTCGGTGGCGTCATCTTATGCGGCGTGTACTATCTCTCGCGAAACGCCTACGCCTCAATGATCACGCATGCGTGCTTCAACGCGACGACCGTCGCCGCACTGCTCTTCGCGCCGCACCTCGCGAAGTAACGTCTATCGCCGCTAACGGCGGGCTTGCGCGACGATCTCGGTGAGACGCGCGGTGAAACGTTCGGGCGAGAAACGCTCCGCGTGCGCCCGCAGGCGGGCCGCATCGAAACGCGATTCGTCGAAACGGCGCAGCACGGCAGCGAGCGACTCCGGCGTCGCGTCGTCGAAGAACGCTCCGGTCTCGCCCTCGATGACGGTTTCGAGCGCACCTCCTGCACGATACGCGATCGTCGGACGGCCTGCGGCGGCTGCCTCGATCGGGACGAGCCCGAGATCCTCTTCGCCCGGTAAGATCGCCGCCCGCGCGTTGCCAAGCATCTCGTTCATGCGCGCGTCATCGATGTAGCCCAGGAGCGTGGTGGTCGTGCCGCGTGCGCGTGCGCGTAGTGCCGCCTCGGCCGGCCCGGTGCCGGCGACGAGCAGCGGCACGCGCGCGCGTTGCGCCGCATCGATAGCCAGATCGACGCGCTTGTACGGCAAGAGACGCGATGCGATGAAGAAGTAATCGCCACGGCCCGCGCCCACGGTAAAGCGATCGACGTCGGCGGGCGAATGCAGCACGAGCGCATCGCGATGATAGTATCGCCGCACGCGCTCGGCAACGGTATGCGAGGTTGCAACGTAGAGCGTCGGGCGCGCGGCCGCACGCAGATCCCAGTCAACCAGTCGCCGCACCATCGGCCGCGCGAGGGCAGCCATGCCGAAGCCGCCGAGATAGCGGTCGTAGTCAAAGAGAAACCGGCTCACGGTGTAGATGAAGCACACGTGCACCGCGTCTTCGCGAAAGCGCACGCCCTTGGCCCACGCGCTCGTCGAACTGACGATCGTATCGTATGCCGAAAGATCGAACGCCTCGAAAGCACGCGGATAGAGCGGAGCAAGGTACCGGAAGCGCCGATTGGCGCCAGGAATGCGCGCGAGATACGAGGTGCGAACCCGCTCGCGCGGGATCAGATCGCCAACGGCCTGCTCGTCGTAGAGCGCGCTATAGATCGGCGCATCGGGCCACGCGCGCGCAAAGTGCGCGAAGACGCGTTCGGCACCCCCACGCTGGTTCAGGTAATCGTGGACGAGCGCTACCCGCAGTACTTACCCCTTCGCGCGCGGCAATACGAGCGCGATCGTAGGTTCGCCGAGATAGGTCTTCGCGACGCGCTGGAGGTCGGCTGCGCTCGTCGCTTGGATCGCATCGAGCGTCCGGCTCACGTAGTCGGGCGATCCACCGCGTTGCGCAAAGACGGCCGCGAGCCACGCGCGAGTGCTTACCGAACTCGCCGCATCGACGAAATCCGCCTCGGCCGCGGCTTTGAACTGATCGATCGATCCGTGCAGTTTCGTCTGCGCGAGGATGCTTGCAACCGATAGCGCCGTGGTGAAGGCGCGATTGGGATCGCCGATCCCGCCGTTGACATAGAGCGTGAGGCTTGGCTGCGGTCGATCGTACTGATAGATCGCACCGACGGCGCCGGACGCGAGCGTTTGATTGATGACGCCAGGAACCTGCGCGATATCGGCGAGCGTGCGCTGCATAAACGCCGAGAGCACGAGCATCGCCCCGAAGTCCTTACTGCCGATCGTGGGCGCACCATATTGGGCGATTAGCCACGGCGCGGCAACGTCGCGATGGGCGACCAATTGGCGCGAGGTTCCATCGAGCTTCGGCACCGTGACGGCGACCGCGCGCGTGCTACCTGCCGGCAGGCTCGTCGCGAACGTGCCGAGCGCATCCGCACCGAGCGTATCGAGCGGACCGACCGCGCTCACGATGGCGCCGCCGCGGCGATAGTACGCATGGTAGAAACGCGCGACCGTCGCGGCATCGAACTGTGCCACCGATCCAGGAATTCCATTGGCCGGCAGCCCCTCGTTTGCGGTTGCGGCGCGCGTGCCGCTGAGCATATCGAGTCCGACGTGCAGCGCAAGTTGCTGATCGTTCGCGATGCGCGCGAGCAGCATCGCACGCGCGCGTTCGAGCGTGCCCGTATCGAAGGTGGGATGGGCGATCGCGCGGCGCGCGATCCCGAGAACCGTCGCCGCATCGCTCGGCAGAGCCTCGACGGAAAAACGCACGTCGCTCGGATCAACCGTAAAACGGAAGGATCCGCCGTCACCTGCGATCGCCGCGTCCGCCGGAGCGCCGTCCACCGGGGTCTTCAAAATCACCGCTGCGGCGAGCGCGGCGAGACCGCTCTGCTTCATCGACTGCCGGTCGAGCCCGGCGCGCAGCACGAAGGTTACATCGACGAGCGGTGCGGCGGCGTCTTGCTGCGTGATGATCTGCACGCCGTCCACGAAGGTCACCGCGGGTGCGGCGGCGGCCGATGCTGCGAGCGGAGCCGCAACGCAGAGGGCGGGAAGCAGGATGGCGGCCAGACGCAACCTCACGTGGTTGACTCCTTACGAGCGGTCGTGCTCAGTTGCACAACGATGGGGTGAACGAGGTACCGTTGCACGACCGAGGCAACGAATGCCGGATCGAGCGCCCGCGCGCTCTGCCAATACGCGCCGCCCGGTGCGCTCGGTGCGTACGACGCATTGCCCTCGACCGCGTACCAACCCAGATTATCGGCTTGTTCGGTCGGGTATTGCGTATCGGAGGCAAGGTGGAAGAGAAATGCTTCGCGCGCTCGTGCGAAGGTCGTGGCATCGAGCGGCTTCTCCAGCTTGTGCAACGCGTCGAGCACCTGCGTCCGCGCGGCCCCCGGCGTATCACCGGAGATCGTGACGAGAAATACGCCCGGGTCGTGCAGCGTGATGAACTGCCCATTCACGTACGACGAATCGTGCGCTGCGTCGAGCGCCTTGCTCACGACGCCGCTGCCATCTCGGAACAGATAGTCGGCGATGAAATCCATCGCAGTCGCCGTACGCTCGTCGCGAATCGGCGGGCCGACCCACGCAAGGCCTATGCCACCGACGTCCGCGGGAAGCAGCGTGGTCGGCGCCGGGTCGCGGGCGAGCGGTGAATCGATCGGCGCATCGGGCGAGCCCGGCGTACCGTCGGTGACCGCGTCGATTACCGTTGTATCGACGTCGCCCGAGAGCGTCAGCGTCGCGTTCGCCGACCGGAATGCGCGCTCGGCGTAGGCGGTGACGTCGGCAAGCGAGAGCGCGGCGAGGTTGCTCGTCGTATCCGGCAGCGGCGGCTCGTGAGCAGGTCCGCCGGAAAAGAGCTGCGCGAAGAGCGCGTCGTGCACGAGGGTGTCCGCAAAGTAACGTCGCTGCGCTGCGAGCACCGTCATATCGCTGCGCGCGATGGTAAGCGCGCTCTGGTCGAGCGCCGGCGCAAAATACGCCGCGCTCATCGCCGCGACGATACGCCGTGCAGCGCTCGCGGGGGCAACGACGCTCACGCCGATGATGTCGGGGTAGGCCTCAACCGAGATGCGACCGCCAAGCGAGCGCACGAGTCCCGCAAGCGACATGCCGCTTGCAAGCGGAGCCGCCGCTGCCGCCGTTGCGGCGAAGCGTCCAAGCCCCGGCGTTGCGCTGTCATAGCCGGCGCCGGGTGCGCGAAACCACAGGTCCACCGCAGCCGACGCGAGCGTAGCGTCGCGATAGATCATGTACGTGCCGCCATGCGGCAACGCTCCCGTGACCGGCAGATCGACCGCGGCCGGCGCGATTGCCGGCGTCAGCAACGCGCAGGCGAGCGCGAAGGCGCCGAGCGAGGCTCGCCGCATCACGCCGGTTCCGGACGAATGGCCGGCGGGATCCGCGTAGGTTTCTCGCGCTGTGGCTCCTCGGCCGGCGCGCCGGGCACGTCCGCCTGCGCGATCGGCTGCGCGGCACCGCCCGAAGGGCGATCGAAGGGCTGATCGCTCAGGATCGCGCGCACTTCCTCGGCATCGACCGTCTCGTACTCGAGCAGCGATTTGACCATGCGTTCGACCTTGTCCCAATTGTTGTTGAGAAGCGTGCGGCCGCGTTCGTAGCACGACTCGATGATGCGGCGCACCTCGCCGTCGATCTTCGAGGCGACTTCCTCCGAGTAGTTGCGCTCCTCGCCGAAGTCGCGGCCGAGAAACACTTGATGATTTCCGCGTCCGAACTGAATCGGGCCGAGTTCGCTCATCCCGTATTGGGTGACCATGCGGCGCGCGAGTTCGGTCGCTTTCTGGAAATCGTTGCTCGCACCGGTCGTCACATCGCCAAACTTGATCTCTTCGGCAAGGCGTCCACCAAGCGACATCGTGATCTGCGCCAGGAGTTCTTCTTTGGTCATTTGATGGCGGTCGTCTTCCGGAAGCGACCACGTGAGACCGAGCGCCATGCCGCGCGGAATGATCGTCACCTTGTGCACCGGGTCGGCCTTGTCGAGCAGACCACCAATAATCGCATGACCCGACTCGTGGTATGCCGTGTTCTCTTTCTCTTTGGCCGACATCACCGTCGATTTACGCTCCGGCCCGACCATCACGCGATCGATCGCCTCGTCGCAATCCGCCATCTCGATGATGTTTTTGTTCTTGCGCGCCGCGAGCAGCGCGGCCTCGTTTAAGAGATTCTCCAGGTCTGCGCCCGAGAATCCGGGCGTGCGTTTGGCGAGCGTTTCGAGGGAGACTTCCTTCGAAAGCGGCTTGTTGCGCGCGTGCACTTCGAGGATCTTTTCCCGGCCACGAAAATCCGAACGATCGACGACGATCTGCCGGTCGAAACGGCCCGGACGCAACAGCGCCGGATCGAGCACGTCCGGGCGATTGGTCGCCGCAATCAAGATGACGCCGGTGTTTTGATCGAAGCCGTCCATCTCGACGAGCAGTTGGTTGAGCGTCTGCTCGCGCTCGTCGTGACCGCCGCCAAGCCCGGCACCGCGCTGACGCCCGACCGCGTCGATCTCATCGATAAAGATGATGCATGGCGCCGACTTCTTCGCCTGATCGAACAGATCGCGCACGCGCGACGCACCGACGCCGACAAACATCTCGACGAAATCCGAACCGGAGATCGAGAAGAACGGCACGCCCGCCTCGCCCGCAATCGCGCGCGCGAGCAACGTTTTACCCGATCCCGGCGGACCGAGCAAGAGCACGCCCTTGGGGATACGCGCGCCGAGCGCTTGATACTTCTTGGGGTACTTCAGAAAATCGACGATCTCGCCGAGCTCTTCTTTCGCCTCGTCCACGCCCGCGACGTCGGCAAAGGTCACCTTCGGACGGTTCTCCGAGAGCATCTTCGCGCGCGAACGTCCGAACGAGAGCGCCTGGCTGCCGCCGCTCTGCGCTTGGCGCAAGATCAAGAACAGGAACAATGCCGTGATCGCAAGCGGCGCGATCGACCATAGGCCCTGTAGCAATCCGCTGTTGGTCGGCTGCTCGTAGCTGATCGCGCCGCTCTTGACGTGCGCTTGCACGTCGGTCACGAACCGCTGATCGGTGTTCGGTAGCGAGACGCTGAATTTCGTGCCGTCGCGCAGCGTGCCGGTCGCCTGCGTGCCGACCGCGTGGAACGCGGTCACTTGACCCGCTTCGAGTTTCTGGTAGAACGCACCGTATTCCAGGTGCGTCACCGCGTCGGCCGGCCGCGAGAGCTGTTCGAGAATGAAAACGACGCCGAGGATGACGATGACGATCAGGAAGATCGAACGGAGATGTTTGCTCACGAATTGACTTTCTGTGCCGCTTCGCGGGGTTCGGACTCGCTGAAGACGGCGTCTTTGAGTTGCGCCAGATAGGGGAGATTCCGGAATAATTCCTGGTAGTCCAAACCGTAACCTACGACGAATTCGTCCGGAGACTGTAAGCCCACATATTCGACGGGTACGTCCACCCGGCGATGGTAGGGTTTATCGAAGAGCACGCAGGAGCGCAACCGCGAGGGATGCCGCTCCCCGAGCAACGCCTGAAGGTACTGCAGCGTGAGCCCGTTATCGACGATATCCTCGACGATCACGACGTTGCGGCCGGTGACGGGCTCGCTTGCATCTTTGAGCAGGCGCACCTCGCCCGAGGATCGGGTCGCGTTGCCATAGCTGCTCACACACATGAAATCCACGATGATCTCGCTCGGGCCGTCCGGCAGCGCCGCAAGCGCGCGTGCGAGGTCGGTAACGACGAAGAGCGCACCCTTCAACACGCCGAGCAGCATCAACGGTTGCCCGGTGTGGTCGGCGGCGATCCGGCGGGCGATACGCTCGATTGCTTTCGCGATCTCCTCCTGCGAATAGAGCGTGCGCTCGATGGTCCCTTCGTAGCTCTGGGTTACGTTCATTTACTCCCTTACGATTCGGGCGATTTCGCCACGTTCCACAACGACATCCAGCCCCGAACGTACGTGGAAACGCCCCGACGAGCCGCGCTCGAGCGCCCGTACGACCGCCTCGACGTGGGCGAAATCGATATCGCGCAACCCCTCTTGACCATCGAGCGCCGCCCGCACCTGCCGCCGCAGCATCGCCCGGTCGCTCGAAACGAGCTCCGCCCCCACGATCTCGGCGCTGCGGGCCACCGCGGCGTCGAGCCCGGGGAAGAGCGGGCGCAGTGCCTCGAGCGCGACGCGCACGGCGTTGCGCCGTACGCCAAGGTCGGCGTTTGTCGGATCGACGGCGTAGGGCAGCGCGTGGGTGTGACAATAGTCGCGCAACTCGATCGCCGAGCGCATGAGGAGCGGACGCACGAGGTCGATCCCGTCGGCGAATGCGCGGCGCGCGGGCATGCCCGCGAGCCCATCGGGGCCCGCTCCGCGAAACAACGCGAGCAGCACCGTCTCGCATTGGTCCTCGCGGTGATGCGCCGTCGCGATCGCGCCGGCGCCGGCCTCGAGCGCAAGCGTGGCGAGCGCCGCGTACCGAGCTTCACGCAGCGTCGCTTCGTCACGCGCGCCGGGCTCGAGCGCGGCGATACGGACGCGGCAGCCATACGTCGCGGCAACCCGCAGCACCACGCACTCGTCCTGCCAGGCGGAGTCACGCGTGCCGTGATGCACGTAGGCGAGCGTGAGGTCGAGATCGAGGGTGCCGCGCAGCGATGCGAGCAACGCGGCGAGCGCAACCGAATCAGCGCCGCCGCTGCACGCGACGAGCACGCGCTCGCCCCGGCGCACGATGCCGTCGCGTTCGATCGCCCCTTCCAGATCAGCGTGTGGCTTAGCGCCGCGCATGACGCGCGATCTCCCGCTCCACGTCGCGTTTGGCGATATCCTCGCGTTTGTCCCAGAGTTTCTTACCGCGCGCGACGCCGAGTTGCAGCTTCACCTTCCCACGTGTGAAGTACATGCGCAGCGGCACGATGGTCAACCCCTTCTCCTTCATGCGCGATTGGAGATCGACGATCTGTTCCTTGTGGAGCAAGAGCTTGCGCGGCCGATTCGGATCGACGTTCGAGAAACTGCCTTGTTTGTAAGGCGGCACATGCATGCCGAGCAGCCACGCTTCGCCGTCGCGAAAACGCGCATACGCCTCGCTCAGGCTCACGCCGCCCTGCCGAATCGATTTGACCTCGGTTCCGGTGAGCGCGATGCCGGCTTCGAGCGAGTCCAGAATGTGAAACTCGTGACGGGCCCGGCGATTGTCGATAGCTGGGGCGTTCGCCGCCTTTTTGGCCTCGTCGGGATGCGCGGCCTTACGTTGCTGTTTGGATTTCATGGATTTCTACGGTCATTCGCGGCGTCGATCGCGCCCATCGATACGAATTGCCCCTCGGCTTGCGCGAGGGTGACGCCGCCGGCGTTGCGCAAGACGGCCTCGAGGCCGAGGACGTTGCGGCGCTGCCACGCAACCTTGCCTTCGAGTTCGAGCGGCTCGCCGAGCGGAACCGGCTTACGAAAGCGCACGTTCATTTTTGCGGTGACGCCGCGGTGACCGGCGTGACCGGCTGCATGCGCCATCGCCTCGTCGAGCAGGGACATCGCGATGCCTCCGTGCGCGATGTTCTTCCACCCTTGAAATTCGGGTGCAAGCGTCACCCGCGCGCGCACGCCCGTGTCCGCGGGTTCAAAGCGCAGGCGCAGCCCAATCGGGTTCTCCGGACCGCAGGCAAAACAATTGCCGTCGTCGATGGGCACGCTCAACGTCCCATCTCCAAGCGAAGCGCGAGATACTCGGGCAGATGCGCCTCGTGAATCTTGTGCTGAACCTCGTCGATCGGGTATTCGTAACGCACCCACTCCACGCGCCGCTCGTGCGGTTCGTAGAACGCAAACGATGCTTCCGGATTGAGGTCGCGCGGCTGTCCGATGCTGCCGACATCGACGATGTAACGCTTCCCTTCCTCGAAAATCAGTTCTCCGCCGTGCTGCATGTGCTTGTGGCCGACCGTTCCGTCGGGCTCTTGCACCCAATATTCGGCGATGTGCGTGTGTCCGATGAAGACGACCGGCGCGTCGGTGCGGGCAAACGCGTTCGCCGCGGTGCGCTTGTCGAGGATGTATTCGAAGTATTCGACCGGTGCGCCGTGAACCATCAAGAAATCCGGGAACCGCAATTCGTAGGCGAGGCCATTGAGCCACGCCCGGTTCTCGTCGGAGAGCACGCCCTGCGTCCATGCAATCGCAGCTCTCGCCGCATCGTTGAAATACTCGACGCCGAAATTCTCGAGCGCGGCGAGATCGTGGTTACCGAGCACCGCTCCCTTCGCGCGCGCGCGAATCATTTCGACGCACTCGTTCGGGTTGGGGCCATAGCCGACGATGTCGCCCAGACAGAGCAGATGATCTTCGGGTCCGATGCGCGCGAAAGCACGTTCGAGCGACTCGATGTTGCCGTGAATATCGGAGACGATCGCGTACCTCACGCCGGCACCTCCGCGAGCACGGCATGAAACGCCGCGGCGAACGCTGCCCGCATCGATACCGTACCGGCACTCACGCGCACGTAGCGGTCCAGCGGCGCTGCACCGGGTTTTCGAATCCATACGCCGCGGCCGAGCAACTCGTGCATCGCGCGCGTGGCGCGTTCGGCAGTGCCCAGGTCGATACAGACAAAGTTCGTACGCGACGCGATCGTTCCGAGCCCAAGCTCGTTCGCAAGCGCATAGTAGTCGCGGCGAGCAGCCTCCACTTCGCGCACGACGTAGGCGCAAAACGCGTCGTCTTGCAACGAGGCGAGCGCGCCGACCTGTGCGTTGCGGTTCACCCCATAGTGCAGACGGATCTTTTGCAGCGTCTGAACGTTCGTTTCGCTCGTGATGGCATACCCGATACGAGCGCCAGCCAGGCCGTAGGCTTTCGAGAAGGTCCGCGTGCGAATGATCCGGTCGTCGATCGGGGGCGCAATCAGTTCGGCTTCATCCACGAAGTCGGCATAGGCTTCATCCAGCAACACGAGCGTTTCGCCGGGCAGTGCGTCGATGAATCGCTGCAACTCGTCGCGCGCAACGAAGGTGCCGCTCGGATTGTCCGGATTGGCAAGATAGACGAGCGACGGGCGCTCGGCGTGCGCGATTGCCAGCAGTGCGTCGAGATCGAGCCTCCCATCGGGCCGGTATGCCACGAAGAGCAACCGCCCACCGTATCCGATCACGTGATAGTTGAGTGTCGGATACGAGCCTCGCGTCGTGAGCGCGGTGCCACCAGGAGCAACGAACGCGCGCACCACGAGCCCCATCAGTTCGTCGATTCCCGATCCCACCACGAGCTCGTCGATCCGGCAGGCATGTTTGCGGGCGAGCGCCGCGCGCAATTCGTACGACTCGGGATCGCCATACCACGAGAGCCGCTCGAGTTCCGCGCGCATCGCTTCCATCGCGCGCGGCGACGGGCCGAAGGCGCTCTCGTTCGCACCCAGCCGGACGAGCGAGCTGAGGCCGCGTTCGCGCATCAGCTCTTCGGGGCCGATGAACGGTGTCGTCGGCGGGATCGCCGCAATCGCGGGGGCGGGTCGAATCACGAAGGTTTCCAGCTCTCCATAGATCAGATGAAACGATGGACCTCTACCATCGTTCCCGCCGCCAGCATCTCCGTTGCCGCGGGAATCGTCAGGTATGCGTCCGCGCGCGCCGTCAAGCTCACGGCCGACGAGCGGAGGGGTAAGGGATGCGCCGTCAGGGCCCCGGCCTCATGCCTCAGCGCGACGGGAACGAACCAAGTCCACCCCGGGCGGCTGCGCGCATCGCTTGCCAGGCGGGCCATGGCCGTTTGTGCCGTAACGGGTCCGCCCACGAGTCCCGCGACGATCGGCAACATCACCGCTTCCAGGATCAGGAACGCGGAGGTGGGATTGCCGGGCAGACCGATGACCGGCTTGCAGCCAACGGCGCCCAGCACCGTCGGCTTGCCGGGCTTCACGCGCAGCCCATGGGCGATGACGCCCGGCGCGCCGAGCGCGTCGATCGCCGCGGGCGTGAGGTCGCGCTCGCCAACCGACGAGCCACCCGTGACGACGGCGGCGTCGCAATCCGCCAGCGCCTCGCGCAGCGCCGATTCGAGCGCTCCCGGAACGTCACGAACGGTCGGCCGGTGGACCGGCAGAGCCCCCGCAGCGCGCAACGTCCCAGCCACCGCGTAGCGGTTTGAGTCGCGGATCTCGCCCGGCCTGGGCACACGGCCAGGCTCGACCAGTTCGTCACCCGATGAGATCACCGCAATGCGGGGGCGCCGGAAGACCGGAACCCGCACCTGCCCAAGGGTGGCCAGGACCCCAAGCGCGGAGGCGCCGACTCGCGTTCCCGGGAGCATGATCGGCTCGCCGTGCCGCATGTCGCACCCGCGCGGATTCACGTTCTCGCCTGCAGCGATCGCGTGCTCGACGATCACCCGATCGCCATCCAGGCGGAGGTTCTCGACCGGCACCACCGCATCGGCGCCCGCGGGCACAACGCCACCCGTTGGAATGCGAACGGCTTCACCGTCGCACAGCGGCCGCGGCCACGTCCCTCCCATCGAGATCTCGCCCACGACCCGTGCGCTCCCAGGCATACATGCGGCGCGCACGGCAAAACCGTCCATGGCCGAACGCGGCGCATTCGGATAGTCGTCGTCGGCATCCACGCGCACGGCGAGCGTTCGCCCGAACGCATCGTCGAGCGCCACATCTTCGACGCCGCTTGGCGCGAGCGTGACGCGCGCGAGAAAGGTCGCAACCGCGTCGGCGGGCGACAAAAGATTTTCTTCGTGAAAGACGAAGCCGCGCTGTTCCATGCTCGATATCGTGCTCGTTCGCCGTGATCCCGACCGCGTGCGCCACTCGGCGCAACGTCGCGGAATCGATCCCTCGTTCGTCGATGAGATTCTGCGCTTGGACGCCGAGTACCGCTCCGTGCTCGCATCGGTCGAAACCGCGAAGGCCGAAAAGAACCGTCTCTCCGCCGAGATCGGCAAGGCCGCCGATAAAGCCGCTGCGGCGCGCGACCTGCGTCCGCAACTCGACGGCCTTGCGGCGCGCATCGCCGACGGCGAGGAGCGCGCGCGCACGCTCGCTCCCGACACGCCCGATTCGCCGCTACGCGAGTTGCTCACGAACACGCCGAACCTGCTCGACGAAAGCGTTCCCGCAGGCGCCGATTCCGCTTCGAACGCAATCGTGCGCACCTGGGGCACGCCACGGACGTTTGATTTTACGCCGAAGCCGCATTGGGAACTCGGCGAGAGCCTCGGCGTGCTCGATTTTGAACGCGCCGCAAAACTCTCGGGGAGCCGCTTTGCCGTGCTCACCGGCAGGGGCGCCCGCCTCTCGCGCGCGATCGTCCAATTCTTCTTAGATCGCGCGAACGAGCGCGGATATCTCGAAGTCGTCCCGCCGTTGCTCGTCTCGCGCGAAACGATGTGGAGCACCGGGCAGCTCACGAAGTTCGCCGATGCGATGTTTCAAGATCAGGATGCCGATCTTTTCATGATTCCGACTGCCGAAGTGCCGCTCACGGCGCTCCACGGCAACGAGATCGTGAGCGCGCAGACACTCCCGCGCAAGATGACCGCCTACACGCCCTGTTTTCGCAAGGAAGCGGGCGCCGCGGGCAAAGACACGCGCGGCTTGATCCGGCAACACCAATTTGAAAAGGTCGAGTTGGTATGGCTCGCACTTCCCGAGCAGTCGTTCGAGGCGCTCGAATCCCTGGTGCACGACGCCGAGTCGCTCTTGCAAGAACTCGGGCTACCGTATCGTGTTATGTCGCTGTGCGCCGGCGATACGAGCTTTAACTCGGCAAAGACCTACGACCTCGAAGTATGGCTACCGAGCGCCGGCGGGTACCGTGAGATCAGCAGTTGTTCGAACTGCACGGACTTTCAGGCGCGGCGCGCTGGCATTCGCTTCCGTCGCGACGCGCAAGCGAAACCCGAACTCGTGCACACCCTCAACGGCTCCGCGCTCGCGGTCGGCCGCACGCTGCTTGCGATCTTGGAGAACTACCAACAGGCCGACGGCTCGATCGTCGTGCCCGAGGTGATTCGACGCTATACCGGGTTCGACGTTATCGCCTGAGCGAGCGCGTCCACGGCGTGTGATTTCTCCGGCACCGTCATCCCCGCAGGAAAGAACGCCTCGATGCGCACGTTCGTGCGCGTTTCGTCGATCGTATCGAAGCCAACGCGAATGCGCTCGCTGCGAACGAGTCCGAAACCCGCCTCGATCATGTGCCCCCGGCGATCGTCGATCGTGATGTTCGCGCCGAGCGTGAGTTCGATCGCTTCGAGCACGCGACGATAGGCGTCGTCGTATCCAAGCGCCAGCTCTACGCTCCGATGCGGGCGTAACCCCACGCGAGACGAGGTCTCGGGCTTGAGCCATTTACGAATAAAACTCATCGTGCAAGAAATCCCGTGGCGAGCAATCCGAGTGCGGACATGACCAGGAGCGCGATAGCCGGCATCCAACTGCCGCGCGTGCGCGAAAAGACGACCGCATAAACGGCCTTGAGGACGTTATTCGACGAGCTGGCGATCACGATCGCCGTCGCCGCGGTTGCAAATCCGATCGTATTCGCACCGCCCTGCACGAGCGAGAGTACGAACGGATCGATGTCGGTAACGCCCACGACGCTCGCGAGCGCAAGCACGCCGCCACGGCCAAGATGGGCGGCGACCGCGGTCGTCAGGACCGAGATGCCGACCATCAATGCCGCAAAGACGAGCGCCGTTCCCAACTGCAGCGGATTGCTCGGCAGATCGGTGCCACGATCGGTTGCCGGTTCGGAACGTGCGAGCAGATAGGCGGCGACCAAGCTTGCGAGGCCGAGCCCCACAAGGGTAGGCGCGATCGCGCGGGCTAGCGGCAGATTGAAGATCGCGCAGACGAGCACGATGCGCAGATACATCATCGCCGTCGCGCCGATGATCGCCGCGGATATCTCGCGCGTCAGTCCCGTCTCGCGCGCGCGACGGGCGAGGACCACGGTTGTCGCGGTCGATGAGTAGAGCCCGCCGAGCAGGGCCGTGACGAAGACGCCCCCGCGCGGCAGCGCATAGCGTGAGACGAGGTAGCTGCCATACGACAGCGTGGAGACCGCCACGACGGCAAGCCACACGTTGAACGGCGTTATCGCGGTGAACGGAATCTTCGGTGCGCCGTACAGCAGCGGAAGCACGACGCCGGTCAGCAGTAAAAACTGCCCGAGGGTAAGCACTTCTTCCACCGGCACGCGCTGCGTAAACGCGTGCAGCGCATTGCGGCTGCCGATCAAGAGCACCGCGCCGACGACGAGCGCCACCGAGACCCAGAGCGGCTGCGTCAGCGCGATCGGCCCGATCACGTACGCGAGTACGCCGCTCGCGGGTACCACGAAGTGCGCCTCGACGATCTGGTCTTTGATCTGCAGCGAGGCGCGCACGTAGGCGTAGAGCCACGACCCCACGACCAACAAGCCCGCGACGAAGGCAAGCGCAAAGTGCGGCTCGATCAGGTAGAGCGCGGTGCCGGCAAAGGTGAGGAGCGGAAACGTACGGATACCGCCCGGACGCTTGGGCAGCTCGGTGCCGTAGAACGCCTCGAACGCGAATCCAAAGAAGAGCGCGAGCCCGACCAGCACGGCGTATTGCATCGCTGCGGGTCTTCGTGCTAGAGTGGGCGCTAACATGTTCGCGTCCCGCCTGGTTTCCACGTCCTATTATTACGGCCGCTTCGATCGGAGTCGGCCCTGGTAGTGCACGTGTCCTAACGCGAACATCGCAACCGATACGAACGCCGCCTCGCCGACACGCGAGGCGGCGTTTTTTTTACCCTCACGCCATCACCACGGAGAGTCCGATGATCTGCTCACCCGAATCCACGCTCGCAACCTTCCGCCGCGACGTCGCCGCGACCGTCGGCGGGCACCCGATCGTGTACGCAAACGCCTACACGGCGTGGTTTGCCACGGGCGCCGCCGACGACGAGCAACTGCGCCGCTTCACCGTGCAGTTTTCGGTCTTCAGCCACCTGTTTCTCGAAGCGCAACTGCGCAAATGCCTCAATGCGCCGGACGTTGCGAGCTATCGCGCCGGCAAAGAGATTTTGCTGAACGAACTCGGCGTCTCGTTCGCGCGCGGCGGTTCGGTCGATGGCGGTACCTTCCGCTTTCGTGCCGGGCATTTCGAATGGATTGCCGAGTTTGCCGCGTCGCTCGGGTTGCACTGGAACGAGATCGGCAAGCGCGCGCTCGGCCTTCCCTCCACGCTCGCATTTTGCGACGCGCTCCTGGAATGGTACGGTTCCGACGACGAATCAACCGCCGCGGGTGCGTCGTTTGCAATCGAGCATTGGGCCGCTGCTGGTTTTTGGAAGGAACTGATTGCCGGGTTGCGCGCGATCAAAGCGTCGCGGCTTCCCGGGATGCCGCTGGGCTTCTGGACGTGGCACGACGCGATCGAGGATCAGCACGCCGCGCACACCGACGACGAACTCGCACAGGCGTTTGCCAAACCGGGATTTTCCAGCGAGCGCTTTCTACGCGCCGGCACCGCGATGCTCGACGCGGTCGCCGTTTTTTGGGAGGGTCTAGCGCGCTCGCGCTAGACCTCCATGCCTTTCCATATCTCGCGAACGGTTGTGCTACGCTCGACCGTCTCGACGTCGCGGTACGTGCCACCGAGATAATCCATCGACGGGTTGGTGACGCCGAACCAGAAGTGTTCGTTCTTGAAGTGATGCCACAAATGGTATTTTTTGATATAGCGTCCAAACGGCGTCACCGGCACGAACGGCACATGCGCCACGTAATGCACCCACTCGTAATAGAGTAGCGCGCACATGCTTCCAAACACGAGCGAGATCGTGAGCACGAGATTACGCGTGATCGCGAAATACACGCCGAAATACGCCGCCGTCACCGGAACGGCAAACCACAAGGGCAGGAAGAGTAATTCGAGTTTCGGCGGGTCGATGTGGTGATCGTAGTGCAGGCGGTGCTGCAGGGCGAGCACCCAACCGATCTTGGAAGGAGCCGCATGAAAGAGAAAGCGATGGGTCGTGTATTCACTCGAGAGAAAGACGATCGCCCCGATGGCCGCGCCGAACCACACGAAGGGCAGCCGACCGAGCGCGAAGAGCGCGGTCAACACGAGGATCGCGCTGACGAGCACCGCATTGCTGCCGTGACGCAGGAAGGCCGCAATCATGAGTACTCGCGGATCAGATCGGCAAGCTTCTGGCGATCGAGGTAACGAATGTGTCCGTGCTCGCGCTGGAGCATGCCGTGATCTTCGAGTTCCGCGATCGCACGCGCGGCAACTTCCTTCACGGTTCCCGCCGCCGCGGCGATCTGCGCTTGCGTCATGTGCGGCAACGGCGCGACCGCCTGCGCGAGACCGTCGTCGGGCATCGCGTAGGGTAGCAATACCGTCGCGATACGCGCGATGATCGGCAAGGTAGCCTGCGCGCAGAGCGAGTGCATAAGATTGCGCACGCGCTGCGCCGCCACGCGCCCAAGGGACGCGATGAGGTCGGGCGTCTCGCGGGTAGCCGCGTGCAGCACCTCGCGTGGCACGCGCAGGATGCGCGCCACCTTGGAGATCGCCACGACGCGCCCAGCCGCGCGCGCCTGATCGAAGAACTCGGTCTCGCCGAAGACCTCATACGGAAAGACTTCGTAGAAGATGCGATTGCGCGGGGTCCCGCTGCCGCTCGAAATTGCGACCACGCCTTCGAACACGACGCCGACAAACGGCCACTCGCTGTTCTCGGGAACCACGACCTGTCCGCGCCGGACGGTCAGCATCGATGCCGCCGTCGCCAGACGCGCAATTGCCCCGTCGGGCATCTCTGCAAAGGGCGCCGAGCGCCGCAGAACGCTCTCCGCGGAGGGTGCATCGGTGGCCGGAGCGATCGGGCGCAGCCCGACATGCCATTCGTCTTCCGCGACACGGGTCACATCCACGAGCAGGTCGTGGGCGCGGCTGGCCTGGATTCGACTCGTTAGCCCCCGCGGCTCGTTATCGGTGACGACGAGGAGGCCTTGGCCCTCGCCGAGGCCGGCGAGAGCATCTACGACGCGGGCCGGGCGCGCGGGGACCGGAAGACCGCGAAGATCGATCCGCTCCCACTGCGAAGCGGGTGCATTGAACTCTGGTGCGCTCATGTTATTTGTCTCCACGCCTTGGAATAGCGGACGGGGGAGCGATGGCTACCGGATTCGTCAGCACCTTCCACGCGCGCTCCGGAACCGGCGGCAGGCTATCCATGTGCTTGAGAAAGAGGGCGATCGTCCAGATCTGCGTATCCGAGAGCGATGCCGTATAGGCCGGCATGCCGGTGAGCCGGATGCCGTGCTTGATCTTCCAGTAGGTGACGCCCGACGGGTCGTCTTCGACGCCGTATTTTCCGAGCTGCGGTGCATGCTGATACAGACCGATCGCGATCGTCGAAGGTGCCGCGTTTGCAACCCCGTGACACATCGAGCAGTTCTCGCCGTAGAGCTTGATGCCGGCGAGCAAGTTCGCGTCGGTGAGCGCGATCGGATTCGCCTCCTTGGGCGCCTCGCGCCGTAACGTTGCATGCAGTGAGTGCCCCGCGGCCCAGCGCTCGAGCGCGGGGGGCGGCGCATCCGCATTCGCCGGGATCAACAGCCCTTGCGTGATGCCGATATACGCACCAAGCAAGAGGATCGCGATCGTCGCGATCACCCCGGTGATGACTCCTTTGAGCACTCGCTCCTCCATAACCTGACGAAAGTCGTTTTATGGGGTATTCCCAGGCGCGGGAAACCTTCCCGCAACGAGCTCGCGCATCGTGCCGATCGGTCCATTGCAATTTCTCGACGCTCCTCACGGGCGCGAGCAACTCTCAGCGCGTGTGTAAAAACGCGCGCCACGCCGCAAGCCCGGCGTCGATCCCCTCGCGGCCAAACCCGACGCGGAAGCGATCGACCGGGACCGGCGCAAGATCCGAACGGTACATGCTCGCCGGAGCGAGGAGAACACCCGCCTCCTCGACCAACCGGCGGCAGTGCTCTTCCACGCCATCGGCTCCAAGGTAGCGTGGAAACGCAATCGTCGCTCCGGCCGGCTCGTTCCAGACGTACCGATCGCCGAACTCGCTAAAAAATACGGCGAGCGTCGCGAGATTAGCGCGGCATCGTTCGCGCGTTCGCGCGAGCAACGTGTCCCGATTGCGCAGCACGATACGGGCGAGCAACTCGCTCGGCGCGGCATTGCAGATGGAGAGGTAGTGCTTCATCTTCTCCATGCGCTCGAGGAGCGGGCGGTCACGCGTGGCGATCCACCCGATGCGAAGGCCCGGGAAACCGTATGCTTTGGAGACGACGTTGAGCGAGAGCGCGCGGTGATAGATGTCCGCGGCCTGTGGCAGGGTGCGTGCCGGGTCGCGTTCGAGGCCGCGATACACTTCATCGGAGAGCAAGGCGACATCGCGCTCGGCGCAGAGCGTGACCAGACGCGCGAACTCATCGCGCGTGGGCACGGCGCCGGTGGGATTGTTCGGCACGTTGACTACGACGACGCGCGTATTCGGTCGAAACGCTCGCGCCACGGCATCGAGGTCGAGCCGCCATTGGTCGTCTGGCTGGAGAGCGATTGCGGTGACGGCGTCGCCGCAGATCGCACGCGGAATCGCTTCGAGCGATTGATAGGCCGGCACGGTGACGATCGCGTGATCCCCGGGCTCGAGCATCGCGTGAAGCGCGCACCAGAGTCCCTCTTGCGCCCCCGCGAAGCACAACACGTCGCTTGGCGTAAGGCCGTCGTAGGTCTGCGCAATCGCGGTGCGAAGCGCGGGATCGCCCCAAGTCGGCGTGTATCCGAGCGAGCACTGTTCCCACTGCGCGCGCTCGTCGTCGCTTGCGAGCGCAAGCAAATCGCGCAGCGTCATCGACTGCGCGTCACTTGCGGTCATGTGGTACCGCGCCGTGAATTCCCAGCGCGAAAAATAGACCTCGAGCCGGAAGTCCGGCAGGCGCCTCATCGCGACGGATCGCCGACGACGGCGCGCAGCAGATCGCCCACCCGGCGGTGCGCTTCGATCGGGTGGCGCAGAGGGAGCGCGGTGTTCACCCGATAGAGGTTCCGTCGCCCGTCGCGTACGCGCTCGAGCGCCCCGGCGGCCTCGAGGTCGAGCACGATCTGCGCCACGGCGCGCTCGGTGATGCCTACCTGCTCGGCAACGTCGCGCAGCCGGATCGATGGCTGCTGGGCGAGCGCGATCAGCACGTGGGCATGGTTGCTGAGAAACGTCCAACCCGATCGTGGCTCCATGGCCTCCCCCCTGCGGACCGTTGACAGCCAACGGATACAGAAGTTATAACATACATGAATATATTTTCATGTTTTATAATTCATGCAAGGAGAATCATTCATGATCGCAGCCGAACGCCTGCCCGCCGGCTCTATCGCCACCCCGGTCGCCGTCGCCCACGGCGATGGGATCGGTCCGGAGATCATGGAGGCGACGCTCGCGGTGCTCGCCGCGGCCGGGGCACGGCTCGACCTGCGACCGATCGAGATTGGCGAGCGCGTCTATCGCGCCGGGGTTTCAAGCGGTATCGATGAGCCAGCGCTCGCGACGCTCGCGCAGACGCGCGTGCTGCTCAAGGCGCCGATTACGACCCCGCAAGGGGGTGGCTACAAGAGCCTCAACGTGACGATCCGCAAAATGTTCGGTCTCTACGCGAACGTGCGCCCCTGTCGCGCGCTCGCGCCCTACGTCCACACCCTACACCCGGCGATGGACGTGGTCATCGTGCGCGAGAACGAAGAGGACGTGTACGGCGGAATCGAGCACCGGCAGACCGCCGACGTCACGCAGTGCCTGAAACTCATCACGCGCACCGGAACCGAACGCATCATCCGCTATGCCTTCGAATATGCTCGTGCGAATGGGCGCAAACGCGTCACCTGTTTCTCCAAAGACAACATCATGAAGATCACCGACGGCCTCTTTCATGCGATCTTCGAAGAGGTGGCGACGGAGTATCCCGAGATCGCATGCGAGCACTTGATCGTCGATATCGGCGCCGCGAAACTCGCGGTGAACCCCGAGCGCTTCGACGTGATCGTGCTACCGAATCTGTACGGCGATATTCTCTCGGATGTGGCGGCGGA
This sequence comes from Vulcanimicrobiota bacterium, assembly GCA_027452165.1. Classification (GTDB taxonomy): domain Bacteria; phylum Vulcanimicrobiota; class Vulcanimicrobiia; order Vulcanimicrobiales; family Vulcanimicrobiaceae; genus REEB354. The sequence goes on along the minus strand of DAIDGX010000026.1, from coordinate 55,045 downwards.
GCTAGCGGGCTCGGTCGGCATGGCGGGATCGGCAAACATCGGCGACGGACTTGCGATGTTCGAAGCGATCCACGGATCGGCTCCCGACATCGCCGGCACAGGGATCGCGAATCCCTCAGGCCTGCTCAACGCCGCCGTGATGATGCTCGCGCACATCGGCCAAAGCGAGGTGGCACAACGCGTGCAGAATGCCTGGCTACGCACGATCGAAGACGGCTTCCACACGCGCGACATCTACGGTACGCAGAGCGCGCGCTGCCTCTCGACCGCAGAGTTTGCAGACGCGATCATCGAGCGCCTCGGTTCATCGCCGCGGCACCTACGCGCACCGGCGCTCGCCTCCGCCGTCGATACGGCGCACATCGCGAACGCCACGGCAAAACCGGCGGCGCACAAGGAGCGCATCGGTGTCGATGTTTTCATCGACTTCACCGACGGCAACGCAAGCGATCTCGCGCAACGCCTGCTCGCAGCCACGCGCGAATGCGGGCTCGACCTCGCGATGATCACCAACCGCGGCACGCAGGTGTGGCCGCGGGCAAGCGAGATGACGCGATGCGTCGATCATTGGCGATGCCGCTTCACCGGCGCTGCTCCCGTGAGCGGAACTACGGTGGTCAAGCTGCTTGCCTCGATCGAATCGGCAGGCTTGGAGGCGATCAAGACCGAGGGGCTCTACACCTTCGACGGCAAGCCGGGCTTTTCGCTCGGCCAGGGTCAGTGATCGCGTCGGCGCCGGCGGGCACCGCACATGCGGCGCCCGCCAACCCGTTCTTCAGACGCCGCGCGGTGATCGTCACCAAGCACGGCAAGGAGCGCGTACTCTACCCAACACTGCGCAACGAGCTCGGCGCGTTTCCCGAGGTCCTTCTTCTGGATACCGATCGCTTCGGGACGTTCACCGGCGAGATCGCACGCACGGGTTCGCAACTCGATGCGTTGCGCGCGAAACTTCGTGCCGCCATCGAGGCGACGCCGTACGACGCGCTCATCGTCGCAAGCGAAGGCAGTTTCTTTCCCGACCCGGCCTTCCCACAGGTCACGATCGACCGTGAATGCGTGGCAATCTTCGATCCGCAAAGCGGTATCGAGATCGTCGGCAGTGCCATCGCCGGAGCTCAGCACGTGGGCTCCTTTCAACCGCGCGACGAGCGCGCGCTCGAGGATGCGCTGCAGCAGTGCGGCGCACCCAGCCACGCAGTCGTGGTGCACGACGGCGAGAAACTCCATAAGGGGCTGCGCGAGCGCGGCGCCATTCACGCCGTGGCGCGCGCCGCGTGGTCGCGTGGCCTTGCCGTACGGGTCGAATCCGATCTCCGGGCACATGTGAATCCGACGCGCCTGGGCGTGATCGCGCAGGCCTGTGAGGACGCCGTTCGTCGCGCGCGTTCGTGCTGCCCGAGTTGCAGCCGCCCCGGGTTTTGGGTGCGGGAGTCGATTGCAGGCCTCCCGTGTCAGGAATGCGCGGAGCCGACGAACGAGGCGCGCGCCTATCGTTGGACGTGCGAGGGCTGCGGTCTGTACGAGGAGCGCGCTGCGGAGAAACGCGTCGCTGCGCCCGGCTCGTGCACCTGGTGTAATCCCTAGCGTGATCGCACTCGCATTTTAGGAGAGGGAGGGATTCGAACCCTCGGAACCCGTGAAGGTTCTGCGGTTTTCAAGACCGCTGCATTAAACCACTCTGCCACCTCTCCGCGAGCCCATAATTCGAACGCGCACAGCAATGGAACCTGCACGTTCGAGTCGCGTTGGCGCTCGTCGAACGGCGGCGCTTCAGACACGCACGATGATAGGTGGCGCCGGGCAACATCCTGAACGGATTGCCATGTCGCCGAACGACACGCAATCATTAACCGTCGGCGTTACGCCGAGATCGCTCGTGTTTCCGCTGCTGGCAGCGATATGGTTCGCCGGACTCGTCGCGGCAAACGGCTTCAGCCATCAGTACTTCGTCGATGCGTCCGTGAGGGGGATCTCACCCACCCGCGCCATCGCCGACCAGGTCGGTCCAAGCCTTGCCGCGCGCGGGGTTGAGCCCGGCGACATCCTGGACGTAGGGGCACTCTCGACCGCAGAAAGATTTCGTGCGAACGGCATGACGCAAAAGGGCCGAGACGTTCGCATCGAGGTCATTCACAAGGGCTCGCCTCGCATGATTCAGGCACCGGCCGTGAGGCTCTTTCATGCGATTCCGCTGTGGGACAAGATTCTGGCGATCACGACCGGAGCGTTTGCGTTATCGCTCCTCGCGTTTGTGGGCTATCGCAAACCCAGCAGCCAAGTTGCTTTTCTGATCTTTTTTGTCGGTGGAGCCCTGCTCAGTTGGCCTGGGCTCGTCAGCTATTTCGCAAGCCTACCAGACGCGCCATTCGTGCTCATCGCGTACGTCATGCGCACCTTATGCACGAGCTTACCGGTCATGCTTCTCGCATCGTTTGCGATCCGCTTTGGGGCGGACGATTCTCCGCGTCGCAGGCGGGTGATTCGTGTCGTCGATGCCGCCGTCGCGATCTGGTTTTTGACCGATGGGCTCCTCATAGCCCGAGGGCTGGTCCGAATCCAGTTCGTTCTCGCAGCCGCCTTTTTACTGATTTCTGCCTGCATCTCCCTAGCCTTGGCCAAACCGGCGGAGCGCGGCCGGGTGAGTCTCGTTTTCGTTGGGATCATGATCGGAGGCGTAGGCTACGCGCTCGCAATGCTCGGGAATACCTTCGGGATGGGCGGCATAACATTGTATCTCTATGCGTCGATTTCGGTGATCGTTATCCCGCTCGCGCTCGCGTATGCGATCTTGCGATACCGCGTCTTCGACATCACGTTCGTTTTGAATCGTGCGCTCGTATATGCTACGACATCCGCATTGCTGCTCGTCGTCTTTGCAGCACTTGAGTTCGTAACGGAGAAGTACCTCACGAGGCTAACGCACGTTGAAGGCGCACTCGTCGAGTTCACGATCGCGACGGCCGTGATCATTCTTGCGCGCATCATCCACACGCGGGTGGACAAGCTGATCGATACGGTGATTTTTCGGACCAGGCATCAACAAGAGGCGGCCTTACGCCGCTTCGCGACGACGCTGCAGTTCTACACCGAGCAGCGCCCGCTCGTGCGTGAGACCGCCGAGATTTTGCAACGCTGCGGATCTGTGACCGGTGTCGCGATTTATCTGACCCACGCCGGAACCCTCGAGCTGGCCGCCTCGACGTGGATGGAAACCAGTGAAGCAATCGAGGAGAACGACTTCGCCTACGTCGAGCTACGCGCCCACCGTCAGACCCTAGAACTGCATGGACTCAATACGGCCTTTCCGGGCGCATGGCTCTACCCGATGATGCTCTGCGGACGTCTCGTCGGCGCGGTGGCCGTCGGAGAGCGGCAAGGCTACGAACAGATGCCGCCCGATATCGACCAAGCGATTGCGCGGGTCGCGGAATCGGTCGCGATCTCGATTGCCGCCATCGAAACCGACACCATTCGGCAAGAGAACGCGCTCTTGCAGCAACGCCTGAGCACGATCGCTTCAACGAGTTAGGTCACGACGAGTACCCGGGGCTACCGATGAGCCTGACGGCTTGTGCTCACATGGGGTTCCGGGTACGCATCGGGTGATTCGACGCCTGTCGTACGAACGGTGTTGAGCGCGGATGCGGCACATGACCCCGTTGTTCGTTCGAACGCGGACGGTTCGGCGGGCTATAGCGTTGCGGCGGGCTATAGCGTTGCGGCGGATTGGAGCGTTGCGGCGCGTTGTGCCGTTGCGGCGGGCTGTAGCGTTGCGGCGCGTTGGAGCGCTGCGGCGGACTGTAGCGTTGCGGCGGGCTGTAGCGTTGCGGCGCGTTGGAGCGTTGCGGCGCGGCCATACGCTCGTGCCGTTGCTGATACGGCGTCATCGTCACATGGTGCTCGCGTGCGGCAAAGAGTTCGGCGCGTGTCGGCGATGCATGTATGCCCCCAGGGCCGCCATTGTATGCAACGCGAGGCCCGGTGGTCCGATTCACGTACACGTTACGATCGACGTACACGTTGTGCACGATCGTCGTGTTCACGTTGGTCACATACGTGTTGTATCGAAATTCGCGGCCGAACCAGCGCCCGCCGTCGTAGCCGCGGCCGAAGTATCCGCAACCATAATCCACATCGCCGTAAAATCCGACGGTGCGCGCCCAATAGCCGGGATGCCAGTAGTAGTCACCGCCATACCATCCCCAATACCCCGGGGTCCACAAGAGCCCCGGAGCCGGCGGATAGACCCACGTTCCCGGAACCCAGTAGTAGTTGCCCTCATCACTCCAGGCCCAATAGCCAGGCTGCCACAGCAGGCCCGGTGCGGGCGGCGGCGGCTGCGCGTACACCGGAATCGCCGGCGGGGCAAAGTTTACCGAGATGAATATCGCGGCATCGGAACGTGCCGGCGCGAGACCGAGCCCGATCAGCATCGCGGCGAGCATTACATGGAGGAAGTTGCGAACTGCGCTCATCGTACGTTGCTCCTTTCGTCGCAAAGGTAACGCATCAGGCAACGGCAACGTGCGCAGGCGAGCGCTTTCTAACCGGAGTTTCACCCCGAGCGTGCCTCCCCAAGCTCGCGCATCGCACGCAGAACCGCTTGCGTGGCCGGCACGCGGTAGGCAAAGCGTTCGTCGTCATCGGGGGGCAGGATAACCGTCATCGCGGGGTTCGCCTCAAAGATGATGATGTCACCGCGTCGATCGAGCGCGAAATCGATCCCGCAATACTCCAGATCGAGGCTGGCTGCAACGCGCTCCAGAGCAGTCCACGCGATCGGGCCGAGCACCGCGACCGGATCGGTCAAGAACGAACGCTCCTCGTCGCGATAGGCGTCGCTCGCCTCCATCGCCGACGAAAAGTAGTGCACGCGCCACGACGTGCCGATGGCAAGGTGAAGCGGATAGAGGCAGCCGCGCACGGCGATCGTACGATATTTCCGGAACAGCCCGTCGGTGGAACGCGTGTCGAGCAGTTCGATTGCAAGCAGCGGCACCGGCGGCATCGCCGCAAGCACCCCTTCGAGATGCGATGCATCATCGATGCGCTCGAAGTAGCGTCCCATATGAAAGCCTGCCGCACGAAGCAAAAACGGAAACGCGGACGGCGCATCGGCGGAGAATGGAACCGTACGCGCCGTGCGCACGTGATCGAGCGCGCCCAGACGCACCGCATTCTCGATGCGACCCGTTCGCGCCACGCGAGCCGGGTGATTCAAGACGGGTGCGGCGCTACGCGCGCAGATGCGCGCGGCTTTGACGAACCGCTCGAGATGCACGTCCGCATCCGCGATCCCGTTCACGAGCACGTCATGGGGCGGCAGCGCGTCGCGTTCGTCGAAGGCCTCGACGTAGAGACGCGTAACGGCAAAGCGATCGTTCGGAACCAACGGCTCGAGTTCGAGGTTGCCGCCGTCGGTCGAGACGAGCGCTAGGGCGCGGCGCGGCCATGCACGGCCGCGATAGGGCTGCGCCACGCACGCACGCCCCGCGAACGCGAGCTCGCGATGCAGCGCCGCGGCTTCCTCGTCGCCGAGCTGCGCAAAGAGCGCGCACAGCACTTCGTGAGCACCCCGATGCGCCGGGTCTGCCTCAAGCACGGCAACGAGCAACGCGTAGGCGCGATCCATGTGCTCGACGTCAAGCAACTGCGCAAGCAGTACCGCCGCCTCGGGATGCGCGGGTACATCGGCGAGCACGTCCTCGAGACGCGCCATGGCTTCGCGGCGCCGGCCGCGTCGCAGGTTCTCCGCGGCAAGGCCCAAGCGGGCGGCAACGTGCGCCGGCATCAGGTTTGCAGCGGTGCGGTAGGCATCGAAGGCCTCGTCATAGCGCGCCAGATCGCGCAGCATACGCGCCCGCAACACGTGCGCATCCACGTCACCGGGATACGCATCGAGGTGCGTATCGACATCGACGAGCACACTTTCGAGCGCGGCATAGGCCGGCCACGTTTCCATCGCCATGCGGTGCGTACAGTTTGCGAAGCCGGCGTTCTTTTCCGTCACGGTGGGAAGGTTCGCCACGAAGCGCCAAGGGTGCGGCGGTGGAGCTCCAACACGCGGACCTCGAGGCGATCTACGGCCCCGCCGCGGCCGATGCGCTACGCGGGATCGAAGCTGCTTCGGCGGCCTTTGCGGAACGCTTTTCGGAGGCTTTCTACGCGGAGCTTGCCGCCGAGAGCCCCGTCGGTGAGGTCATCGCCCGCTTGAGCCAGCAGGAGTTCGAGCACCTCAAGCAACGACAGGCCGAATACCTCGCGGAACTCGTTTCACCGGACCTCACGCAAGAGCAGCACGCCGAAGCGGCGCACCGCGCCGGTCGCATGCATGCCTTCGTCGGCGTATCGCCGATGTGGCTCATCGAGTCCTTTGCGCTCTATCAACGCGGCATCCATGCAATGCTCGCGGACGCGCTTGCGCCGTCGCAGCGCCGCGAAGCCATGCAACACATCATCGACGCGCGCATTCTGTACGATCTGCGCGAACAATTCGCGAGTTACGACGAGATCGGCCGCAGCGTGACGGCCGCCGTCAGCGCGATCGACGAGCATACGGAGAGCGCCGCGAATCTGTCCGATCTCGTGCGCGGCGTGCTCACGATCCTCGGCCGGCTCGACGGCGGCATCTCGGGCTTCTTCGCTCGCGCCGATGCGCAGGGAGCCTTGCAATGCGAAGCCGCATTCGGTGTGGCGGAACACTATTACGAGGCCATGCAACAGGGGCAGATCCCCAAGATCAGCATCGATCCCGACATCCCGGCCGGCCAGGGACCGGGTGGACGCGCGTGGCGTAGCGGCGAGGTGACCGTTTCGAACGCGTGGATGCTCGAGCACGCGAGCGCGCCCTGGCGACCCGTCGGAACGAAACTCGGATTTCGATCGAGCGCGGCGGTCCCGTTGCGAGATGAGACGGGACGAACGATTGCGCTGTTCACGCTCTATAGCGCCTATCCAGGGTTCTTTTCGTCCAACCGTATCAGCAAGTTGCTCGGTCACCTCCATCACGTGGTCGGCCGCGCGGTGGCGCAGCGCATGCATGCCACGGTCATTCCCTTGCACGAACGCTCCGCGTTCCGCCGGTTGCTCGATTCGCAACGTGTGGCCGTACTGTATCAGCCGGTGATCGATCTTCGCTATGGCGCGCTCGTCAAAATCGAAGCGCTCGCGCGGCTGCTGGACGACGACGACGATCTCATTCCGGCCGACCGTTTCCTCCCGGCATTCGGCGAATCGGATCTGCTCGAACTCTTCTCGCAAGTCTTGCACCGTGCGTGCGCCGACCTGCAAACGCTCGAACGCGCGGGCTTACGCACGCGCGCGGCAGTAAACGTTCCGGCGCTCGCCCTCGGAGATGCGCGGTACCGCGACGTCTTGATGGATGCGATCGACGACTGCGCGCTCACACCGGATCGCTTGACCCTCGAGATCCTCGAAACCCCAAGCGATCTCGCCGATATCGCCAAGCACCACGGCTTCATCGCGCATCTGCGCGAACTTGGCATCGAGGTCGAACAAGACGACCTCGGGTCGGCGCACAGCTCGCTCGTGCGGCTCGATCAGTATCCCTTCGATGGCGTCAAGATCGATCAGGCACTGGTGCGCGGCGCAGCCCGTAACCCGCAACGCGCACTCGAATTCATCCTGTATTTGAGTCGCTTGGCGCACGCGCTCGCGATTCCGGTCACGGTGGAAGGACTCGAGCACCCGGGGCTCATCGAGGCGGCCGCACTTTTGGGCGCCGATCGCGGTCAAGGGTTCGGCATCGCGATGCCGATGGCGGCGCACGAATTGATACCATGGCATGCGCGCTATCGCTATCCCGTGGACACCCGAGCACCGCGCACCGCCCTTGGAGCGATGGCCGGTTACCTGCTGTGGGATCTGCAACTCGGCGAACTCGGACGGTGGCCGGATCTCATGGGAGCGTTCTCGCGTCAGTCGAGCATCGTCGATATGTTTATCGCCGAGCGATCGCTTCAGGGAAGCGCGCTTGACGAGTTGCTCAAACAGGCGCACGCGCACGCCCGCGTACCCGCAAACGAGATCGCCTATCGCAAAACCCGCGCGGCGATCATCGATGTCTTGCGCGCTTATGCGCTCGAGGAGGCGTAGAGCGAGGCGATCGCACACGAGACGACACGCGCATCGACGCTGTCGGCTCGGCTCGTGAGGATCACGGGCACAGCCGCACCCACCACAACGCCGCCACACCGCGCGCCGACAAGCCGTTCGAGCATTTTGTACATGATGTTTGCCGCATCGAGGTTCGGCGCGATCGCGATATCGGCACAGCCCGCAGCCGGTGAAACGATGCCTTTCGCGCGCGCCGCCTGCGGATCGATCGCGTCGTCGAAGGCGAGCGGGCCATCGACGATGCCGCCCTCGATCTGCCCCCGCGTCGCCATCTCCGTAAGCGCCGCCGCGTCGATCGTCGAGGGCATGCGCGCGGCAACCGTCTCCACCGCCGCGAGCACGGCGACGCGCGGCCGAGCGATGCCGAGTGCGTGTGCGACACCGATTGCGTTCTGCACGATCTCCCGCTTGGTATCGAGGTCGGGAGCGATGTTTACCGCCGCATCGCTCACCAAGAGCAGTTGCTCGCGCCCGGGAATCTCGGCAACGACGACATGGCTCATCCGGCGCTGACCGCGCAGACCAGCCTGCGCGAGGATCGCGTGCAGAAGCGAGTCGCTATGCACGTGTCCCTTCACGATCGCGCGCACGTCGCCCGCTGCCGCGGCGGCCGCCGCACCCTCGGCCGTATCGAAAAAATGCGGTATGACGAGTCCGCGACGCTGCGCTTCCAACGCGCCTTCGCGCGAGAGCGGATCGTCGGCGTGAACCAAGGCGACGGGCATGGCACCACGTGCAGCGGCGCGCGCAATCACCTCGTCGAGCATCGGCTAGCGGCGCATGAACGCCATGAACGCCTCGGCCGCCTCGCTCGAGCGTAACGCGGCGCCAAACGCCTCGAATTCGGCGGCGAACGCTGCATCGACGAGATGCGCGAACGGGGCCTTCAGCAAGCGCTTGGTCGTGGCAAGCGCATGTGCTGGAAGTTGCGCGAGCGTACCGCACATCAGCGCCACCGCGCCATCCACGTCGGCGTCGTCGCACGTCTTGGTCAACAGGCCGAGTTCGTATGCGGTAGCCGCGTCGAACTGCTCGCCGGAGAGCAGGTACCACGACGCGCGCATCCGTCCAGCGATGAGCGGAAAAAGCAGGCTCGAGGCGGCCTCGGGCACGAGCGCAAGCTTCGTGAAAGGCAACGCGAAACGCGCCGAATGCCCCGCAACGACGGCATCGCAGTGCATGAGCAGCGTCGTTCCGATGCCGATCGCCACGCCTTTAACGCCCGCAACGATCGGTTTTGGGAAGGCCGCCAGTTGGCGCAAAAAAGTGACGACCGCAAGATCCTCCACCTTTCCGCCCGCCATCGTGGCCGCACTGACGAAATCGGCGATGTCGTTGCCCGCGGTAAAGACCTCGCCGCCAAGAATCGCGAGCACGCGCACCTCGGACGAGGCAGCCGCATCCGCAAGGCCCGCAGCGAGCGCCTCGTACATCGTGGCGGTAATGGCATTCTTCTTCTCGGCCCGGTTGAAGCGCAGCGACGCAACGGCGCCGTCCTTGGAATAGACGATATGTTCGCTCATCGCGTTACCACGGCAACGGCATCAGCGGCGTGGCCGAGCGCGCGATCACGGCCTCCGGCACAAAGAAGTCGGGCACGAGCGGACGTCCTGGATCGTTCGCGTAGTGGCTAAAGTCGGTCACGCCCGCCTCGCGCAACACCTCTTCGTCGATAAAGAAATTTCCGGTGGTCGTCGCGGCGGGCCGCTTGAGGATTTCAATCGCCGCGTCGGCAACGATCTCCGGCTTGCGCGACGCGTGCGCCATCGTGTCGCCCCCGAGCACGTTACGCACGGCTGCCGTATCGATCGCGGTGAGCGGCCATAGCGAATTGACCGCGATCCGCTGCTCGCGCAGCTCTTCGCTCATGCCGAGCGTACACATCGACATGCCGAACTTGGCAATCGTGTACGCTACGTGATTTTTGAACCAGCGCGGGTTCATATCGAGCGGCGGAGCCATGTTCAAAACATGCGGGTTACCGGACTTTGCCAGATACGGAATCGTCGCTTTGGAGCACACGAAGGTCCCACGCGTGTTGATTTGATTCATCAAATCGTAACGCTTCATATCGGTTTCGAGCGTGGCCGTGAGCGAGATCGCGCTCGCGTTGTTGATGCACGCGTCGATGCCGCCGAAGCGCTCGACCGTCTGTTTCACGGCATCGACAACCTGCTCTTCGAAGCGGATGTCGCACGCGATCGGCAACGCTTTGCCACCCGCGGCCTCGATCTCTTGCGCCGCGGTATAGATCGTACCGGGAAGTTTCGGATGCGGCTCCGTCGTTTTCGCGACGATGGTCACGTTCGCGCCCTCGGACGCTGCGCGCAACGCGATGGCAAGACCGATGCCGCGGCTCGCTCCCGAGATAAAAAGGGTCTTTCCGCGCAAACTCACCTAATTGCTCGCTCCCGGCGCCTTCGTCCCGTGCGCGATCTGAATCGTCGTCGTGTCCTTTTCCGCCGTGATCGTAACGGTCGTCTGCACCGCGCTCTTGTCGTCACCGATGCTAAAAACGGCCATCTGCGTTCCGCCCGACGCCATCTTCATCTTCTCCGCGCCGGCCGGCAGCTTCGACTTGTAGAACTGATACACGTTCTCGAAGGCGTCCTTGGTCGTAAAGGTCGCAAGCGACCCGCTGCCGTTCTGCGACGTTCCCGAGAACGAGCCGACCGAGGTTGCGTTCGGATAGACCGGCGCGCCGAGCTTGCTCGGGTCAACGTCTTTGTCGATGCTCACCGTACCGTGACTCGTCGTGATCGTCACGGATTTTCCGTCGTTCGAGCGATCGATCGTGGCGGCACCCTGACTCGTCATCACCGTCGTCTTGTGCGAGCAGGCGCCGAGCGCGGCAAGCGCGCCGCAGAGGAGCGCGATACGTGCATAGTGCTTTCTCATGCGAGGGTGCTTGCCGTGACGCCGGGGCCTTCCCTGCTTTCCCGCGAAGGCCGCGTACGGTGAGGAATCAAACCCTTCGGCTCGCCTTGCCCATCGGGTGCCGTCTGCTGCTCGAAAGCGACGGCGAGCGCATCGTGCGCAGCGAATTCGTGCCGGACGGGGCGACGCGGGGCACGCCGGGGGATCCGCTCCTACGCGAAGCCGCAGCGCAGGTACGCGCCTACGCGGCACGGCGCTTACGCCGCTTCGACCTTCCGCTCGTGCTCGATGGAACGCCTTTTCAAATCGCGGTCTGGGCCTTCGTCGCATCGCTCGAAACCGGCGAGGTGATCTCGTACGGCGACGTCGCCCGCGTCGTCGGCTCCCCGGGCGCGCACCGCGGGGTCGCGGCAGCAATGGGGCGCAGCCCGCACGACCTCTTGATTCCCGCACATCGCGTGGTCGGCGCCGACGGAACGATAAAAGGCGCCGGATCGCACTCGATCCGGCGCCGTTTGCTCGCTTTCGAAGGGATCGCTCTGCGCTAAGCGCCGGCAATCACCGCAGCAAACGCCGCCATTCCACGATCGGCCCGACGCCGACGTTTCGATCGGCGGGCTCACCCGTATTGATGAACCGTGCGGCGAAGTTGACCGTACGAATGCCGACGAGCCACTGCGTGTTGTTCCGCTGCCAGCCGTACGCGAGCGACGCATCGATCTCGGAGGCGCGCTCAGGCTTATCCACATTCGGCGCGCCGTTGTCGGTCACGTAATGATCGGTACCGCTGAGGAACGGCGCAGCGCCGAAGAAGCCTTCCACGAACCGGTTCCCGCGCAGCTTTCCGTGATAGGCAAGCGCGTAGCGTAAGCCCGCGAGGCGCGAAGAGACCGTTTGATTCTGCGCCGGCAACGGCGTGCGCTGGTTGTAGATCGTCTCCCCGAGGCCAAACCACAACGACGCGTCGCGGTCGATCGCGGCGAACGCCTCGCCGTTAAAGATGCCGACCGAGGGTGTTGCTTGACCGTAGGCTGCCGAAGCGCGTTGTCGAGGAATTCCGACGACGGGGATGCCCTCGATCTGCGCGGCGAAGCGACGCCCGCCAAAGCGTGCTTGGAGAAGCGGGCCCGCACCGATGCCGTTCTGACTTCCGGCAGCGTCGGAATGCATCCCGACGATCGTAAGCACTTGGACGCCGACGTAACCACGCGGCGTCGCAGCCAAGGTGCCCAGGAGCGTCATCAGCGCGAGAGCGATGCGCGGTTTCATCGCGTTTTCGCACCATCGAGCAACAGCACGCCGCGTTCGTTCGAGTCCTTCAACTTGGCCACTGCATCGACGGCGGCTCCAAGCGGCGTCGCGGGATCGAGCACCTCGCTCACCGTGAAGCCGGTTCGCGCTTTGACCTCGGCGTCGATCGGATCGCGCAAGCTCTGTGGAAGCAGCTTATACTTATCGATCAACGAGAGCACCGGGCCAGCTTTCGTCTCGAACGTGTGCGGGTCGATGGCGACGACGACGAGGGCGCGGTTTTTTCCCTTGACGTCGTGCGTAAAGACTTGGAAGTCGATCCCCATCTCCGCGGCGCGGCGGCGCGCAGCCTCGATACCGGTTCCCGATACCGTCGCGACGCTGTATCCTGCCGGGGGCTTGAGCGCAAGAGCATGGACCCATGCGTTCAGTTGGGCAAGGGTCGCAGGCGTCTGCGCGATCACTTCGGTCCCTGCGAACCGATCGCCGCCGCCGCTCTCTTGCCAGATCCGCGACGCAAGCACGGTGCTTCCGTCGTAGAGGGGGAAATCGAGCGGATTCGCGGCCGCCGACGCGGACGGCTCGGGTACGGCGGTCGATCCCGCCTGCGTGGACTGTGCGCTATGCGAACACGCGGCAAGCGTAAGAGCGAGCGCTGCCGCCGGAAGAAGACGCTTCATGCGCGCTTGCGTTCGAGGAGAAGGCCCGCGGGCCCCGTAAGCCCTTGCACCTGCCCGCTCGAGGAGATCAGCATGCACTTCGAAGAGTTTTGGCCGCGTTACCTGCGCGCGCACGGCGACCCGCGCACGCGCGCGTTTCATGTCGCCGGCACGCTCGCCGGCACCGCGCTCGTGCTCGGTGCGATCGCCGCCCGGAAACCCTGGCTCGTCGCAATCGGACTGGCGGCCGGCTACGGCCCCGCGTGGTTTTCGCATGCGTGTATCGAACACAACAAGCCCGAGACGTTTCGCGCGCCGTTGCGCTCCCTGCAAGCCGATTTCGTGATGGCTTGGCATGTGCTGCGCGGCACGATCGACGGCGAGATCGCCCGCACCGGAGGAACCCCGTAAATGAAACGCATGCTGCTCGTGCTCGGCGCAACCGCCTTGCTCGCGCTGACGCCCCACTCGCCGGTCTTTACCGAAAACGACGCGGGCGCACCGATTACGGTACGCGCGGGCGAGGAGTTCTTCATCGCGCTCGCCTCCAACCAATCGACGGGTTACGCGTGGACGCAGCACTTGGACGATGGCAAGATCGCCGCCTACGAAGGGAACGTGGTCGAGAACGCATCACCGGCGATGCCCGGCGCTCCCGGCCAGCAGATCTTCATCTACCACGCCAACCGCAGCGGCACCACGACGATTTCGTTTGATTACGCGCGACCGTTCGATGCGAACGCGCAGCCGGCAAAACACGTGCTCTTCACCGTGACGGTACGGTAAAGGACGTGACCGAACGCCTCTCTTACGGGTCGTACCTGCGCGTGGACGATCTGCTCGCGCTCCAAGCACCGCTCTCGCGCCCCGAGCATCACGACGAGATGCTCTTCATCATCATCCACCAAGTGTACGAGCTCTGGTTCAAGCAACTGTTGCACGAGCTCGAAGCGGCGCTCGGCGCGCTCGATCGCGGCGAACTCCTGCGAGTTGCAAAGTATTTCCGGCGCATTCACACGATCCAGCGACTGCTCGAGCAGCAGATCGACGTGCTTGAGACGATGACCCCGCAAGAGTTCAACCAATTTCGCGACAACCTCAATCCTGCGAGCGGGTTTCAATCCATCCAGTTTCGCGAGATGGAGTTTCTCTGCGGCATCCGGCGTACCGAGACCCTGCGCCACATCCAGATGAACGATCCGCAACGGGCGCGGCTCGAAGCCCGCCTGCATGCTCCCTCGCTCTACGATCGCGTCAAAATGCTGCTCGCGCGGCGCGGCTTCGCGACGGCGACCTCGGAGGAGATGATCGAGAGCTTCCGGCGCATCTACACGAACGCCGAGGAACACTACGATCTCTACATGCTCTGTGAGGATTTGATCGAGTTCGACGAGCGGCTGCTCTTGTGGCGTGGCCGCCACGTACGCATGGTCGAGCGCATGATCGGGCATCGCACCGGCACCGGCGGATCGTCAGGCGCGCAGTATCTGCAGCAAACGCTCGTCCACCGCTGCTTTCCGGAATTGTGGGACGTGCGCACCTATCTCGGCGAAGGGAACTACGCATGATCGCGATGACACACGCGAAAGAACGCGAGCAATTTCCGGTACTCGAAAACGCGACGTACCTCGTGAGCCACTCGATGGGAGCGGCGCCGCTCGGCGCGCGCGCCGCACTCGAAGAGTACTGGAACGACTGGGCGACCGAAGGTCCCGAAGCGTGGGAACGCTGGTTTCCCCAAATCCTCGCCATCGCCGACGGGATCGGCGCGATCGTCGGAGCGCCGTCCGGGAGCCTCTTTCTCGGGCCGAACGTGTCGGTGCTCCAGGCGGCGCTCGCAACCTGCTTCGACTTTCGCTCCGAACGCAACGAGGTCGTGTACGAAGCGCTGCAGTTTCCCTCGCTCACCTACGTGTGGCGCGAATGGGAGCGCTACGGCGCGATAACGCGCGTGGTGCCGTCGGATGACGGCTTCACGATTCCGACCGAACGCATCGTCGCGACGATCACCGAACGCACGGCGCTCGTCGTGATCTCGCACGCATACTACGTCTCGGGAGCGATCGTCGATCTGGCCACGATTCAACGGCGCTGCCGTGAGGTCGGCGCGCTGCTCTGCGTCGATGCGTATCAGACGACGGGCGTCTATCCCTACGACGTCATCGATCTCGATCTCGACCTCGTCACCGGTGGCTCGCACAAATGGCTGCTCGGCGGCCCGGGATGTGGCTGGATCTACGTCAAGCCCGCCTTGATCGAGCGCATGCGCCCGGCCGTTACCGGCTGGTGGGCGCATGCCGAGCCCTTTGCCTTCGACGCGGCACCGATTCGCTACGCCCCCTCGGCAGTGCGTTTCGGGCACGGCACACCCACGATCCCCGGCTACGTCACGGCGCGTCCCGGACACGACCTGATTCGCAAAATCGGCGTGCCGGCCATTCGCGAGCACAACGTGCGCTTGACCACCCGCATCGCCGAGATGGCGCTCGAGCGAGGATTGCGCGTGAACACACCGCTCGAGCCCGCGAGCCGCACCGGCTGGATCGGCATCGACTTCGAAGGCTCGCACGCCGTGCAGCAGCGGTTGCTCGAAGAGCGGATCTTTACCGACTACCGGCCGGGTTGTGGTATTCGCGTGAGCCCGCACTTCTACACGAATGACGACGAGATCGACCGATTCTTCGGGGCGGTCGATCGACTGCGCAGATGAGTACCGCATCGCTTATCGTCGATCACACCAACGTAGGCGCCGCATTCCGGCGCCTTTCTGTTCCGCTCGCCGTCCAGACGCTCGGCGATCAAATCCTGGGGATCGCCGATACGATCGTGATCGGCACGCTCGGTACGGTTGCGCTCGCCGGCGTAACCGCCGCGACGACGGTCTTCTTCACCCTCTTTATGGCGATCGCAGGTCTTTGGAGCGGCATAAGCATCATTGCCGCGCAACGCATCGGCGCACACGACGTGGATGGTTTCGCGCGGACGGTGCGCGCCGGGTCGGTCGTGCCGTTGCTCGCGGCGCTTGCCGTGACCCTCGCAAGCATCGCCGGGGCACACCCGCTCATTAGCGCGATGATCGGGCACCTTGCCTCATCGCGCGCGAGCGCGACCTACCTGATCCTGCGTTGCATCTCGCTTGTACCGATGAATCTCTCGGCGACGCTCATCGTGGGACTCGGCGCCGCCGGCAATCGCAAGCTGGGCGTCTATCTGCTCGCGATCATCAACGTGATCCACATTCCGCTCCTGCTCGTCCTCGCACGGGGCTGGCTGACGCATCACCCGCTCGGCATCGTGGGCGCCGGGATCAGCACGCTCGCCTCGGAGACGATCGCCGCGATTGCTGCGATCGCCTATGTCGCCCGCAAGCCGATCTACCGCATCTTTCACGACCTCACCATCGACTGGGGGCTCGCGTGGCGCTGCGCCTGGCTCGGCGTGCCGGAGGTGATCTTCGGCTTCGCGCTCGTCGCGCCGGATATCGCGATCGTCGCGATGCTCGCGCCCGTCGGCGCGGCGGCGATCGCGGGTTTCCGCGCGCTCAACGTCGTCTCCGACCTCACCTTCGTCGTGCCCGGTCCGCTCCAGACGGCAACGCAGACCGTCCTCGGACAGCGCCTGGGCGCACGTGACGCCACCGGCGCGCGCGTCTTCTTGCAGCGCGCACTCCGGCTTGCTTTCGTCGTGACGCTCGCAACCGGTGCGATCGTTGCGCTCGGCGCGTGGCCGCTCGCCTATCTCTTCACGATGAACGCAGCGGTCGCGTCGCTTGCGGCGCTGCCGCTCGCGCTGCACATGGTGACGATGCCGATCAAAGGGTGGGCGATGGTCGCGCTCTCACCGATTCGTGCTGCGGGCGATACGCGTTTCTCGATGCTGCTTGGCATCGTGTGCGGCGCGCTCGTGCTGCCGATCACGTGGTTCTGTATCGAGCGCCTCGGCCTCGGACTCTACAGCGTGCCGATCGCGTGGATCGTCGCATGGAGCGCGCGTGCAGCACTCACCGCGCTCAAATTGCGCGACGGACGTTGGGCGTCGCGCGAGCCGCTCACCGCGTAGATCACTGGGCGAGCGGCGGTTCGACGCTCTCCTGCGATCCGCGGCCGTACCCGGCATAGAGCGCAAGCAGCATCACCGCGCCGTGGAGCGCGACGTCCCAGCCGTAGATGGGTACCGCACCGAAGAGCGTGCTGGTGATCGGAATCGCGCCGAGAATCACGAGTACCAGATAGCTCCAAGTGACGACGCGGCAATAGCCCACGGCGCTTTTGAAGCGCAGCCCTGCGAGAAGCCCCCAGAGACCGAACACGAGGTGCACGCCATCGTGCGCAAGGTTCACCGGGAAGATGCCGGCGATGAGGCGATACCCGGCGTCCCAGGTGATGACCGGTGCCACGAACGGCGCGGCGGGGGCGAGCCACGGCAGCACGCCCGCGATCGCGGCGACGACAAAGAGCAGCCCGAGGATACGGGCGACCATCGGTGCGTTCATGCGCCGAGATTCGGTACCTCGCGCCCGAACTTCTGCTAGAGCAGCACCGCGGCGAGTTCGTCGTGAATGCGGCCGTTGGTCGCAAGGATCGAACGCGCGTCAACGCGTGCCGGGGCGAGATCGACGCGGCTGACGCGACCGCCCGCCTCGCGCACGAGGAGCGTGCCGGCCGCGACATCCCACGGGTTGAGGTCGAACTCCCAGAAGCCGTCGAAGCGGCCGCAGGCGGCGTACGCGAGATCGAGCGCAGCCGACCCGTCGCGCCGTACCGCCTGCGCGCGCCGCGATGCCTGCGCGAAGGCGCGCGCGTTACGCTCGTAATCCGCCGGATGGAAGCCGGTGCACACCATCGCATCGTCGATGCGCGCGATCGGCGAGACGGCGATCGCGCGATCGTTGCAGCGCGCGCCCGCACCGTGTTCCGCCGCGAAACACTCGTCCATCGCGGGCGCGAGCACCACGCCAGCAATCAATTCGCCCGCGCGCTCGAAGGCAATCGAGATGCAATAGAGCGGGTAGCCGTGGGCGTAGTTCGTCGTTCCGTCGAGCGGATCGACGATCCATCGCTCGTCGCTCGTTCCGGGCGACGCGCCACTCTCTTCGGCCAAAATCGCCGCCTGGGGAAAGGCACCGCGAAGACGGGCCAGGATCGCAGCCTCGCTCGCTCGATCGGCGACCGTCACGATATCGGCACGGCGGCCCTTCTCGGCAATCTCGAGCGGGCGGCTCGCATGCATGCGTAGGAGCTCTGCGGCTTCGTGGGCCGCCGCCAAAGCAACACTCAACGGATCGGGGCGCACCGCGGCAAGCCTCCTGGCTATGAGAAAGACTCAGGCACCCTCGCGCGTAAATACAACGTGCGGGCAACTCGCGCTATGCGTATTGTCCGTCTTGCGCTGTCGTCCCCGCCAAGGAGCTTCCCGGATGACCCAGCCACGGAAACTGGCACCCTGCGTTCTCGCTGCCCTCGCGTTCAGCCTCACGGCATGCGGAGGTCACGCGACGTCCCCGCTGCCACAAACGTTGGGCGCTCAGGCGATCCCGCGCGTCCTCGGGGCAATGCACCGCGGAAACTCCAACAACGCCGACGTGGACGTCGTCGCCCCAGTGCGCTTACGGGTGGGGAGCGACGGCAACGGCACGTTCGTCCTCGCGTGGCATCGAGAAGGGGCCGGCGTTTCGACAACAGCCTTGATACCAGTGCCTGCCTTCGTGCTGAAATGTGCAACCGATCGCGAACGCGGCCGCTTCGGACGTGATGGCGAAGGCCCATGCCACTTCGGACCTTACGACGGGAACTGGGGCTGGCATCATCACGACGATGGCGCGGGGCTGTACTACATTCGCGAACGGGTTTCAATCGAAGGTCATGGGCGCGCGGATGCTGATGACGATACCTCGTTCATTGTCACGGGACCGGGCACACCCCAGTCGGGCGGCATCGCGTTCCCGGCGGCAAACACCCCCCTGGCTCTCCAGGCAACGATGCATTATCACTTCGATCTCGTGCGCTCGAACGTGCCGCTTGCGACACCGACGCCCGCGGCAACGCCAACGCCTGCCCCGATACCGCTTGGATTCTGCCAAAGCTTTGCCGGCACCGCGTCTCCCGTCGCCCTTGGGAAGGCACCGACGCCGGCACCCACCACAGGCGCCCCGGAAAGCGGCTTTGTAACGCAATATACGAATGCTTCCGCAAGCCTGACGAGCCAAGCTGCTCTTGCGTGCGCACCAAGCAACACCATCGATGAGTTGATCGCTAGCGGTGCCGGCGCGATCGACACCTTCACACCGAGCAGCGCTAGCTTCGCGAACCTCGTCGCGGGCAATACCAACGGCCTCGGAATGTTCATCGGAACGCAACTCGGACTTGACGCCGGCGGCAATATCTACGTCGATGCGCGCGCGATCGGGAAGGGCGGTCCACCACCGGGACTTATCGAGATTGCCGCAGCAACGCTCACCGCAACACCCGTGAGCGGCTACTCCGCGCTTGCGTATGCAAACGATGCCCCGAACGGCATGCTCTACTTCGTAGAGAACGATACGCTCGGCAGCGGCGCAACGTATGATCTCGTGAGCGTGACGAATGGCGCGGCCTCGGCCCCCGTTCCGTTCCCTACGGCCTGTACGAGCCTCAATGCGAGCGGCGCCTTCGTCGCCGACGCACAAGGCAATCTTTGGTTCAGCGACGCATCGTGTGGATTTATTCGCTACGCAGCCGCGAGCAAGGCATTCACCGTGTTTGCTTCGCCTCAGACTGCGGTTGCCGGCGCACTCGCGGTTGGGCCAGATGGCGGGATCTATCTCGCTCAAGCCAACCAAATCGTACGCTTCGATCCGGGCACACAGCAGGTGACGACCTTCGCGCTGCCGGGGACGACGGTTGAAAGTATGGTCGCGGGTCCGAACGACATGCTCTACTTCTCTGCTGCGTCAACCGACCGAAGCCACTTTTGGCTCGATCGGCTTAACCCCGCAACCGGAGCGCTTGTGCAGTACCCATCGTCGGTTGACCTGCAAGCACTCATCGTCGGGGGCGACGGCGCTATCTACGCGGCACCGAACGCTGCGACGATCGTTCGGTACGAACCCTCGCTCTCGGGGGCCTAGCAACCCACAGTCATGCTAGCCGCGCTCCGTAGCATGCTGCTCGGACTTTGGGCTGGAAGTTTGGCTGGTTTTGCCTTCGTGTTTGCGCCGGTGGCGTTTGCGAACGTCGGCCCAACGCCCGCGTTTGCGGCGACCGTTGCCGCGACTCTAGAGAACCTCATTCGCCTTGGCGATATTCTTGGGATCGTATGCCTCGCGATCACGTTCTTCGCGCGGCTGGATTCCCGTCGGGTCGCGATCGGCATTTATGCCACCGTCGGTGTCGCTTTCATTTGCACCACAATCGAAGCACTTGCGATCATCCCGGTCATGCAACATACGCCGCTTCTTACGCCGGCGTATGAAGCGCTTCATACCCGCAGTAGCCTCGTCTTTGGGGCAGGTCTTCTCGGAGTGCTTGCCGCGTGCGTTCTTGCCTCGCACCGAGCGGACCGATAAACCTAATAGCGTTCGCTAGTTGTGAACCATACGGTAACTAATCGTCGCTGTATAGGTTCCGGCCGGGATCGACGCCGGCACCGACAGGTTTAAGTCAATACAGATGGTCTTTGAACTGCCCGCTGCTCCGGCAAAAACCGTTTCACCCGGTGAACCTGCGTTAGCATAGGCCTTATATGAGGTCGTAATCGTCTCTGCTAACCACGCAAGGTCACTCGTCGTCGCGTAGTTGTAGAGCGGGAAGCCGCCAAGACCTTGGGTATTCCCCGAACTGCTACTCCCATACGCATAATCAGTGATCGTCCAGGCCGTCGCGTATTTTGCGAACACCTGAAACGAGCACGTATAAGTGTTCGCGCCATAGCCCGCATTTAGATTCGTGTTCACCGGGATGAGATGAAAATACTGATACGTCGGATCGACCTTTACCGTGAACTGCACCTTCACGCCCGCTTGATTCGACTGAGCGACCATGTCGCCGATGTTCATCGGTTCGTAGGCAACAATGGACGCGAGCGGATCGGCCTTGCCCAAATAGTCCGCGACGTTCTCAAACGACGCAAAGGTAGCGCCGTTCGCAGCGACGGCCACACCGGTTGCATTCGTGGGCGCATAGGCGATCGGCGAGGGCGTAACGGTAAAGTTGACCGAAATTTGTTTGACCCCGAGTTGCACTTGGAAGGCCTGCGCTGTTCCGAAGAACGCGACACCGAGCGCGACCAGAGCGAACGCGAAGAGCAGCTTCTTCAATTTCCCACCGCCGTATAGACAATATACACGCTAAAGCTGTCGGGCGGCGGGCTGCTATAGAGGCGCAGTTGGTAATCGAAACCCTGCGACACCGAGTTACCCGGCTGACCGATTGTGGAGGAGGAATAGCTCCATACCGCCGCCGTGGGCGGAGGCGTGCCGACGTAATTAATGCAGGTTCCGCCGCAGCCTACGGTCGAGGCGGTCGGCTGGAACGGTGTCGCCGATGAAAATGGTGAGTTACCCGGACTCGAGAACAGCCAAAAGAGCAGTTGATTGAGCGGCTGGGTTCCACCGGCGGTCAGATCGTTGACGTCGGTCGTTCCTTCAGCGTACAGCGTGAAGCCGGCGGCGTCGTTGGTCTGCACCGTAGTCTTCACCGCATACTTATACAAATACGCATAGCCTTGGACAACCTGATTGCCGAAATCGACGACGCCGCCGCCGAGCGACGCACCGCCTCCGGGCGCCGGCGTGGAGCCAGAACCGGCACCGCCCTGCGGCCCGAAACCGCTTTGATAGTTTGGCGTGACCGTCAGGTTGACGATCGGCACGATCTTCCACTGGAGCTTGACCGAGCCGTTGGATTGAGCGATGGCGCGCGCGCAACTCAGCGTCACGAGCAGCGTGAGGGCAGCGGTGACGGATGCAGCGATACGAAGGCGGGCGCTCATCAGTTGAACACCAGCGTATAGGTGAGGGTAACGGTCTGCGGAGACGTATTACCGCCGGTAACCACCGCGAAGTTCATCACCGAATCAAGCGGACCATGGTAAGGTGAGCCCGCATACGTCGAGAGTTGCAAGCCTGGGGTCGTCGTCAGGACTGCAGTGTTGGTCGTCTGATTGATAGTGAACCCGGCGTGCGAACTCGAACGCGAAGCCCCGTTGTCGACCGAGGTCTGCAACATGTTCGATGGATTCGTTCCCGGCGAGGTTGTGACATAGAGAACCCATGAGTTGGGTGAGTTCGCATCAGAGCGCACGCTCGCATCGAGAACATCGGTTGCGTTGAATGTCCCGCTGAAATAACCGAAGTCGATCGTCTTTGGCGTCGTACCTAGGACCTGACAGCTCACGCAATTGGTCTGCGGCGTTAGCGTGCCGTCGGCCGGCACGATCGAGTTGGGTTGCGTCGGTGCGACCCATCCGACCGCGGGCGTGATCAAGGTCAGCGTGCCATTGAGGATCACGGCAAGCACGTCCGATGCGGTATAGGTCGTCTGCGCCGTGTACGGCGTTGCTCCCTGATAGATGGTTGCCGGGAAGACGAACTCGTTGCCAACGAGATAGGGCGTCTGCGCATTGAAGTTGATCGCGACGGTCGCAGCCTTGGGAATCGTGCAGCCGGTAAGTCGTATGCTGCCATCTGCCGCTGAGGTTGGATTGGTGTATGCGACCGCGCAACCGGTCGCGCCGCCCGTGTAGGTGAGCGTCGGCGTTGAAGTGATATCGAAATAGCCGCCATTCCCCGTGGCGCCGTCGGAGCCGGCGGTACCCGAGCGCGTCAGGTGAGGCACCGTGACCGTCACAGCAGTGAGCGTGTTCGAGCCTGTATTGTCCACCGTATAGACGAAGCTACTACCCGAACTTGCTGTATCCGTCCCGACCTGCGGCTCGCTCCCGCTTGTCACGGATGCACCATTGATCGACGTAAACGCAACCGACGCGGTGGTGTTGCTAAACGTGATGGGCGTCGTCGTGCCAAGCGCACTTGAATCGACACCACCGTTCGCGCCGGTCACATACCAACCGACGTTATACGTACCGGCGGCAGGTCCGGTTGACCAGTTTACCGTCATCGCGAGCTGGCCACCGGGCGGAATAGCGTTGACTTCGTTCGTCGAACACGGCGTGGCATTCGTCGGTCCAGGTGCGGCACAGAGCGCGATCTTCCAGTGGCGGCTGCCCGCCGCGGTCTCGAATGAATACCACCCCGAAGGCACCGTGATGCTCGTCGGGTCGGTACCCGCCGGGAACAAGAGATCGACCTCGTCCACATAATCTGGATTTGGATCGCGTGAGGCAGGAGTGTTGGTAAAGTCCAGTGACGCCGACGTTGAGCCAGCACCGGTGCCGACAGTATTCGGTTGGAAGTTCATCGACATCAGCGTCGGATTGAACGAGTAGCTCCCGATCTCCGAGGAGTTCACGTTCGTCACACCTGCGATCGCGTTGACGGTTGTCTGCGTCGGATCGAGCGTGTAAGATGCATCGGCGCACGAACCGCAATTTCCGTACGCGTTGCCATTGTCGAAATTGGCCAACGCCGTGATGTTCGTCTCGGTAAAGGAGGTCGTGAAGAGCGGAATATTGATCTGGAAGGTTCCCGAGCTTCCGACCGGGATGCCGCACGTATCCGGCGTATTTTGACGACACGCAAACGCGATGACGTTCTGTCCGGCGGTACCCAGCGGCTGCACGAAGTTCGCGTTAAACGACGAGTTGGTGTAGAGGGCCCAGGTACCCGTTCCGGCGGGTGGCGTAAACGTGATGTTGGCAGCTTCTGCGTTCAAGTCAACCGCTGACGGGAAGGTAAATTCCACCTCGGAGAGTCGATGGTTGCCCGCCGACACGACATTGTCGAGGGTCACGTTGTAGGTGTAGTAATCGGTGGACGGCGAGTTCGCGGTGCCGTAGATGTACGCCATGTGATCGTAAGCTGCAACACGTGCGGCCATATTCGCGGTGGCCGTTTCCGACGTCACGGCCCATGCCTCAGTCGGCACCACCGAGCCCGGCGATACCGAGTTCGAAAGCACTTGCAGCGCCTGTGACGCCGTATCGGTCGCGCTGTAGGCGATGCCGTGCTCGGGCAAAATCTGCGTGGGAAGATCGCATGGCGTCAAGCAGTCACCGGTTGGAATCGCGACGGTGACGTTGAACTGCAGGGTGCCGCCGACGGGGATGCCGACGTTACGCTGGTTCGTCGTCGCTGTGATCACCGTATTGACGCCGGAACCACTTGAGGAGATCGTCCACGCGTTACCAGCAGAGTCCACCGCCGTGGTCGAGGAGAGGCCGAGAACCTCGCCGTTCGCGGGGATCGTGGCGATCGTGACGCCGCTGATCGCGTCGCCGTTCCATGACCCATAGTTCGAGCCGCCGGTATTCTTGATAACCACGGTGCCGGTGGTCGGGGTGGTGCCAGCCTGCAAAATCGCGTTGGTGGACCAATTATCTTGTGCGTAGTAGCCCAGTAGTGTAAACGACTTACTACCCAAAATCGCGCCGGTGTTCGTATCGTACAACTGCGCCGTGAGCACGTTGGGGGCAAACGGGGTCTGTGTCGGGCCAAGCGCCTCATAATATGTCTGCTGCAGCGGGAAGGCAACTTGCTTCGTGAATCCTCCGCCCGCCTCGGTCGCCGTCGGCGGAGCGGTCAGCACCGGAAGCCCCGGCAGGTAGCTTTGCATCTGCGTAAGCACGACGCCGTTCGGATCGCTGATCGAGAGCCGAATCGTGTTGCCGTTCGCGCCGCCAATGTTGGTTGCCGCATAGGTTAGACCCGTGACCGATTGGTCGAGCAGACCGTCGGTCGCGTAGGTGTCACCGTAGTTAAAGCCCGGAGGGGGCGTTGCCCCGGAAGAGTTATATGGCGTCAGGGTCCAACCGACGGTCGACGGCTCGACCGATATCTGCTGATGCGAGACCATAATGCTATCGGTCGTATCGTAGAGTTCGACGTCGTAGGTGCCTGTCGGCGCTGAGTTCGTCGAAGGCGAACTCGCCGGACCCCAATACTGTGTAAGGTTTCCACCGAAAGCCTGCAGGCCGGTCGTCGTACCGGTAAAGCAGACGGCGTTGTTGTTGTCCTTCGCGGCGCTCGGCACCGTAAACTCGCACGGAAGGCCGCTGCCGCCGGTGAAAACCCAGCCCAGCGCATAGCTATGCGACGGATTCAAGCCGGAGGCGCCGACGACGATACTGCTACCCGGATTGAAGTCGTTCGTCGGCGTCGTCAGACCGAGGTTCGCGTACGTATTGAAATCGATCGTCGAGTTGGCGATGATCGCGGTCTCGGTAATGAATTGCGTGCCGTTGTAGAGCGCCACGATCCATACGCCCGGGTAGGCGGGATCGGCACCGACGGTCGTACCGCCACCGTTGTTGATACCTCCGAACGGCGTCGAAAGGTTGAAATTCAAGTAGTTATTACAGCTGTTGTTCGTGTAGTTCGCACGCATGCTGGCGGTATAGGTGCCGTTGTTTGCAAACGAACCGTTCGGCGGATAGACGTAAAACGTGTAACGACCGTTCGTCGGCATATTTTGGCATGACAGATACACGTCCGCGCCATATTCGAGCGTGATGTCGTTCGTGTAGTAGTTGCTCTGGTCGCCGGTAAGGATGATCGTCGCACCGTTTGCCGACATCGGCGTCACGCGCACCCCATGGGTGGTTAGCAACGGACGTAATTGGCGCACGCCCATCGTATGCGGGCCGGTTTTCACCAAAAAAGAGGAGAGCTTGGGCCAATACGGCGGGCGCGGCGCGTTGTGCACCAGTCTCCACGTCGTTTGAACCGGTCCAGGCGGGCTCAGAGCCCCTGACGCCGGCGAAGCACTCGGCGATGCCGTGGCAAGCGGAAGGTTCGGTGTGCGCAGCGGGACCGGCTGCACTGGATTGGGCGTGAAGATTGGGATCGGATGTGGAACCGGCGGACGAACGATGGCCAGTGACGGCGGGGTCGCCGCAGCGATACGCGCACCGCCGAGCACCCCGACGATCGATGCAACGATCGCGAGAAGCGTCAGAACAAACCGTGCGTACCGAGACATTCTGTTCCCACACTCTCCTTAGTTGTCATTCCGCCCGGCATCCGCTCCGGGGGTGGTTCGTTGACGCCGCTACTTAACGACGAACGAGGTCTGTCCGCCTGCGAGATTCGGTCCGCCGAAATCGATCAGCGCGAGCGCCGTATATCTTCCGGCGGGAAGTTTCTGACTGTACGCTTCGATGATGCGGCGACCGCCGCGCTCGACAAGCTGTTGCTGTGGAAGCTGGACGCGCGCCACCACGTCCGATCCTTTGCGAATTTCGATGCGCCCGTTCAGATAAAGATGCGCGTTACCCGTATTTTTAAATCCGATGAGAAACCGCTGGCCGATCGGCGTCTGCTTCACTGCTATGTCGTCAACGGCACCGTCCAAGCGAATCGCTCCGCTGTAGAGGTATACCTTTGACGCTACACGCTCCGAGAACGAGATCCCGCCACCCTGATGACGCAGGGGCCGCGTTTGGAAAAATGCGATGCCCGAATACTCACCGGAGATGCCGTGTGGGACGTTGATGGTCATGCGCACGAGTTGAAACGAGTTAGGCGGGATATCAAACTCGCGCGGGTTGACCGTTGCCCATTTCGAGAGCGAGAAGCGATCGGTTCCCGGTTTTGAGAAGATGTAGTCCCCTCCGGGCCCCACTTTGTAGTCCACGAGCGTCGCCTGAATGTGCATCGGTGAGGCGCTGCTGTTTCGAACGGTGATGGGGATCGTTTGTGGCGTTCCCGGAGTGACTTGCATCTCGATCTTCGCCGGTGCGACATCAAGAGAGAGATCCGCCGTAGCCGGATATGCGGTCGCGAGAACGACCAGGGCGGTGGCCACGAGGGCCCGGAAGTACCGTTTCATTCCACCCGTCATATTCGGTTCGACGAATCTCTCCTATCAGTCGTTGCCAGTTCGTTGATTAGTTCGCGACGAACTGGAGCGTCATCACGTCGGAGATGTTGGTACCCGACGCTGCGCTGCTTGCCACGTTCAACTGCAGATCTTCACCCGCGAGGACCGCCGTTCCGGCAGCCGTCGTGTAGTTGATAAACTGCTGGCCGGTCGCGGCTGCCGCCGAGGCATACTCGCCGGTGTAGGTGGCGCTCGGCTGGACCGGAGCGACGCCAGCGTTCGTGATCGTGCCGGCATTGGTCAGCGAGGCACCGCCTGCTGCGCACGAACCGGAGTAGGCAGCAGGGGCGGTCGTCCACTGCGACGTCGTGATCGAAGCTGCGGCCGTGATGGGGAACGTCTTCGTGGCGTTATTCGGGAAGGCGCAGAGGTTGGTGCCGGACGGAAGGGCCGTGTCGAGGTACTCGTACACCGCAAAACCGCTCGAATCGTTGGTCTGCACCGAGACGCCGACGGCGTTCTCGTAATTACAACCGGTGGTGCCGCTAAACGACGGGGTGATCGTTCCGTACACGATGTTTAGGTCGGTCTGACCGGTCACGGTCACGGGCGATGCGCCGCCGCACGATCCCGCACCCGCGGGATAATCGACGGTCGCGCTGGCGCCACCGTTGGCGAAAGCGCCGGTGTAGTTCGTGTGG
The DNA here is from genome assembly GCA_027452165.1 of Vulcanimicrobiota bacterium. Lineage (GTDB taxonomy): Bacteria > Vulcanimicrobiota > Vulcanimicrobiia > Vulcanimicrobiales > Vulcanimicrobiaceae > REEB354. The sequence continues at coordinate 27,505 of DAIDGX010000026.1, read as the reverse complement.
ACGGCGGCGTTCATCGCTACCGCGACGTTCCACTGGAGTTTAACGGAACCATATTGGTTCACGGTGCCTGCTGCGAGGGCTTGTCCGGTCACGATCGCCGCGCCGGCAAGCATCGCTGCTAAAGTTAGAGCTCGCTTCACTCGAGGAATCCTTTCTCGTGCATATGCTAAAGACGGCTGGCAATCTACCGAGCCTCGCGAACGCGCACTCCTCACACGTCCACATTCTCTTCTTCGGCATCGAACGAGCAGGCCCTCATGTCTTTAAAGGCCCCGCGAGCATTCTTTACTACGCGTTTACCTCTCCCTCACGGTCCTATTACGAATGGCAGCCTTTGCCCCGTCCGGGTGAGGATCAGCCCATGGTAAGGGAGCGGGTGGCGCACGTGGATTGAGAAGGCAAAGATGTGCCCACGGGGGGCCGGGAGCTCGAAGGTTTGGCCATCTTCGAGCACGACTTCGTCGCCCGCGCGCACGTCAGCGAAAATTCTGGCGACGACCCGAACCTCTTGGCCTGGGAGCGGTCGCGCGGGCGTACCGCGGGCATAGATTAGCGGAAGGGCGTTATTCACGGTGAGCGCGGTGTCGGTGCTGCCGTTCTTTTCGCCTTTCACTTCTACATGGACCGGGTGGTCGCCATTGGCGACCGAGGGGGCAACCAGGAGCCGTGCAATCCATGCGTGCCGCTTGGCTACGTAGTGCAACGGCAGCGTGCCGAAGAGGTCGGACTGGGCGATAACCGAGGTCGGATGCGCTTCGTTCGTCGTCACCACCAATTCGACGATGGAGTTCGGAGGCGCCTTACTCGGCTCGAAGCTTGCGCTGACGGCCGCCTCGGACCCGCCACCAAAGGTCATGATGACTTCTTTTGCCTGCGGTCCGACCTTAAACGTCACCCCCTCGGTCGCTTGGCCGCCCACCACATCAACCTCTCCATCGGGGCCCTGGATAATCCCCTGCCCTTCCGGCAGCGTATCGTTGTCGAGGGTGAGGGTATAAGCTCCCGGGGCGAGGTTGTCGATGATGAAGTGGCCGTCGGCATCGGTGATGGCAGCATGCTGGCCCGGGTGCGCCACGACGTAGACGTTGGGGGCGCCCACTAAATCACCAAAGCCGGCGTCCGCGGTATAGAGCACGGAGCCGCGAATCGACCCGAGCCCGACGAGCACCCAGTTGACCGGCGTCACGTTGCCGGTTGAGACCTCCACGCTGTGCGAACTCGTCCCCTCAACCGCAAGCGTCGCGGGAAGGGAATCGGTGGAAACCGCGATCGTGTGCCTCCCGCCGCTTAGATGCCCGATCTGGTAGGTGCCGTCCTCGCCCGTATACCCTTGCTGCTTGCCGTCCACGAGCAGCAAGACGTTCGGTACCGGCACAAGCTTCCCGTCGATACGCTCGTCCACTCTGCCGCCGACCGCGGCAAACTGCCCAGCCGAGAAATCGACGGTCGCGATCTGGCCACCCTGCACCTCGAGACTGCGCGTGCTCGCATCCGCGATGACGCCGGCTGGCAGCGTCCCCGTCGAGATCGAGACGATGTGCGCCCCAGGCTTCACAAAACGAAACTCGTAGGAGCCGCTTGCGTCGGTGCGCTCCGTTAGGCCGCCATCGAGGGTCACGAGCACGTTCGGGAAGCCCTGTTGCGAGGCGAGACCGTAGCCGGCAGCCTCGGTCGCAAGATACACATGGCCTTGGATGATCGCTGGAAGGTTCGGATTCGCGCGCCCGGTGTAGCGTGCGGCCGAGCCGATCGCAAGCGGCCCGACGATATCAAAATTCAGGTAGGATGCTGCACCGCCAAAGACGCCGCTCTGGTGCGTGCGTCCGTAGGTTGCACGCAAGCCCACGACCGGCGAGAAGCGCCGCAACAGGCTCACCGTGGTCGTAAACTGGTTCGTCGCAGAACCGGGCCCAAGGATCGCGTTTCGCAACGCCTCGGCCGAAAGCGAGATTTCCGCCTTTGCCCCGATCTGACGGGTGAACTGCGCGACCGAATCCGTGAGCTGCTGGGTACCGCCGGCGCTGTGTCCCGAGAGCATGCTGCTCTGGAGCGAGATATAGCCGCCGAAGAGTCCGTGGGAAAGCGCCGCAGCAAACTGCCGTTGCGTCGCTACACCGGCGAGCGTATCGTTCACGGTGCTTTCCTGCGCCGTCTGTTGCAGCGTAAAACCGCGTATCTGTTCGTTCATGGCGAGCGCAACGTCGCGCTCGCGCGCCACATCACCTTCGGAGCTTGTCGTGGAGAAATTCACGAGCCACTGCGAGCTCGCGTGCATCCCGAGCGGGAGGTTGAGATTAAAGGCTGCGTGTTCGGTCCGCGTCGAGGAGCCCGAATACGACGAGAACAGATCGCCGAAGTCGAAGGTGAGGACACCGTGAAAGAGCGGGTTGCGGCGTGTGATCTGGAGTTGCGACTGCTCGAACTGCACCTGCCCAAGCGCGACGAACGCATTGGGTAGGTGGGTGTAGCTAATACTCGTCGCGGTCGCACCACCACTGAAGTTCAGGTTCGTAGCATAGGCGAGTCGCATGCCGTCCGGAACACCGGGAACGTGGCGTACCGAATCGATCGCGGTCTCGAAACGTTGCGAGTTCATCCCATGGAAGAGGCTATACGAGAGATCGAGGGTCGCGGCATTCGCGTGTGATTGATCGCCGATTGCGTCGTAAAGCGTCTGAGACACGTATGCCCCCTTGCGGGTCGTGCTCGTATGGCGGATCGCTCCAACGCGATAGCCTTCGCCGTTGACACCCTGCGTGTGTGCCCCAATGAGGTCCCACTCCGAGGTACCGACGGGAATGCCAAGCATAAGGCCCTGGTTGAAGGCTCCGCTCGAGAGTTGCGTATCAGCCGGGCCGTTCACAGTGCCGTAATTCAGTAGATAGCTCGGCGTGCTGTAGCCGACGTTGATCTGCCCGGAGTTGTAATTGCCGTTGTAATCGCCCAGGGCTTGCGAAATAACGAGCGAGGACTGCTCGGTGCGCCGGGTGACCGAGAAGGTCATCGCGAGGCTCGTCTGGGCCTGCGTCTGCGTATAGGTCGTGTTGGCGACGTGATGTGACCCAAGGTCAAGCGCACCCGAGCCCGAGATCTCGATCGGACCATCGCCAAAGAGATGGTGCTTGTGCGAGGGGCAAGGCGGCAGCCCTGGACTCGCGGTTGGGGCCGGGGTCGTGGTCTGAATGGGAGCTGGGGTAGGCGAAGGGGTCGTGAGGTTCTCGGTAGGCGCGAAGACGGGATAACTCCCCGGCGGCAGCGGTTCGGGCGTGGCGCGCGGCGGCGTTGGGATGGGGGTTGGGCTCACCGGTGGCGGTGTTAAGAGTGGTGGGGACAGAGCCGCCACCTCCATTTCGCGAGATCCAGCGCCATCCACGCCGTCGGCGTGGGCATGCCAATAGGATGAACGGGGCGGAATGACGGTGGCGGGCGTGCCGGTGGCTTGCGGGGCGGCCGTCGCGATGCCAGGCTGGCGCCTTGAAGGCGCGGCCGGCGGGGTGGGCGTGCCCGCGGGCACGCAGGGGTCGGCAAGAGCAACCAGCCCGGGGTTGCCGGATTCCACCAGCATCGTCCCAAGCAGTCCAATAATCATGAGGAGCAGGCCAAAAACCTGCAATGGCCGACCCATCGCACTACAAGGGTTCGGCGGCTGAGCCGAACATTTACACTATGGGACGCTAATCGATTGCAAGCATTTGGTTAGCGTGCCGATACCCGAACTATATGGGCGTCGTGGCCGACCGGAGGCTACGGCGACTGTATTCACACCAAGGATGGGGGAATACAGACTGGACATGGATGTGCTGTATACGGCACGTCACGGAAGGCGACCTCAAGCGGAGCGGTCACGGATGATCGGCTCTGTTTCGTCATGTCCAGCCTTTGCTGCGATGAATGAGGTGCGTACCTGATGCGCATCGGATTCAGCGACAGCTTCAACAGCGTTCTGCTCAACCTCGATCAGAACCAAGCCACGTTTGCAAACCTCACGAAGCAACTCTCTTCGGGCTTGCGTATCAACTCCGCAGCGGACGATCCGAGCGGACTGGCCATTGCCGAGAAGTTGCAAAGCGTCAGCAACGGCCTCCAGCAAGGCATCACGAGCGTGCAGACCGCGAACAACGCGCTGACCGTTGCCGACGGAGGGCTCGCGACGATCACGGAGATCCTTCAACGCGCGCGATCCCTCGTCGTGGAGGCCAACTCCGATCTCAACTCGGCAGACAACCTCGCCGCGATTCAAACCGAGATCAATCAGTTGCTGCTCGAGGTCAATCGCATCGCGGCCAACACGAACTTCAACGGCCTGAACCTCCTCGACGGGAGCCTCTCGAACCAACAAGCAACCGCGGAACAGAACCTCTTCGTCTCCAATCCTTTGGTCAACGGCGGCACGCAGCAACTCCTCGACCCGACACAGACGAACGGATCGCCATACACCGAAGCGGTGCAGTTCAGCTTCTCGATCGACTCGTACGATGCGACGACCGGGCAGATTCAGGTCACCGCTACCCTCTCGAGCCCCGATCCGTCGTTTGGGCCCACGCAGACCAACGTGTTGCACGTAACACCGGGGACGAACTACTTCGTCGAATACGGCCCCGGCGTTGGCCCGTACACCTACTTTGACAACAACGGCAATCCCGTATTCCAGTTCAACTTCAACAACATTACGACCGCGGACGTGGGGCAGACAGGGATCGTCGTAACGATACCGCCGCAATCGGCGACGAACGGTCATCCACTCGAAGTCAATACGGGCACGAGCGAAGGCTCGACGATCGCGATCTCGATCGGCGGCGTGAGCACGAACAATCTCGGCATCGGCGAGACGCAGGTCGGCGATCTGTTGACGAATCAGGCATCGGAGGCGCGACTCGACAACGCGATCACCACGGTGGTAGGCGAGCGCGCGCAACTCGGCGCGCAGATGGTCTCCCTCAACGAGGCTGCGAACGATGCATCGATTCAAGTGGTCAATCAGACCGCAAGCGAGAGCTCGATTCGCGATCTCAACATCGGAACGGCCACGACGCAGTTTACGCGAGCGCAGATTCTGGTCAGCGTGGGGACGAGCGTGCTCTCCCAGATGGAGGTGAGTACCCAAGCCCTCACCTCGATCGTGCTTGGCGGTCTCCGTTAGCTCCAGGGTTGACCGCGCCACCTATACTAAGATGAGGATACCTCGCTAGGTGAGGCGTCCACGCGATACACAAGCCGCTGCCCCGAAACGTCGAGAGACGCCAAGTGAGGTAGAACAGACTACGCCGAGCTAAGGCGGTGTCTAACGCGGCTGAGGCTCGAAAGGCGAGCCCTCTACGACGCGTGGTGCCAAAGCTCGGACGATGGGGTAGGACGACCGCTTGGTTCTCTTCTCTTTCGCGCCGACACCGACGAGGTGGACGGCGTTTTCTTTGTGGCGACTGATGAGAGGGGAGGTAGTGCAGCATGGCGTTCGCGGAAGGCTTCATTTCCGAACTCGTCGGGCGTAAGGCGACCGTCAACGACATCCCGATCGGCAAAGTGACCGATTTTCTCGTGAACAAGCCCGACGACGTCTTCCCAAAAATCGACGGTCTGGTCATCAAGACGTCGCAGGGGGCGCGCTACGCACCGATCGAGACCGTCGGCGACGTTGATGCGCAGGGATCGATCGCCCTCACGACCACACCGAAAGAGCCCGCGCCACCCGAGCAAGATGCCCTCTATTTGATCGCCGACTTGCTCGATAAGCAGATCGTCGATGTCGATGGCCGTAAGGTCGTACGCATCAACGATTTGGAAATCGCACGCGCGGGCAACGCACTGCGTGTGGTCGCCGCCGATGTGGGCGTTGCGGGCTTGCTGCGCCGCCTCGGGTTAAAGTCGTTCGGCAAACGCTTCACGCCGGGAATCTATCGTTCGATCCCGCGCGCGATGATCGCGTGGGATTCCGTTGCGCCGATCCGCGAGAACAACCCCGCCCAGGTCAGCCTCTCGGTCAAAGAGAGCAAGCTCGCACGTCTGCACCCCTCGGAGCTCGCCGAGATCATCGGCGACCTCTCCACGCGCGAAGCCGCCGCCGTCGTCCGCCAACTTGACGACGAGACCGCAGCGGACGCCTTCGAGCATCTCGACGCCGACACGCAGCGCTCGCTGATCGAAGATATCGGCACCGAACGCGCCGCGGACATCATCGAAGAGATGGACGCCGACGACGCAGCCGATCTCCTCGCCGAACTCGACGAAGACCGCCAACAAGAGCTGCTCGCCGAGATGAACGAATACACGGCAAGCGAGTTGCGCGCGCTCGTGCAATACCCCGAGGATTCAGCCGGCGGATTGATGACGACCGACTATACGTGGATATTTCCGCATCGTACGGCCGAGGCGACGATCCGAAAGATTCGCGAAATCGCACCGACCTCCGAGTTCATCTACTACCTCTACGTCGTCGATAAGAGCGACTTATTGCTCGGCGTCTTGAGTCTTCGCACGCTCTTGCTCGCGGATCCACAGGCGAGCATCGATTCGATCATGCAGTCCGACGTCGTCACGATCCAGCCCGATACGCCGGCCGATGAAGTGGCCGCGACGATCGCGCGGTACGACATGCTCGCCGCACCGGTCGTCGATGCTCAGGGACGAATGCTCGGCATCGTCACCGTCGATGACGCGATCGACGCGATCATGCCTGCCGACCTCGCAAAACGCCTTCCCAAGATCACCCGGCACGCCGTGCGCGCAACGAAGGACAGCTAACGCGTCATGCAAGCATTGCCGCCCGCACTCTCGCCGAAGCCGCGCTTGCGCATGTGGATGCGCTCGGCATTGATGTTCCTTTCGATCATCGGCCCCGGGATTATCACGGCCAACGCCGACAACGACGTCGGCGGCATCACCACCTACTCGCTTGCCGGAGCGCAGTTCGGCTACACGTTGCTTTGGCTACTCATCCCGGTAACCGTCGCTCTCATCGTCACCCAAGAGATGTGCGCGCGTATGGGCGCGATCACGGGCAAGGGACTCGCCGATCTCATCCGCGAGAATTTCGGCGTCAAGGTGACGTTCTGGGTCTTGGCGCTCTTCGTATTCGGCGACCTTGGCAACACGGCGGCCGAATTCGCCGGCATCGCTTCGGCGGCGCCGATCCTCCAAACCTACGTACCGCTTCTCTCGAAGTTTCTGCTCGTGCCGCTGGCGGCCGCATTTGTCTTTATCACCGTCACGCGCGGCAGTTATAAGGTCGTGGAACGCGTCTTTTTCGCTTTCTGCATCGTCTATCTCTCGTACGTCGTGAGCGGAGTTCTGGTCCACCCCGACTGGCATGCGGTCACGCAACAAACGTTCTTCCCGCATTTTACCCCAACGAGCGCCTATCTCTTGATGGCGATCGGCGTAATCGGCACGACGATCTCGCCATGGATGCAATTTTACATTCAGTCCGCGGTGGTCGACAAGGGCGTGACAAAGGCGGATTACCACTACAGCCGTATCGACGTCGTCGTCGGTTCGGTCATCACGGACATCATCGCGTTCTTCATCATCGTCTCGAGCGCCGCGACCATCTATCTGCATAATCTGCACGCGGTTCACCCGCTCCAAATCAATGACGCGGGCGACGTGGCCGCCGCGCTCGCCCCGCTCGCCGGAAAATTCTCGTCGCTGCTCTTTGCAATCGGGCTGCTCAACGCGGCGATCTTCACCGCGTCGATCCTTCCGCTCTCGACCGCCTACTACGTGTGCGAGGCCTTTGGGTTCGAACGCGGCGTCGATAATTCGTTCAAACAGGCGCCGATCTTCTACGGACTCTACCTGTCCCTGATCGTCATCGGCGGCGGCGTCGTGTTGATCCCACACTCGCCGCTTCTTGCGATCATTTTTTACTCGCAGGTCCTCAATGGCGTCTTGCTCCCGATCGTGCTCGTCTTGATGCTTCTACTCATCAACAACAAGCGCATCATGGGAACGTGGACCAACGGCGTGATCTTCAATACGATCGCCTGGGCGACCGTCATCATCGTCGGCGTTCTGACCGTCGTCTCGACGATTCAGCAATTCTTTCCGGCACCGACGGGCTGACCTCGCGTACGATCGTTATTCGATCGCTTCCCGGCGGCGAAAGCGCGTCTTACGTAACTCGCCACGCGCGAAATCCGCATTAGCGAAGTACCAACGATTACGCCCCTCGCGCTTGGCCCGGTACAGCGCCCGATCGGCCGCCTCGGTGAGTTGCGCGATCGTCTCGCCGTCCGATGGAAAGAGCGCGATGCCAACGCTAACCGAAACACGGTGCGGCACGCCGTCGATGACGATCGGCTCCTGCATCGCAACGTTCAGCTTGCGCGCGAGATCCGCCGCATCGCTTGGGCCATCGACGATCGGCTGCAAGATGACGAACTCGTCGCCGCCGAAGCGCGAAACCGTGTCGCTCTCGCGCGTGGTAGCACGCAAGCGCAGCGCTACCTCCTTGAGCGCCGCGTCACCGACCGCATGGCCGTACTTGTCGTTGACCGCCTTGAACTTATCGACGTCGAGATACATGACCGCAAAGCCACGCTCGTACCGGCGGGCAGTCGCGAGCGTATGCTCGATACGGTCGTTGAAGAGCACCCGGTTCGGCAAGCCCGTGAGCGGATCGTTGAACGCCATCTGTTCGATGCGTTCCCCCTGCACGGCGCGCTCGATCGCGGCAGCGGCAAAGAGCCCCATCAGTTGCAGCATGTCACGCTCACCCGGATCGATCTCTTCGTAGTGGGGCGAACGCGCCGCAAAGACGAGCGCGCCGTAGGCTTCGTCGCCTACGTCTAACGCGACGATGAAGTACGCGCGCCACGGTCCGATGGCACGCGCGGGATCATCGCACCAGCGAGGTTCGTCCGTATCGCGAATGAATATCTGCCGGCGCCCCGGTTCCAGCACGTAGCGCGCGAACGACGCCTGCAGCGGATAGGTTGCCCCTTTGTTGAGGAGACCCGATCCGACCGTGTTGCGGATCTCGAGGCGGTCCTTTGCGAAGTGAACGATGTAGCCTTCATCCCAGCCAAAGAGCTCGATGCCGAGGGCGAGCGTCGCATCGATCTGCTCGTCGAGCGACTCAGCGCGCGAGGCCGCGACCATATACAGGCGACGGATCTGCTCGCTGCGCGCGGCGATCGCACGTTCGGCCGTCTTCTGTGCGCTTGCATTTTTGAGGATCGCATAGGCGCCACGAATCGTCTCGCCCACGCGCAGCGGAACGAGTTTGAGTTGCACGTCGATGCGATTCCCCAAGCGGTCGAGCAGGAAACTATCGCGCTCAACCGCTTCGCCACGCAGCGCCGAGCGTAACAACTCATCGGCATCCTCACGCACCTCCGGCGTTACGAGTTCCGTCCACTGCTTGCCCACCAATTGCTCGCCGTAGAAACCCGTCTCGCTCTCGAGCGCGACGTTCACACGCGAGATCGTTCCGTCGGCCTTCACCTCCATGATTCCGTCGGGGTGGTACTCGAAGAGCGATCGGAACTTCTCTTGATTGAAGGTCAGCGAAGCTTCGGCCGAGCGTAGCGCGACGATGTCGCGCGCCTGAGCGAAGACGCCGACGATCTTGCCACCGACGACCGCCGGAAATACGTAGCACTCGACCGGGACGATGGAGCCGTCTTTGTGGCGCACGCTTGTATCGAAGTGGTCGGTCCCGCCGGCGAGCGCCGTCTGCAAAGCAAGATCGACCCGGTCGTAATCACGCGAGGCGACGTGGTCGCGATATGACGAGCCGATGATCTGGTTGCCGGCGTAGCCGGTGAGCAGTTGCGCCGCCTCGTTTGCGCCGATGGCACGGCCCGCGCCATCGTAGAGGACGACGGCATCGGGTGTATCGTCGAAGAGCGAGGAGACGACCTCGCGAAAGTCAGCTGCGTCCATATCCTTCCAAGAACGTACGCCTTCTTCGCCGAACCACGCAAGCATGACTCCCGACCAGCTCGTCGAGTTCGCTGAGGGGCTCGCCCGCGTGGCGGCTTCGGGCGGCGGCGCGAAAGCGCTTTCCGCCTTCCTCGCCGACCGGACGGGTAGCGGCGTGCTCATCGAGGACGCGCAGTGGCGCCCCCTGGCAAGCGCCGGGCGCGGTACGCTTCCATCGTCCGCACGCGTTCGCGACGAGCGCATCATGCGTACGGTGCCGATCGGTCCCGGTGACGTGCCGCTCGGCTACCTCACGATCGTAGCTGCTGGGCCGGCGCTCGATGCGCTCGAGCTCCCGGCGCGCCTTACCGCCTCGGCAATCTCGGTCGAACTCGCACGCGACGGCAGCGGCGCACGCACGCGCCGCAGTTCGTTTTGGGAGGCGCTCGCGAGCTCGTCCTACCACGACCTGGGCGCCGCGCGCGACGACGCCGCCGCACGGGGCATCGTGCTCGCAACGCACTACTGCTGCGCGGCGCTCGAAGCCGAGAGCGCCGAGGGTGAGCCACAGCCGTTGCCCGACCTGCGTGCGATCGCCTCAGAGACGTTTCGTAGCGGCGATGCGGAGCTTGGGATGGTGGAGCGCGGCGCGGCGCTCGTCGTCTTGATTCCCTCCGAGCGCGAAGTCGATGCGGCGCGCGCGCGCACCGCCGCGCAACTGCTTCCCAAGGGCGCGGCGAAACGGCGGCCGGGCTTACGCGTTACCGGCGGATTTGCAGGACCGATCCCGCTGCTCGATCTTGCCCGCGGCATCGGCGAGGCGGAGTCCGCCCTTGCGATCGTCCGGCGCATGCGCGGCGCCGGCAGCATCTGCTCGACCGACGAACTCGGCGCATACCCCATGCTCTACCGCGGCGCACCGGTCGAAGAGCTACGCGGCTTCGCGAACGTGGTACTGCTGCCGCTTCGAGCGTACGACGAGAAGCACCAAACCGAACTCGAGCGCACCCTGCGCATCTATTTTGCCAGCGGTCAGAACGTCAAAACGGCGGCAGGCACGTTGAACGTGCACCGTCATACCGTCTTCTACCGTCTACGGCAAATCGGCGAGATCACCGGGCGTACGCTCGAGGATCAGCACGATCAACTCACCCTCCGCTTAGCGATGGCCATCGATGCACTCCACACCTAAACACCACCCGGCGCTTACGCGGCGTGACGCGATCAAGATTGCTAAAGAGCGCAACGTGCGCTTTGTGCGCTTGGTCTTCGCCGACATCTTCGGCGTCAGTAAGAACGTTTCGATTCCCTCAAGCGAGCTCGAAGCGGCGTTCGACGGCCACGTCACCTTCGATGGAGGATCGATCGATGGTTTTGTGCGCGGCGAAGAGCTCGACATGGTGCTGCGACCAGATCCCGCCACGTTCGCACTCTATCCGTGGTCCACGCCCGAGAACGGCGAAGCGCGCTTGATCTGCGACATCGCCATGTCGGACGGCGCACCTTTCGAAGGCTGCCCGCGCAGCACGCTGCGCCGCGCAATCGAAGACGCGCAACAGGTTCTCCCCGGGTTACAGATCGGCATCGAAGCCGAGTTTTACCTGTTTGAGCGCGATGCTAGCGAGTACGATTCGACGCGCACCGCCGACGTCGGGTCGTACTTTGATTTCTCGGCGAACGATCGCGGCGAAGACGCGCGCAACGCGATCGTTGCTGCGCTCAGCGCGATGGGCATGCGTATCGCCTCGGCACATCACGAACACGGTGCCGGCCAGCACGAGATCGACTTCGCGCCCTGCGATCCGCTCGCCGCGGCGGACAACGTGCTGACGTTACGGACCGTCGCCAAGCACCTTGCCGCGGGCTTCGGCCTCGACGCGACCTTCATGCCGAAGCCGATCGCCGACCGGGCCGGCAGCGGCATGCACGTCGCCTTCATGCTCAACGCAACTGCCGATGAAGAGACGATGCTCTACGCGATCGGCGGCCTACTCGCCCACGCACCGGCGACGACGGCTATCTGTAACTCCACCGTCAACTCTTACAAGCGCTTGGTCGCCGCGTGGGACGCTCCCATCTATACCGTCTGGTCGGAACGTAGCGCCAACGCGCTCGTGCGCGTTCCGGCGGCGCAGCGCCCGCATGTGATCGAGATGCGCAGCCCCGATCCAGCGTGCAATCCCTACCTCGCGCTCGCGGTGCTGCTCGGCGCCGCGTCCGACGGGGTCCAGCGCACCACGTTGCCAAGCGCATCGTATAGCGGCAGCACCTACGGATTGACCGAACGTGAACGGCGCGAAGCGGGGATCGCCGTGCTCCCCAAATCGCTTCGACAGGCGATCAGCGAACTCGACGGTGACGCGGTCGTGCGAGCGTCGCTCGGCGATCATCTCTACCACGCATTCCGCGACGCGAAGCTCGCCGAATACGAATCCTATCGGCGCGCCGTGCATCCGTGGGAGCACCGCGCCTACCTACGGCTCTACTAGCGCCTCGACGAGGTCCGAGACCAGGAGGGGTTGGCGCAGCGCGACGTCCCACTCGTTCGAGGGCGTCTCGGTGAGGCCGATCAAACGGACGGCGAGACCGTTCGGCAGCATCGCGCGCAGGTCGGTCGCGCGAGCAACGCGCTCATCCACGACGAACATATCGCCCGAACGAACGCCATCGAGCGCGTCTGAAAGGGTGGCGGCCTCGCGCACGCGCAGGCCGCGCATGCGCAACTCGTACGCGGCGAAGCGCGCGAGCGCGCCGTCTGCGGTAACGAGAATCACGCGCCCCGTTCGATGCGCTTCACGCGACTCGAGGCTCGGGAGCACGACCGTAAAGGTGCTTCCGCCATCCAGAACGCTCTGGACCTCGATGCTTCCCCCGTGCTGTTCCACGATCGTCTTCACGATGAAGAGCCCGATGCCGCTGCCTACGATCTTCGCGCGCCGCGCATTCGAACCACGAGCGAAGCGATCGAAAATCGCCGCGATCTCACCTTCGGGAATACCGATGCCGCGGTCGCGCACCGCCAGAAGGACGCGGTCGCCGTCGCGGCCCACCGACAGATCGATCGGCTCGCTTGCCGGCGCATATTTGATCGCGTTACGAAGCAAGTTGTCGAGGGCCGCTTCGAGGCGTTCTGCATCGCCGCGTACGAGGGCGTTGGGCTCCACGTCCAGCCGGATATCGCGTTCGCTACCGTGCAGAGCCGCCATCTTCTTCGCGAGCGCAGCCAGATCGACACGCTCGTCCTTGATCTCGAACTCGCCATGTTCGACGCGCGAAAGCGCGAGCACGTCGTTTGTAAGCGTCGCAAGCCGCTGCGCGTTGGTGCGAATCGTCCGCGCGGCGTCGGTTGCGGCATCGCCATCGAGCATGCCTTCTTCAAGCAATTCGGAGAAGCCGATGATCGAGGTCAGGGGCCCCTTGATATCGTGAGCGAGCACCGCGATCAGGTCGTTCTTGAGCTGGTTTGCATGCAAGACGGCCGCTCGCTGACGCTCGAGCTCCGCCACCGACGCGGCGAGCCGCGCTTCGAGTTCACGCTGCGATACCTTCGTCATCCTTGCTCCTGCACGGCCACACGCCGCAGAATCGCCCACGCGGCCTCAACGTCGGCCGACGTCGTGCGCGCGTTCCCGATCGCGAGCCGCAACGCGTACCGTCCATCGATTTTCGTATGCGAAATAAACATTTCGCCCGTCGCGTTCACCCGCTCGAGGAGACGCGCATTGATCGCCTCCAGCGCAACCTCGTCGTCGATGCCGCGTGGATGGTAACGGAAACAGACCACCGAGAGCGGGTGCGGCGCGAGGACGTCCCACGCGGCTTGCGCGTCGAGCCACCCTGCGAAGGTTTGCGCGAGCGCAATGTGCGCGCGCAGCCGCTCGCGGATTGCACCGACGCCAAGGTGGCGCAACGTGAACCAGAGTTTGAGCGCCCGGAAGCGGCGGCCGAGTTGCAGACCGTAATCCATGTAGTTACGCACGTCGCCGTCGGTGGTGGTGAGGTACTCGGGAACGAGGCTAAACGCGCGCCGCACCGTCGCCTCGTCGCGCAAGAAGAGTACGGAGCAGTCCATCGGGATAAAGAGCCACTTGTGCGGGTTGACGACGAGCGACCGCGCTCGCTCGACGCCGTCCATCAGCGCGCGGTGCTCGGGCAGCATGGCGGCGACGCCGGCGTATGCGGCATCGACGTGCAGCCACACGCCATGCCGCTCGCAGACGTCGGCGATCCACGCCACGGGATCGATGGAGGTGGTCGATGTCGTACCGACCGTCGCGACGACGGCGAGCGGACGCATGCCATCGGCGATATCCTGCGCGAGCGCGCGCTCGAGCGCGCCGACATCCATGCGATATGCGCTATCGCACGGCACCTTGACCACGTTACGCTGACCGATGCCAAGCGCAATTGCCGCCTTTTCGATGTGCGAATGGGTATGTTCGGTTGCATAGATGCGCAATCGCGGAAGATCGCGCCCCGTCATGCCATCCTCACGAATCGCGAGGTCGAGCGCCTCGCGCGCCGCCGCAAGGGCGGTGAATCCCGCGATCGAGGCGGTGTCGTAGATGATCCCGGTCCAGCCGTCCGGGACGCCGAGCAACCCGCCGAGCCACCGCATCACGACCGATTCGAGCTCCGCCGCCGCGGGCGAGGTGCGCCAGAGCATCACCTTCACATCGAGCGTGGCGGCCAACGCCTCGGCAGCGATCGCCGCCGGCACCGAACTGGTTGCGAAGTAGGCAAAGAACCGCGGGTGGTTCCAGTGGGTGATTCCCGGCACGATCGTCTGCTCGAAATCGCGCATGATCGCCTCGAATGGCTCGGGTTCCTCGGGGGGCGCATCGGGCAGGCGCGCAGCAATCTCGCCTGGGCGCACCGCCGGCAGGACCGCGAAGCGCTCCGGCTGCTCGAGATAGCCGGCGATCCACCGGGCGACCCGTGCAAAGTCGTCTTCGAACGTCCCAAGCTGTTCCACAATATGGGGGTTGGCCCCGGCGCGCGGAGAATCTTTTTCTCGCGTCCGAACGCACGATCAGGAGAGCGCCAAACCATGCGATATCGCACCTACCCGAATAGCGACGTTACCGTTTCCGAAGTCGGCTTCGGCATGTGGACCACCTCGACCGGATGGTGGGGCACGATGACCGACGACGAAGCCGTCGCGATGCTGCACGAAGCGTACGATCTTGGCGTCACGTTCTACGATGCCGCCGACACCTACGGCAACGGACGCAGCGAAGAACAACTGCGCAAAGCCTTCGCGGATCGTCGCGACAAGGTAGTCCTCGCAACAAAGTTCGGGTACGATTTTTACACGCATGCGGCTGAACGTCGCGGCCAAATGGAGCTCCCGCAGGACGTCTCGCCGGCGTTCATTCGCAAGGCGCTCGATGAATCACTCAAGCGTCTGGGAACCGACTACGTCGATATCTATCAACTGCACAACGCGAAGATGCCCCACGTCCATGACGAGGCGATGTGGGCCACGCTCGACGCCCTCAAGACCGAGGGAAAGATCCGCATGTACGGCATCGCGCTCGGACCCGCGATCGGCTTTCTCTATGAAGGCGTCGATGCGGTCACGCAGCACAACGTGAGCTCGCTGCAAATCATCTGGAACATCCTCGAACAGTTCCCGGGCAACGAGCAGATCAAGGCGGCGTACGACGCCGGCGCCGAGACCGGCTACATGATCCGCGTTCCGCACGCTAGCGGCATGCTCGAGGGCCACTACACCATCGACACCGTCTTCCCCGAGAACGATCATCGTCGCCATCGCCCGCGCTCGTGGCTCGTCAACGGTATCCAAAAGGTCGAGCAACTGCGTTTTCTCGAGCGGCCGGATCGCACGCTCGGACAGGCCGCGATCCAATGGTTGTTGCACGAGCCGCGCGTGATGACCGTGCTTCCGAACATCTACGATCGCGAGCAACTCATCGAGTTCGCGAAGGGCTCCGACGCACCGCCGCTCACCGGCGAGGAGCTTGCGAAGATCGACGCGCTCTACGCGCGGAACTTCGGGATCGAAGAGCCGCCGATGGCGTTCAAGGGCGTGATGACGCGCGAAGGCGCATCGGTCTAATGTCGCGCGAACGCATCCTCACCGAGCACGCACCCGCGCCGATCGGCCCGTATTCGCAGGCAATCCGCGCAGGCAAGGAGCTCTTCTGCTCGGGTCAGATTCCTCTCGATCCCGCGACCGGCGAGATCGTCGCGGGAGACGTCGCCGCGCAGGCCGAGCGCGTACTGCAAAACCTCGGCGCGGTGCTCGAAGCCGCCGACTTCTCGTTTGCCGACGTCGTGAAGACGACGATTTTTCTCGTCGATATGAATGATTTCTCGGCGGTCAACGACGTGTACGCACGCGTTTTCGGCGACGCCAAGCCGGCGCGTTCGACGGTCGCCGTGGCAGCGTTGCCGCGCGGCGCGCGCGTCGAGATCGAAGCGATCGCGCGGTCCTAACGCCGCGGCGGCATCGTGCTCGCCAAGGCGTGCGGGAGCGCGTTGCGGGCGATACGTAGCGCGTCGGGATCGGTTCCGGCGAGCGCGAGGCGATACTGCGCGATCGCCTTGTCCTTCTCACCGAGCGCCGAATAGGCGTTCCCAAGCAAGACGTGCAGCCGTCCGTCATCGACGACGGCGGCCAAGCCTTTGAGCAGCGCGGCCTCGGCGAGCGGGTAGAGTTGGTGCTGTTCGTAGGCGAGGCCAAGATCGATATAGGACTCGCGTAAGTACGGATCGATCGAGATCGCCTGGACGTAGTAGGCAACCGCACGGTGCCAGTCGCCGCGTGCGTCCGCCAAATACCCGAAATTCACGTAGGTCTCGGCGCGTTCCGGTTCCAAGTTGCGTGCGCGATCGAGCATCGCCTGCGCTTGATCGTACTGCTTGGCTTCGAGTAATGCGGCGCCAAGGTCGTCGATGCAGGCGTACGCGGCGTGATCGCGCCGGATGCACGCGTCGAACTGCGTTTTCGCATCCACATAGTCGTGCATCCCCATGTCCGCGAGGCCAAGGCCGTTGAGCGCGGTGAGGTCCTTGGCGTTCGCGTCGAGCGCGCGACGGTAATAGACGCTCGCCGCATACGGCTGGTGGATCGCGAGATAGAGTTCACCGACCTCGTTCTGAATGCCAGGATCACCGGGATAGGTTCGCGACTCTTGCAGCAATTGCGCTTGGAACGTTGCGAAATCGCCCTTGCGTTCGTGCAGCGTAACGAGGTCACCGACCGATTCGGTGCCGGGAAGGGCCGCGTCGAACTGCGCGATCGCGTCATCGACGCGCCCTTCGACCGCATACACCGAGCCGAGCCGGTTGTGGGTGATACGATCGGCCGAATTATAACGCAGCAGCGCGAGGTAGGTGAGTTCGGCGCTCTTCAGACGTCCCTCGCGAAAGTAGAGATCGCCGAGAAAACGACAGGGCGCAATATTGCCCGGATGGCTGTTACAGTACGCCTCGAGACCGTCGATCGCCGCAGCCATCTTGCCTTGCGCGATCAACTGGCGAGCGGCGTGGATGGCCCCCGCGGGGTCGTTCGAGAAATCGACCCGGACGCTGTCGGGATTGACGTCGAGGGTCGTCAGTTGCGCCCGGGCCGGGAGCGCGGCAACGGCGCTCCCCAAAATCAGAGCAGCGCAAGCGATGATGGACGAGTAGCGCAGCATGGCAGCCCTCCGAATCCGATAGTCCCATTCTACTCCGAATTCAGAGCGACCGGGGAGGGTGGATCGTGACCGGCGCTCAGTCGCGCGCGTTGGCCTCGATACGCTCCAGGAGTTCGACGAGGACCTGCAGTTGCTGCGGGCGCAGGCCCTGCAGCGCGACGGCGGTCTGCGCGTCCTTGAGGTGGGTGACACGCTCGCGCAACTCGGCGCTGCGAGCGGTCAGGTAGATGCGAACCGAGCGCGCGTCGCCGGGGTTCGCCTCGCGTCGCACGAGGCCGTCGCGCAGCATGCGCTGCACCGTGCGGGTGACGGTCGGCATCTCGACCCCCAGTTCCGCCGCGATCTCGCGCGGTGTCATCCCGTCGCACTCCCAGAGCGCACGAAGCACCTGGTACTGGCCCAGACGCAGCCCCATCGTCTGCAACGCCCGGTCGAAGCGTGCGCGGATCGCGCGCACGGTCGAACCGAGCGTTCGCATGACGTCGGGTTGATCGGTCATCGTACGAGCGGCAGCACGTTGCTCGGCGTCAGCGGGTAAAACGTCAACGCGATGACGATGACGACGCACACGATAGCACTCGCCCACGCAAGCGGCACAAATGGATGGGCCTCGTGCGTGTGCGCATGCTCGTTACGCTCGTACATCGCACGAATCACCTTCGCATACGCGTAGAGCGAGATCGCGGTACCGGCGATCAACGCAAATCCAAGCCATGCGTAGCCGGTCGTAACGCTCGTTGAGAGGATCAGGATCTTTCCAAGGAAGCCTGCGGTCGGCGGCAAGCCCGCAAGCGCGAGGAGGAAGAACGTCATCATCGCCGCTGCGAGCGGCGATTTTTGCGCGAGACCGCGATAGTTGGCCAAGCGAGAGCCTTGCTCACCGTCGTCGGAGAGCAACGCCGCCACCGCGAACGCCCCGAGGTTCATGAAGGTATATGCGGCAAGGTAGAAGATCGCGTACCGCATGCCAAGCGCCGTGCCGCCGGCGAGCGCCGCGAGGATGTAGCCGACCTGCGCGATACCGGAATAGGCGAGTAGGCGCTTGAGGTCATGCTGCGCGAGCATACCCACGTTGCCCGCGATCATCGAGATCGCGGCGACGATCCAGACCGGAAGCAGCAACCGCTCGGCGACCCCCGATGGCAATGCCGCGTAGATGAAACGCGCGAAGATCGCAAGCGTACCGGCCTTCGTCGCAACGCTCATGAACGCGGTCACGGGGAGCGGCGCGCCCTCGTACACGTCCGGTGACCACGCGTGGAACGGCACGAGGCTGAGCTTGAAGGAGATGCCCACGAGGAAGAGTCCCGCGCCGATCCAGAGCAGCGGGTTCGTCGCGAGCGCCGGATTGGTGAGGTCGGTCAACGCCACGCTGCCGCTCGCGCCGAAGAGCAACGCCATGCCGTACAGCATGAATCCGGAGGCAACCGAGCTCAAGATCAAATACTTGAAGGCGGATTCGCGCGCGGTTGGACGGTCGGCAAGCCCGCACAGGCAATAGAGGGCAAGCGAGAGCAGTTCGATGCCGAGAAAGATGGTCATCAGGCTTCCGGCGCCCGACATCAACATCGCGCCGCTGGCCGACCACAGCATCAGGGCGATCGCGCCGCCGACCCGATCGGGATTTCCGATGGCACCGTAGAGCACGACCGAGCCGAGCGCTGCGATCAACACGATCTCCTGAAAGACCACGCCGAAGCCACCCACGATGAAAGCCCCCCCAAAGGCGGCGTAGTCGTGTCCATAGGCGGCAGCGCAATCCGCCATCGCAACCGCGATGCCGAGCGCGGCGAGCACGATCGCAGCGTACCGGTTCACATGCGTACGCGCGAAGAG
This sequence comes from Vulcanimicrobiota bacterium, assembly GCA_027452165.1. Lineage (GTDB taxonomy): Bacteria > Vulcanimicrobiota > Vulcanimicrobiia > Vulcanimicrobiales > Vulcanimicrobiaceae > REEB354. The sequence goes on along the minus strand of DAIDGX010000026.1, from coordinate 8,141 downwards.
GTCCGCGAGGAGGACGAGCAGGCCGGTACCGGCGACGATCGCCAAAGGCGCGACCGCGTACCAGTCGGCGGTAGTCACGTTAAGGTTCATCGGGTACCTCCTTGCAGCGTGCTCGCGACCGCGTTGTAGGCGCCCGGATCGAAGGTCGTGAGCGGGTGCGGGTTCACGCCGAGCACGACGAGCGCGAGCACGAGCGGCACGAGCGCGAGCCCTTCGCGCCAGCTAAGGTCGCGGCGTACGGGAAGATCGGGGACTTCGGGCCCGTTCATGATGCCCTGGAAGAGGCGCAACATGTATGCCGAGGCAAGCACGATCGGAATGAGCGCGAGAATTGCGGCCCAGATCAGACCGGCTTGGAAGATACCCGTGAGGATGACCAACTCGCCGACGAATCCGGCGAGTCCCGGTAAGCCGAGCGCGGCGAGCGCAGCAATGCAGAGTGCGCCCGCAAGACGCGGATTCGCCGTACCGAGGCCGCCCAGACGCACGAGCGACCGCGTCTCCTCGCGCGATTCGACGTATCCGAGGATCAGGAAGAGCGCGGCCGAGAAGAGGCCGTGCGCCACCATGTAGATCACGGCGCCCTGGAGCGCCGTCGCATTGAATGAGGCGAGCGCGACGACGATCAAGCCCAAGTGCGAGAGCGACGAGTACGCGACCACGCGTTTAGCGTCATTCTGCACGAGCGCGGTAAACGCACCGTATAGCAGCGAGATCACGCCAAGCACGATGAAGATACCGGCGTAGGCTTTGAACTCGTTCGGCATGAAGGCCATCACGATCGCGATCATGCCGTACAGGCCACCCTTCGATTGCACCGCCGAAACGACCGCAACCATCGGTGAGGGTGTGTCGCTGTAGGTCAGCGGCATCCAGGTATGCAGCGGCCACACCGGCGTCTTCACCAAAAATGCGAGCGCGAACCCCCAGAATATCCACGGCACCCACGCGCCCGCGATATGCACATCGGCGCGCCCGATGACGTCGGTCGAGCCGAAGAGCACACCAAACGCCGCGGTCGCGAGTAAGAGTAACAATCCACCGGCGAAATTGTAGATGAAGTAGCGCCATGCGGTCGCAACGTGTTCGCCCCAGCCGAGGAGCACGAAGAAGACCGGCAACAACATCAGGTCCCAGAAGAGTGCGAAGAGTAAGAGGTCACGCGCGAGGAAGAGCCCGAGCATCGCTCCTTCGAGCAGGAGCAACTGCGCGACGAACTGTCGCGTCCTTGGAACGTTCGTAGCCAACACCGCGCAGAAGGTGCAGATCGCGAGCAAGAGCACGAGCCAGTAGGAGATCGCGGTGTCGCCCACATGGAAGCTCGCAACGAATGGGCGCGAGAGCCATCGATAGCTCCACTCGCTGCCGTGCCCAGCCACGCCCACAACGAGCGTGTAGGCGGCGACCAAAGCGCCGACGGTTCGGCTCATCGCGGGATTCTCGCCGCGCGTCGCCAGGAGCGCGAGCCCCGCGACGATCGGAACGAGGATGAGTGAGAGCACGAGCATCAGTGGAGCCCTCCGGCAACGACGGCGTAGTAGACGAGGAAGCACGCAACGCCGAAGACGAGGACGAACGCGTACGCGCGAACGAGCCCTGTCTGGAGCGAGCGCACGAGCGTGCCGAGCCACTGTGCCGAGAAGGCCGTCTCGCGAACCGCGCCATCGATGATCTGGGGATCGATCAAACGCCCAAAGAGCGTGCCAAGCAGTTGCGACGCGCGAACGAAGACAAGATCGAGTGCGGCATCAAAGTAGAACGCGTTGCTGAGAATCGCCGGCATACGAACCGATTCGTTGCGCAACCGTTCGACCGCGTTCTCGAGCGCCAGCCGCGACGCGTATCGCGACCAAGCCACGGCGATGCCCGCCGCTACGAACGCGAGCACAATGAACGTGGTCGCCAGTTCGCTCACCGGCGGCGTCGGCAGCGTGACCGTCGGGAACTGTTGCGCGAAGAAACGCGCCCAGGGCGAATGCTCACCGCCGTACATCACCCATCCGGCCAGCACCGAGGGCACGATCAAGATCGCGACCGGCACGTTCATCAGCCACGAGGGCGCATGATGCGCATGATCGTCGTGAGCCGTTGCGGCGGCAGGCGTGCCCGCGAGTTCGGGATGACGAATACCGAGATCGGAGGGATCGACATCGCCACGGTAGGCGCCAAAGAACGTGACGAAGAGCAGGCGGAACATGTAGTACGCGGTGATGCCGGCGGTCAGGATGCCGATCGCATAGAGGATCGGGTGCCCGTGTTGCAGCGTGCCGTAGATCACGGCGTCCTTACTAAAGGAACCGCTAAGACCGGGGATGCCGCAAATCGCGAGCACGCCGACCAGCATCGCTATGAACGCAAAAGGCATCTTCGTGCGCAGTCCGCCCATGCGGCGCACGTCCTGCTCGTTTGCAAGCGCGTGGATGATGATACCCGAACCCAAAAAGAGCTGAGCCTTGAAGAATGCGTGGGTAAAGAAATGGGCGACGCCGCCTTCGTATGCGCCGACCCCGACGCCCATGATCATGTAGCCGATCTGCGACATCGTCGAATACGCGAGGATGCGCTTGATGTCCCACTGCACGCAGCCAAGAATCGCGCCCGTGAGGGCGGTGATCCCGCCGATCACGCCGACGAGCAGTTGGGCGTCGGCGTTCTGGCTCCATAACGGCGCGCAACGCGCGACGAGATAGACGCCCGCCGTTACCATGGTCGCGGCATGGATCAGCGCGGACACCGGCGTCGGCCCCTCCATCGCGTCGGGCAGCCACACATGCAGGCCGATCTGCGCGGACTTGCCCATCGCGCCGATGAACAGCAGGATGCAGATCACCTCGTAGGCCGGCCATGTGCCGCCGAGCACATGGTAGGTCGCCGCCATGTGGTCCTTTACCGCGCCGAAGATCGTGTTGAACTCGATCGAGTGGAAGGTGACGAACACCAGCGCGATGCCGAGTGCGAAGCCGAGATCGCCGACGCGGTTGACGATGAACGCCTTCATCGCCGCCGCCCCGGCGCTGGGGCGGTAATACCAGTAGCCGATCAGCAGATAGGAGGCGAGGCCGACGCCTTCCCAGCCGAAGAACAGCTGCAGCAGGTTGTCGGCGCTGACCAGCATCAGCATGGCGAAGCTGAACAGGCTCAGGTAGCTGAAGAACCGCCAGATCGTGTGGTTCTCGTCATGCTCCATGTAGCCGACGCTGTAGATATGGATCAGCGTCGCCACCGTGGTGACCATCGCCACCATGACGGCCGCGAGCGTGTCGTAGCGCAGCGCCCAGCTGGCGTGGAACGACCCCGCCTCCACCCAGGTGCCGAGCGAGACGACACCGGTCGGCGTGCCGTGATAGACCAGCTGGACGAAGGCGCCGACACCGCAGAGCGAGGCGACCACCATGCAGGTGATGGTGACCGCCTGCGCGGCGCGGTCGCCGATCGCCTTGCCGAACAGGCCGGCGACGACGGACCCGAACAGGGGCGCGAAGATCGCGATGGCGTAGAGCATCCTCTCAGCCCTTCATCAGGTTCACGTCCTCGACCTGGACCGAGCCGCGGTTGCGGAAATAGATCACCACGATGGCCAGCCCGATCGCCGCCTCGGCCGCGGCGACGGTGAGCGTGAACATCACGAACACCTGCCCGACCAGATCGTGCAGCAGCGCCGAGAAGGCGACGAGGTTGATGTTGGCGGCGAGCAGGATGAGCTCGATCGACATCAGCATGATGATGACGTTCTTGCGGTTCAGGAAGATCCCGAACACGCCGAGCACCAGCAGCAGCGCCCCGACGACGAGGTAATGCGTGATCCCGACCGGCAGCATGGCTCAGTGTTCCCCGTGATGGGCGTGGCCGTGGTCGTGCGCGGGGGCGGCCAGCACCGGCTCCTGCACCAGCGGGCGGCGGATGCCGATCTTTGCCACGCCGACGCCGGCCGGCACGTCGACCAGTTCCAGCGTCTCGCGCACGCTGCGCGCGGTCTGCACCCTGATGTCCTGCCGGCGGGAGCCCTGGCGGTCGCGCAGCGTCAGCACGATGGCGCCGATCATCGCCACCAGCAGCACCAGGCTCGCGGTCTCGAACAGGAAGATGTAGTGCGTGTAGATCAGGTTGCCGAGCTGCGCGGTGTTGTGCAGGTCCGCCGCGGTCGGCGCGAAGCGCAGCGTGGAGGCTTCCGGCGCGATCTTCCAGCCGCCCAGCACCGTCGCCAGCTCCGCCAGCAGCACCACGCCGATGGTCAGGCCGACCGGCAGATAGCGCTGGAAGCCGCTGCGCAGCTCGGTGAAGTTGATGTCGAGCATCATCACCACGAACAGGAACAGCACGGCGACCGCGCCGACATAGACGATGACCAGGATCATCGCCAGGAACTCCGCCCCCGCCAGCAGGAACAGCCCGGCCGCGTTGAAGAAGGCGAGGATCAGGAACAGCACGGAATGCACGGGGTTGCGCGCGCTGACCACCATCGCCGCCGAGAACAGCAGCACGGCGGCGAACAGGTAGAACACGAGGGCGGCGATCATGCGGACCGTCCGGCGGTTTCGGTGTGTGTCATGGCGTTCCTTGCACCGCGGTCAGCGATACGGCGCGTCAAGCTCCAGCCGCTTCGCCAGCTCCGGCTCCCACCGGTCGCCGTTGGCCAGCAGCTTGGCCTTGTCGTAGAGCAGTTCCTCGCGCGTCTCGGTGGCGAACTCGAAGTTGGGACCTTCGACGATGGCATCCACCGGGCAGGCCTCCTCGCACAGCCCGCAATAGATGCACTTGGTCATGTCGATGTCATAGCGCGTGGTGCGCCGCGACCCGTCCTCGCGCGGCTCCGCCTCGATGGTGATGGCCAGCGCCGGGCAGATCGCCTCGCACAGCTTGCAGGCGATGCAGCGCTCCTCGCCGTTCGGATAGCGGCGCAACGCATGCTCGCCGCGGAACCGCGGGCTGATCGGCCCTTTTTCATAGGGATAGTTGAGCGTTACCTTGCGCCTGAAGAAATAGCGCAGCGTCAGTGCCATGCCGCCGAGCAGCTCGGTCAGCAGCAGGCTGCGCGCGGTGCGGTCGAGCAACGCCATCTCAGGCTCCTTGGCGCGAACGGACGGGGGCGGCGTCAGGCATGCGGCAGCCAGCCGAACGCCATCAGCGCGCCCGCGGTGAGGACCAGCCACAGCAGTGACAGCGGCAGGAACACTTTCCAGCCGAGCCGCATGAGCTGGTCATAGCGGTAGCGCGGGAAGGTGGCGCGCACCCAGATGAACACGAACAGGACGGCGCAGACCTTCAGGATGAACCAGATCGGGCCGGGCAGCCAGATGAACGGCGCGATGCCGAACGGCGCCAGCCAGCCACCGAGGAACAGGATGGTGGTCATCCCGCTCATCAGGATCATGTTGGTGTATTCACCGAGGAAGAACAGCGCGAAGGCCATGGCGCTGTATTCGACGAAGAAGCCGGCGACGATCTCGCTCTCGCCTTCCGGCAGGTCGAACGGCGAGCGGTTGGTTTCGGCAAGACCAGAGATGAAGAAGATCACGAACATCGGCAGCAGCGGGATGCAGAACCAGACATGCCGCTGCGCCAGCACGATGTCGTTGAGGTTCAGGCTGCCGACGCACAGCAGAACGCTGACCATCACGAAGCCGATCGACACCTCGTACGACACCATCTGGGCCGCGCTGCGCATCGCGCCGAGGAAGGCGTATTTCGAGTTGCTCGCCCAGCCCGCGATGATGATGCCGTAGACCCCGAGCGAGGAGATCGCGAACAGATACAGGATGCCGACATTGATGTCGGCGATCGCCCAGCCGTCATTGACCGGGATCACCGCCCACGCGATCACCGCCAGCCCGAAGGTCAGCATCGGCGCCATCAGGAACAGCGCGCGGTTGGCCCCCGTCGGGATGATGGTCTCCTTGAACACCATCTTGATCGCGTCGGCGAAGGGCTGGAACAGCCCGAACGGACCGACCACGTTCGGGCCGCGTCGCAACTGCATCGCCGCCAGCACCTTGCGCTCGGCGAGCGTCAGGTAGGCCATCATGATCAGCACCGGCACGATGATGGCCAGTGCCTCCAGCACCGTCAGGATGGCGTATCCGCCCGGCGTCGCGAAGAACCCGCTCATCCGTCTACTCCGCGGCGACGGCCACGACGGGCCGGTAGATCGCTGTGCACTCGGTCATGGTCGGGCTGGCGCGGCTGATCGGGTCGGTCTGATAATAGGTCTCGATCGGCGGCACGAACGGCGCCTCGGTCACCGCGGCCGGATCGCCGGCGGGCGGCGTCAGGTCGGTGGCGCCGAAATGCGGCGACACGTCGCGCAGCGCGAACACCGTGTTCACCTGCTCCAGCCGTGCGCGCAGCGCCTCGATCGTGTCATAAGGGAGACGATGTCCGACAAGTTCGCTGAAGGCACGCAGGATCTTCCAGTCCTCGCGCGCCTGCCCCGGCGGATACACCGCGAAGAAGCCGCGCTGCACGCGCCCTTCGGTGTTCACATAGGTGCCGTTCTTCTCGGTATAGGCCGCCCCCGGCACGATCACGTCGGCCCGCGCCGCGCCACGGTCGCCGTGATGGCCCTGATAGACCACGAACGTCTCGCGGCCGATGCGCGAAGTGTCGAACTCGTCGGCGCCGAGCAGCCACAGCACATCGACGCCGCCGTCGAGCATCGCCGGCAGATCCTTGCCGCCCGCTCCCGGCAGAAAGCGCAGATCGAGCGCGCCGACGCGCGAGGCGGCGGTGTGCAGCACGTTGAAGCCGTGCCACTCGGCACTCAGCATGCCAGTCTCGGTCGCGATGCGCCACGCGGCGGCCAGCACCGCCGCACCGTCCGGCCGGGCCAGCGCCCCCTGCCCCAGAATCAGCATCGGCCGCCTGGCCGCGCGCAACACCCGCGCCGCGTCATGCGATCCGTCGGCGATTGCGCCGAGCACGCGCGGCGAGTCGCCGATCCAGGTCACGTCATACGTCAGGTCGGCGCGTGGCCCGATGCCGAACACCGGCATCTTGCCGCCGAGCGCGAGCCAGCGCTTGCGGATGCGCGCGTTGATCAGCGGCGCCTCATGCCGCGGCTGGGTGCCGATCAGCAGCACCGCGTCGGCGTCCTCGATCCCGGCGATCGTGGTGTTGAAGGTGTAGAAGTCGCGCCGCGACACATCGGCCGCCGCGCCGTCCTGCCGGCAATCGAGATTCGGCGAGCCCAGTGCCGTCATCAGGTCGCGCAGCGCCAACATGCTTTCGGCATCGGCCAGATGGCCGGCGACCGCGCCGATGCGCGCGCCGGCCACGCCGGCAAGCCGCGCGGCGATCGCGTCGAACGCCTCGGACCAGCTCGCGCGCCGCAGCTTGCCGTCGCGGCGGATCCAGCAGGAGTCGAGACGGCGGCGCTTCAGGCCGTCGATCGAGAAGCGCGACTTGTCAGCGAGCCACTCCTCGTTCACGTCGTCGTTCACGCGCGGCAGGATGCGCAGCACCTCCGGCCCGCGTGAATCGATGCGGATAGCCGCGCCCACCGCGTCCAGCACGTCGATGCTGTCGGTCTTGCGCAGTTCCCACGGCCGCGCGACGAACGCGTAGGGCTTCGACGTCAGCGCGCCGACCGGGCAGATGTCGATCAGGTTGCCGGACAGCTCGGAAGTCAGCGCCTTCTCGATATAGGTTCCGACTTCCATGTTCTCGCCGCGCGAGGTCGCACCCATTTCCGGCACGCCCGCGACTTCATCCGCGAAGCGGATGCAGCGCGTGCAGTGGATGCAGCGCGTCATCACGGTCTTGACCAGCGGACCGAGATACTTGTCTTTCACCGCCCGCTTGTTCTCGGCATAGCGCGAATGGTCCATGCCATATCCGATGGCCTGGTCCTGCAGATCGCACTCGCCGCCCTGGTCGCAGATCGGGCAGTCGAGCGGATGGTTGATCAGCAGGAATTCCATCACGCCGCGCCGTGCCTTGCGCACCATCGGGCTGTCGGTGTGCACCACCATGCCGTCGGCGACCGGATAAGAGCAGGAGGAGATCGGCTTGGGCGGCGCCTTCTCGATCTCGACCAGGCACATGCGGCAATTGCCGGCGACCGACAGGCGCTCGTGATAGCAGAAGCGGGGGATTTCCTTGCCGGCGGCCTCGCAGGCCTGCAGCAGATTGGACCCGGGCGGAAC
>DAIDGX010000025.1 GCA_027452165.1 Vulcanimicrobiota bacterium | reverse complement strand
ATGGCTCGCGGTGATGCGCAGATCGAATTCGGAAGCGATGGCGGTGATGAGGGAGAGCACGCGCGGTTCGCCGTCGGTGGGTTGCATGACGAGGGCCTGGTATTCGGCGACGTGGGCGGCGAGGTGGCGCAGTTCGGCGATCCGTTCGAGGGCGGTGGGATCGAGGTCGGCGAGGACGCCGACGCGACGCGCGAGGGTGGGATCGGGCCCGAAGGGGAGCGCGGCGGCGATGCGGGCGCACCATTCGCCCACGTGGCGGGCGTGCATGATGGCAGCGGGATCGTCGTAGGCCACGGCGATTGCGGCGTCGATGACGGCCTCGATCTGTGCCTCGCGCACCCAGGCGACCTCGAGCAAGGCCGGCGGGAGCGTCCGGAGCTTGCGTTCGGCCTCAAGACGGTCGAGTTCGTGAAGGCTTAGGCAGTGGTCCATGGTCTCGCTCTTGGCTGACGCCGCAAGCCGCGGGAGTGGTGGCTGCATGACGGCAGTCTAGAGCACGAGCGATGCGACGACCCTACTTAAAATTCTCTAGGCTATCGTGACTAGAAACGAGGTTCCAGGGGGTAGTCGGATGCGACTAGGCAAGTATCTCGGGCCGGGTGTGGCCTACATGGCCTGCCAATCCGGCCTCGTGCCCCTTTTCACTACCGAAACCATCGAGGAAATCGCCGATGTTTACTGCCTTTTTCATCTCCCTCGCGCTACAGTTCATTGCGATCCCCGCGTCGTCGGATGCGGGTGGCCCGTCCGGCGCTCCGGTCGTGACGACGGCCGCTGCCGCGCCGCTTACCGCTGATGCCGGAGGACCTTCCGGTAAATAGGGTGCAGCGACGACTAGAAGACTAAGAAGAAGGTTTTTGGGGATAGTCGAGGGCGAATAGCCCCGTGTGGGCTCTCCTCTTCTCGTTGGCCATGGACTCGCCGACGTCGATGACCTTTTACGTCTTGGCCGCTTCGCTGAAGCGGGCAAGCTGATCTCGACGCGCGACGATGCGCCGGCGCTCATAGCGTCGGCGCGCGTCGCGCTATTTTTCGAGGGCGCCTACGAAAAGGCATTAGCCGCCGTAGAGCGCGTTATTGCTAGCGAGCCTGGCGCCGATTTGGCTATTTACGCTCGGGCGTTGCGAGCAAATGTGCGAGCGCATCAGGGCAAGCAGATCGAACGCTTTGATATCGTGGACCTTGCCGGCGCGAGCCGGGCGGTGATTAGCGAACTCGTCTATTTTATTGCCCTCGCGCACTACGTGGCGCGTGAGTTTAACGAGGCCGATCGCTGGCTCAATCTTCACGAGCCGGCGGAGAGCGATTTTAAATCACGTATGCTCGTGCTGCGCGGATACATAGCAGCTGCGCAAGAACGCTTTGGAGAGCAGGCTCGGCACTGCGCGGCGGCAGTCCGCGTTCTAATGCCGAATGCTGAGCGTGAACCCTATCTTTTTGCGAATGCCGTTCGTGCGTATGCGGTTATCGCGCGCGACGTGCCGACGGGCGATCTTGAAATTTCCGCGCTTTTGCGTCTGCTTCCTAACGATTTTTCAGCATCGCGCTTTCATGCGATGCGTGCGCATGCGTGGCGTTGCTCGCTCAATGGGGCATACCACGAGGGGCTTAAATGGATAATGCGTGCAGCATCGGAAGCGCGCACCGACGTGGAGCGTATGTTTGCGCACCTCGATCATGCGAGTCTCGCTCTGTTCCATGGGGAAGGACATGCGGGTTCGGCGCGCGCCGCTTTCGCGGTTGCCGTAGAGTACGCGCATTCGATCGACTGGGAGGCGCTGGACTCGGACGATCTTGCGGCGCTTCCACTTGCCGCACAAGTTGCCGCCGATCTCGATGCTGCCGAGATCGCTCGATCGTTTTACCAGCGCGCGTTTGCGTTACGCGGCGGCATTGCGCCGAGGTACGCCCTTGCGCACGATGGGCGCTACGACGCCTTTGTAAACGAGGCGATTGCGTTGAGTGAGGCAAACCATGATCGGGCACGCTCCGTTGGTGCGGCAACGGATGCGTATAGCTATTTCGCGCGCGTCGGCTTCGAGTGGCGTGCCGCGCGCATGGCGATTGTGTTGCACCAGATCGGCCGCGAAGCCGTATGGCGTGAACGTGCTGCTGAGCACCTGCGCCCTTATCCGCGCAACCCGTTCGAGGCATACGTGCAGGCCGGACGATTTAAGGATCGCGCGTTGACGCAGCGGCAGCGAGAGGTGTACGACTTGCTGCTCGAAGGGTGCGATACGACCGGGATCGCTGGAAAGCTGGGGATTGCTCCCGACACCGTGCGGATCCACCTAGGGCGAATTTACGCCCATTTCGGCGTGAAAAATCGCATTAGCTTGCTTGCGAAATTTCGCGTGTCTGCATAAGACGAACGTGCTGTGCGGTGCTTGCCGCCGAGTGTTGAACGAGATCTGGGGCGACCGTTGCTCGGACGGTGTTGACTGGGCGTCACGGGCTGGGGGCAAGTGTTTGACAGCCTCACCCCGGCTCCTCGCAGATCCTGGTTGGATGAGGAAATGCTGATGGCTATTACAAACTTGCTGTCGGATATTACGTCGGCTTCGATCGCCGCGGTTGTTGCCGCAGTCGGGTGGTTCGTGGCTGCGAATCGGAACTACCATTTCCAGCACAAACTGCAGGTCGAACGCGAGGCGCGCGAGGCAGCGGGTTTTCGGCGAATTATCGTTGCTGATGTGCGGATGATAACCATGCGCCTCGAGCCGTGGCTTAGTTCTTTTGCTCGTATGCGGCTGGATGACCTTGTCGGCGTGTACCGCGCCCTCGAAAACGATCTACGAGATAAAGCTATTGTTTCGTCCCTGGATGCAGGGCAGTACGAGGTGCTGTTTCGGCTACTTGACCAGTTCGGTTGTGACGTAGGGTTTGTGCAGTCGCTATTTGAGCGACTTCCGCCCATTAAAGACGGCGAGCGCCAATGGGAAAATAGCGATGCGGAGAGAGATTTCCGCGATCAGGTCAATGCCTCTTTCGAGAAAAGCGTCTTGCTGCTCCCTTCGGTCGGTGAAGCGCTTGATGACTCGGAAATCTTCGATAGAGCGAGCCATCTGCGTGACCTATTGAATCTTCGCAGAGGTCGTAACTGCTACCTCGGTGATGTGCCTGGCACCTAAGGGGCGTTTCTTACTCAGCCAGGGTGTTTGTTCACCGGCTGGTTCAGATTCCCGTCTTACGCCGGCGACACGATATGCGCTATAAAACGGCCATTGGGCGCAATCGCCTCATAAGCGTCGAGTTCGCAGGCGCCGCGCGCGAAGCGTTGCTGTTAGGCGACGGCGTGGCGGGCGTGGGAGGTGATGGCGGTACGCAAAGCCTGCACGATGTGCTGGCGTTGCGGTGTTGCTTCGCGTTCCATTGCGCGTAGGATCGTCGCCGCGGAACGATGGCTCGCGGTGATGCGCAGATC
>DAIDGX010000024.1 GCA_027452165.1 Vulcanimicrobiota bacterium | reverse complement strand
TTCGAATTTATCGGCCCAGCGTACATGAGCGGTGGAAAGCCCGGCATCTTGGACAACGGCGAGGCCGCGATCGTGGGCGAGACCGTTGGCGAGCTCGACTTCGCGCTCAGCCCACGCCATCTTCCGGTGAAGCCCAGTGCGATCGAAGGCAAGTCCCGTTCCCGGGTCCACGGCACCGACAGCACAATGGACGTGCAGATTGTCGGTGTCTCGATGAACGACCGCCACGCTCCGGTGAGGGCTGAGTCCCAGTTTCTCTAGGACCTGCCCAACGTATGCATGCGCCTGCTCATCGGTTAGCAAGCCGCTCTCCCGTTCATTCCAAGACCAAACGAAATGCATCGCGCTCGATCGGATGCCGGGGTTCCGCGCTCCGTCTGCATCGATCTCTAAACTCGCGGTCGAGAACGAAGCGCAGTTCCGCACGAGTATGGACGAAGGCCGCGTTCCGCCGCCCGCCTCTGGTCTCCATACGGCGCCTACACCAAGATCTAGGCGCTCCTCCGATTCAGCATAGACGCCGTCGAGTGCGTCGGCGATCTCTTGACGCGTTGCGCCCTTCTCGCTGATCGCGTAGCCAACGAGATACTCGATCAAGCCAGAGGCCGCGCCGCCCTTTGCAGGCGCAGCGCAGAGCTTACCGACCATCAGCCGCTCCAACCGCCGGCGCGTCGCCTGTCGCCCGAGCGAACCTCTTCGGCGTGCGGAGCCACTAGCGGGCGCATCGCTTCCGCGACAATGCGCCTCGCCGACTCAAGTTCCGTAGCCGCGTCCTCATGATCGCCCGCAGCAGCGGCGTGCTGCGCGCGGGAAATCCGATACGAAAGCTGTGCGAGCGGCTGCGCTATCTCGGCAGACGTAGTCGCGAACGCGCGACTCGGTTGAGCCAGTGCGACGCTAACATATTCCGCCATCGAGACGCCGGCTAGGGCGGCGCGTTCGCGCAAGGCATCGCGCACGCGAGGTTCTACGTCGAGCGACAGCACGACGCGCCCGCCGTGCCGTTGCGTTTTCGATTCTCGTTTGCCCTTGGGCACCATCCTGCATCCTTATTTGACGTTGTCGTGACTGCGCTCCGCAGGCATCGCGGCGTATCGCTCGCACGGCGGATTGCTTTGATGGCGAGCATTATCGCATAGCCTAACCACCGATGCGTCTCAACCGGTGCGCACGATGTGAGACTAGTCTCACCAAGTGTGCGCGCGCTGAGACGCATCGCTTTTTGAAATCAGCTAGACTGTCGCCACTACGCATCTTCCGACCGAGGTACACGGTGACAGCATCCGAACTCGAAACGATCCTACAGCGTCTCCAAGAGGCCGCTCCGTCGTCGCGCGTCAGTGCGAAGCGACAACTCCTCGTTAGTGCTCGCGACCCGATCCTCGCGCTGCGTCAACGCGGATATTCGTGGCGCTCCCTTGCGCGAGAAATCTCGGCAGCAATGGGCGAGAGCATCAGCGCCGATCTCCTCCGCACGGCGTGCATGAAACGGCCGCAACGTCGGCGCTCGCGACGCGCGAGTAGCGCACCAGCGACGCAACAGCCGGCGCAGCAACCTCCGGCAAACCGCGCTCCGGCGACGAGCGCCAATGCGAGCTTTGGCGCAAAAGGGTTGAAGCTGTGAGCGCGCGGCGTGTAATCGCAACCGTCGCTCCCAAAGGCGGCATTGGCAAAACGTTCACGGCTAAGTTGCTATACGACCTGTTGCAGGCTCGCGGCCGTCACGTCGCCGCCTGGGACCTCGATTCCGCAACCGGCACTTTTGCCGTCTACGATGATGCGATCAAGACGTTCGATCTGGACGGCCCGCGCGAAACCAATTCTTGGTTAGACGATTGCTATCGTGACGATGTCGATGACGTCATCATCGACGTGCCTGGCGGCCGTATTGACGACCTGCTACGCACCTTCGGTGACAACAGCGTCGACGCTCTCGTATCCGCCGTGCATAGCTCCGGCCGCGAGTTTGTCGTCGTGAATCCGATCGGCGTGATGATAGCTGAGACGGTAACGGCGCAAGTCGTTCTCAACGCCTTTGACGGAACCGGGGCGCGTGTCGTCATCCTGAAGAACGGCCGCTTCGGCGATATCGAGGATTTCGTCATCTACGATGGCGTCGAATACTCTGGTGAACGCCGCTATGGCGCCACCAGCGATCTCGCGACGAGCGTGGGCGCAGAGACGCTCTTTCTTCCGTGTCTCGCGCCCCGTTTGTTAGCGCAGGTCGACGGAGAACGGCTGCGCCTCGGCGCAGCCGCGGGATCGGCCGGCGTGGAGCGCTTGGGGCGTTTGTGTGCGGCGCGCGTGCAGATGTATCTCTCGTCCGTCGAGTCGGCGTTTCGGGGCACGTCGCTGGCAATCGATGGCTCCGTGCCCAGGCGAGGGGCGGATCGATGAGCCGCAGCGCGCGCGATCTCTACTTGGCCTCTCTCGATGCTAAGGGCGAGTTGAACGCACGCCGTATTGCGGAGCTTTCCCACATCCCCGACGACGACCCGGTGTGGATGATGCTGCACGAGTTGCGGCGTTCGTCACGAGAGATAACGAGCGGCGCAAATGCTGCGCTTGCAAACGACGCGTTCGCACAGCGGCTCTCAGCAGCGATCGCGATTAACGTCACCCGTGACGAGCGGGTGCTCGCCTCGCTCACGGCAGCAATCAATAATACGCACGAAGCGGCTGCGCGAGCGATCCGCTCGCTCGACGCCGCGCTTCACGACGTAGTGAAGCGACGCGCCGCAGCGCCGTTCGCCTCCCTGGCGTTCGCTTTCTCTATCGGGCTCGCCGTATGCTGCGCAGCGCTCTGGAGCGCCTATCAAAACGGCACGAGCTACGGTTACGACCTCGGCTATCGCGCCGGATACCACGACGGACTTCTCTACGAAAGGAATCGCAAATGACACCGTTCCATCTCCGCGAGTCGCACGAGCGCATCGTCGCGCTCTGCCTTGCCCTCGTTGACCCCTCTTCCGCTATCCTCGTTGCTCTCTGGCTAGCGATGAAACTGCGCCCGGTGGTCGAATCGCTACTCCAACATCAAATCTGGCACTACTACGCCTGGGCAGTGATCCTCTTCTCCGGGATCGCGCTTGTAGCGGCAAATCCGATGGTTCCCTTCTCATTACTCGCTCGCGGCTTCGGAATCCAAAGGAAAGTGTTCCAAGAGACGAAACCGCGGCACTTAACGTTCTGGATTGGCAGCGCGTTGATCGTCATATCCCATAGCGCGCTCGCCATGCACTGGATCGAACAGCGTGACCCGCTTCCGGATTACACGGGAACGGTCATACTGGCGGTAATCGGCGCTATTGCGCTCGGCTCCGGCATTTACGATCTCGCCATCGCTTCATGGCAAGCGTCGATCGCTGCTATTAGCTACTCTCGCATTCAATCGCGGAACCGTTCAAGGTTTAGCAATCTTGCAGGACAGCTTGCGCTCTGCGGCGGTATCGCGAATGGCGTGTTCCACGAGCGGAATCTTGCCAATGGGGCACCGCTGAAAGGCGAGACTTTGGTCTACGGTGAGCGTAGTGCGAACCGCGGTACCCTCGCCGTCGGCGCACCAGGCTCCTCGAAAACGCGCTCCAAGATCTACCCGGACTTCTACTGGGGACTTCGCACCTCGCCGCGTGCCGGCGCCTTGGTCTTCGTAACGAAACGGCGAGCGACGAATGACTTCATCGCAATCGCCAGTAAATTCCGAGCAAAAAATCAGATCCATGTCGTCGGCGTCGGTCGCGGTCGATCCACGATGGACATCACCGCTGGAATGACCCACGAGTCCATCGGTGACGCGATCAAAGACGGGCTCGGCGAATCGCACTCGGAGTTCTGGAAACAGGGCCCGTCGGCGTTCGTTGAAGGGTTCGTCGAGTTGATTCATGCGCTACGTCCTGCAACAATTCACGTTGCTGCTGCAACCGATAAAGACGGTCACGTGGAGCCCGGTGGTGAGGCATACGATCTCGAAATCGGGGACACGCTGCCTACGCTGCTCAACCTCATGTCGTTAGACGGGCGCAGGCTCGACGCGGTCTTCGCCCACGGCTTCAACCGTGCGAAGTCGTTTGAGCATGAGCGCCCGGAGAGGGCAGCTGAGTTGCGCGCGCTTCTCCACGAGATAAAGGACCGCATCGTTCCGCTTTTGCGGCGCGACGCGAAGCTGGGAGAGGAATTGCGCCAGTCGGCTCTTCCCCAGCTCCAGCCCTTCGGGCGCGGGATCATCCGTGACGCCTTCTGCGATCGCAACGGCGTCGATCTTTCTCTTCTGGAGAAGGGACACGTCGTTATCATCGAGATCGACGAGACCGAGCATCCGCGCGCGGTGGGAACGGTCGTGCGTATGATCTTCCGTCGCATCGTGCAGATGGCGCGAGAGCGGACCGCGAGCGCGCGCGTCGGGCAGCTCGATCCGATCCTCTTGATCTGCGACGAATATACCAATTACGCGGCCGCCGGGCACGTTCAAGTCTGGAATACCGTGCGCGAGTCGAACTTTTGCGCTACTATCGGCATCACGAGCGTGAGCGCCCTGACAGAGCAACTCGGCAAGCCGCACACAGCGAATTCGATCATTGCTAACTTCGCCAACAAGTTTTTCTTCGAAACCGACGACAAGGCGACGCGCGATCTGGCGAACGAACTCATCGGAAAAACGACCGTGATCCGGCGCAGTATTAGCGAAGGATTATCTAAGACGCGCGGAACATCGGCGAGCTCTTCCGTCACCGGCGGAGGCTCCCATCAGTCGAGCGGCACGACCCGAAGCGAGTCCACAAGCGAGCATCTTGAAGATGCGCTCGACGGCAGCATTTGGCGGCAACTGCACGCCGAAAAGGAGTGCGCCATGGCGATCGCCTTCGTTCGCACCGACGACGGCACGAGGACCGATGTCGTCACGCTCGGAGTGCTCGACCCGGCCAATGGCCTCGCTACCGCTTCGCCGGCGCAGTACGGGCTGTGTTAGGACTGCACGATTCATGTAGGCACCGGTGGTCTCGGCAGCGCCCCATAATTTGGAGGGACTTTTGGCCCATTCCGCCCCCGCTAAGGGCATTGGCGCGCTAAGTTCCTGTCGCGAAGAATCGCTTTTTCGTTGCTCGCCCTCAGGTTAACGGAGACATTCAGGTCCTCACGAGTCGTCGACGGCTCGCGGGAAGTCGCCACGTTCGGAGCGGAAATATAAGAAATCGACTATACGTTCAACTCCATCCGAATTCGCGAACGCATAAAGGAGTTTAACCGAGTGCGACTTAGGGACAAACCAATCTGGCAGCCACTTTTCTTGGCTTTTGCGTCGCTTGCGACTGTGACATTACTGTCGTTTGCAGCTGGCGCAGGTTATCTAGGCCAACCCCCAAGTTGGTTCAAAGCACACTTGTTTGGCTTAAGCTTTCTGGTTACTGGCTATCTGTACGTAACCGTCCAGATCGTGTTGCTATTTTACACCTATCATCTTTTCAAACTCGCGAGCTCCGCGGATGAAAAATCAGAGCGATTTCATCAGGAGGCCTCCATGCCAATGGTTATTGCGGAAATTTCGGCCAGAGAGGCAACGCTCGGGGTCCCCAACGCGGGTGGCGGCGCCCGGAGCGGTGTTAACGATGCAACGATTACGGATGTCATCACGAGTTATCTGGCGTCAATTTCGGACGTACTACTCGGAGCACGCAGGGCGGCCGTGGGCGAGGTTCATCCCGGCTCTGAGTCATCGTCGAACGAATCAGAGCAAAGCGCGACTGAAGCATTTCCCAGCCCGGGAGCTCTGCGATCACTATCAAATGCGATCAAAATTGACGTTGTAAACGTTGGCAAGGCTCCAGCATTCGCTCTTAGCGTTACCGTAACGGGGGGATTTCGCGAAACCCAGGCCATTATCGACGAAGACGGCGACGTTAGAGGCGTCTCATCGGGAACTGAGGCGAACACCTACTCCTTGACGCAAAACGAACAGATAGTCGCGCTCGGCAAGGACCAAAGAAAAACAATTGACATTAGCGCACTTACTATTGCTGCGCCCGAAGAGTCGGTGAACATCCTGCAAATAAAAATCGAATACTACAGTCTACACAACGTCAGGGGCACGACAAAGCTAGAGTGGCAACTACATCGAGAGAGCTGTTACGATGAAAGCGGGAACACGATCGGGCTTAGTGACTCAGACTTCGAAATCTCCACCCCGGACATCCTGATACTTGAGCTCCCTCTGAAGAGAGAAGGACTGCTGCCGTATTTCTCTGTTGACACGCCCGAGGGTTTCTACGCTGCGCACCGCCGGCAAGGCTTGAAAGATCTGGGTGAATAGCGAAGTTACACGTCTCCTGTTCGAGCATCGTCTCCTCTAATATACAAAGGCGAAGAGTCTTGACGGCCGATGCTAGCCCTAATCGAAAGCAGTGACTCCAGCTGCGCGCAGCGCTTCGATGGTACGGCGAAGCGGGAGCTTTCGAGCCTTGAGTTCGCCCAGGAGACGCTTCTCGAAAGATTCGGAGTCGCGCTCCTTCGTGAGGAGCGCTGCAGCTCTTGCTATGGACTTTGAATGACCCTCGCCGGCAAGTACGTCGAGCAGATGTTCAGCCCCGTAGACTGGAATTCGCACCGTGCCACTAAACCAGCGATATATCGTTGCTTTATTAAAGTCTGTCAGAAGGTACAACCGATAAACCGACGATATTCCGCGGTCTCTCATGGCGTCGCGAACGAAGGACACAAACTCCTTAGATGCCGTTTCGCTCAGGTGGGCCACGGTCGAAATGTACAGTATCGCCCACTGTACTCTGAAGGGGGTTCGAAGTACAGGCACGGGCACGGTAGAATTCAGTCGTATGAGAATTCGAAGGAATTTCCCAAGGGTGGATGTTGCCCTGGACGAGTTCGGCAATGCCCGCCCGTTTGCGTACTGGTTCGACCGGTGGGCTACAGAAGGTGGCTTCTCGAATTCGCAGCTGGCAAAGGTGTACGCTGAACTGCGCCACCTTATGCCGCCGCTGGACGGGCGGAATCCAGATGGCCGACGTCCATCGCCGCCACAAACGCGAATCGCCGATTGGCGGGGCGGCAAGGTGACGCCCAGCGCGACCGTTGCATACCGAATCGGGCGAGTCCTACAGGAACTCGGTCTTCCGGTATGTGGTCTAGATGCGCTAATAGCGGGACACCATCTTGTCGACCTACTCGGCACAGTCGGTGCGCATATTTCGGTGGGAATCGAAAAATCAAGACCCGATCTGAGTCCCATGGCGCCAATGATCGATCACGTTTTCGATCTATTCGATATTCTCGCTCCGCGTATTTTCCGCGAGTTAGCTATTCTCAAACTTCAACTCGGGGCCAGGGACATCTACGTTGATGAACTCATCGCGCTGCATACATCGTTACCGATCGAAAAACTGCACCCCAGGGACCGGACCGCTCTTGTCGACGAAGGCTTTCGCCGCTGGACATTCGACAAAGAAGAGACCCGGCAAAAACTTCCACCAACGTTCGCGGCCGCACTCGCTCTTTTGGAGGGGACGCCGACGCCGGAAGTTATCGATTTGGCAAAGCAGCTTCTGCGTGAACCCGGCAAAGACATTATCGGCCTCACGGATTTCGTGACGCCGCATTGGGTGCTGCGCATTTACGGCGACGACGAAGTGCCAGAGTACACCTCCAACTCGTTCCCTGTCGATACTACAACACTCGAAAGCTTTTTCGAGGAATATCAAGGGACGTTTTCACAAGTCACCGATGTTGCCGAATGTCGGTGGTCTCCAGAATATCCCGGTGTTGTTTTGAGACTCGGCTTTTTGCATTACGGCGATGGCGAATCAAGCGCAATTCACATACACTGGCTAGTAATCAACGAAGGTGTTCGCTTTACGCAAAATGGCGACGATGTCATCGAGTATCTCAAGCAACTGGCATTAAAGCATGGCGTCGTGCTGACTACGTTTCCCGCGATTGACGATGAAGAAGGCTCGCAACGCTTCCGGCTGCACGGTTTCAGCAGTTGCCAAGATCAAGACCCCGGCGCACACCGTCGCCTCGAATGGCCAAAATGTCA
The DNA here is from genome assembly GCA_027452165.1 of Vulcanimicrobiota bacterium. Classification (GTDB taxonomy): domain Bacteria; phylum Vulcanimicrobiota; class Vulcanimicrobiia; order Vulcanimicrobiales; family Vulcanimicrobiaceae; genus REEB354. Next base: position 286,545 of record DAIDGX010000024.1, on the reverse strand, counting down.
ACACGCGAACGCCTCGCAGATCTAATATCCTGTGAACAACACAGGGCGAACTGAGCTCGACGAGCTTCCCGAGATTCTCACGGCGTCAGACGTTATTGCTTACCTGCGCGGCATTTTCGGGCGCAACGCGGTGTACGATCTTCTGAACAGCCAGCGTATTCGCAATCGCCGGCACGGCCAGAAATTCCTTGTCCCCAAGGCCGCCCTGCGGGACTTCATCGAGTGCCGCGACGAAGATGCCGGTGCCGGGGCCCCACGGTAAGGAAACAATCGTGGGATACCTCAAACAACTTGGTGAGAAGAAATGGCGAATCGTCTATGACGCAACGCCGTCCGAAGGACGACGACGACAAAAAACCGAGACGCTCTTTCCGGTCACCAAGGCACAGGCGAAACTGATCCTCGCGAAGCGCGAAGAGACCGTTGCGATCGGTAAGTTTGTTACCGACGACATCACCGTATCAACGCTTTTCGAGAGGTTCATCCAAGCAAAGAAGGTCGCGCAGCGTGCTCCAAAGACAATCGAACGCTACGGAACGCTCTACGCAGCCTACCTCGGTCCAAGATTCGGCGAGATGACGTTGAGCAAGCTGAAGCAACATCACCTGACGGACGCATACGCGTCCTGGCTCTCGAAGGGCAAGAGCGGTCACGCGTTGAGCGCGCGAACCGTTCGTCATATCCACGACCTGCTTCGGACGATGCTTAACTACGCTCTTCGCAAGGGGCTGATCCACCATAACGTCGCGACGCTCGTCGCGGAGGATCTTCCTAAAGCGAAGAAACCCGAGCCGGTCGCGCTTACCGAGGAGCAACTGAAGAAGCTGCTCGCATCCTCGTGGGAGCCGACGGATTGGGCGCGCAAGCACGGAGTCGTGAGCGCGCAATCGTGGTTCGCACCGGCGGTGTGGTTCGCCGCATACACCGGTGCTCGTCGCGGCGAAACGCTCGCCCTTCGGTGGCGTGATCTCGACCTCGAAGCGAAGACGGCGACGATCCGCCACTCGCTTACGGAGACAAAGGCCGGCGGGGTTCAATTCAAGGAACCGAAGAGCGGGAAGCACCGCACGATCGTTCTGCCCACATCGCTCGTCAACGTGCTCCGCAAGCACCGCGACGAGCAGCAGAAAGATCGCGAGGTCTTCAAGGATGCGTACAAGGACGACGGCCTCGTCTTCTCTGCACCGGACGGATCGCCCGTCCTACCCTGGAGCTTCACTGCCTCGTTCCGCTATCTGGTCGACCGGGCGAAGGTTCCGTACATCCGGCTCCACGATCTCCGCGACACGCATGCGAGCCTCCTCGGCAAGCACGGCGTGCCGTTGGAGGTCATCTCGAAGCGACTCGGCCACGCCACGATCGGCATCACGGCCGAGCGTTATCTGCACGTCTATAAAGAACGAGACGCCGAGGCGGCGGCTGTGTTCGAACAGCTCGCCAGCTGAGGCGTCTCGTTAGATTCTGTTAGACGATTGTTAGACGGAGGGTCCAACAATCGTCTGAATCAGCGGAATCCCTCGCAAATCGAGGGTCCAAGTTGGTAGCGCCAACGGGAATCGAACCCTGTTGTTCTCCGCGCTGGGCCGGGGAATTACAGCCTTTGGCGGCCTTGAAGCGCTTTTGCGAGCGTTACTTCATCCGCGTAGTCGAGGTCGCCGCCGATGGGAAGGCCGTAGGCAAGCCTTGTCACCGTTGACATCAACGGCTGCAACAAGCGCGAGAGGTAGAGTGCCGTGGCTTCGCCCTCTGCGTTCGGATTCGTCGCAAGGATGATCTCGGTCGGGCGTTCGCTGCCGATGCGCTCGACCAATTCTTTCACGCGCAGCTGCTCCGTACCGATGCCATCCATCGGCGATATCAGGCCGCCCAGCACGTGGTATCTTCCACTGAACGCTCCGGAACGCTCGATCGCGTAGATATCTTTCGCTTCCGCAACCACGCAGATGCACTTCGCGTCGCGCCGTTCGTCCGTGCAGATGTCGCACGGATCATCCTCTGTCAAAGAAAAACACGTCGAGCAGAAGCGCACCTTGTCCTTAACGGCGAGGATTGCTTCTGCAAGCGAATGGGCTTCGTGACGCGGACGGTTGAGCAAATGAAAAACCAACCGTGCAGCCGTTTTTTGGCCCACGGTTGGGAGTTTGGTGAACTCGTTGATCAGGGCTTGAACGGGCCCCGCGATCTTTCCGGACGATGGCATTGGGAGCGCCCTTCGACAGGCTCAGGGTGAAGCGCTGCGGAGCGGCATACTATTTGCGCTAAAACATCCCGGGAATGCGCATGCCGCCGGTTAGGCCGCCCATGCGCGACTGGGCTTTCTCGCTCGCCTTCGTCAATGCATCGTTCACGGCGACGGTGACGAGATCTTCGAGCGTTTCGATATCTTCGGGATCGACGGCATCTTTGCCGATTTTGATGCCTTTCATGCGCTGGTCGCACGTCATTTCGACGGTAACGATGCCGTTTGCGGCGGTGCCCTGCACGGTGGTGACGGCGAGTTCTTCTTGCGCCTTCAGCATCTCGGCTTGCATCTTTTTGACTTGCGCCATCAGTTGCGCTTGGTTCATGACTATTTGATCCGTTCGTTAGCGTAGTTGAAGAGCGCATCGGGGTCGTCGCCGGACTCTTCGAATTGCGGTATGGGTTCGTCGAGCGCGGCCTGCGTCGCTGCCGCCGAGCCGGATTCCAGGCGCACCTTCAGCTCGGCACCGAGCACGTCGTGAATCGCTCGCTCGAGCAGCTTCGCGTGATCCTTCAGGATGTCGGCGTCGAACTTCGAGCGCAGCTTCACGACCACGGCGTTCCCGTCGATACCATCCACCATGGCGCCCGAGAGCGGGGCGCGTAGCGGCGGGCGCTCGGCCTCCACCTTGCCGCGAATGGTCGTCCAGGCGGCGCGGACCTGTTGCACCGAGGTCGTGCCCTTCGGCTGCGGCTCCGTCGCGCTCGGGGCAACACTGGCAGTTGGTTCCGCCTCGGGCTCCGGTTCGACCGGAGCGGCCGGGGGCGGGGGCGGAGACGGAGCGGCCTTCGGCACCCGCGGCGCCGTTGCAACGGGGGCCGGGCGAGGAGCCGGTTCGTGCGTGTCGCCCTTCGGCAGGTTCGGAGCGCCGTCGCCTTCGAGCAGAAAGCGCAGCAACGCCGTCTCGAGTTCGAGGCGCGCGTTGCCACCGGAGCGCGCAAGGCTCGCGGCGTCGGAAAGAATCCGCAGTGCGCGCACGATCGCGGCTTGGGCAATGCCCTCGGCACGCGTTGTGGCACGCTGCGCATCCTCAGGGGCCAGGTCGCGCGCCAGCAGCGCCGGGTCGATGCGGGCCACGAGCAGATTACGGAAATGGGCGATCAGCGCGCGGATCAGCACCACCATATCGGTGCCGGCGTCGCTTGCTTCTTCAATCGTTCGCAACGCCAATGCGGCATCGCGCGCGATGGCCGCGTCGATCAGCGTGCCCGCAAAGTTGCGCCCCGTTGCGCCGAACGCGAGATCGATCGTAGCGGTCGTGATCGCACCGTCGGCAAAGGCCGCGGCTTGTTCGAGCATCGTGAGCGCATCGCGCAGGCCGCCATCGGCCCGGTAGGCGATCGCGGCGAGCGCGTCGTCGTCGATCGCAATGCCCTCGAAGCGGGCGATTTCGCGCATGCGCTCGATCATCACCGGAATCGAGATGCGGCGGAACGCGTAGCGCTGGCAGCGCGAAAGGATCGTCACCGGCAGCTTTTCCGGCTCGGTCGTCGCCAGAATGAAGACCGCGTGGTCAGGCGGCTCTTCGAGCGTCTTCAGGAACGCATTCGCGCCCTCTTTGGTGAGCATGTGCGCTTCGTCGATGATGTAGACTTTGTTGCGCATCGTCGCGGGCGCGAACTTCACCGCGTCACGCAGCGCGCGAATCTCGTCGATGCCGCGATTGCTCGCGGCGTCGATCTCCAGCACGTCGAGCGCGGTACCGGCGATCATGGCGACGCAGTTCTCGCAGGTGTTGTCGGGGTGGGCCGTGGGTCCGGCGGCGCAATTGATGCAGCGCGCTAGGATCTTCGCAGCCGACGTCTTGCCCGACCCGCGCGGGCCCGAGAACATGTAGGCGTGCGCGAGCTTTCCGCCCTCGATTGCGTGGGTCAGCGTGCGGACGACGGCATCCTGCCCGACGAGGTCCGCAAACGACTTCGGGCGCCAGGTACGATAAAGGGACACGCAGCGGAGATTCGGGGGGGCCGTTTGGAGGCGCCTGCCGCCGGGTACAAAAGCTAAGCGGTTTACTCATGTACGCGACGGGTCCGATGGGTTATGCTCATCGGTACGAGGAGTTTTCTTTGGCTGCCGTAGACTTGCGTGGTGCGCTGCGGGAGAAGTTCGGCTTCGAGCAGTTCTACCCAGGGCAGGAAGAGGTCGTGACGCGCGTTATGGCGGGTCAGGATACGCTTGCCATTTTGGCGACCGGCGCGGGCAAGAGCCTCACCTACCAGTTGCCTGCCCTCCTCCTCGGCGGAACCACGGTGGTGGTCTCGCCACTGATCGCGCTCATGAAGGATCAGCTCGACATGCTCAAGGAGCGCGGCATTACCGACGTCGTCGCGCTCAACTCCACGCTTTCCGAAGAGCAAGAGCTTCGCGCGCGCGAGCGCATCGCGGCGGGCCAAGTGCGCATCGTCTATAGTACGCCCGAAAAATTGGAAGACCAAACCTTCCTCGCCATCTTACAGGCGATCACGGTGCCGCTCTTCGTCGTGGATGAAGCGCATTGCATCTCGCAATGGGGACACGACTTCCGCCCCGCGTATCTTGCGCTCGGCTCGGTGATCAAACGCTTGCAGCACCCCACGGTGCTCGCGCTTACCGCAACTGCCACCCCCGCGGTTCGCGAAGATATTCTGCATCAACTCGGTATCGACGAGGTGAAGCCGGTTGTAAAAGGGTTCGATCGCCCGAACCTGCAGTACGAGGCGCGCAAAGCCGACAAAGAGGCCGACAAGCTGCGCATCGTGCAGCAGCTTTTCACCGGCGCCGATGCCCTGCAAGGTACCGGCATCATCTACACCGCTACAATCAAAAACGCGCTTGAGGTGCAGAAGTACCTCACCGAGCAGTTGGATATTCCCACCGCAGTCTATCATTCAAAGCTGCACAAGGAAGATCGCACGCTCGTGCACGAGTGCTTCATGAACGAGACGATTCGCGCGGTCGTCGCCACCAACGCCTTCGGCCTTGGCATCGACAAACCGAATATTCGCTTCGTCGTGCACTACGATCTGCCGGGCTCGATCGAGGCCTACACGCAAGAGGCCGGACGCGCCGGCCGCGACGGCGAGAAGTCGCGTTGCATCTTGATCTATCGCATGAGCGACACACGCGTGCAAACCTACTTCCTCACGGGTAAGTACCCCGACATCGAAGAGGTGCAGCGCGTCTTCGGCACGATCGAGGTGTTCGGCGATCAGGAAGACGGCGTATCGATGACCGACTTGCGCAAAATTCTGCAGCTTCCGCTTACCAAACTCAAAGTAATTCTCGCCCTGCTGAAAAAATCGGGCTTCGTTGAGGCGCGGGGCAAATCGTCATACGCAACCACCGAAGCGGCCCGCAAGAATCGGGAGTTGGTGTTGAGTCTCGCCAACTACGAAACGAAAAAATCGTACGATCAATCGAAGCTCGCAATGATGTTGCAGTACGCCGAAGTCACGTCGTGCCGCCGTCGCTTCATCTTGAACTACTTCGGTGAAGATTTCGAAACCGCGAACTGCGGCGCGTGCGATAATTGCCTGCACGCCGCAAAAACGAGCGTACCGAACATGCCTGCGGTTGCCGTCGGCGCCTCCACCGGGCCGTTTCGCATCACCGACGTAGTGACGCATCCGAAGTTCGGTACCGGCACCGTGGAACGCACCGAGAAAGACTTGGTAACCGTCCTCTTCCCGAGCGTGGGCTACAAGACGCTGCTGGCGTCGGCGGTAACGGCGGCCGAAGCGGCGAAAATCGCCTAAAGCCTTTACCCCCTTCGATAAGAGGAGTCTCGTTCTGCGGTACGTGCTGGCGCGTTTGTTGGTGCTCGTTGCGGTATTTGCGATGCTCGCGGCGGGCGCCGCCTCCGCGGGCGCGCAGCAGCTTCTCACTCCTGCGCCCGTCGCAACGCCAACCGTGATACCGTGCCCGAGCATCGCGCCGACACCGCTGCCAAGCGTTCCGCCGACGGTCACGCCGAGCCCGTTGCCGAACGCGACGCCGGTCGTAACACCCACGCCGTGCGGTGCGGCACCCACGCCCACGCCCACGCCCACGCCGCCGCCGATCGTGCTCTCGCCGCAGGCGCTGCAAGTCCCCGTCGGCACCACGCAGACCTTGAACGTCGGCGGCGCCTTCGGCGCGTTCACCGCGACCGCGGCCGATCCGACGCTCGTCACGATCGTCGCCGACCAAGATACGAGCAGCGTCGCCGTGTATGGCAAGACCCCGGGCGCCACCACGATCACGATCACCGATACGCGCGGCGTCTCGGCGTCGGTGGGCGTTCGCGTCGCCTACAACGCCGGTACCGTGCCCGATGAACTCCGGCTCCGCATCACAGGCGACCCCGCAAGTGCAGAGTACGTGCGCACGCTCGTGCATCGCGCTATCCTGCGCGCTGCGCAGATAGAGCCGGGCGCGCAAGTGGTGGTATCGTCCAGCGACGTTCCGGTCGATCGTCCGCTCGCGCAAGACATGGTGCAAACCGTCGAGGTGCCGGTGCTCATTCAGGGCGAGCAGTACTTCAGCGTGAACGGCAACACGCGCGTGACCATCGAAAACGTGGCGGTGCCACGCATCTCACCCGACATCTTGATGGTGAGCGATTTCCCTGAAAAGCTCACGCGCAATGGCTTGCTCTTCTCCGCCGATCTGCGCCACGACGTGCCCTCGCGCTTTCTCTACTTTCACTACAACCCGCCGGGTCAACCCGATCGCCGGATCGTGCTCGTCGCACAGAATCGCTCGCCCGAACCCGCAACCGTGCAGTACATCAGCGGACGCGGCGGACCCACCGACAACGAGATGGAAGTCGGTCACGACGCTACCAAAAAATTTCTCGTTGACGTGGTGCAAAACCAGGGACGCTTGGTGCAGATCCCGGGCGACTCCACCATGGTGATCGCGCAGCAGCGCTTGCCCGCCGCGTCGATCGTGGCGAATCTGATGCAACTGCGCGTGCTCAACGGCGCCGCGATTCACCTGAGTCTGGTTGCGCAGAATGCTTCCAGCGATCCGAATGCCGCACTCACCACCGGCGCGCTACTCACGAGCACAGTGCGCCACGCGCGCGGCATCTACACGATTCCCGAATTTCACTTCGCCACGCAGTGGAACGTGAACGACGCGTATCTCGAGTTGCCAATCGGTCAGATTCCCTTGCCAAACACGCTTGCGGGCGATGCGCTTGCAGGTGATTACGGCGTACTCGAATCGTTCGTGGTCACGGTGCAAAACCCGATGAGCACGCCGCAGGCGATCGCGCTCTACGAAAATCCTCGCGGTGGACGCGCCACCGGCACCTATATCATCGACGGCGTACTGGTGCAGTCGCATCAAACGCCGGCATTCTCGCGCTACAAGATTCGCCAATACGTCGTGCCGGCCAAAGGCTTCGTGCGCGTTACGATCGTCACCATGCCCGAAGCGGGATCCAGCTATCCGCTGCGTCTGATCTTCGCTCCTGACGACGGCTCCGTCGCCCCGGGCGCGCCCGGCTCCCCGGTGTACTAGGCAACGGCGACTGCCCGAGGTTTCTTCGTGCGCCACGCCGCTTCTCGTCCGAACGAGGGTTCGCCTGGAGCGGACCTTTTTGCTTGCGTCGAGCGTTTCTTCGCGCGCTTGCGAAGTGAGTCAGACCGGTTGGCGTTGGATTGCGCTGAACGTCGTGCTCGCCATCCACGAACGGCAGGCCGAGCACGGAGGATCTGATGGTATTCGCGACATGGACGGGCTAGGTTCGGCGTTGGCGCAACCCGAGCGGCGAGCGCACTACGATGCTAGGATCGACGCGGCCGACCTTGCGGCTTCCTATGCGTGGGGCATCCTTCGGAACCACCCGTTCGTGGACGGGAATAAGCGAACCGCATGGGTCGTTGCGCGCCTCTTTCTGCTCGACCACGGCCAAGCATCGCACGTAAATCCTATTGAGGCAATCGCGATCGTCGAGCGCGCTGCGGCAGGTGCGATCGACGAATCGACACTCGCACGATGGCTTCGTAAAGCATCGAGCTGAAGGCGAACACCGCACACCGACTCCCGGGCGGTGTAGTACGGCTCATGACGAAGTGGGCATCACGATCCGCCTATTTCCGCATCGAGGTTTCTTCGTGCGCCACGCCGCTTCTCGTCTATCGCTAGCTCTCGGCCTGGTTGCCGCACTCGCTGCCTGCGGTGGCGGCGGCGGATCCGGTGGCGGCATCCCGAGCACCAACCCCTCGCCGACCTCAACGCCGATCAACGCGCCGACGCCGGGGTCGCCAACGACCAATGCCTCGGGAACCGTGGTGAATGACGGCACGGGAAACCCGATGGGTGGGGTGAGCGTGAAGCTCATGCCCTGGGGACCCTGCGGCGCAACGCCCGCGCCTGCGACCATCACCCCCGAAGGGGATGGATGCCCGACGCCGCTGCCCTCGCCGCAAGTGACCACCGCGCCGAACGGCACCTTCACCCTCGGCAGCGTGCCGAACGGCCACTACCTGCTCGTCATCGGCGCCGATGCCGTCGCGACGGTGCCGCCCGGCTATACGACGCCTCCGGGGAACTGCGGCGCGAATCCGTGTCCGACGCCTTCGCCCGTAACGGGAACGCCCGTACAGGCCACGGTGCATGACAACGTGACGCTCACGGGCGGCAATCAGACGCTCGTCGCGCCGACGCTGCCGTCCGTCCCTGCGGGCTACACGGCCCCGGCTTGGGAAACGAACGGCGACTATCGACTCGCCACGCTGGATGCCACGACCGAGATGCCGTGCCTGATCGCGTGGCAGTACGAACGCGCCCAGAACGGCCTCGCCGGAGGGAGCGTGGACGAATGGTTGCTGGAAAACGTGCGAGCGAACAATGCCTGGGCTCAGGTTGCGCCCGCTGGAAGTCAATACTTCCTGATGTCATCTGCCAGCGCGGCGGAATCGGGTGGCACGTCCTGCGCAAGCTATATCAACGCTACGACTTTCTCGCAAAACGCAAACGCGACCGATCTGCGGACGCTGTGGTTCGGCGGGCAGTTTCTTCCCTACGAATACAACGGCTCGCCAAACTCGCCGATTCGTGGCCTTGCGGAGTTCCCGATCGATCCGCGGTCCTACACCGACCCGAATCACCCGAACTGGCCGTAGGACGCTTGCCTATCCGTGACACATCGCCCGAAGGGGAGGGCATGAACGAGGGGGTCGCCTGGAAACGGGCGGCCCCCTCTTGCTTAGCCTGGAGTTGACATGTGCGTACGCCGTACGTACAATAGCGTGTAGCTTAGATACGAACGTCTAGGTAGAGAATCGAGCACAGCAATATGTACCGGCTTAAAGATCGCGATAGCCAGCGCGACAACGAGCCTGATCGGATCAATATGCGCACGACCGTGAAGGTCAAGCGGATGTTGCAAGAAGCGGCCAATATCGACAGTCACGGCGATCTCTCGGCTTTTATCTTGAAGTGCGCCGAAGAGCGAGCCGCCGCGATGATGCGCGAACTCGAAGAGACCGAGTTGCGGGCCGAAGATCGCGAACGCTTCTATGCGTTTCTGCTCAATCCGCCCGAGCCGAGCCAAGCCCTGATCGAACTCTTTGCGCAGCCTCCATCGGAGCAGTTCCGGGTGGTTCACTAGCTCTTGGACATTCGTATTCTGCCGCTCGATGATTCGCATGATCGAGCGGCTTTTTCGTGCGGCACGCCGAGCGTTGACGAGTTCCTACACAACGCTGCCATTTCACGCGGCGCACGATTTTTAGCCGCAACGCGCGTAGCCGTCCCAACTGATCCGCAACGCTCGGCGGAGGTCCTCGGCTACTACACGCTTGCTACGCACGAATATCGCGATGAGGAGCTACCATCAAACGTCGCGCGCAAGCTCGGCGTCAAAGGCCTCAACCGAGTGCCGATGATCCTTCTCGCGCAGCTTGGGGTTCGCAGCGATCTCGCCGGTAAAGGACTTGGCAAGACGCTCGTTCGCAACGCGCTTGAGCTGTCGCTGCTGCTCGCGCAGTCCGCGGCTTCGGTTGCGATGATCACCGATCCGATCGATGAGAACGCGATGAGGTACTACGTAGAAAAGTTCGGCTTCAGCGATATCGGCATCATCTCCGTTACGGGACAACCGCGGCTATTCTTGACGATGAAGACGATTGCGAGCGCATATAGCGCCAGTCAACGAGCCGACGCCTCGTAGAGCGATGCTCAATGCGGGAGCCGCTCTTCGGGATCGTCGGCACGGCGCTTGGCTTCTACTTCGCATCGAAAGAGTAGGCCGCCTAGCGATAGACGGACCTGCTCCGTATTTTTTGACTCCTTCGATGCGTAATTAGTTAAACGAAAAGGTCTGATTGTATTTGTAGTCATGCGCGATACAAGCCTGGGCGAAAGCGTCCCAGGTCCCGTAGAGCCACGACCAGTGCAGCGTGACGGAGTAGGTGCTTGTCGATTCGCTTACCAGCGTCATGGAGCTTGGGTTGATGTTTGCAACGCCAGACGAGCTAAAGATCGGGGCGCCGCTGAGTGTCCAAGGACCAGGTATCGTGCCTCCGCACGCTCCGGTCATGCCAGCCGGTGGCGATGGCGGCGCAATATAGCATGACTGGTTAACCGCGAGGATCTCTCCAGAGGCGCAAATCGGCTGCACGTTTACTGCCACTTGCCCCGCATCCGGTGCAGGCGTTTGCGTCGAGGTGCCGTCGCTGAAATCTACCGTGCAGGAACCCGCTGTTGTACCGGTCGCGGAAAGTAAGGCTTGCACTTGGTTATAACCTTGATTCGGATACCAGGAGCCGGGCACAATACACGCACCATTCGGCAACGTGTACCTATAGCTCCCTGGTTGCCCGCTGGGTTCGTAGGCGATCATCACGCTGGTTGGCGTGCCGACGCCGGGCGATGACTCACCGTAGGGTGCAGTGCCCGTCGCGTTGAGTTCGCAGCCGCTCGTGTCGATCTGGATATTCAGCTTCGTAAGATACGACGCGATGTTCGGGTCGGTGGTATCCGGGCCGCCGCTCGTATTCTGAGCGAGTGCGTAACACGGACCCGTGTACCCTCCGGCAAGGGCTGTTTCGCCACCCATGATTGCATTGAGCATCTGTGCGATGCGCGCTTGCGGGGTCATGGCGAGATAGGCTCCCGACGCTGCGGCCGCAACCGGCGCGCCGCCTGCACCCAAGACGAGATGCGCAGGCCAGGTCTTAAACGCACCGCTCTGCACCGTAACGGGGATGCGCACCCACGGCTCGTGGTATTGATCGCTAAACTCCATCTCGCAGTTTCCTGCGGACGCAGGCGATACAACGATGCTCGCGGTTGCGGGCATTGCCGACGGGCTCGCCGGCGTCGTCGCGCCGGCGGCAGTGACCGCAACGATCGCCGCGCACGTCCCTCCATATGCGTACGCAATCGGTTCGTTATCCCACGTCTTGCTCAACGTCACGCGCTGCGCGGGCGCACGCGGCGACGCGAAGGTGAGCGAGCGCGGACGCGCCGAGAGATCGCCCATCACTTGAATCTGTGCGTTTGCGGTTTGCCCGTACGCATCGGCGATCTGCAGCGTGCACATGCCGCCATTACCGGCAACGGGTTGCAACGCAAAGCGCGCGGGCGGATCGTCGGGAACGCTGCTATCGGGATAGGTGTACGGTGCATCGGGCGGTGCCGGGAAGGCCGGTTCGCTCGGCGGCGGGCTACGATACGGCCATGGCGATGCGAAGACGGCGGGCGCGCCGCCCGTGTCGGAATCGAGCGTCGCGCACGTCGCACCCGTGTCCGATGCGAACCAGTGCGTGTAGCCGTACTCTGCCGCCGTAAATTGCAACGGGTATGCATCGGTCGTCCAATGCGCTACGGCACGCGCAGGCGAGAGGCGCGGTGTGTTTGGCGTTGGGGTTGCTTGCGGCTGTGCGCTTGCGACGACCACAACATCGCAGAGCAACGTGCGTGTTTGCGTTACGTGTTGTGCGTTTGCGAACGTCAGCACAAACGCACCGCTTGCGGGACATGGCGGCTGCGTTGCGATCGGCGGAAACTGCACCGCGCCATTTGCGCCCATCTGCGGATATGCGGCCACACCGCTCGGCGCGCCCGAGCTGCTCAAGAAGAGCGCGAACGGCGGCGCGCCGAGCGTCGATTCGCGCACGCTCACGGTGCTCTGCACGCGCATGACCGTGCTTGCATGCACGGCGCCCGCCGCCGTGGGCCGCCCGCTGTACACCCGAAGCTCGAATCCAGCGGCTGCGCCACGCGGCAAGAATACGAGCGTGGCCCCGTTTCCGCTGCTCGCGGCAAGTGCACGCGCGGCATCGAGATCGGTATCGAAGTCGTCGACGGCGTTACGCAGCGCGCCCGGATGCATGCCGAGCAACCACACGCCGCCCGCAGCCAGCAGCATCGCCGTGATGGCCACGGCAACAAGCACCTCGATCAGGCTGAAGCCGCGCTCGCGCTCCACGCGACGAGTAGTGCCCCGCCTGCGCGCGCCGAGGACGCGTTACACGCGTGCTGCGAGTGCGAGGTCGTACGTGGCGGCCATATCGGCCGCGCTCTTGCTCCATGCAAAGCGCGCGATCGCGCGCTCGCGTACCTCTGCGGCGCGCGCGTCGCATGCGCCGCGCAGGGCGGCGCCGAGCGCATCGAGCCATCCCTGCATGCTCTCGATCGCAACCACGGTGCCGTCGTCGCCTACCACCTCGGGCAACGACGATTGATCCGAAACGACCACCGGTGCGCCCGCGCACAGCGCCTGCGCCGCGCCGTACCCAAAACCTTCGTAGCGCGACGGCATCGCGACCACCGCACACGACGCATAGAGCCCGAGCAGCTCATCGCGCGAGACGTACCCGCGGAACTCCACGCGATCGGACACCTCGAGCGCCTGCGCTAAATGTTCGCACTCGTCGCGGTATGGGGTGTACGGTCCAACCGAGATCAAGCGCGCATCGGGTAGAAATGGCAGCATGCGAACGATCGCCTCTAGATTTTTGCGGCGCTCCACGGTGCCCACTACGAGAATTGCGTTGCCCTCGCGCGCACGCGCGATGGCGCACACGTCGCCGGAGACGCCCGGATACACCACCCGCACGCGCGACGCATCGAGGTCGGGCACGACATCGAGCAACTCGCGCCGTGAAAACTCCGAATCCACCGCGATCGCGGCCGCGTGTTTGTAGCGTTCGATCGAAAAATTTCCGAAATAGTATCGCGCGTACGGGCGCGTGTGTTGCTGCACGCGCAGCCACGCGACATCATGCACCGTCACCACCACCGGCATCGGCAGCGAGAGCGGCATCGTTCCCGACGCACAGTGCAACAAATCGGCATGCGATTGCCGCGCGCGCTGCGGTAGCAGTACCTGATCCCAAAACACGCGCCGGTCGAAACGCCACGGATCGAGTTTGCGCTCCTCCAGCGTTACGATCTCGAGACCGCGCGCCCGCAGCGCCGCCACGAGGCCGCTCACGTACTCGCCGATGCCCGTCGCCGTGCCCTGCGCAAGCTGCGCGTCGATTGCGATCCTCATCGCAACTCGTCAATCAGATCGCGCAGCATGCCCGAGCGCGGGTCGAGCGCACGCGCGCGCGCCGCGTACCGCAGTGCCGCGGCCCGGTCGCCGCGGTGCAGCGCCATAATCCCCAGACCGGCGACCACGTCGGCGCTCCGCGGGTTCACGCTCAAGCCTTGCCGGTAGAGCGGCTCGGCAACGGCGTCGTCGTGCATCACATAGGCTTGATTGGCCGCCGCGAGGATGTACGTCATGTTCAGCGGTGCCAGACGCACCGCGCGTTGATACGCGCGCAACGACGTCCTGCTCTCGTGGAGACTTGCCGCAAGCACGCCCTCCCTCCAGTACCCGTCGGCGACGGCATCAGGGTGCGTGCCCAAGCTCTGCAAACGAGCAACGAAGCGCTTTTCGAGCGCGTATCCGCTGCGCGGATCGCTCCGCAGAAGCAGAGAGATTTGGTGCTGCATCGCCTCCACGTCGGGAGCCACGAAGAAGTACTCTTGCGCGAGCAGGGTTTGGCCGCGGGCAAGCGCGATGCGTCCGAGCAGGTCGTTGCGACGCGCATTCGGCGGCATACGCACGGCATGGCGTTGCGCGGCCGCGATATCGCCACGCGCAAGCGCGGCGTTGCCGAGCGTGTCCTCCACGTACTCGGCCGGCGCAATGCGGTCGAGGAACCGGTAAACGCTCAGGCCGAAGGGCATCGGGATATGCTTCGGCAGTGTTCCCGGCGCCGCCGCGCCGGCAAAGAGTGCGTCGGAGGCAATTTGGATTGTACCCAGCGCCGCAAGTGCGCACACGGCGACCACGGCGGCGATCCAGACTGGAAGGCGCTGCACGGCGTTCACGCGATCGGCGCTAGAACTTGACGGTGAAATCGACGTTCGCGCTGGTCTGCGTGTACGTCGAAGGCGAGAGGTTGTCTTGGTAGCGGTACTGCTTCGCGGTCAGCGCGAGCTGGCTCGAACTCTTTGGCAGCGTAAAGACGACGCTTGCGCCATAGACGTCATTGTGCGCGTCGAGATTGTTCAAACCGGGCGAGCCGTAGCCACCGAGCAAATGTTGTGAATCGTATTGCACGCTCGCGGTGAGACGCCGCGTGATCGGCACCGCAACGCCCGCCGATAAGGTCTGTTTGCTGATGTCCGCGTAGGCCGGCACGAAGACCGGCACGTTCGTTCCGGCGATGCCGATCTGCGTGTTCTGATCGAAGCTCGCACCGTTGAACTGCGGTGTTTGCAGCGTCAGATGCTCGTAGCGGCTCGAAAGATCGACGCCGAGATTGCGCGCGCCCGCACGCACGTCGAACGTGGCGCCCGCGCCGACGGCGCGATCGGCGAGCGCAAGCTGCGACGATTGCGCCTGCGCGGCCTCCGCGTGTGTTTCAAAGCGTACGCGTCCAACCCGCATCGGCACCGCCACGTCGGCTTGCGTCTGTGCGAGCGTTGCGGTTGCATCCGGCCCGCTCGCGCCGGCATCGAACGAGAGCGACGGGATCATGACCGGAGAGAACGACACCAAATCCGACGGCGCTTGCGCCGTGTACGACGAGCCGGTCGTCAGATCGAACCGGCGTAACGAAGGCGCCGGGGCGGGAGCGGGAGCGACGCCCTGATAGAGCGCGACCGGCGCCGGCGGCGCGCCGGGGGTTGCGATCGACACGCGCGGCGAGATCACCGCAGCCGACGCAAGCAGCGGCGCATCGTCGTAGCGAGCGGCGAGCGCCGCGAGCGAGACGACGGGTTCGCGTGCGATCAGCGCGGGTGCGGGCGAAGGCACCACGAGAACGTGGTCGCGCAGCGGCGATTCGGCCAACTCTTCTCCCACCGCCGCGTAGCGCGCGGCCAATCGGTCGCCGGTTTCACCGAAGAGCCGTGCGAAGATCGCTCGGCCGAAGGCCTGTGGGGTGATCGCCGCATCGGGCACCGGGAACGCCGCAAACGCAGCAGCCGGCCAGAGCACTGCCGCCAGTGCTCCGATCGCGAGCATGCTCTGCGAGCGACGCATGTCCCCTCCGTCATCCGGCTCCCCACCCATCTCTGCCGGAGACTTGTACTATCGTCAAAATCGGGCGGACGTTTCAGTTACGCGGCGCGGCGCCGTTGCCCTCGTCGGCAAAAAAGCGGCGGGCGATCAGCACCGCGGCGTAGTCGTCGATGGGGCGGGGCGGCAACTGCATGCCGAGCGGCACGAGCCGACGCCACCCGCGCGGCGGATGGTCGGCAAAGTAGAGCCCGCGGGCCCGGAGCGTCGTTTCGCGCTCGTCCACGGCCACCACGGGCAGGCCGAGCGGGGCCAGCAGCGCGGTGATACCGGCCGCGTTGGTACCTGCCCCCATCGCGATCGCACGCAGCGCATGGTCGCGCGCGAGCGTTTGGACGCACCCGGCGAGGCCTTCGAGTTCGGTGATACCTCGTGCCACCACGCTGCCGTCGGGAAGCACCACCGCGTACCCGGCTTTGCGGGTGCCGGGGTCGATGCCGAGCACCGCGTGCGTCACTTGTCCTGCGTCATCGTCACGACGATCGGCACGCCGCCGGTGTGCGGATAGATGTCTTTTTCCGCATACGCGGTCATCACGAATTTGCCCGTCCCCTTCGCCAGCATCGAGGTCATCGTTGCGGCATCGGGATAGACCGACGCCACCTGTACGTTGTTGGCAAGGAACGACGGGAGTTTCCAGTCGTTGAACGCGATGTTCGCAACGATGTTCTGCAACTCGTTCACCGCCAGGTTCACGTTCGCGCTCGAGCCCGCCGGAATCACGAGCGATGCGATCACGCCGCCCTTCGCGAAGCGGCGCATGTCTTGGATCACGTTGAGCTCGAAGTGGATCGGATCGTTGCGATAGAGGTTTTGGTCGGCGGTCGCCACGAGCAAGAGATCGCTCTGCATCAACGCGAGCGTCATCGCCGGCGACGTGAAATTTTCTTTGAGCTTCTTCTCAATGCTGGGGTCGGAGACGTATCTTTTCAACCCCTGACGCGTGTAGGTCGAGTTGATGTAGGTCACCGCGTCGTCGTAGAACGTTTTGACGACCTGCATGCGCTTATCGACGGGCTCGCTCTTCGGGATCACGCCGTAGAACGGCACCATCAACGAGTTCACGCGCACCACCAGTTGCCCCGTGGTCACCTTACTCTCGAGGTCGTGCTCGCGACTCTGCAATTGCGCGATCTCGGAGTTCAGAGCGTTCAACTTGAAGAACGCGGTCTTCACCTGTTGCGAGGCAAGAATCGCCACGAGCGTCACCGAGAATGCGATCAGCATACCGGTGCCGATGGCAACGATCGTCGATGTGTAGCGCGGACGGATGCCAAAGAGCGTGAGCCGCTTGCGCCCGACTTGATGCCCCACGCGATCCCCGACGTAGGCGATTGCGCCCGCGACCACCATGATGATGAGAATCGTGCCGCTCCCGCGGATGATATCAACCCACATGCATTACACCGCCGCCGCACGGCGTAGCCGCACGAGTCCGAAAATGGTGAATACGAAGTTCGGCGTCCATGCCCAAATTGGGGCAAGGATGACGAATGCCTCGGATATGTACGAGAAGAACGTGAGCACGATGTAGTACACGAACACGATCAGCACCGCTAGGCCAAAGCCCACGCCGGTGCCGCCGCCGCTACGCGCCGCGCGCATGCCGAACGGAATCGCGATCAGCACGAACACGAAGCACGCGAAAGGTTGCGCGAGCTTCTCTTGATACGTCGTAACGTACTTGTCGTACTCGGTCGAGGTGAGCTGGCCGGTCGCCACGATCTGGCGAATCTCGGCACGGCTCATATTTTCGGGATCGTTGTGTTTGAGGCGACGCACGATGTCGCTCGGATCTTCGCCTAACGCGATCTGCTGCGTTGCGACGTGCGGCTCGGCGATCACCGTGCCATCGGAGTTGAAACGATAGATGCTTGCGTTCTCTAGCGTCCATTCGGCGGCGGCAAAATCGGCGCGGTCCGCAAAGATGATCTGTTGCGCGTTGTTGCTCTTGTCATACTGAATCAGCGTCACGTGCAAGAGCGCTTGCGAGTGCGCCTCATAGGCCGTTGCAAACGTCACCTGACGCCCGCCGCCCGGAAGCGGCGCCGAGACGGTGAGATCGCGATTGAACGCGCTCATGTGCGTGATTACGGTGTCTTGAATCTGCGTAATCTGATCGGCGGCGAAGGGCGCCACGTACTCCTGCACCACGAACGTCACGAGCGACATCACAAAACCCGCGGCCAGGAGCGGCGCCGTGATGCGCATGAAGCCGATGCCGCCCGCCTTCATCGCGGTGATTTCGCTCTCGCCGGAGAGCCGCTGAATGGCAAGCAAGGTACCGAGCAGGAGCGCCATCGGCAGCACGAGGCCCATCTCGGCCGGCAATTGCCAGAAGAAGATCTCGATTGCGGTCCAAAGCGGCACATGCTCGGTTGAGACCAGGCGTCCGAGGTTGAGCAGCGAGGTCGCCGCGAAGATCAACGTAAACGCCGCGAGGCCGAAGCCGAACGGACCGGCAAGTTCCGTCAGCATGTACCGGTCGAGAATCTCGAGCCTCAGGTAGCAGCGCGCCCATTGTCTGAGCGTCACTAGAGCCGGAATCCCTCGCCGAGGTAAAACGTGCGCGCGATGGGCGAATCCAGCACCTCTTGCGCGCTTCCGGAAACCTCGATACGGCCGTTGTTCATGATGTAGGCGCGATCGACGATCGCGAGCGTCTCGCGCACTTGGTGATCGGTAATCAAGATGCCGAGTCCGCGATCGCGCAGTTGGCGAATCATCGCTTGGATGTCGGCAACCGCGATCGGATCGATGCCGGTGAACGGCTCATCGAGCAGCAGAAAGGCGGGCTCGGTTGCGATCGCGCGCGCAATCTCGACGCGCCGGCGCTCGCCGCCCGAGAGCGAGTCGCCACGCGCATCGATAAAGGCGCGCAAGCCGAACTCCTCGAGCAGAACGGGAAGGCGACGCTCTTGCTCGGCGCGCGGGACGCCGTTTTGCTCCCAGATCAAGCGAATGTTATCGCCCACGGAAAGCTTGCGGAAGATCGAATTTTCTTGCGCCAGGTAACCGATGCCGTTGCGCGCGCGCTCGAACATCGGCCGGGTCGCAAGATCGATCTCTCCACCGGGGCCTTCGAGGACCACGTTACCGCTATCGGGCTTCACGAGACCGACCACCATGTAGAACGTGGTCGTCTTGCCCGCGCCGTTTGGGCCCAGGAGCCCCACGACCTCGCCTTGGTGGACCTCGGCGCTCACGCCGTTGACGACGGTTCGCTCTCCGTAGCTCTTGACGAGCCCGCGAATCTTGATCGTGCGCTCGGTCGTGATTGTGCTCATTGCATGCTCATCGTCGTCAGTGAAACATTCGAATCAAAACTACTGCCCGTTCCCGAGAATCCGCCCGGATCGGTAATCACAACGTGGCCCCTGCCGTGCAGCATCTCGGTTGCACGGTTGTACACCAGCTGGTCGCACGCAAGGGTCGCGCCGGAGGAGCTGTGCGCGCGCACGCCACCCCGCAGCTCGATGGTGTTCGCCGCCTGGTCGATGATCGCTTTCGGCGCGGAGGCCATGAGGCTCGACCCATCCAGGGCGTAAAACGAGACCTGCACCTGCTGGAACCGGGCACGCGTCGTTCCGACGGCCCCGGTGCTTTCGTATGAGCGAGCGATCAGTTCGTATTGACGGCGGTTGTCCTTGCGCGTTTGCACGATCCGCACCGGTTGCTGCGCGGTACCTTTGCCCGTGATCGTGAGCGAGAGGGGCGGCGACGACGGCGTTGCCTGCGCCCCGGGCGATCCGGACGGCGCCACCGGCGCCTTGGGATTGCAGGCGGCCAAGATCAGCAGCGCGGCGAGCGCATAGGTCGCACGGATCATGCGTCGCCGGTGCCGGCACGCGCGGCGACGAGCGCAAGCGCCAGCATGGGTAGCAGCAGGCCGAAAATCACGACGCTCACGGTATCGATGAGCCCTTGCACGAGCGCACCGGTAAGTCCCGCCGCGATCGCGGTGGCAAAGAACCGCGCCGGCGGATCGGCGTGCGTCAGACGATGCCGAAACTCGCGCGCGAAGCTCGCGAGCATCCAGGCGAAGGCTGCGAGCCCCACGATCCCGCCCTCGACTAAAAACGTGAAATACATCGAGTGCGCGTGAAATGCCGTCGCGTCGCCGTCGGGCAGACGCAACGCCGGATAGATGTGCGAGAATCCGAACAGCCCCACGCCCGTGAGCGGGAAGCGTTCGAACGACCCGAGGGCCGCCTGCCAGATGGAGATGCGCGTGTAGTTCTCGCTCGGGTTGTGATGCTCGTTGAAGAGGGCGATCACGAGCACGAGCGCGGCAAGGACGATCGCGCCTCCCACGACCAGCCCCCGACGACGGCTACGCGCGTTAAAGAGGACGAACGCCGCAAAGACGGTCGCAAGCCCCACCCATCCGGTGCGCGAGAAGGTGAGCGCCATCGCACAGACGCCCACGATAGCGCCGATCCACCCGAGCAGGCGCAACGCGCCGATGCGCGCGACCCGCGCGAGCGCGTATGCGATCGGCACAAAGAAGAGCAGATACCCCGCCAGTTCGCCCGGCAACACGAACGTGCCGACGGCTCGCCCGTGCTGAATCGTGTACTGCGCCGCAGGGATGTGCGTGAGCGCCATACCGATCGCAAGCACGCACGCGACAACGCCCGAGATCGCATAACTCCACCAAATCGCGCGCGCGGCGTGCCGCCATGCATACATGCGCATCACCGATATGTGCCACAGAATGCCAAGTCCAAGGACGCCTAGAAAGATCGCTCCGTCGCGGGGGTCGAACCCGAGTGCCGTTGCAACGCACCCGGCAAGCCACCATATCAGGATCGGACGCGTGAGCGGTTGCGCCTCGCGCGGTAGAGCGATCAGCATGACCACGGCATAGATGCCAAGCAGCCCCATCGCGGCGAGCACTGCAAGCGCGATCGGCAACGGCACCACCGAAACGCCCGGAAACGCAACCGCCGTCAAGGTGATGAATCCAGGAAATAGCGGCACGCTCGCCATCGTCATCGCGAACCCGGCCGGCACAAGAACGCGCAAGCGTTCGATCATGCGAGCGCCTCCGCGATGCTATGCGCGATCGCTAGCGCGCCGCCCGGCGGGCCCATCCGCTCTTTCCCGGCCGTGCCCATCGCAACGCGTCGCGGCGCATCGTCGAGCAGCGCGCTAAGCGCAGCACATGCGCGCGCGGGATCTCCCGGCGCGATCATGAGCGCGTCGCCAAGCAAGCCGACTTGACGCATGCGATACCACGCGGTCTTGCGGTCCTTACCGCGTTCGAACGCCATCACCGGAACGCCGGCTGCGGCGGCGGCTTCGTTTGCGGTTCCGGCCTGGCCGATCACCACCTGCGCGCGCGCAAGCAAGGGACCGAGAGCACCGCGCCATGCCCGCACGATTTCGCGTCCCTCGGCAAGCGCGACGAACGACATGCGCGGGTCGGCGCCGGCGCGAACGTCCCATCCGTCGTCACGCAACACGCGTTCGTACGTTTGCGGATCGAGCATCGGCGCAATCGAGAGGATCGCGCCGAGTTTGGGATGATCGCGTGCACAGCGGCGCACGACGTCGAGCAGAAAGCGCGCGTCGTCGTAGGCCATTGCGCGACTGCCCGGGAGCACCGCAATCGCGGGCGCGAAGCCGCGCACGGCATGGTCCGCGTGCGGATCGTCCGGCGCGGCAAAGAGATCGACGATCACGTTGCCGGGCGCGCTTGCATCGACTCCCTGTTCGCGCAGGCGCTGCGCGGTCGCCTCGTCGCGCACGAAGACGTTGCGCGCGCGCCGCAGCATGCGCCGTTCGAACGCACCGTACGGCGCCACGCGCACGCTCTTGGCCGTACCCACGTAAGTCGTTGGCGCGTGCGCCGCGAGCGCCATGATCAGCGCGAAAACGTCGCCCACGGCCACCACTACGTCGTAACGTCCACGCGCGCTCACCAGGTACGCCCGCTGCGCGAGCGTGAGCCCGATCAATCCCGCGCGCAAATCGCGCGAGATGTTTCGCACCTGCCCCATCGCGATCAGTCCGCCGCTCGGCATCGTCCGCCGCGGCCCGACCTCGTGCATCGCCGCCGGCACATGTTCGCCGACGAGCGCCAGGTGATCGATCTGCACGGCGGGTACGAGCGCGTGTACTTCCGCCGCTATACGATCGGCGATCGCAGCCTCACCGTTACCGTTGCTTACGACGAGTATATGCGGCATCTACGGCGCCCCAAGCAGCGGCACGAGAGCAAAATCGTCGATCGCGAAGCGTTTGCGCGCGGCGTCGTAGGCAAGCTCGGTGCGCGAAACGTACTGACCGTAGGGTCCCGCGTGAACGATCGGCACGCCATTCACGTACTCGGGCGTAAAGAGCGTGTCGTGGCTGTGTCCGCCTAAAATCACGTCGATGCGCGGCACGCGTTCGGCGAGCTTGCGATCGAGTGACAGCCCTACATGCGAGAGCACGAGCAGCATCTCGCCCGCGGGAACGGTCGCGGCATAGGGTGCAATCGCATCCCACGGATCGAGAAAGCGCCACCCGAAGAGGCGTTCGTACGGGCTACCGACCGGATATTGCATGATCAGGAGCCCAAGCACGTGGACGCGCACCCCTTGCTCGTCGAGCACGAGCGAAGGCACGAAGGGGAGCTCACGCCCTTTTGTATCGAGAAGGTTGGTGCAGACGAGCGGGTGACGCATTTTCGCCGCACGTGCGCGCAGCAAGCTGAAGAGATAGTGGAACTCGCGATTGCCGATCGCTTGCGCTGCACAACCCGCGGCATCGAGCTCCTGCGCGATCGGCTCGTCGCGATGATAGACGGTCTGGCTGCCGCGCAGCGAGTCGCCGCAATCGAAGTAGGTTCCCGGGCGTTCCTCGCGCAGCGCCCTCACGCGCGCGGCGAAGCCGCGGTGGTCGTGCAGGTCCGAGGTGTGATAGAGTCGCGTCATCGGGCTCCCGCTTGTGCGAGTGCGACCGCAAATTTTCCGCAGTGATCGAGCGCGTGTTCCGGCCCGAGGCGCGCGCGCATCTCGCCGAACGAGGCGGTCTGCACCGCGGGATCGCGCAACAGCGTCTCCATCGCTTCGGCCAAGCGCTCGGGCGTGGCGTCCTTCTGCAAGAATTCCGGCACCAACTCGCGTCCGAGCACCAAATTCGGCAACGTGATGAAACGTCCCGAATAGACGCGGCGCGCATGCGCTACGAGGATAGGCGCAATGACGTAGAGCGAGATTGCGGGGACGCCCATTAGCGTCGTCTCGAGCACGGCCGTACCCGAGGCGACGAACGCCGCGTCGGCCTCGGCCACCGCCGCCGCAACACCGCGCACGATGGTAACGTCGCGTAGCTGCGCGCGACGAATCGCGCGTTCGAGCGTGCGCTCGCCATCGGCATTGGCCGCACCGAAAACGCCGCGTAAGTTCGGCCGATGCGCCTTCAGCAACCGGTAGGCACCGACAAGGGGGCGGACGTGATACGCCAATTCGCCGCCGCGGCTGCCGGGCAGTAGGGCGATCGTGCCGCCGTTGGCGGGCGGTGCGGCGCGCGCGGCACGCTGCGCGTACTGCGAGGTAAGCGGATGGCCGAAGAACATGATCGGCAATTCGAGCGATTTGTAAAACTCGTACTGATGCGAGAACGCGGTCACGGGAACGGTCGTTCCCGCGACGGCGCGCGCCACGTTTTCGTTGTCGAGCCACGTTGCGGGCGGAAAGAGGTCCATCACCGGGCCGCCGTACCGCAGGCGATAGCGCAGGGTCTTCGCCAAGCGCACGTTAAACGCGCCGAAATCGACGAGCACCACGAGATCGGGTTTGGTGCGTGCAATATGCGCGGCCGTTTGCCACATCGTCGCGAGCAGCTTGGGTACGCGCGGTATCGCCGCGAGCGGCCCCATGCTGGCCCAACCGGTATGATCGCGAAAGAGCGCGATGTTTTCGGCGCGCATGCGCTCCGCGCCGATACCCTCGAACGTGGCCTGCGGGTCGTACGCGCGAATCGCGCGCGCCAAGAGCACCGCGTTCAGTTCGCCTGAGGCTTCACCCGTCGATAGAAAATAGCGCATGCCGGAGCATTATTTCAGAATGCCTCGTTGTGAGGGAGCTTCGAGAAATGCGATGATCTCGCGTCCGGGTTCACTCATCGCCTCGGCCTTCATCGCCTCGATCGCTTGCGTGACGTTATTCTTTGGGTTGTAGAGAATTTTGTAGAACTTCTTGATCTCGTTGCGCTCGTCCACGGTGAAACCGGCGCGGCGCAGGCCGACCGAGTTCAGCCCGTACGGCTCAGCCGGATTGCCTTCGAACAGGAAGAACGGCGGCACGTCTTTGGTGATCTTGCTCGCACCGCCGATCATCGCGTAGCGCCCGATGCGGGTAAACTGATGGACGCCCGCTTGTCCGCCGATCGTCACGAAATCTTCCACGATCACGTGGCCCGCGAGCTGCGCCAAGTTGCTCATCGTCACGTAGTTACCCAGGATGCAGTTGTGGGCAACGTGCGTGTAGGCAAGCAGAAGGCAGTCGTCACCGACGGCGGTAAGTTCGTCCTCTCCGGTCGCGCGCTGAATCGAGACGTATTCGCGCAGGGTCGTGCGATTGCCGATCTTCGTAAGGGCGCGCTCGCCCTTGTACTTGCGATCCTGCGACGATGCGCCAATCGTGGCGAACGGAAAGATTTGACAGTCTTGGCCGATCTCGGTCCAGCCGTTGACGACGACGTGTGACTGCAGGACCGTCCCGGTACCGATCGAGACGTTCTCACCGACCAAACAGTACGGCCCAATCTCAACCCCGCGCGCAATCTTCGCATTCGGATGAACTATTGCGGTTGAATGGATCATGGCTATGCGTGCAACACCGTGGCGTCGAGCATGAAGCTGCGAGGGTCGGCCGCAATCGAGAACATCAGCTCGGCAGAGCAGGCCAGTTGTCCCTCCACCTTGGCTTCGGCAACCACCCAGCCGATGTTGCGCTTGTGCTTGACCAGGCGCACCTCCATCATCAGGCGATCTCCCGGAACGACGGGGCGGCGAAACTTCGCCTTGTCGATGCCGGCGAGGTACGGCGTCTTGCGCGAGAATTCGCCGGGTTCCAGCACGACCGCGCCGCCGAGCTGCGCCATCGCCTCGATCATGTACACACCCGGGAAAAGCGGATTGCCGGGAAAATGTCCCGTGAATACCGGTTCATTAAAAGTGATGTTCTTGTAGCCGAGCGCGCGAACGCCGGGTTCGAGCTCCACGATGCGATCGACCAAGAGCAGCGGGTAGCGGTGCGGCAAGATCTCCATGATCTGCCGGATGTCAAGTTCAGCCACGGTTCCTCAATTCACGCGCGATGCGCGTATGCAGCGCGTGCCCGCTCTTGATCGCGATCACCTCGCACCGCGGGTAGGCCCCGAGCAATGCGAAATCGCCGATCAGATCGAGCACTTTGTGCCGCACGACCTCGTTTGGCCATTGCAGCGGTTGCATCGGCCCGTCTTCGTCGAAGACGAGCGCGTTATCCAAACTTCCACCGCGCGCGAGCCCAGCCGCGCGCATCGCCTCGACGTCGCGAAGAAACGCGAAGGTGCGCGCCGAGGCGATCTCCGTGCGATACACCTGCGGATCGATTGCGACGTCGATGTAGTGCGTGCCGATCGGCGCTGCGAAGTCGCCGATGAAGCGCACGCGGAACGAATCCGACGGCAACACGACGATCGCGCGATCGCCGTCGCGCAACTCCACCGCGCGTTCCACCGCGAAGACCGGGCGTGCCTGTGCCGATTCTCGTAAGCCCACCTCGGCGATCGCGTCCGCGTATGGGCGAGCGCTGCCGTCGAGGATCGGCGCCTCGGGCCCGTCGAGCGCGATCTCCACGTCGCTCACGCCCATCGCGAGCAACGCCGAGAGCACGTGCTCGATCGTCGTGACGCTCTTTCCGTCACGCGCGAGCATGGTGGCAAGCGGCGACTCCTGTGCGTACTCGGCAACCGCAGGCACGCGAACGCCAACGAGATCGAAGACGAAACCTGTGCCGGGCTGCGCCGGACGAAGCTCCATCGTCGCATCGGCTCCGGTGTGCAGGCCGACCCCACAAAAACGGAGCGGCGCGCGGAGGGTGGCGGCGTTCATCGGATCGCGCTACGACTGCGCGTTTCGCTCGCGCTCCAAAGCATCAACACGAGCGATGACCTTTGGCAATTTTCGGAGCATGACCTCCGTACGCAGCGTTTCGCGGTGATCGCGCGCCGGATTCCCCGAGACCATGGCGCCGTCGGGAACGTCGCCCCACACGCCCGCCTGTCCGGCGACGGTTGCGCGCGACCCAATGTGCATGTGTCCGCGCGTCCCGACTTGCCCCGCGATCTTCACGTAATCGCCAACGCTCGTCGAGCCCGCCATGCCGGTCTGCGCGGCGATCGCGCAGTGCTTGCCGATGCGGCAGTTGTGCCCGATCTGCACCAAGTTGTCGATCTTGGTTCCTTGGCCGATCGTCGTGCTGCCGGTTTGTGCGCGGTCGATACAGCTGTTCGCCCCGATCTCGACGTCATCGCCGAGCACCACGTTGCCCACCTGCGGAATGCGCTCCAGGCGGCCATCGATAAAGGCCCAGCCGAAGCCTTCGCTGCCGATCACCGCGCCCGAATGCAACACGACACGCGCTCCCACGACGCAGCGCTCGTGCACGACGGCGTGCGGATGCAGCCAGCTCTCCTCGCCGATCGACGCCCCGGCGCCGACGTATGCGCCGACACCGAGCGTGCAGCCACGTGCCACGACCGCGCCTGCGGCAACGTAGCTGTGCGCAGCAAGGTAGGCATCGTCCGCCACCGATGCGCCGTCCTCGACGATCGCGCTCGGATGGCGATACGGCCCGCGCGGACGCGGTGGTTTCAACGCCGCGAGGAGCGTAGCGAGAACCGCGCGCGCGTTCTCCACCACGAGCAGCGGCTTCGCGGGAGCATCGGGTACCGGCACCGCCGCATCCACGAGCACCGCTCCGGCGTTGCTTGCAAGCGCGGCGGTCAGATAGTGCTCGTCGGTCGCGAAGGTGAGCGCGTCGGGTGACGCCTCGTCGACGGCGCTCACGCGTTCGACGCGCACGGAGCCATCGCCGACGAGACGACCGCCGACGCGCGCGTGGATTTCCGCAAGCGTTCCGAGCATCACGCTACTTCGACGTCGGTGTGGCCTTCTCGCTGATGTCCATCAACTTCTCGACGTCGGGCGTGATATCGACCCCGCCATAACCGACGCCTTCCTTGGTGACGACCAGCTTCAGGTCTTTCTTCGCGGCCACTTTGCTCGCGGCATCGCGAATCTGTTGCGTCAATTGCTGCGTGATGCCGGCGTACTTTTTCTGAAGTGCCTGCTCTTGCGCAGCCTTTGCAGCATCCGACGACTTGCTCTGCGCGATCGATTGCTGATCGATCAGCAGTTGCGTCTGGTATTGCTGATAGAGCGGCCAGTTGGTGACGATGCGATTGACATCGACGAGGCCGATCGGGCTCGGTTTGGCGCAGCCGGCGAAGGCCGTTGCGGCGATGGTGAGGATCAGTAGCTGTTTTTTCACTCGTGTAAGCTTTCGAGGTCGTGGTTGAGATCGTTGGTAAGGTCGTATCCGCCGGGAGCGGCTTGGACGCTATCCAACACAACGGTGAATCCCATCTTCGCGGCGAGGCGCTTGGCCTCGTCTTGAATCTGGGTCTGCATCTGCTGGGCGAGCGCGTCGCGGCGCCGCTGCAGGTCGGCCAACTCCGCCGCGGCGGCGCCCGTCGCACCGACGTCGGCACCGTGGAGCGCCGCAAACTCGCGATTTAGATCGTCTCGCGTGGCATTGAACTGGTTGATGGTCTTCTGCGCGTCGGCTTGAAATTGCGCGCCGATCTGCTGATGTATGGCTTTAAGCTGCGCCGCAAGATTGGGCGGGATGCTTTGGGTCGGCGCCGGGGCACCCGCAAGACCGCGCAGCTGCGCACCGACCGCCTCGCGACGCGCGTTGATCTTCGCAGCACTCTCGTCGCGGATCGCGGCGGTTTGCTTTTGGATCTGCGCGTTCGTCTCTTTGGTCACTTGCGCGCGGTAAGCGTTCATTTCGGATGCATGACGGGCGCGCATCGCGTTCACCCGATCGTTCTCGCTCTTGGCGAGGGCGGCCAGTTGCGACTGCACGCTCTTTCGCTCGTTCGGGCCTAGCGCAAGGTTGTCGAGCTTGGTCTGTAGCGCCAAGCGTTGGGCCGAATCTTGCTGGGCAAGACGCAGCGAGAGATCGCTCTCGTCTTGCTGATACTGCTCGGCACGCGCGCGAAGCTTTTGTTCGGCTTGGGCCGAGAGCTGTGCCGCAACACTCTTCATCGCCGCCGCATCCTGCGAGACGACGCTCTGTTGATAGCTCATGTAGTCTTTGGCCGCGGCTTGAGCCGCCGACTGCGCTTGGGCCTGCGCCTGCAGGCTCATCTCGGCACCGATACCGATTGCCGAGGGGTTCACGCCGGCCGCTTTGGCGGCCGCGACGTCGGCGTCGTGTTCTTTCTGGGCGTAGGTCTGCTGCAGCGCTCCGAGCGTTTGCTGCGTGCGCGCTTCGGCCGCCTTGAACTGCGCGGTCAGCTGTTGCGTCTGCGCGGCGATCTCCGCAGCCGAGAGCGGGGCATGCGGAAGGGTCGCCTCGAGGTTGATCGCGGCGATGGACTCGTCCAGCTGCTTGAGCTGCTGGTAGAGCGGATGATGCTTGATCACGTCGTTCATGTCGATGTACGCGAGCCCGCGTACGTTTGGGGAATGAACGTCAACGCGTGCGCAGCCGCCCAATGCAGCCGCGCACGCGAGGATCAAAGCAGCACCCTTACTTGTTAAGCGCATTCTGGACATCTTGGGTGATGTCCGTGCCCCCGAAGACCACATCGGCGCGATCGATCACGAGCAACAAGTTCTTCGACTTAGCGATCCGTGCCGTTACCGCTTTCGTCTGGTTCACGAGCGGTGTGAGCAGTTGATCGCGCTTGGTCTGCATCGTCTTGTTGTAGTCGGCGATGATCTGCTGCTTGCCGACGTCGGTCTTCGCGTCCTTGAGTTTGTCGGCGTAGATCTTCTGCTCTTGTTGCTGATATTTGGTCAGCTGATCGGCAGCGTCTTTCACCTTTTGCGCGGTATCGAGCGCGGTCTGATCCACGAAGCCGATCTCCGACGTGGGCGGGGCGGCCTGCGGCGGCGCAATCGCCTTGGAGCTCGTGACGAGCGCGATCACGTCCTTCGTGATGTCCTGTCCGCCGTACACGACGATGCGCTTATCCACGACGATCGAGAGCTTCTTCTGATCGGCGACGTTGGCGATCGCCATCTGCGCACGTGCATATACCGGGCCGATCAACTCGTTCTGCTTATCGGTCATCGCCTGCTGATACTGCATGGCGATACGCTGCTTGTCCGCGTCGGTCTTCGCTGCGTTGAACTGACTCTTGTACTGTTGCTGCAACTGCGCTTGGTACTGCGCGAGCTCGGCATTGGCATGCACGAAGACGGGCAAGCTACCGAGTTGCGCTTGATCGAGATATCCGACGTCGGTGAGATCGGCGGCGATGGCCGCAGGCGCGATGAACGCGGTAACGGCGAGCGTCGCGACGAGGATCGAAATGAGACGTTTCTTCATGCTGTCCTTACAGGTCTTGGGTTAGAAGCTCTGGCCGATGCCGAAGCTCGTGTGCGTGCCGTTGGCTCCGCGAGCAATATCGATGCGCACCGTGTGCAGGCCGAGTTGCGGAACGTCGAAGCGCAGGCCGATGCCGACGTCGCCCTCGTTCGTCCATTCGCCCGGGTAGCCGACGATGCGATTCGTGTAGGGATCGACGAGCGGGGACGCATCGCGGATGCGATAGCGAAGCCCGTCGGCGAAGACCGCAAGCGACAGCTTGCGGTCCGCGGTCAGCGGCTGACGGAACTCGGCCTGACCGAAGTACGCGTCGGTGCCGTAGAACACCGTGTTGTATCCGCGCGTCTGCTGATCCGAGAACGTGAAGAGCGAGCTCGGCGGAATGACGCCCGTCGAGAGATCGGCCACGCCGTGGAGGCCGAACGTCGCGTCCTTCAACACCGGGAAGAAGCGCGCCACGTCGAGGGTGGTCTGCGTGTAGTTGAAGCTCGAACGCAGGAAGTGCGGCGACGAGATCAACTCGCTCAAGCTCGCCTTCCAACCGCGCCGTGGGTTATACGGATCGTCGATCGTGATCGGCGAGGTACCCAGGCCGAACGCAATCGTGTTGAGCTGGTAGGGCAGGCCCGTGTTCACGTTGGCGATCGAGGCCGCGCTGATGCCGAACGTGCCGTTGTATGCGCCCACGTTCGAATTGAGCGGGTTGGGCGTCGGGCCGGAGAGCACGTTGGGTTGCGAGCCCTGGAAGTAGTATGGCGACGGGACCGTCGTCGAGTACTTCACGCGCTGCAACGTCGGCGTGACCGAGAAGATGAGGTAGTCGCTCAGACGGCGGCCGACCGTGATGTTGCCGCCGGTTGCCGACGACGAACTCGTCGAAACGACGCCGCCGATCAGCGACGAACCCGACCCGGGAAAGAGCGTCACGGGCACCTGCGACTGCACCCCGCCGACCACCGGCGTCGTAGCAATGATGCTCTGCGCCACCGAATAGACCGGATAATAGTAGGTCGAGCCGTTCGCGAAGATATTGGCGCCGAAGGAGTAGCGTTCGAGCTTCGGCGTGTTGCCCAGATACGGAATCGAGGTGCCGATCTGCGTCGAGTAGGTACGCGCACCGCGCTGGAACTGAATCGTCGCGGAGTTGCCCGTGCCGTGCAGGTTGTTATCCGAGATGCCGAGCGTGCCATAGAGGCCCTGGCCGGTGATGCCGCCCGAGTAGCCAA
Organism: Vulcanimicrobiota bacterium; assembly: GCA_027452165.1. Classification (GTDB taxonomy): domain Bacteria; phylum Vulcanimicrobiota; class Vulcanimicrobiia; order Vulcanimicrobiales; family Vulcanimicrobiaceae; genus REEB354. Next base: position 255,975 of record DAIDGX010000024.1, on the reverse strand, counting down.
AGCCGACCGATGCCGACGCGGTGCGTTGCTCGGTGACGTGCCACACGAGCGTCACGTCCTGCGGCTTCTTGGGATCGGGACCCTCTTTGATGTCGGGGACGACCTTCGAGAAGAATTGCGTCGCGTTCAAACGTTCGTAGTCGGCCTTGATCCAGTCGGTATCGACGATCATGCCCGGCACCACGCGAAGCTCGCGGCGAATCACATAGTCTTTGGTACGCGTGTTGCCGACGATTTGCACCACGGCCACGCGCGCCACGTACACGTTGTACTTGACGTCGGCGGTGCCGTTCTTGAGGTTGATCGACGACGGATCGATACCGCCCTCGAAGTTTCCGAGTTCGATCTTGTACTTGTCGTCGTAGAATTTGCGGAGTGCCTGCGCGTCCTTGTCGCGGATCTCGTCGGAGTACTCCATCCCGGGCTTCAGCACGAGATGCTGCAGGATCAGCGCCGGCGGCAGCACGGGGTCGCCCCCGATGATAATGTGGCGCACGACCAAGCCTTCTTGAATCGTGAGCGCGAGCGCGCCGGTCTTCGGATCGAGATTGACGTCCTTGACGTGCGTCGGCACCTGGCCGCCATAGCCGATGCGCTCGTAATAGTTGTTGATCTTGAGCACGTCGTTACGGAACGTGTTCGTGTTGAACACCTGACCGACCGACAGGTCCATCAGCGCGAGCAGCGTGTCGTTGGGCACGTGCTTGTTGCCGGTAAACGTGATCTTGGTTATCACCGGGTTTTCGATCACGCGATAGGTGATGGCCACGCCGTTCGGACGAGCGCGCACGAGCGGCGGCGCGATGTCGGAGAAGTACCCGAGCGCGTTGAGACGCTGCAGGTCGCCCGAGACGATCTGCGGATCGTAGGTCTCGCCGGGACGTGCCTGGATCGCCTGCATGATGGTCGCCGTCGGCACGTGCAGATTGCCGGTCACGTCCACCGAGACGATCTTCGGTGCCGGCGCCGAATGAGCGGCGGGCGTGCCGAGAAGCGCCAACGCGGCGACGAGGGCGAGCACGGCGCCGACGCACCGAATCAGTACGTGCGGCACGCGCCGAAGGTCAAAGGTCATGCGGAGTAGGTGTCCTCGAGGGAAGGCAATGCGCATCCAGCTTGGGATTCCGGCCCCAGGTTCGCGTTATCGGACCCGCGTCCTTGCCTTCCGCGCAACCCTGGGTGTTTCACCAAAACAGCCTTTGCAGGGTAAACGAGAAGCCGCTCTGTCCCTGAATCGGCTCGCCGACCACCTGGCGGCCCGAGGTACCGACGCCCGGCACCGGGGTCTCGAATAGGCGCATCGGGCCGTTGACGAAGTAGAAGTTCAGCTGGGCGCTGGTCGAGCGCTGCCCCACGAGCTGAAGGCCGAACGAGGTTCGGTCGGGCGTTCCAAACGTTTGCGAATAGATGAAGCTGACCGTCTTGCCGAGGATCTTCTGCGCGGTGAAGCCGACGTTGCCGAAATAATCGACCGTCAGGTTGACGTTCTGCACGCCAAGCCCCTCGGAGAGCGCGCTCTCGAACGGTGACAGGAGTCCCGCGGTAAACTGGGCGTTGAGAATGTTGAAGGCCTCCTGACCGACGTTGAGCGTGCCGGTCGCCGTCGTCTGGCCGGGCTGCGCTCCGGGGATCGGCGAGAGCGCTCCAAGCTCCGTGCTCTGGCTGCCCGCAAGACCCGGAACGAAGCCGGTGCCGTTGATCAACCCGCCGAAGGGCGCGATCATCGCAAGGATCTGTTCGTTCGTATAACCCGGCGGGTTCGACGAGAACGCGACCTTCAGCCCGTTCAACGGCCCATCGACGCCGATCGTGATGTCGGTGGAGCTGTAGCCCACGTTGCCCGCCCCGCTGACGATGTGGGTGATGCCGGTGGCATGAAGGGTCGGGATGATGCCGTCGGCCGGGTCGAAGTTTACGGTCCCCTGCTCCACGCGGAACGCCCGGTCGAAATAGGTCAGGGTACCGCCCGTCGCGACGAAGCCGCCCGCGAGCGTGGGCGCCGCGAGCGTGCCGGCCAGGTTCACGCTGCCGGTGGCGCCGATATCGAGGCCCGCGCCGTAGCCCGAGCCGCGCACGCGCACGTTCCGGCCCGCGGTGAGGCGAAGGTGAAGCGCCAGGGGCCAGGTAACCGGGAGCGTCCCCGCAACCGGACCTCCCTGCGAAGCGGCTAAGAACGCCGCAAAGGGTATCACCGCGTCCTGGAGCGAGGCGCGGCCCTTGAGGCGCGCCGACGTGCCGGGCGTGCGATCCAAGGCCAGGGTGGCGTCGAGCGTGCCGCTCCCGTACGACGGAAGGTTGAGCTGGGCACCCTTGGCCAGGGCATGTACCGTGAAGCTCGCGCCACCGCCCACATCGCTGCTCGTGAAGCCGTTCGGGAAGCGGATCTTGCCCGACGCCTCGAGCGTGCCGCTTCCGAGGCGCGCGAAGAGGCGCTGCACGGTCGCCTGCGTGCGATCGAACGTGAGGCTCGCGGCGATGCCGGTCATCGGTACGCGCTCGAGGTCGCTCACGTAGCTGCCGCCGGCAACGTCGAACCGGCCGAAGATCTGCGGCTCGCCGATCGTTCCCGAGATCCCCATCCGCCCGTTGATGCTGCCACCGAGTTGCGTGCCGTTACCGAGCAACGCCGCGAAGACGTCGGGGTCGAGTCCGTTGAGCGCAAGGTCGAGTGCGGCGGGTGCCTTTGCGGGGCCGATCCCGAAGGGCTGAAGGCGCAGCGGCAGGGAGCCCGCGAGCGTGAGCTCTCCATGTTCGAAGTTCACGCCGGCATTGCGCAACACGAGCGCCTGGTGCTGCAGTTGCAGCGATCCGAACGCAAGCGGAATCGCCACCCCGTCGTAACTTGCATCGGTTGCGTCGAACGCCGCCGCAAAGGCCGGCCTCGCAAAGGTGCCATCGACCGTGGCCGTCGATTCGAAGACGCCGGTAACCGGAAGATGCACGTGCCAGAGTTGTGCGACCAGGCGCGGTAGATCGTTGGTGTTTGCGTACACCTTCATATGCAGCGGCTCGGTTGGCGTAAAGCCGAACTCGCCGCTCGCGTTGGCCGTGACGCCCGGTGCGACGAGCGTTCCACGATCGAGTCGTACGCGACCCACGCGCGACGAGCTGAACGTGAGCTCGAACGTGTCGAGCGGCAGGCGCCACACCGACCCGTTATCAAGCGACGCGCTTCCCTGCAGCCGCAGATCTGGAAAGCGCCCGCTAACGGTCGCCTTCGCGGCCGCGCGGCCCGTGATCGGAACCTCGGGGAACCCCGCCGCGGCGAGCAGCGTGGAGACGTCGGCGTTCGCGACGTCGAGGCTGAGATCGTAACGCGAGTTCTTCACCACGTTTTGCCATAGCGGCGACGGTGCAAAGCCGATCGAACCGCGCGCGATCAAGCGCCCTTGCGCGCCACCGATAGCGACCGAACCCTTGAGCAGGTTACGCGAGCTCGACCACATGGCGCGCGTATCGCCCACGACCAAATTGCGGTAGCGAAACGACGCGATGTTGACGTCGCCGTTCGACGAAATACGGTGCAATTGCGAAACCACGTCGAAGCGCAGCGATCCGTTGCCGTCGAGCGTGTCACCGGTGTCGAAGAAGTTGTTGAAATCGGAAAGATCGGTGTGCGTCGTGGTCACGCGCAGTGCGCTGATGTGCGGACGATCGCCGGCCGAGAATTGCAGGCGTGTCGAGCCGACGAGCACGCTGCCGTGCTGCGCGATCACGCCGTTACGATCCGCGCTCACGAGCGCGTGTGCGTCGAGAAACGGCAACCCGTTGATCGAGCCGGCCGGAACGGTGATCGGACCGCTCACCCGGGGCGCCAAGCCACGGCCGCGTACCGCAAGCGAGGCGTTGAACGTACCGTCACTGTAGAACGCCGGCAGATCGAGTGCGTGCAACGCGCGCGTCACGTTGCCCGCCGGCACGTCGGCATGCACGTCGTACGCCGGGTCGCCGGAGGTGAGCGCCGAGAGATCTCCGCTCGCGCGCGCGTAGATGCCGTCGAGGCTGCCCACCACGCGATCGAGATGCGCGCCGTCGCCGTGCAACGTGACGATGCCGCTTCCCTGGATGGCGTTACGCTGCACGCTTCCGTGCGCGAGGGTAACGCCACCCGAGAAACGCGGAAGCGGCGCGCCATCCGCGACGACGCCGCTTGCATCGACGCGTCCGGCGTCGAGCGGGAGCCCGAGTCCGTGCAGTTGCGCGCCGGCAAGTCCGGTTACCACGAGCGCGATGCCGCTCGCGTACGAACCCGCCGCCACCACGTCGCCGCCCGCAACGCCCGCATGGGCGTTGAGCACGCGCACGACGCCATCTTCGTACGTGAGCGTTCCGCGCACGCGTTCGATCGGAATGCCGTGGACGCTTGCGCCGTGCAGGTGCACGTCATCAGCCTGAATGGTGATACGTTGCGGCGAGAGCGCGAGCGCCGCCGTTCCGGAAATCGTGCCCGTCGCGGGCGCCTGCGCAAGGTAGGGACGCAATCCCGCAAGCGTGCCGCGATAGGCACCTCGCACGGCAAGAGCGTCGGTCGAGAGGACGCCGCTCCCGTCGAAGGTTCCCCACGGCCCGCTCGCAACCGCGGGCGATACCGCGGCGGCGGCAAGGGTTCCGGCAAAACGGGCGTGCAGATGCGTGAAACGCACGCCCGCGATCGAGGTATCGTGCGCGCGCACCTCGCCGGCGACGAGCGCGCGATCGCCGCTGTGGCCACCGCCGACGAGCGCGAAGCGATCGATCGTGCCCTCGAGCGCCGGCAATCGCGGCAGCGTGTCGTCGAGAAAGCTTAAGTGCTTCGGTGTCGCAAGCGCGACGTCGTTTCCCGTGGCCCAAAAGGCGCTGCGATCGTGCGCTCGATCGAGATGATAGCCGCCGTCGAACGCACCGCGCGCGCCGGCGAGATGAATCGGCGCGATGTCCACGATACCGCTCGGCTGCAGGTGTACCACAGCGGCCGCGCGCTCGGGTCCACTATCGGCCGTCACGCTTCCGTACGCGTTGAAGTTCGTGCCGTTGCCGTCGGCGATGATGTCGCCGACCAAGGGTTGCGCGCCGAGCAGATCGCCGACGTACGGCAAACGATTGGCCGGGGCATCGAGGTGCAGCACGCCTTGCGTCTCGACGTGATCGGTGATGGCGAGGGCGCCTCGAAAAGCCAGATGCGCGCCCGCACCGTCGGCCTGCAGCGGGCCGAGATAGACGGTGCTGTTGTAGTATGCGAGCGCGGCGTGCAACGCGTCGAGCTGAACCGTCGCGTATCGCGCGTGCGCCGCATCGACGTTCGCCACGATGACCGGATCGTCCACGTCGCCCTCGATCAGCACGTTGGCGCCGGCGAGCCCGCTCACCGGTTCGTCACGCGAGAAGGCAAAGAGATGGCGCAGCTGCCCAAGATCGCCGCGGGCGGAGACCCCTATGTGCAGTTGCGGCTTGGCAAAATCGACGATACCGCCGCTCGCGACGAACGGCACCGACGCGACCGACGCGTGCATGCGGTCGAAGAAGAATGCGTCATCGACCAGTTGCAAGCGTCCGTCGATGTGTGCGAGCGGTGGAACGAGACCGATGATGTGAAGTTGCGCGTCGTGTACGTCGAGCCGCGCGGAGACGTGATAGGCGATCGGCTCGTGGGGTCGCACGCCGAGCGCGTACGCGCGTACATCTAAATCGTGTGCCGTGCCCCCGAGAATGCGCGCGGCATCGGCGTTGATGTAAAAGTTTCCGAGCGCGCGCAACGGCACCGTGGGCGCATCGAAGCGATGCATCGCATACCCGCGCGCGACGTCGATCGTCCCCTTTGCGGTGAACGGGGCCTCCCGTGGCGCGACGAAGCCACCGTGCAGCACATAGTGCGTGCGCGTGGCCGTGTCGATCGTTGCATCGAGATTGATGCCGCGTATCGCGAGATAGCGCGCGTGCGGATCGAGCAGGTACGGTGCGCGCACCGTAACCGATCCGTCGCGCACCCGCACGGTCAACGCGAGCGGTACGTGATTCGGCGGCGACGGCGCCTGCGGACCGGATGAAGCAGCCGGCAACGCGACGTTGTAGTTGTCATTCTTGTCGCGCACGAGGGTGAGCGAGGGCGCGTCGATCGCGATCGCCCGCACCCCGTAGCGATGATGGCTGCCGGGCAAGAGATCGCGCGCGTCGTACCACACGTCGATCCGGCGCACCGCGAGCACCGGCACGCCGTCCCTGCTGGCGCGCAGGTCGATCAGCGCGCCGTGCGTGGTGCCGAAATGAAACGCGCCGATCGACACCTTGTAGCCGGTCGCTGCGCCGATCGCCCGCGGCAGCACGTAACCGAGCACCGCGTGGCGGTTCGGCACGAGGAGCCCCATCAGGACGACGGCGACCGCCACCGCGGCAAAGCCCAAGCGCCTGCGCACGTTCTCTTAATACCCGCATCGCAGGCGCGGGCCTCCCCGCGGAGCGCGGTTAGAGGTCGAGGTTCTTTACCGAGCGAGCGTAGTCGAAGATGTACTGCTTGCGCGGTTCGACTTTGTCGCCCATCAGATCGGTGAAGATCTGTTCGGCTTCGACCGTGTCTTCGATCGTAATGCGTTTCAGACGCCGGTTACCGACCTCCATCGTCGTCTCCGCCAGCTGCTCGGCATCCATCTCGCCCAAGCCTTTGTACTGCTGGATGGTGAACTCTTTGGGATCGCTCTCGCCGAGCACGTTCTTCAGATCGGCCTCACTGAAGGCCCACCACTGCTTCTTGCCCTTCTTGATGCCGTAGAGCGGCGGCTGGGCGATGAAGACGTGACCTTCATCGACGAGCGGGCGCATCTGACGATAGAAGAACGTCAGGAGCAACGTGCGGATGTGCGATCCATCCACGTCGGCGTCGGTCATGATGATGATCTTGTGATACCGCAGCTTCGCTAGATCGAACTCGTCGCCAAAGCCGGTTCCAAGCGCCGTGATCATCGTTCGAATCTCTTCGTTCGAGAGCACCTTGTCCAAACGCGCCTTCTCGACGTTCAAGATCTTACCGCGTAGCGGCAGAATCGCTTGCGTGTTCGGGTCTCGTCCGCCCTTCGCGGTGCCGCCGGCCGAATCACCTTCGACGAGAAAGATCTCGCTCTCTTTGGGATCGGTGTTCTTGCAATCGACGAGCTTGCCGGGAAGGCCCGAGCCCTCGAGGGCGTTCTTACGACGCGAAAGATCGCGCGCTTTCTTGGCGGCCTCGCGCGCCCGCTGCGCCTGCATCGTTTTTTCGATGATCGCGCGCGCGCTCTTCGGATTCTCTTCGAAGAAAAACTCGAGACGTTCGTTGACCAAGCCATACACGATCGAGCGCACGCGCGCGTTACCGAGCTTGGTTTTGGTCTGGCCTTCGAATTGCGGCTCTTGCAGCTTCACCGAGACGACGGCCGTGAGCCCTTCGACGATATCGTCGGTCGAGAGCGAGCCATCGGACTCTTTGAGCATGCCGCGCTTCTTTGCGTAGCCATTGACCGCTTGCGTGACCGCTTGACGGAAGCCTTGCAGATGCATGCCGCCTTCGATCGTGTTGATGTTGTTCGCGTAGCTGAAAATCTGCTCGGAATAGGTGTCGGTCCACGCCATCGCCACCTCGACATCGACGCCCTCGCGCTCCGAGTGCGTCGAGATGATGGGATGCAGCGCGTCCTTCTTCTCGTTCAACCACTCGACGAACGAAACGATGCCGCCGTCGAACTTATACGTGCGCTCGCGCGGTTCGTCGGGACGCTCGTCGCGCAGCGTGATCGAAAGCCCACGGTTTAAAAAGGCGAGTTCGCGCAGGCGTTTTTGAAGAATATCCCAATGCAGATCGAGCGTTTCGAACATCTCGGGATCGGGCTTCCAATGCTGGAAGGTTCCCGTCGCATCGGTCTTACCGACCTTCTTGAGCTTTTGCGCGGTGATGCCGCGCTCGAAGCGCATCTCGTAGATCGCACCGTCGCGCTTGATCCGCGTCACCATCCACTCCGAGAGCGCGTTGACGACCGAGATGCCCACGCCGTGCAGGCCACCTGAAACTTTGTAGCCGCCCTTCCCGAATTTACCGCCGGCGTGCAGGATCGTCATCACGACCTCGACCGCGGGAAGCTTCTCTTCGGCGTGCATGTCCACCGGAATACCGCGCCCGTCGTCTTCGACCGAACACGAGTTGTCCTTGTAGATCGTCACCTTGACGTTTTCAGCGTAACCCGCGAGCGCTTCATCGACGGCGTTATCGACGGCTTCGTACACGAGTTGATGCAACCCGCGCTCCGCGGTGTTGCCGATATACATGCCCGGGCGTTTCCGCACGGCTTCGAGACCCTTGAGGACCTCGATCTGTTCGCCCGTGTAATTATTGGACATCGTTGTTGTGTTCTGACCTACCGTAAAGAAGTTCGTGCAGTTCGTCGCCGAGCACGTTGCGTATCGTCGCGGGGCTTACCCGCTCGGGCGGAAGTTCGCTCTTGAGCACGACGTACGAGCTCGCGATCAACCGTTCCGACTCGTCGCGGGAGAGGCGACCGGCGGCGCGCACACGGTTCAAACGTACCCACCAGCGCCCGAGCAGACGCAAGCGGATCGATTCGTACGTATCGCGATCCAGATCCTCGACCAGCGAGACCGTGCCCGCATACCCGAGCCACGGCGCTTCAAAAAGCAACCGGGACACGAGCCGTTCGCGCTCCTGATCCCGGGCGACCGCGCACGAAACGCAGACGGGTCCGGAAGCGGGCGCGATCAATGCGGAGCACCCGGTGCATTCTTTCCACCCGCGCTCGCGTTTTGCCCGCTCAGCGATCGCCACGTCGCCCCGAAAGCGCGCGAGCGCTTCGCCGGCGTCGCGCACCGGCGGCCGCGGGTCGATGGTATCGTCTCGACGTGGTGCCGCGGCCCGTCCGCCCCGCGCGGAGCGCCCGCGCTGCGGCAGTTTGCCGATGCGAAAGCGCAGCTTCGCGATCCCAGCATGCGGCAGCCGGGCGTTGATTGCGGCCAGGATCGGCTCGGTGAGAAAGCTGAGCTGCTGGCTCCACGCGCTCGAGCTGGTGGTGACGAGCAGGGTGTCGCCCTCGAGCTTGCCGGGGTGTGAGTGCGCGGCCAGGCTCTCGCCCGCGAGTTCGGCCCAGGCCGCACCGAGCAGCACGATCGGTTCGGTTGGGCCGGAGCCTCCGTCGCCAGGGCTCCAGGCACCAAGCGCCTGACCGAGCCTCAGCATGCGCGCACCGTCGCGCGGGCGATCTCGAAGACGCTCGACGCGCCCGGCAGCCCCTCGGGCAGCTGGGTGGTGGTGACGAATGCCTGCTCGTAATCGCCGATACCCGCAAGGAACGCGGCGGCGCGCTCCCGGTCGAGTTCCGAGAGAACGTCGTCGAGCAGCAAGAGCGGAGCCTCATTCGAGCGATCGCGCATGACGGCGTATTCGGCAACCTTGAGCGCCAGCACCGCCGTCCGCTGCTGCCCCTGCGACCCATAGGCGGCAAGCGCGCTCCCGTCGAGGCTGAGAGCGAGGTCGTCGCGGTGGGGTCCGGCAAGCGTGGTACGGCGCAGTCGCTCGGCCTCGGCCACCTGGCGAAGCCGCTCGGCGAACGCCCCCGCCACCGCCTCGGTTGTCGGAACCTCAAAGGGCACGTTCGGTGCGTAGCGCACCTCGAGGCGCTCGACGCCGTTGGTCCACTGCGCGTGGGTGCGCTCGGCTTCGCGCTGGAGCTCCGCGATGAAGTGGTTGCGGGCCAACATTACCGCCGTCCCCGCCTCAACCAGGGTGTGATCGTAGATCGCAAGCAAGTCGGGATCGTAGCTGACGGTTCCACGCAGCATCGCCGCTTTTTGCTGTAGGGCCTTTTGATAGCGCGCGAGCTCGTGAAAATAGGTGCGATCTTCTTGCGCAAGTGCAATGTTGACGAGCGAGCGGCGTAGCGACGGGGGCCCGCCGACCAGTTGCAGATCGGCCGGAACGAACGTGACGACACGAATGCTTCCGAGGAAGCGCGCGTAGCGCACGCCTTCCCCGTTTAACGTGTAGGTTTTACGCGTTGCCCGAGCGCTTTTTGTAACGGTACATCCGAGATGCACGATCCCCGCGCGGATGCGTGCGTCGCCGCGCACGACCGCCAACTCCATACTCTCGCGTACCAGATCGGCGTCACGATTCGTGCGGAACGATTTCCCCGTACCGAGCATCGCAATCGCTTCGAGCAAGTTGCTCTTGCCTTGCGCGTTCTGCCCCACGAATACGTTGAGCCCCGCCGCCGGCTCGAGATCCAGCTCCGCATAATTCCGAAAGTTCGAAAGCGCAACGCGCGTCAGTTGCATATGTAGTGCCGCACGATCGCGCGATACGGCAGGTGCGTTGCTACTGACGCAGCGGCATGAGCACGTACAGTTGCTGGCCGCCTTCGGGGGGTTCGATCGGCCGGATTGCAGCGGGTGAGAGCGGGCCGAGGAATTCGATTGCGGTCTGGGCGCTCTTAACGTGGTTGAGAATCTCGACCAGGTAGCGCGCGTTGAAGGCGATCGTGAGATCGTCCCCCATCTGTTCGACTTCGAGTTCCTCGTAAGCGTTACCCGAAACGTCGCTCGATGCGGTGACGATCAGCGTTTGGTTCGAAACAGCGAGCTTTACCATGCTCGCGCGATCGCCGGCGACGAGCTCGGCGCGGCGGAGGCTTCCGATCAGCGCCTGCGTGTTCACCGTTACCGAACGATCGAACCTAGCCGGGATCACCTGACCGTAATTCGGATATTGTCCATCGACCAGACGTACGGTGATCGTTGTGTCCGCCGAGGTGAGCTGAAGTTGGTTACTCTGCGCGCCGAGGGCACGAACCGTAATCGACTCGGCGCCACCGAGGTTACGCGCGGCTTCCGCGAGGGCGCGCGACGGAATGATGTATTTCTCGACGCCGTTGATACCCTCGTCGAGCGTCGTTTGGTACTTCGCCAGACGGTAGCCGTCGGTCGCAACCATCGTTAACGCGTTGTTCTCGATCTCGAGCAACGTACCCATGAGCACCGCGCCGCGCGCCTCTTCGTTCGAGGCGGCGAAGATCGTTGCGTCGATGCCTTCACGCAGGCGCTTAGCGCCGATCGTAAACGACGAACCGACGGTCGCCGATGGCAGCGGCGGGTACTCGTCGGCCGGAAGCGCGTGGAAATCGTAGTTGCTGCGTTCGCACTTCACCGAGGCACGCGTCGCCGTGCCGGTGAGCTCCAAGAGCCCCGCGGGCAAGTTTCCGAGGTAGCTCGAGAAGAGCTTAGCCGGAACGGTTACCGAACCGCCCTCGGCGATCTCCGCAGGGAAGGCGTGCTCGAGGGTGAGCTCGAGGTCGGTCGCGCGCACCGATATCTTACCGTCCTCGGCTTGCAGCAGCACGTTTGAGAGAATCGGCACCGTTGTGTGAGCGTTAACCACTTTGCTCGCCGCACCGACGGCCGTCGCGATTTCTTTTGTATTACAGGTGAACTTCATTGATTCCACCGATTCCTGGCGCTCGTCGTTTCCGGGTAAGTATTTAAATAAAGAGTCGTAACAGTAGTAAGGCGGTGTATTCCGCGGATAAGTCCACTTTTGCTAGTTCCCATGCGGGTTTGCGCCGGGAATAAGTTGTGGATGATCGCGGGTGCCCGATACACACTTCCACCGTTTCGAGCCCCCGTGCAGTTATCCACGCGCGAAGGCCCGACCTTGTTCGTGGAGCGTGTGTATTGGTGGATGACGCCCGGAGACGACGAACGGCCCGGAAGCACTCCGAGCCGTTACGCCGCCGAGGTCTCTGGTCCCGGGGATGTTACGGGTTTTGGCACAACGCGATCAGTTGCCGGATCTTGTTGCGGTAGGCCTCGTCGCGTTGCATCTGATCCTTGATCTTATCTCGCGCGTACATAACCGTCGTGTGGTCCTTCTTTCCGAAGTCCCGCGCAATCTGCGGCAGCGAGTAGTTCGTAAGCTCCGTCGCGATGAACATGGCGATCTGCCGCGGAGCCGCCAGGCGTTGATCGCGCCGGCCGTTGTCCATCTCTTTGACGGTAAGCCCGTGGGCGCTCGCGACGGTCTCCTTGATCTTGCCGATCGTTATGCGCTGGAGCGGGGCGTTGGCGACGGCGCTCTTGAGCACTTCGGCGGCAAGGTCGAGCGTAATCGGCGACTTCGTCAGCGAGGCGTACGCAACGACGCGAATCAATGCGCCCTCGAGCTCGCGGATGTTTGACGGAATCACCTTCGCGACGAAGGACGTTACTTCGTCGGGAACGGGGATCTTTTCGCTCTCAGCCTTCTTGCGCAGGATCGCTTCACGCGTTTCGATATCGGGGGCTTGGATATCGGTCAAGAGGCCCCATTCAAAACGCGAGCGCAGCCGCGATTCCAGAGTTTGGATCTCTTTTGGCGGGCGATCGGAGCTGATGATCAGCTGGCGGCCCGATTCGTGGAGCGTGTTGAAGGTGTGGAAGAATTCTTCTTGTGTCGTCTCTTTGCCGGCCAGAAATTGAATGTCATCGATCAAAAGCACATCGACTTGCCGGTAGCGATTGCGGAACTCAGGCGTTCGGTTATTCTGCAACGCGATGATGAACTCGTTCGTGAACTTCTCACACGTGAGGTACACCACGTTCGCGTTCGGGTTGTCTTGGATGACGCGGTGTCCGATCGCGTGCATCAAGTGCGTCTTCCCCAATCCGACACCGCCGTAGAGGAACAGGGGGTTGTACGCGCGCGCCGGGGCGCAGGCGACCGCTTGTGCGGCGGCATGGGCGAACCGGTTGGAGTTGCCGACGACGAACTCTTCGAAGGTATAACGGGCATTGAGCGTCGAGCTGCGCAGTTCGTCGGGCGGGCGCACGGGGCTTGTAACGGCAACGGGAGCCGCCGTGGAGGCACCGCCGGTGGCCGGTTGTTCGGTCCCTTCGGCCACGATGAATCGCAGGTCGAGCGTGGTACCGAACATCTCGCTGAGAACTTCGGTGATCTGGGTTTTCAAACGCGTTTCGACCCACTCGCGGGCAAAGTTGCTATGAACCGTGAGCAACATCTCGTTCTCGTTCATCGAGGCGAGCCGCATCGGCTTGATCCACATCTCGTACACGGGCTTGGAAAACGCGCCCGCAAGCGCCTCGAGAGCCGATTGCCAAAGCTCTTGAGCGACGTCGGAGTCTCCAACCGCAAGCGCCATCCTGATGCGTCCTTTGCCGGGTCAAAAAGCCAGTAGCCGAACCACCCGGAGAGGCACCCGCGTCGCCTCCTCGTGGCCGGTGAGGTCGGTCTCGGTTGGCTTAATCAAGCGGCGCTCCTGCGGATTTGATCCACGAATTTATCCACTTATCCACAGGCCGATTGGAACGTATTTTCGGGCCTTTCCGCCGCACGGGTCCGGTGGTTCGAACGACCCTTGACATGCGGGAAAAAGCCCGATACGACGGGCGAAACGCATCGTTTGCAACATGGCCGAGAAGGCCGCAATCCACAGCCCCATCCACAGGTGTGGATGGGCCTCACGAATGGGTCGTAAATTGGCCGAGCTGGACGGTCGCCGGGCAGGCGCCTGGAACGCTGAGCGCTACGGTAAAACTGGTACTCGGTGCGAGCGCGCCGACGGCGAATCCGCTCATCGCCGTGGCGTTCGGCGCGGGGGAGGCGTAGGGCGAGGGCAGTGGACTCGGCACGGCTGCCGCAGCCAGGGCCGCTCCGCTCGAGAGGGCGATGGTTCCCCCGGGCGGCACGTAGGCGGCCACCAAGGTGAAGTTGCCGTCGGGGACGCCGGTGGCCCCCGGGATCGGGTAGACGAGCGCGGGCGGGATCGTGGGTGTCCCGGCGCCGGGCATCAAGGTTGGGCATCCGGCCGGGGCCGAGGTGGCCGCGCCACCGCAGCGGGCGAGGCCCAGGGCGGCAAGGAGCGCCGCCGCGAGGTATGGTCCGAACCGTTGAGATGCGTTCATAGCGAGCGAGCATACGGTGGAGCGTAACCGGTTCCCCCTCCCGGCTGCATTTCGCCTTGACGCGGGGGTGGCCCGACCCCTATACTAAAGCGCTGTGCGCCGCCAGGTTTGGCGGCCATTTTTACCTAGGAGAGTTGAGCTAGTTATGAAGCGGACGTTCCAGCCGCACAACCGCCGCCGTAAGCGCGTGCATGGATTTCTCGAGCGCATGAGCACGAAAAACGGGCGCGCCGTACTTGCGCGCCGGCGCAAGAAGGGCCGTCACCGCCTCAGCGCCTGAGATGCGTTCGTTCGCCAGCCTGCGCCGTAGTGCGGACTTTGCCCGCCTGCGTCAGCGCGGGCGGCGGATCGCGTCGCCTGCGCTGACGGTCTTTCGCGCCGACGCACTCGAGCGCGATCGCATGGCTGTCGCCGGCATCACGGTGGGTAAGCCCGTGGGCAAGGCGGTGATCCGGAATCTCGTTCGCCGCCGCGTGGCGGCGATTTTACAGCAGGCGCTCGCGGGGCGCCGCATGCGCGTGCTCGTGATCGCGCGGCCGTCGGCCGCCGAGGCGAGTTTTGCGGATCTGCGGCACGAACTCGAGCGGGCGCTCGGGTAGGGCACGATGCGCGTTCTCCTCACGCTGCCGATTCGTCTTTATCAGAAGACGATCTCCCCGCTGCTCGGGCCGCATTGCCGGTTTTACCCGAGCTGCTCGCAGTACGCGCTCGAATCGATCGAGAAACACGGGGCGGTTCGCGGCGGATGGCTTGCGCTCGCCCGGCTCGTTCGTTGCCACCCCGGGCATCCCGGCGGCGTCGATCTCGTTCCCGAGCCGACACCACATCGCTGAAAGGTAACCGTTGCACCTCGTAATCGCCGCTAGCTGGCTCGACCCGATCGTCAACGCGCTCTCGTGGGCCATCCTTCGCATCACCAGCGTGGTGCACAACGCGGGCCTCGCGCTCGTCATCTTGGCAGGCTTGATTCGCCTCACGTTCTGGAAGCTCAACACCGCGCAGTTCAAATCGATGCTCGGCATGCAGAAGATTGCGCCGAAGATCAAAAAGCTGCAAGAGCGCTACAAGAGCGATCCGCAAAAAATGCAAGCGGAAACGATGGCGCTCTACAAGAGCGAAGGGGTCAACCCGCTCTCCGGTTGCTGGCCCACGCTCATTCAACTGCCGATTCTTTTTAGCGTCTATTGGGCCGTTATCTCGCACAAAGAGATCTTCAACGTGCCGTTTTTGTGGATCGGGTCGGTGATTTCGGCGCACACCTTCCACCTGTTCAACGTTCCGTTCTTTGCATCGAGTCTCGCACAACCCGACGTGCTGTTGATCTTGATCTATATGGTCTCACAGTACATCTCGATGCGTTTTACCACCATGCCGCCCACCGATCCGGCGCAAGCGCAGCAGCTCAAGATGATGCAAGTGCTCTCGCCCGTGATGATCGGCTTCTTCGGTTTCCGTGCGCAGTGGCCGTCGGCGATGGTGTTGTACTGGCTTTCCTACAACCTCTTCACGATGGGTCAACAGTTCTATCTGTTGCGCCGCTATCATACGCCGCTTTCGGCGATCGATAGCGAACACGCAATCGTCGAGAACGTGCCCGACGACGAGCCAAAGCCGGCGAAGAAAAAACTGCCGAAGGCAAACGGCGTGGCGAAGACCTACAAGGTGAAGAAAAAGACGAAAGGCGCTCAATCGTAATGCTGTACGAAGACGATTTCGAATTCGAAGAACAGCCGGCCAACATTCGCGACCGGCAGATTCCCGGCAAGGGCGGCGCGCCGCGCGAAGGCGGCGGGAGTCGCGGCGGCGGTGGTCGCCGTGGTGGCGGCGGTGGATATGGCCGACGCGGTGGATATGGCGGTGGCGGATATCATCCGCATCGCGGGCCGAGCGACACCAGCCACGCGTTGCCGGATTCGGCCAAGCCCGCGCGCGATCTACTCGCCGATCTGCTGGCACGCATGGGCGTCCAGCCCGCGGAGATTCACTACATCCCGCGACCTGAGGGCGAGTATCTCGAAGTAACCGGACCCGATCTCGCGATGCTGATCGGCCGTCACGGCAACACGCTCGAAGCGATCAACCTCATCTTCAACAACATGATCAACGCGGGCAATCGCAGCAACCGTAAGTACTACACGATCGACGCCGAGGGCTATCGTGCCCGGCGCGCCGACCAGTTGAAAGAGCTCGCGTATGCGACGCTCGAGCGCTGCGTCCGCGACCAGAAGCCGCAGCGTCTGGAGCCGATGCTACCGTCGGAGCGCAAGATCATCCACATCACCCTCTCCGAGGACGAACGTGTACGCACCGAGTCCGAGGGCGAAGAGCCCGAACGCCGCCTGGTCGTGTACCCGGCATAAACACCGCGAACGGCGCTGTAACAGGCGCCGTTTTTCGTGGTAGCAGCGCGTGTATGCAACCGTATCGTCATGTGCAGCACGCGCTCTGGCTCTATCTCGCGGGCGGCGCGCTCCTCGCGTTCTATCTGTATGCCGACCTCTGGCGCGGGCCGGCCGCGCTCGTCGGCGTCGCCGTCGTGGCGCTCGTGTTTACGATCTTCGGGCGCCTTACCACCGGAGTCGATGAGGCGGGCGTGCATTGGTCGTTCGGGTGGGGATTCCCGGGCGGATCGCTGGCGCTCGGAGAGATCGCACGTGCCGCTCCGACGCAGACGAGCTTGCTCGAGGGGATCGGGATTCACTGGACGATCTGGCACGGGTGGTTGTGGAACGTCTCGGGCTTCCAGGGCGTCGCGTTCGAAAAGCTCGACGGCGGTCGCGTGACCCTTGGAACCGATGATCCGCAAGGACTCTCCGAGGCGGTTGAACGATTCCGCCAAGGTGCTGCTTCGTAAGGTCGCGATCGCGCTTCTCGTTCTCGCCGTTGCCGGATGCTCGCGTGCCGGCGCGCGGTGGGGCACGCCGGGCGTGGTACGCTTCGCCTTTCGCGGCGACATCTGGACGCTGAACCCGCTCTTTGCGTTCTCGCAGCGCCTGATCGACCTCACGCAAATCTACTGCCAACCGCTCGTTGCGGTCGGACGCGACGATCGGCCGAAGGCGCTGCTCGTCACCGTGATTCCCACGCTTGCAAACGGCGGCATCTCGCGCGATGGGCTCACGATCACGTACCATCTGCGCCGCGGCGTGCGGTTCGCCGACGGCGTTGCGTTCACGTCGAAGGATGTGGCGTTCACCTACCACGCGATTCTCGATCCGCGCAATCCCGTCACCGAGATCGCGCCGTATCAGCGCATCGCGTCGCTCACCACCCCCGGTCCATACACGGTACGCATCCGTCTCAAATCGCCGTGGGCGGGCGCGGTACGCGAACTTTTCGCCGAGTCGGATTACATCTACGGGATCCTGCCCGCGCATGCGTTTCACGGCGATACCGATCTCATGCACGCCGCATGGAACCAGCATCCGTTTGGCACGGGCCCGTTTCGCGTGACGTCGTGGAGACGCGGCGACGACGTGGTGCTCGAACGCAACCCGTACTCGTGGCAGCATCCCAAGCTCGAGCGCATCGTGATGAAGATCATGCCCGATCAGAACGCGGCGCTCGTGGCGATGCGTGCGCATGCGATCGACCTGGCCGACATCACCTATCCGCAAGTAGCCGAGGTGCGCGCTGACCGCAGCCTCGCGCTGGTGACGATCCCGCGCAACCAAACCGATCAATTGGAGTTGCAGACGCAGCGCGGGGCAATGCGCGATCTGCGGGTGCGCCGCGCGGTCGCCGCGGCGGTGGATACTAGCGCGATCGCGCGCGCGGCATTTTTTGGACACGCCCAGGTTGCGACGACGGAGATTCCGCCGCTGTTCCCCGAGCACGACGCGTCGATCCCGGCGATTGCGCACGATCCGGTAGAAGCGCGCGCGCTCGCCGCCGCACACGGCCCGATGACGCCGCTCGTCATCGTGTTCAACGGCGCCGATGCGACCACGCGCACGATCGCGACGATGGTGCAAGCCGAGTTGACGAGCGCGGGCATTCCCGCCCGATTACGCGGCTACGCGCCGAGCCTTCTGTATGGGCCGGCCGCGGCGGGCGGGATCTACTACGGCGGGCGTTTCGATATCGATGTGGGCGGATGGATCGGCGGGCTCGACCCCGAGGCTTCGGAGGTGTGGACGTGCGTGAATCGCGCGCCGAACGGGCCGAACCTCGCACGCTGGTGCGACGCGCGTTACGATGCGGCCTACGACGCGCAACAGCGCGCCCGAACCGCCGCAGCGCGAGCGCGCGCGTTTGCAACGATGCAGGCGCGCATGCGCGCGCAGCTTCCCGTGGTGAACCTCGTGTACGTCACCGAGTTCGCTGCGCGCAATCCATCGCTCCGAGGCTTTCACCCGAACATGCTTTACGACTTCTCGCAGACGCAGGATTGGAGCTTACGGTAGGCTTTACCACCAGCCCGTTCTTGGCGCAAAGCCTCGTGCGAAGAGTCGCGCGGTGTCGATCAGCACAAGAAAGAAAGCGATGGGCGCCATGTAGTAAACCACAAGGCGATTATGCGGTTGAATGAGCATCGCGATCGCCCACAATCCAAAGAACAGCGTGGAAATGGGCCCATAAATCCGGTTGCGCCACAACCACACAAAATTTGCCTCGATTAGCAAGGGAAGAACTCTAATCATGGCAGCTGAATTGCTGGAGGCGATCCTGCGCCCCATAATATTGATTAAGGGCGTTGTTTAACCGCACGCCCGCGATGTTTTTCCCGAGCGGTCTATGCCGGTGACATACTACGTCACTGATCTGCGACTTGCTCAGGTGCTCTACCCCCATCGCCGCAAGCACGTCCTCCATCTTGCGCGTACTGATACCGCCGGTGAATGCCTCTTGAATGACCGAAACCAACGCTCGTTCGCTGCGCCGAAACTGCTCGATGACGGTCGGTCGAAACGGTGTTTCGCGCGAGCGCGGGATCTCCAGCTCGATACTTCCGGCTCGGGTATTGAGACCGCGGATCCTGCTGCCATTGCGGCGATCTTGCCGCTCGTCGCCGCGCTCGTAGTGTCCGACGCCGATGTGCTGCTCAAGTTGCGCCTTGATGGCCGCGTCGTACACGGTCGCGAGCATCTCGCGCAGCACGTCGACGTCTTTGTTGCTAAGCAGGTCGGCCAGGGCCAAGCGCTGCTCGTGCGTAAGGTTCGGGATGGTCATCGGGTCCTTTCTCTTGCGTTTACTCATTACAATCACAAGAGTTGGCCCGATGGCCGCCTGCGACCTCGACGGGCAGCAGGACGACCGTTCTACACGCTTATCCGGGCATTGCCAACTGCCGAGCAGGGATAGTTTCGTTACATGCTGCAAGCCTTCGCTCTTTTCGCCACGATCGCACCACTTTTTCAGCAGCTCGATGATCGTTTGAGGCCTGGAATTCTCGGGCCCACGCCGGGAGCGCATTGCGACGGGTCAACGACGGCCCTGGGAACCTCCAATGTCTTTGGCAGTGGTCGGGGTTCTACCGCCGTCAACATATGGGCCATCAAGAGGCGCGGAGAAAAAAACGTGCTCGGGTACGTCGTTCGAGCTCGGGACGGATCGTTGTGGTACGAGGATCTGCTCGCGGTCAGATATGAGAGAATCGATCCCAAGGATATTGGGCGATTTCTTGGCGCGGATATCATCTACGACGGTTGTTTTCAACGTGACTTAAAGCTCTAGCACGTGCTGTCGTGCGCCTCGTTGAAACCCGCGTGTCCTAGCCGCGAGCATGTGCGCGCTTAATGGTCGGGCGCGAGGAGCGTTGCGTGCTCATATACGAGCATATGTAGAGATAGACGGCGATCATGTCGCTCGCGAGGTGTACGAGCGGTGAGTCGGCGAGGGTGGCGCTCAGCCGTTGATGACGGCGGAGAGCTTGGCGGGTTGATTATCGCTGACGGCGCTGAGCCCTTCGAGCTGCATGTAGCGCCGCTGTAGCTGCCATTCATCATTCTGTTCCAGCAGCAGCGCGCCGACGAGACGCACGATTGCGCCATCGTTCGGAAAGATGCCAACGACATCGGTACGTCGCTTGATCTCGGCGTTAATCGGTTCGAGCGGTTTTGTCGAAGCGATCTGCTTGCGATGGGCTTTCAGGAAGTCCATGTACGCGAACACCTCGTTCTCGGCCAGTTTGACGCCGCGTAGTCCGCGACCGCTCAGGCATTGAACAAGCGTTCCTCAAGAGCGCGTTGTTTGAGATGTTCATGGGCGGCAAGGGCAGCGGGATTGGCTCCGTGTTCATGAAGAACATGGGCCTTGGCGGCGGCGCTGGTACTGCGCCGAGCGTTGGCGCTGGCGCCGGCATGCTGGGCGGTGGTGGAATTGCCTCTGTCGCAACACCGCAAGCCGCGTCTGTTCATGATGACGCTGGGTTTCAGCCGCCACGCCTTTCGCAACGTTGTTTGGAAATCGTCGAAGCAAACGTGGCGCGAAGGTCCTGGCAGTGGCAGTAATCGCGGGTAGCGAAGCGTCGAGTACTGGAGGTCGCGGAGTGCTGTGACAGAGGAGCGCGTTACGGGTGAGACGATCGCGGCGATCGCGACGCCACCGGGGCGTGGCGCGATTGCGATCGTGCGCGCAAGCGGTGCACAGGTGCGTGCGTTGGCGGCACGAGTTGCGCCGGGGGTTCGGCTGCGTCCGCGCCACGCGCATCATACGCGGATCGTGGACGAGCGTGGTGTGGCGCTCGATGATGCGATCGTGCTCTTTGCTCCCGCGCCGCATAGCTACACCGGCGAAGACACGCTCGAATTGCACGTGCACGGATCACCCGTCGTTGCACGGGAGGTGCTGCGCGCATTGCTCGCGCTCGGCGCGCGTCTGGCGGAGCCGGGCGAGTTCACCCAGCGCGCGTTCTTGAACGGCAAGCTCGATGTACACGCGGCGTCCGCCGTGGCCGATCTGATCGACGCGGAGACGCGCTCGGCGGCACGCGCGGCGCTCGCGAACCTTGGCGGTGGCCTTGCAACGCGCGTGCGCGCGCTGCGCGACGGCATCACCGCGATCGTCGAAGAGTGCAGCGGTGCGATCGACTTCCCCGAAGAGGTGCCAGAGCCCGATCGCGCGCGCGTCGATGCGGCGTTGCGCAGCGCGATCGCGGAGTTGGAGGCGTTGCGACATGATGGCGAGGTGGGACGGCTCGTCCGCGACGGTATCACCGTCGCGATCGTAGGGCCGCCGAACGCCGGGAAGTCGTCGCTACTCAACGCATTGCTCGGCGAAGAGCGGGCGCTCGTGAGTGAGATCGCCGGCACCACACGCGATACGATCGAGGAGTCGATCACGATCGACGGCGTGCGGGTGCGCATCATTGACACCGCGGGCATTCGCGCACATGCGGATCGCCTGGAAGCCGCGGGCATCGAACGCACGCATCGCGCGCTCGCGGCCGCGCGGGTTGCGCTCGTGGTGCTCGATGGGTCACGCCCGCTTTCACCCGAAGCACGAACATTGCTCGACGATACGTCCGACCGTGCACGCGTCGTTATCTTCAACAAAGCCGATCTCGGCGATGCCGGAGCGCGCGAGGCAAACGTGGCGGGAGCCATACTGGGCTCCGTGCGAGACGCCGCCACGCTGCGTGAGTTGCGCAGCGAGCTCGCTCGCGTCGGGTGGGGCGGCGACGTGCCCGACCTGGAACGCCCGCATCTCGCAAGCCTGCGCGAGTTCGACGCCGTCAATGCGGCGCTCGCGTCGCTCGCCGCAGCACGGGAGACGCTAACGAGCGGGCAGCCGATGGATTTGATCGTGGGCGATCTTCAGAACGCGTTCGCCGCGCTCGGACACGTCAGCGGAGATATTGCCGCGGAGGACATCGTGACCGGCGTCTTCGCGCGCTTTTGTATCGGGAAGTAGGCGGGACTCAAGCTGCATGCCCCGGCCCGCTACCGGTTGTTACGAGTTTGCACAGCCATGTTGTTCCCGGAGGTCTGAGCCCGCGCGGAAGTGCCCGTATGGCACGTTGCATTGAAAATATGGATACTCGGCGTAACTTCGTACGTGGCGATCTGCGCGCCGAGCGCATCGACAACGACGCCGAAGCATGTAGCTTAACCGTCCGCTAGGAGCAGGGTGTGACGTTCATGCCATCCGGAATCGCGACACGTAGAAGAACCATCGGCGAATACGGAAACCTGCCGGCTATAGCGTGAAAATAGCGCTGGCGGGGCGCTCTCATGGTTTTATAGGCTACGATGTACAGCTTGTCATTGCTGGCCAGATAGATCGTTCCGACATTGCTGCCTTCTTCGTCCAACCGTCCCTCGGACAGGACATCAGGATGAGGGCGCGGCGCGATGTTATCCAGAACGCCGTACTGCGATCCGGGGCACCGGGCGCTGTCGGGTGCATGTATGCGCGTCAACATCGCGTGTAGTGCAACGAGTGTAATCATGTCAGCCCACCCCTTGCGACGCTTTCGGAATTTGCATATCGCGACAGGGGACCGCATGAAGCGTGCGCCACGGCCACACCTTACCGAGCGTCGCAAAAGACGACACCGAATCGCCCGTTCCGATGCGGAGCCCGCCCGCACGAAGCTCTTCTTTCGTCGCGCCCTTTCGCAGGTTCACGACTCTGGAGCGCACGCCGTGTTCATCGACGAGGTATATCCAACCCAGCACGTTTTCGCTCCGATCGACGATCTCGCCGATCGAGACGACGTAGGCTCCCGTTTCATGCGGAGGCGCTGCAACAGGCGCCCCGACGTCAAGCGTCGAGCCGGCACACCGCGCAAAGTCCGGCATTCTGCGAAAAAGCGCGTACTGTGGATAGTGGTGCATCATGTTTCCCCCTACGCCGCGAATTCAGGATGAACAGGATCAGACGGCCAGCAGTTGACCTGATGAACCCCGCTTGGTAGCTTTACGTACTCGCCCACACCTCGGGCATGAGACCACCGCTAGGCGTGATGATCTCAACGATGCATACCGTTGCGCAATTGCGATTACGTCACCTTCTGGCAGCGATGGTCAAAAGGTCCTGGCGCTGCGGAGCACCGTGCGCGTGTGCTATAGTTACGGGTCGTGAAGGATGCGGTACGAAGCGACGACGCGGGGGTGATCGTCGTTGGGGGCGGTCATGCCGGGGTGGAAGCGGCCCTTGCTTCCGCTCGCCTTGGCGTGCCGACCTTGCTCGTGACCGGGGAGCCCGAGAGGATTTGCACCCTGCCGTGCAACCCGTCGATCGGCGGTAGCGCGAAGGGGCAGTTGGTGCGCGAGATCGACGCGCTCGGCGGGGCGATGGGCATGCTTGCCGACCAATGCAGCTTGCACGCGCGCTTTCTGAACGAGTCCAAGGGCCCCGCGGTCCGAGCGTTGCGGCAGCAGATGGACAAGCCGTCGTATGCGCGCTTGGCGATCGCCACGCTGCGGGCACAGCCCGGCCTCACGATCGTGCAGGGGCTCGTCGAGGGGCTCATGGTGGACGCGGGCGCGGTGCGTGGCGTGATCTGCGCTGACGGTACGCGCTACTTTGCGAGACGCATCGTACTCGCGACCGGCACCTTTCTTGGCGGCAAGACGTTTCGCGGTGACGTGGTGCAAGCCGAAGGGCGTTTCGGCGAAGCGCCCGCCATTGGCTTGTCGCATGCACTGCGTGCGCTCGGATTTCCGATGCGTCGCCTGAAGACGGGAACGCCACCGCGCATCGATCGCGCAAGCGTCGATTACGATGCGATGCAGCTGCAGGCGGCGAGCGATGTTCCGCTACTCTTTTCGTATCGCAGCGAAGCGCGCTTTGCGGGCCCGCAAGTGCCGTGCTATATCACGGAGACGAACGCGCGCACGCACGACCTCGTGCGCGAGAACCTGCATCGTTCGCCGCTTTACGGGCTCGATCTGATCGAAGGCATCGGGCCACGCTATTGTCCGTCGATCGAAGACAAAGTCATCAAATTCGCGCACAATCCGTCGCATCAGTTGTTCATCGAACCCGAGGGATGGGATGAACCGACGCTGTATGTGGGCGGATTCTCCACGTCGTTACCGGCGGAGGTGCAACTCGAGATGTTGCGCACGCTCCCGGGTTTGGAGCGGTGCGTGATGTTGCGCGCGGGATATGCGGTGGAGTACGACATGGTGCCGCCGACGGAGTTGCGCGACACGCTCGAAACGCGCCGCGTTGCAGGCTTGTATCATTGCGGACAACTCAACGGCACGTCGGGCTACGAGGAGGCGGCGGCCCAAGGATTGATTGCTGGCATCAACGCAGCGCGCGCCGCGCAAAATCGCGAAGCGTTGCGACTTGCGCGCAGCGATGCCTACATCGGCGTGTTGATCGACGATCTCGTTACCAAGGGCGTCGATGAACCGTATCGCATGCTGACGTCACGCGCAGAGCATCGTGTGGTGCTGCGGCACGACAACGCGGATACACGCCTGACCCCGGTGGGGCGTGCGATGGGTTTGATCGACGACGACGCATGGCAGGCGTTCGAGGAGCGTCAGGCGGCACTGCGCGAGGCGATTGCGCGCGCGGAGAAGACGCGTGTTGGCGCAGGCACGATCGGCGATCAGCGCTTCGATGCGGGCGCCACGCTCGCCGACGCACTGCGTCGCCCGACGCTAGAGTTTGGTGATATTGCAGACCGCTTCGTGCCGCCGCTCGAGCCGGCGCTCGGCGAGCGTGCGGCCATCGAGGTGAAGCTGGAGGGGTATGTGCGGCGCCAGCAGCTTGCCATCGAGAAGGCGGCGAAATCCGAGCGCGTGACCATTCCGGCCAACATTGACTACGCCGAAATTGCGGCACTCTCGCACGAGGCTCGCGAGAAGCTGCACGCGCAACGCCCCGCGACGCTGGGCGCGGCGAGTCGCATTCCGGGGGTGACGCCGGCCGACGTGGCGATCCTGGGCCTCTTCGTGCATCGCGAGCGTCAGGGGGTGCGTGCGTGAGCGAGCTGACGGCGTTGCTGGAGGCGGGCGGCGTGCCGCCGGAGCTGCGCGATCGGCTCGCGCGTTATGGCGCGTTGCTGCTCGAGGCGAACCAGCGCTTCAACCTGACCGGGGCGAAGAGTGCAGTAGAGCTGGCACCGCATCTGCTGGATAGCCTGACCATCGCGCCAAACGTGCGTGCGCCGCTCGTGGATATTGGTTCTGGAGGCGGCCTGCCGGCGATTCCGCTTGCGCTCGCCACCGGAATCCCGGTAACGCTCGTCGAGACGACGCAGAAGAAAGCGCGCTTCCTCGCCGAGATGCTCGATACGCTGGCCCTGGCAGGCGAGGTTGTGGCCGAGCGTGCCGAGGTGGCCGCGCATCACGAGCGCTTGCGCGAGCGCTTCGTCAGCGGGACGGCTCGGGCGGTTTCGAGCGCACCGACGGTTGCCGAGCTGCTGCTGCCCTTTCTCGCGGTGGGTGGCGCCGCGATCTTGCAGCGCGGCACGATGGACGAACGCGAACGTCATGCGCTTGCCGATGCGGCCCTGATGTTGGGCGGCCAGGTTGAGCGCGAAGAGCAGCTCGACGGCGAGCGGCGCGTGATCGTCCTGCGAAAGATCGCGCCGACCCCGTCGCGTTTTCCGCGGCGGATCGGCATTCCCGAGAAGCGCCCGCTCTGCGTGACCTCCTAGTCGGCGGCGTACACGCGCCGGAGCTCCTCGATATCGAGCTTCTGCATGGTGAGCATCGCGCGCATGGCGCGCTCGGCGCGCTCCGGATCCGGACCGCCGATCACCGCGCCGAGCCCCGAGGGAACGATGTTCCAGGTGACGCCGAAGCGATCGGTAACCCAGCCGCATGGGAGCGCCCGTCCACCCTCGCAGAGCGCCGCCCACAAACGATCGACCTCGCTTTGCGTAGGGCAGTCCACATAGAGAGCGATCGACCCCGGCGTTGGCGCCGCGGCCGGTTGGGCACCCGTCATGCTGCCGTTGAGGGCCATGAACTCTTGACCGTCGAGCGTGAACTCGACCATCATCGCGGTGCCAGCCGGTAGCGGTCCAGCTTCGCCGTAGCGCCTGACCGAGGTGACCGTCGAATTCGGGAAGAGCCCGACGTAGAACGCGGCGGCCGCTTCGGCCTCGCCTTCGAACCAGAGAAAGGGCGAAATGAGCTGCGGCATGCGAGTTGTTTACCCGTGCGAGGCGGCGACCGCCTCCAAGAAGCCTTTATAAAGCGTGTTGGCGAGCGGCTCGTCGGGTCCCATGCGTTCGGGGTGCCACTGCACCGCCACGAGCCACGGTTTGCGCATCGGATGTTGCCATTCGATCGCCTCGGCCGTCCCGTCGGCGTGGCGAGCGCATACCCGAAGATCGGTCCCAACGTGCTCCACGGCCTGATGGTGTGACGAGGTGACCTCGCCGGCAGTCTTGCCCGTGAGGAGCGCGAGCGCCGAGTCGGGCTCGATGTTGACGACGTGACGCTCGCTATCGGTCAACGCGTGGGTGGCGCCCTGCGGAAGATCGGGAACGAGGGTGCCGCCCTGGGCGACATTCAAGAGCTGCATGCCGCGGCAGATCGCGAGGGTTGGGAGCCGACGTTGCATGGCACGCCGCAGAATCCAGAGCTCGGCGTCATCCCGTCCGGTCACGGTGCGGCAGAGGTGGTTGGGATCGGCGAAGCCGTAGCGCGCTGGCTCTACATCGGCACCGCCGGTGAGGATGAGGCCGTCGATCGTCTCGAGCGTGTTGCCGTCGAGGTCGCGTCCGGAGCCTGCGAGCCAAAAAACGCTCACGTCGATATTCACGCGCTCGGCAGCGGCGAGTAGCGCCCCCGTATAGAGGCGATACTTTGGCGAGCCCTCGTCATAACTCAGGCCGATCTTCATCTATGAGGTCGATTCCGGACGCGGGCGCGGACCGCCTCTTGCTTGCTCTGATCCCGTTGTCCCTCCGGCGCGAATGTTTCACGTTAAACATCCACGATTGGGCTTGGAAGAGGCTGATACCATAGAGTCCTGATGTACCGCCCCCATCCATTCGACGCAATGCTTGCGGACGCGCTGCCGGCGGGATCGCTCTTTGCGGTGGGCGGTCGCGTGCGCGACGAGCTTCGCGCCTCGTTCGAAGGGGTGGAGGCGCCGGTGAAGGACCTCGACTACATTGTCACCGGGGTGCCCCTCGACGCATTGCAGAGCCGGCTCGCGCGCTTGGGGCGCGTCGATTTGGTCGGCGCCGCCTTCGCCGTGTTGAAGGTGACGATCGACGGCGCCACGGTCGATGTCGCCCTGCCGCGGCGTGAGCGCTCGACCGGGCATGGCCATCGCGAGTTCGACGTGCAGAGCGGCCCCGACGTGTCGCTGGTTGACGATCTCGCGCGCCGCGATTTCCGCATGAATATGATCGCCCGGGCATTGCCGAGCGGCGATTTGGTCGATCCGTACGAGGGCGAGCCCGATATCCGCGCGCGGCGCATCGATATCCTCACGCCCGCATCGTTCGAGGAGGACCCGTTGCGGATGCTGCGCGCGGCCCAGTTCGCCGCGCGCTTTGGGTACGAGCTCAGCGACGCGACGCGCGATGCGATGCTCGCCTCGGCGCCGCTGGTGCGCACCGTCGCGGCCGAGCGCATCTACGATGAATTTCTGAAGCTCTTCGGTCAGGCGTCACGCCCCTCGATTGGGCTTCGGCTGTTGGCTGAGACCGGGGTGCTTCGCCACATTTGGCCCGAACTTCTCGAGGGGATGGGCGTCGAGCAGAACGAGTGGCACGCGTACGACGTGTGGGAGCACAATCTGCACACGCTCGACGCGACCTCCCCAGGCGATCCGATCGTGCGGATCGCAGCGTTGCTCCATGATGTCGGAAAACCGCGCACCAAGGACGGCCCGCACTTTTACCGCCACGAGCTCGTGGGGGCATCGATGGCGCATGAGATGCTGACGCGCCTACGCTTCCCGAGCGAGGCCGTGGAGACGGTAGAGCATTTGGTGCGCCATCATATGTACAACTGCGATCCCGAACTCACGGACGCCGCGGTGCGGCGCTTCATCCGCCGCATCGGTCCGGCGCGGCTCGAGCGGCAGTTCGCCTTGCGCTTGGCAGACATAGCTGGCTCTGGGTTGCCCAAGCGGAACGACGAAAACGCGCGGTTCGAGGAGCGCGTGTGGGCGGAGATGGCGCGACAACCCGCGTTTGCGGTGAGCGATCTTGCGATCGGCGGCGCGGAGGTCATCGCGGCGATGGTCGCGCATG
This sequence comes from Vulcanimicrobiota bacterium, assembly GCA_027452165.1. GTDB lineage: Bacteria > Vulcanimicrobiota > Vulcanimicrobiia > Vulcanimicrobiales > Vulcanimicrobiaceae > REEB354. Next base: position 227,948 of record DAIDGX010000024.1, on the reverse strand, counting down.
CGAGCGTGCCCGCCGGATATCGCGGCGACGCGCGCGTGGGTCGCGCGCTCGCCTGGCTCTTGGAGCAGGTCACGGAGGTACCCGAGCGTAACACGCGCGAGACGCTCCTCGCACTGCTGGACGACTATCTCGCCGAGACGCCGTGCGCGTCGAGCGCTGTCGCTTCGCGCATCGGAAACAACGGTTGAGTCGCATAATCGCCCTCGTGAATCAAAAAGGCGGCGTCGGCAAGAGCACGACGGCTGTCAACCTTGGTGCTGCACTCGCAGCGCAAGGTTCGCGTGTCCTCGTGATCGACAGCGATCCCCAAGGCAATACCACCACGGGCTTCGGCATCGAAAAGCACGGGTTGCAACGCGACATCTATAACGTGCTCATGCAGGAAGCGACGATTGACGATGTCGCGCAGCGCACCGAACTCGAAAAGCTCATGCTCGTGCCCGCGACCATCAATCTCGCCGGCGCCGAGATCGAACTCGTCTCGGCGCTCTCGCGCGAAACGCGCATGCGCCAAGCGGTCGTTCCGGTCGCAGCCCGGTATGATTTCGTGCTGATCGATTGCCCGCCGTCGCTCGGATTGCTGACGATCAATGCGCTCACCGCCGCGGAAGAGATCATCATTCCGGTGCAGGCTGAGTACTACGCGCTCGAAGGGCTCTCGCAACTCACCGCCGTGGTCCGCCGCGTGCGCGAGGCGCTCAACCCGACGCTGCACGTGAGCGGCGTGCTCGTAACGATGTTCGACGGGCGTACGCGCTTGGCGATGGAGGTACTCGATGAACTCGAACGCTTCTTCCCGCAGCAGATGTTCAAGACGCAGATTCCGCGCAACGTGCGTCTTTCCGAAGCACCGTCGTTCGGTAAGCCCGTCATCCTCTTCGACGTGAAAAGCCGCGGCTCGCAAGCCTATCTTTCGCTTGCGCGAGAACTCGTTGAAACGCGGGTGCACGCGTGAGCCAGCCGCCCAAACGTGGGCTCGGCAAGGGTCTCGGCGCGCTCCTTGGTGACACGCCCGTGCCGACCGCGCCGCATGCGCCGCAACGCGACGGACTACACGAGATTGCGATCGCCCAGATCACGCCGAATCCGTTCCAGCCCCGCAAAACATTCGAGCCGGGCGCGCTCGACGATTTAAAGGCGTCGATCGCCGAGTTTGGCGTGCTCGTGCCGATCATCGTGCGCAAACGCGGCGAGAAGTTCGAACTGGTGGCCGGGGAGCGTCGCTGGCGCGCAAGCGCAGCGCTGCAGCGGGCCACGATCCCCGCGATCGTGCGCGACTCCGACGACCGCGATTCGCTCGAAGTCGCGATCGTGGAAAACTTGCAGCGCGAAAATTTGAACCCGCTCGAAGAGGCCGAAGGCATGCGCCACCTCCTCGATGAGTACGCGCTCACGCAAGAAGAAGTGGCGAAACGTCTAGGCAAGAGCCGCCCGGCCGTTGCCAACGCCTTGCGTCTGCTCGTGCTTCCCGACGCGATCAAGGTGATGGTTGCCGACGGGCGCTTGAGTGCGGGCCATGCGCGCGCGCTGCTCGCGGCGCCGCCGGAAAAGCAGCGAGCCCTCGCGGAACGTGCCGCAAACGAAGGGCTGAGCGTACGCGAACTCGAGCGTCTCACCGGCGCCGTCGGGACGTCCGCACCTCCCGCCGCGTCCCGGACGAGCGCACGCGAGCTCACGCCGGAGGAGGCCGATTTCACCGCGCGCCTGCGCGAACGGTATGGCACGCACGTGGCGATCGTGCGTAGCGGCAAAGGCGGACGCTTGGAGTTGCGCTTCGCAAGCGAGAAGGAGTTGATTCGCCTCGGCGATCTGCTGCTTGGTGACGGGCCATGATGTACTTTACGCGCGTGATGACGATCGTGATGTTCGGCGGCATCTGTTTCATGCTGATCGTGCCGACGGCGCTCAAGCAGCATAATGAGCCGCTTGCGATCGGGATCGCCACGCTCTTCGTTGCCTATGTGGTGACGAACATCGTGCTATGGCGTCGCATGAAGCCCCGCGCGTAGCGCGCGCCGCGCTGCTGCACGGTATCTACGCGATCGTGAACGAAGGCGCGCCCGATCCGCTCGTCATCGCGAGCGCGGCGCTGGATGCGGGCGTGCGGATCGTGCAATATCGCGCCAAACGTGGTATCGTTGCCGATCGTCTGCGCGCGCTGCGTATCCTTACGGGCGATGCCGGCGCCCTGCTCATCGTCAACGACGATTGGCGCGCCGCACGCGCTTTTGCATGCGACGGCGTGCATCTGGGGCCCGACGATAACGGCTTTCTCGACGTAACGCCGGTTCGTGCGGCGCTGCCCGACGCGCTGATCGGGCTTTCATGCGGCACCATCGACGAGGTGCGTGCGGCCGAACGCATGGACGTTGATTACTACGGCGTCGGCGCGGTCTATGCCACCGCTTCGAAAGATGACGCCGGATCGCCCATCGGTATCCTGGGCCTGATGCGCGTCGCGTCGGCCGCAACGCGGCCGGTGGCGGCGATCGGCGGTATCGGTGCGGCGCAGCTGGCCGACGTTCGCGCGAGCGGCGTCGCCATGGCAGCGGTGATCTCGGCGCTCGCGAGCGCGCCCGATCCGCGCGCCGCCGCCGCCGAGCTCGTGAGCGGCTTTCGTGCCTAGCATCCTCAGCATCGGCACCACGCATCCCTGGAATATCGCGGGTACGGGCGTGGACGTGCGCGTCGGCGCCGAGTTTGGCGTCCACGTGATGACCGCGGTTGCGGCGGTCAGCGCGCAGGATGCACGGGGTGTGCACGCGTTGCACGCGGTGCCGCCGGAGACATTCGAGGCGCAACTCACGAGCGTGCCGTGGGAGACGATCGGCGCCGTACGCGTCGGCGCGCTGCCCGACGCGCGCACCGTGCTGGCTGTCGCTGCCGCGCTCGCCGCGCGTCCTCGCGTGCCCGCGGTCGTGGATCCCGTGCTGAGCGCGACGCGCGGCGGCATGCTCGCGGCGGCCGACGTGCTGCCGGCGCTGCGCGAGCGGCTGGCGACGCTACCGCATGTGATCCTCACGCCCAACCTCGACGAAGCCGCGTCCCTGCTCGGTCGTGCCGCGATCGCGCGCGATGAGCTCGAGGCGGTCGCCATGACGCTGCGCTCCGGCGGCGCGCGCGCGGTCCTGTTGAAAGGCGGCCATCTGTCCGGCGAACCGACCGATGTCTTCGCGGATGCGGGCGGGGTGGAATGCTTCGGCGGTGAGCGCCTCGCGGTTGCGATGCGCGGCACGGGCTGCGTGCTCGCGGCGTCGCTTGCGTGCGCGCTCGCGCGCGGCGATGCGTTGCGCGAGGCCGTCGGTGTCGCCCGTGCCTTCGTGCGCGAGAAGATACGCTCGGCACACGAACGCGCGGGCCTGCGCGTCGCATATTGACCGTGCAACGCGATCGTTGGTACGATGCAGCGTAATGTCGCTGCACGCATGGTGGTGGCCACGAACCGATCGTTGACCGGAGGGTTGGCCCGTGCCGTAGCGCAACACGTACGCCGCCGGAACCTCCGGTGGCGTTTTGTATTTCAGCATCAACCGAGAGAGCGAACGAAGACGAGATGACGACGACTGCCGTAAAACCGCGTGTGATGTCGGGCATGCGCCCGACGGGCGGCCTGCACCTAGGACACTTGGTCGGCGTGCTCACGCAGTGGGCCACCTACTGCGACACCGCGGATGCCTATTTCGAAATCGCCGATCTTCACGCCTATACCACGGGATACGAGGACCCGCAGGCGATCCGCGACGCGCGCAACGAGATGGTTGCGGTGTGGCTCGCTGCCGGCGTCGATCCGGCAAAGGCGACGATCTTTTTGCAATCGAGCGTGCCGGAGATCGCCGAATTGCACACGCTGCTTTCGATGATCACGCCGGTATCGTGGCTCGAACGCGTTCCCACGTATAAAGGGCAAATCGACGCGCTCGGCGCGCAGATCGCGACGTACGGATTTCTCGGCTATCCGCTGCTGCAGCTCTGCGACATCGCGGTGGTGCGAGGTGAACGCGTGCCCGTGGGACGCGATCAGGTCGCGCATCTGGAGTTCGGGCGCGAGGTGGTGCGCCGCTTCAACTTCTTGTATGGCGAGGGGAACGACGTGCTCGTCGAACCGCAGCCGACGCTTACCGAATTCGCTGAAGTGCCCGGCACCGACGGGCGCAAAATGTCGAAGTCGTACAACAATGCGATTCTGATCGCCGACGACGAAGAGACGACCACGAAAAAGGTGCGCAGCTTCATCACCGATCCGCAAAAGTTGCGCAAGGGCGATCCCGGGCGCCCGGAGGTGTGCCCGGTCTTTGCGCTTTGGAAATTCGTCAACCCGCTGAAAGTGGACGCTATCGCCACGGAATGCCGTTCAGGAGCACTCGGCTGCGTTGCGGACAAGACCGATTTTGCCGAACAACTGAACGCGTATCTGCGCCCGGTGCGCGAGCGTCTCGCCGTCTATCGCAACGATCCAGCGCAGGTCGAGCGTATCATCGCAGATGGAACGGAGCGCACGCGTGAGATCGCTCGCGCGGTGATCGCCGACGTGAAGCGTGCGATGCGCTTGCTCTAAGCGTTCGCGTCGAAGATAGTAGGCGCGCGTTCGCAGCACGGGTAAACGGACCTGCGCCGTAACGATCACGCAATGTGCCAGGACCTTTTGACCATCGTTGCCCGAAGGTAGCGTGGAGTTGAAGCCGGGCCCGGTTCCGCGGACACTTTCTGCTTATGGTCGCGAGACGTCATAAGTGAGGGCCCGCTCAAACGAGCGGGCCCTCACTGCGTTTGCGGAACGGAGCAGTGAGGCTACTTCACGACGTGCCAGTCTTGCATCACATACTGTGCGCCGCTGCTCGTTACCGTGAGGGTTCCGTCGCCGAAGGTATCCACGGCGAAGGTGGAGAGCTGCGTGCCGTTGTTCGAAACGCTGCCGGTGATGAAGCCGCTGCTCGTGGGCGAGACGCCGCTATTCGTCACCACGTTGAGCGTGTTGCCGTTTGCGAGCGTCGCGTTTGCGATCGTGAGATTCGTGAGCACGCCGTGTAAGAACGTCGCGGTCACGGGAATGTTCGAGGTGCCACCGCTCGTGCCGCCGCTCAAGCTGTACTCGGGCGTGCCGATCGGGCAAGCGCTGTTCGGCGCGCCGATGCTCACGCTGAGCGAACCGATCGCCCCTTTGTACGACGTGGCCGCGTGCGTGGAGCTCCAGGTGATCGAGCCGTCGCTGTTGACGGTGCGCGTGCCGCTCGTGACGGTACCTTGCCAGCCGAAGGTTTCGTTGAGCGAGGCGATGCCGGTTGCATTGTAACCGGCGGAGTCGCCGCAGAAGCTATTTACGCCCGCCGACGACGCTGGGAGCATCACGAGTTCGTCGTCGCCCACGATCGTCTTTGCACCGCTCAGGTCGAGCTCGCTCGTCGAGGAACGATCGAACCCGTTCGCGGTCATCGGATAGCCGTTGCCGCCAAAGGTGGCGTTTGTATAGGCAAGGGTGGTGGTACGCTGCGCGATCGGCGTTGCGTTGTTGATCGCGTATTGCTTCTGGGTGCGGTTGACCGTTTCCGAGGAGCCGCTGATCGCGTAGATTCGAACGGTGTCGCGCGCGGGCTGCGTGCACCCCGCATCGTAAAAGACGATCGATTCGGTTGAATTCGGGTCACCGTTCTTGTCGGGCGCGAAGAACTCCACGCCGTTGTTGCAGACGCCGTTTGCAAGCGGGATCGCCTGCATGGACGACGAGCGCGACACGAGCATCACGCCCGATGTATTGCTGTTGAAATTCGTGAGCGTTTTGACCGGTGAGCCGACGGCGTCGGCGGTCTCAATCGCAGATTCTGATTGAGACTGTTGGGTCGAGGAGGTTCCGTTCCCACCGCTGGGGAGCGGTGGTGTAATCGTGCCGCCGGTTGATCCGGCACCGCCTCCGCCGCATGCGGCGAGTGTAAGCGAAGCGACGACTGCGAAAAGTAGCGGGATGCGCATGACGATGATCCTCTCGTTGCAGATGACACAGGCGAACCGTGCCCTCCAAGCGTACGCAGGCGCCACTGCTCAATCATTAGGCCACGCTGAGGAACGCGCGCTTGTCGCCAATTTCTCATCGCCTTATCATTTTTGACGTCGAGCCGGCAGGTGTGGTGACGAGAGGTTGCGAGCGTCGGCATTCGTAATGAGGCAAAACATGGTACGACGGCTTCTCTACTTCTTCGTTTCGCTTGGTGCGGTGCTTGCCTTTGCCGCCTGTTCACACGAGGGGGCATCACCAAAGCAAGTTTTGCGCATCGCGGTACGAAACGAGCCCGCGTCGTTCGATCCGCTCTACGCGCAGACGCCGTACGATAACGATCTCGCGGCGCTCGCCTTCGATCTGCTCGTAACGAACGACGCGCAGGGACGACCGGTGCCGGATCTTGCTGCTACGGTTCCTACGCTCGCCAACGGCGGAATCAGCCGCGATGGTCTTACGATTACCTACCACCTGCGCCGCGACGTGCGTTGGCAGGATGGCAAGCCGTTCACGAGTCGCGACGTCGCGTTCACGTGGCATGCCGTAATGAACCCCCGCAACGACGTTGGGGATCGACGTGGTTACGACGACGTAGCGCGGGTGGCGACGCCGGACCGTCACACCGTCGTCTTCCAACTGAAAAGGCCGTTTGCGCCGTTCGTCGAGACCGTGTTCGGCGAGAGCGATGCGCCGATGCGTATCCTCCCGGCTCATCTGCTCGCACGCTATCCGGACTTGAATCATCGCGCCTTTGACACCGCTCCGGTCGGTACGGGTCCGTATCGCCTCGTGCGCTACGTGCGCGGGCAATACGCCGAGTATGCGGCAAACCGCGACTATTTTTTGGGCAAGCCGAGCATCGCACGGCTAATCGTACGCTTCATTCCCGATGACGCGACGCGCGAAATGGAGTTGCGAACACATGAAATTGATTTTGCCGATTACGTCTCGTTCGCGACGATGCACGAACTCGTAGGCATACCGGGTATTACGGTCATCGAGCCGCATGCGCCGGTAGTGTACGAGCTTGCGATGAACACCAAGCGTTCGCCGCTCGCTAGCGTGCGCGTGCGCCGGGCCATCGCCGAGGCGATCGATAAGGCGACGATCGTGCGCACCACGACCTTCGGCTTCGGAGCCGTTGCGACGGCCGACGAGGATCCCGGATCGCCTGCGTACGATCCGGCTCTTCGGGCGCAGCGCTACGATCCGGCAGCGGCAAAGCGTGCTCTCGCCGCGGTGAAGCGTCCGCTCGAGTTGCTTGCGGTGGCCGGTAATCCCACCGCGTCCTCGATTGCGGTGCAGGTGCAGGCGATGTTGGCCGTGGTCGGCGTTCGCGCGAACGTGCGCACCGTCTCGCCCATGCTCTTCGGTGCGCCTGCGTCGATGGGCGGACTGCTTGCGAGCGGGAAGTTCGATCTCGCGGTGATGCCGTACGACGGTGGCGAGGATCCCGATAACTCGTCGCGCTTCAGTTGCTCGGCGATTCCGCCCGAAGGCGCGAACATGGAACGCCTCTGCGATCCGCGCATCGACGCGGCGGAACGCGCGCAGTTGCACAGTTTCGACCCCGCGATTCGCCTCGCTGCGTTCCGGACGATCGAGCGCCTCTTGGTCCGCGACGTACCGGGCGACTTTCTGTTCTATGGTGTGCCCGGTGATGCGTTTACTTCACGTCTGCACGGAGTCGCGCCCAACGGGAGCACGCAGACGTGGGATGCCTATCGCTGGTCGCTGCGCTGAAGGCGGGTCACGCTTGCTTGCCTAATGGTCGATGAAAAGCGAAGGTCCCATACCATACCACTTCGGAGGAGAGATAGTAGATGATGCCTATTCTCATGGTCTCGAGTGCTGCGGCCAGCGCGGTTGGCGGATCGCTCGCCGGTATTGCGATTCTGGTGGTCGTCGTTATTTCGATTGGCATTTACTTCGTCCCGACGATCATCGCGTTCGTGCGCAACAAGAGCAATAAAATAGCGATTCTCGCGCTGAATTTTCTGCTCGGGTGGTCGTTAATCGGATGGGTTGTCTCGCTCGTGTGGGCGCTTTCGAACGAGCAGCCCGCGGCGCCGCAGCAGGTGATCGTCTATAACACGCCTCCTGCCGAGGCCCCGCGCGCCCAGGACCCGAGCTAAGGGCCTGTCCGGTTACGCTTGCCAGGTGCCGACGGTTATCCCTTGAAGCGCGGGATGACCTCGCGAATCTGAGCGAGCGCGTAATCGATGTCGTCAAGCGACGCGGCGTAGCTAAAGCGCAGATAGCCCTTGCCCGCCGGACCGAACGACGAGCCTCCGCCGCACGCCACGCCGCCCTCTTCCAAGAGGAAGCTCGCGAGCGCCTTGTCGTCGTGCGTGATCTGTTGCACGTTGGGAAAGGCGTAAAATGCGCCATCGGGGAGCGTGCAGCTCATGCCGGGAATCGCGTTGAGCCCGCTCACCAAACGGTCGCGCCGCTCGCGGAAAATTTCGTTCATCTTGCGCACCGGTTCGTCGGGGCCGGTGAGCGCGGCGATGCCGGCCTTCTGCACGAACGTCGCGACGCAACTGAAGGTGTTGTTGTTGAAGAGCGTCACGGTTTGGCAGAGCTTCTCCGGCATGATGGCATAGCCAAGGCGCCACCCGGTCATCGCATAGGCCTTCGAAAAACCATCGACGATGATCGTGCGTTCTTGCATACCCGGTAGTGATGCGATCGAGACGAAGTCGCTTTCGAGATAGAAGTTGCGGCTGTAGATCTCGTCGGAGATCACCAGGAAGTCGTGCTTGTGCGCGAGCTCGGCGATCCGCTCTAAATCTTCGCGTTGCAGCACGCCGCCGGTAGGATTGTGCGGGGAGTTGATCACCACCGCTTTGGTCTTGTCGCTCACGCGGCTTGCGAGCTCGTCGAGGTCCATGCGCCAGTTCCGCGACTCGAGCAACGGAATGCGAATGACGTTGGCCTGCAGGTACGTCGAAGCCGAGCCGTACGCAGGGTAGGCTGGGTCGAAGTAGATGAAGTCGTCGCCGGGGTTCAAGATCGCCGAGAGGATGTTCCAAATGATCGGCTTCGCGCCGGGCGAGACGGTGACGTTTGCAGCGGTGTAGGGCGTGGTGAGCTTGCGATGGCGTGACGTGTACTCGGCAATGGTCTCGCGAAGCTCCACGATGCCGGCTGAGGGCGTGTAATGCGTGTCGTGCGCCATCATCGACTCCACCGCGGCTCGTTTGATGTGCTCCGGCGTGTCGAAATCGGGCTCGCCGATCTCCATGTGGACGACGCGGCGTCCGGTCGCTTCGATCTCGCGCGCGCGAGCGAGGACCTGGAAAGCATTCTCCGCGCCGAGACGCCCGACGGCGTCGGCGATGCGATTCTCATGAACAGCGAGCATTGGAAACCTCGTTAATAACTCAGAACCGAAAACGTCGATCAAGGGGGGCCTTCGCGACGGCTCGAACTGCGCGGCATGCGCACCCTGTCGGAAGTATTCGCGCCAGGAGCACCGACGCTGCCGGAGGGCCTCCGAACGCTCGTCGTTTCGCCCGACCGCGAGTTGGAACCTGGAATGACGGTGCGCGCCACGTTCACGTTTCGTAATCAGGGCGGCGCTCCGGCATCGGGCGTCCGCGTGCGCTTCAATCTTCCCGACGGTCTTGTCTATCTGGTGGGGACGGGTCAACTCGACGGCGTCGATCTCGACGACGAAACGGGAAACTCGCCGTTGCTCGCGCGCAGCGGCGCCCATATCGGAGACGTGGCTCCCGGCGAAGAGCGTCGCATCGAGATTGCGTACAGCGTTGCGGGCGCCATCGAGAACGGCACGACGGTCGAGCTGCAAGCCGCCGTCGCCTCGTTCGAACTCCCACCGGTCGGCTCGAACGTCGTCCGGCTCATCGCTCGCAGCCGCCCACACCTGCACAACGCCCTTACCACGATCGCGATCGAACCGCGTTCCGAGCCCGCCCCGGGCGCCGAGGCGGTGATCACCGTGCGCCTGCACAACGCGGGCGAGTCGAGCGCGCGCGATGTCGTGGTCGTGGCGCCCATTCCGGAGCACACGAGTTACGTGCCGAACTCGGCTCGCGTGAACGGGCGCGAGGTCGAACGCGAGCACGGTTTGCCGTTCGATCGCCTCTATGCCCCGATCGTGGCGCAGTCGCTCGCCGCGAGCGCGAGCGTCACGCTGGTCTATCGCGTGCGGATCGATTCACCGCTCGAGGACGGCAGCGCTGTCGTCGCGCGCGCGTGCATCGCCTCGCAGGAGACGCCCGCGTTCGACCTGGAGCCGGCTTCGCTCGTGGTGCATGCCACGCCCGATTTTGCGGACGACCGCACCACCCTCACCGCGGAGCCGTCGCATGACGTGCGCCCTGGGCAGCGCGTTACGATCACGCTTCACGCCTTCAATGCCGGTACCGCCGCGGCCGAGAGCGTTCACGCCACCTTTGAGCTCCCCGAGTCCCTGGTTCCGGTGCGCGGCGCATCGCAGATCGACGGGCGCCCGGTGCGCGAAGCGAAGAAAGGACTCGCCTTCGATCTCGGGCGGATCGATGCCGACGAACGCGTCGAGTTGCGATGCGAGGCGGTGGTCGCGACGCCGCTTGCCGACGGTGTGACCCTGCCGCTTGCGGCCGCCCTCGCCTGGGACCCGCCGGGCGACGAGGGGGCGCGCCGGCGCTTCGAGCGGACGATCGCGGTGCATGCCGAGCCCGCGTTACCGGCGCGGCGCAACGCGATGACGCGCGCCGGTGGCGAAACCGTGCGTCCGGGTGAAGAGCTCGAAGCCGCGATCTCGCTCGCCAACGACGGTAGCGCCGCCGCCACCGACCTCGTGCTCCACCTGCGCCTCGATCCGGCGCTCGAAGAGGTGCGCCTGTACGAACGGAATGCGCGCGTCACCCTCGACGGCGACACGGCCGAACTTGGGAGCATCGAGGCTTACGCGCAGCGCCGGTTTCTTCTGCGCGCGCGCGTGCGCGCACCATATCCCGATCGCAGCGAACTGCGAGCCGGAGCGAGCCTGCACTCGCGCGAGCTCGGTGAGACGCCGCTTGGCGACGTGACGTGGCGCGTCGATTCGCATCCGGCCTTCTCGCCCGCGAGTTCGGGGCTCCACCTCGAGAGCAACGAGGTGTTACGCCCCAACCAACTCGCCGACGTCACCGTGCGACTGACAAACGTGGGCAGCGATACCGCGCACAACGTGCGCGTACGGCTCTACGTCTCGCCGGAGGCGCGCTTGGAGATGGTCGATGGCGCAACGCGCGAGAAATCCAAGCTCGTCTTCGGCGAGATCGCGCCGGGCGCGAGCGTCGAAGCGCGCTTGGGATTGCGTCTGCTGCGAAGCCTGGCAAAAGAGTATCCGGTGACGCTCGACGGTGTGCTCACCGCCGATGCGATGGTGCCGGTACCGCTCACGCGTCTGACGATCGCGACGACGGCGGAGCCCGATTTTACCGTGGGCACGCTGCGCGGCGTTCCCGGCGACGTGGTCGATGCAGGCGAGGCGATCGAGTGGACACTGCACGTGCGTAACGGCGGCGATGGCCCCGCGCGCCGCGTGCATCTGCGCTGCGAGCAACCAGATGCGTTGATCTACGTGCCGAACTCGACCACCGTCAACGACGTGCCGATTCGGGATGTCGGAGCGCGTACGGCGCTTGCGAGCGATCGCGGTATCGTTCTCAACGATGTCGATCCCGGCGTCGAAGCGACGATTCGCTGGCGCGACGTCGTCCACAACGATCTTGGCGCGGGCACAACGATCGTTCGTGTGGTTCAGGTGGCATACGACGGCGATCGTGTTGACGAGGTGCGTTCCAACGAGATCGACGTGCGCGCCACACCCGCCTTCGCAAATGCGATACCCGGCCTTCCGTTTGGCCTGGACGGGATGCTTGGCCCGTCGTTCGGCGGCGTCAAAGCGCTCACCGAGGATCGCTTCGTCGAGTTGCCGCCCGCGACGCCGGTCAACGGAGGCGCCGATGGGGCGCGCGTGTGGTCGCCTTCGGCCGACGTGCCGGCGCTCGTCGATGACGTGATCGACGGTGTGCTCGCGGCGTCGCACGTGGGCGTATCGGTCAGCTTCACGCACGAACGTTACGCGCGCATGTTACGCTTCTTAGACGAGGCGCGTTTCGATGGGCTCGTCACGCACCTGTTTGCGATTCGCGCCTTCTTTCCCGAAGCGATCGGCGATACGCACCTTGGTGCCACGGCGTCGATGCGCGAGGCGCTGCGGGACGAAACCGATCGGCTCTTCATCAAGCTCCAAGTGCCCGATCGGGTGATCGCGCCGCGAGATGTGGAGACGCCATCGCTACGCGCCACGCTCGAACGTCTGTTGCACGACGTCAGCGGCGTCCGTGGAACGCCGGCAGAGATGCCGGGTGCGGCGTGCACGCTGCGGGGCAGCTTCGACGCGCGCGAACTCGCCGAACGTACCGATCGCTTGGGCGAGTGCGAGCTGGCGACGGCACTTCCGTGGGCGATCATGGCGCGGTTGCTACCCGATGCGAGCCCGCAGTTCGCGAATTATCGTGGGCTGCTCGTGGCGAAGCTCGATGGGCTGATCGACACGGAGGCGGCCGAGTTCCTCGACGAGTTGCAACGGCGGCGTGACCCAGGGCTCGATGCCGCGCTCGACGTGGTGCGCACGTCGCTGCTCGCGAGCCGGTAGCGAACGCTATGTTCACTATCTTTGTCCTGGCAGTCTTGGTACTCGGGGTCGCACTGTGGGCGTTCGCGCGCCTAGCACCGCGTCGCGCCGAGCCGGCTCACGGGCAGCGAGCCGCGATGACGCCTGCGCCGAGCGCTGCATGGGCGAGCGAGGCGGGCGAGGAGTTCGCCGGGCTTTCGGAGTCGCAGCGATGCGATCTCGTCTTCGCCGTGGCCAAACTCGACGACGAGCGTTCGCGGCACCTGCTGGAACACGCGCTGTGCGATCCTGCCGAGCCGGTCTGTCTTGCCGCTGCGCATGCCCTTGCGGCGAGCGGCCGCCGCGCGTCCGTCGAGGCCTTTCTCGCGGATCGCCCCGGCCCGCGCGCCGACCGCATCGCGCAGATCCTCGCGCTGCTCGACTGAGCGCCCGAGGTTGCATCGCCGTGTAGAGGGAAAGGAAGGCTCGTGTCTTCGCCGTCGCTGACCGGTCTGTTCGCTCCCGGCTCTGCCGCTTTGCCCGAGGTGCTGCGCACGCTCGTCGTGGAGCCCTCGCGCGTCGCGCAGCCGGGCGATACGATCCGCGTGCACTTCTCGTTTTCGAACCTCGGCGGCGCTGCGGCTACCGGTGTGCGCGTGCGCTGTGCGCACCCACAGGGCGTCGAGCACGTTACCGGCGGCGATCTCGTCGATGACGCGCCGCTGCCCGACGGCGCCGCTTTTGTTGAACCGCATGGTGCACCGGTCGCCGACCTCGAGCCAAACGGCGCGTGCCGTATCACCTGCACGTTTCGCGTGAACGATACGATCGAGGACGGGACGCAACTCCTCTTCCAAGCGGCGCTCGTGACCGATCAGACGCAATTGACCGCGTCGAACGTTGAACGCGTCACGGTACGCAGCCGCCCCGAGCTGCGCAATGCTGCGACGCTCGTGACGTTGACCGCGCCGCCGCAACCAAAGCCAGGCGACGCGGTGACCGCGCGTGCAACGGTGCGCAACACGGGATCCTCAAGCGCGCACGACGTGGTCGTGATGCTGCCCGTTCCCGAACACACCACCTACATCGCGCACAGCGCGCGCATCGACGGCCGCGTTGTCGCCGGCATTGACGGCGAGGCTTTCGATTACGATCGCACGGCGGTTGTGAGCGAACGGCTCGCGCCCGGACAGTCGGTGCTCGTCGAGTACCAGGCAACGATCGATTCTCCGCTCGTGGATGGCACGCGTATATGCGTGCGCGGAAGCGTCGGCTCGCGCGAAACCAGCGAATTCGAGATCGCTTCGGACGAGATCGTCGTGCAGTCCCCAGTCGATTTTACCGGCGAAGAGACCGCGTTCGTCCTTCAATGCGACGAGGTGGTGACGCCCGGCATGCGCGTGCCGATGGTGGTGCGCGCGCTCAACGTGGGCACCGGAATCGCCGAGCGCGTACAGGTAACGTTCACGCTGCCGCACGGGCTCATCTACGCGCCGGGCTCCGCGCACGTCGATGGACAGCCGGTCGGCGACGACGCAATCGAGGGCCTCACGTTCACGCTCGGCGCGCTTGCTGCGGGACGCATGGTGGAAGTGGGGATCGCCGCGACGGTCGCGGTGCCCGAACCGGGGCAAAACGCGTTACCCGTCGATGCTGTGCTGCGCTGGAAGACCGGGGAGCGTTCGTTCTCGCGGCGCCTCACGGTGCGGGTCGCGCCGCGCTTTAGCCGCGCGCGCAATTTTGTCGAAGCTGACCGCGGCGTGGCGCACGCACGCGAGGAGTTGACCTTCGCGATACACGTGTATAACGACGGCACCGCACCCGAGTCGGACGTCAAGCTGCGCATCGCACCGGGGCTGCAACTCACCGACGTGCGCGTCGGGGAGGGCGACGAGCTCTTTGCATACGGCGAACCGATCGCACTCGGCGTGGTGCAGCCGCATCAAGAACGCATCTTTACCGTCCACGCGCGCGTCGTCTCGCGCGTTGCCGATCGTTCGAACGCGACGCTCGCGGCGATGCTCGAACGCGCCGAAGGCGCCATCGATCTCGGCACTTCGACCATAGTCGTGCGCTCGCGCCCGTATATCGAAAGCGTCGCATGGGAACTCGCAACAACCGAGCCGCTACGTCCGCATCGTACCGTCGATGTGATCGTACGCGTACACAACTCGGGTAGCGACGTGCTTCGCGACGGCCACCTGGCGCTTTCGCTTCCGCCCGACCTTGCGATCGAACGTACGGTTGACGCGCGTCGCGAACGCGACGGCCTCGGTTTGCCGGAGATACCGGCGGAGAGCACGCACGAAGCGCGCATTACGTTGCGCTTGCTCGCGGGAACGAGTGGCGCGCGAACGCTGCAGCTTGACGGATGGCTGCACGGTCGCGGTATCACGCCGGTGCAGTTTGCCACGCTCGGCGTGCCAACGTTTGCGCAGGCGCAGTTTGCCCAGAGCACGCAGCTCTTCGCGAGCCCATCCGACGCGGTGAACGCGGGCGAGCGCCTATTTTACGAACTGCGGATGCGTAACGACGGCGACGGCCCGGCCGATCGTCTGACCGTACGCGTGGTGCCGACGAATCTCGCGGTGTACGTGCCGTCGTCCACGACGTTGAACGGGATGAACGTGAACGACGATGCGGGAACGTCGCAGGCATGGTCGGCACGCGGGCTTGCGCTCGCCGACGTGAATCCCGGTGTCGAATTACGCCTGCGCTGGGAGATGATCGTGATGGCGCCGCTCGCCGCAGGCACGCCGCTGGATACGCGTGCGGTGCTCGAGTGGGCTGATGGCATCACGCACGCCGTTGCCGCGCCGACCGTGCGCGTGCAATCGGAGCCAAGTTTGAGCGAATCGGCGGCCGGAACGCCGATCTCGATCGCCCGGTTGTTCCCGGCTGCGGCCCAAGGCGAGGTCCTCGACGAACCGATCGCCGAACAGGTGTCGCTCGAAGCGCCGGCATCATCCCAAATGCCCGAGCCACCGCGCGCGATCGCGGAAATCGTGGCCGCGCAACCCGAGCTGCCCGCCGCCGGAGCTACAGCCCATGCCGAGATCTCGACGCCGTTACTCTACGTCGATTTTACGGCGGAACGTTTAGCCAACACCATTCGCATGTTGGAGCGCAGCGACAGCGCGGGGGGCTTGGTGCAGCATCTTTTTGCGATGCGCATGCTTTTTCCGGAGCATGCGATCGGCGCTCCAGCGCAACTTGCGGCGACCTTTGCCACGGCGACGCGCCAACTACGCGTTCCGCTCGAAAAGCTCTTCGTACGCCTGCGCATGCCGCGCCTCACGATCACCGGGAAGGATATCGAAGATCGTGAAGGGCGCGACGCTCTGCGCACGCTCGTCGATGAGCTGGCCTTTGCGCCTTCCGCGTCGCCCGAACCGCCGCCAGCCCAGGTGGTGCGGATCGTCGGCGGCGTCGAACTCGACGTCGTGCGGGCGCTCGTCGCCGATCTGGAAAGCGCTCCGATCGGTACGGTCGCACCGTGGCTCGTGAACGCGCAACTGCTCGGCACCACGATCTACCACGATGGGCACCGCTCCGATGAACTCGAAACCTATCGCGCGGAGTTGCTCAACATCTTCTCGGTGCTGAACGAGCTGCCGATGGAAGAGTTCCACCGCGTCTTGACCTCGAGCGTGAACCGCGCGCTCGACGAAGCGCTTGCGCACGTGCTCGATGCGTTGCGCGGCGCCGCGCATCTTGCTGTCGAATAACCCCGCCGCACTCGTTTTTCTCGGGGTCTTCGGCGTCGGCACGCTCTTCTTTGCGCTGGGAACGCTCCTCGTACGATGGCAGCGCCGAGTACCTGCGACGATACCAGGCGTGTCAGATGTGCCGCTCGAGGTGCGCTTGGATTACGTGGAGCGTTTGGCGATCGTCGGCGCCGCGTGGTGCATTGCCGAACTCGAGACGTTATGCGTAAGGGATCCCGACGCGGAGTTGCGCGAGGCCGCCGCCGCTGCGATCGTGGTGATTCGCAGCCGCGGTTACTGAATGTACGCGGGGCTCTTCTTGAAGTATTTCACCATGATGTCGCGAGCGATCGGCGCGGCCACGTTCGCGCCGTAGCCGCCGCTACGTCCGACGAACACGGCGATCGCAATCTTCGGATGATTCGTCGGTGCCCACGCGACGAACCACGTCGTGTTGGCGCCCGATCCGTTAATACCGGTCTCGGCGGTACCGGTCTTGCCCGAGAAGGGTAGGCCCTTGATCTGCAAGCCATAGGCCGTGCCGCCGGCATCGGTGACTTTGGCCATGCCTGCGCGCACGGCGGCGAACGCGGCCGGCGTACCTGGAATCTGACGGATCACGTGCGGTGGAAAGGTTTTGACCACGTGACCGTCCGGCGCGACGATCTCTCGCGCGATCTCCGGGCGATAGAGCGTGCCGCCGTTGATGACCGCCGATGCAACGTTGTCGATCTGCAGTGGTGTGGCTTGCATGGCGCCTTGGCCGATGCCGAGCATGCATACCTCGCTCGGCTCCATCGGCACGCCGAAGGTTTTAAGCTCCCACGCGGGCGTCGGCCAGTTGCCCGGGTTTTCACCGGGAAGATCGATGCCGGACCGTTTCGCCAGACCGAAAAGGTGCGCCCACTTCGTCAAACGCTTGCGCCCGAGCCGCCACGAGAGTTGATAGAAATACCCGTCCGATGACGCGGCGAGCGCCGGAACGAAGGTCGTGTACCCGAGCCCTCCGGAGACAATATCGCGCGCGATGTAGCCACCGCAGTCCCATTCGCCGCTGTCGTAGATCACTTGATTCGGGCGGATCACGCCTTCGGTAATCGCGGCGGTACCGGTCACCATTTTGAACGTCGAACCGGTCGGCGTCGCTGCGCCGATCGCGTTGTTGAAGAGCGGATCGGCGGGATCGAGTAGATATTTTGCGACGCGCTTGTAATCATCGCTCGCGAAGGCATTGGGGTCGAACTCGGGCTCGCTTGCCATCGCCAAAATCGCGCCGTTCCACGGATCCTCGATCACGACGGCGCCCGCGAGCTTGCGTCCGTGTGCCCATCGTGCGATCCCGTTGCGGAGCGCCAGTTGCGCGATCTTCTCGAGATGCCAGTCGATGTTCGTCACGAGCGTGTCACCCGGAATCGGCTGGCGTGAGGGCAACTTGACGCCCGGCACGACGGCGCCGGTTGCATCGACGACGACGCGCTGTCCGCCGGGCACGCCGCGGAGATAGCGATCGTAGACGTACTCGAGGCCGTCTTTGCCCACCACGTCGTTCGGCGTGTAGCCTTCGTGCTTGAGGCGCTGGTATTCGTTCTCGGTGATCTGTCCGACGTAGCCGAAGACCGACGCGCCGATCGGGCCACCCGGATAGTCGCGAATCGGCTGCACTTCGAGATCGACGCCGGGAAGATCGTTCATCAACTCGGAGATTCGCGCAATGCTTGCGACGGGAATATCGCGCGCGAGAACCACGGGCCCGTACGGCTCGTACGTCTGCACCTCGGCGAAGTTGCGGTAGTTCACGCCCCGATGATGCAGCAGGTGATGATCGAGTGACGCGAAGGGTATATCGAGGGTTTGTGCGAGCGTGTGCAATTCGCTCGAGATGTCGGTAACCTCGGAGGGAATCAGCGCCACCACGAACGACGGGCGACTGCGCACCATCGTATGGCCGTAGCGATCGACGATCAGGCCGCGCGGTGCGGCCACCTTGATCACGCGCACTTGGTTAGCCTGCGCGGCCGCGCGGTACTCCGCGCCGTTGACGATTTGTACTTGAACCAGCCGCCATACGAGC
Organism: Vulcanimicrobiota bacterium; assembly: GCA_027452165.1. Lineage (GTDB taxonomy): Bacteria > Vulcanimicrobiota > Vulcanimicrobiia > Vulcanimicrobiales > Vulcanimicrobiaceae > REEB354. Next base: position 209,568 of record DAIDGX010000024.1, on the reverse strand, counting down.
GCCACGAGCGCAAGAGCGAGCACGGCGATGAACGCGCCGATGCGCCATGGGGACCTTTGCCACGATGCGCGCGGCAGGCGGCGGCGGTCGATCACGATTAGGCGAGTCGCTCGTTAAAGCGGCGTACGACCAGCATCGCCGTGATCATCACGATCGCGTTGAGAAGCGCCTTGACGAGCGCCTCGTGAGCATGTAAGCCGGCAAGACCGCTCGGATAGCCCTCGAGACCCATCACGATCCAGAAGAGCAACTCGCGCAACAGCGTCGTGCCGAGGGTCAGCGCCGTGACGATCGGAATCGAGTCGGCGAAGAAGCCACGCGACGCGATGCTCGCTACGATGGCACAGACGGTCGTGGAGATCGTCCACGCCCCTCCGGTTCCCGTTGCGAGAATGTCTTCGAGCAGTCCGGCTGCGAGGCCGTACATTGCCGCCTGACGCAAGTCGGCACGCATCGCATACCACACGACCGCTACGAGCACGAGACTCGGTTCGGTGTCGCGCACTTGGATGTAGTGCATCACCGTCGTCTGCAACACGAGAGCGAAGAAAAGTACCGCGGTCGCGATCCACCACATCGGCACGCTTGCGCGCGTAAGCGGCGGTTTATTTCGGGACAACGACAACGCGATCGAGGGCGCCGAGATTGACGGCAGGCTTCAGAATGGCAGTTTGATAGAGGCTCGCGGCGCTGCGTTCGATCTGGGTGATCGTGCCGAGTGGAATTCCCGAGCGGAACGAGCGGCCGTCGCCGGTGACGACCACATCGCCAACTTTGAGCGAGGCGTCCTGCGGAATGTATTCCATGCGAATGCTCGCGAGGTTTCCACGTGCGATGCCCCAGTAGCGTCCGCGCCGTGTCACCGCCGGAATGCGGCTGGTGTAATCGGTCACGAGCGCGACTTGGCTCGAAAACGGCGTTACCGCGACCACGCGTCCCACCACGCCGCCGTGTGCTAGCACGCCTTCGTCCTTGTGCACGCCAGCACTCGCGCCGCGATCGATCGTCACCGTACGTGACTCGTTCTCCGGCGGGTATCCGACGACGCGCGCCTCGATGCCGTGCGGATTGGCCTCGACGATGGGACGCACCGAGACCTCGGCGGCGTACTGGGCGGCGAGTTCGTGCAGGCGTTCGTTTTCGGCGCGGAGCGAGGTATTTTCGTTGCGCAGGTGCGCATTCTCGCGCTCGAGTTGTGGGAGCGAGAGCACCGCGTTGCCCGCGCCGCGTACGCCGTCGATCGCGGCGGTCGCCGCGCCCTCGACGAACGACAGGGTGGAGAGCCCGGCCGTCGTGAGCGGGCTCGGCGTACCAGAACGTTCCGCGCTAATCTGCACGAGTGCGAGTAGCGCGGCTACGATGATGACGGTGATTAGCGCAAAGAGCTTGCGCTCGTCGCGGTACGTGAAGATGTGGTGCCCTCGAAGATTGTGCCGTTACGGCGTTTTCTTCGCGGTCGGCAGCGAAAATCCCAACTCCCGCAGCGTACGAACGAAACGAGCGAGCGGGAACCCCATGACCGTATAGAAATCGCCGTCGATCGCCTCGACGAGCGACGCGGCGCGTCCTTGGATGCCGTAGGCGCCGGCTTTGTCCATCGGCTCCCCGGTCGCCACGTAGTCGGCGATCTCGCCGTCCTCGAGCGCATAGAAGCGCACGCGCGTCGAGGAGGAGCGCTCGATCGGGGCGTGTCCGGGCAACGAAAGGGCAAAGGCCGTATGCACCAGGTGCTCGCGGCCGGAGAGCGCGCGCAGCATCCGCGCCGCGTCGGCGTGGTCGGCCGGCTTGTTGAGCGCGATGCCGTCGCGATCGACCACGGTATCGGCGGCCACGATCAAGCGTGCGTCCTGCTCCCCGAGGGTGCGGCGCACGTCAAGAGCCTTCGCGCGCGCGTGCCGGGCGGCGAGCTCGGCCGGTGTTGCGGCGGGGTCGTCGGGCTCGTCGTACCCGCTCGGAACCACGGCCACGTCGAGCCCGAGGGCACACAGCAATTCCAGGCGGCGCGGCGAGGCGCTCGCCAGCACGACGCGGTCCAGGATTCTCACCGGTAGCTCTTGCCCCCGGCGATGACGTAGCCGTTCATGTGGCGTCCGCTCGGATCGTGATGCGTCCAGTGGATCAACCCGCCAAGCGGGTCGTACACGTACACGCCTTTGATGATCACGGGCTCGTTGCGAGCGAACGGAATCGGTCCGGTGATGCTTGTGTTGGTCTCGACCTTCAAGAGCAGATCGCAACTGCCGTCGAGTTTCAGGAGATAGCCTTCGTGCTCGCCGCTGCGACCCTCGCGACTGCCGAGCAGGGCGACGACGTGCCCAGAAACGAGGACCTCGCCACCACTGTTCTGTGAGGCGTAATCGTTGCAGGCGGCCGCGTTATCGGGCTTCTCGGCGTGCGATGCGCAGGCGGCCGTGAGCGCGAGCGCTAGGCCTGCGATGAGAGACCGTAGAGCTTGTGTGCGACGATGTACTGCCATACCGGCTCCGGTACGAGATAGCGTACGCTTCGTCCCTGCGAGAGCAGCGTACGAATCAGCGTCGCCGATTCGGGAATCTCGGGCATGTTGAGCGTCGCGACACGTTCGCGCAAGTGCTTGGGTACCGCCGCGATCACGCGTTGGAGCGCTTCGGCGCGCACGCCGGGGCGCGGCGCGATCACGAAACGATCGAGCCCCTCGAGCACCTCGTCGAAGCGCTGCCACGTCGAGTTCGCAAGTGAGTCCGCACCGATGATGAAGGTAAGATGCGCTTTGGGATATTTCGTGCGCAGCAGCGGCACGAGATCGGCGGTGAGGCCGCTCGATCCGGGACGTAAGTCGGTCTCGTCGAGCGCGAAGCCACGGTTGTTCGCGATCGCGCCGAGCACCATCGCGCAGCGATGCGCTGCGCTTACCTGCGCGTCCGCACGGTGCTGCTGGTTGCTCGTCGGAATGAAGAGTACGCGATCGAGCGATTCGAGCGACCGCGCCGATTCCGCGACGAAAAGATGCGCGTTATGGATCGGGTCGAACGTGCCGCCGAAGATGCCGAGCTTCATGAATAGGTGAACTCGTAGTGGCCGATGCGCACGGTGTCACCATCGACCGCACCGAGTTCGCGTAGCTTCTTTTCCACGCCCATCTTGGCGAGCGTTCGTTCGAAGCGCGCGAGCGCTTCGTCGGAGTCGAAATTGGTGAGCGCAACGAGCCGCTCTACGCGTTCGCCGGCGATGACAAACGTACCGTCGGGTTCGCGCGAGATCGTAAACGCATCGTGCGGCACGAGCTCGATGAGCGCGGGCGGTGGCGTGACGACTTCGGGGAGCGGCGCGTCCTTGATCGTTTGCCACACGGCATACACGAGGTCTTGCACGCCTTCCCGCGTCGCAGAGCTGATGCCGCGTGCGTCGGGAAAGCGTTCGCGAAGTTCGGCCAAGCGCGCTTGCGCGTCGGGAAGATCGAGTTTGCTCACGACCACGAGCGTAGGCTTATCGAGCAGCTTCGGGTTCCACGCACCAAGTTCGCGTTCGATCGTCGTTTTGTCGTGCAGCATCTCATCGAGTGATTTCGCGCCGTCGAGCAGATGCACGAGCGCGCGCGTGCGCTCGACGTGTTTCAGAAACTGATCGCCCAGCCCCGCGCCTTCGTGCGCGCCTTCGATCAAGCCGGGCACATCGACCATCACGAACGATTCATCGTCGCCCACGCGCACGACGCCGAGCTGCGGCTCGATCGTGGTGAACGGATAATCCGCGATCTTTGGGCGGGCCGCCGAGACGACCGAGAGTAACGTCGATTTGCCGGCGTTCGGAACCCCGATCACACCGCAATCGGCGAGCAGGCGCAACTCCAAGCGGACGCCGCACTTCTCCCCCGGCTCGCCGTTGTAGGCGATCCGCGGCGCCTGGCGCGTGCTCGTGGCAAAATGCTGATTGCCGAGGCCGCCTTTGCCGCCTTTGGCGACGAGCACGCGATCGCCGGGTTGTGCAAGATCGGTGAGAAACTGCTCGGTTTTACCCTCGAACGTGCGATAGACGATCGTGCCGACCGGGACGGGGATCGTCAGGTCGTCGCCGCTGCGCCCAGACTTGTTCGATTGCCCGCCGGCCTTGCCGGCTTCGGCGTGAAACTGTCGCTTGTAGCGAAACTCGACGAGCGTCGAAAGCTCGGGCGTCGCTTCGAGATAGACGCCGCCGCCGTGACCGCCGTCACCGCCCGCAGGGCCGCCCTTCGGGATGTACTTCTCGCGTCGCCATGCAACGATGCCGTTGCCGCCGTCGCCTGCCGCGACGGTGATCGTCGCTTCGTCGATGAATTTCACGTGACTCGATGTAGTTGCGGGAATGCCGACCGGGAACCTTCGGCAAGAAAAGGAAGAGGGCCGCGTGAGCGGCCCCCCGTCCGAATGTCGTTCGCGCTGCGACTACGCAGCGGCGGCCGGGCGCACGTTGACGTGCTTCTTGTTCCGGCGCTCGGAGAATTCGACCGTGCCTTCGACGAGCGCGAAGAGCGTGTGATCTTTACCGATGCCGACGTTCTCGCCCGGATAGAACTTGGTGCCGCGCTGGCGCACGAGGATGTTGCCCGCGAGCACGCGCTCGCCACCGAAGCGCTTCACGCCGAGGCGCTGGGCGTTCGAATCGCGACCGTTGCGGGTCGAACCGGCGCCCTTCTTGGACGCGAACAGTTGCAGGTCAAACTGGAACATAGCCGGGTGAGTATAGCAAAGCCCCGCACCCCGTGCAAGGACCCTTATGCGACGGGGTGATTCCACCGGCCGAGGTGGGTTAGGTATGGGTTGGAACCGGCGGTGCGGTCCGCACGGGCGGCAGCGGCGCGACCGGTGGCCGTTGCGGGTGCACGATGCGCGAGGGCGGGGGCGGATAGGGCGGACGCGGCGGTTGCCCAACGTAGCAGCGGGGCTGCACGCCGTAGGCCACCGGACGTTCGCAGAAGCACGAGGTATGCCGCCCCCGGTAGCGGCATGCGTACGTCAAATACTCCGCGTTGATCGTCACCGGCCAGGGCGAGGGCGCGGGGGCGAGCGACGGCTTAGCCGTGAGCGTCCAAAACGTCTGATCGGCAAGCGTCGGGGCCGCCGCGGCCAGCGTTGCGGCGAAAAGAAAGAGGGCCACGACGAACGGCTTCATACGTGACCCCCATTGTACCATTTGCGTCGCCCGCGCTATCTGATGGCGACGACGTGGAAGCGGCCGGAGTCATCGCGATGCCCGTACACGGTCACCTTACGAGAGGCATAGAGCCGGTGCGGTACGGTGCCGTGGCTTCGGGCCTGGGTTACGTCGTACAGCTGCGAGCCTGTGCCTTGGCGGATCGCCACGTAGTCGCCGCGGACGCCCACGACGGTGCCGCGAAACGAGGTCAGGCCGCGAAGGCCGGGCGGCAGGGTCAGGCAGTTCGCGTCGGCGCCCGTCACCGCATTGGGCGCATGGTCGTCGTTCGCGCTGCTGTGCTTGCCGCAGTAGGCGTACCAGTTCGAGACTGCAAACCAGTTCTGGCTACTGAGCGAGCCTTGGGTATCGCCTTGGTAGGGCGCGAGGTTTTGGTTGCCGGTCCCGGGGTTGCTCGTGATGGTTCCGGGAGCCGGAAAGGTCGGCGCGGGAGGGATCCGCTGGCTCGCCATCGCCGCAATCGGCATGAGCAGGGCGAGCAGGGCAGCGGCGATGGCACTCCGTTTGGTCATAAACGACGTCCTCATAAGGGTGCAGTTGGTATGCTAGGCAACGAACGGCTGCGCTGCAAAGTTCCCTGGGGGCCTCCAGGTGATGCCGGAAGGCGCCAAGCGTCGGGCGCCGTAACATGCGACTGTTTTGGATAAGCGACGTGTAGTCGTCACGGGCCTCGGCGCCGTGACGCCCCTTGGTAATACCGCCCCCGAGTTCTGGCGCCGTTTGGTGGCCGGCGAGTCCGGCGCGGGCCCCATCACCGTGTTCGATGCGAGCAAGTTTACAACGCGCATTGCGGCCGAGGTGAAGGACTTCGACGCCGATGCGCTGATCGGGCGCAAAGAGGCGCGCCGCATGGACCGTTTCTCGCAACTTGCGTTCGTCGCGTCGCGTGAAGCGATCGAGGACGCGAAGCTGCCCGACGACCAAGCGTTCAAGGACCGCATAGGCGTGCTGATCGGCACCGGCATCGGTGGCATTCAAACGTTCTGGTTCGAATCGGAGAAGGCCATTCAGAGCGGCACCTGGAGCAAAACCTCGCCGTTCTTTATCCCGATGCTCATGGCGAACGCGGCGACGGCGCACGTGTCGATGACCTACGGATTCCGCGGCCCCGCATTTTCGGTTGCGAGCGCGTGCGCTTCGGCGAACGATGCGCTTGCAACGGCATACAACCGCATCGCAAGCGGCGAAGCGATCGCGATGATCGCCGGCGGTTCGGAAGCGGTGATCACGCCGATGGCCGTGGGCGGCTTTTGTTCCATGAAGGCAATGACCACGCGCAACGACGACCCGGCGCACGCGTCGCGCCCGTTCGATTCCCAGCGCGATGGCTTTTTGCTCGCCGAGGGTGCGGGCGTGCTCGTGTTCGAGGAATACGAGCATGCCACGGCTCGCGGTGCGAAAATCTACTGCGAGGTACTCGGTTTCGGTCAGTCTGCCGACGCATACAACATCGTCGCGCCCGATCCTGAAGGTAACGGCGTCATGCTTGCTCTCCGGCGCGCGCTTGCGTCGGCGGACGTGACGCCGGCGGATGTGTCGTACATCAATGCGCACGGCACCTCGACCCCGCTCGGTGATACCGCCGAATCACAAGCGATTCAAAAGGTCTTCGGAGAGCATCCGAAACTTGCGGTGAGCTCGACGAAATCGATGCACGGGCATGCGCTCGGTGCGGCCGGCGGCCTGGAGGGCGTTGCAACGGTGATGACGGTGCATGACGATATCATGCCGCCGACAATCAACTACGAATTCCCCGATCCCGATTGCACGCTCGACTACGTGCCGAACGTGGCACGCAAGGCCGAGGTGAAGGTGGCGTTTAGCAACTCGTTCGGTTTCGGCGGCCACAATAGCGTGATCGTCTTCGGGAAGGTTCGCTGACCCGCGAACCCATGGCGGGTGAAGCACATCGCAAGCGCCTGCGGGCGCTGCTTCGGCTTGCGGGCGTTCGCGCCGCGGGCGATTTGGCGCTGGTCGAGCAGGCCTTCGTCCACGAAAGTTACGCCAAGGAGCATGGCGGCTCGTCGAACGAGCGCCTGGAGTTTTTGGGCGATTCTGTGCTCGGCATGGTGACCGCGCAGTGGCTCTTCGGGCGTTTCCCCGAAGAACCCGAGGGCCGACTCACGCTCCGAAAAGCGGCGATCGTAAACGATGCCCAGCTTGCCGAATCGGCGCGCCGGCTGGGATTCTCCGAGGTCGTCCAGCTCGGCGCGGGCATGCGCAACGCGGACGGCGCGAACAATACCTCGATCCTGGCCGACGCGTTCGAGGCGTTCGTTGCGGCGATCGCCCTGCGTTACGGACTCGAGCGCGCGAGCGCATTCGTGCTGGACGAGCACGTGGAGCGCCTCGACCACGATCCCGACGCCCTGCTCGACGCAAAGACCCGTCTGCAGCACTACGCGCAAGAGCATCTCGCCGCCACGCCCTCGTACCGCGAGGAGCACCGCGGCACACCCCAGGCACCGCAGTTCGATTCCTGCGTCATCGTCGATGGAAAAACGTTGGGAACCGGGAGCGGTCCCTCGAAGAAAGCCGCCCAGCAAGCAGCCGCCGAGACGGCCCTGCGCACCCTACTCGCTGCCGAGTCCAGCTCGAAGCGCCGGAAGAAATGAAGCTAAAGAAGATCAAGTCCTTCGGGTTCAAGACCTTTGCCGAGCCGACCACCCTCGATTTCGCGGGCGGCATCACCGCCATCGTCGGGCCCAACGGCTCGGGCAAATCGAACATGGTCGATGCGTTTCGCTGGGTGCTCGGCGAAACGTCGAGCAAGAGCTTGCGCTCGGGCAAGCTCGAGGACGTCATCTTCGCGGGCAACGAGAAGCGCAAACCGCTCGGGCTCGCCGAGGTCTCGATGACCTTCGACAACGCCGACGGCCGTTTGGCGACCGAGTACAGCGAGGTGGAGATCACGCGCCGCGCCTATCGCGCGGGCGAGAGCGAGTACTTCATCAACCGCAATCAGGTACGTTTGCGCGATATCGTGGAACTGTTGATGGGCACGGGTCTCGGCCCGGGATCGTACTCGATTGTTTCGCAGGGACAGATCGATTCGATCCTCACGAGTAAGCCGACCGAACGCCGGGCCCTCTTCGAAGAGACCGCCGGCATCAACAAGTTCCTTGCGCGCAAGCACGAGTCGATGCGGCGTCTGGAGCAGACCGAGCAGAACGCGATTCGCGTAAACGATCTCATCGCCGAACTCGAACGCCGCATTCCCGAGCTCGAAACGCAAGTACGCCGTGCCAAACGCTATCGCAAGGTACATGCGCGCGTGCGCGACCTCGAGATCCTCTCGTACATGCGTGCGAGCCATTCGCGTCGCATCGAACGGGAGCAGCTTCGCGTCGAACTCGAACGTCAAGAGGAGATTCGCGGCCTGGCCGCCGCGAAGGTGGCGCAGTACGGCGCCAACCTCGCCGAGTTGCGTACGCGGGCATACCAACAAGAACTCGCGCTCGATGAGTTGCGCGCGCAGTCGCAGGGCAAGCGTGCCGAGCTCGCGCGGATCGAGGCTGACTACGCCGCCGCGCTCGCGCGTCGCGAAGCGCTCGAAGCGCAATCGACGCAGACCTCGGAAGACGCGGCGCGCGTGCAAGCGGAGCGCGAATCGCTCGCCGCCACGATCGGCGACCTCGAAGAGCGCCTCGCACCGCTTGCGACCAACGTCGATGCCGCGCGTGAGCGCGAACTTGCGGCGCAGCAGACGCTCTCGCAGACGCGCGCGCAGCTCGACGCGATCTTCACGCGCTTGCGCGAAGTTGAGGCAACCGCCGCAACGTACGCTGCCAAAAAAGCCGAGCGGCGCGTTCAGGGCGAGAACTTGCGCGCCGAAGCCGAGCGTCTGGACGCCGAGGCGCACGCCGCACGCGAGATGGTGGCGCAGTTGGAGCTTGCCGCCGGCGGTGCGACTCAGCGTTACACGGAACGCGAGGCGCAGCTCGCCGCGCTGGATGGCCAAGCGCTGGCTGCGCGCGGCGCCATGGAGGACGCGGAGGTTGCGGTGAGCCAGGCGCAAGGCGATCTCGCAACCGCGCTTGCCGCGCACCGCGAGCAGACTGGTGAGGTCAAGGCCGCCGAATCGCGTTTGCACACGATCGAAGAGCTCGAGAACTCGCTCGAAGGCCACGTTCCGGGCACGCGCGCCGTGATCGAGGCTATGCAGCGCGGCGAACTGCGCGGTATCGAAGGCATCGTTTCCAATCTGATCACGACCGACGAACGCTACGCGCGTGCGCTCGACGTGGCGTTTGGCGCGCGCCTTTCGAATATCATCACGCGCACCTCGGAAGATGCCGAACGCGCGATCGAGTACTTGAACCGTAGCGAGCAGGGACGCGCCACGTTCCTTCCACTCGACACGCTCGCAAACCGCGATGCAAAGCAAATGACGCCCGAGCTCGAGCGCACCCCGGGTGTCATCGGCTACGCGCACGCGCTCGTGCGCACCTCGGAGCAGTACGAAGGCGTGGTGCGGTTCCTCGTGGGGAACATGCTGATCGTCGATACGCTGCAAACCGGCATCCACTTGGTGCGCAGCCGTGGCTTCCGCGATACGGTCGTAACGCTCTCCGGCGAGCAGATCGCGGGCGGCGGCGCGATTACTGGCGGGCGTTTTCGCCGTGAGAAATCGATTCTCTCGCGTCGCGTGCAGGCGCAGACGCTGCGTGAGACGCTCGCCGAGATGCGCGCGAAGCTCGAATCGCTCGAACGCGCCGCCCACGCTGCGGGCACGCGCGCCGAAGCGGCGATCGCCGCGCGCGATGCGGCACGGGAAGCGCTCGGACGCATCGAGGTGCAGATCGCGGAGTTGCGCACCGAGATGGTGGCGCTTACAAGCGATCTCGAGCGCATGAACGGCGATGTGCTCGGCGCACAGGCACGGGTCGAAGATCTGCTCGTGCGCGCGCGAGAAGCACGCGAACGCGAGCGCGCTCACGAAGCGCCCGAGAGCGAAGCGATGCAGGGCGACGAAGAGCGTCAACGCCTCGAGGTAGATTTGGCGCGCGCGCGTGAAGAGATCGCGCAGGCCGAACGCGTGCAGACCGAGGCGAGCCGCCATGCGGCCGAGCTGCGCGAACGGGTCGCCGCGATCACCGCGGAGCGCGACGCCGCCAAAGGGCGCTTGGGCATGCTCGATGCAAATAGCGAGCGCGCGCGGATCGCGCGCGAGGCAATGTTGGCCGAGATCGGTACGCTTGTCGAGCAGACGCGCACCGCGCACGCGCACGTGGACGGCTTGCGCGAGGGCGTTCGCGATCTCGACGCGCGTCTGGAAGTGGCCCGGCGCGAACGCGAAGCCTCGGCGGACCGGCTGCTCGCGCTTGAAGGCGAGTTGCGCACCGCCGAAAACGAAGAACGCGAGGCGCTTGCGGGTGGCGAGCGCCACCGCATGCGTCTTGCCGAGATCGAGGCCGAACTCGGCATGCTCGTGTCGCAGTTCGCACAGAACCCCGCCACGGACGACGAGTGCAAGGATGTCGAAGAGCGCTACCGCGATGAGTCCGATGCGGTCATGGAAGAGCTGCCTCGCTTGCGCGAAGAACTGGCACGCCTTTCCGCCAACGTCAATTTGAACGCTGAAGCCGAGCGCGATGAGCTCGGCGAGCGGGAGACGTTCTTGCGCACGCAATTGGAGGATCTCGCAAAAGCTCGCGAGACGCTGCTCGAATCGATCAAGGAGATCGAGGCGCAGTCGCAAGCGCAGTTCAACGAAACCTTCGAAAAGGTCTCAAGCGCCTTTACCGAGATGTATGCCAAGCTCTTCCCGGGCGGGTCGGCAAAGATGTGGCAAACGAATCCCGAGAATCTCTCGGAGACGGGGATCGAAATCTCGGTGCAGCCACCGGGCAAGAAACTGATGCCGCTGGCTACGCTCTCGGGCGGCGAACGCGCGATGACGGCGGCGGCGCTGATCTTCGCGCTGATCCGGGTGAAGCCGTCGCCGTTCTATCTGCTCGATGAGGTCGATGCGGCGCTCGATGACGCAAACGTCGATCGCTTCTCGAGCATGGTGCGTGAGCTTGCGACCGACGCGCAGATGATCATCGTCACCCACAATAAGAAGACGATGGAGCTTGCCGACCGCATGTACGGCGTCACGATGAAGGAGCCCGGCGTGAGCACGGTGATCGCGGCATCGCTCACGCAGTCGCACGAACCGGAGCTCGCCCTTGCCTGATACCACGAAACCCGCCGCACTGTTTTCGCTCTCGGATAAGACGGGTGCGGTTGAGCTCGCACGTGCCCTGCACGAGGCAGGCACCGTGATCTATGCGACCGGCGGCACCAAGCGCCACCTGGACGAGCACGGTATTCCCGCGCACGACGTCGGGGAGATGACCGGATTTCCTGAGCTCTTCGACGGCCGCGTGAAGACGCTGCACCCGAAGGTGTTCGGCGCGATCCTCTACGACCGCGACAATCCCGATCATTGTTCGCAGGCCGAGAAGTACGCGATCGCTCCCATCACGACCGTGGTGGTCAACCTCTATCCGTTTGAAGCGACGGTCGCGCGCGAAGGCACAACGCTGCAAGAGGCGATCGAGCAAATCGACATCGGCGGCGTCTCGCTGCTGCGCGCGGCGGCGAAGAATTTTGCACACGTTGCGATTCTCACTCATCCATCGCAGTACGACGAGTTCCTCGCGGCGTTCCGCAGCGGAACGATCCCTCCTACGATGCGGCGCAACTTTGCAATCGCCGCGTTCGAACGAACCGCCGAGTACGACGTTGCGATCTCGCACTATCTCGGCTCGGCCGGACAGTATCTTCCGAGCGAATTGCCTGGCGCGCTCGCGCTCACCGCGCCGCTCTCGCAGCGGTTGCGCTACGGTACGAACCCGCAGAACCGCGCCGCGTTCTATCTGCAACGTCCCGAGCGTTTGCCGGAGCAGTTGCATGGCAAGGCGCTCTCTTACAATAACCTGCTCGATCTCGACGGCACGTTGCGTCTGCTATCACGCGCCGCGCTTGGCGCCGAGTTCGGCAGCGAACGCGACCGCTTCGTGCGCGCTGCCGTTGTCAAGCATACGGTTCCGTGTGGGGTCGCTCAGCGTTCGAGCGTCGGTAAGGCAATCCACGACGCGCTCGAAGCCGACCCTGTTTCCGCGTTCGGGGGAATCGTGGCTACGGATGGGCGTATCGACCTCGAGGCCGCGCAGTCGCTCGCGAAGTTTTTCCTTGAGATCGTGGCTGCACCCGCATTCGACGACGACGCGCTCGCCTTGTTGAAGAAAAAGAAGAACCTGCGCATCATGCGGTTCACGCCTGGGTTGCCGGATATCCTGGCGCGCGAACTGCGTGTGCGCAGTGCGCTTGGCGGCGTGCTAGCCGAGGATGACAATCCCGAAGCGCCGCTCGAGCAGTGGCGCGTGGTCTCCAAGCGACAACCGACCGCTCAGGAGTGGCACGATCTCGCGTTCGCCTGGGACGTGGTGCGCCATGTGAAATCCAATGGCATCGTAATCGTAAGCGGTGGAACCACGCGTGGCATCTGCGCGGGCCAAACCAACCGCGTGAGCGCGGTGAAGATCGCGGCGCATCGCGCGGGCGATGCAGCCAAGGGCGCCGCGTGCGCGAGCGACGGATTCTTTCCCTTCGCCGATGGGCTCGAGGCCGCCGTCGAAGGTGGATGCACCGCAATCATCGCTCCCGGCGGTTCGGTGCGCGACGACGAGGTGATCGCCGCCGCCGATCACCTCGGCGTTGCGCTCGTCTTCTCGTCGTATCGCTACTTCTTACACTAACGAACTGGCGCCGACGCTTTTCCATCATTGGCGTGCACATCAACCGCGCGCCTAAGGCACACCGCCCGCGCTCACGCAGCGGGACCTTGTCATGCACACTTTCGCAGCACGGGGCAAGCATGCTTCGGCCGTGACGATCACTCAACGTGCCAGGACCTTTTGAGCATTGTTGCCCGAAGGTGACCCTATCGCAATTGTGCAACAGCACGTATCGTTGAGATCAATACGCGTAGGTGGTCTCATGCCCGAGGTGTGGGCGAGTACGTTCGATGGCGGTGGCTTCGTGCCGCGCTATTGCCACGTCCATATCCGGAGCTTGCAGATCGGTCAAGAACGGAGTTTTTTGTTGTTCCTCAAGAGATATCTCTGCGCGGCCGTGGCGGGGAGCATCCTCGCCGCATGTTCGAGTCAGGGCGCGGGGATGATGCCCGCCATGTTCACTGCGCCGAACCATGGAAGGCTTGCAAACACCCAGACACGCTTTGGCGGTGCGTCCGCAGGCGACATTGCGAGTTCGCCCGCGCCGCTCGTCTCGGCGCCGGCCGCTTCGCCATCGCCGAGGCGCATGACGCCGGATTCCTCTGGCACGCCTCCGAACATTTGTACCGGTCCCTGCGTCGTCGTGACCGGCGGCGGTGGCCCTGGTGATGGCGGTGGCAGCAACCCACCCCCCGTAAACCCGTGCTCGATCGCTATGGGCCCCGGTGGCGCCGTGTCACCGCTGATACGTAAGTGCGGCAGTGGCGGCGGCGGTACACCCGTTGCCACTGTCCTCGGCCCCGCTCAATATAACGATCAATGCACGAACGCCGCCGAGCAAATCGGTCATCCAGTCCCCGGCCTAGCACCGACTGATGCAAATCGTATAACGAACGAGTACCAAGTGGATTCAGGAACTTTTGTTGCTGGATACGTGTACACAACGTGGGGGAGCAGCGGAAATAACGGGTTGGCGTACTTCGTAGGGACCGGAAGTGTCGGAGCAGGTGTATCGATAAACTCATCGATCGCTCTTCCCGTGGGGACCGACTCCTTCATAGAGGGATCCAAGGTCGGCTCGATTTTAAGCGCGTTCGTCAAATTTGCGACGAACGGCGTTGTGCCAACATTGCAGAAAGCCTGTTTCACGAGCCCGTGGAACGGATCGTACCCGGGGTAAAGGCTATCATGTTTCACGCATTGTTCCTCCTTGGCGCGATCGCGAGCGCACAACCGATATCTGCGCTTCCATCAGCGCACTATAAATCAGCATGCCCAGTTCAAGGGCAAAGCCCGTTGTTTATTGGACAAGGACTACCAACGTATAAAGGACAGGTTGCGACATACAATATGGAGCCTTTGGAAGATATTCATTGGCTCACCCTCGCCCACGAGACAAAGCTCGTTGGGTATATTCTAACAGGAAAAATAACGCATAATCTGCTCCTGATGCCGTTTGAGAAAACTCGGATATTTCGGAACCCCTACCACGTTGGGCCCTGGGATCGATATATTCCACTCGGTGCAATTCCACTGAACGACGCATCGATCACCAAGGCGCTTTATGGCTTGCATCTCGTGAGCGCACGTGCCCGAGGCCAGTCGTTTACGATTCATGCGTGCTTTCGTGACGTATGGAATGGATCGTATCCCCAAGGAAGCTAGTCGGCGGAACCGCGTTTTTGAGCGGTTGTCTGGTTCTATCTGTGGGAATCGTTAGCATTGGAGCCGACGCATCGGTTGCAGTCGGCTCCAATGCCCTAGTACAAGGTTGGTGCGCCACAATTTCCAGAGTCCTGGTTCCGCCGGCCCCTGGCCGGCACGTCTGGTTGTAGGCGACTGAAGGGAGTTAGATGACATGCCGCGCTTTTTACACACGTCGATCTTCGTCAACGACATGGACGAGTCGATCGCGTTTTATACCGAGAAGCTCGGGTTGAGGTTGCTCGACGGGCCGCACCACTATCCGGGCAACGCCGACATGGCGTTCGTGGGGCACGACTGGAACGCATACATCGAGCTCGTGTACGATCTCGAAGAGCATCCGCCGTATGCGCTTGGAAATCGCTACGAGCATCTGGCGATTGAAGCCGACGGCGATCTCGAGCCGTACGTCGCCGGTCTCAAGAGCAAGGGCGTGAACGTTCTCAAGGACGTGTACAAATCGCCGAGTGGAACGCGCGCGATCGCCTTCGTCGAAGACCCGAACGGCATCCCGATCGAGGTGCTCGAGCCGCGCCGGCGCGCGGGCCTCTCGTAAGGCGCTCGACGGTTTTACTCGTACACGAAAGGGTCGTGCGGCGGCGCGATCGCTTGCGCATGCCTCGTGACGAAGACGAGTGCATCGCCACGCCGTGCAAGCACGCCGCGTGCCTGTACCCACGTTCCGTCATGCAACGGTAAACGTCGCGCCAGCAACGCGGCGACGGGATGCGCGTCGGCGCGACAGCACGTGATGGCATAGCGCACGAGCGTGCCGTGCGAGGCGTCGTTGCGGTACACGCCGGTGAAATCGAGATGCTCGCCTGGGAACGCATCGGCGAGTGTGGTTTCGCTCGCGTGATAGGCAGGCATCGGGGCGCCGATTACCACCGCGATCAGCAGCGCCGTCGCGACCAGCGTGGGCGCCATGCTCCCGGGCGTGCGCGAACGTGGCACGTGTGCGAGCGCCATCACGGCGCAGAGCGCGAGCGGCAGCGCAAAGTGCGGATGCACGAGCGAGGCGCCGTGGAGGGCGGCGGTCACCGCGCAGGCGGCCGCGAGCGCGAGATATGCAAGCGCTCCTCCGTGTTCGTCCCGGTGCGACGACCGCACCAGGGCCCGCAGGTCGATCGTGCCGCCCGCAGCGAGCGCAGCGTAGGCCGCGAGCGGCGCCTGTGTGCGCAAGGTCGCGGCCAGTGCGACGGTGCCGAGCGCGCATGGGCCGGAGCCGATGCCCAAGATCGCCCCGGCGAGCGTTTGCCAAGGTGCGGGCCAGTGCGCGATGGCGAGCCACGGAGCCGCGATGAGCACTCCCGCCGCGACGAGGGCGCTCGGCGTCAGGCGCACGAGCTCCGCCGCAAGGTCACCGGCATGCTCGTGCCCCGGGGCGGGCGGATGGATCCGCGCGGCAATCGTGCCGGCGGCCACCCGTGCGAGCGCGGCCCAGGGGCTAAAGAGCAGCGCGCAGGCGAGAGCGGCGGGCAGCGAACGCGCGCTCGGACCCGGTGCGCATCCGCAGCCGGCATAGGCGAAGAGCCGCGGAGCCCAGGACCGGAGCAACGGGCGCGCTGCAGCGGCCGCCGCGAGATAGGGCAGGCTTTCCAGCAGCACGCTCGCCGCGGCCACCAGTACCTGGCGCATCGTTCCGGGCGCGAGCGCGCAGAGTGCGAGGATGGCTGTGACGTAGATCGCAGGGCGCATCGTGCGTCCATCCCTCCTGGTGCGCGTGCATCTAGGATTAGGGACGCGCCGTGCGAACCCGGGAGAGGCCCATGTCCTCACACATCACCGCACCGCGCGGCACACAAGATATTCTGCCGCCAACCTCGGCGCGCTGGCTTGCGCTCGAACGGCGTATCCACGATCTCGCGCGCCGTTTTGGCTACGGCGAGATGCGAACGCCGATCTTTGAATCGACCGAGCTTTTCGTGCGTGGCGTCGGCGAGACCACGGACATCGTCGAGAAAGAGATGTACACCTTTTTCGACAAGGGCGAGCGCAGCATCACGCTGCGTCCGGAGTTCACGGCGCCGGTGATGCGCGCCGCGCTCGAACATAAGCTATTCGGGCAGGGACCGCAGCGCTGGTATTACGTTGGGCCGATCTTCCGCTACGAGCGTCCGCAGAAGGGGCGCTATCGGCAAGCGCATCAGTTTGGCGTCGAGTGCACGGGGTACGCGGGGCCCGAGGCGGACTTCGAAGTGATCGCCCTTGCGTGGGAACTCGTGCGCAGCCACGGCATCGAAGACGCGGTGCTGAACGTCAACACGATCGGCGACGACGTGTGCCGTCCGCGCTACCGCGAAGCGTTGCTCGCGCATTTTCGTCCGCATGCAGACGAACTCTCGGCCGATTCGCAACGTCGATTGGAAAAGAACCCGCTGCGCATCCTCGATAGCAAGGATGAGCGCGACCACGCTTTCGTTACAACGGCGCCGACGTTTGAATCGGTGCTCTGTGATGCGTGTCGCGAGCACTTTGCGGCGTTGCGCGCATACCTCGACGCGGCCGGTATTCCCTACGTTGTGAACCCGAAGATCGTGCGCGGCCTCGACTACTACACCCGCACGGTCTTCGAGATCATCTCATGCGTACTGGGCGCGCAATCGACGGTCTGTGGCGGCGGGCGCTACGATGGGCTCGTGGCCTCGCTCGGCGGTCCGCCTACACCGGCCGTGGGTTTCGCGCTCGGCCTCGAACGCTTCTTGATGATGCTCGATGCGCTGCACGGCGAGGTCGAGCAGCCGCGCGCGGGCGTGCAAGCGATCGGCCTTGGCACCCAAGCACGTGCGCTGCTGGTGCCGCTCGTAACCGAACTGCGGCGGATGCTCGCGCAGCCGGTCTTCATGGACTACGACGACCGCAAGCTCCTCGCGCACCTGAAGATGGCCGACCGCAACAACGCCCGGTACGCGCTGATCCTTGGCAGCGACGAACTGGCCGCGGGTGAACTCGTGGTGCGGGATTTGGAGGCGCGCACCGACCGGCGCATCCCCCTGGGCCGCGCGGGAGACGTTGCGGCTGCCCTCGGCGAAGAGCAATCTTAGATGGCACACGAACACGAAACCGAGACGATCGCCTCGCTGCTCGAGATCATGCACGAGCACGACCTGGACCGCATCAAGGTCAAGGCCGGCGACGCAATTTACGAACTCATCCGGCGCGAAGCGGGCGCGCAGATCGTCGCCGCGCCGATGGGCGCCGCGCCGGCTGCCCACGCGACCGCCGCGGCCACGGCAGCATCCGCTGAGGGTGCTGCACCGAGCGGCCCGCCCCCGAACGCCAAGCGCGTGACCGCGCCGCTCACCGGTGTGTTTTACCGCTCGCCGTCGCCCGATGCCGAGGCCTTCGTGAACGTCGGTGATCGCGTCGAAGCGGGCTCGGTACTGTGCATCCTCGAGGCGATGAAGTTGTTCAACGAGATTCAAAGCGACTTCAGCGGTACGGTACTGCGCATCATTCCTGAGAACGGCGAGTTGGTCTCGCAGGGTGAAGACCTGCTCTGGATCGCCCCATAACATGACGGTCGATTACCACGCGCGGCGTTCGTTCGATGCGCTGCTTGCGGACCGGCGCAACCTGCTCGATGCTCCGCATTACAAAGATCAGGTGGAGGCGATCGCCGCGGCGATCGTGACGGCGTTGCGCGCGGGGAAACGTGTCTTCTGGTGCGGCAACGGCGGTAGCGCCGCCGAAGCGCAGCACATGGCCGCCGAACTTTCGGGACGCTATTTGCGCGAGCGCCCCGGGCTCAACAGCGAAGCGCTCACGGTGAACACCTCCACGCTCACCTGCGTGGGCAACGACTACGGCTACGACCGTGTCTTTTCGCGTCAGGTGCAAGCCTTCGTGCAGGCAGGCGACGTCGTGATCGGGATGACGACGAGCGGCACGTCGAAGAATATCGTGCTCGCGCTTGAAGAAGCGCGCAAACGCGGTGCGGTGACGATTGCGTTCACGGGCAACGGCGGCGGTACGGTGCTACAGTACAGCGATCACGCGCTGGTCGGTCCCGACGGCTACGCCGCGATCGTGCAAGAAGTGCACCAAGTGATGGCGCACATCGTCTGCGATCTGGTCGAGCAGCAACTCATCTTCGAGGGCGGCTTGACGTGACCGCGGCGCTCCAGGTGCCCGACGCGCGCACGCTCTTTTCGCGCATGCGCGGGCGCTCGATACTCGTCATTGGCGACCTGATGATCGACGAATGGATCTGGGGCAGCGTCTCGCGCATCTCGCCCGAAGCGCCCGTTCCCGTGGTGGCGGTTACCGATCATTCGTTCACGCTCGGCGGCGCCGGCAACGTGGCCAACAACCTACGCGCGCTCGATGCCAAGGTTGATTTCGTGGGCGCCGTCGGCGACGATACCTTCGCGGGTGAGGTGCGCCGCATGCTGCGCGATGAGATGGTTGACGATCGCGGCATCTTCTCCGTAGGCGATCGTCCGACCACGCGCAAGACGCGCATCGTGGCGCACAATCAGCAGGTCGTGCGCGCCGACTGGGAGCGTGTCGCGCCGCTCGAAATTGCGGATCGCACGCGCATCGCCGCATACGTGCGCGCGGCGGCGGCAAAGGCCGATGCGGTGATCTTGAGCGATTACGCAAAGGGTTTGCTCTCGCGCGAAATCGTCGAGGCCGCAGGCGCCTGCCCGCTCGTGCTCGCCGATCCCAAGCCGCAAAACGTCGCGCTCTTCGCGGGCGTCACGTGCGTTGCGCCCAACGTGCACGAGGCCTCCGCCGCCAGCGGCATCGTCATTCGCGATGCCGATTCGCTCGAACGCGCCGGTGCGAGGCTGTTGAGCGAGCTTGGCTGCCGGTACGTGGTGATCACGCGCGGTGAAGCCGGCATGTCGCTCTTTGGGGCCCAGGGTGAGCGCTCGGACATCCCGTCGTTCGCGCGAAAAGTCTTCGACGTTTCCGGCGCCGGCGATACGGTGATCGCGGTCCTGGCGCTTGCGCTCGCGGCGGGTGCGCCGATCGATCGCGCGATGCAACTCGCGAACTTTGCGGCGGGCGCCGTGGTCGAGAAGCTCGGCACCGCGACCGCTTCGGCCGACGAGATTCTCGCACTGGTGGAACATGAGCACGGCTGAGTTTTTCGGAAAACTCCTCGATATCGACGCGGCGTCCGCATGGCGCGCGTCGCTGCGCGCGTCGGGGAAGCGCGTCGTCTTCACCAACGGCTGTTTCGACGTGTTGCATGCGGGTCACGTGGAGTATCTCGCGTGGGCGCGTGCGCAGGGCGATGCGCTCGTCGTGGGGTTGAATAACGACGCGTCGGTGCGCTCGCTCAAAGGTTCGCGTCGCCCGATCGTACCATTTGACGATCGCGCGAAACTGTTGCTCGCGTTACGCAGCGTCGATGTCGTCGTTGGCTTCGGCGAACGCACGCCTGAGGTGACGCTCGAACGCGTGCGTCCGGACGTGCACGTGAAGAGCTCGCAGTACCGCGAGGACGAGTTGCCCGAGCGCACGATCGTGCTTGCGCACGGTGGCGAGATACGGCTTGCGCCGCACGTCGCCGGCCATAGCACGACCGACGTGATCGCGGAGATCATCGCGCGCTACTCGGCCTAGCCGGAGCGTCACGACGCCGATGCGTATCGCGATCACCGCTAATGGGCCCGGCGAGGTTGCCGGCTGGTTTCGACCGTTGGCGCGCGCGCTCTATGCTCGCGATCCGGGTTGCGATATCCACCTCTTCTGCGTGCCCGATGACTACGCTACGGGATACGAAGCCGATCTCGCCCGGCGGCTCTTTCCGCAAGCGCATGTGTACGATCCGAAAACGTATCTGCGCGTTGCGCTCGGCGGGCGCGTTCCGGGAATGCCCGATCGCGTGGATGAGGTGCTCTATCTGGGCGGCGATCTGATGCATGCGATGCGCCTGCACAAGCGCCTTGGCGGGATCGTTGCATCGTACAAATTCTCGCGGCGCGCCTATCGGCAAAGAATCGCGCGTGCGTTTGCGGTGGATGCGAAGAACGCCGAACAGTTGCAGGCGTGGGGCACGCCGCCCGAGCGGATCGCGACGGTAGGCAATCTCGCGATCGACGGAGCGCTGCTCGAAGCCCAGCAGCCGCCCGAGCCGGGTACGCCGCACGACGGCATCCTCGTGATGCCCGGCTCGCGCGGCAACGAGGTGGAGAACCTGATCCCGTTCTTCTTCACGATGGCGCTGCACATCGCGCGCGAGCGACCGGGAATGCCGATTGCCTTCGGTATCTCGCCGTTCACGCCGATCGATGACGTGCGTCGCGCGATTGAGGGCGGCGGCGACGCTCGCATGTTCGCGCAGCGTGGGCGCCTGATCGAGGGCGCGCAACGCTACCTCGCTACGCCTGACGGTAGTTTGCGTTTTCCCGTGCTGCACAACGCGCTTTCCGCCGCTACGCGCGCGCGTTTGGTCGTCACGCTACCCGGCACAAAGACCATCGAGGTGGCGACGCTCGGCGTGCCGATGCTTGCGATCACGCCGATGAACGCGCCCGAGAAAATCACGTTCAACGGCCCGCTCACCTATCTGGATCGCGTGCCGCTCGTCGGCGTACCGCTCAAGCGTGGGCTCGCGGTGGCGATCTCCAAGCGCTTCACGTATCACACGCAGCCGAACATCGACGCCGAGGCTCCGTTGATTCGCGAGGAGCACGGCACGCTTACGCCCGGGCGTGTCGCGCGGGTCGCGCTCGAGTGTTTCGACGACGGCGCCTGGCTCGAGCGCAGTCGCGAACGCCTGCGGGCGCTCTACGCCGCTCACGTGGGGGCCGCCGGCCGTATGGCCGAATCGCTCGTGGAACTTGCCGGGTTATAGAACGGTATCGCCTTCATCATGCGCCTCTCAATCGTCATTGCCACCAAAGACCGCGCCTCGTACGTGGAACACGCGCTTGCGTCGCTCGAGCATCAGATAGCTGCGCCATCTTTCGAAGTGATCGTGGTCGATAACGGTTCGACCGACGACACCAAAGCCGTTACCGAACGTCAAGCCGCGCGCACGGCGTATCCGGTGCATTACGTGTACGAGCCCGAACCGAACCGCGGGAAGGCACGCAACGCCGGCATCCGCGCGGCGAGCGGGTTTATCGTCGTGTTCGTGGACGACGACGTGCAGATTCCGCCGGGCTTTCTCGCCGCCCACGAAGCGGCGCACTCCAGCACGAACCTGGTGGTGAACGGCCCAATTCTCAACGTCGGCGGCTATGACGACCGCCCGAAGCCGAGCGCTGCGAACTACTCGCGTGCGTTCCTCTGTACGTGCAACGTCTCCGTGCCCAAGCATGCACTCGACGCGGTCGGCGGATTCGATGAGAATTTTCACCTGTACGGCTGGGAAGACACCGAACTCGGCGTGCGGCTACGCGAAGCGGGAATGCGTTGGAAATTCGCCTGGGACGCCTACATCTGGCACATCAAGCCGCCGAACGAGAACACGCTCGAGGTGGAGACGCGCAAGGCGATGGAAAAGGCACGCATGGCGCGCCGCTTTCTCGAAAAACAGCCGTCGCAGCGCGCGCGTATGGCAACGGGCGCGCACGCGCTGAACCTGCTGCGCGCGAAGTACCTGTTGCCCGACTCGCTGCTTGCCGTTTTTGCCGGCTTGGCGACGAGCGACGACGCGCCCGCCGCGATACGCGCTTTCGCGCGCGCGCAGTTCCTCGACGGCATGTACACACGCGAACTCGTACGGGTGCTTGACGAGGCGTGAACGGACGCGCGCTGCTCTACTGTGCGGGCGGCGGCATAGGCGATTCGCTCGTCTCGACGCTGATCGCCCGTGCATTGCGCGCGAAGTATGAAACGGTTGATGCGTTGACGCTGCCCGGGCACCGCGCGGCGCTCGAACGCGTGCCCGATCTGAACGGCGTGCTCGTGGATGATGGCGGCGACGAGGCGGCGCTCGCCGCAACGCTCCGCAGGCGTGCGTACGACGCGTGCGTGGTAACGTGGGCAACCGCGCGCACGGCCAAGATCGCGCACCTCGCGGCAATTCCGGTTCGTGTCGGTCAGGCTCGCCGTCTGTATTCGTTCCGGTTTACCAAACGCGTGGTGGTACGCAGCGAGATGGGTGACGTCACTTCGCATTGGGGTGACATCCAGCTCGACTACGCTCGTGCACTGGGGTGCGACACAGACGACCGCATTCCGGGATTCGTGCCGACGCCCGACGACGAGCGCGAAGCTGACGCCCTTGTTGCCTCGCTCGGCGTGGCGCGTGACGGGTACATCATCCTCCATCCGACCAACGCCGAAGCCCCCAAGCGCGGCATTTGGCCCACGCAGGGGTGGGCCGCCCTCGCCCGCGCGCTGCACACGGCGTTCGGCCTTCCGGTGCTCATCAGTGGCACACCCGCCGACGCTGCGATCAACGCCGCAATTCTTCGAGAGGCCCGGGATGACGCGAACGTGCCGAACGAGGCCTTTCACGACATTGCGGGCGCGGCAGGCATCGGCGTCTTCGGCGCGCTTGCGGCGCGAGCGCGAGGCTTTGTCGGCATTACGACGGGGTCGATGCACGTTGCAGCGGCGGTGGGTGCTCCAACGGTCGGCATCTTTCCGTTTCAAAGCGATTTTCCCGAACGCTGGGCACCCGCGGGCGTTCGCACCGCGATCGTGCGTCCGGGTTTCCCTTGCCACCCAGGCGACACCAAGGAGACGTGTCGCGACTATGCGTGCATCGCACACCTCGACGTGGAGCGCATCGTTGCCGTGACGCGGGGACTTCTCGAGCGGCGCCCGGAACTCAAGCGCGCCGCAGAGAAGTGAGGGCGCGCTATGCGTGCCACGATTCAGCTCTGCACTTACAACCGGGCCGCGCTCTTGGAGCGCGTGCTCGATGCGTGCTTCGAGCAGACCGTGCCCTCGGAGAGCTACGAGGTGGTGCTGGTCAACGATGGGTCGCCGGACCATACGCCCGAGGTGATCGCGCGTGCGCGAACGCGCGCAACCTGCCGTTTCGACGTGATCGAACAGCAGAACTCGGGGCTAGCAAAGGGGCGAAACGCCGGAATTGCGAGGGCGCAGGGCGAGCGCATCATCTTCATCGATGACGACGTGCTGCCGCTTCCGAATTTTGTCGAAGAGCATCTGCGTTCGCATGACGCGCATCCGAAGTCGATCGTGCGTGGCGGCGCGATCAACGTGGAGAGTTTTGACGATCTTCCTCCGCCGGTGTGGAGCATCAAGGATTACAGCGGCAACTTTTTCTGGACGACCAACGTCTCGGTTCCGCTTGCCACGATGCGCGCGATCGGCGGATTCAACGAATCCTTTTCTGAATACGGCTGGGAAGATATCGACGTAGGACTGCGCCTGCGTTTCGGCGGGGTGCGAGCCGTGTTCAACAAGCATGCGCTCGCGTATCACTACAAGCCGCGCCCGCGCAGCGGCAACGTGGAAAAGATGGTAAAACAGGCGCGAGCGCAGGCGCGCACGGCGGTGCAACTGGCGCACATTCACCCACATTGGCGCACGTATCTTGCGACCGGGCTCAATCCGGTGCAGCGCGCCTACCATGCCGTGCTGCGTGGACGCCGGTATGCCGACACCTGTCGTGCGGGGCTGGGCGATCTCTCGACCGATCGGGCGCTCAGCAATCGCGAACTGCGCGCCGCTCGCGCGCTTGCAAGCGAAGCGTACTTCGACGAATTGGAATCGGCGTTGCACGCCGCGCGCTGAGAGCACGAGCCTGCCGCATGAACATTTTGCTCTCGCGCACCGATCGCATCGGAGACCTGATCCTCTCGACGCCCGCGATTGCGAGCGTACGCGCGTCGTTCCCCGGCGCGCATGTGACGATGGTGACCAGTCCCTACAATCGCGTTGTAATGGAACGCAACGACGACGTGGACGAACTCGTCGATTTGCCGCGCGGCGTAAAGCCGGGCACTTTCGGCGGGCGTTTCGCAAACTACGACCTGGCGATCGCGCTTGCACCGCGCGCGGCAGATCTTCAACTCGTCGGCGCGTCGCGCGCGCGCGTGCGGGTCGGCTACACGTACCAGCGGCGATGGCTCGCGCGCATCACGGCGCGCGCCTACCTCAATCGCGTGATGGTCAGCGTCGCCGACCCCGACCTCTGCGATCGCGATCCGAGTCTGGTCGTACCCCATGAGGTGGACCAACTACTCGATCTCGTTGCGCTCGGGGGCGCGACGACGCGCGTGCCGCTCCTGCGCCTGGACGTCACCGACGAGGACCGGGCGCAGGTGGCGCACCTGCCTCCCGCACCCCTGGTCGTTCATTTGGGGCAACGCTGGTTTACCAGCGGCAGCACGCTTGCGAGCACCCTGCGCTTGGTGGACGAGTTGCGCGCCCTTGGCCATCCGCTGCTCTTGAGCTGTGCCGCAGAGTGCGACGACTTCGCCGAGCCGTTCGAACGGGCCGGACATACAGTGTTGCGCTCGCTCGCGTTCCACGCCTGGGTGGCGCTCTTCGAGCGGGCGCGCTGCGTGATCACCGTCGATACCGGTGCGACCCATGTCGCAAGCGCGATGCGCAGGCCCACGCTCGTGGCCTTCGAACATCGCTACTTCCGGTTGAACTCGCAAGAATGGGCGCCGTACGGCGTACCGAGCATGCTCGTTCGCAAGCCGGAACGCGACGACGATGCCGCGCTCGCGCAGTTTCGTGCGGAGATCGTCCACGGCGTGGATGCTTTATTACGATGACAGCACTCTCGGTCGTCATTCCAACCTATAACCGGTTGGAGACCCTTCAACACGTAATCCCAACGCTGCTCGCACAAGATTTGCCGGCCGATGAGTTTGAATTGCTCGTCTGCGATTCGATGTCGAAGGACGGCACCGCCGAGTTTCTTGCGAAGGTGCATGCCGAACATTCGAACGTGCGACACCTGCCGGGACCGTACAGCGGGCGCGCGATGGCGCGCAACGCCGGGATCGATGCCGCGCGTGGCGATGTGGTGCTCTTTAATGACGCCGACATTCTCGCATCACCAGACCTGCTGTCGCAGCACCTTCGTCACCATCGCGAACGCCGCGACATCGCGGTGGTTGGACTCGAGGTGCAGGTCAAAGACCTCGACGACTACGCTTTTAAACGCGATCGCCCCGAGGCGCGTGGATCGCTGCATAAGCCCACGCGCAAACGGCTGCCGTGGCTCTATTTTCTTACCGGTAACGCCTCGGTGCGCCGCGACGACTTGATCCGCGTGGGCCGCTTCGACGAGAGCTTTACCGGATACGGTCACGAGGATCTCGAGCTCGGCTATCGCCTCGAACGCGCCGGCATCGCGATCCTGTACGAACCCAAGGCGGTGAATTATCACTGTCAAGACGTGCCGCACGACGATCAGAAAGAGAAGATGAAGCTCGCGGGCCGCTCCACGGTGCGGTTTTACCGCAAACATCCAAACTTCGACGTGCAGATGAACCTCGGGATGACCCCGATCTCGCTCGGACTTCACGGGCTCTTGACGCGCATGCCCGCGCTACTCGGCTACTTCGACCAGCGCGCGGCCACGTCGAAGTTCGCGCGCAATCTGGTGCAACAGTATTACTACGTCAGCGGAATCAAAGACGCGCTAAAGGAGACCACGTGATCACGCGCTTTTCATGCGGAGCACTTCGTGCCGGCGACGCCGGGACATCCGTCGAACTCAACGGGTGGGTGAATCGCAGACGCGATCACGGCGGGCTGATCTTCGTCGATCTGCGCGATCGCGACGGCATCACGCAGGTGGTGTTCGATCCGCAGCATCCAAGCTTCAAAGAGGCCGAGCACCTGCGTCACGAAGACGTGTTGCGCGTGTGCGGTATGGTTCGGGCTCGTCCCGCCGGCACCGAAAATCCGCAGTTGCCCACCGGAGCGGTGGAAGTTGGCGTCGATGCGCTCGAGGTGCTTAATCGCTCGCAGGTGCCGCCCTTCCAGATCAACATCGAGGCCGACGTTGACGAAAACTTGCGCCTCGAGTATCGCTATCTCGATCTGCGCCGCCCGAAGCTCCAGCGCAACTTGCGCATGCGTCACAAGATCGTGAAGGCGATGCGCGACTACTTCGACGAGCGCGAGTTCATAGAGATCGAGACGCCGATGTTGATCAAGAGCACTCCGGAGGGCGCGCGCGACTATCTGGTGCCTTCGCGGCTGCATCCGGGGACGTTCTACGCGTTGCCGCAGTCCCCGCAACTGCTCAAGCAGATATCGATGATTGCGGGCTTCGGGCGCTATATGCAGATTGCGCGCTGTATGCGCGATGAGGATTTGCGCGCCGATCGCCAACCAGAGTTCACGCAGGTTGACGTCGAGATGTCGTTCACGAGCCAAGAAGAAGTGCTTGAGACGATGGAGTCATGTATCCGGCACGTGTGGAAGACGTGTCTCGACGTTGAGCTTGCGCCATTTCCACGCCTGTCGCACGCGGATGCGATGCATCGCTTTGGCCTCGACAAGCCCGATCTGCGATTCGGTCTGGAGCTCGGGCACGTCAACGGCATCTTCGCGGGAACCGATTTCGTGGTTTTCAAGTCGGTGATCGATGCCGATGGAGCGATCGTCGCACTGCGTTACCCGGGCGGCGCCGCGCTCTCACGACGCGATTTCGACGCGCTTACCGAAGATGCTAAGCAGTTTGGCGCGAAGGGAATGGTGTGGATCGCGCTTGGCAATGACGGTGTGAAATCGTCGGCGGCGAAATTTATCGGAGACGATCACGTAGCCAAGCTGCGCGCCGCGACGGGCGCCGAGACCGGCGATGCGATCCTGCTTTTTGCCGACGCGCGCAATGTTGCGCTTGCGGTGGCCGGTAAGATGCGTAACCTCGTAGGCGAGCGTTGCGGCCTGCGTGACCCCAAAGCGTTTGCCTTCTGTTGGGTGCTCGATTTCCCGTATCTCGAGATCGACGAAGAGACCGGCGTCCCTGCGCCAGCGCATCATCCATTTACATCGCCGGGTGAGGATCAGTGGCACCTGATCGACACCGAGCCGTTGAAGATGCGCGCGCAACACTACGACATGGTCCTCAACGGCTTCGAGCTGGGTTCAGGCTCGATCCGCATTCACAAGCCCGAACTGCAGCGAAAGATCTTCGAAATGCTCGGGATGACGCCCGAACAGATCGAGGATCGTTTCGGTTTCTTCGTGCGCGCGCTCGAGTACGGCGCGCCGCCCCACGGCGGCATGGCCCTCGGCGTCGATCGTATCGTGATGCTTGCGTGCGGTGAGGAGAACATTCGCGAGGTGATCGCCTTCCCGAAGAACCAGGTTGGCCGCGACCTCATGATGGACGCTCCCACCCCCGTCCCGGAGCGCCTCTTGCGAGATCTTTACCTTGCAAGTACGGCCCCCGAGCCGGCTTCGGACCGATAACGAGAGGGTGAGAATTCGACTTCTCGCCCTAATTCTTGCTGCCGTCGGGCTGGCGGCTTGCTCCCGTGCGCCCGTTGGCGGGGCGACGGCCACCCCTGTCCCAGGGGAAGTCGGGCCGCCGTGCGGACAGCAGGTGATCGAGGGCAGTGGTGCGGTGCGTGTGACGGTGCAGTTTGCGAAGAACGGTGCGGTTCAGAGCTATGTGTTTGATCCGCACATGAACCCGTTAGATGCCGACGCTGTGCGTCTCGCGCTTGAGAAGCGCTTTGGCCCCGAGGGGATCAATGCTCCGCCGCTGCAGATCGTCTCGTTCAAAACGGTACCCGGGTCGCATCTGCAAGTACCGGATAAGGGAGTCGATTCATGCGGACGGGTGGTTTCCTTCCAGCAGCACTGATCGTGCTCGCGTCGTGCAGTGGAACGCACGTCGCTTCGAGCACGTCGCCGCAGCCGTCGGGCTCGCCCTCGCCGTTACGGCCGTGCGAAGTGCGTGAGCTTACGCTCGACGGCGCGAAACTCGTGGTGCAGGCGAACCTGGATGCAACGCCGGCTGCGATCGTGGTGGTGAATGCGCCGAGCGACGACGTGCGCGCGAAGGCGTTTCAAGATGCGGTGAAGATTTTCGGTGTGCCGCGCCCCGACGAACGTACGCAGGTGCGTCAGTTCAAATGGGGGCTCACGCAACTTACCGATATGTGCGGGCGGCCGGTCATCGGCTCGCCGCTACCGTCGCCTTCGCCAAACTAAAGATGTCGTCGAACATCGGCGTCGTGAGCACGCCGGTATTCGTATTTTGACGACTCGGGTGGTATGACGCGATCGCGGTGATCCGGCGCTTGCCGTGTGTTGCGCGCACGATGGTACCGTGGCCGAAGACGGGGCGCGCGGGATCGAGCATGAAGCCGCGTTCGCGCAACACGTGAAGGCTTGCATCGAAGCCGATCTTTCCCAAGCCGATCAAGACGCGCAGCCGCGTCAATGCGTCGAATTCATCGAGCAGGTAGGGCATGCAGTTGCGAAGTTGCTGCGGTGTCGGTTTGTTTTTGGGTGGCGCGCAGCGGCCGGCTGCGGTGATATAGCAGTCGTGCAAGGTCATGCCGTCGTCGCGATCGATCGCAAGCGGCTGCGACGCGAAGCCAGCGCGGTGCAGCGCTGGATACAAGAAATCGCCCGACGCATCGCCGGTGAAGACGCGCCCGGTACGGTTGCTGCCGTGTGCGCCGGGCGCGAGCCCGACGAGCAGCACGCGCGCTCGCGGATCGCCGAATCCCGGAACGGGTTTACCCCAATACGCGTGATCCGCGTACGCGCGCTTCTTTACGCGTGCGACCTCGGCGCAATACGCGCGCAACTCCGGACAACGCGTACAGCGTATCACGCGCCGGTCGATCGTTTCGAGCATGCTCATACGTCAGGCATGCGTTCGCGCAAGAAGGCGATGAACCGTTCCGCGGCCGCACCGTATGCGGTGCGTCGCGTGACGAGCGCCATACGCCGGATCACGGGCTCGGGCTCGAGCGAGAGGAGCGCGACGTTGGGCCCGGGCGTGTTCCCGAGGAGGCGTGGGAAGAGCGCTATGCCGAGCCCTTCGGCGACGAGCGCGCGCACCGTGAGCGAATCGACGCTCTCGAATGCCACGCGCGGCGTAAACCCCGCGCCTCGCGTCAAGGCGAGCAGGCGGTTCGTGATCGACGAGCCGGGACGGAAGATGACGAAAGGCTCGTCACGCAGCTCTTCGATGCGCACCGAGCGGCGTGCGGCCAAGCGATGGGCGCCGCCAACGGCGAGGACGAGTTCGTCTTCGTAGAGGGGCTCTTCGATGAGCGCGCGGTCTCCGGCAAAACGCGTCTCTTGCACGTGGCCGATGAAGACGTCGATCGTGCCGTCGAGCAATCCGCCGAGGAGATCGTCGGCCATGCCCTCGCGCAGGGCGATCTCGATGCCGGGGTGTTCGCTATGAAAGCGCCCCAGGAGCTTGGGCAGCATGTACTCTGCGAAGGACTGGTAGGTGCCGACCACCACGCGGCCCCGCAGGCCGCCCGCGTACGCGCTCATCTCTTCGGCCGCGGCGCCGAGCTCCGCGAGCACCCGCTCGGCCCGGGCGATGAAGGCGCGCCCGGCGTCGGTCAGGCTGACCCGGCGGTTCGTACGCTCGAAGAGGCGCACGCCAAGCTCGCGCTCGAGGGCCGCGATCTGCTGCGAGAGCGCCGGCTGTGCTACGGCAAGCGCCTCGGCCGCCTGCGTGAAGCTCAGGCGCTTGGCGATCGCAACGGCGGAACGGAGCTGGCGAATCTCCATAGATGCATACATCTTATCAAAGCAAGACAAACAATCTATTGGACTTATAAATCCGGTGGTGGGAAGATGGGGGCATGGCTGCTGCGGCGACAACGATATCCACTCCCGAGGGGGCGACCGACCGGGCCGGGCTCTCGATTCTGACCGTAGCCCACCTCGTCAACGACGTGAACCAGAGCGTCCTCCCGGTGATGATTCCTTGGCTCGTCAGCCATCGGGGGCTCAACCTGGCGCTCGCGGCGTCGCTCGTGCTCGCGATGAACCTGCTCTCATCGGTGGTGCAGCCGCTCTTTGGCTACATTTCGGATAAACGCTCGGTCGCGTGGGTGATTCCGGTCGCGATCGTGGTGGCGACGGCGGGTACCGCGCTCATCGGCCTCGCGCCGAATCTTCCGCTCATGTACGTCGGCGCGGTGATCTCCGGCATCGGCGTCGCCGCATTCCACCCTGAGGGCTCGCGTTTTTCGAACTATTTCGCCGGCAAGAAGCGCGCTTCGGGTATGAGTCTCTTTACGGTGGGCGGCTACTTGGGCTTCGCCGCGGGCCCGATCATCACGACGCCGTTGATCCTGCTCTTCGGTTTGCCGGGCGTGGCGTTCTTGTTGCTTCCCGCGATCGCGGTGGCGATCGTGATCTGGCGCGAACTCCCGCGCTTCGAAGCGGTGCGAAGCGCGGCCCATCATGCGCACACCGAGCGTGCGGGTAAGGATGATTGGCGCGCGTTTTCGATCATGACGGGCGTCGTTGCGTTGCGCTCCATGACGTTTCTCGCGGCAGTGACGTTTACTCCGATCTTTGCGATGCGCGTTGCGCACGTGAACGCGCAACTAGGCTCGCTCGCGCTCACCTTCTTGTTGCTCGGTGGCGCGATCGGAACGATGTACGGCGGACGCCTCGCGGATCGTATCGATCGCCGACGCGTGGTCGTGCTTTCGCTCGTCCTCACCACCGTCTTCTCGCTCGGGCTTGCGCTCGCGGGCTTCTACGCACCGTTCTTCGTTGCGATCGCGCCGCTGGCGCTCGGCTTCGGCATTGCGCTCGGACTCTCGGCGGGCGTGCTCGTCGTCATCGGCCAGGAGTATCTGCCCAGACACATCGGCATCGCGTCGGGCGTCACGCTTGGCCTCGCGAACACGATCGGCGGCCTTGCGGCGCCGATGTTCGGCGTGATCGGCGACGCGCACGGACTCGTCGCAATCTATGCGACGATTGCGTTCTTTGCGCTGCTCGCGTTCCTTGGATCCTTCGCAATGCCAAAGCCGAAAGCTCTCGCGAGAGCGTAACGTCGTAACCGGGACCTTTTGACTAGCGTTGCCCGAAGGTGACGTGATCGCAATTGTGCAACGGTATGCATCGTTGAGATCATCACGCCTGGCGGTGGTCTCATTGCCCGAGGTGTGGGCGAGTACGTAGGACGGCGGTGGCTTCGTGCCGCGCTAGTGCCACGTCCATATCCGGTGCTTGCAGATCGTTCAAGAACGGAGTTTTTTTGTTGCTCCTCAAGAGATATCTCTGCGCGGCCGTGGCGGGGAGCATGCTCGCCGCATGTTCGAGTCAAGGCGCGGGCATGATGCCCTCGGTCTCCTCGGCCCCGCTTGCGCACACCCACCAGGCGTCAGCTCCGAACTTCCCGCTTCCATGCACGCCTTGCTTGGTAAATCAGGCTCAGCATCGCAAACGGCACCGACGGTTGGCATGACAACCAATACGGCGCAACCACGTTCTCGCCAGCGAAACGGGGTCACCGCCGAGACAGACAACCGTAACCGGGTCCACTCCATGTTTGTAGAACACAACCCATGCGGTGTCGGCATGGTGGAAGATCAATATGGAAACTGTGTTCCGACCCCCAGTGGTGGTGGCGGACCAACTGGCCCGGGTTGTCCGTACAACTGCGGCGGATCTGGTGGTACCGGTGGATCTGGTGGTTGCATTATGTACCCAAATTCGCCCGGTTGTGGCGGGGGTCCGGTTGCACTGATGCCCCCAAAACTCGGCCAGGGCTGTGACGGCTCGCAATTGCAACTCGGGTCGCAGTGGCCCGTCAATACGAAGAACTATGCCAACGAGGTTACAAATATCTTTCCTCTTGTAGCCTCCGACGCAAATGGAGCACCTGGAATAGTCGGGTGGCTGTATCAGGTTGGAGGCCCTTCGGGCCCGATGTACGTACAGGGCAACTCGGGCACCAAGACTTTCTGGACCTCGCTTGCCGAAGGACTGCCAATACTGGGTCCGCTTGTGTCGAGCTTTGACGACGGCACGGTAATAGTGCCGACAACGAGCAGCCAGTCCAACGAGGTTAGGAACTACTTTTATAGCCACAATGGACAGGCGGGTTCGTGTTTCACTGGCTCACTTCCAAGGAACGAAGCATGATCATTCCATTTCTCCTTGCAACGTATTTTATGCCGATTGCTCAAGCGACACCGCCGGCTCCATCGCGGTTATGCGACTACATCGATAGCTGGAGAGGGTCGAACGTACCGATAAGTCCCGCACCGCCTGCGACGGATATCGCCCACGCCATTGCGGTCGCTGTCGATGGTCGCAGTGTTGGCTGGATTATCCTTCGGCGCGACCATGTGGCATGGTATTTTGACGGTCCCGTCAGGGGACCACGACCGCTCATGTCCGATTCAGTCCTAGCCCTTGATGCATTGGGTCTCCAACATTTCACCCACGCAGATGTTGGAATCGGTCAGATGATTCGAATGCACGGCAGTATACATCTCAACGCGCTTGTACGCGCGGGGTTAGGGGTATATACATGCTATTGAAGCCAATGGAAGCGCGACGCTGGCCCGCTTCCGCGGATAGCATTTGATTAGATGTTACGCTCTGCTCCTAGCGGACGGTTGACCCATATGGTGAGGGCTCGCTCAAGCGAGCGGGCCCTCACCGCGTTTGCGGATGGGATAGCTCGCGATTGCGTCGATGCGGCTTCATGGAATTTCGCCGTCGGTACGGGAATCGCAGTTGGTTCCTCGTCGCCTGGTGGATATAGCGGGATTATGTCGTTCGAAGGCGGTGGGTTAGGCAAGGACGCGGTTCCGTCCGGCGACACGTCGAAAAGTGCTTTCAGGCAGGGAGCAATTTGAGCGGTTCGTTTCCAGGTACGACGGCGTGATACACATTCCGATCGCGCATTTCAGCGGGCCATGCGCTGGTTCGCCGATGGGTAACTTCGATTCGTTTTTCCCTAAAAAAGGGCCGAGTGACGAGGTCGTTGGCATCGCAAGGGTCACACTGCGAGCGACGACGGTCGGCTGGGTTTACCGCACGGCCAGGGGCCGTTACTACGCGCAGGCCTTGCCAAATATGCCTGCTGCAGATCAGCGCCTAGCCGGCATTCGCCCCGTCGTCTTCGACCCAACGTTCGCGAGGGTGTCAAGCCATGCCATCCCGCTGCGCTATTCTGGACTAACGCTCATTCGCACGTGGCCGTGGAAGGATCTTACCGCGCGTGCCTGTCCGTGACGTCCTAACGACCGCGACCCGATCGGTTGGAAGCGCTGTTCAAAAATGTGAGAGTGGTGGAGCACAACTTGTCTAGAATTATACGAGCTATTCTGTGTGGTCTGATGGTTCTCGGAGTATGCGGTGCCGCCGGTGCTGCTGCAACGCTAAAGGACGGATTGCACTGCGTTGCATCGCCGTTTGTGACCGGTGACATTTTACCAGTGCCTCCAAACTGGAAAAAGCCGGGCTTGCCGGTGCAAAGGATACAAAAAGTCGTTAACGCAAAGGGTATCGTCGGCTATGTGTACACCCTGAGCGGAGGCGTTCGACTGTTGCAACCGACGAATGCGATGTCGCGTGGACTCCTGATGTCGATACACGGATCGCCGCTTCGGCTTCAACGCCTTTCCGAGCCGCTACCCAAAGCGCTCCGAATCACCGCGTGTTCCCCCAGTGAGATGTCACCGCGCCTGCCTCATTAGGCGTCATCGTCGCGTAACATCATACGATGTTGGCGCTCAACGATACGCCAACCGGATCCCGCGAGCGCTTTCGAGAGCGGCGATGTTGCCGGTTCGTTTGGAAGCGTGAGGTCGCAACCGATGCGGCGCTCGATCTCGGCAACGAGCGCGAGCGCCGCAGTGACGTCCCGAGCCCCGGCATCGACCAGCATGCCGCTCTCGCCGCGCAGCCGTATGAACGCATAGCCGCCATCCACGCGAATCACCGCATGCGCGCCCGCGCGAGCTACGGCGATAGGTTCGCGCTGCCAACAGCTCGCGGGCTCGTGTATCATCTCGAGAATGCGACGTTCACGGCGTCGTCCAAAACGCAGGTCGTTCGTGGCATTGCGCTTGGCTGGGCGGGACCAGACGAAGAGCTCGTCAACGGCGCGGAAGCCGAAGCTGCGGTACATGGCGATCGCGGCGGCGTTGCGCTGCACCACCTCGAATTCGATGCTGCGCACACCGGACGCACGCACGGCATCGACCGCTGCGCCGAAAAGCCGCTTACCGTACCCCTTGCCACGAAGTTCGGGACGCACGCCCATGAGCGAGAGCCACGCGCGCTCACCGCGTTGCGCGAAAACGATCGCCCCGATCAAGCGATCGTCGAACAGGCTGATCGCGCGGTCGAGATCCACGTCGTTCCGGCGCACGAAATCGGCGTAGGAACGCGCGGTGAAGATATCATAGTTTCCGTACACCGAACCGCGAAAGAGCGCGTTGAAGTCGGCGGCGGTCGGACGATAGGTCACGCGAGTCCAGGAAAGCCAAGCGCCGCGAGCGCGCCGTACGTTGCAATGCCGACGGCCGTCGAAAGATTAATACTGCGCACGGTTCCAGGACGCATGGGAATGCGCAATGCACGCTCCTGTTCGGCGAGGATGAGCGCCTTCGGCAGGCCCCTGGTTTCGCGACCGAAGACGAGCATGTCGCCATGCTCGAAGCTCACCTCGGCGTAGTGACGCGCGGCGTGCGTTGAGAAGAACCAGCGACGTCGTTCGGCGGTACGTTCGAGGAACGCATCGAGCGACGGGTGCATCACGACGCCGAGCGCATGCCAATAGTCTAAGCCCGCGCGTTTGAGTTCGCGATCGTCGATCGAAAAGCCGAGCGGTTCGACCAGATGCAGCGCGCAACCGGTCGCCGCGCAGAGTCGCGCCACGTTGCCGGTGTTCGGCGGAATCTCGGGCTCAACGAGCACGACGTGCAGGGGCGCGTTCGCTACCTCGATCATGTCGAGTACGCGTTCGTGCGGCTGAGCGATCGCGCGCGTCATGCGGGGAGCGCGAGCACGCTCGCGTAGTCGATCCCGACCGGCGCGATCACGTATGCGGCGCCACCGCTCGAACGCTGCCACAACGCTTCGAGCGCCGCGCGCGGATAGACGACGCGTACGCCAGGTGCCGCCGGGTCGTTTACGGCGCAGTCGCCGTCGGCGGTGAAGCCGCAAAGCACCGCGAGATGACCGTTTGAATGCGCAAGGGGCGCGCCCGGAAGCTCGCCATCGGCCCACGAGTACGAGATCACGATCGGCAGGTTGCGTGCGATCAATTGTTCGGCATGATCGAGGTTTTTGAGATACGCGACCACCGCGCGTAGGCCCAGGCTTCCGCTAAACGCGGTGTTAAAAGCCCAGTTGCCGGTGCCGTTGTAGGCTCGGTCGAAGACCGCGCGAGCGGTTTCTTCGACGCCGGTTTCGATGCCGTGGTAGGCGTTGACCATTGCGAGGCTCGCCGGACTGCACCACCCGCGCTCACCATCAACGACATACTGCGAACGCGTCGGTACATCGAGGATGCGCGCGTTGCGTGCATAGGGTAACGACGGCTGCGCGCGAAGGGGAGACGAGAAGGCGAGCAGATTGAAATGGACCTCCGGCGCGGAAATTTCCACGCCGTCGAACGGCCGCTCGGAAGCGATGACGTCAATATCGACGCGCACACCTTCGCGGTCGCTCGCGGGGCTGAATGATTTTCGCCCGGTCGGATGCCAGTCGGCGTAGTCGTACCAATGTGTCGCGGGCGCACCTGCCTGCAAGAGCCGAAAACGAAGGCTTCCCGAGTCTGTATAGGTGTTCCAACTGATGACGCCGCCATGTGTCGGCGCCACGTGTAGCCGGGCCGTTCCCGCGACATCATATACCTGCGCGAAGGAACTCAAATCTCCCATTGCCATGCGTTCCACGTGTCAGACAAGAATGCTGCGGGTTTGAAGTTTTTGAAATCGCTATTGATGCCGTAATAAGCCGTTTCCCAATAGAAGAACACGGTCGGCATCAACTGACGGATGCGTGCTTCCTCCTGTTGGTAGAGGCGCTTGCGCACGGCGCGATCGTAGGTGC
The DNA here is from genome assembly GCA_027452165.1 of Vulcanimicrobiota bacterium. Lineage (GTDB taxonomy): Bacteria > Vulcanimicrobiota > Vulcanimicrobiia > Vulcanimicrobiales > Vulcanimicrobiaceae > REEB354. Next base: position 173,035 of record DAIDGX010000024.1, on the reverse strand, counting down.
GCTGGGCGGCGAGGCTGGTTCGATCGACGATGGGATCGTCGAGCCAGGTCGTATCCGCACCGTGCGGTGGGATGTATGCCGAATTCCACGATCCGGCGTTGTCCGGATCGGGACCGTTCGTGTCGATCATCCACGCCAGGTCGTATTTGCCGGTATAAATGGGCCCCTCGCGCGAAAACATGAGGTCGGGCGGATAGTTGCGGATCGCGACCTCGATGCCAAGTTGCTTGAGCGCCGATTGAATAACGAGCTCGGCGCTGTTATTGCTCTTCGCAGAAGTGGTCGCGGAGAGCGTCAGATGCATGGCGAGTGCACCCTTGTGCAAGATGCCGTCGGAACCCATCGTCCAGCCGGCGTGAGCAAGCAAGGCGCGTGCTCGTGCTGGATCGTACGTGTACGGCGGAAGCCTCGGCGCAGCCCATAGCTCGGGAAAGATGTCACTTACCGCGAGCCTGTTGATGCCATGATACACGGTGTCGTTGAGACGTCTCCAATTCACCCCGTCGGCGATCGCCTCACGCACGCGCACGTCGTGCAGGACGGGACGGCTCGTATTCATGTCGAGGTGACGCCAGTTCGCGACGACACGATGCAGGACGGTGATGCCGTGAATCGAGGCAAGGCGCGAGACCTGATTCGATTCCACGTTTTCATAGGCGTCGATCTCGTGCGTTTGCAACTCGGCGAAGAGCGTGTTCGTATCGGGAATGACCTTCCAGATGATCTCCTTGAGGTGCGGTGGTCCGCGCCAGTAGTACGGGTTGGGCGCGAACACGAGCGACGAGCCGTGATTCCAGCGTTTGAGGACGAAGGGCCCGCTCGAGACCGGATGCGCATTGAACGCCGCGTGGTTGAGGTCGGGAAGCTTTGCAAGCAGGTGCGCGGGCAGAGGGGGATAGGCGGTTCCGCCCATGGTCAAGATGTCAAATGCCGCAACGCTGGGCTCTTTGAGGTGAATCACGAGCGTGTACGGATTGGGCGCATCGGCCGATTTGATCTCGGTCCAACCGTAGTCGGATTTGATGTTATTGCGTGGATTCATCACCGCGTGATACGTGAAGAGCCAATCGGCCGCGGTGACGGGTGCGCCGTCCGACCAGCGCGCATCGTGACGCAGGTGCACGACGATCGTTTTGCCGTCCGCGCTGATGCCGCCGTTTGCGCGCGTCGGCACCTCGGTCGCGAGATCCGGAATGTAATCGCCGCTCGCGTTGTAACGCAGCAGCGACGCGAAGAGTAATCCATCGACGGCGTCGGTAGCGGCGTTGTTCCCGAACATCAAGTTCAGGCTATCGGGCTCTTCCTGTTCTCCCAGACGCAAGACGCCGGGGATGGTCCAAGCGTTGTGTCCGTTTACGGTCACGCCCGGCTTGCTGCACGCGGCGAGCGAGACGAGCAGCAGGGCGACGATCAGACGGCGCATGGAGCTCCTTTGCGCAGGCAGGGGGCGATTGCGGCATACAGGCCATCGGCGCCGAAACGTACGACGTCATCGACAGGCAGGTGCGTTGCTTCACGCGCGTGTGCGATCGCCGCACGCGCGGCATCGTCGTCGAGTCTGCGCGTGTTGAGGGCGATACCAACGACGCGCGCCGGCTTCACCGTGGCGAGCAGCGCTTCGTGGATGCGAATGAGCTCGCGATAGGCGAGCGTCGGCGTCGCATAGCTTTCGATGTGCGCGCGCGCCGGATCGCAGACGAGTACGAGTGCATCGGGCGCGGCACCGTACATCAGGGCCAGGGTGACCGGTGCGTACGCGGGATGGTTGATTGCGCCCTGTCCTTCGACGAAGATCACATCGGGCCGCTGCCGTGCCGCCTGCAGTACGAGTTGCTCGGTGGCGCCCGGTGCAAAGTCGGCGATCACCCGATCGATCGCCGTTCCCCAGCCGGCGATCATGATCCCGGTTTGACCCGTCGGCACGAAGGCGGCGCGCGCATGCGCACGTTCCGCAGCCCGTGCGAGCTCGAGCGCGACCGTCATCTTCCCTACGGCGCAATCGTTGCCGACGAAGAGAACCGTCGGTGCGGAAACCGCATAGACCGCGCCGGAAAAAATCGGCGTCTGCGGCGGCTTGCGTACGTCCCAGATACGAACCCCGCGCGCTGTCGCCGCTGCCGCGAACTCCGCGTCGTCGCCGAGCATGTCGTGCAGGCCGCTCACGATCTCGAGCCCGGCCCCGATCGCCTCGAGAATCGCGGCGCGCCATGGCGCCGGGAGCGCGCCGCCTTTGGGTGCGGTACCGATCAAGAGCGCGGTCGGTGCAAACGCGAGCGCTTCGCGCACGCTCGCAACGATCGGTGCGTCGCTGCGAAGGTAGGGCACCGCGTCGCACACGCGCGCTCCCGCGCAGGCGGGATCGATTACTGCCACGGTCACGTCGTGCGAGTACGCGATCACACCGTGCGCGGTCTTCGCATCGCGAGCAAAATGCTCGGGCGCGAGGATCGCGTACCGGCGGCTCATGCGCGCGCCCGTTCGGTGACGCCGAGGCCGGGCGCGTCCGGGAGGACGAGCTTGCCGCGCTCGTAGCGCACGCCCGAAAACGGATCGCCGGCGGTGAGAAACGGGCCGTCGATGTCGGCCCAATCGACGAGGGGCGAGAGGTGTGCAGCCGCGCTCGCCGCGACCGCGCTTTCCACCATGCACCCGAGCATGATCTTCATGCCGAGCGCGCGCGCCGTGTGGATCATCGCGAGCGCGCCGCGAATGCCCCCGGTCTTTGCGAGCTTGACGTTGACGCCATCGACGCAGCCGATCAGGCGTGGAAGATCGCCGGCGACGAGTGAGTCCTCGTCGGTGACGATCGGAATGCGCACGCGTTCGCGAATCGCGCGCAACCCCTCGGGCGAACCCGCGGGGATCGGCTGCTCGCAGAACTCGATCTCGTTCCGCTCGAGTTCGCGCAGGATCGACACCGCGCGCTCCACGTCCCAGCCCTCGTTTGCGTCGATGCGGATCGCGCCGGTGTAGCGCGCGCGAATGGCGGCGATCGTCTCCACCTGTTCCTGTGGCGAGCCGAGACCGAGTTTCACCTTCAGCACGGGATGATCGCCGATTTCGGCGAGTTTGCGTAGCGTCGTGTCGGGATCGGCGATGCCGATCGTGAACGAGGTCAACGGCGTGTCGGCGGGATCGAGTCCGAGCAGGGCGTAGAGCGGGGTGCCCAGGCGCTTGCCGATCAGGTCGTGCAGGGCCAGGTCGAGACCGGCGCGGGCCGCTGCGGGGATGCCGTCGTGGAGGAGCGCTTCGAGGCGGAACGGATCGTTGGCTGCGAGCCGATGCGAGGCGAAGTAGGCCTCGACGGTCTCGAGCGATTCACCGTAACGGGCGATCGGCGTCGCCTCTCCGAGCCCCTCGACGCCGTCATCCCGCAGCCGAAAGAGCGCGGTGCGTGCAACGCTCTCCTCGCCGCGCGCAATCTTAAAGGGGTGCTTGAGCGGTAGCGCAAGCCGCGAGATGGAAAGGGCGAGTGCCATGCGTGCGCTTTCCACTTGGTTGCATACGATCCTCGGGAAGGAGAGTTCGTGCCGTATTCGCGCTCGCTCGTATGGTTGCGTCGAGATCTTCGCTTGAGCGATAACGTGGCCTTGGCGGCTGCCGCATCGGCCTCGCGCGAGGTGGTGCTTGCGTTCAACCTCGACCCGGTGCTGCTCGCGAGCGGACGCGTCGGCGCGCCGATCGTGCAGACGTTCTTTTGCGCGCTCGGCGCGTTGCGCGCAGCGTTGCGCGAACGGGGATCCGATCTCGCACTGCTGCAGGGCGACGCCGAGCGGACGATCCCCGGATTTGCGCGCCGCATCGGCGCGCAAGCGGTCTTCTTCAACGAGGATTACGAACCCGCAGCCCTTGCACGCGACGCCGCGGTGGTCAAGGAACTCGCGCACGCGCGCATGGAGGCACACGCGTTTCTCGATCACGTCGTGCTCGGCGCGGGCGAGGTGCGTACCGATGCGAACGCACCGTACAAGGTATTTACGCCCTTCGCGCGGCGCTGGCGCGACCGGTACGCGCTCGCCCCGCGACTCCCGGTGGCCTCGGAGCGCGCGAGCCGCGGCAAGCTCGTTGCGCGTGCGGAGATCGGCGAGACGCGCGAGGTGCCCGAACCGCGCGAGTTCGGCTTTGCGGCCTCGCACGCGTATCCGATGTGTAGCGAGGCCGCTGCGCGCGAGCAACTCGATGCGTTCTTCGAAAGCGGTGCCGCCGAACGATATCGCGATGAGCGCGATCGTCCGGCGCTCGCGGGAACCTCAAAGCTCTCCGTGCACTTGCGTGCTGGCACGATCGGCATCCGCACCTGTTTCGCGCGCGCGTTCGAGGCCAAGGCGACGTCGCCAAGCGCAACGCAGATCGACACATGGATCAATGAGTTGATCTGGCGCGAGTTCTACCAGACGATCCTCAAAGAGTTTCCGCACGTGGACGGCGCGCCGTTCATCGAAGCCGCGCGTCGCATTCCGTGGCGCGACGATCCCAAGGCGTTCGCCCGGTGGTGCGAGGGTACCACGGGGTACCCGATCGTCGATGCCGCGATGCGGCAACTCAACACGACCGGCTGGATGCACAACCGTCTGCGCATGATCGTGGCGTCGTTTCTCACCAAGGATCTGCTGATCGACTGGCGCGCGGGCGAGCGGTACTTCGAGCAGCGCCTCGCCGACGCGGATCTCGCGCAGAACAACGGCGGCTGGCAGTGGGCGGCATCGACCGGCACCGATGCCGCGCCCTATTTCCGCGTCTTCAACCCGGTCTTGCAGAGTAAGAAATTCGATCCGGATGGCGCGTTCATCCGCAGCATGCTCCCCGAACTCGCACACGTGCCGTCCCCCGCGATTCACGCGCCGTGGGAACGTGGTCCGCTGATGCTGCGCGACTACCCGATGCCGATCGTCGATCATCACGCGGCGCGCGAACGCACGCTTGCCGTCTACGCGCCGGTGCTAGGGAAGAGCGCGCGCGCGTAGCGCGCATATCCTCAGCGGGAGACCGGCGTTGCGACGTGATAGGCGCTGCCGGCGTGATCGTGCCGCACCGCCTCACCGAGCGTACGAGCGGCGTGCGTCTCGCTTCCGCGAATGACACGCCGCTCGTCGGCGGTGTCGTACCGCGTATCGCTACGGTCGCGCAGACGCTCGGCGCGCGCCGCGCTCTCGATGGCGTGATCGATCTCGTGGCCGAGGCCGAGCGCCGGCGACTGACGCCCGCCGCGCGTCGTGCGCAACGCGCTGTACGGATCCCATGCAATCGTGTTGTCGGAGGGGTCGAAATGATCGTCGTTGCGGTGATTGGTGGTTAACCGAAAGTGCCGGCCGTCACGCTCGTGCTCGAGGCGGTGAAAGAGATGTCGCTCCACGCGATCGCGTGAGAGATACGCCTTGGCAAGCTCGTAGGCAGATTCGGCGGAGGCGGGAACGGCGAGGGTTCCGTGCTGGATCGTGTGCATGGCACCCGGCATTCACGCGCGGACGCCCGCGCGTCAAGTGCGGATCGCGACCGAGACCGCAGCGTTGACGTCGGCTCCGCAGGATGCGAGCGCATGTGGCGGCACGAGAAAACTCGGGCCATACCCAACGTTCATGATCGTCGCGGGCAGATCGACTTTGTCGTTGATGCGCGCGACGACGCGCACGTAGCGTCCCCACGGTAACGCGCGCATGATATATCGCGGCACCTCGATATACGCGGCGCTGGCGCGGTCCGTGCCGCGCAGACGACCGGTAAAGCGGTGCTCCATTGCCCCCCATCAAAGCGGGGTATCGCGGCCGTGTCAAGCCCTTGACCCGCGGTGGTACGGTAGTAAGGCTCGACTGCGCCTAGCGCGCACCATGCCATAGGTGCCGAACCGACTTATATCACCTAGGGAGCATCAGCTCCGGATACGACGGGGCGACTTGGTCCGACTCGACACTCGTCGATGGACTGCCGTCCCTGCGCCCGGGCCGCACCCACCTGCGAGAACGCAGGTTCAGTTACCTCGCATGGAAGACGCTACGTGCGGTCGAGTTCTTCCTTGGCACGGGCGGTGCGCCAGCGGCGCGTCGCCCGTTGCATATCATCGAGCGAGGCGTCGCCCGTGGCTCGATCGAGCGCGACGAAGCCGCGGAAGTCCGCCCAGCCGGCCTCAAGCTCGCTTGTATCATCGAGAAAAACAAGCACCGTCTTCCCGCGTAGTTCGGCGGGGTCGCTGCCCGTCTCGAAGGTGTGCGGGTCGAGCGCGAAACGCAGCCATGCGGAGTCGGTCTCCTTGGCGACGCGTTTGCAGTCGTGAGCGCTTGCCGCGAAGGTGCCGGGTGCGTTGCGCAAGGCCAACGTGACATTTGTCGCTTTCGCTGCGCCGCTCGCCACGCTCAGCCGCTCGAGTGCATCGCTCCAGGTGCTCGCCGTGTCCGCGCCGAGCCGTCCCGCAAGGAGCGGCGCGCCGACGGCAAGCGCGATGCGCAGCGCCTCGCGAACGTCGCCGCCCGCAAGGGCCGAATCGTCGGAGAGCGCAGCGACGCACAGGCCGAGATCGGCCGCCATCTTCTTTATTTGGGCGAGGTAGTCGTCATCGGTTCGCGGAAAGTGGCGCACGTCTAAGACGACGCCGTCACACTCGAACGTTCTCGCGCAGTGGTCGAGCCATTCGAGTTGGGTGAGGTCTCCGCGATCGAACGCGCGCGTAAACGCCGCGCTCGTGCAAGCGAGCTTCATGGGCGTTCGACCTTTGATACGTTCGACGGAGAGCCCTTCGCTCATGAAGATTGCACTCGGAGCCGATCACGCCGGCTTCGACTATAAGGATCGTATCGCACGGTTGCTGCGCGAGCGCGGTTATGCCGTGCTCGACTACGGCACGCACGATGCTACGCCGGTGGATTACCCGCAATACGGCTTCGCGGTGGGTGAGGCGGTGGCGAGCGGCCAGGCGGACCGGGGGATCGTGATCTGCGGTTCTTCGATCGGCATCTCGATTGCCGCGAACAAGGTTCCAGGGGTGCGCGCGGCAGTGGTCTTTGAGCCGCTCACCTGCGAACTCGCCCGGCGACACAACGACGCAAACGTCCTCGCGCTCTCCGAGCGCCTCACCGGTTGGGAGATGACGGAACGGCTGCTCGACGTCTTCCTGCACACGCCCTTCGAAGGCGACGTGACCGAAGGCGCCCGTCACAAGCACCGCGTCGAACAGCTCTTCGCGTTCGGCGACGCGCAGCGCGCGCGCACGCTCAAAGCGATCGAGACCGGCGCGGTCTCCGACGCAACGACGCCCAAAGAACTGCTCTAGCTTCACAACGGTTGTAAGGATCATCATGGATATGCTCACGCCGAGCGCGATCGAAGCGCAGGACGCGGAACTCTTCGTCTCCATCAAAAACGAAGAGCGCCGCCAGAAAGAAAACTTGGAACTGATCGCGTCGGAAAACTACGCGAGTCGCGCCGTGCGCGAAGCGATGGCGTGCGTGATGACCAACAAGTACGCCGAAGGGTATCCGGGCAAGCGCTATTACGGCGGATGTGAATACGTCGATGTCGCGGAGAATCTCGCGATCGAACGCCTGAAGCGGCTTTTCGGCGCCGACCACGCGAACGTGCAGCCGCATGCGGGCGCGCAAGCGAACATGGCCGTCTTCATGGCGATGTTGCAGCCCGGTGATACCGTGCTTGGCATGTCGCTCGCGCACGGCGGCCACCTGACGCACGGCACGAAGGTAAGCTTTAGCGGTAAGCTCTACAACGCGCTTGCATATAGCGTGCGCAAAGACACCGAGTTGATCGATTACGATGAGATGCGCGCGCTTGCGCGCGAACACAAACCGAAAATGATCATTGCCGGTGCAAGCGCGTACCCGCGTACGATGGATTATGCGCCGTTCCGCGAGATTGCCGACGAGATCGGTGCGACGCTGCTCGTCGATATGGCCCATATCGCGGGTCTCGTCGCGGTGGGCCTGCATCCCTCGCCCGTACCGCTCGCGGATTTCGTTACCTCGACCACGCACAAGACACTGCGCGGACCGCGCGGCGGAATCGTTCTTTGCAAGGCGGCCCACGCGACCGCAATCGACAAAAGCGTCTTCCCAGGCATTCAGGGCGGCCCCCTGATGCACACGATCGCGGCGAAGGCGGTCGCCTTTGGCGAGGCGCTGCAGCCGTCATTCAAAGGGTATCAGCGCCAAGTGATCGACAACGCCCAGGCGATGGCCGACGAATTCGTGCGTGCGGGGCTACGTCTGGTTGCGGGCGGCACCGATACGCACCTGATGCTCGTGGACGTGAGCGTCAAGGGGCTCACCGGGAAGGCGACGGAGCACTACCTCGACGAGATCGGGATCACCGTGAACAAGAACGCGATCCCCTTCGATCAGCAGAAGCCGATGGTGACGAGCGGTATCCGCGTCGGCACGCCCGCGATCACCTCGCGCGGGCTCGGTATCGACGATTGCCGTGAGGTTGCGCGCATTATCATCGATGCGCTGGGTGATATTGAGGCCCGTGCCAAGATCGACGCGCTGCGGGGCCGCGTGCACGAACTCACCGGTCGCTTCGACGTTCCATAACCACATATGGCCATCCGGCTCGTCGCCTTCGATCTTTACGGAACGCTGCTCGACTACAACGCGCTCGTTGACGTGCTGCGCGTCTATACGCCGATGCCCGAGGCAGCGCTCGATGCGTGGCGACAACGCCAGCTGCAACTGACGAAAACCACCATCGCGGCGCGCTACATGGATTTCGATCGCGTGACGTTGCAGGCCCTCACCGAGATCGCCCCGCGCTTCATGATGAAACTGCAGCCCGAGGACGTGAAGCGGTTGGTGGATGCGTGGGCGCATCTTCCGGCATTTCCCGACGCGCTTGCCGGTATCGATGCGGCCGCGCAGCGGTGGATGCATCCGGTAGTGTTAACGAACGCCGTGCTTTCGACGGCGCGGAACGCGCTTGCGTATGCGGGCCTTGCGTCGAAGGTCGAGCGCATCTTTTCGTCCGATACGATCAAGCTCTACAAACCGCAACGCAAAGTGTACGATCAGTTGCTTGCGCTCGATGTCGAGCCCGCCGAGGTACTGTTCGTCTCCGCCAACGATTGGGATGCGACCGGTGCGCGGCAAGCGGGGTTTCACACCGTCTGGGTGACGCGCCGGCGTACGGGCTTCGCGGTGAAGCCGGAGCGGCGCATCGACGACCTCAATGAACTCGCCGCGCTCTTGCGCGAGTATGAGACGGTTGTTCCGTAACGATCCGCGCAGGGCGCCGACCGACCCGCTCGAAACGAGAACCCATGTCTGAATTTCCGGGCCTTCACGTCGTCGATCACCCGGCAGTCGCGGATCGCCTTGCACGTCTGCGCGACCGCGAGACGACGACCCCGGTCTTCCGGGCGCTCATCGAAGAGCTCGGGATGTTTCTTGCCTACGAAGCAACGCGCGCGTTGCCGATGCGCGACGAACGCATAACGACGCCGCTGATCGATACGTCGGTGAAACGCGTCGCCACGCGTCCGGTCGTCGCGCCGGTGCTGCGTGCGGGTCTCGGGCTCCTACCCGGTTTTTTGAGCGTGATCGACGATGCGGTCGTCGCGCACTTGGGCTTCTATCGTGACCCCGAGTCGCTCGAACCCGTTCCTTACTATGCGAATGTTCCGACCGAGCTTGGGGATCGCCACGTCTTCGTGCTCGATCCGATGCTCGCTACCGGGCATTCCGGCGTCGCGGCGATCGAAGCGTTGGTCGAGCGTGGGGCGCGCAACGTGATCTTCGTATGCGTGATCGCGGCACCCGAAGGGGTGCGTACGATGCGAGCGGCCCACCCGCACGTGCCGATCGTCACGGCGGCGCTCGATGAAGGTTTGAACGACCACGCATATATCGTTCCCGGCCTGGGCGATGCTGGCGATCGCATGTTCGGCAGCGTCACCTCGGTGCCGGTCAGCGTGCGCGCGCAGGGATAGCGAATGCGCCCAGGCTGGGACGAATACTTCATGTTGATCGCGCGCACCGTCGCGACGCGGGCCACCTGTCCGCGGCTTTCGGTCGGCGCCGTACTCGTGCGCGATCACCGCATCCTCACCACCGGCTACAACGGAGCGCCGCGCGGCGTCGCGCATTGCGCCGAAGCCGGCTGCATGCTCGTGAACGAGCACTGCATGCGCGCGACGCACGCCGAAGCAAACGCGATCGTCCAGGGTGCGCTCCACGGGGTGAGCCTCGTCGGCTCCACGGCGTATTGCACGCATCAACCCTGTATCAATTGCTCGAAGCTGCTCATCAGCGCTGGCATCGTGAAGATCGTGTACGACGTACCCTATCTCGACCCGATCGCGGCCGAGCTCTTGGCCGAAGCAGGGGTCGCCGTCGCACCGTTCTCGACGATTGAAGGACGCCTGTGAGCGCGTTCGTCATCTACGCGGCCACGTTTGCCATCGCGGCGATCGTGGCTGCGCTCGCAACGCCGCTCGTGATCCGGCTTGCCACCCATCTCGACATCATCGACGGTACGGGCGAGGAGCGCCGGGTGCATGACACGCCGACACCCCGAACCGGCGGAATCGCGGTGTTCTTCGGTTTCGCCTTCGCCTTGTTCGTCGTGCTCGGCTTTGCCCTCATCTCGCCCTACACGCTCTTCCCTTCGATCGCGCATTTGGGGGTGCATCAAAAGATCGAAGCGATGGGCGATCAACTCGACGCGGTGCACAAACTCGTCGGATTGCTCTTCGGCAGCCTGTTGATTCTGGGTGTCGGGGTATGGGATGACATCATGCAGATGCGAGCCCGCAACAAGATGATCGCGCAGATCGTCGTTGCGCTGGTCTCGATGTTCTATGGATTCGTCATTCCCGGCATCACCAATCCCTTCGTGCACGATCCTGCGCACAACTGGATCGACTTCCCCGCGTGGGTGAGCGTGCCGTTGACGCTGTTCTGGTACGTCGCGATGATGAATGCAATCAACTTCATCGACGGTCTCGACGGGCTGCTCGCCGGCTTTGCGGCGATATCGAGCCTGTTTCTCTTTGCGATCTCCGTCGTTCACGCAAATCCCGTTGTGGCGCTCGTTGTGATCGCGCTCGCTGGTGCGGCGCTCGGCTTCTTGCCCTACAATTTCAATCCCGCAAAGATTTTTTTGGGCGACGCGGGCTCGCTCTTCATAGGATACGTGTTCGCGACGGTCTCGATTATCGGCGCGAGCAAGACCGCGATCGCGATATCGATCGTGGTTCCCGTCGTTGTGCTCGCGCTGCCGCTGCTGGATACGGCGGCGGCAATCGTACGGCGGGCGAGCGCCGGCAGACGTATCACCGAGGCCGATCGCGGCCACTTTCACCATCAACTGATCTTTCGCTTCGGGCTCAACGTCCGTCAGGCCGTGTTGCTGATCTACGCCGTGTGCTTCGTGCTCGGCGTCGTGGCGCTTGCGCTCTCGGGCGAATTCACCCACGCTTTCCGGCACGCATTGTAACGAGATATGAACGGAACCGACGATAGACTCCGCGTGATGACCGTCTTCGGCACGCGCCCCGACACCATCAAGATGGCACCCGTGGTGGAGGCGTTGCGCGCGCATCCCTCGATCGAGAGCATCGTGTGTGTCACGGCGCAACACCGGCAGATGCTCGACGATCTGCTCGCGCTCTTTGCGATCGAACCACACTACGATCTCGACATCATGACCCCCGACCAAACGCTCACGCAGATCACAACGCGCGTACTTTCGGGCATGGAGCCCGTGCTCAAGGAGGCCAAACCCGACGTGGTGCTCGTGCACGGCGATACCACGACCAGCAGTTCCGCGGCGCTTGCGGCCTTCTACCAGCACGTGCCCGTCGGTCACGTCGAAGCGGGCCTGCGCACGAGCGATCGCTGGCTGCCGTTTCCGGAAGAGATGAATCGGCGCCTCACCGGTACGATCGCGTCGTATCACTTTTCACCGACGGAGCTTGCGCGTGAGCATCTGTTGCGCGAGAACGTGGGCGTCGATGAGATCATCGTTACGGGCAACACCGTGATCGATGCGTTTCTTGCGACGGCCAAGCGCGCCGACCTCACCGCGCCGCCGGGCTTCGAACGGTTGGATCCGCATCGTCCGCTTATCGTCGTCACGGCCCATCGTCGCGAGAACCATCCGCACATGCGCGAGATGTGTGCCGCGATGCGCGCGATCACCGAGTTGCCGGAACGCCCGCAGATATACTGGCCGGTGCATCCCTCACCGCACGTGAAGCCGGTGGCGCACGAACTGCTCGGCGATGTGCCGGGGGTCGTCTTGGTCGATCCGGTCGATTACGGGCAAATGGTCGCGGCGGTCAAGGCGTCCACCTTCGTGCTGACCGACTCCGGCGGCATTCAAGAAGAGGCGCCGTGCCTTGGAAAGCCGGTGCTCGTAATGCGCGAAGAGACCGAGCGGCCCGAAGGGCTCGAGGCTGGCACCCTGCAACTGGTTGGCCACGATCGTGCCAAAATCGTCGATGCCGCCTCGCGGCTGCTGCGCGACGAAGCGGAGTACGCGCGCATGGCGCGGGCGGTGAATCCGTACGGCGATGGCCGGGCCTCCGAGCGGATCGTGGCGTGGCTGCTCGCCCGCCTGCGTGGGCGGGCCTATCCTGCCCCCTTCCATGCCGTCGCCGGCGCCCCGTGAAAGAGTTGATCCCGGTGATCGGTGCCGGCGGGACCTTCGCCGGCACGACGATCGCCGGGCTCCTGGCGGGCATTTGGCTCGCGGGACGCACGGGCCAGCAACTGTGGGTGGCCGTCGGCCTCTTCGGCGGCCTCGGCCTTGGGGGCTACGCGGCCATGCGCCTGCTCCTGCGGGGCTCGCCGTGAGCTTCGAGGACGACGATGCGTGGGGGCAGGAGACGGCCCCGGCGGCGCGTACCTACACGGACGCCGAAGCGGCGGTCGATCTTGCGACGTACCATCAGCTGAAGGCAACGGTCTCGGTATGGACGCTCCTGGTCGTCTCGGTTCTCGGTCTCGTCGCGCTGCGTTGGCTCCCGGTCCCCGCCCTAGCCCTGATCGTGGGAGGTGTCGCAGGCGTCCTCAATGCGCGCATCGCGATGCGTAGCGGGGAGCGGGCGATCGAGACCCGTAGCACTTCGGGCTTCGTCTTAAGTAGTTTCTTGCGAATCGGGCTCTTCGGTATAGTGCCCGTGGCATTTGCCACAAAGGGACCCTGGTGGTCGATGGCGTGGTATTTTGCCGGATTCTTCCTCCCGCTCGCACTCTTTGCGCTGATGTATCATCGCAAGGTCGTGATCGGGGGAACCCGTTGAAAACGGGGGCGCGCGGTTCATAGAACGGAGCGTCGTTTACGTGTAGGGTCCCCGGCGCGGGGACCGCGTCGGGGATAAGAGATGCACGAACAAATCGGTGAGCACATTACCTGGCAGTTGCCGGTAATCGGATCCGTGCATGCAGACACGATCGTGACGACGTGGCTCGTCATGCTCGTTGCGCTGGCTTTTTTCGCGTGGGTCGGTGCGAGCTATCGTTCCGCGTACGTTACGAAGCGTCAGACCATCGTGGAAGGCATCGTCAATTACATCGCCGACCTCGCCAAGAGCGCGCTTGGTGAAAAGGGCGAAGCGTTCATCCCGTTCTTCATCGCGCTCTTCGTGTTCATTTTCTTGCTCAACCAGTTCGGCATTTTCCCGTTCAAGGTGCTCGGCCTGCCCTTCGGCGGCTCTCCGACGGCCGATCTGAACACGACGGTTCCGCTCGCGCTTATCGTCTTCTTCATGACGTGGATCGTCGGCTTTCGCCAGAACGGCATCAAGCATCTCGCGCACTTGGCGAAGCCGAACGCCTTCCTGCTCCCGATCAACTTGCTCGAGGAGCTCGCGCGCCCGGCGACGCTCGCCGCGCGCCTGTTCTTTAATATTTTCGTCGGCGAATTGCTCTTTATCATCATCGCGTCGATCGTGGTCGCCCACGTGAAGATCGGCGCGTTCGATCTGTCGCTCGCCGTCACCGTCGTGCCGTTCTTGATCCAGTTTTTCAACTTCTTCGTCGGCACCGTCCAAGCGTTCGTATTTACGCTGCTCGCGATCGTCTATTTGTCGCTCGCGACGGCGGAAGACCATTAAGACACTACTCGAAGGAAAGGTACGCTCTTGAGCTCTGAAGCGTTGGTTGCAGGCCTCACCCTCCTCGCGTTCGGCATCATCGTTGCCGGCGTGGCGTTCGGTTCGGCAATCGGCGACGGTATCGTCGCAAGCAAGGCCGTCGAGGCAATCGCCCGGCAGCCCGAAGCCCGTCCGAACATCTTCACGTTCCTCTTCCTCGGCGTCGGCGTCCTGGAAGCGTTTCCGATCATCGCGCTCGGTCTCGCGTTCTACCTGCTGCTCGTCGTGGTGAAGGTTCCGGATCTTCTCGCGCATCTCTCGACCGTCGCGAAGTAAGCGCGCACCGGTAGCAACATGTTTCTCTCGTTAGACGGGACGCTGCTCGTTCAGCTGATCAACTTCGCGATCTTCTTCGCGCTGTTGAACGTGCTGTTTTTGCGTCCGGTCGGCAGCGCAATCCGCAAGCGCCGTGAGTACATCAACAGTGTGACCGCGGATTACGACGCGTATCAGGCCGAGGCGAAGTCGCTTCGCGCGCAGGCCGACGAGTTTCGTGCCGCCGCGCGCCGCGATGCTGAAGCGACGCTCGCCAAGGCGCGCGCCGAGGCTTCGAACGCGTCTGCCGAACTCGCCGTGCAGTACGGCGCGAAGGTGCAAGCGGCCGTTGACGCGGCGCAAGCGACCGTCGCGGATGAGTTGAAGGCGGCGCGTGCGAACGAGGAACAGATCGTGGCGCAGCTCGCCGACCTCATGGTCGAGCGCACGGTTCTGGAGGCAGCCAAATGAACTACGAACAGGTTGCCGTCTGGAGCCAGGTTATCTCGGCGGTGCTCTTCGTCGCCGTGATGGTGTGGGTCTGGGGTAAGTACATCCAGCCCGCGGTGCTTGCGGCGCAAGATGCCCACAACAAGCAACTAGCCGAATCCGAACGTCATCGCGACGAGGCAAAGGCTTCTCTCGAAGCCCTTCGTGGCGAAATTTCGGGCGCGCAACGCGACGCGGAGCTGATTCGTCAGCGTGCCACGGAGCAAGCCGCTCGGGAGAAGGACGCCACGATCGCGCAAGCCCGCGAAGCCGGCGAACGGGCCGTGCGTAACGCCAGCGGCGAACTCGACCGCGCGCGCTTCGCGGCGCGTGACCGTCTGCGCGTCGAATTGCTCGAACGAGCTCTGCAGGCCGCCCGAGGGAAGGCTGCGCAGCGCGTGGATGCTTCGGTGAACGCAAGGCTCGTCAATTCGTTCGTCTCGTCGATCGAGGCGGAGAAGTAATACGATGGCAAACGAAACGCTCGCACGTCGCTACGCGACCGCCGTCTTCTCGCTCGCGAGCGAGGCGAAAGCGGTCGAACGCGTGGGTGACGACCTCGCCGCGGTGCGGCGCGCGATCGATGAGGATGCTGCTACGAAGAATTTCTTCGTGGCGCCGATCATCGATCGCAAGGAGAAGGAACGCGTGCTCCTTGCCGCCTTCGAGGGCAAAATGCACGACGTCGCGTTGCACACGGTCCTCTTGCTCGTGCGTAAGCGCCGCGAAACACTGCTCGGCGAACTCGTCGTCGAGTATAAGAAACTCGAGCTCGCCGCGCGCGGAGCAGAGCCGCTCGGGGTCACGATGGCCAAGGAACTCGCTTCGGACGATTTGCGCGCCATGGTCGATCGTCTCGAGCGTGCGTACGGCAAGAGATTCGACGTGACCGTAAAGGTCGATCCGTCGCTCATCGGCGGGGTTCGCCTGATGATGGGTGACCGTCGCATCGACGGCTCGGTCGCCGGCCGATTGGAAGAATTGACGCGAACGCTGTTTGCTGCCGGCACATAGCGTGCCGGCGTCCCAGGGGAACCTCATGCAAGCCAATATGAATATGCGCCCCGAAGCCCGGGGGCCCCACGGAGTGGGGGGCGCGGAGATGGGATCGGAGCGCCTTTAAAGTTATGATCAACGCAGACGAAATCGCCGGAATACTGAAGCAGCAGATTGCGAGCTTCAAGGCTGGGGTTCAAGAAGACGAAGTCGGTACCGTCATCGAGGTCGGCGCCAACTTGGCGCGCGTTTACGGCTTGCGCGGCGTGAAAGCGTCGGAGCTCGTCGAGTTCGCCAACGGCCTGCAGGGCGTCGCGCTGAACCTTGAAGAGGATAATGTCGGCGTCGTCATCATGGGCGACGATGGCGAGATCAAGGAAGGCGACAAAGTCCGTCGCACCGGACGCATCGCGTCGGTGCCGGTCGGCGAAGCGCTCTTGGGCCGCGTCGTCAATCCGCTCGGCCAGCCGGTTGACGGCAAGGGTCCGATCAACACGAACAAGTTTCGCACGATCGAAAACGTCGCGCCG
The DNA here is from genome assembly GCA_027452165.1 of Vulcanimicrobiota bacterium. Taxonomy (GTDB): domain Bacteria; phylum Vulcanimicrobiota; class Vulcanimicrobiia; order Vulcanimicrobiales; family Vulcanimicrobiaceae; genus REEB354. The sequence continues at coordinate 156,670 of DAIDGX010000024.1, read as the reverse complement.
ACCGTCGTCGAGCGCCAGGGTGTCAAGCAGCCGCTGCCGACCGGCATCCGCGCGATCGACGCGCTCATTCCGATCGGCAAGGGGCAGCGCGAGCTGATCATCGGCGATCGTTCGACCGGTAAGACCGCGATCGCGATCGACACGATCATCAACCAAAAGGGTCGCGACGTTTTCTGCATCTACGTCGCGATCGGCCAGAAGAACTCGACCGTCGCCGCGCTCGCGCAGACGCTCGAACAGAAGGGCGCGATGGAGTACACGACGATCGTCGTCGTCGGCCCGTCGGAGGCAGCCGCGCTGCGCTGGATCGCTCCGTTCGCCGGCGCCGCAATGGGTGAAGAACTGATGTATGCCGGCAAGGACGTGCTGATCATTTACGATGATCTCACCAAGCACGCGCAGTCCTATCGCGAGATGGCGTTGCTGTTGCGCCGTCCGCCGGGCCGCGAAGCCTACCCGGGCGACGTCTTCTTCCTGCACTCGCGCCTGCTCGAACGCGCCGCGAAGCTCTCGGATGAACTCGGCGGCGGGTCGATGACGGCGCTTCCGATCATCGAGACGCAGGCGGGCGACTTCTCGGCGTATATTCCGACCAACGTGATCTCGATCACCGACGGTCAGATCTACCTGACGCCGGAACTCTTCTTCCAGGGTATTCGCCCGGCCGTCAACGTCGGTCTCTCCGTCTCGCGCGTCGGTGGTTCGGCGCAGACCAAAGCGATGAAAGGCGTCGCCGGTCCGCTCAAGCTCGAACTCGCGCAGTACCGCGATCTCGCTGCCTTCGCAAAGCTCGCAAGCGATCTCGATAAATCGACGCAGATGCAGCTGCTGCGCGGTGAGAAGCTCACCGAACTCCTGAAGCAACCGCAGTATCAGCCGCAGTCCACCGAAGATCAAGTCGCGATCATCTATGGTGCGACCAACGGGTTTGTGAACGAGATTCCGACGCCGCGTCTGCAAGACTGGGCGAAGCGCTTTATTCAGTTCTTGCATAACAAGCACGCCGACGTGCCGCAGGCGATCGCCGCGTCGGGCCAGCTCTCGGACGATACCAAGCAAAAACTCAACGCTGCTCTCACCGAGTTCAACAAGAGTTTTTAAGCTATGCCAAGCGTAAAGGATCTTCGCGAGCGGATTCGCTCGCTGAAGAACACGCAGCAGATCACCAAGGCGATGAAGCAAGTCGCCGCGGCCAAGATCCGCCGCGCGGAGCAGGCGCAGAAGGAAGCGCGTCCCTACGCGGACACGCTTTCGGAGATGCTGCGCGATCTGATGGCGAGCGTCGGCAGCGTGGATCATCCGTTCATGAAGCCGGGTAACGCGAACGCACCGCACGGCGTCATCCTGATGACCGCCGATAAGGGTCTTGCGGGCGCGTTCAACTCGAACATCATTCGCGCGGGCGAGCTCTTCGTCAAAGCGAATCCGCAGGTTGCCTGGTACACGGTCGGCAACAAGGCGCGCAACTTCGTGCGTCGTTCCGGCCACGCTGATCGTCCGGCCTGGGCACTCAACGCGCCCTCGAAGATCGAAGCCGCACGCGAAGTCGCATATCGCGTTACCGACGATTTCGTTTCCGGCGCGATCTCGAACATCACGCTGATCTCGCCGAAGCTCATCTCGATGCTCTCACAGAAGCCCGAGACCCGCACGCTCGTGCCGATCGCGCGACAGGCTCAGAGTGACGCGGATGCGACTCGTGTTGAGAGCGGGGAGGCGCGCGGCGCCAAGGGCGCCGTCGAGTTCGCACCCTCGCCCGAGGCCGTGCTCTCGCGTTTGCTCCCCAAGTACCTCGAATTTACGATTTTCTCGGCGATGCTCGAGACCGACGCCGCGTTCTTCGCAGCTCAGTTGCTCGCGATGAACAATGCAACGGACAACGCTGGCAAACTGATCGACGAACTGACGATCCAGATGAACAACGCGCGTCAGGCGGCGATCACCAAAGAACTGCTCGAAATCGTCGGCGGCGCGGAAGCGCTGGTCAACGGATAGCCTTCGACATGCTCAGGCTGACACTACAAAGGAACGGATAAGAAGATGGCCACCGGTAAAGTTGTGCAAGTGCTCGGAAACGTCGTGGACGTCGAGTTCACGCCGGAGACCCTGCCTAAGATCAACGACGCGTTGACCGTGCGCGTGAACGAAGACACGAAGGTCGCCTCGAACGGCGCCGCATCGGGAGTGCAACTCGGCGGTACCGCGATGCAGGCGCGCGATCTGGTGCTCGAAGTTCAAGACGAACTCGGCAACAATCAGGTGCGCTGCCTCGCGATGGGCTCCACCGACGGCTTGATGCGCGGTGCCGGCGTCACCGCGACGGGGGGACCGATCAAGGTTCCCGTCGGCGAAGGCACACTCGGGCGCATCTTCAACGTTCTCGGCAAAGCGATCGACTCGACCGAACCGGTGAAGGCCGCGGCCGAGTGGCCGATTCACCGTCCGGCGCCCGATTTCAAATCGCAGGATCCGACCCCGAAACTCTTCGAGACCGGCATCAAAGTGATCGACCTGATGGCGCCATACACGCGTGGCGGTAAGGTTGGCCTCTTCGGCGGCGCGGGCGTCGGCAAGACGGTTCTGATTCAAGAGCTCATTCGCAATATCGCAAACGTCCACAAGGGCTTCTCGGTCTTCACCGGCGTCGGCGAACGCACGCGTGAAGGTAACGACCTTTGGCAAGAGATGAAAGAGTCGGGCGTGCTCGCGCAGACGACGCTCGTCTTCGGGCAGATGGACGAGCCGCCGGGCGTGCGTTTCCGCATCGCGCAGACCGGTGTGACGATGGCCGAGTACTTCCGCGACGAGCAAGGCGCCGACGTGCTCCTATTCATGGACAACATCTTCCGCTATCTGCAAGCGGGCTCGGAAGTCTCGGCGCTGATGGGCCGCATGCCGTCGGCCGTCGGCTATCAGCCGACGCTCTCGACCGACATGGGCGCGCTCGAAGAGCGCATCACCTCGACGAACAAGGGATCGATCACCTCGGTACAGGCCGTGTACGTGCCCGCCGACGACTACACCGACCCCGCGGTCGCCGTTACCTTCGCGCATCTCGACGCGACAACCGCGCTCTCGCGTCCGATCTCGGAACTCGGCATCTATCCCGCCGTCGATCCGCTCGCCTCGACCTCGCGCATTCTCGATCCGCAGATCGTGGGTCAAGATCACTACGACGTGGCGCGTGGCGTGCAAGAGACGTTGCAACGCTATAAGGATCTGCAGGACATCATCGCGATTCTTGGCGTCGAAGAGCTTTCCGAAGAGGATAAGATCATCGTGGGACGCGCGCGCCGCATGCAGCGTATGTTCTCGCAGCCGTTCTTCGTGGCCGAGCAGTTCACGGGCACGCCCGGCAAATACGTCAAGCTCTCCGATACAATCGCGTCGTTCCGCGAGATCCTCGACGGCAAGGTCGATCATCTGCCGGAGCAGGCGTTCTTCTACAAGGGCGGCATCGACGAAGTGAAGCTGGCTGCTGAAAAGTTGGGGGCAACGGCGTAGCCCGCGGCTTTGCCGAGCAAGGTGTATGGCACATACGATTCCGTTCAAGCTGATCACGCCCACGAAGGTTGCCTTCGAGGGTGATGCCGAGCTCGTCATCGCGGTCACGACCGAGGGCGAAGAGGGTATCCTGCCGAGTCACGCGCCGTTTCTCGCGGCGCTCAAGCCGGGCGTTTTGCGCGCCAACGTGCAGATCGAGGGTAAGACCGAGCGTCTGGAGCTCGCTACCCGCGAGGGCTTCATGCAGGCTCTGCCGGGGCGTCTGACCGTGCTCGTTGACGAGGCCCTGCGATTCGACGACGTCGATGTGCAGGCGGCCAAGGACGAGCGCGACGGCGCGCTCGAGCGGCAAAAGACCGCGACCGGCGAGCAGTTCGCTCGCGAGCAGGCGACCCTCGATTTCGCGAACGCGAAATTGCGCCTCACCGGCCACACCTAAACGAAAAGGGACTCAGATAACAAAGAAGCGGGGCGCCCAATGGCGCCCCGCGAATCTTTTACCCGATATATGCTCGATCGTCTGGACACCACGCTTCGGGTCCGCGGAGGCGCCCGTCTCGAAGGCTCGGTTGCGACGCACGGCGCGAAGAACGCCGCGCTTCCGATCATGGCCGCTGCATTGCTCGCCAAAGGCACGGTCACGCTTCATCGCGTGCCGCGTATCACCGACGTTTCGGTCATGTGGTCGCTGCTCGAAGCCCTGGGTGCGCGCATCCGGTACGAGGGCGACAGCACCGTAACGATCGATTCGAGTAACGTCGCGTCGTATCGCGCGCCGTACACGCTCGTTCGCAAACTTGCAGCCTCCTTCGATATCGTCGGTCCGCTGCTTGGACGCTTCGGGCGTGCTGAGGTGCCGCTGCCGGGTGGATGTATCCTCGGTACACGCGCGACCGACATGCACGAACAGGCCTTTCTCGCTCTTGGCTGCGACGTGCGCAACGCGCACGGCTACCTGATCGCCGAATCGAAGCACAAACGCTTGCACGGGGCTTCGATCGAATTTCGCATGCCGAGCGTGGGCGCGACGAAAAACGCGATGCTCGCCGCGGTGCTCGCCGACGGTACGAGCACGATCGTCAACGTTGCGATGGAGCCTGAGGTGATCGACCTCGGCAACTTCCTGGTTGCGATGGGCGCGAAGATCGCGGGGCTCGGAACCGACACGCTCGTGATCGAAGGCGTCGAAGAGTTGCACGGTGTTGAGTACGAGATCATTCCCGATCGTATCGTTACCGGCACGCTCCTGCTCGCCGGTGCGGTGACGCGCGGCGACGTCACCGTCACGCGATGCCGTCCCGATCATCTCGAAGCATTCATGGTGAAGCTGCAAGAGTGCGGTGTGGATCTTACCTTCGGCGATGATTGGATTCGCGTCGATGGAAGCACCATCACGGGCGGAACCGAGATTCTTACCGCGCCCTATCCGGGTTTCCCAACCGATCTGCAACCGCAGATGGTCGCCTACCTGTGTACGGCGCCGGGCACGAGCGTCGTCGAGGAGTCGATCTTCAACGCGCGTTTTTCGTACGTCAACGAACTCGCGCGCATGGGCGCCGATGTACGCGTCTCGATGGAGAGCAACACCGCCGTCGTCAAGGGCGTGGGACAGCTCTCGGGCGCGCCGGTCGAGGCTCCCGATATTCGCGCGGGTGCCGCGCTCGTCGTCGCGGGTCTTGCCGCCGCGGGCGAAACCGAGATCATTGGTCTCGAATACATCGATCGCGGGTACGATCGCTTCGAGGAGATGCTCTCGGCGCTTGGCGGACAGGTCCAGCGTTCGAGCGGCGTCATCCCGCTCGTTGAGCCGCGTGGGCTGCTCGACACCAACGAGTATCCGCGCGTCAGCTCGGCCGCCGGTTGATACGTTTTAACACCACCCCGCTTCATTAGCACATCGTAGGAGTTCGGTTTGGACATCGGGATCGATTTGGGCACGGCGAACGTGCTCGTGAACGTCAAGGGCAAAGGTATCGTCTTGCGCGAGCCTTCGGTCGTTGCGAAGGATATGAATACGAATCGCGTGCTCGCCGTCGGCGAAGAGGCGCGTTTGATGCTCGGCAAGACCCCCGCGCACATTCAAGCGATCCGTCCGTTACGGGACGGGGTGATCGCCGATTTCGAAGTCACCGAAGCGATGCTTTCGTACTTCATCAAAAAGGTCATGAAAGATCGTTCGTGGTGGTCGTCGTTGATCAAGCCGAAACCGCACGTAACGATCTGCGTTCCGGCCGAGATCACGAGCGTTGAAGAGCGCGCGGTGAAGGATGCAGCCAAACTCGCCGGCGCGCGCAGCGTCGATATCGTCGAGGAACCGATGGCTGCGGCGATCGGTGCGGGCCTGCCGATCGACGAGCCGTCGGGCTCGATGGTCGTCGATATCGGCGGCGGAACCACCGACGTCGCAGTGATCTCGCTCGGCGGCGTGGTCGTCTCGCAATCGCTGCGCGTGGCGGGCAACAAGCTCGACGAGGCGATCATTCGCTACATTCGCCGCGTGTACAACTTGAACATCGGTGAACGCACAGCCGAAGAGATCAAGATCAAGATCGGTTCGGCCTACAAACTCGAGCAAGAGCTCGCGATGGAGATTCGCGGACGCGATCTGATCAACGGGTTGCCGAAGACGGTGAAGATTACGAGCGAAGAGATTCGCGAGGCGCTTTCCGAGCCGGTGGGCGCGATCGTCGAGGCGGTGAAGGCCGTGCTTGAAAAGACGCCGCCCGAACTTGCTGCCGATATTATCGATCGCGGCATCATCCTTACCGGCGGTGGTGCGCTGCTGCGCGGTCTCGACCGGCTGCTCGCCGAGGTGACGGGCGTTCCGGCGATCGTTGCCGATGATCCGCTCTCGTGTGTCGCGCTCGGCACCGGCATGCGTGTCCACATCTAGAACGATGCTCGATGCTCGTGTCGCCCGCCTCGAGGACATTCTCGAGGCGGCGGCGAGCGTTGTGCTTGCCGGCGGAACGATCGTCTTTCCGAGCGACACGAGCTACCAGATCGGTTGCGATCCGTACTGCTCGGAAGCGATCGATGCGATTTATCACGGCAAGCGCCGTCCCGACGACAAACCGCTCGCGCTGCACGTAGCTTCAACGGTCGAGTTTTTGGAGTACGCCGCGGGCAATCCGCTCGCGCTCCTCGTGGCAAAACGCTTGATGCCGGGGCCACTGATCGCGATCGTACGCAAACCCCACTTCGTGAGCGACGAGTTCGCGGCGGGAGAGCGCACGATCGGCATGCGTGTTCCCGACGACGAACTTTCGCGTGCGATTTTGGAGCGCTGCGGACCGCTCGCCGCGCTGACGGCGAACCCGCCCGGTGGTCCGCGATATGCCGGCGGTGATGACGTTGATGTGCTGCCCCCCGCGGATCTCGTGATCCGCAACGGGCCTACCCGCTACGACCGCGAATCGACCATCGTGGATGTAAGCGGCTCGATTCCTCGCCTCGTTCGCGAAGGCATGCTCGGTTACGATCGTTTGACGGCGGCGCTCGGATCCGTCGATCGGCGTAACGTCAAGGTACGTTCGCAATCATGATTCGTTCGGTTTTCGCGGTGCTCGTTGCGGCCGCGCTGCTCGGTGCGTCGCCGGTGCCCTCGCCCTCGTCGCCGGCCTCGACCGGTGGCGGATCGTACAAAATCGGCGTGTGGACGGTGATGACTTCGCCGCTCGACGCAAATTTCAAGAGCGGTGACTTCAGCGCGCCGAAGAAAGTCCACATGACCCGTGAGGGCGGCGACATCGTCGCCGATCGTGCCGACGGCAACTATAAAACAAAGCTGATCTACCTGTATGGCCATGTCGTGATGCACGATGCAGAGGGGAATTTCTCGGGCATCGCGAGCGCCAAAGGATCGCGTTCGCGTGGACCGGCAACGCTGACCGCGGACAAAGTACAGATCGACGGAAGCGCCAAAGTCTATACGGCAACCGGCAACGTGCACTACGTCCAAGCCGATACGATCGTCGATGCCGACAAGGGCGTGCTTCACGATGTCACGCACGAGCTCGATCTCACCGGGCACGTGCACATCGTGCAAGGAGATCGCACGATGACAGCCGATCACGTGCTCTACAACACCATCACCGGGCAAGCGCACGCCGAAGGCAACGTGACGATGCAGTTCCCAAGCGAACTCAATCCGCACTTCGCAACGCCGCGCCCGATTCACATTCCAAACCCGCTCGAGCGCCACAAACCAGCACCAGCGCCGTCGCACGCTCCGTAAAGCGACGATGGATTCGCTCTTCGGCGAAGGCCAAGCACCGCTGGCGGCGCGCATGCGCCCGCGTTCGCTCGAGGAGTACGTGGGGCAAGGAGCGATCGTGGGTGAGGGCCGGGCGCTGCGTCGTGCGATCGCGAGCGATCGCATTCCATCGATGATCCTATGGGGGCCGCCCGGCACGGGGAAGACCACGCTCGCCGAGATCATCGCACGCTCCACCGGCGCGCACTTTGAAAAGCTTTCGGCGGTGAGCGCGGGCGTCGCGGATCTGCGCCGCGTCGTCGGCGAAGCGCAAGGACGTACGCGTGTCGGCGGCCGCACCGTGCTCTTCATCGACGAGATCCATCGCTTCAACAAGGGGCAGCAGGACGCGATCTTGCCCTACGTCGAGGACGGGACGGTGACGTTGATCGGCGCGACGACCGAAAATCCATCGTTCGAAGTGAACTCGGCGTTACTCTCTCGGGCGCGCGTCTTCGTGCTGACGGCGCTCGATGACGAGGAGATCGGTGTGCTTGTCGATCGCGCGCTCGCCGATCCGCAGCGCGGACTCGGCGGCATGCACGTTCAGCTCGAACCCGATGCGCGCACCACGCTGATCGGCTATGCGAACGGCGACGCGCGCTTCGCGCTCTCGGCGCTCGAGTTTGCCGCCGACGCGGCACCCGAGATCGATGGGCGCCGTACGATCGACCGGCGACTTGTGATGGAGGCGTTGCAGAAACGCGGCTCCACCTACGACAAAGGCGGCGAAGGGCATTACGACACGATCAGCGCGTTCATCAAGAGCATTCGCGCGAGCGATCCAGACGCTGCGATCTACTGGCTCGCGCGCATGCTCGACGGAGGCGAAGAACCGCTCTTCATCGCGCGCCGTCTCGTGATCCTCGCCTCCGAAGACGTCGGCCTGGCCGATCCGCACGGAATCAGCGTGGCGATCGGCGCCCAATCTGCGGTGCATTTCATCGGAATGCCGGAGGGCTTCTATCCGCTTGCGCACGCCACGCTCTATCTCGCGAAGGCGCCCAAGAGCAACAGCGTGGGCCGCGCGTACAGCGCGGCGATGCGCGACGTGGCCGATACGCGCAACGAACCGGTTCCGCTCCATCTGCGCAATGCTCCGACCGGACTCATGAAAGAGCTCGGGTACGGTCGCGGGTACCATTACGCGCACGACGACTATGCAACCAAGCAAGAGAACCTCCCCGAGAACCTACGCGGGCGCCGGTACTACGATCCCGGCGAGAACGACCGCTAGGCCGCAAACCGTCACAGCGGCCGGGGCCTTGTCGTTCCCTCCTACAGGGGGCGAAGATGAGAGCTACACTGCTACGCAGCGCGCTTGCCGCTACGGCTATCGCGACGCTCTGCGCGCTTGCGCCGGGCGATCGTCTGCCATCGTTTGCCGGCGCGACGGCCTGGCTCAACGGCCCGGCCGTGCACGCGGGCGATCTCAAAGGCAAAGTCGTGCTGGTTGACGTCTGGGAGTACACGTGCATCAATTGCTTGCGCACGTTGCCGTATCTGCGCGCGTGGAACAAGCGCTACGCAAGCGACGGCTTGGAGATCGTCGGTGTGCAGACGCCGGAGTTCGGCATCTCGGCGGTGCCGGCAAACGTCGCAGCGGCGGTGAAGCGATTGGATGTCACGTGGCCGGTTGCCGTCGATGGACATCACACCCTGTGGCAGCGCTTTGGCGCGCGCGCCTGGCCGACCGAAATGCTTTTCGATCCCAACGGACACCTTGTGTACGAGGATGTTGGCGAGGGCAACTATCAAGCGACCGAACTGCACATCCAAGCCTTGTTGCATCGTCTGCATCCGGCGCTTTCGATGCCACCCCCCATGCCGCTTCTTCCGCAGGATAGCTATGACAAACCGGGCGCGGTCTGCTATCCGCGAACGAACGAAATCTTGATCGGTGACGAACGCATTCCGGGCAGCTCCGACTTTCAGAATCAATTCATCGAGCACAACTATCACGATCCCGGAAACCATGTAGATGGCGTGGTGTATTTGAGCGGCATGTGGCAACGCTCGCGTGACGCGGTGATTGCCGACGGCGGAATCGACACGTTCAGTTTGCGCTACCATGCGATCCAGGTGATGGTGGTGATGGCTCCTCATGGGGGCGGTGGTGCGCGCGTCGACGTCATGCAAGACGGATCGCCGGTTCCCAAAGCCGATGCCGGTCCCGACGTTCGCTACGACGCCAAGGGAAACTCGTACGTGCAGGTCGATACGGCGCGCGCATACGACATCATCGATAACCGAGCGTTCGGTCATCACGAGTTACGGTTGCTTCCCGAATCAGGTGAGGTCGGTATCTACGACGTCGCATTCGAATCGTGCGAGGTTCCCGGAACGCAAGCGCGCTAGAGCTGACAGGAGGGAATGGTGTGAAGAGACGACGGGTGGCCGCCGCGGCGCTTACGATGTTGTTGGGCATCGTCGCATTGAATTCGCCGGCGCGGGCCGATCAAACGCCCACCTGTCGCGGGCCGCTCACCCCGGACGAATCCGCGTTCGTCGCGCAGGCGACGGCGAACCTTACGTCGCGCTTTGCGCATGTCCGCGATGCGCTCGCAGCCGGCTACGTGCGCTACACTGCGCCCGACGACACCGGAGCGATCAGCTACGCGAACGATCGCTGGACGTCGGAGCCGACACGTCCGAGTCAACTCTTTTACGACGTGGACGGCAATCTGCTCGGTGCGGATTTTTCGGTTCCCCGCGCCATCTCGCGCGGCCGGCCCAACCTCTGGGGAATAAACCCGTGCCGATGGTTTGAATTCAATGGGCACGTTCATTACGTCGCGCGCGATCCAAAGAGCGGAAAGATGATCTACGATCAATGGGTATGGAACCGTGATTTCGTGAAGAGCGGCGGCAGCCTCAGCGATCCTTCCGCGAAAACGCTCGTGCGCCTCGGCCGCGTGCCGAACGCGTCCGACGTGGTGACGATCTTCGAATTGCCGAGCATCTGGGATTTGATCGTCTGGGTGAAGCCGCACCAACCGAATCAGCTCTTCTGGTAAGCGCGAGCGAAAAAAATGGTCCGGGCCTACAAGCCCGGACCATGTTCCCGTTGCTACTTCTCGGAGTGTGCAATGGAGCTTCGCACGCAGGTATCGTAGAAGTGCGTGCTGAGAACGCACTGAGATACCATGCACGACCGCATCTATCTGGACTATGCCGCAACCACGCCGCTTCGCCCCGAGGCGCTCGAGGCGATGCTGCCCTTTCTGAGCGCGGGTGGATTCAATCCGAGCTCGCTGCACGCGGAGGGGCGCGCGGCCCGCGCCGCCTTGGATGACGCGCGCGACCGGGTGGCCGCTGCCTTGGGCGTCCATCGCAGGGAGATCACCTTCGTTGGAAGCGGCTCCGAGGCCGACACGCATGCGCTGCTCGGCGCCGCACGCGCCGCGCGCAGCCGGGGCAGGCACGTGGTCGCAAGCGCGATCGAGCATCACGCGGTGCTCCATGCGCTCGACGCGCTGCGCGACGAGGGCTTCGAGGTGACGCTTGTCCCGGTTGACGAACGCGGCCTCGTCGATCCCGCCGCATTCGAAGCCGCGCTGCGTCCGGATACGGTTCTCGCGAGCATCATGCTTGCGAACAACGAGATCGGCGTGGTGCAGCCGGTCGCCCGCCTTGCGGCCCGCGCGCGCGATCGCGGGGCGATCGTGCACACCGACGCGGTCCAGGCGGCTGGGTGGCTACCGCTACGCCCCACGGAACTCGGCGTCGATCTCCTTGCTCTTTCCGGGCATAAGTTCTCGGGGCCCAAGGGTACGGGCGTCCTCTACGTCCGCGACGGAACGCCTCTCGGGCCGTTGGTTCACGGCGGGGGGCAAGAGTTCGGGCGGCGTGCCGGCACCGAGAATCTGGCCGGGATCGTGGGTCTTGCGCGGGCGCTCGAGCTCGCCGTTGCGGGCCAGGCAGAGCGTGCCGTCCGTATCGGAACGCTGCGCGACCGCCTCGAGGCCGGGATCGTTGCGTCGGTGGGAGAGGTGCGCGTGAACGGAGCCGGCGCGCCTCGCCTTCCCAACAACTGCAACCTGTCGTTTGCCGGGATCGACTCCGAGACGCTTTTGATGCGACTCGATCTTGCGGGCGTCGCCGTCTCGGCAGGGAGCGCATGCACCTCGGGCGCGCTCGAGCCGAGCCACGTGATCGCCGCGCTCGGCATCGATCCCCGCTGGCACCGGGGCACGATCCGCTTCTCGCTCGGTGATGCGACCACACCGGGTGAGATCGACCGGGTACTTGCGCTTTTGCCGCGTATAACCGCAGAGGTACGAACGAAAGGTGAAGTGTGATCGCAGAGATGGATTGGAGTAGCTGGCTCGTCGTCGCCGTTGCCCTGGGCGTCGGCATCGGGATCTTCCTGTTCGGCATCGGCATGATGATCGGGATGATCGCGCTTGCAAAGACGCTCGGACGTGTCAACAAGACGCTCGACGAGGTGGACAAACAGATCGCAAGCGTCGGCGGACCGATCGCGACGACCCTCGAGCATGTCGGCGGCATCGCCAATACAGCCGACCAAACGCTCGCGAAGCTCGGGAGCGTGGTGTCGTCGCTCGAGGACGTGGCCGGCGCGGTGTCGCAGACCGCGAATCTCGCAAAGGAGTCGGTTGCGCCCGCGATCGTAAACATCGGCGCGACGATTGCCGGGGTGAGCGCGGGTTTACGGCGCATCTTCACGGGAAAGAACGCATCGGATGAGCAGTAGGAGCGAACGACCATGAACGAAGAGCATCGTGGCGGCGGATTTCTCGCCGGTTTCCTGGTCGGCGCGATCGTCGGCGGCGCCGTGGCGGCGCTCCTCTCGCAAGAGGATGCGCGCGACCTGCTGGTTGGAAAGGCGCGCGAAGCGGGTAACCTAGCGATGGACGCCTCAGGCGATCTGCGCGGGCGCGTCACCGACGTCGCTGCCGGATGGCAAGGCAATGCCGCGGAGTTGTACGAGCGCGGAAAACAGATCGTGGAGAGCGCACGCGCCAATTTCGACGCGGCTGTTGACGAAGGAACGCGAACGGCGGACACGCTGCGCGAGCAGCTTGAACGCAAGGCCGACGCATAGGAGTGAAGAGAACGGTGGACATCAAGGTAAGCGTGCGCGAGGCGCAAGGCGAATGTTACGTGGTCGATCTCGGCGGCGAGATCGATGTGTACACCTCGCCCAAGGTCAAAGATGCAATCGGCGAACTGATCGACCGCGGCGTGTACAACCTCGTGATCAACCTCGAAAACGTGCGCTATATCGACTCGACGGGGCTCGGCGTGTTGATTGGCGGGCTCAAGCGCGTGCGCGAACACGGCGGTTCGGTCAACCTTGTCTGCACGAACCCGCAGATTCGCAAAATATTCGACATCACGGGTCTGGTGAAGATCTTTGGGATCTTCGAAAGCGAGGATGCCGCGATGAAGGCGCTCGTGTGAATCAACCGCTACGGGAATCTGCCGGCGCGGACGTCGTCGAACTGCGCGTGCCGTGCAAGGCCGAATGGGTGGCGCTCGCGCGGCTCTCGGTCGCGGCCGTCGCGAGCCGGCTACAGTTTTCGATCGACGAGATCGAAGACGTGAAGTTGGCGGTTGCCGAGGCGTGCACGAATGCGATCCAGCACGCGCAGGGTAGCGAGACGATCGAGATCACGTGCGAGGCGCTTTCCGACGGCTTGCGCGTCAGCGTGCGCGACTACGGCCTTGGCACGCGTGCGGAGGCGATTCGTTCGCGCGAGCTCGACGAAGAGCGCGTCGGCGGCCTCGGCGTCTTTTTGATTCGTTCGCTGATGGACGACGTGACGTATGACGTGCATCCCGAAGCGGGGACGCGTCTCGTCATGCACAAGCGGCTCTCCGCGTAGATGACCGATCGCGACACCGGCGTACGCTCCGAGCGGGAGCGCACGCGTGATCTTTTTGCGCGCCTCGCGCAAACACGCGAAAGCGGCGGCGCGGAGCACGACGACCTGCGCAGCGAACTCGTCGTCGCGCATTTGAACCTGGTCCGTTTTCTCGCGCTCAAGTTCGGTAATCGCGGCGAACCGCTCGAAGATCTCGTGCAGGTCGGCACGCTCGGCTTGATCAAGGCGATCGATCGCTTCGATCTCGAGCGCGGTGTCGAGTTCACCACGTATGCGACGCCTACGATCGTCGGCGAGATCAAGCGCTATTTCCGCGACAAGGGGTGGGCGGTGAAGGTGCCGCGCCGCCTGCAGGAACTCAACCTCGCGGTCAATCGCACGAGCGAAAAGCTCGCGGTCGAACTCGGCCGCTCCCCGACCGTGGCCGAACTCGCCGAACGCTTGGGTGCGAGCGAGGAAGAGATCTTGGAGGCACAGGAGCTCGGCGGTGCCTACAACGTGCTCTCGCTCGACGCCGAGGTTGCGGGCGAAGGCGAGAAAAAAGCGCAGACGTTGGCAGAAACGATCGGCAGCGCCGATCCCGAACTGGACCTGCTCGAAGATCGCGCCAACATCGAGCGCGCGCTCCACGTCTTAAACGGACGCGAGCGCGTGATCGTCTATCTACGTTTCTACGAAGCGATCTCGCAAACCGAGATCGCCAAGCGTCTCAACGTCTCGCAGATGCACGTCTCGCGCCTTCAGGCAAGAGCACTCGAGAAACTCCGCGCGTTTCTGCGCGAAAACTGACTACGGTTTCGGCGAAGGCGATGCCGGCGCCGGGTGTGGCTTCGTCGTGAGCACATAATGCGTGCCGTGACACTGGTTATACTGTGAGATCAGGGCTTTCGTGAACGCAAACTCGTGCTGGCCAAGCGCCTGGACCAGTTCGCCGTTGCTTCCCATCGTCGCGAGTTGCTCGACGTTTGCGTAGCCGAAGTTCGGCTCGCGCATGCGCCGGGCTTCGGCGTGCGTAAGGCCGCTCGTATCGCCCAGGAGCAGGCCGCGTAATGTCAGCTTGAACTGATCCAACTGACCGGGCGAGTTGCGGATCATATCGGCCATGCCGATGTTGTCGATGTAGGTTCCCGCGAAGTTGTCATAGCGCGCCGCGAGCGCTTGCTGCAGCACGATCAGCTCTTCGGTCTTGTGGCGCAACTCATCGACCCGGGGATCGGCGTGCGGCGGGTAGAGCGCAAGCGATTTACGGATGTACCCACGCTCGAGTTGGATGTTGGAGATAATGTGCTGGACCGCCATGTCCACGTGCGAGGCGTCGAGGATCTGCTTGGGGCCGTACATCAACGGATCGTCGCCCGAGGAGTCGCTCAGTTCAGCGGAGGCGGCGGTGCCCGTCCCGACGCCGTTTGCGCCCGCGACCCGGGGATCGTTGTTGGCGTTGATGTTGTTGATGCCGGTATTCGGGCCGGTTCCGAGGGCCGCGTCGATATCGGCGACGGTGGGCACGTCGCCCGGCATGAAGTTGTTCAAGATGTTCGCCATCGAGCGTGCCGCGGCACGGAAGGCGGCGTCATCGCGGCGCGTGACGTAGCCGACCGGGAGCATGACGTTCGAGAGCGTCTTGCACGAAGGGGAGACGGACATCCGGTAGATTTGGGGTGGTGCTGAGGGTACCGGATTTGGGGTGGCGATCGCGACGGCGAGCAGTAGTCCAAACATGTCGCGCTCTGTTTAGCCGCCCACCCCGTATTGGCCTTGGTTGTGCCGGATCGTCACGCAGGGAGGCTCCGGATCGTTCTTGTGACTGAGGTCAACCTTGCATATGGGTAAAGGGAACCTTAACACAGGCTAGGAAAATGAACGATTGCCCTGAGTCTGGCTCAGGGCTCTTATTGCGACTCTGTGGAGGCTATATGAAATCACGCCTTTTGGCACTTTGCTTCACAGTCGCATTCGGATTCATCGCGACGGGACCGGTCCTTGCAGCAGGCGGTCTCTTCGGTGATCTGAATGGTACGGTGTCCGACCAATCGACGCACGCGCCCATCGCGGACGCGCTCGTGATTGCGAAGTCGCCGAGCGGAACGTATTCCGCTAAGACTGACGCAAAGGGCTTTTATTCGATCCTCGGCATGAACGTTGACGAGTACACGTTGACGGTCACGGCCAAGGGATACCAAACGGAAAACGTCACCGGCGTTACGGTGTTCGGCGACCAAAAGAACGTCGCCAACGTCTCGCTGGGTAAGGCGCTCGCTACGATCGCGCATCTGAGAACGGTTGCCGCTAACAGCGCGTTCCAACCGGATCAGACGATCGACTCGTACAGCGTTACCGGCCAGCGCGTGCAACAGGCGCTGGGTAACTCGTACAACACCGATGAGGCGACGCTGCTGCAAAGCGCGCCCGGTGTTATCGCAACGTACGATCAAGGCGCTTCGATGCCAAATAGCCTCTCGATTCGCGGCTCGCTCGCGGTCGAACTCGGCTATCAGTACGACGGCATCCCCTTCTCGGCTCCGTTCTTCAACGAAAACGGTAGCCAAGGGTTCTTGAACGGCATCAACGGTGGTTCGGGCGGCGGCATTCAGATCGTCTCCGGTGCCGGCGACGCCACGCAGGGTAACGTTGGTGGCGGCGTCATCAATACCGTTGCACCGCGCGGCACCTATCCGGCCGCGGGCCACATCGACGCCGAGGTTGGCGGGCCGTGGTACGACCACGCGCTGAACTTCGACTACGCTGCGGCGACCGACAACGGCAAGTTCTCGAACTATCTCTCGTTCTCGGGGCAGAGCTACGTTCCGCAGCAGGGTCCGGTCGATGCCAACACGGCGGAGCTCGGCACCTACTTCGGCACGTCGTACGCGCGCCACAACGACCTCGTGGACAACATGGTCTTCCGCTTCGGCAAGAACAACCACGAGTCGCTGCAGTTGCTCGGACGCGTCGCGTTCGTTGATGCATACAACGGCCTCGGCGGCACGAACGGCCTCTACTACTTCCCCAACGATCCGAACTACCTGAACACCTGGTCGGGCTACTTCGGCGGCAACAACGCGTACTACGCGTCGCTGATTCCGACGCTCCCGTACCAGCAGCCCGCAGGCGCGACGGTGACGGGCCCCGAGAAAGTCTCGGCGAACCCGCTCAACTTCATCAAGATCGGGTACACGAACTCGCTCAACGCGAGCACCTTCTTGACGCTCGCGTACTACAATTGGGCGCTCTATACGGGCGGCTCCAACTACACCAACTACCTGAACGCCGGCGACTTCGGTACCGGATGGGCTGTTACCGGTGGGCAACGATCGGGCTTCATCGGCTCGATCACGCACTCGTTCGGTGAGAACGACACGCTGACGCTCGAAGGTAAGTACGAATTCGCCAACCCGTACTGGAACAATCAGGTTCCTGGCGAGAGCGCCGCGGGCCTCGCGTACTCGGAGTTAGGCATCTTCGGCGGCCCCCTAAGCCCGAATGCCAGTGATTGGGCGCTTCCGGGCAACCCCGCAGCGGTGTCGGGCGCAGGCAACCCCTGTAGCATCGCGGGCGGCTGTTACATTCACGACTGGCTCGTGAACAACGGCAAGTGGACCGGCACCATGCCGGACGTGCCGACCTTCGGCATCGGCTACCATGGCACGCGTCAGCAGCAGTGGGGCGTCGGCCTTCGCGACCAGTACTCGCCGAACGACAAGTGGAACTTCGACTTCGGCGTTCGCGTCGATGGCGAACAGAACAAGTTCGGTCCGACGCCGTACAACGGCCCTGCCGGAACGCCATCGGACGTTGGCTTCTCGAAGGTGAACTCCGCGTTTATCTCGCCGCGCGAAACCGAGCCGCGCTTTGCGTTCTCGTACCGCGTCAACCGGACCAACTCGGTCCGCTTCTCGTACGGCCGCTCGACGCTGTTCTTCTTCGGACAGACGCTCGGCACGCCGTTCAACGTGTACGGCATCAATCCGATCCTCAACTCAATCCCTGCGAAGTCGGGCGCCGCTCCCTATTGCGGCAGCGGTTATATGGACCCCAATACGCCGGGATATTCGCTGAACACCAAGATTCCGACGAACGGTACGCAGTGGTTCTTCCCGTGCCAGAACTACGCGGCGTCGGTCGCGTGGTACCTCGACCAGAACCTCGATGCGCCGGACCTTGGCGGGTTCGGACCGCCGACGTACAGCAACTTCGATCTCGCCTGGTCGCACCTGTTCACGAAGGGTGCGTTCCGCGGCTGGTCGTCGCGTCTGACGGCGTACACGCGTCGCGGTTACAACGTCGAACAGAACGTGCTGCTCCTCAACGGACCGCCGAACCCGATCACCGGCCAGTCGTCGGCGAGCGTCTTCACGACCACCGCAGCCGGCCAAGAAAAGACCTTCGGTATCGAAGGTCAGCTCACGACGCCCGACGTCTCGCTTGGCGAGAAGGGTTGGAGCGGCTTCGTGACGTTCGACTACATCAACGAACTGCTGAATACGCCGCCGGTCACGGGATCATCAAATCTTCCGATCCTTGGCCAGCAGTTGTTCGGGACAAATCAGCTCTTCAAGGCAGGTTTTGTGCCCCCACTCTCGGCGGTTATCGGTGCAACGTACCACTTCAAGAGCGGAACGACGATCACCCCAACGCTCTTTGTGAACGATGGCTATCCGTTCGGCGTCGGAACCTCGTCGATCGGGTTCGTGAACGGATCGTTGCAGACGATCCCGGAGACGAATTTCGGTCCCAACACGCCGTATGCGGGTAGCTCCGGGCCGAACAATGCCTACAACGCAAGTTACTTCGTCGATCCGCAGGTTCCGGGTTCGATCCAAAACCCGAACATTGCGGCTTCGCGCGGTATCGCGGAACCGGCGATTGCGGGTCTCAAGAACAGCCCGCCCGAGTTCTTTGCGAACCTGGACTTCGAAACGCCGCTCTCACGGCAGATGACCTTCGGCGTCCAGATTTTCAACGTCCTCGACAATCACTATGGTCCTCCCGTTGTCAACACGTTCTACCAGCCCGTTGCAAACGGTGTCGCTGGTCCCCTGACGGGTCAACTTCCGACGGTTGGATCGAAGGTTGGCGCTGGGAACGAGTACTATCCGGGAGGCTCCACGCTCCCGTACCTGAACAATTACGGTACTGGACGGACGTGGAACGTCTATCTACGGACCAAGATCTAAGAGGCGGATTGATGAAAGCACATAAGCTACGACTCACTCTCGCCGTCGCCGTCGCCGGGGCTCTCCTCGGCGGCTGCGGCGGTGGCGGAAATGGCTCAAAGGGCATTCCGCCGGTCTCGAGCGTCAATCCGGTCTCGACCGGTAAGCTCGTGTTTGCCGTGGGTACGGCAAACTTCTACGGCACGGGAACGGGCCTGAACGTGGTCGCCACGTATCGTCAGGGGAACGGCCTTTCGGATGCCCTGGTGAATACGCCGACCATCACGGGACCCTTCACGATCAACACGAATGCCAACACGGTTCCGATCGGCACGGCGCCGGGTGGGCTCACCTTGACCCCGGGCTTCTCGTTCGGGCAGACGGACCTCAGCAGCACGCTGCCGGGGGGACCGAGCCAGAGCGAAGCGACCGCGAAGGGCACGATCACCGGCTCGCCGCAGGCTGCAACGGCTGCGGGGATGCGGGCCAACCTCTCGACCTTCGGGCAATCGGGCGGCGTGTTCACCAACGGCTTCGCGCCGGCCAATGCCGGTATTAGTGGTTCGGCCGACTCGTACGTCCCGTACTCGATCCCGCTCTACAACAACACGACCGATGCGAACGAAACAGCTGCGAACCAGCTGACGCCGTACGGCGGACCGCCAGCGTTCGACCCGGACAACAACGGCATGGGCCTGCGCGACGGTCTCAACACCCTCGGTATCACGATCCCGTCCACGGGCGGGACCGGCGCGATCAACCTCGGCATCCCCGAGGGCTTCACGTCGTTCGACGGCGTGACGGTGACGGCCGGAACCTACAACCTGAGCCTGGCGGTTCCGACCGGGTTCAACGGCTCGACGCCGACCTCGTCCACGGTGACCGCGTCGGCCACCATGGCATCGACGACCACGCTGCCGACCATCAACCCGCCGGCGCTGGTGCTCGACGGAAAGGGCGGCGGCACGGTGACGTTGCCGGCGGCCGACTTCTCGGGTGGTATCACCGAAGTCTATGTCCAGATCGTGGACGGCGGCAACGGTGGCACCAACTGCCAGGGCGTCCGTGGCCCGAGCTTCGCGCCGGTGTACTACACGCTGGTCGCGAAGGCTGCCGGCACCTACACCCTGCCGGATACCGATGGTCCGAACACCACCACGACCGGTGGCGCGTCGGGCCTGACGCCGAGCCCGTCGATCTGCACGGCGGCGCAGAACACCGCAGCGGCTGGAGCCGCGGCGGCTGGCGACAACTACTCGGTGCAACTGGTCGGTCTCGACTACGACATGTATGGGGCAACCTACCCCATCAACAAGTCGCAGTCGCCGACGCTCACGGGAGCGAACGGTCAGGCTGACATCACGATCTCGACCGCGGCGACGGCAACTTCGCCGTAACCGCAACGGGTCGACCAACGAGCAAGGGCTGCCGGGGTTCCGGCAGCCCTTCTCATTTGCTATCATTCACGCTTGAGCCTTATGAAAAGCCAAGAACTCCGTCAAGCCTGGATCGACTTCTTTGTCGCCAAATCGCACAAGCTGCTGCCCTCGGCGAGCCTGATCCCCGACGAGATGAGCACGACGCTCTTCACGATCGCCGGGATGGAGCAGTTCGTCCCCGTCTTTCTCGGCGAGCAAGCCCCCGCCGCGCCGCGCGTCGTCACCGTGCAGCGGTGCTTGCGCGTCGCCGGTGCCAAGAGCGATATCGAGAACGTGGGGCGTACGGGGCGTCATGGCACCTTCCTTGAGATGCTCGGCAATTTCAGCTTCGGCGACTACTACAAGCGCGAAGCGATCGCGTGGGCGTGGGAGTTCGTCACCACCGTTCTCAAACTCGATCCCGCGCGGCTGTATGTCACCGTGCATACGGGCGATGACGAAGCGCAGCAGATTTGGCAGAATGCGATCGGTCTCGATCCCTCGCGCATCACGCGTTTCGATGAGGACAATTTCTGGACGATGGGGCCGACCGGGCCGTGCGGCCCTTCGACCGAGATTTTTTACGATACGGGCGAGCGCTATGCGAGTGGCCCCGACGACACGGGACCAAATCTTGGCAACCGGTACGTCGAGATATGGAACGTCGTCTTTCAGCAGTATAACCGCGCGGCCGACGGCTCGCTCTCGGAACTTCCCAAGAAATCGATCGATACCGGTGCGGGACTCGAGCGCATGCTTGCCGTGTGCAACGGTCTCGCTTCGATGTATGACACCGATCTTTTCACCGACGTGATCGCCGCGCAGCCGCCGGTGGGGCAAACGTCGCTTGCACCCGCCGAACAGCGCGTGCGCCAGAACATCATCGCCGATCATGCGCGTGCCGTCACGTTTCTCATCAATGATGGCATCTTTCCATCGAATAACGATCGCGGCTACGTGCTGCGTTTTCTCATCCGCCGCGCGATTCGTCAGGGGCGCCTACTCGGTTATCCGAACGGCTTTCTGACCGGCCTCGTGCCCGCGGTCGTGCGTTCGCTTTCGCCCGGCTATCCCGAGCTCACGCAGAACGTGGCACGCATCCAGCAGACCCTGCGTACCGAGGAGCAGACGTTCGAACGCACGCTCGAGCGCGGTATGCAGATGCTCGACCGGCTCATTCAAGATGCCAACGATAACTGCACGCGCTTGATCGCTGGCAGCGACGCGTTCATGCTCCACGATACGTTTGGATTCCCCATCGAGCTCACGCGCGAAGTGGCTGCCGACGGCGGCGTGGCGGTCGATACGGCGGAGTTCGAGAGCGCGATGGAGGAGCAACGCGAGCGGGCGCGGCGCGATGCAAAGAGCAAACGCGCGGTGGTGACCATTGCCGAACTCCCCGCCGTGAAGTCCACGTTCACCGGCTACGACGGGCTCGAAACCGATGGCGAGGTGGTCGTGATCCTTCGCCCGTCGGCCGGCGCGGGCTCGGTCGCGGTCGAGAGCCTTGCGACCGGCGAGCGCGGCATCATCATCCTCGATCGTACGTCGTTCTACGCCGAACGCGGAGGACAAATCGGCGATCGCGGCACGCTGACGACAGCCGATGGCGCGGTCTTCGAGGTCGAGGACACGCAGTATATGGGCGAAGCGATCGCGCATCACGGCGTCGTCAAGAGCGGTAGCATCGGCGCGAGCGATCGCGCGCACGCTCGCGTCTTCGACTGGTGGCGTCAAGAGATTCGCCGTCACCACACCTCGGCGCACCTGTTGCAGCGCGCACTGAAAGACGTGCTCGGTGACGAGGTCGCGCAGGCCGGCTCGTGGGTCGGCATCGATCGTATGCGCTTCGACTTCCGCTATCCGGCGGGCGCGCTCAGCCCCGAGCAGCGTCGCACGGTCATGGCACGCGTCAACGAGATGATTCGCGACGACGATCGTTTGGTCACGCGCGAACTGCCGATCGAACAGGCGCGGGCAACCGGTGCGATCACGATGGCGGGCGAAAAATATGGCGAGATCGTGCGCGTCGTTCAGGCGGGTCCCTCGGTGGAGTTCTGCGGCGGCACACACGCGCACTCGACCGGCGAACTCGGCATGTTCGTGCTGTTGAGCGAAAGCTCGATCGGCAGCGGCATCCGCCGCATCGAGAGCTGCGTTTCGCGCGCGGCCGAGCACGTCGTGACGCATCAGCAAGAGCTCGTCGGCGATGTTGCGAGCACGCTTGCGGCGACGCCCGATGAGATCGTCGAGCGCTTGGGCAAACTGCAACGCGAGATCAAAGATCTGCAGGGTGCGGTCGGTCAGTTAAAAGCACGTCTTGCCGCGGCGGATGCGCAGGCATACCTCGAACGCGTCGAGCGCAAGGGCGACCGTGCCTTCGTCGGTGAGGTCGTTCACGAAGCCAACACCGAGGCGCTGCGGCACCTCGCGGGAGCGCTACGCAATCGATTGCAGAGCGGCGTGATTGCGCTTGCCGGGATCGACAACGGCGCGGTGAACCTGCTCGTCTCTGCGAGCGACGATTTGGTGAAGGCCGGCGTTCACGCGGGGCGGTTGGTGCAACTGGCGGCACCGCTCGTGGATGGCAAGGGTGGCGGAGGGCCCGCGCAGGCGCAGGGTGGCGGAAAGAAGCCCGACGGCGCCGTGGCCGCGCTCCAAGCGATGCGGGATGCCGTGTTCGCATGATCCCTCGCGTGGTGCTTGTCGCGTTTGTCGCGAGCCTCACGTTGCTCGGGGTCGCGCCACGCCCGGCGCTCGATTCGCAACTGGTGCTCGCGCGCTACGAGATGGCCCTCGACGATCTTGTCTCGCCGAGCGTGATGATCTTCACCTATACGATCTCGCAGGCGGGACCGACCGATATCGAACAACGCCATCGCCTCTATCGCAGCGGGCTGAACGTGCGCGACGAGTTGTTGAGCGACGACGGCGTCGGCCTCAAACAGAAGATCGTGCGCATCGCGCAGCGCGAGGATCGCTATACCGTCGGCCGCTTGGCTCCGCGCGCGACGACCTACGCATTGCTCTTTCTTCACACCATCGGGAAGCCGTCGCACCTTTCGTATGTGTATCAGGCCACACCGCTTGCGCCCGCGTCGAGTTCCTTTACCGTTACGCGCGTGACGATTGACGGCACGACCTTTCTGCCAAGCGCAATCAAGTTTCATTCGGTCGGCGCGAATGCACACGGAACCGGCGAGATTATGTACGGAACCATCGAGCATCGCTGGGTGCCGCTCTCGGTGACCATCGACGCAAGCGTCGATGGTCATTCGGCTCGCGAACGCATCACGTGGAGCAGCTACCGTTTTCCCGCATCGCTGCCCGACTCGACCTTCATTCCCGCGCGGCCGCTGCCGCACCAGACCCTTCCCTCGATCTAGCGAATGCGCACGTTGAAAGTACGGCCGTCGTGGATCGCCGGAGCGATCGCATTTGCGATCATCCTGATCGTCGCGCACGGGCGCAGTTCACCATACAATAATTACGTACTGCTCGCGCAGGCGTTCGTACACGGGCATACCGCAATCGACTGGCCCGGCGCCTATATCGACGCGCTGCCCTACCACGGCGCGTACTATATCATCGAGGCGCCGCTGCCGGCGATCTTGCTCGTTCCGGTGGTTGCCATTTTTGGAACGGTCAACCAAACATTGCTCGCGGTGCTGCTCGGGGCGATTGCGATCGGCGCGACCTACGAGTTTGGCGAACGCATCGGGCTCACGCGCACGACGAATGCGTGGATCTGCGCGTTCGCGCTCGCCGGAACCGATCTATTGTGGGCGGCGATGCTCGGCGACGTCTGGTTTCTCGCGCATGTGAGCGCGGTCGCGTTCACGATGCTCGCGCTCGCGGAGCTGGCCGGAGGGAAACGTGGCTGGCTCGTTGCGCTCTACGCATGTTGTGCGCTGCTCTCGCGCTTCGGTCTCGTGCTCGCCGTGCCGGTCTATGCCTGGATGCTGCGTCCGTCGCGCCGCGAACTCGCGTCGTTTGCCGCGATGCTCGTTCCATTCGCAGCGTTTTGGGTGTGGTACAACGAGGCGCGCTGGGGTGTTTGGTACGATATCGGCTACACGGCCTGGTACCACCAGGATCCCGCCGGTATGCCGACCGGATCGCCGTTCCGGCTGAGCTACTTCCCCTACGAGCTGTGGTCGTTCTTCGTTCAAGGCGTGCAGCGATTGCCGGTCTATCCGTGGCTGCAGCCCTCGCTCTCCGGCGTTGCGCTCACCTGGACCTCGCCCGGGCTCATCCTCGCGCTCCTTGCGCGCAAACCGCTCAACTGGGTGCTGCCGCTCGCCGTGGCGACGCTGCTCGCCGCTGGTCCGAATTTTATCTACTACGTGAACGGCTTCGCGCAGTTCGGCATGCGTCACGCGCTCGATTTCGAGCCGTTTCTCATCGCGCTCATGGCCTTTGCCGTGCGCGAGAAGATGCCACGCTTTGGCTACGTGCTAATCGCGTACTCGATCGCGGTTGGCCTTTGGGGCTGTTGGTACTGGAACGCGTTCGTGCGCGCCGGCTCGTAAGACGTTCGCGGTTAGGTACGCTGCATGCGCATCGGCAGGCCGCCGATCGTCGGGCGCGCGCCCATCCCGGCACTTGAAGCGCCCGGTGCGGTCTGCGGCGGTTCGGGTGCGGGCATCGTGCCGCCGATATAGCGATAGGCGAGCGAGTATGCGAGGTAATCGTTGTAATTCTCGCAGTCGCCCGCGATCGTGAAGCAACGCACGATCCAGAGCGGCACCGTGACGAAGAGCCCGATACCGGTGAAGATCGCGAGCGACATGAGCACCCCGCGCTTCCAATTGCCCATGTAATAGGCCTCGCCGCCCACGATCCCAAGCACGATCGTCAAGATCTGCGCGAGCGCCGGATCCTTGGCGTAGCGGCGGTATTCGTATGCGAACGCGCCCTGACTCTCGGGGCGAATGTAGGCGAGCAACGACTCGGCATAGGGTGTCATGATCTGCAAGCTCCTCCACCCTCCATACGCGGTACGCGGCCCGGTGTTTCAGGCCGGAATCATGGCGTCGAAAGCGGCTCGCAAGTCGTCCGCGGAGCCGACTGGCGCTGCGCAGACGGTGCCGATGCAGAGGTAGGCGGCGGCGGATACGCCGGGTTCGCTGACCACGGTCGTAAAAGGGTCGGGAAGGCGTCGTGCCGCGGCGCGGAGCGCCCCCGTGGCCTCCAGGGCGCCGACGACGCGGATGGCCGGTGTGGGCAGCAGATAGCGGCGTAGCGCGCGGGCATAGGTGGCGGCAAAGGGTCCGGCGTTCGCGTGGGTGGAGGCGAAGAGCGCTAGCGTGCGTTCCGCCGAGGCGCGATAGCGTGGCTCCCCCGTCATCGTCGTCAACCGCAGCAGACTCTCGGCCAGGAGCCCGTTCTCGACGATCGGGCGATCGGGCATCGCGAGGCGCCCGATGCGCGCCTCGGTGGCTGCATGATCGTAAAAGCCCCGGTCTTCGGCTCCGAAGCGCTCGAGAACGAGATCGGCGTGGGCGCGGGCGCGTTCCAGAAAGCGTGCCTCCCCCGCGATCTCGTGGGCATCGAGCAGCGCGCGCAGATAGGCGCATTGGTCGGTGAGCAAGCCGCGCACGCGTGGCGCCTCGCCGGGCGGTGTGACGTGGTAGAGCAAGCCCTGTTCGTCACGAACGCGTTCGTGGAGCACATCCAGTGCCTGCATCGCCTCGCGCGCGAGTTCGGCCTCGCCGAGCGCGACCGAGGCCCATGCAAACGCACCCGCAAGCGCGCTCGTCCAGTTCGTATACGCGCGCCGGTCCACAAACGGTGCTTCGCGCTGCACGCGTTCGTCGAGCGGCAGGGCGAAGTAGGCCTCGTCGGCGTCCTGGCTGCCGGCGAAGAGACCGCTCTGCGGATCGCGTAGCACGGTTCGCACGTAGCCGAGCGCAGAGCGCGTGGTCGCTTGCAGATCCTCGCTCGGCGACCACAGCAGCAGTTGTGCCAGGACGCGCAGTAAACCGGCGTGATCTTCGCTCATCTTCTCGAAGTGCGGCACGCTCCAATCGCGTGTCGTGGAGTAACGGAAGAATCCGCCCTCGACGCGATCGTACATGCCGCCGCTTGCCATCTCGCGCATCGTGCGGGCGACCATCTCGTGCAGTTTCGGATCCTTGCGCACGCGCCACTCCGCGAGCAGAAACTCGAGCGCCTCGGGTTGCGGAAACTTCGGCGCGTCGCCAAACCCGCCGAACTCTTCGTCGTAGCTGCCGTTTATGGAGGAGGTGACGCTATCGACGAGCTCGGGACGCAACGCCTGCGGCGCACTCGGCGCGTAGGTACGCTTCGAGGCTAGCAATTCCGTTGCGCGTTCGGCAATCTCGCCTTTCTTTTCGGCGTAGAACCGCGCGATGTCATCGAGTGCGCTATGCATTTGCGCCGCCGGAAGATAGGTGGCGCCGGTCAGCGTTATGCCGTCCGGCGTAAGAAACGCGGTCGTCGGCCAGCCGCCCATGTTGTAGCGTGCGTTGATGTCGGGGCGTTCGTCGTTATCGACGCGCACGGGAACGTATCGCGCGTTCACCGCCTCGATCACGCCGGGATCGGCATACGTGGTGCGATCCATGACGTGACACCAATGACACCACACGGCCGAGATCGAGAGGAGTATCGGCTTGTCTTCTGCGCGCGCACGCGCGAACGCGTCCTCGCCCCACGCCATCCAGGCAATCTCATTCATCGGATTCGTGCGCTCCCCGTAGATATGACGTGAGGTAGAACAGGTCGAAGAGCGCCGCGGATGCGAGCACCCAGAAGCGCAGACTCGAAGAACGCACGGCGAGCGTCAGCGCGAAGAGCGCCGCAAAGGCCAGCGCGATTGCCGCATAGCTGCGATGCGTGCGCGGTGTCATGCCGTACACGTCAGCGTCGTAGTAGCCTCCCGCCGAGCGAGAACGCGCGGCCGCGAGGACCGCTATTGCGAGCGAGGTGATCAGGCCGCCGATGCTCCAGAGCATTCCGAGGGATTCGCGCGCGGGGGCTCCGGTGCTTGCGCGCGAAGCACACGGAATGAGCGATGAAGAGCCGGTGATCGTCAATCATCGAGCGGGCGTACGGGCCGCGAGCATCGGCATGGCGGCAATCATCGTCATCGCGGCGGCGATCGCGCTCGTCGCCCAGCATCCGTGGGCCCGCTAGCCGAGTACGTCAAGAAGCGTGACTTCGCGGTCACGCCCGAACCGCGTGGCCGCCGCGAGAAGCGGGGCACGCGCCTGCGCTTCGTCGTGCAGATGCACCACGCAACGCGTTTGCACTACGACTTTCGCCTCGAAGCCGACGGGGTGCTCGCCTCGTGGGCGATTCCGAAGGGCCCAACGCTCGTCGCCGGAGATCGCCGCCTCGCGATGCACGTCGAAGATCACCCGATGGCCTATCGCACGTTTGAGGGCGTCATTCCCACGGGGCAGTACGGGGCGGGCGAGGTGATCGTGTGGGACGAGGGCTGGTACGAACTCGCCGAAGGCAGCGATCCCGCTCACGAGATCGCGCACGGCAAGATCAAGTTCGTGATGCACGGCAAGAAGCTGCGCGGGCTCTTCACGCTCGTGCGGATCAAGCCGCGCCCAGGCGAACGCGGCGATCCGTGGCTGCTGCTGAAGGATCACGATGCGTACGAAGAGGACGCGTGGGATCCAGCCGAGCATCCGGAATCTGCGAAGTCGGGAAAGACGCTTGCCGACATCAAAGCCGAGCGTTCGCCCAAGGTGTGGAATTCCAAACCCAAAGCGTCGCGTGCCCGTCACGCCGCCCGAGCTGCCGATCCGCTGCCGAAGCAGCCCGGTGTCGAACTCGCGACGCTGATCGACGCGCCGTTCGACGATTCGGCGTGGCTCTTCGAAATCAAATGGGACGGCTATCGTGCCGTCTGCACGGTGGACGCGCATGGAAAGCTCGCCCTTGTCTCGCGCAACGGGCTCGATCTCTTGCGGCAATTCCCCGATCTCGCAGATTTGGCGCATGCGTTCGTCTCGATGCCGATCGTGGTCGATGGTGAGATCGTGGTGCTCGACGCGCACGGACGCTCCGACTTTCAACGTCTGCAGGAGTGCCGCGAGCGCGGTTACGCGCTAACGTACGTCGCGTTTGATTTGCTCTACGCAAACGGGCGCGATCTGCGTGCGACACCGCTCGAAGAACGCAAGGAGTTGCTCGAGCGCATCATCCGTGACGACACGCTCGTGCTCTATTCCAAGCATGTCGTAGGTAAGGGCGTCGCGCTCTTCGCGCAGGCGCGCAAACGGCATTGCGAAGGGATCGTCGGCAAGAAGCGCACCTCAGCCTACGTCGCGCGTCGCACGCGCGACTGGGTGAAGATCAAGGCGCACCAGGAGCAAGAGTTCGTCATCGGCGGTTGGACCGATCCGCGCGGCAGTCGCAAGGGATTCGGTTCCTTGCTGCTCGGTGCGTACGAGGCTGGAAAGCTGCGCTACGTCGGGCATGTCGGCACCGGCTTCTCGGCCAAACGCATCGAAGAGATCGTGGCGCATTTGAAGCCTTTAGCGCGCGTAACGTCGCCGTTTGCCGATGAGGTCGAGGCCAACGCGCAGGCGCATTGGGTGAAGCCGCGACTCGTCGTCGAGGTGCGCTTTGCCGAGTGGACGCGCGATAGGTTGTTGCGGCAGCCCGCGTTTCTCGGCATTCGCATCGATAAGGATGCAAAGGACGTGTGTCTGGAGTTGCCGGTTCACGGCGGCACATGAGCACCGAACGCACCGAGGTGCGAGTGGGGCGCCGCACGCTCTCGCTCTCGAATCTCGATAAAGTACTCTATCCGCGCGACGGGTATACCAAACGCGACGTGATCGCGTATTACCAAGCGGTAGCGCCGTATCTCCTCACGCATCTGCGCGACCGGCCGCTGACGCTGCAGCGCTTCCCCGACGGCATCGACGTGGCATCGTTCTTCGAGAAACATCTGCCGAAAGGTGTGCCGGAATGGGTGGAGCGCGTCACGCTCGCAAGCCCCGAAGGCGCTCGCGCGCGGACCACCTATCTGGTGTGTCGCGACGAGGCATCGCTCGTGTACGTGGCCAACCTCGCGGCGCTTGTTTTGCACGTCTGGACCTCGCGCGCCCAGACGATCGAACACCCGGACTACGTTTTCTTTGATCTCGATCCCGGCGAGACGTGTACGGTGAAAACGCTTGCGCAGGTAGCGCTTGCGATGCGCGACGTGCTTTCCGCGATCGGCCTCGCGGCGCTCGTGAAGACGTCGGGCGGGATGGGGTTGCACGTGCTCGTGCCGCTCGCGCCCGGCCATACCTTCGAGCAGGCGAAGCTCTTTGCCGAGGCCGTCGCCCGCCGGCTCGCGGCCGACGAGCCGCAACGCGTCACCATCGAACGCGCGCTCGCCAAGCGCAATGGCGATGCGGTCTATCTCGATTTCGTGCAAGTAGGACGGGGTAAGACGATTGTGGCCCCGTACTCGCTGCGCGCGCGCGACGGCGCGCCGGTCTCGATGCCGCTCGACTGGCCGGAGGTAGAACGCTACGCGCGCAAGCGCAGCGGCTTACCGGCCGAGGTGTTCGTCGAGCATAATCTGCGGACGGCGCTTGCGCGGCTCGCGCGCGACGGCGATCGCTTTGCCGGACGCGCGTGGGTGAAGCAACGCCTCGACCACTATATCTAGTGGTCCGACGGTGCGGGCGTTCACGAAATAGGGTAATCCGGTGCACGTGCGGGTGAACTCGGGTACACTACCCATGCTATGGCGCAAGCAATCTGGTCAGGTGCAATCAACTTCGGCCTCGTGACGATTCCGGTGAAACTCTTCACCGCTGTACGGACGAACGAACTTTCGTTTAACATGCTGCACGCAAAAGATGAAGGGCGCATCAAATACGAGCGCGTCTGCTCGGTTGACGGCCAGCCCGTTCCCTGGGACGAGATCGTGAAGGGCTACGAGTACGAGAAGGGCCAGTACGTGGTGTTGACCGACGAGGACTTCAAAAAAGTCAATCCGGTCGCCACGCAGTCGGTCGATATCCTCGAGTTCGTCGATCTGGACCGGATCGATCCGATGCTCTTCGATAAGCCATACTATCTCGAGCCGAGCAAACAGGGGCGCCACGCCTACGCGCTCTTGCGTTCGGCGTTGAATGACGCGAACAAGGTTGCGATCGCACGTGTGGTGATTCGTACCAAGGAGTACATTGCCGCGGTGAAGCCGAGCGGCGATGCGCTCGTGCTCGAGTTGATGCATTGGGCAAACGAAATCGTCGAGCAGTCGTCGCTCGATCTTCCCGGCAACGATGCACTTCCCGAAGCCGAGATGAAGATGGCAAAGATGCTGATCGATACCATGAGCGTCGATGCGTTCGAACCGGAGAAGTTCACCAATCGTTACCACGACGAATTGATGGCGATGATCGAAGCGCGCGCACACGGCAAGGAACTTCCAAAGGCGAAGAAACCGGCGACGCCGCGTTCGAAGGTGGTGAACTTGATGGACGTCCTCGCGCAATCGCTCGAAGAGAGCAAGAAGCGGCGCGCCGCGAACGGGCGCACCGCTTCTCAAGAGAAGTCCGAGAAGAAGAGCGCGACGACGCGGCGCAAAAAATCCGCGGCGTAACGCGCCCGTACGCTATCTGCCGCCGAACATATCGCGCAGCACGGCGCCCGCGATGCCGCCGGCAACGCCCGCCTGCGCGGTCTGCTGCATCTGCCCGCCGCCGAGATACGGCGCGAGCGCGCCCGCGAGATTCGGCATGGTAAGCGTTTGCAGCCATACCTTTCCGGGACCGGTCAAGCGCGCGATGAAGAGCCCGTCACCGCCGAAGATGGCGTTCATCATCCCTTTCATGAAGGTGATGTCGAAGTTGACGGTCGCCTCGAACATCCCGATGTGACCGGGATGCACCTGAATCGTCTCGCCGGGTTGCAGATCGTAGGTGACGATCTCGCCGCCGAGTTCGACCCATGCGCTGCACGAGCCGCCCAGCCGTTGCAACATGAAGCCGTCGCCGCCGAAGATGCCCGCACCGAGCGAGCGCTGGAAGCCCATCTGCAGTTGCACGCCGTCCGTTGCGCACAAAAATCCGTGGCGATGGATCATGTACTCTTTGCCCGGCGTCACATCGACCTGGACGATTTGCCCCGGGACTTTGGCGGCGAATGCGATCAAGCCGGTGCCGTTCGACGTATACTCCGTCATAAAAATTCCGCCGCCCGACATCGCGCGCGTGATCACGCCGAAGAGTCCCTTCGCACCCGCAGTCATCGCGGTGGTGTTCAACTGCACGTTCGAGGTCATCCACGAGAACTCGCCGGGTTCGGCGACGATCTTATCACCGGGTTCGAGCCCGATCTCGAGCACGGGGAGCGTGGTTCCGGTAATCTTAGTCTTCATGCGCTCATCCTCCGAGGCGACGACGTTCTGTCCGGACTACGAGCTTTACTTTGAGGCGGCGGGGTTGGTTTCAGTCTTCAGAGCGCTCGGGGTGAGTGCGTTGCGAATGCCGAGAGCGAGGCCGGCGGCTGACATGACGAGCGAGGGAAGCCCCGCAAACGGGGATCCGTATCGCGAGAGCACCCCTGTCGAGATCGGGGGCGCGATGATGCCCGAGAGCGAGTCGAGCGACGAACTGACCCCCAGGACCGTGCCCTGTTCGCGATCGGTCGCCGCGTTCGAGATCATCGCGGTGATACCGTTTTGCGCGAACGCGCCGCCGAGCGCGAAGAGCACCATCACCACCGCGACGGTGAGCGCCGTATGCACGAACGGCGTAAACGCAAACGCGATCGCAAGGAGTGCGAGACCGAGCAGCGACATGACCCGGTCGCCGAGTTTTTTCGACGCTTTACCGACGCCGATGCCGTTAATCGCCACGTTCACGAGCGCAAAGCCCGAGAAGTACTGCGTGGTCTGCACCACGCCGAAGTTCAATTGACCCGCCAGGTAGAGCGCGATCACCGAGTACCACGCGTAAAGCGCGAGCGAGAGCGCGAATTTCTGTGCGAGTAGCGGCGAGAAGCGCGCGTTCGTGAACGTGGTTGCCATCTCACGTAGGCCCACCTTGGCCTCGCCATCAGCCGGCTTCGCGCGTGATTCGGGCAGCAGCACGAGCGTGAGGATCAACGTGAGCAATTGCAGTCCCGATGCCACGAGAAACGGCGCAGCGAAACCATACCTGGCGAAGAGCAGCCCGCCGCCCGCCGGCCCGAAGACCATGCCTGCGGCGAAGGTGGCGCCAATGAATCCGAACGCGCGCGCCCGGTCTTTCGGCTCCACGACGTCGGCGACGTACGCCTGCGTGATGCCGATGTTGCCGCCCGAGATGCCCTCGACGATGCGCGCGATGAAGACCCACTGGATCGTGTGCGCGAAGGCCAGCATCGCCCATCCGATCGTCGCGCCGATCTGGCTGATCACGAGCACCTTCTTGCGTCCGATCCGATCGGACGCGTTGCCCCACAGCGGCCCCGAGATCAGCTGGCAGAGGGAGAAGGTGGCCATCAGAATGCCCACGACCTCCGCGCTCACCCCGAAGTGCGTGACGAAATAGGGGAGCAGCGGCAACAGCATGCTGAAGCCGATGATGTCGATAAACGTGATGCCGAGGATCGGCAAGAGCTTGCGAATCACGGGAGCGTGCCCTTCGAGACCCGGTCGCGGAGGGCCCGGTTGCGTCGCCCGGAAGGGTGCGGGCCGCGCAGGGCGAACCCGGGTCAGTCGCGCTCAGGTGGCGGAATTGGTAGACGCGCTGGTTTCAGGTACCAGTGGTGGCAACATCGTGGGGGTTCGAGTCCCTTCCTGAGCACCAAAACCCGAGGCTGGGCTTTGACGGTATGATGATCGACGTGCGGCGGGCCGGTGCGGACGATGCGGAGATCGCGGCGGCGGTGATCGCCGAGTATCTCACGACGATTCGCGACACCGTGATGCGCGATGACGTCGATGCCGAGGTGGCGCGGCACCTCGCAGATGCGCGCTCCGCTGTTTTTCTCGGGGTTGCCGGTGCCGATGTCATGGGATGTGTCGCCGTACATCCCTACGAGGAGCTGTCCGGCGCGTTCGAGATCAAGCGTCTCTACGTGCGTCCCGCGGGGCGGCGTCAGGGGCTTGCCGTGCGCTTGATGGAGGCCGCCGAAGCGCATGCGCGTCGCGCCGGAGCGGCGCGTGTGATCCTGGATACCAAACCGTCGATGCGTGCGGCGATCGCGCTCTACGAATCGCTCGGATACCGCCGCA
This sequence comes from Vulcanimicrobiota bacterium, assembly GCA_027452165.1. Taxonomy (GTDB): domain Bacteria; phylum Vulcanimicrobiota; class Vulcanimicrobiia; order Vulcanimicrobiales; family Vulcanimicrobiaceae; genus REEB354. The sequence goes on along the minus strand of DAIDGX010000024.1, from coordinate 123,275 downwards.
TTCCCGCCTATCAGAACGAGCCGGACTGCCACGTTCATTATGGCAAGCCGCTCGAAGGCGAGCTTTAGCCGCCGAGGCGCGGTTCGACGATCAGGGCCGTGTGCTGGCCCCATGCGCCATGGAGCAGATTCACCCGCAGGTGCAGGTTGCCGATCTCGGCGCTCATCGTGCGCTCCGAGCGCTTCTCGCAGGCGTCCTCTAGGGCGCGCACGGCCTTACTCAGCAGGCTCGGCAGCTCCAGGTGCTCTTCGGGCGTGAAGCGGGCATTAAGCGGATTGCCCGGAGAGGGCGTGCAGATCATGATCACGCGATGCGTTTCGTCGAGGACGTAGCAGCGGGGTTGCGTGGTATCGAAGTTGACGGTGGTGTCGATCGTTGCGGTCATTGGCGGCTCTCCTTGGGCGACAAGCGATTCGATGGTGCTATCGTACGTGGTGCATGCCCGAGCAAACATCGGGGGTTCCACCTGTCTATCGGGGCCGATAGACCCAAGTGGTCCCCCCGGGGTACCTAGCGAAACCAGGCGGTCATGCTCGCGCAGCTGGTCGTGAACCCCCGGTCGCGGCGGGGCCGAGAGGCGGCCGTTCCGCTGCGCGACGCGCTCCACCGGGCGGGCGTGCAGGTGGTGGAGGACGGCTGGCCGGCCGACGTCGCCCCGGAGGCCGACTGCATCATCGCGGCGGGCGGCGACGGCACGCTGCTCGGGATCATCGAGATGGCGCTCGCGCGCGGGCTGCCGCTTGGCATCGTGCCGCTCGGCACCTTTAACGAGCTCGCCCGCACCCTTGGAATCCCGCTCGAGCTCGATGGGGCGGTGCGCACGATCGCGGCGGCGCACGAGCGCGCGATCGACGTCGCGCGCGTGAACGGCACCTACTTCGTGAACGAGGCGAGCATCGGCATCTCGAGCCGGCTCACGCGCCTGCAAACCCCCGACCTCAAGCGGCGTTTCGGCGCCCTCGGCGTGCTCGGTACCACGTTGCAGGCCTTCCGTCACGCGCGCCCCATCACGGTCGAGATCGAGCACGAGGGCGGCTGCGAGCGCCTGCGCACGGTGCAACTGACGGTTGCGAACAGCCATCGTTTCGGCGGGCTCGTGAACGTGGCCGATGCTGCGATCGACGACGGCTGGCTCGATCTCTATAGCATTGACGTCCGGTCCTTCCGGCAAGCGATCGGCGTGCTATGCGCGATCCTTGCAGGCGGACGCACGCGCGCCGACGGCTTGCGTGCTATCCGGGCTCGCGGATTCACGCTGCGCACGCGGCACCCGCATCGCATCAGTGCCGACGGCGAACCTGCCGGAACCACGCCGGCGCGATTTGACCTGGTGCCGAAGGCGTTGCGCGTGTACGTACCGCTTAAGGAAAACAAGTAGGGCCGGCATTGCTGCCGACCCTGCTTGTTTGCTGCACTCTACGAGTTGGAGTCCATTTGGGTCTGCGTTGGTGGAGGGTCAACGCCGGCCCATTTCCATCTCACACCATATGGTGTGGATGAAACCTTAGTTTTGGATTAATTCCAACGAACGAGGGTGCTCGTGAGACCGACGACCTTCGGTCCCCAGCCGCCGAACGACGAGCTGCTCGGTGCAATTTCGATCACGCGCGTGAACGAAACGACGGGCTCGCGTTCTGGCTCTTCGACGGCTTTCGACTGCGAGGGCGTATTCAAAATCTTTTCCTTCCGTAGCGAATCGCGCTGCAACATTGCTCGATCCGTAAGTCACTGTACACTCTGCATTACGGTGTATCTATGCGTTTTGTTTCACACGTTTTGTGACACGAATGCGTAAAAAAACGTCATGCGATGGGCCATTCGTACTACGCGCGATAAGCGCGTTTACGTGTCGTAGCCGTGCGCAGCACGTACATAACGATGAAGCGATTCAGTTGCAAATCCGGTTGCTTTGCGTCCGCTTTCGAAATCGAGCGACAAGCGTCGCAGCCCGCCGGCGGCGAATCCGGCCTAGGGCTCCGGGTGGTCACGTTCGCCCAGGGTCCCTCGCTTGCGATAGGGGCGGCCCTCCTGGCCGGACCGTCCAGCCGCGGATCGAGGCGCCGGGGATGGGGAGCCTTGGCCGCCGTGAACGAACAGGTATCGGGTAGAGCTGCCCGCCACCCGGCCGAAACCGGCGAGCACGGTCAGCGTACATAGGCTAACGTTACTCGGGAGAGGTCCGGTAGATCACCATGAGCGTTTACGAGTTCGGCCCGTTCCAGCTCGACGTCGAGCGTCTCTTACTCCTTCACGAAGGCGCGCCCGTCGCGCTCGGTCCGAAGGTCGTGGAGACGTTGCTCGCGCTTGTGGAGCATCCGGGCGACGTGCTCGCCAAAGGCGCGCTGCTCGATCGCATCTGGCCCGAGGGCTTCGTCGAAGAAGCAAATCTCGCGCAGAACATCTACGTGCTGCGCAAGATGCTGCGTGCAACGTGGGGGCGCGACGCGATCGAGACGGTGCCGCGTCGCGGGTACCGTTTCGTCGAAGAGGTACGCAAGCTCGAAGACGTTCCGCTTGCGCAACCGCGCGTGATACGCAAGCCGGCGCGTTACGGACTGCGCGTGCTTGCGGTGGCGGCGAGCCTTGCGCTCGTCGTGCTTGGCCTAGCGCTCACGGCGGCGGCCGCTCATCGTACGAGCGTACCGCACCTGTCGGCCAACGGCTCCCGCCTCTACCAAATCGGCCGCTATTATTGGAATCTGCGCACGCGTAGCGGCGTGGAGAAGAGCCTAGCCTATTTCGCGCAAGTGATCGACACCGATCCGCGCGACGCACGCGGCTACGCGGCGCTCTCGGAAGCCAACGCGATTATGGGCGACTATCGTTACGGCACGCTGCCGCAGACCGTGTATTTCGCGCGGGCGCGTAGCTACGCCGAGAAAGCCCTCGCGATCGATCCGAACTGCGCTGAAGCGCATGCATCGCTTGGTTTGATCGCGCTCGACATGCATCGTCAGGGTGACGCGATCGATGAACTCGAGCGCTCGATTCAACTCGACCCGTCGTACGGACCGGCGCACGAATGGTACGGCGTCGCGCTGTTGTACCGTGGACGCATGCACGAGGCGTTCCACCAACTGCAGACCGCCGCGAATCTCGACCCGCTCTCGGTCTCAACCACCGACTGGCTCGGGTCGGCTGCCTATCTCGACCATCGCTTCAACGAGGCCATTGCCTACTCGCGCCAAACGCTCGATTTGGATCCGCATCGCACCGATGTTTTGACGACGATCGGCGAAGCCTACGAAGCCGAAGGCAACTACGCTCGCGCGATCGACGCCTTCAAACGCTACGGGACAATCGAGGCGGGGAATCGCCCCGAAGCGGCGGCGCTTCTCGCGCACGTCTTCGCGCTGCAGCACCATATGCGCGCCGCGCGCGCGCAACTCGCCTTTGCAAGTGCGCACGAGAAGAGCGTCGATCCGACCGATCTCGCCGCTGCCGCCGCCGCCGTGGGCGATCGCTCGATCGCACTGCAACTGCTTCGCGGGCTGAAGGGACATCTTGCGTGGCTTGCGATCGAGAACGACCCGCGTTTCGCGGCACTGCGTGCGGATGCAGCGTTTAGCCACTTCAGTTCGCCGCAGCAACCCGCCTAAGCGATGGCATACGGTTCGTTGTTCGAGGCGCTCGCAGCGCAGCCCGAACTCTCGCGCACGCTCGCCGCGCACGTACGCGCGCTCAACGAGAGCGATAGCGTGGAACGGCGCGTCAAGGAACTGATCGCGCTTATGGTCGGCTGGCTAAATGCCTGCGACTACTGCACCTGCGTGCACGAAGAGATCGCGCAGCATCTGGGCATCGACACCGCGACGCTTGCATCGCTTGGCGACTACGCGCGAAGCCCGCTCTTTAGCGATGCGGAGCGCGCTGCGCTTGCTGCGACCGTTGCGCTTACGCGCGAACCGCGCGCTTTGCCGCCCAATCTCGCGATGGCGTTGCACGAGCACTTCGCCCCGGGCGCGGTCGTGGAGATCCTCGCGACGATCGGCTTGAACAACTACCTGAGCCGGCTCTCGAACGCCCTCGGGCTCACCGCGCAATCGGCGCCGGCGTAGCCGGTGAGGGCGTAACCGCGCGCGCAGCGCGCGCCATGATGCGTTCGGCGCGGATCAAACGCGTACCCGAGATGCGATCGTGCAGCATGACGCGACGCATGAATGGGCTCAGCGGGAGGATTAACCACCACAGAACGAGCCCGATCGCGTAGCGCGCAAACGCGCGTCCAAGACCCGGCGTCTTATAGTCGGTCGTTACCACGCGCAAGCCCAGGATCATCATACCGAAGCTCTGCCCGGCAAGACCGACGAGCAGCCAAAGATAGACCGCGGTGTAAAAGAGGGTTGAATTGCCCGCGAAACTCGTCACGCGTTCGACGAAATGGCCCAGTGGCGTGTCGGCGAGATCGAGATGGAGCCCGGCGTTGTCGATGCGCGCGATCCCGAAGCGCACGACGCCATCGCTGCCGGTCGAAACGATGCCAGGGGTGACGACGGGCTCTTCGACGGTCTTCATCGTCTTGGTCGTCTTGCCGTTCTTGTCGGTCGAGACGACGGTGGTTGTGACGGGTTGCAGTTGCTGATGCGTCTGCGCGGTGAACGCAAGCACAAGGGTGCTGACGACGACGAGGTCGATCGTTACTGCCCATACGCGTCGCCACCACCCGGCACAGTCGGCGCGCGTCACCACACCGCTGCCGGCCGTCGCGGTAGCCGGCGTTTCGACGACCTCGCGAGCATACCACGCGGACGCCTGCGCGAACGCCGGCGAGCGCATGAAGTCGTCCATCGCGGCGATGCGCCGCGTGGCGTACGGTTCGGATCCAAGCCACTCGCCCCAACGCAAGACGCTGTCGCTTGCAACCTCGCGGCCCTGTTCGATGAACTGTCCGGTGTTCACGTGCCGGCCGAACTCGTGAAACGACGCAATCGCGATCGAGCGAATCGCGGCGTCGAGCGATCCGCATGCGAGCAGCCCGATGCGGTCACAAGTGTAGGTGCAGGTGCGCAACCATCCACCGAAGACGATCGAAACGAGCGCGTTCTCGTTGCCGTTCACGCTCAAAAGCGAGAGGTAGCGCGTGTGCCCCGCAGCGATGTGCCCGAGTTCGCGGCCGATCGAAAACGCGAGTTCGTCGTCGGTGAAGGTCTCGATCCAGTGGCTCGAGAGCACGAGCGCGTAGGGTTCCCCGAAACCCAAGGCGACCGCCGGCACGAAATTGTCCTCGCGCACGAAGATGAGCGGCATCGGCAATTCGAGACGCAAGCACACGTTTTTGACGATCGCGAACACGCGCGGGTATTGCGCTTCGTGAATCATCACCGACGAGCCGATCAGGCGCCCTCGTGCGAGCGTGACATAGAGCATCGCGATCACGATGAAGAGCGCCACTTCGGGCGGCCCGATATCTTGGTGGATCACGCGCCCGATCGCATACGCGATCGGGAGCGCAAAGACGAGCGTTAGGACGAACGCAAGACGCTCTCGAGGGTGACGAAGCGATGCGGCTCCGTCGAAGAGGGGGTTTGGCACAATCGCTTCTCAGTGGCCTCGCGTGCAGTTTCCTTCTGTGCCGCGAGTTTGACCCCGCAGCCGCCGTTGCGCTTGACCACGTACATCTCGTGATCGGCGCGTTCCATTACGTCACGCGCGGTGGCCCCGCTGCCGGGGTACGTGGCAACGCCGATGCTCGCGCGGATGCTCACCGTCGTTCCATCGACGCTGAACGGGTCGTCGAGGCTTCGCAGAATTTTGCGTGCCGCATCGACGGCAGCGTCGTCGGTATAGAGGTCGTCGATCAGCACCACGAACTCGTCGCCGCCGAAGCGTGCGACCGTGTCCGAGGCGCGCACGTGGCGTGAGAGGCGATCGGCGACGCCGATCAGGATGCGATCGCCGAACGCGTGGCCGTGCCGGTCGTTCTGCATCTTGAAACCGTCGAGGTCGATGAAGAGCACGCCACAGCGCCGCTCGTTGCGCGAACAGCGCGCGATCGCGGACTCGAGCCGTTCCTCGAATGCGGTACGGTTGGGCAGTCGCGTGAGCGCGTCGCAAAGCGCGAGTTCCGAGAGATGCGCTTCGCGTTCCTTGAGATCGCTGATGTCGAGTAATGTGCCGACGCGGGCGATCGCAACGCCCCGGTCGTCGTAGACCGTACGCACGCGTTCGCGCACGGCACGCACGCGGCCGTCGGCGCAGAGGATGCGGTGATCGGACGCGTAGCCATCCTCGCCGTCGTAGTCCGCGAGCGTGCGTAGGACCCGAGCGTGATCTTCTGGATGGTCGTAGGCCCGGATATCGAGGTGCATCGTGTGTCGCGGCGTCCCGAGCATACCGGCGAGGCCCTCGGAGATCGTCACGATCCCCGTGCGAAGATCCTCGTACCAGGTCCCCATGCCGATCGTGCGCTCGGCGGCGTTCATGGCGCGCGGATCGATCGAGGCGGCCTGCAACTCCACGGCGCGGCCGCACACGCCCACCACCGTGCCGAGCGCATCGACCAGCGGAGCGAGTTCGAAGCGTAAGCGCGTCGAGCGGACCGCGGCCTCGTAGCTCATGTGCTCGCCATCGAGCACCCACTGGTGCGCGGCGAGGATCACGTCGGCCGGATCGGAGCTTCCCCAGAGATCGCTCACGTGTAGGGTCGCCGCGCGGTCGCCGATGCCCGCAAAGTCGCGCAGCCGAGCCGTAAGCGACGTGACCTGCAGATTGATGTCGGTGTTCCAGACGAGAGCCTGGTCGAGCATCGCGATGACCTTTCCGTGAGCGAATCTCTGGTGTGCCTCATGGTACCTAAGGCCCATGCCCCCGGCCATCCGGGAAAACCCCTGGTCTTTGGTACGTGCCGACCCGCCGAATCGCGAAGAACGCCATCACGGAATCATGGTGGAATGGAATAAATATTGTGTGGCATTGTTGAATTGATGCTTTTCGGGTAGGATATGGTCATGGCCCTCAACATCAAGAATGACGAAGCCGAGGCGCTCGCGCGCGAGATTTCAGCGCGCACCGGCGAGTCCATTACCGCCGCCGTCACCGCCGCCTTGCGTGAACGTGCCGCCCGTCTCAAGGCGCTATCGGATCCGCGTCAGGCTGCGATTGCCCGAATCCAAGCCCGCGTGCGCGCTCGCCGCGGCCACGATCGTGACCCACGCCCCGTCGACGACATTCTTGGGTACGGCGAGCGCGGTACGTTCGACGCGTGATTATTCTGGATACGTCGGCGATCGTCGCGATGCTCATGGATGAGGACGATGCCGCTGATTATTATCACGCGCTGCGAAGCGCGCAGACCCTTGGGGTGAGTGCCTTTACCGCGTTTGAGTGTGCCGTCGTCATGCGAGCGAAAGCGGGGCCTCAAGGCATCTTAGATCTCGAGCTTTTTCTACGTGAGTTCGATGTACGCGTATTCGCATTTGGCGAAGACGAAGCGCAGCGGGCCGGCGAAGCGTACACGTTTTACGGTAAGGGCTATCACGAAGCCGGTCTAAACCTCGGTGATTGCTGTAGCTACGTTACCGCGATCGCGCAAGATGCACCGTTGCTGTTTAAGGGCGATGATTTCGTGAAAACGGACGTGCGCAATGCTATTGAGGAGCGCGTTGATCGGTCCGAAAATGCACGGCCCTTGCAATGACCGTGGGTCGCTTTTCGGACGATGATGATGGCGGGACAACTGCTGCGGTCCGTGCGCATTTCTCAGGTCCCGACGGGCCCTCTTGACGGAGCATGCAGAAAGCTCTATTGTACTAGTGTACTAGTACGACAGCGTATTGGTATGAAGTACGGAAGGACAACACAACCATGACCCGTTTCATCAGCCGTCCTGGCGACGAAGCCACCCGGGAATCGCGCGTGCGTATTCCGCAGCAGGCCGCAGCGCCGCTGTTTCAAGGCTGGGGCCCGAAGTTCTAGCCGCCATGCCGGTGGTACTCACGGTTGACCCGCGTAGCGGGGTGCCCATCTACCTGCAGGTGATCGAGCAGATCAAGCGCTCGGTAGCCTTGGGTATTCTGGGGACCGGCGAGCAGCTTCCGACGGTCAAGCAGCTCGCGCTCGACCTGACAATCAACCCGAACACCGTCGCGAAGGCGTATCGCGAACTCGAGCGTGACGGTGTGATCGACACCGCGCCCGGACGCGGCTCCTTCGTCAAAAGTAACGGCGCCGCCGATTCGACCAAAGCGGCCGCCCGCGACGTGGCTCGCGACGTCGTTGACGCCGCGGTGCGCGAAGCAAAATCCATCGGCCTGAAGGCCGACGACGTGCAAGCGCTCGTCACCGAATCGATCGATCGCTGGTTTACGGAGCAACCATGAGCATCGTCACGATTTCCCATCTTCGCAAAACGTACGGACCGTACACCGCGGTCAACGACCTGTCGATCGACGTGCCCGAAGGCTGCGTCTTCGGCCTGCTCGGCCCAAATGGCGCGGGTAAGACCACGACCTTCAAATGCATGCTCGGCCTCGCGCGGCCGACATCGGGCAGCATCGCGTACGACGGCCAGCCGCTCACGCCGGCAAAGTTCGATACGATTGCCTACGTGCCCGAGCGCAGCGTGCTCTACGACTGGATGACGGTTGCCGAGCACGTCGAGATGCAGCGCCGTGCCTATGCGTCGTTCGAGGTGAAGCACGCGCACGAGTTGCTTGCACAATTCAACATCGATCCGCGCAAGAAGACGCGCGCGCTCTCGAAAGGCATGCGCACGGCGACGATGGTCGCGCTTGCGATCGCGCGCAAAGCGGACCTGTTGATTCTCGACGAACCGACGAGCGGGCTCGATCCGATCAACCAACGCCACGTGCTGAACTTGATCATCAACGAGTCGGCACGCGGAGCTACGGTGATCTTTTCCTCGCATCAAATCGGTCAAGTCGAACGCGCCGCGGAGCGAATCGCCGTGATCGATCGCGGTAATCTGGCGCTCGAGGGTGCGGTGGACGACCTCAAGGCCGGCCGCAAGATCGTTGAGGCGATCTTCCCGTCGGAAGCTCTTTCGCTCAACGGGATATCCCGGGACGGGCGCATCTTGCGTGTCGATCGCAGCGGACGCATCGTACGCCTGCTCGTCTCGAACGATTCTGCCGAGTTCGTTGCAAAGCTTGAAGCGCTCGGCGGGACCGGTGTGCGCATCGTCGATCTCAATCTCGAAGACATCTTCTTGTACGCGGTTGCGCCGCAAGAAACGACGGCCGACGTCGTCGAGGGAGCTATCAAATGAATTACGTTGAATGGCTGCGCGTGCGAAATGCGCTGCGCGGTATCGCAATCGCGCTTGCGGTCATGTTTTTCCTCGCCGCCATCGTACGGCTAAGCGTCGCTCACCTAACGACGGTGGATACCATCATCAATGACGTCAAGACGCAGGCGGGTACGAAAAAAACCGTGAGCACGCTTCCCGACGGAACGGTGCGCACCACCTTGATCTCACCACGAGGCGAGCGTGTCGTCATCGACAATCACGGCTATGAAGGCGAAAAAATTGTCGTCACCCAACCTGCCGGTCCTCACGAGCACGTGAGCAGCGTGCTCTTCGGCAGCCTGAGCGTGCAAAAATCGACCGACGGGAAGTTTACGACGACAACCGTGTACACGAACGCGCCGACGCCGTTCTTCTTCTTGATCGGATTCGCCGAGCTCGTGGCCCTGATCGTTGCGACGATCCTCGGTGCCCCGTTCGCTCGCGAGAATGCCGGGCACCTGGAGATCTCGCTCACCAAACCCATCGGACGCGTCGCTATGGCAATACAGACGATGGGCGCGGACGCGGTCGGCGTCCTCGCCTCCGGCGGGATGGCCATCGTGGCCGCAATCGCGGTGCAGGCCCTCTTTCAACTACCGCACTACGAGTTTGATGGGCTTTCGTTCTACGCGCTGATGATGAGCGTGGGCTTGCCGCTCGCGTGGTACGCGCTCCTGGCTGCAGCGACGGCATCGATGCGCCGCAACTACGGGGCCGTGCTCGGGCTTTCGTGGCCGGTCCTGCTTGTGATCATGAGCCTCGGATCGAGTTCCCTTGGGGGTTCGATCGTCGGTAACGCGGTGCATGATATCGCATGGACGATCATGCGCGCGATTCCGCTTACCTACGCAAGCTTCGGTCCAGCGGACACCGTGGTGACGACCGGAAGCCTCTCGGTCGCAGACCCATCCTTCGCACCACGCTTCGCGGCGGTGTGCGCACTTCTCGCAATCTACGGAGCGCTCGCCGTGTGGCAGTGGCGGCGCGTGGAGGCCTAAACAATGATGGAGATTTTCGGAACCAATTTCGCGATCACGCTCGGCTCATGGCGTCTGCGGTTTTGCGTTGCGCTCGAAGATACCGATGCGGCGCCGCTGACAAAAGCGCCGGTACCACATCGCGTACGCATCGTGCCCGAAGACGAGCTTTCGCGGCGCGGCGCGTAGCACCGCACGCTCACACGACGAATCCCGAAACGATTGCCGGGCGGTCGTAAACGAAGCCGCCGGAAGTGACGCGGAAGAGATAGACGTTCGGTACGGTCGCGTCTCCGGCGAAGTTGAAGGTGTACTGGCCGACGAGCAGATTGTACGAGCCTCCCTGCTGGAGCTCGGTGAGGACTTGGAATCGGGTCGTGGCGTTGATGCGGCCAGATGCCTGCATGATCAGTTGCGCGGCGGCATAGCCATAGGCAGAGAACGCGCTAACGGTGCCCACGTCGTTCTCGAAGTCGCGCAGATACGCTGCGACCGACGGCACACGATCGAGCGGCGCGAGCGACGACGCAACCAGCATTCCGTCGAGCGCCTTCCCGTACGCCGTCGTGGTTTGATCCGTGTAAAACGCATCGCTCGCCGCAAACGGACCGGTGTAACCCATCGTGCGCATCGTCGTCGCGACGGGGCCGAGCGCCTCGGGCTTGCCCGCCAGGAAAACAAACGAGGGATGACGTTCGACCGCGACCGCAGCCGAGTTCTTCGGGTCTTCGTTCGCATCGAGTGTGACGAGCGAGGCCGTATGGTGTTGTGCCTTGGCTTGGGCGATGAACGCGTTCGCCACGTCGGCACCGTAATCGCTGCCGACCACGAGCACGACGACGTTCGTGCCGTTGTGCTTATCGAGCAGCGCGCGCGCAAGGAGAATGCCTTCGTTCGTGTCGCTCGTCGGAAGGCGGAACACGTTGCGGTAACCGCGCGCGGTGATGACGTCGGCCGTGACGCTCGGGACCACGATCGCAAAATTTGCGTTGGCGTATTGCGGGAGCGCCGCAAGCGTCACATCGGCGGTAAGATCGCCTACCATGCCGACCACGCTCGGGTCCGAGGCGGCGACGAACACGTTCGAGCTTGCGACGGTGCCGGAGTTGCGGTCGTCGAACGTGCGCACGCCCCACGCGCGCGTTAGCGTCGAATTGTAGCGATTGGTCTCATTGACGGCGGCCTGCACGCCTGCCACGATCTGCGCTCCGTACGGGGCGTATTGACCCGTCAAGGGTACGTTTACACCGATCGACGATTGCTGCAACACGCCGGCTTGTGGAAAGGCCGGCGCGATTCCCGTCGCGAGGCCTGCATACAGAAAGTGCGCGCGCGAGATCATCGTACGATATATCCCGCAACAGTCGTTGCGAGGAAGGCGACCGAGAAGAGCATGTTGCCCGTAAAAATGCGTTCGTTGAGCACGAAGACGTTCTCGGCAAGGCCGTATAACCGGTTCTCGTAAAGGGTCACCGCCACCGCGGCGAGCACGCCCGCGTAGTATGGCCAACCCGCGTCGCCGAGGATGCCGGTGAACGCGAGGAATACGGCCATGACCACGTGGAGGGCGATCGGCAACCAACGCCCGCTGCGTTCGCCGAAGCGTGCGGGCACCGAGTTGATACCCTGCTCGCGATCGGTCGGGAGATCCATAAGGGCATAGGCGACGTCGAATCCGGCCACCCACACGGTGACGGCGAGGAACAGGAAGATTGCGCTTGGGCTCACGCGGCCGGTGATGCCGATATACGCACCAAGCGGCGCGAGCCCATCGACGGCTCCGAGCACGAAATGCACGAGCCACGTGAAGCGCTTGCAGAGCGGATAGACGAGGACGCCGAGCGCGGCAACCGGCATGAGTTTCACGCAGAGCGGGTTGAGCATCCACGCGGCGACGAGCAGCAATGCAAAGCCGAGTGCGATCGCCCACAGCATCACGGCGGGGGCAAGCGCGCCGCTCGCAAGCGCACGTCGTGCGGTGCGCGGGTTACGCGCGTCGATGTCGCGGTCGAAGTAGCGATTGGCCGCCATTGCGGCGGTACGCGCGCCAAAAACGGCAAGCGTGATCCACACGAGCGCCCACCACGACGGCATGCCGCGCGCCGCGAGCACCGCGCCGACGTAGGCGAACGGCAACGCAAAGAGGGTATGTTCGATGCGGATCTCTTTCAAGAAGAGCTTAACCACGGCGCAACCGTTCGAAGGCTCGTGGCCCTTGCCCCGACCAGTCGTCGGGTACGAGCAGCTTGCCGATGCGGTCCAGTCCGTATTCTCTCCAGCGCTTATCCACCAGCGCTTTGGTTTTGCCGTCCATCACGATATCGGGCGGCCACTCGCGTACATATCCTTCGCTTGCGCCCTTACGCGTGGCGTCGATGCCGAGTTTCGTGCCGTACGCAACGCTGTACGAGCCGTGATCGAGATCGTCCACCGGGCCGGGCATCATGACGACGTCGCGCTCCGGCGCAAGGTTGTTCAAGGCAAACCAGGCAACGCTACGCGTGTCTTGCACGTCGATGTCGGCATCGACGATCACGAGCATGCGCGTGAGCATCATCATGTGACCGAGTCCCCAGAGCGCGTTCATCACTTTTTTGGCGTGGCCGGGATACTGCTTTTTGATCGACACGATCGCGAGGTTGTGGAAGCCGCCTTCCACCGGCAGATTCATATCGACGACTTCGGGGAGCACCATCTGCAACAGCGGCAAAAAGAGGCGTTCGGTGGCCTTGCCAAGCCACGCATCCTCCATCGGTGGTTTTCCGACGACGGTCGCGGCGTAGATCGGATTGCGCCGATGCGTCACGCACGTCACCTTGAAGGTGGGAAAGCGGTCGGCCAAGCTGTACACGCCCGTATGATCGCCGAACGGCCCCTCGGTGCGCAGGTCGGTGTTATCGACGTACCCTTCCAACACGAACTCAGCGTCGGCGGGCACCTTCACGTCGATCGTCTTCGCCTTCACCAGGCGAACCGGTTTCCCGCGCAGGAGCCCGGCGAACGCGAACTCATCGAGCACCGGCGGCAACGGCGCGGTGGCCGCATAGGTGAGCGCCGGATCGCTGCCGATTGCGACAGCGACCGGAATCTTGTCGCCCCAGGCTTGCGCGTGCGCGCGGCCCTGCTTGTGGCGCTGCCAGTGCATGCCGGTCTCGCGTGCGTTGTACCGCTGCATGCGATACATGCCGACGTTCGGCCGCCCGGTTTTGGGATCGCTCGTGATGACGAGCGGCAGCGTGATGAACGGCCCGCCATCCATCGGCCAGGTGGTGAGCACCGGCAGTTTGGTGAGATCGGGGGTGCGGATCACCACGTCTTGGCACGAGCCTTCGCGCACGATCTTCGGCAGCGCGTTTGCAAGCGGCGCAAAACGTTTGAGCGTCTCGAGCTTCTCGCCGAGCGACGGCCCCGGCGGCGAGAGGTCGATCAGCGTGCGTAAGCGCGCGGCGACATCGTCCAAGCGCTTGGCATCGAAGGCCATCGCCATGCGGCGTTGCGAGCCGAATTGGTTGGTGAGGACCGGAAACTTCGACCCCTTCACGTTCTCGAAGAGCAGTGCGGGGCCACCGGCCTTAACGACGCGGTCGGTGATCTCGGCGATTTCGAGGTAGGGATCGACGGGGGCGCTGATGACGTGCAGCTCGCCTGCCCGGCGCAGCGCATCGACGTACGCGCGCAACGTATCGAACGGCATGGTAAGGTGCAACTACGCGGAAGCAGGCCCCGGTTCCGCCCGCCGCGACTAATGTCGGTATGGAACCGCTCGACCTACGGACGCGCCCACCGCGCAGTTGCTACGACGAACTCGACGGCCTGATGCTGATGCCGCGCACCATCGACAAACTGCGTGCCATGCTGCCGGGCGGCCATCCCGGCGAATACGTGATCGATGCCGGGCCGATAAAGGGCATCTCCACCTTCGTCTTAGAGCGCATCGGTGTTCCCGTGGCGGAGCTGCGTGACGCCGTCGCGCGCGCCGGTACCGAGGCCGAGGTTGCGGCCTGGCTGCGCGAGCACACCGATCCTTCGCAGTACCCGGCGCTCAACCAAACCCTGCGCCGCATCAAGCCGAAGCATACGCACGATCCAGCGTTCTTCGCCGAGTATTACCGCGAGACGCTCGCATTGCACCCCGAACTCGAAACCATCATCGACATCATCGAGGCGGATGATCGGCGCATGTTCCCGTCATATTACGCATAGCATGCAGATACTCGCCGTCCTGCGCCGTCGCACCGAAGCCTTCACCGACACCCAGTTTGCAGCGTTGCTCGACGACGAGGCCGAAGCGTTACGCCGTCTCTACGCCGAGGGTATTGTTCGCTCGGCGTGGAGCCGCGACGATGTACCGGGTGCGTGTCTGATGATGGAGGCGGAGTCGGTCGAGAGCGCCCGTTCAGAACTCCAACGTCTGCCGCTCGTCGCCAAAACGATGATCGATGCGCAACTCATCCCGTTGCGCGGCTACCGCGGATTCGGCCCTCGAGCATAGCCTTCACGCGCGGCCATTCCGGTGCGATCACGCTGTAGAACGAGGTGTCGCGAATCTCGCCCGTATCAGGTTTGACGCGAAACGAACGCAGCGTGCCTTCGTACGTAGCGCCGATGCGTTCCATCGCATTGCGCGAGCGCACGTTGATCGCTTCGCCCTTGAGCTGCACGCGCTGCGCGCCCCATGTCTCGAAGGCATAGGTAAAGAGCAGATACTTGCACTCGGTATTTACGTGCGTGCGCCAGAAGCGTCGCCCGAGAAACGTGTAGCCGATCTCGAGTTTGCGATTGACGGGTTGGATGTCGAGATAGCGCGTTGAGCCCGCGATCTCACCCGTGTGCAGGTCGAAGATCGCGAAGGCGAGCGTGTTCTGCGTGCACGTCGCATCCGCAAACCAACGCGTGGTATCGGCGTCGTTCGTGAACGGGTTCGCGCCGTAGGTCAATTCCCAGAGCGCGGGGTCGTTCCCGACGCGCGCGATCTGAGATAGATGGCGCGAATGCAGCGGTTCGAGGCGCACGCCCTCGGATTCGAGGACGATCTCACGGTCGATCATGCGCTCATTGCAGCACATGGAGTCAATAGGAACACTCAGTCTAGCCCCATCGCCTTCTTGATGAGACGATCGCGCGTGCGTGCCGGCAGCGCCGCGACGACGCGTTGAATTTTTGCTTGACGACCGATGACGTAGCGTTCACGCGGCTTTGCGTCGGTCAGTGCGTGGAGTACGGTCTCGGCGATCACGCGCGGCTCCATGCCGACCTTTTCTTCGTGCTTGGTCTGCGCGACGACGGCGTTGACGATCTTGCCGTAATAGGTCATCGCTTGCGGCGGCATCTTCGCGACGAGCTCGTCTTTGCCGCGTCGCCCCTTCGCCCAGATCGGCGTCTTCACGGCGGCGAACTCAAGCAGGCTCACGCGAATGCCGCTTGGCGAGAGTTCCATGCGCATCGCGTCGGTGAGCGATGCGATCGCGGATTTCGACGCGCTGTACGGGCCGACGAACGGTGCCGAGATGCGCCCCGCGATCGAACCGATCACCACGATGCGGCCCTGCGTCTCACGTAGTAGCGGAAGCGCCGCCTGCGCCATCGCGATCGGTCCGTACACGTTGACTTCGAATTGATGGCGCAGCGATTCGAGCGGTAGGAATTCGAGCGGACCCGCAACCGCGATGCCCGCGTTGTTCACGAGCCCGCGCAACGTCGCGCCCGATTCGCGAATAGTCTCGATCGCGCGCGCGACGTCGGCGGGGACGGTGACGTCGAGAATGATCGGCCGGATGTTCGGGTGCTCGGCTTCGAGCGCCTCACGGTCGCCCTCTTTACGCACGCCCGCGAACACGGTGTACCCGCGCTGCGCAAGAAGGAATGCCGTTTCATGGCCGATTCCGGTCGAAGCACCGGTAACGAGAATCGCGTCAGTACTCATCGTAGAGTCATCGGCGAAACGCTGGCTCCATTGCATCTTGCTCTCCTCGTGATAAGCCAAGGTCCCGCGCGACCTCGCGCCACGCCGAAATGTGTTCTTTGAGGCGCGCGAGGATCGCCTTTGCGTCGCCGACGCGAAAGTACTCTGCCACCGATCGCACGAGGTCGATATCGAGTGCGTTGTCGCTCTCGTCGATATCGAGCGCGAGCCCGATGCCCGAGGGGTTGGGGTTCATGTCGAACGCAGGCGCGAGGCGCCAACCGTTCGGCGTCAGGAGAAAACCATGGTTGCGCAGATGATCGTCCGTGTTGGAGACCATGACGTTGAAAGCGATGCGCGTCCACAGCTCGAGAAGATCGCTCTTCGTTTCGGCACCTTGTGAGGCGATCACGTCGGCAAGTTCGAGGTACGTTGCGGGTTCGCCGTCCGTATGGCCCGTCAGCGTCATCGCCGACGCAAAGTGGATCCGTCGCGCCGGTCCATCGCGATCGAAGCGCCGAACGAGAAACGTGTGTCCGGCATCACCGAAGCGCCGTGCATGAGCCTCCGCAACGCGAATACCGCAGCGCCCGGCGAGTCGATGGGTGACATACTCCCACGCTCCGGTATCGTAGCGATCGTTGTGACTCGGAAACTTCGCGATCCAAAGGTTTCCTTGCGGATCGCAGACGCTCGCTTTCGGTCGAGCGCCGCCAAGCGATGCGCCCGGAGCGAGCAGCAACTGCAGCTGCTCGTCGAGTTGCGGATCGTCATCGGTATCGCGCTCCAGCGCCCGGCTCGCAGCCTCGAGTTCGCGCAGACGTACGAACGGAGGAGCCGCATCGGGCAGATCGTTTGCAAGAAACGCGCCCTCATCATTGAGCTTGTAGCGCAGCGCGCCGGATCGAAACGCGTCGTGCACGCCGAGAAGATAATCGGACTCCGTCGGGCGCGCGCTCGACGGAAGTTCTCCAGCACGCCGCCGGCGCGCGAAGCTCCGATCGATCAAACGTCGTCCCCAGCGATCGGGGCACGAGTCAGCGAACATGCCGAAGAGCGCGCGGTCGTCGCGCGGATATTGAGGTCCGGGAAAGAGCGCGATGTCGGGATCGAGATGCTGCCGTTTGAGGCGCGGATCGTCGAGGGCGTCGTCGGCAAATGCGAACGAGAAAATCTCGGTGTTTCGCCCGGTTCGGCTTTGCAAAGTTCCGAGACGGGCTGGGGCGCGATCTGCCGACCAATCGGCGTAGACGGCGATCTCGCGCCCGATCATCGGGTCGATGCTCGCTGTCGGCGCTTGAGGTGTGCGTCTTGGAGCTCGCGCCCGAGGGGATCTGCCGCCGCCACCGCATCGAGATCCGCGTCGAGGCCGAGTACGTGCAGCACGGCGGCGTACCCGCCGAGCGTCGCTCCCGGTCGACCCTTCTCGATCCCGCGCAGCGTCATGAGCGACATGCCCGCGCGCTCCGCGACGAGCGCAGCCGGAAGCCCGCGACGCTGCCGCGCCGCGCGGAGGCGTTCGCCGAGCTTTTCCAAGCGGCGCTGAAGGCGCGGGAGCAGCACGGCGGTCGTTCTGGCCATGCCAGTATTCTAGCCATTAATCGGGATAATGTCTAGAATACTGGCATTTGCGAGGCCGGATCGGAATCGGGCTTACTTGCGCTGGTGGATGATCGTCGTGTTGCCGAACGGGTCCTCGACGAAGGCCATGTGGCAGACGGGCGTCTCCATCGCGGGGCTGATCGCGAGGCCGCGCTCGCGCAGTTCGGCGATCTTCGCGTTCGCATCGGCGACGGCGAACATCGTGAAGCCGCCCGACGTTTTGCCGCGATCGGGCGGGCACCAGAAGCCGAACGTGCTGCCATCGGCGAGCGTAAACTCGGCGCCGCGCGCCTGCTCGTCGATCTCGGTCGGCGTCAGGCCGAGCACGTCGCGATAGTACGTAAGCGAACGCTGTACGTCACTGACGAAGAAGCCGTACATATCGGCGCCGTTCACGCTCGTCGCGCTGCGCGGATGGTGGGGTACGGATTCGTCGCCGTGCGGCTTGCGTTCGTGGATGATGACGCGGTTGCCATCGGGATCGTTGCCGATGCCCATGTAGCAGACGGGCGATTCGAAAATGTCCATGAACTCGCCGCCGCGCGCACGCAACTCTTCGACGGCTTTACGCGCGTCGGCGACGCGGAACATCACGCTGAAGTGCGGTGGCATCGCCTCGTCGGGCTGCCACAGCCCGAACGTCACGCCGTCGTTGAAGGTGAACTCGGCACCGTTGCCGTCATCCGGCGAGGTTGGGATAAGGCCGAGCGCGTCGCGGTAGTATGCGAGCGCGGCTTTGATGTCGGGAACGATCGCGCCGATCAGATCGACGCCGGTGATCGCGGTGGCGCTCGAGGTGGAAGCTGCGGCCATGGAAGGGCTCCTCATGAAAAAGCTCGGGGTTTGGTCTGTACCCCGAGCTTAGCTGGCCATATATGACAGCCGCTGTCAGGATTATGCGTTCTTCGGTCTCCATGCGGCGATGATCGCGCCCATGATCGCCATGCCGATCGCCACGTAGCCGATGTCGATCCAGCCGAGCATGGGTCCACGCTGCTCGAACGCGTACGTCATCCAGGTCATGCTGCCGTAGATCAGCAGGCCCATCGAGAGGCCGATGAAGGCGCCCCGGCCGACATCCACGTTACCGCGCCAACTGAAGATGCGCGCAATTCCGTACGCGGCGAAGAACGCCATGAGCACGGCCACGACGTACTGGTAGGTGCCGCCCATCCCAGGGGGCGAGGTCATGCCGACACTCACTGCCGCCGCCCACGCGCTCTTGAAGAGCACGCCGTACCACAGGCCGCCGAAAGCGAAAAAGACGATCGCGCTCACCACGATCGCGAGCCAGTTCACGCGCATGGTTCCTCCTTTTGTCGCATAAACGAATCAAGGGCCCGCATTGCTGCGAGCCCCTGATTTGTCCTTCACGGATGACCGGTTAGTCGTCGTGGCGGCCCGGGGGGCGGCGGCGGCGACGCTGCGGCGGGGCGCCGGGCGCGTCGGCCGGCGGCGTAGCGTGGTCGCCGTGGTCGCCGTGGTCGCGACGACCGCCATTACCACCGTGATCGTTGTGCCCACCGTGGTCGCGGCGCGGGCGGAACTCGCCGTTGCCACGGCCACCGCCACCGCGGTGACCGCTGTCGCCTGTGTCGCCGCCAGGCATCAGGGCCTTGCGGGAGAGGTTCACGCGGCCTTGGCCGTCGATCTCCATCACCTTGACGTCGATCTCGTCACCGACGTTGACGACATCTTCCACCTTCGCGACGCGCTCGGGAGCGAGTTGCGAGATGTGGACGAGGCCTTCTTTGCCGGGAAGAATCTGCACGAACGCACCGATCGCGATGACGCGCGTGACGACGCCGTGATAGGTTTCGCCGACGACGATGTCTTTGGTGATCGACTCGACGTACTTCTTGGCCGCATCACCGCTCTCGCCGTCGAGCGAGGTGATGTACACGGTGCCGTCGTCTTCGATGTCGATCTTCTCGACGCCGGTCTCGGCGATGATCTTGTTGATCACCTTGCCGCCTGGGCCGATGACGTCCTTGATCTTGTCCGGGTTGATCTTGATGACGATCATGCGCGGCGCGAACTTCGAGAGTTCGGTACGCGGCGCGGGAATCGTCTCGGCGAGTTTGCCGATGATGAAGAGGCGCGATTTCTTCGCTTCGGCCATCGCTTCGCGCATGATGTCGATCGTGACGCCTTGCACCTTGATGTCCATCTGGATCGCGGTGATGCCCTTCTTGGTGCCCGCGACTTTGAAGTCCATCTCACCGAGCGCGTCTTCGAGGCCCTGAATGTCGGTGAGGATCGCGTACTGCTTGCCCTTGAGGATCAAGCCCATCGCGACGCCCGCAACGTGATCGGTGATCGGCACGCCCGCATCCATGAGCGCGAGGGTCGATCCGCAGACCGAGGCCATCGACGACGAGCCGTTCGATTCGAGCACTTCGCTCATCAGGCGCATCGTGTACGGGAACTCTTCCTTCGGCGGAAGCACCGGAACGAGCGCGCGTTCGGCGAGGTGACCGTGGCCGATCTCGCGACGGCCGGGGCCGCGCATCGGGCGCGTTTCGCCCACCGAGAACGGTGGGAAGTTGTAGAAGTGCATGTAGCGCTTGTCTTCAAGCGCGACGATGCCGTCGAGACGCTGCGCGTCACCCGACGAACCAAGCGTCGCCGCCGTGAAGACCTGCGTCTGTCCACGCGTGAAAACGCCCGAACCATGTACGCGCGGAACGTAATGCACTTTCGACCAGATCGGACGAATTTCGTTGGGCTTGCGGCCGTCGGGACGAATTTTTTCGTCCACGACCATCACGCGCAGCTCGTCCTCTTCCATCGACTTGATGATCTTGCCGAAGTCTTTGGCGTACGCGGGATCTTCGAGCAGCGTCTTGATCGCTTCGTCTTTTTTGGCGCAGCGGGCGATCGCTTCTTCACGCGTGATCGCGTCGAAGGCTTCTTCGCGCTCGCCCTTCTCGACGATGCGCATGGCCTTCGCGATATCCTTGGCGAACGTTTTGCGAACCCACTTGTCGAGGTCGGCGTTCACCTTTTTGATCGGGAACTCGCGCTTGGCTTTGCCGACCTTCTTCGCGAGTTTGTTGATCGCAGCGACGATGTTCTTGATCTCGGCGTGTGCGAACTCGACCGCGCCGAGGAACTCTTCCTCGGAGATCTCGTTGCCGCCGCCTTCGACCATCATCACCGCATCGGCGGTGCCGGCGATGACGATGTCCATGCCGCCCGTCTCGTATTGATCGAGCGACGGATTGCAGATGTAGTTGCCGTCTTCATCGCGTCCGACGCGCACCGCAGCGACGGTTTTGTCGAACGGAATGTCGGAGAATGCGAGCGCGGCGCCGGCGGCGCATACGCCGAGCACGTCGGCATCGAGTTGCGGATCGATCGAAAGCACCGTCGCGACGATCTGCACGTCGTTGTGGAAGCCTTCGGGGAAGAGCGGGCGGATCGGGCGATCGATCTGACGCGAGCTGAGCACGGCGTGCTCGGGCGGACGCCCTTCGCGCTTGATGTAGCCGCCCGGGATCTTGCCCGCAGCGTACATCTTCTCTTCGAAATCGCAGGTAAGGGGAAAAAAGTCGATGCCTTCACGAGGTTTGTCGGAGGCA
The DNA here is from genome assembly GCA_027452165.1 of Vulcanimicrobiota bacterium. GTDB lineage: Bacteria > Vulcanimicrobiota > Vulcanimicrobiia > Vulcanimicrobiales > Vulcanimicrobiaceae > REEB354. The sequence continues at coordinate 101,963 of DAIDGX010000024.1, read as the reverse complement.
GTGACGGCGCAGAGCACGACATTTTGGTCGCCGTAACGAACCAGCGCGGAGCCGTTTGCTTGCTTCGCGAGTTCGCCGGTCTCGATGACCATCGTGCGCCCGCCGACCGTAAGGGTCACGGATTCGGGCACAATTACTCCTAGATTGTGTATTGTTTGCTCTTATAAATGAACCGTGTCCCGTTCTGGAGGAACGCGCACAGCCCCTCGTCGGCCGCGGCGGTTTACCCCGTCTTGGCACGCCCGGGGGCAGCTTGGTCGCTTAGAATCGGGGTGGGTCGGGGTTCACCCACCGCACGCCGTCGGCATAGTGCTCGGAGAGCACCACACACCTCGGCAGGGTGGTGCCGAGCGGAAATATCTGGTCGCTTACGTCGAAGGTGTGCGCAATCTCGACCCCATGCGAAAACGTGCCGACGTCATGCTCCTCGGCCACCATGTAGCCCTTGGCGACGAAGCCGAACGTGATGCTGACGAGCGGCTCGGGTGCGTTGTTGACGTACGAGATGGCGATCGTTCCCTGACCGCGCGGATGGTAAATGCTTTGCAGCTTCCCGTGACGGTCGGTATAGAACGAGGTGTACGGCGCCGAGCCGCGTTGCGCCCAGCACGCATCGACGGTAACGCGGGGACCGGCCGGCGCAAGCGGATGCACGGTCGTAAAGGCAAGCAGAAATTGGAACATCGCCGCGGTCGTTCGCACGACGAGGCGGAAATCTTGTTATGCCAGCGCGTTGACGCCGGTGCCGTTGCCATAGAGGCCCTGCTGCACCGCAGGGGCGATCTCGCCGAGCAGCGTGGTGAGCTGGGCGAACGACGACGCGGTTCCGCCCGCGGTGTATTGCGGGATCTGCGGTGCGCCGCTCTCGATGGCTTGCAGCAGGTAGTTGCTGGACCACGCTGCGAGCGAGTCGTACGCCTGCTGGTACGGATTGCTCGATGAACTCGCCGGGGTTGGGCTGGGCGTGGTCGCCGCGGGGCTTGGCTGCGGTGTGCCGTTCGGGCTCAGGCCGAGCGCGCCGAAGCCCGGCACCGCCTGCGGTTGCGACGGTGCGGAGAGCACGCTGGATCCGGCGAAGGAGATGCTCATACCCCTCGATTCTACGCCGGGAGGCCCGAACGGACCACCCGTGACGCCGATTCTTTACCGGAGGTTGTCTAAACGTGAGACCGATCGCCGCCCTCGTACTGCTCGCACTGCTGGCATCCGCCGTGCCGCCGGCCGCCGCCGCGCCTCCGCGGCCGCCCGCGTACCATGCGATGGTCGTGACCGAGCAGCACCTGGCTTCGCAGGCGGGCATCGATATTTTGAAGGCTGGGGGGAATGCCGTCGATGCGGCGGTTGCGGTTGCGTACGCGCTTGCGGTGGTCGATCCGTGCTGCGGCAACATCGGCGGCGGGGGCTTCATGCTCGTGCGCATGCACGACGGGCGCACGCGCTTCATCGATTTTCGCGAGAAAGCGCCGCTTCGCGCGACCCGCGACATGTATCTCGACGCGCACGGCAACGTGGTACCGATGCGCTCGCGCAAGGGGTGGCTTGCGATCGGGGTACCGGGAACCGTGATGGGCATGGATCGTGCGCTTCGCGAGTTCGGCACGATGCCGCGCGCACGCGTCATGGCGCGTGCGATCGCGCTTGCGCGTGACGGCTTCGTTCTGCAGCCAGGCGATCTGTTGCCGTTCAAAGGCGCCGCGAGCGAGGGGTATAGCGGCCTCTATACGTTTGCAAAGCAGCCGAATGTGCGTGCGATCTGGATGCCCGGTGGAACGTTCCCGCACGCGGGCGAACGCATCGTCCAGCGCAACCTCGCGCACACGCTCGAATTGATCTCGAAGGATGGTCCGAGCGCGTTTTATCGCGGACCGATCGCGCGCGCGATCGTCGCGTCGAGCGAGAAACATGGCGGCATCCTGACGATGAAAGATTTCGCCGACTACACGGTTGACGAATACGCTCCAACGCACTGCGCCTATCATGGCCTGGAGATTCTCTCGGCGCCGCCGCCGAGTTCGGGCGGGGTGACGATGTGCGAGACGCTCGATATCGTTGCGCCCTATCCTTTTGCGCGGTGGGGTTGGCATAGCGTCAAGGAGACGCATTATCTGATCGAAGCAGAGCGCCGGGCGTACGCCGATCGCAACGAGTATCTGGGCGATCCGACCTTCGTCAACAACCCGGTGAAGCAGTTGCTCTCGCCTGCGTACGCGGCGCGGCTGCGCGCGTCGATCGCGCCGGCCGCCGCGACGCCGTCGAAAGACGTGAAACCGGGGCTCCATATCACGGTTCACGAAAACAACGACACGACGCACGTGGCGATCGTCGATGCGCAGGGGAACGCGGTGAGCATGACCTACACGATCAACGACTGGTTCGGTGCGGGCGTAATCGCGGGGAATACCGGCTTCTTTTTGAACGACGAGATGGATGATTTCACGTCAAAGCCCGGCGTGCCGAACATGTACGGGCTCGTGCAGAACGAGCGCAACGATATTCAGCCGGGAAAACGCCCGCTCTCGTCGATGGCGCCGACGATCGTGTTGCGTGAAGGCAAACTCGCGATGGTGACCGGAAGCCCGGGTGGATCGCGCATTCCCACGATTACGCTCGAAACGATTCTCAACGTGTTCGACTTCGGCATGAGCGCGCAAGAGGCGGTTGATGCGCCGCGCATTCATAATCAGTGGCTTCCCGACGAGATCCAGTACGAACCGCACGCGCTCACCCCGGCGACGATCTCGACGCTGCGCGCCGACGGCTATGCGTTCAAAGAGATCCCGTTTTGGGGCTCGGCGCAGGCGATCGTGGTGAATCCGAACGGCACGCTGCAGGGTGGAACCGATCGCCGTCACCCGGCCGGAGCTGCGCTCGGAATCAAATGACGAAGAGCCTCTCGCTGCTCGCGGCCTGCACGATCGCGCACGGCGTCTCGCCGGGGCGATGCGCATGGTGCGGCGCGGAGTTACCCAAACGGCGGCGCATGTGGTGCAGCGATCGTTGCGGTGACGCATTCTGGACGAATCATTGGTGGTCGGTCGCGCGGCGCACGGTGCGGCGTCGCGACAAGTACCGCTGCACGCGCTGCGGTCACAAGCCGCCGGGTCGCACGCATCCGAAGTATCGCACGCTACGCAAGACCGATCGTCTGGAGGTCAATCACATCATCCCCGCACGCGGGGATCACCGCCGGTTGAGTTGCGCGCACCACCTGGGGAACCTTGAGACGCTGTGTCTTGCATGCCATCAGGCGCACACGTCAGCGCAGCGACGGCAATCCCCAGAAGCACGATAAAGGCGCACGGGCGAACGACATCTGCGTCCTTCCGACCCTTGCCCTACCTAATCGCTAGGTCTGCTGGCCCGCCCCCTGGTATAACGGGGCCTATGCAGAGCCTGACCCCCGAGCGCCGCAAGGAGCTCGAACTCAAGGCGAACGACGTCCGGCAGGGCATTATTCGTTCGCTGCTTTCCGCGGGCTCCGGTCACTCGGCCGGATCGCTCGACATGGCGGACATCTTCACCGCCCTCTACGGCGCCGTGCTGCGCCACGACCCGAAAAAGCCGGATTGGCCGGATCGCGACCGCCTGCTGCTCTCGTGCGGCCACATCGCGCCCGTGCGCTACTCGGCGATGGCCAATTTCGGGTATTTCCCGGTCGAGGAGCTACTGACGCTGCGGAAGTTCGGCTCGCGGCTCCAAGGGCATCCGGAACGGGTGAAGATGCCGGCGCTTGAGTCCACCTCAGGGCCGCTCGGCGAAGGGCTCGCGCAAGGCGTCGGCATGGCGCTTGGCGCCAAACTCGACAGTAAGGACTTTCGCGTGTACGTGGTCACGTCGGACGCCGAGCACCAATGCGGCCTGCATTGGGAAGCGATGATGACGGCGGGCAAGTTCAAGCTCGACAACCTCACGTGCATCATCGACCGCAACTTCATCCAGATCGACGGCTCCACCGAAGACGTGATGCCGCTCGAACCGCTCGCCGATAAGTATCGCTCGTTCAACTGGGAAGTGCTCGAGTGCGATGGCCATGACATGGCGTCGATCTTCGATGCCTGCGAGCGCGCGAAGCAGACGAAGGGTAAGCCGCAAGTCATCGTTGCGAAGACGATCCCCGGCAAGGGCGTACGTTACATGGAAGGCGACTACACGTGGCACGGCAAGCCGCCGAACAAGGAGCAGGCCGACGAAGCGCTGCGCGAACTCTCCGCTGCTCGTGAAAGGATCCTCGCCAATGTCTAGCACGGATGTCATGGATCGCGCCGCGCAAACGATGCATCTGCTCGACTACCGCAACGGCGCCGAACTCAAGCAGCTCCCCACGCGCAACGGCTTCGGCGAGGGCTTGATCGAGGCGGGCAACCGCAACGCGAACGTGCTCGCGATCTGCGCCGACCTCGCGGAGTCGACGCGCATGGAAGGCTTCAAGAAGGCGCATCCCGCGCAGTACCTGGAGATCGGCGTCGCGGAGCAGATGCTCGTTGCGATGGCGGGCGGGCTTGCCGCGACCGGCAAGGTGCCATGGATTGCGTCGTACGCGATGTTCAACCCGGGGCGCTCGTGGGAGCAAGTCCGCACGATCATGGCGCTCAACGAGACGAACGTGAAGATTGCGGGCGCACACGCGGGCGTCTCCGTCGGGCCCGACGGCGCCACGCACCAAGCCATCGAAGACATCGCGATCATGCGCGTTATTCCGCACATGATGGTGGTCGTTCCGTGCGATTCCGTGCAGACGAAGAAGGCGACGCTCGCGCTCTCGGAAACATTCGGCCCCGCCTATCTGCGTTTCGCTCGCGAGAAGTCCGCAATCGTCACCACGGAAGAGACGCCGTTCGAGATCGGCAAGGCGCAGACGTTCCGCGACGGCAACGACGTGGCGATCGTCGCATGCGGCATCCTTGTGTACAACGCGCTCATTGCGGCAGATCAGCTCGCAAGCGAAGGCATCAACTGCCGTGTCGTCAACAATCACACCGTCAAACCGATGGACGCTCCGGCGATCACGCAAGCTGCGCAAGAGTGCGGCGCGATCGTGACGGTAGAGGAGCATCAGGTGCATGCCGGCATGGGTTCGCGCGTGGCCGAGATTCTGGCCGAATCACATCCGGTGCCGATCGAGTTTGTGGGCGTGCGCGATCAATTCGGTCAATCCGGCGAGCCGACCGAACTGATCGAACACTACGGCATGGGAACCGACGCGATCAAGGCGGCCGCGCGGCGCGCCCTCAAACGCAAGAGGTAGTGCGCGTTACATCGCACATCGCATAACGCGATGCATAGCAAAGGAGCCCCGCACTGCTGCGAGGCTCCTTTTGTTTTATTTCGCTTCGGCTGCGGTTAGCGACGTAGTCCGAGATCGGAGATCAGCTTGCGATAGCCTTCCAGATCTTTTTTCTGGAGGTAGTTTAGCAGACGGCGCCGCTGGCCGACCTGAAGCAGCAGCCCGCGGCGGCTGTGATGATCCTTCTTGTGGATCTTCAGGTGGTCGGTGAGCTGGTTGATCGACGCCGTGAGGATCGCGATCTGGACTTCGGCAGAGCCGGTATCGCTCGGGCCGCGACCGTACTTGGTCGCGAGCTCGGCTTTCTGTTCTTTGGTCAAGGGCACGGGTTGAAGAACTCCTTACAACAGGATAGCCTCGTCCGGGTACAGGGGCGGTGCCTCCGTCCCGGCGACCGGCGTATCGTAGCAGAGAACCGAACCGATCGACAAGGCCTATCCGCGCACGGGGGTCGGCTTGCCCTCGGGGGTGACCGCCACGAAGACGAATTTGCCGCTGGTCGAAAGGCGGCGCTCCCCCGAGATCGGGTTCTCTGCCCAGAGTTCGATCTCAACCGTGATCGAGGTGGTGCCGATCCGCACGACCCGGGCGATGGTCTCCACGAACTCGCCGGCACGGATCGGCTCCTTGAAGTCGATCCGGTCGATCGAGACCGTCACCACCTGCTTGCGGCAGGCGCGCATCGCGGCGATCCCCCCCACCACGTCCATCATGGAGAGCGCCTTGCCGCCAAAGAGCGTGCCATAGGCGTTGGTCTCGTGGGGGAAGACGATCTCGGTGCGCCGCTCGATGATTTCTTCGTGTTCGCTCATAATTGCCGCCGGGATATTCACGCCGGGCCGCAAAAGCGCCCGCCAGTATGGAGAAACTGCTCGTTCCCGTCATCTACGGATCGGTGCGTCGCGACCGGCAGGGTATCCGGGCCGCGCGCTACGTCATGCAACGTCTCGAGGCGCGTGGCATCGAAGCCGTGCTGGTCGATCCGCTTGAAAAGCACCTGCCGCTGCTCGATCGCATGTACAAGGAATATCCGCGCGGGCAGGCCCCGGCACTTTTGGAAGAGCTAGCCGATTTGTTCCGCCGCGCCGACGGCTTCGCGATCGTGTCCGGCGAGTACAACCACACGGTTCCGCCCGCGCTCACGAATCTGCTCGATCACTTCCTCGAAGAGTACTTCTTTCGCCCAGCCGGCATCGTGTGTTACTCGAACGGGCGATTCGGTGGCGTGCGCGCGGCCATGACGTTACGTGCATGCCTCGCGGAGATGGGGATGGTGACGATTCCATCGTTGCTGCCCGTTCCGAACGTGGCCGACGCATTCGACGAAGCGGGGGCGCCAAGCGATCCGAAGACCGATGAGCGCACCGCCGAGTTCTTCGATGAGTTCGTGTGGTACATGAACGCGCTGCGCGATGCGCGCGCGAAAGGGGTTCCGTACTGATGGATTTAGGTATTCGCGGCAGAACCGCGCTTGTTACGGGCGCAAGTGCGGGCCTCGGACGAGCAGTTGCGCTTGCGCTCGCGGCCGAAGGCGTACGCTTAGCCGTTGCGGCGCGGCGACGCGATGAACTCGAGGAGGTGGCGCGCGCGGCAAAATCTGCAGGCGCACCCGAAGCGCGCGCGTACGTTGCCGATCTTACCGACGATGCGTCGGTCGCGCGATTGCTCGCCGACGCGCGTCGCGACTTCGGTGCGATCGACATCCTCGTTGCAAACTCGGGCGGGCCGAAGCCTGGGACGGTGACGCAGCTATCGCTCGATGACTGGGACGCAGGCTATCGCACGGTGTTGCGTGGTATGTTGCACCTGGTTGACGGCGTGGTGCCGCAGATGCGCGAGCGTGGATGGGGCCGCATCGTGGCGCTCACCTCGAGTTCGGTCAAGCAGCCGATTCCCACGCTTGCGCTCTCGAACGCGTTTCGCACCGCGCTCGTCTCCGCGCTCAAGACGCTCTCGCTCGAGGTCGGCGCGCAGGGCATCACGGTCAACGCCATTGCAACGGGACGCATCCACACCGATCGCCTGCTCGCGCTCTACGGCGACGATCGCGCGATGGAGGCTGCGGCGCGGGCGGATATTCCGGTCGGCCGCGTCGCCACGCCCGAGGAGTTCGCGCCGATGGTTGCTTTCCTGTGCGGCGAAGGTGCGCGCTACGTCACCGGCCAGACGATTGCGATAGACGGTGGGATGATTAAGTCGGTATTTTGAGGGCGTGCCGGAGTTCGTTCGAGTCGCGGATCTCGCGACGTTTCCCCCGGGGAGCGCGCGGGCATTCGTCGTCGGACGTTACGAGGTTGCGCTCTTCAACGCCGAGGGCGAGCTCTACGCGCTCGAGAACGCCTGCCCGCACCAAGGCGGGCCGATCGCCGACGGCTTCCTCGAGGCCCGGACGATCACGTGCCCTTGGCATGCGTGGTGCTTCGACCTGCGCACCGGCACGCTCACCTTGGGCGATTACGCCACAATTCCGCGCTTCGAGGTGCGGGTTGACGACGGCGCCATCTACCTCGCCACGGAGCCTTTGCCCGAATGATGAACGATCAGCAGCCTGCCTGGGACGGGCGCACGGGAACCGCCGGAGGCCCAGCCTTCGGCGCCGCCCTCGCCGCCTTCGCGCAGGAGCGCGAGGTGAGCCACGGGCGCCTCGCCGAGGCCACGGGCATGCCCCTTGAAACGGTCGCGGCCGTGCTCGCGGGCTCGCAACGGGTAGGCATCTCGGCACTTGCGCGCCTGGCGCTGGCCCTGCGGGCCAAGCCCATCGAGCTTCTCCAGAAGACCGCGATCCTGTCGCTCCAGGCGTACGCCTTTGGGCTCGATCCGCTCTTCTTTCTGCCCGAAGGGCCGCTGCGCTACGATGCGCGCATCTACATGCGCGAGATCAACCCGCGCCACCAAGTGCCCGAGAGCGATATGACCAAGCGGAACCCGACCCTTGCGGCGGTGCGCGGCGACGAGCTGCTCGATGCCCTGGGGAAGATCGAGGTGGAGCTTGCTTACTTGCTGCGTGTGGCCTGCCAGGAGACGGGTGGGACACTCTAGCGGCCCCGGAGAACACTCGGCCCCACGATGCAAGGTGTTGATGGCAAGCGAATCGCCGCGCTTATCGGCGATGGATTCGAAGAAGCCGACCTGAACGAGCCCCGGCGCGCCCTCGAAGATGCGGGCGCGATCGTGACGATCGTGGGTCTGGACGAGCGTGCGCGGCAAAAGATCCGCGGCAAGCGGGGTCTGGATGAAGGGCAGGCGGCGCGGGCGGAAGAGCTCGTTGCCGACTGTACGGCCGAGGACTTCGACGCGCTCCTCATTCCCGGCGGTGTCTCGCCGGACAAGCTACGTACGGACAAAGAGGTGCAACGGTTCGTCCGCGAGTTCGACGCGGCGAAGAAACCGATCTTCACGGTCGGTCACGGCGTGCAGGTGCTCATCTCGTCGCAGTTGGCGCGCAGCCGGCAGGTCACGGGTGCGTCCTCGATCGCCGACGACATTCGCAACGCAGGCGGTCTCTATCGCGATCAGCCGACCGTCGGTGACTCCAATTGGGTCTCCACGCGCGGCGGTGAAGATCTCGTGCAGTTCAACCGGGCGATGCTCGAAAAGCTCGCGTCGGCGGGCGCGGCGCAAGTCGTCTAGACGGGATCGTAACGCGCGAGCGCTTCGCCGTACTCGCGTAGCGCGAAGAACCCCACGATCGCGCAGAACAGCAACTCCGAGGCGACGCCGATGGCGTCGCCTCGCTGCTTTGCAAACGGATCGACGTACACGGCGAGCACGAACGCGCAGATGCTCACTGTCCCAGCAAGCGCGATCGTAACGGCCTTGGCGACGCCGCTTCGCACCGTCGCGTTCAACGCGACGAGGCCGCTTGCGAGCACGCATGCGAGCGCAAGCGCGAAGAATGTGGGCGGTGCGGCGAAGCCGGTGAGAAACTGCGCAAACCAGTACACGAACGCGGCGAGCAGCGATGCGATCACCGGGACAAGCGCTTTCGCGCGAGCGAGTTCGCGACCGAAGAGCGGCGCGCTCGACTCGCTCGCGTCGAGGTAGGGATGGCGTCCGGGGCCCTGCACGAGGGCGATCGCGATTGCGATCGTGCTGCAGAAGAACATCGGCCCCGCGAGCCACACGCTACGTATCGCGATATCGGCGCCCAGCGGATCGGTGATGGTCATGATCCCGTGCGGCTGAATGAAACCGACGACGGCGGCGGTCGCACATGCGAACGCGATCGCGCGTCGCTCCGCGCCTAGGCGCGCTTCGACGAGCGCTCGTAGCGCGCGCGCCGTCATGCGCGTGCCTCCGCGAGGGCCGGCGCGTACGCGCGCGCCGACGATTCGTCGAGATGCGTCGATAGGAGGGCGCACGAACCCGCGGCGGCGAGCACGTGCGCGGCAAATGCGGGGTGCGGGCGGTCGAGGACCAGCAGCTGCGGGAACGGTAGCAACGCGACCGCGATCGGATAGGCGAAGGCTTCGTGTAAGCCTTCGAGGCGTTCGAGCAGCAGGTGAACGTGTGCGCGCGCGCGCGCTGGATCGATATCCCAAAGCGCGGCGCGATAATCGACAAAACGCAGCAACTCGTCGCGTGAGAGCGGCAGCGGATCGTGGGCCACGTATCCGGCCAAGCGTTTGCAGTGCACGGGCTGTACGCGTGGGTCGTACTCACCGATCAACAGCGTGCCGCTCGTGGTGCGGGCAAGCGCCGCGCACATCATTGCGAGGCCGCGCGCCTCGTTTGCGTTCGCGCAGACGCGTGCGACGCGCTCCGATGCATGCACGTCGAAACGTACCGGAGGAACGATCGCGCGGCCGTGCGACGTATAGGCGGCATCGCGCACGCGCAAAATCGGGGTCATACGCGAACGAGTCGCGGGTTCGGCCGTTCCGGCCGCCCCACCTTATGGCAAGCATGCCACACGCCGTCGCGTTCTATTGCCACGATGTCGGCAGTGAAATCGAAGCTGCCCGATCCTTCGAAAAAGGCGCTGCCTACGGCGTAGGCGTCCACCGGCACGCCCGTCGCTTCAAAGTGTGCGATCCGCGCCGCGGTGAAACCGCCGCTCGCGACGATCTTGACGTGGTTAAAGCGCTCGGCGTCGAGCGCGCCGCGCACGTTATGCACGAGTTGCGGGTTGACGCCGGTGGGAACGAACGTGCCGAAGCGGTCCCACAACGAGCGATCGACGAGCGTGTTCGACGTGTCCAGGCGCACGCCCCACAGTCGCGACCCGAGGGCGCGCGCACACGCGAGGCTCGTCGTCACGCAATCGTTGTCGAAATCGACGAGCGCGATGACGTTCACGTCGGGCGCGATATGTTCGGCAAACTTTTTGGTGGCGAGCACGGTGTCGCCGCCATACGCGGCGATCAGGGCATGCGGGACGGTTCCCATGCCGCGCGCGCCCCACCACTCGGCGTTCGCGTCGGTCGAGACGCCAAGTGCGCCCGCGACGTAGGCGGCGTAGCCGTCACCGGTCTGCACCAAATGATGATCGAAACGTGCGGGAAAGAAGAGCACGGTCTTGCCGTTGGCCGCAGCCACGATCTCGCGCGCGTTCGTCGCGATGCGGGTGCGTCGCGAGAGGACGCCGAGTAGCGGCGTTTCGAGGTGTGCGAAGAGCGCGTAGTCGCCTTCGATCGTCAGCACGGTTTCGTACGAGCCGATGCGATCGCCGTCGTAAAGCGCATGCACGCGCAGGTGCTCCCAGCCCTCGCTCCACGCGCCGCCCGGTGCCGGGCTGCCGCTGCAGAGCTTTGCGATTGCGATCGCTTCGTCGATGCCGCCCAGCACGGCGTCGCTGCGTTGAAAGACTTGCATGCGCACGCGCGGGTGGTAGCCGTCGCGCTCGAGGATCTCGCGTGCCCGGTTGAAGTACGCGTCCGAATAGTACCCGGCACGCATCTTTTCGACGGGCAGGTGAAAGATCGCCGGATCGAGCCGGTTCCTTGCCATCGCGGGCGTTGTTCCCACCGCCGCCGAAGAAATCCCACGCGATGCTCTCCAACGCCCAAATCGCGAAGAAGCTCCTGGAAATCCGCACGCTGATGGAGATGGCGGGCGAGACGTTCTACAAGTACACCGCTTTCGAGCGGGCCGCTGCAACCGTCGAGAACGCTGCCCCGCTCGCCGATCTGCGGGCCGCGGGCGAGCTGCTTGCACTGCCCGGGATCGGGAAGTCGATCGGCGCCGCGATCGAGCAATTGCTCGATACCGGAGGCGCCGACGCGCTCGACGAGCTCTACCAACAGTTCCCGCCGACCATCCTCGAGGTGCTCGGCGTCAGCGGGATCGGCGCCAAGACGGCGGCCATGCTCTGGAAGGAGCACGGCATCGGTGCGCTTGCCGATCTCGAGGCCGCGATAGCCGATGGCCGGCTTGCCGGCATCCCGCGTCTCGGGCCCAAGACGATCGAGAACTGGAAGCGCGGAATTCTTGCCTACAAGGGCCGCTTGCATCGCACGCCGCTTGCGAAGGCGCTACGGATCGCGCACGAGGCGATGGCGTACCTGCGCGCCGGTCCGCCGCACGACCGTCTTGTGTACGCGGGGAGCTTACGTCGTCAAGAGGTGACCGTCGGCGACATCGATCTCGTCTGCACCGCGAACGACGCGCGGGCCATCACCACCTACTTTGCGCGCTGGGAGCGCGCGCATGCCGTCGTCGCCGAAGGGCCCACGAAGACGAGCATTTGGCTGGAGGACGGCTTCCAGATCGATCTGCGCGTGTTACCCGATCATCTGTACGGAAATCTTCTGCAGCATTTCACCGGGTCGCGCGAACATAACGTGAAAGTGCGCGAACACGCGGTGCGTAAGGGTCTGCGCGTCAGTGAAAACGGGATATTGAACCTGGAGAGCGGCGACGTGACCACATGCGCGCACGAGGCCGGCGTCTATGCGGCGCTCGGCATGCAATTCGTGCCGCCGGAACTGCGCAGCGGCCTCGACGAAGTCGATCTCGCGTTGCGGGGCGAGCTTCCAGAACCGATCGAACTTGCCGACGTGCGGGGCGATTTTCACATGCACTGCACGTGGAGTGACGGACGCGATTCGCTCGAGGAGATGATCGCTGCGTGTGCCGCACGCGGATATGCGTACCATGCGATCAGCGATCATTCGTGGGGTCGCGGCAGCACCTACGGCCTCGATCCGCAGCGTCTTCGCGAGCAGCGCGCGCGCGTGACGGAGATCGGCGGACGCTTCAACATTCGCACGCTCTGTGCAAGTGAGGTGGATATCCTCCCCGACGGAACGCTCGATTACGACGACGAGGTGCTCGCTCAATTGGACATCGTTATCGCAAGCATACACACGGCGTTCAATGTGGATCGCGACGCGATGACGGCGCGGTTGATCCGCGCCTGCGAAAACCCGTTCGTCACCATTATCGGGCATCCCACGGGGCGCATGCTCGAGGGCTTCGCCGGATACGAGTTCGATTACGACGCGGTTTTTGCGGCGGCTGCGCGCACGGGCACGGCGCTCGAGATCGACGGGCAGGCGATGCGCCTCGACCTGCCGGCACCGTTGGTGCGCCGGGCTAAGCAGTTCGGCGTACGCTTTACCACCGATTCCGACGCGCACGGCATTGCCGACCTCGCCAATCTGGAGCTTGCGGTCGGACAGGCGCGCCGGGCAGCTCTCACCAAAGAAGATATCGTGAATGCTTGGCCGCTCGACGAGGTGTTGGCATTCGTGGCCCGCAAAAGGAATTGCGCGTGATCGAAACCTTGACGGTTGTAACACCCGACGGTGCGCATGCCGGGGCGCGCCGCAGCGGCACCTCGGGTCCGGCGCTCGTGTTCGTTCACGGCGTCGGTTCGATGGCGGCGATTTGGGACGCGCAGCTGCGGGCGTTCGCACCCTCGCACCGTGCGCTTGCGATCGAACTGCGCGGCAACGGTGTTCCCAAACCCGAGCCCGACCCGGCGCTCATCACGCGCGGCGGCTTTGCGCGCGACGTGCTTGCCGTTGCCGATGCGGCGGGTATCGAACGCTTCACCCTCGTCGGGTGCAGCTTGGGCGGCGTGGTCGCCTTCGAGCTGTGGATGCAAGCGCCCGAACGCATCGAGGCGATGGTGATTGTGGGAAGCTTCGCGGCATATCCGAACGCGCGCGCCTACGCCGACGGCATCAAGGCGGCGGTACGCGCCGCGGGTGACATGCCCACGTTCGCGCGCGAGCGCGCCGCGCGCTTGGGCCTGCCGCCCGAGCGCATGCGCCAGACGCTCGAGCAGATGGCGTGCAAAGAGGTCGCCTCGTACCTGGCTGCGACCGAGGCGACGTGGACGGGTGATTATCGTGCGCTGCTGCCCACGATCGAGGTTCCGGTGCTCGTGACGTACGGTGAGCGCGACACGATCGCTCCGCGCGAGCTATCCGAAGCGATCGCGGCCGGTATTCCGGGCGCGCGTTTGCGCGAGTTGCCCGGTGCGGGCCATGTTGCAAACGCCGATGCTCCCGAGGCCTTTAACACGATGCTGCGAGAGTTTTTCGGATGACGGCGACGGCACGCCCGCACGACGACGCGGCGCGCGTTGCGGCGTTGCACGCGTTCCAACTGCTCGATACGCCCGAGGAGCAGACGTACGACGCGTTCACCGCCCTCGCGCGCGGCATCGTGGGCACGAGCGGATCGATGATCAGCCTCATCGACGCCGATCGGCAGTGGTTCAAATCGCGGATTGGAATCAACGACGTCGAAAGTCCGCGCGAGGTTGCCTTCTGCAATCACGTCGTGGCGAGCGGCGAGCCGATGGTTGTCGAGGACGCGCGTAAAGACCCGCGGTTTCGAGAGAATCCCTTCGTTACGGGCGATCCGCGCATTCGCTTTTATGCCGGCATTCCGCTCACGTCCACCGAGGGCTATACGATCGGCACGCTCTGCGTGATCGACACTGAACCGCGCCACCTCACGCCGGAGCAGCAAGCGGCGCTCGATCTCCTCGGACGTACGCTGATGCGCCTGCTCGAGGCGCGCCGCCGGATGCTCGCAATCTTCGATGCGGCGCACCTGGATCTGTTCGTAGCCGATCCGGAGTCGAAGACGTTGATCTTGGCCTCGCGCGGCGCGTGCGATCGCCTCGGCTATTCGCTGCGCGAGCTCTCCGGCATGCCGGTCTTCGACATCGTGCCGGATCTGCGCGAGATTGGGTTCGACGAGGTCCTGGCCGATGCGCGTGCCGGCAAGGAGGTGGTACGCACCGCCGAACTGCGCCGTCGCGACGGCAGTTCATATCCGGTCGAGTTGCGCGCCGACGTGGTGCCCGATGAGTCGCGGCAGTTGCTCGTGGTCGTCGCACGCGATCTCACCGAGCAACGCCACGCGCAGAGCGAGATCTCGCTTTTGCTCGGTGCTCTGAATGCCGCCGGTGACGCGATCGTGCTCTACGTGATCGAGCCCGACGGCACGTACTGCACGGCCTATGTCAACGATGCATTCGAGAAGCAGACGGGGATACCGCGCGAGGAGGCCGTGGGGCGCTCGCTCGACGCGTTTCGCCAAGGTATGCCCGACGACGACGGCATGCGAAAGATTCGCGAAGGGCTCGCGGCGGGGATCGCTACGCAGGCGGTGGTCGCGAGCTATCGCAAAGACGGAACCACGTTTTGGAATCAGGTCTCGCTGCATCCCGTACGCGATGCGGCGGGCCACGTGACGCATTGGATCTCGATCGAACGCGACGTGACGCTCGAATTCGAGCGTACCTCGGCCCTCGCCGAGGAACACGACCGTCTGCTCGCGCTTGCGCGCGCAGCACGCCGGATCTTTGCCGCGCTCGACGGGCGGGCCCTGGTGTCCGCGTACATCGAGTGCATGGACCAACTGCTCCGCGCCGACGCACGCGTGCTCGCCGTGTTCGACCACGAGCGCACCACGACGGTGAGCGATCTTGCTGCCATCGACGCGACGAGCGCCAAGCCCGACGAACTCGCCGCGCGCGCCGCGCACGAACCCATCCGTGCGATCAGCGACGACAAGCGGCGCGTGGTACGCTACGCGGGCGCTTTCGGAGATGCCCGCGTCGTGCTCGACGCCACGCTGCGCGCGGGCCACACCTGGCGCAACGTCGATCTCTTCGTCTTCGATTTGATATCCGAATACGTGACCGTCGCCTGCCGCAACGTGTCGCTCTACCGCGAGCTCGAAGAGCGCCGCGTGGCCGTGCTCGAGCTCAACCAAACCAAGAGCGATCTCATCACCATGCTGGCGCACGATTTTCGCGGACCGCTCACCTCGATCGTCGGTTTTGCCGATCTCACCGCCGAGGTGGGCGAGGTGAACGACGAGCAACGCGAGTTTCTCGACACGATCAAGCGTTCGGCGTTGCAGTTGAGCGAGCTCGCAACTGATACGCTCACACTCTCGCGCCTCGAGCGCAATGAGGTGACGCTGCAGGTCCACGACGTGGATCTGGGCGCGCTCGTCGAGTCGGTTGCGGCGCAGTATGCCGACCGAAGCCACGTGAGCATACACGTGGGCGGCGACGTGCACGTCAATGGCGACGACGAGCGGCTGCGTCAGGTCTTCTCGAACCTCATCGACAATGCGATCAAATACTCGCCCGGAGCTCGCGCACCAGAGGTAACGATCGAAGGTCGCGAGACCGACGTCGAGGTGCGCGTGCGCGACTACGGCATCGGTGTTCCTTCGGGCGAGCTTGCGCTCATCTTCGATCGTTTTGCACGGGCGTCGAACGCAAAGAAGATGCGCATCTCCGGAACCGGATTCGGACTCTATCTCACCAAGCAACTCGTGGCGCTGCACGGCGGAACGATCGCGGTTGAGAGCATGGAGAACGAGGGCACGACGTTCATCGTGGTGTTACCGCGTCGCGTGACACGGCGGGCCGGACCGCGTACGCTCGCCGTGCTCGACCCGGAGCGCGACCGTTCGGTGCTCGCCTACGGCTTGCAAGAAGCGGGATATCGCGTGGTCGTGATGAGTTCGCCCGATGAAGTGCCCGCGATCACCGATGCGCAAGCGGTCGATGCGCTCGTGGTCATCGCGCCCGAGCGGCTCTCGCGCTCGCAGGTGGCGCAATTCCGGACCTTCGCGCGCGAGCGCGCGTTGCCGGTCGTGGCGGTGGGTGTCGAACAGAATGCCTCCCTGATCGGCGCGGCGGTAACGCTGCCGCGGCCCGTCCTGATTGGCGACCTGATCGCCGCGCTCGAGCGCCTGCTCGCTACGCCGTGATGCGCTCGGGCGCGCTATAGACGTTTGCGCGGGCGCCGCGCACGAAGCCGATCAGCGTGATGTTGAATTCGCGTGCGAGATCGACGGCGAGGCTGCTCGGTGCAGAGACGGCGGCGACGACGGGAATGCGCGCGACCGTTGCCTTTTGCACGATCTCGTAACTCGCGCGGCCGCTCACGAGCACGATCGTGGAGTGTAGCGGCAGACGCGCGTTCATCTGCGCCCATCCCACGATCTTATCGAAGGCGTTGTGGCGTCCAACGTCCTCACGTACGACGAGCGGTTCGCCGTTCGCAGCAAAGAGCGCCGCCGCGTGGAGTCCGCCGGTGGTGGCGAAAACGCGTTGGGATTGCGCCATACGATCGGAGAGCGCATAGATCGTTGCAATCGGTACGCGCACGGCGTCGTCGAGCTTGGCGATACCGAGATCGCGCAGCGCCTCCAGGTTGGCGCGGCCGCAGACGCCGCACGAACTGTTCATCGTGAAGTGGCGTTCCAAGCGAGCTACGTCCGGCACGCTGCTTGAGCGCAGCGCGACGTTGACGATGTTATAGCGCTGCGTGGGATCGATCGCGGGATCGATGCAGTAGCTCACCTGCTCGATCTCGTCGCGTGAACGTACGATCGATTCGCCGGTGACGAAACCCGTCGCAAGCTCGAAGTCGTTGCCGGGCGTGCGCATGGTGACCGCGAGTGTCCGCGTAACGTCCGCCGCGACGAGCCGTATTTCGAGCGGCTCTTCGGTTGTAACGGCATCGAACGCCTCGTGCTGTTCGGATCCGTCGTAACGCACGACGCGAGTCTCGGTCGTGCGGCCCGGGCGCTCGTCGATCATCGCGGTTGGCGGAAGGCGGCGCGTGGATCGCGCGCGGACTCCTTGCCCGCTTCGATCAACGATTCACGCAGCACGTAGCCGCCGACCAGCGTTAGCGCCGAGGCGAGCGTGGTACGCACCGCGTCGATAGGTTTGGGAAGCTTCACCGCCTGACCGATCAGGTTCAGCGCGAGGGGCGCGAGCGTACCGGCAACCACCGTGTAGGTGAGGAGTCGCTCGCCGCGCTTCCCCTTGAAAAACGGCGCGCCGTAGGCTCCTGCCGCCCGCTTGAAGTCGTTGAGAATCAGGAGCTCCGCCGCGCCCGCTACCATCTCCAGACGCTCGAGCTTGTGGACGACGGCGTGATTGCCTTCGAAGGTGGAGAGCAGGCTCGCAAGCGCGGAGGCTGAGGCGAGGCCCGAACAGACGCTCGCCGCGGGAATGTGGCGCTTGCCCGATCCCCAGAATGGATTTGCCGTTGCCGAGAGTAGCACGCCGGTATAGCCGGCCGTGAACGCGCCGAGCAGGGCTTGGAGCGGCGCCAAGAAGCCTGGCGCGAGCAGACGCATCCAGCGCGGAAGCACACCGTCGATCGCAAGTTCGCGCACGACGTTTGCGCCCGCGGCGCCCGAGTAGAGCACGAGACCCCATACGCCCAGCGACATCGGCGACTTGATCTTCACGATGCGCAGCATGTTGAGGAAGCGTTCCGGCCGGCCGAGGTGGGTGATAAGGATTGCCGGATTGCCTGCTGCCAGGATGAACGAGGTGATGCGTACGGTGCGTTTGAGCCGGCGTTCCTGCGGACGTTCGGGGTGCGCGATCAATTGGATCAATCCCAAGCCGCCCATGATGCCGCCGAGGAACAGGTAGGTGACCACGTTCCATTCCCAATGCGGCGCCTTGAGCAGCGGGCGCTCGTAATAGGTCGGGACATCGTCGCGTTCGCGACATTCGGAAAGATCAGGCATTGCGAAAGATCATCCATCCCGCGAGCGCGAGGCCGAGTGCCGCCACTGCCGCCGCCGTGTAACCGGCTGGCTGACGCGTCGATGGCAACACCGGCTGCGCCGGCAAGTTGTAGGTTTCCGGGCGATCGGTCAAGAGAAAGAACGCGTTAAGTGCGCCGATGCCGCCGCCGACGTCGTCGGCGCCGTAGAGTTGCGCGCTTACGCCGCGCTCCGAAAGTCGCTCGACGCGCGCATGCGCTCGTTCGCGGAGCTCGTCGAGATCGCCGAACTGGATCGACTCGGTGGGACACGCCTTTGCGCACGCGGGAACGAAACCAAGGCGCTGGCGATCGTAGCAGAGCGTACACTTACCGGCGACGCCGCCGGATTGTTGTACCGCGGTCGCTCGAGCATCTAAGCGTGACGTCGCGAGCGACGCGAGGTTGTAATGCGTTCCGTCCGGGTCGAACTTCTCGATCAAATCGACCACGCCGAACGGGCAGGAGACCACGCAGTAGCCGCACCCGTTGCAAACGTCGGGCTGAATGAAGACAGCGCCGAACTCGTTACGTATGATCGCTCCCGTCGGGCAGGCTTCGTGACAACCCGCATTCGTGCAGTGTTTGCACACGTCGCTCGACATCAGCCAGCGATCCTGAAGCTCGCCTTGGTGGTCGATCGCCATCTGTTCGACGAAGGCCACGTGTCGCCACGTGGTGCCCGAAAGCTCCGAGGTGTTGTCGTACGACTCGCCCGTAAAGACAAAGCCGTCGGACGGCAACTCATTCCACTGCTTGCACGCAACCTCGCATGCCTTACAACCGATGCACAGCGTGGTGTCCGTAAAGAAGCCGTTTGCCATCCTAACCTCTACATTTCATCCTGAGCGAAGCTTGCAGGGCGCCGTCGAAGGAGGCGTCCCTTGCGAATGGCACAGGTGAGCGTCTTCGATTCGTGTATCGAGACGTTCGGATCGAGCGCGATTGCGATCAAATCGCCCACCGAGTCGCCACGTGCGAACGCGACCTGGCTGCCGTAATTATATGGGATGCCGATCTGGTGCACGCGCTTGCCGTTCACCCGCAACGGGCGCATCCGCCCCGAAACGAGCGCGCGAGCCTCCATCTCGCCGAGGGCCGTAGAGATCACCACGTAGTCGCCGCTCTTGATGCCTTTGCTCACGGCAAGCTCGGGATCGATTTCGGCGAACGCCTCGGGCTGAAGTTCGGCAAGCCACGGCACGTAGCGCGTCATGATTCCCGACATCTCGGTGATGCGATACGTGGTGAGGACGTACGGATAATCGGCGTCCACGGGTTTGTTGTAGGCGTTGTCTTTGCGAACGTATTCGCGCAGCACCGGATTGCTTTGCTGTGTGTAGATGGGGTTTTCCACCACCGATTGCAGCGGCTCGTAGTGCGCGGGTATGGGCGCGTCCTTCAGGCCCGATGGCACGAAGAGCTGCGCGACGCCGTCGAGGTTCATGATGAATGGATCCGCGCCACCGTGAAAGTCCATGCCGGTGGCATGTTTGTTCGCGGGGGTCGAGGGTGCTTTGGTCTTGGGAAAGTCGGGCACGTCGATGCCGGTCCACTCGCCGCGCGTTGCGTCCCACCACACGTACTTTTTGCGCTCGCTCCAAGGCGTTCCGTCGGGGGCTGCCGACGCGCGGTTGTAGAGCGTACGCCGGTTCGCAGGCCAGGCAAAGCCCCAATTCGGCGCCGTGTACGGGCCGCTCGCGTCGCGATTACGCGCGCGATTCGTCGCTTTGTCGGGGCAGACACCGCTATAAATCCAGCAGCCCGACGCGGTCGAGCCGTCGTCTTTAAGATCGGAAAAGCCGGCGACCTGAGCACCATCAGCAACCGTATATCCGTTGATTTCCTGGAGCACTTTGAGTACCGAGGGCTCGCCCTTCACGCGTTCGTGCGGGTCATCGTGCTCGTAATTCCACGCGGTGTGTAGAATCGGCAAATCTTTCGGATCGGTCGAGTTCGCGTAGAGCGCTTTCATACGCAGCATGAACCAGTTGAAGTACCACGCGTCGCTCTTGCTGTCGCCCGCCGGCTCGACCGCCTTATCGTGCCACTGCAAGAGCCGGCTGGTCTGCACCATGGTGCCCTCTTTTTCGAGCACCGTGGCGGCGGGCAGGAAGAAGACTTCGGTGGCGATCGTCGATGGATCAACGCCTTCACGTCGCCAGAACGACACGGTCTCGTTATCGTAACTATCGATGTTGACGAGCCAGTCGAGCCGTTCCATCGCCGAGCGCACGAGTTCGGCGTTCTGTCCGGATGCGCCGGGATTCTGCCCGATGACGAACGAGCCTTTGACGACGCCATCCTTCATCGCAAAGGTGGTCGGCAGCATCGAGTGGTCGCCGATCAATTGCGGAAGATAGGCGTAGCCGTAATCGTTCTCCGGCGTCGCGTGTTCGCCGTAGAACGCCTTGAGCAGTGAGATCATATACTTCGGTGTATGCGCCCACCAGCCGGTCGGCTTGGCGTTCAGTTTCAGGTATTCGGCGAGCGTCTGCTCGTTGCGCAGCGCCGAAGGCATGGGGAGATACCCGGGAAGCAGATCGTAGAGCGTGGGAACGTCGGTTGCGCCCTGAATGTTGGCGTGGCCGCGCAACGCCATGATGCCGCCGCCCGGGCGCCCCATGTTGCCAAGCAACGTCTGCACGATTGCAGCCGTGCGGATGAACTGTACTCCCGCGGTGTGTTGGGTCCAGCCGACCGCATAGGCAAACGCCGTCGTGCGTTCGCGTCCGCTGTTGTGCGCGAGGGTCTCCGCGATTTGCAAAAATTGCGCTTGCGGCGTGCCGCAGGTGCGTTCCACCATCTCCGGCGTATAGCGCGCGAAGTGGCGTTTGAGAATCTGATAGACGCTACGCGGATGCGTGAGCGTCGGATCGGTCGCGATAACGCCTTGGCCGTCTCGCTCGAACGCCCACGAAGCGGTATCGTAGGTGCGCGAGGCTCCGTCGTATCCGGAAAAGAGGCCGTCGAGATCCTCGGTATCGCGATATGCGTCGCTCACGATGAAACTTGCGTTCGTGTAGGCGACGACGTATTCGCGAAAGATCTTCTCGTGTGAGATCACGTAGTTGACGATGCCGCCGAGGAACGCGATATCGGTGCCGCTGCGAATCGGCGCGTAGATATCGGCCAACGCCGACGTGCGGGTGAAGCGCGGATCGACGTGGATGATCGTCGCCCCGCGCTCCTTGGCCTTCATCACGAAGCGGAACGCAACCGGGTGAGCCTCCGCAAAGTTGGAGCCCTCGATTAAAATGCAGTCAGCATTCTCGAGATCGGGAACCCAGACCGTCGCGCCGCCGCGACCGAACGAGGTGCCGAGACCCGGCACCGTCGAGGAGTGTCATATTCGCGCTTGGTTCTCAATCGAGACCACGCCGAGCGCGTGCATGAACTTGCCGAGCAGATAGTTCTCTTCAACGCCGAAGGTGGCGCCGCCGAGCGACGAGATGCCGAGGGTGTGGTTGACGCGCTTTCCGTCACGCTCGCGAACGAAGGTTGCTTCGCGCGTTTCGCGGATACGCTGTGCGATGCGTTCGAGCGCCCACGCGAGCGGCCGCTCTTCGTACCGGTCTGCGTACGGCGCGCGATACTTCACCGTCGTCCAGCGCTGATCGTTGACGGTGAGACCGAAGAGTGCGGAGCCTTTGGGACACAGGTGGCCGCCGTTGATCGGACTCTCGGGGTTGCCCTCGACGTCGAGCAACGTGCCGTCGTCGCTGACGTAGGCGAGCGTGCTGCAGCCGACCGCGCAGTACCCGCAGACGCTCGTCACCGGTTTGGCGCCGGCGATGCGTCCTTGCAAACGCTTCGTGCGTTCGGAAGCGACGTTGGGGAGCATGCCGACGCGCGCGGAGAGCTCCGTCTCCGCGGCGCCGGCAAGACCGGTGATGTCGATCGTGGTCGTGGCCATTGATACTCCCCGCGATTCGCGTTAGGCTGCGGCTTCGCCGCTTGGTTTCTTGACGAAGAACGGAATGATCGCCGCTACGAGCAGCATGACCGCGATCCACACGAGCGCCGCCGTGTACGACCCCGTTTTGTCCTTCACGAAGCCCGCGATGAACGGCCCAACGACGCCGCCGAGCCCCCAGGCGGTCAGGATGAAGCCGTAGATCTGCCCCATGTATTTCGTGCCGAAGAAGTCGGCGTTGAACGACGGCATCACGCCGAAGCCACCGCCGTAGCAGAGCAGCACGATCGCAAACGCCGTGAGCACGCCCGCGAGCCCGTTGAGGTGTGCGACCGCGAAGAAGATCACGACTTGGACGAGATACATGACCGTATAGGCCATCCCGCGGCCGATGCGATCCGATATCCAACCCCAGAAGAAACGTCCGAGGCCGTTGAAGACGGCGATCAAGCCATACCAGAGTGCGGCGGTCGCGGCGCCCGCGCCCGAGAATTCGCTGATCATCGGCACCGCATTCGAGATAACGAAGATGCCGGCCGTGACGTTCAGGAAGAGCAGCAACCACAGGCCGTAGAGTTGCGGCATCGCCATCGCTTGACCCGGCGTGTAGCTCGGCGTGTGGGCGGCCGCTGTTGCGTTTGCGCCGGCGACGCTGTACGTGTCGGGCGGATTTTTTAGCGACATCGCGGCAAGGCCGCCGAGAACGACGAAGACCACGCCGGAGATCACGAAGAGCATCATCAATCCATGCATGACGTCCCCGGAGAGCTGATACTGCGTCGGATCGAACGCAGTGCCCGCTTTGATCGACGCATCGCGCGCTTTGACGTACGCAAGCGCGGGTTTGGCCGCGATGACGTAGCTGCCCAAGCGCGTGATGACTTGGTTGTACACGAACGCGCCCAAGCCGAAGCCCATCACCACCATGCCGCTGCCGAGTCCGCGGCGATCGGGAAACCATTTCGTGACCATCGCAACCGGCGTGACGTAGGCCATACCATTTCCGAATCCGGCGATCACGCCGTAGGTGAGATCGAGCCACCATGCGCCAAGCGCTTGCGTGCCGAGGCCCGCCAAGAGCACACCGATGCCCCAGGTGATGACGCCGACGATGGTCACGGTGCGAGGGCCGACGCGGTCTTGCCAGCGCCCGCCGAAGACGGCGCCGAGGCCAAGGAAGAAGATCGCGGTTTCAAACGGGATCGTCGCCTGTTGCGTTGACCAGTTAAATCCCGCGATGAGGGCGTTGGTGAAGATGCTCCACGAGTAAACGGTACCGAGGCAGAGCATCACGATCACGCCGGCAAGAGCGATCGACCATCGGTTGCCGGAGGATGCAGGGGATGAAGCCATGCGGAGTTCTCTCCTAACGTGTAGCGTGCGAGCAAGGTAGCAAGCTTAACGAGTAGTGTAACTCCCAGGAATCCGAAACCGGATGCGCTTGGTTAATCTAGCGCGATCAGCGGATCGTTTCGAACGTTGACCCGGCAAGCGTCGCGAGCAAGACGAGCGCGAAGGCTTGCTCGCGAAACAGCGGCAGCGTGAACGCGACGACGAGGGCGATCGCTACACCGGCCGGGGCGACGAGCGAGCCGCCGGTGACAAAGTCGTAGAGCTCACGCAGCGGCCGCACGTTTGTGTACCTCCACGAGCACCGCCGCGGCAAGCGCGTAGAGCGCGACGAACGCAAAGAGCGTCGCATCCCCGAACCACCAGATCAGTCCCGCGCCCTCACCGCACCAATAGGTGCCAAGTGCGAGTAACATCACGCCGACGATGCTTTTGAGCGCGTTCTCCGGGACGCGCGCGAGCGGTGCACGCAGCGCAAGCGCGACGATGGTGACGAGCGCGAGCGCCGCTAATGCACCGCCCGCCGACCACACGACCAAATGCGGCGTCGATGCGCCGAACGTGACGACGATCACCGCGACTTCGAGCCCCTCGACCAGGACGCCCTGAAAGGCGACCGCAACGCCGCTCCGGTGTTCGCGGCCGGCTCGTAACTGCTCGACCTCGCGCGCGAAGATCGCTCGCTCATCGTGCTGCGCCTTGCGTCTGGCGTAGCGCCAAATCGCTTTGCGCAGCCACGCAATCCCGAAGAGCACGAGAAACGGCCCGACGATGAGCTCGATGTGTGCGAGCGCGGCGGCGCTCACGAGCAGCGGCGTGCCGATCGTGACGAACGCGACGAGCACCGCGGCGGCACCGAGGGTTCCGGTAAGCGCCGCGCGCGCGCCGTGTGTCGAGGCGACGGCAAGTACGATCGTCGCCGCTTCGACGAACTCGACCGCCGATGCAAAGAACGTGGTGCCTGCGAGAAACCAGGGATTCATGGTGGGGTCGTACCCGCTGCGTGCGCGAGGATATCGTTCAATTCGGCTGCGCTCGCTTGATCGGCGTGCCGGAAGTCCATTCGTGCCGATTGCGCAGCGCCGTAGGCGTTTGCCGCGTTCGTCGCGGTAAGGTTGATACGCTCCGGGAGTACGTTATAGGGTGCGAGGTCCGGTGCGAGCGTGAAACCGTCATACAGCGGTGGTGCGACCGCGTCGTAGATGCTCATCGGTGGCAGCCCGAGGATCAGTTCGATCGTATGCAACACGCTCGAGGTGGTATAGTGCGCGTGGTGCACGCCCGGCGCGGCGTAGGGCGATGCGAGAAAGAACGTCGTGCGTTGATCGCTCACGTGGTCCGGCCCATTCTGCGCGTCGTCTTCGATCGCGAAGATGGCGGTATCGCGCCAGTACGGCGAGTGCGACACGACATCGACGAGGCGTCCGAACGCGAGGTCATTTTGCGCGACGTAGGCTTGCGGTGTTGGAACGCCGGCGCGTGTGCCCCACGTGTGATCGTTGGGCAAACGAATGATTTCGAGCGGTGGGAGGTCGTGATGCGCGACGTACGACGCGAATTCGCGTTGCCACTCATCGATGCGGGCTTCGTCGCTGAAGGCAAGATCGAATCCGGGATATCTCGGATCGATCTTGCCGCGCAATCCGGGCATGTGCGTGGTGACCGGATAGTGCGACTTCGGCGTGGTGACGAACTCGCCGTAGTCGCGGAACGCCACGTGCATGCGGTTCGCGTCGTCCCAGAGATATCCGTTGCGCGGTACGCTCGCGACCGCGCCGTCTTCGAAATCATAGCGATCGATGCGGCCGCCGTAATCGATCGGCCAAAAGCGTTCGGCATAATCGTTTGCGAACGCCGCCGTGGACCAACTGTGCCCCGTGGCGCTCACTTGAGCGTCCGCGAAAGTGTTGTCATAGATGCCGAAGCGGCGTGCGATCGCGTGCTGGTTCGGCGTGATCTTTTCGCCGAACCACGCGAGGTGTGGATCGCCGTTCGCACCGCGCAGATCGCCAAGCACCTGATCGTAGGTGCGGTTCTCTTTGATGACGTAGATCACGTGCCGAATCGGGCCGTGCGCGCGTACGACGGTTTGTGCCGGCGTTGCCAGCGGATGCGGAATATCCGCGAGCACCTGCGCGGTACTCGCGGCACCGAACCGCGTGCGCGCAAGCGTACGGATCGAGCCGACGAGTTGCGAAGCAACATACGAGGAATCGATGGCGGCCTCGGGATTGAACCGGGGGTTCGCGTGCGATGATTCGCCCCTGCCGTTTGCGACGAAGACCGTCCGCGCGCCGACGGCGATCGCGTCGGGATACCATCCGGCCGGGGCGCGAGCGACGAGTCGCCCGTTGCGAATCTCGGCGATCGCGTTTTCGGCACCGAGCGTCGCGTAGAGTGTACCGCCGGGTGTGACGGCGAGCGCGTTCGGCGATGCCCCGGAGCCCTGCGGAAGGCCGACCGCAATGCGCGCAACGACCCGCTCGCGCGCGAGATCGACGACGTCGATGGTGTCGGCATCGGTGCACGCGACGTAGAGCAGCTTGCCGCCTGGCGCGAGCGCGAGCGCGCCGGGATGCAGATCGACGGCGATCGTCGCTTCGTGCTCCACGTTGCCGGTTGCTCCGACGGTAAGTGAGGATTCGCCCTGATTGGCGACGATGACGCGATGTCGCGCGATCAGTACGGCCGAAGGACGTTCGCCCGTGCGATAACTGTAATGTGTGCCGTGCAGCAGGTCGGCGACCATCACCGTGCGGGCCATGTTGTAGGTGACGGCGACGATCCCGTTATGCACCGCGACGCCGGCGGCCCAGCCGAGCAGCGGACCCTTGAGCGACGTTGGGATGGTCACACGTCCGTTCTGCAGGTTGACGTCTTGCGCGGCATCGAGCGAACCGCCGGCAACGAGCAGATGCGAGCGGTTCAACCACACGGGCGTGCCGAACGCGTCTTTGAGCGGTATGCGTCGCAGCAGGCGTAGCGTGCGTGCATCGAGGATGCGTAGCGCCGGCGGATTGAAGCCGGCATCGACGACGGCAAGCTGTAACCTATCGGGCGAGAGCGCGAGCCCCTGCGGCATCGTACCCACCATGGCAACGCGCCCTGCCGGCGGCGAGATGAGCCAGTTCGACGGGAGCCGCGTCGCGGTGAGGGTTGCACCGGCGATGAGCGCGAGCGCGGCAATCAGCACAAAACGGCGCACGCGCTCAGGCCGCTCCGATCGCGAAGCTGGCAATCGCGCCCAGGAGCACCACCGCCCAGGCAGGGACGCCCGCAACGTGGATCGCGAGAAATGCGGCGATGACGAAAACCACGTCGGTACCGCCGTGCACGGCCGTATTCCAGATCGGTGTAACGAAGGCGGCCGCGAGCAGTCCGACCACGCCTGCATTTGCGCCCGCGAGCGCGGCACGAAAACGATCGTTTGCGGCGAGCGCGCGATAGAACGGTGCGATGCCCGCGAGCAAGAAGAACGATGGCGCAAAGATGGCGAGCGTCCCGAGCGCTGCACCCAAAATGGCAAGCGATGCGCCGTAGGCGCGCGCGCCAACAAACGAGGCGAGCGTGAAGAGCGGGCCGGGCATCGCTTGAGCAGCGCCGTAGCCGGCAAGCATGGTGCGTTGATCGATGATTCCGCCGGACGCAAGCTGTGTCTGGAGTAGCGGAAGAACCACATGCCCGCCGCCGAAGACGAGGCTTCCCACGCCAAAAAGCGTGGTGGCGAGGATCGCCACGTGCGAGCCATGGGTTGCCCACACCGTAAGCCCGGCGAAGACCAGTGTAAACGCGACGAGGATCGCGGTTCCGGCGCGTCGCGAGATGCGCAGATCGAGATGTGGCTGCGCGAGCGGGATGCGGCCGTGCAGCGCAATTGCGCCGGCGATCGCTGCAAGCGCGATGGCGACCGGTGCGACGGCGCCGAACGGCGCAAGGATCACGAGCCCGAAAACGCCGAGCGCGACGAGGATGCGCGCAAAGTCGGGTGCGAGCGTGGCGCGCATGGTGACGATCGCCGACGCGACGACGGCTGCTGCGACGAGCAGCAGGCCATGGAGCCATCCCGCATAGGGGTCGAGGCGCGGCAGCGCGAGCGCGAAAGCGGTCATCAACACTGCGGAGGGCAGCGTAAAACCGATCCAAGCGGTGAGCGCACCGAGTGGCCCCGCAGCAATCCAACCGATGAGCATACCGGTCTGCGAACTGGAGGGACCCGGAAGCAGTTGGGTGAGGGCGATGCACTCGCCGAAGGTCGCGTCGTCGAGCAGGCGCCGCCGTTCCACGAACTCGCGGTGAAAGTACCCGAGATGCGCGACCGGACCGCCGAACGAGGTGCACCCAAGTCTGATGAAGACCGCAAGCACCTTCGAGAGCCTCATCATGGCCTTGTAGAGGTGCGCCGCCGTCGCGGCGGCAACCTTGCAACGTTCGGGCGTTTTACGTAAACGCGACCATGCGACGTCAAGGAGCTTCCAGCATCGTGGATCTATCAGCGATTACCGTTTTCTCCGGTGGAGAGTTTCGCCGCTACGACGAGGCGAAAGTCGGCCTGCTCACGCACGGCCTGCAGTACGGCACAGGTTGTTTTGAAGGCATTCGCGGCCATTGGAACGCGCACGATCGCGAGCTCTACCTCGTGTTGCTGCGCGAGCACTACGAGCGCCTCAAGATTTCGGCCAAGATCCTGCTGATGGATATTCCGCACACCGTTGACGAATTGATCGCGATCACCGTCGATCTCTGTAAACGTAACGGGTTCGAAACCGATATCTACATCCGCCCGTGCGTGTTCAAGGCGGCCGAAGACATCGGCGTACGGCTCCACAACGTCCCCGACCATTTTGCGATGATCCCGGTTCCTTTTGGCACCTATCTGGATCCGACCAAGGCGCTCAACGTCTGTACCAGCTCGTGGCGTCGCGCCGACGATACGATGGCGCCGCCGCGCGCGAAGATCACCGGCCTCTACGTGAACTCGGCGCTTGCCAAGAGCGAGGCAATCACCAACGGCTTTGATGAAGCGATCCTGCTCTCGCACGACGGTCACGTTGCCGAAGGGAGCGCCGAAAATCTCTTTCTCGTGCGCCACGGCAAGCTCTATACCCCCGATCCTTCGCAGAACGTTCTCGAAGGATGCACGCGCCGCGCGATCATGACGATCGCTGAGGGATTCGGCATCCAAGTCGTCGAGCGTTCGATCGATCGCGGCGAGCTCTATGCCTCCGACGAGCTCTTCTTCACCGGAACCGCCGCGGGTATCGCGCCGATCGGGACGATCGACCATCGCGTCGTCGGCACCGGCGGCGTCGGCCCGATCACGCGCAGGCTCTCCGAAACCTACCAGCGTGCCGTCCGTGGCGAAGAACCCGCCTTTGCCTCCTGGCTCACGCGCACGTACGGTGCGAAGGTCTCTGCCTAACCCGCTTCCGGCGCGTCGCCCGGCGGTGGCCCGTTGCTACCCCCCGCCGACGGCGCGTGAGGTGAGGGCGCTGTTTTGCCAGTAGCGGATATCGGGCGGCATGATGCCTCCCGAATCCGCGAAGGTGGCGATACCGACAAGCGAACGCCATGATGCGAGGCGTTCTTCTTGCATGTACGCGGTGCGCGAGAGCGCATGAAAGAAGCTACGTCCGATGCCTAGCGACGGAAGGCCGGTCGTCATGACCGCGATCACGTAGGGCGCGTCGCTTTCGTACACGATTCCGACGTCGTCGAGCGTATCGGAGAAGCTGCCGGTCTTGTGGGCGATCGGCACGTCGTCGGGGAGCGGTTCGGGCAGGAGCGTGTTGATTTGATCTTGCTCGAGGATCGAGATCATCTCGTTCGACGACCATGCATCGACGAGTTCACGTTTGGCCATCATGGTGAGGAGTCTCACCATGTCGGCGGGCGAACTGCGCAGTGTCTGCCGTACCGACCAGGTGTCGGTGCGAATGTCGCTCGCCAAGCGCGTGTGCGTAAGGCCGAGGCGGCGCATCGATGCGTTGATGCGCGTGCGTCCGACCAAACGGATCAACATGTTGGTTGCGGTGTTGTCGCTGATGTCGATCATCAGCGAGAGCAGATCCTTAACCGTGTACGTGCCGCCGTCGGGCTCGTCGCACAGATCGCCCGAACCGTAATCTTTATCGGAAGCGAGCAGCGTCAGGTGATGCTCCAACGTGAAACGGCCCGCCTCCATTTGCCGGAACACCTCGACCATGACCGGGATCTTGATCGTCGAAGCGGCGGGCATGCTCTCGTTGGCGTTGTGCATCACGTGCAGGCCCGTCGAGAGGTCGAGCACTTCGAACGCGCTCTGCGCCGGCAAGCGAGCGGCTAGTCGCAAGCCATCGACTCGCAGCGTCTTCATCGCGGAGGGCATGACGAACGCGCGTGCGGGATGAGCCGACACGAACGCGAGCGCGCACGTGAGGGCGGCGTATGCGGTGATACGGCGCAACATCTTAGAGTTGGTATCGGCCACGGCGTGTAGGATTCAAGCCGATCGGTGCAGGCCCTGGCGCGCTCGTGCTCAGTAGGGCACGCCGTCGGATGCGGGTGCCCGCACTTTGCCGGTGATGCCGGCGAGCGCAACGAGCGCGGCGATGTAGGGTAATGCTTGCATCGCATCGGCGGGCAGCCACGAAATGCGTCCTTGCAGCACGTATTGCAATGCTTCAAAAAGGCCAAAGACCACGCACGCAAGCGTTGCGCCGATGGGGTTCCAACGGCCGAAGATGACGGCGGCGAGCGCGATGAAGCCGCGCCCGGCGGTCATGCCGTCGGAGTAGAGGTTCAACTCGCCGAGTGAGAGGAATGCGCCGCCGAGCCCCGCGAGCGCGCCCGAGATCGTGACCGCGGTGAGCCGCATCGCGAGCGGATCGATACCTGCCGATGCGAGCGCCGCGGGATTCTCGCCGCACGCACGTACGCGAAGGCCCCACGGTGTGCGCGCGAGCAGCCAGTGCAAGGCGAGCGCCGCAATGAACGCGAGCACGACGAGCACGAGGTAGTGGTGGCCGAGCGCGGGTACCTGTGCGCTTGCGCCCGGCTGATTGAAGATGAGCACGAGACCATATGCGGCACCGCCCGCGCAGATCAGGTTGATGCCGGTTCCGGCGACGATTTGATCGACCTTGAAACGTGTCGCCGCGACGCCGAGCACGTAGCCGGCGAGCGCACCGGCGGCTACACCAGCGAGCAAACCGAGCATCGGTTGGCGCGTCGCGTACGAGATGATGACGGCGGTGAACGCGCCGATCGCCATCATCCCTTCGAGCCCGATGTTGATCACGCCGGAGCGCTCCGAGATCACGCCTCCGAGCGCAGCGTAGATGAGTGGCGTCGCTTTGATCAACGTGAGGAGTGCAAGCGAGAGAACGAGTTCGATCATGCGTTACACCGCAGCCGTTTCCGTGCGCGCCGCAACGTATCGGCGCGCAGCGAGCACGAGGATGATGAGGCCCTCGATCACGTGGATCGCGTCTTTGGGAACCTGGGCGCTTGCTTGCATGGCGAGGCCCCCCGCCTCCAAAATCCCGAAGCCGAACGCGGCAAGGCAGATCCAGAGCGGTTGCAGATCGCCCACGAGTGCGACCGCGATACCGATGAAGCCGTAACCGGGCGAGAGTTGTGTGTTGAAGCGGTGTAACTCGCCGGTGACGATCGTCGCGCCGCCGACGCCCGCGATGGCGCCCGAGAGCGCAAGCGAGATCCACGTGATGCGCCCGATGTCGATGCCCGCGCGGCGTGCCGCTTCGGGCGCGTCCCCCGCTGCGCGCAACTTGTACCCGAATACGGTACGCGTAAAGACCCAGTAGAGAACGAGTGCGAACGCAAGCGCGACGAGGATGCCGATCGAGAGACGCGAGCCGGGTAAGAGCGTAGGCAGCCAATACCGCTGATCCAGCCAGGCGGTCTCCGCACCGGTTGCAAGCGGTCCACGCAGCGGCCCGTTCACGAGCGCGAGCGAGAGATATGCCGCGACGAAGTTTAGCATGAGCGTCGCAATGATCTCGTTTGCGTTGAAGCGCGCCTTCATCCATCCCGCGATCGCACCCCAGAGTCCGCCGCCGAGTGCGCCGAGCGCGAGCAGCACGATCATGCCGAGCCATCCCGGCAGGTGCAATTGCGCCCCCACCGCGCCAGCGAAGAGCGCGCCGATCAGCAGTTGCCCCTCGGCGCCGATGTTGAAGAGCCCGCCGCGAAATGCAAGCGCGATGCCGAGCGCGGGAAAGAGCAGCGCGCTTGTGGCCACGAGGGTCTCGCCGATTTGACTCGTGCCGCCGAGCGCACCTTGAAAGAGCGCGGCGAATCCGTCGAGCGGACTGGTTCCCGCCACGATCATCGCAAGCGACATCAGCACGACGAGTAAAATGATCGCGCCGAGCGGACCGGCGAGCGTACGTCGTAGTTTCATGCGTTGGACAACCCCGCCATCAGCCGGCCGATCGCCGCGCGATCGACGTTCGAGCGTTCAAAATCGCCGACGATTGCGCCGCGATACATCACCGCGATACGGTCGGCGAGCGCGAGAATCTCATCGAGTTCGAACGAGATGAGCAGCACCGCTGCCCCGCGGTTACGCGCCTCCATCAGACGCGATTGCACGAGCGCTGCCGCGCCGACATCGATACCGCGCGTTGGATTGTACGCGAGTACGACGTCGGGCGAGTCGATCAGCGCGCGCCCAACGACCACCTTCTGCTGGTTGCCACCCGAGAGCGTCCGCACCGGCACATCGAGCGACGGCGTGCGCACGTCGAAGCGTTCCTTGATGCGTTGGGCGTCGGCGAGCGCG
Source organism: Vulcanimicrobiota bacterium (assembly GCA_027452165.1). Classification (GTDB taxonomy): domain Bacteria; phylum Vulcanimicrobiota; class Vulcanimicrobiia; order Vulcanimicrobiales; family Vulcanimicrobiaceae; genus REEB354. The sequence goes on along the minus strand of DAIDGX010000024.1, from coordinate 69,636 downwards.
TGCGCGCGGTCGATCACGACACCACGACGGATGCCGGGGCGGTCTTGCCGTCCGAGCACGACGTTCTCGACGATCGACCACGGCATCACGAGCGCCTCACGCTGGCGGTCTTGTGGAATCACGCCAAGCGTCGCGCGCGGATGCGCAAACGCGATCCTTCCGTCGTAGCCGATCATGCCGGCGACGGCATCGGCGAGCGTCGATTGTCCGTTGCCCTCCACGCCCGCGATGCCGACGATCTCACCCGCGCGTACCTCCAGGTGCAAACCCTCGATGCGTGTCTCGCCTGCGCCCGCGCACAGTGCTTCGATCGTGAGGCACGGCGTGGGCTGCGTGGCCTCGCGTGCTGCGACGCCCGGAAGATCGCCGCCGACCATCGCCCGCGCGATCGCATCGACGCTCGTCGTGGCGGTCTCCATCCGCGCGACGATCGTGCCGTGTCGCATCACGCTCACGCGCGTCGCATAGGCGATCACCTCTTGCAGTTTGTGCGTGACGATCATGACTGCCGTGCCTCGTTGCGCGAGTCGCTGCACGGTTGCGAAGAACGCCGCGATCTCGGCGGGCGCAAGCGCGGCCGTCGGCTCGTCGAGTAACAGCACGCTCGGTTCGCGGTCGAGTTCGCGCAGGAGCTCGACGCGCTGCTGCACGCCGATCGGCAGGCCTTCGACGAGGGCATCCGGATCGATCGCAAGACCGTTGCGTTCGGCGACCGCGCGCACGCGTTCGTGAGCCGCAGTTTCATCGATGCGCCAGCCACGGCGCGGTTCGCGCCCGAGCAGCACGTTCTCCCACACGCGCAGTCGCCCGACCAATTCGAAGTGTTGATGTACGAGGCCGACCGTTCCCGATGCTTCGACGCTGCCCGCGTCCGCGCGTGTCTCGCCGAAAGCGATCGCCGAGAGCGTCGATTTGCCCGCACCGTTCTCGCCGACGAGTGCGTGGATCTCACCGGGGTAGAGGTCGAGATCGACATCATCGACCGCGACGACGCCGGGGTAGCTCTTGCGAATGCCGCGTAGGGTGAGCGCAGGTCGTGCGATCACAACGGAACCGGCCGGAATGCGGCGAGCGCTTTGAGCGTGGAGGGCGGCACGATCTTCCCGCTCACGATGGCTGCTTGGATCGCATGCAGGCGCGCGAGGTTTGCCGCACCGATGTCCTGTTTCGTGTATTTGAAATCGGTGAGCCCGATCGCGCCGTCTTTGAGGCCGAAGACCACGTGTCCGTGCATCGGTTTCCCGTCGCGTAGCGACTTTGCGACATCGAAGACCGCGACATCGACCTTCTTGACCATCGATGTAAGCACGCGTCCGGGTGCGAGCGCGTCTTGGTCCGAATCGACGCCGATGATGTAATCATGATCGTGCGATTTTACGGCATCGATTGCGCCTAGGCCCACTTTGCCTGCCGCGGTGTAGATGATATCCGCGCCGTCGCCAAAGAGCAGGTTCGCGATCTCTTTGCCCGCGGCGACGTCATCGAAGCTACCGGCGTACTTTACGTCCACCTTGATCGTAGGATCGATCTCGCGCGCGCCGGCAATGTAACCGGCTTGAAATTTTTCGATAAGTGGAATATCTTGGCCGCCCAAAAACGCGATGTGGTGCGTTTTGCTCACCATCGCCGCGAGCGCGCCCGCGAGAAACGAGCCGTCCTGTTCGCGAAACGTGATCGAGACCACGTTCGGATCGTCGATCACCGCATCGACGATTGCGTAGCGTTGCTGCGGATGCTGCTTGGCGACTTGGTCGAGATCGAGACCCATCAGAAACCCGATCGCGTACACCATGCCAAAGTGCAGGTTCGTGAGCGCGGTGAGGTTCGGCTGATAGTCGGCGGCGGAACGCGACTGCAGCACCTGGATGTAGGCGCCGAGTCTCGCTTTCGACATCAGCAGCCCACGGTACGCGGAATCGTTGAACGAGCGATCGCCGAGCCCTCCGACGTCGGTGACCATGCCGAGCGTCAGCTGTCCTGGAGCCGGGCCACGATGGTGGCCGCACGCGGCAAGCGACAGCACGCTGGTTGCCGCCGCGAGAAGCGCGGCGAGCGACTTCACCTTCATCGCGTCTGACTACGACTCGGGGAGGCCGAAGCCTTCGTACCGAACGACGCGGCATGCAAGCCAAGGATTTGCGCGACGAGGCACCGCGCCGCTGGAACGAACGCATCGACGGCATCGCATGGTTGCCGCGGCTGATCGATAAGACGCGAGCCGCGCACGCGGGGACGCTTGGAGCCTATCTCTACGGCCAGTCGCCGGTGGATCGCGCGTGTCTGCGCGCGTTGCGCTTGAGCCACGCCGATTTTGCGCGCATCGTCGCTGCCGCACCCGACGATGCGGCCGTGCTCGCGGCATTGCGCGATCGCGACCCCGAAGCGCTCGATCGTGTTCGCCGATGGGGCGAACGCTTGGGAACCGAGCATCGGCTCTTCATGTTCGTGCTCGATATCGATGACGGGTATGCTGGGGCGGGTTGGCGGCCGTTCAAGCCGCTGGTCAACGCTGCGGCGTACGCGCTGACCTGGACGATCAAACGCCTGTGGCCGTCGCGTGCGATCGAGGCGGCGCGCGAACGATGACCCCTTCGCGCGATCCATGGGGCTGGGTCACCGAAGCGCGTCTCACGTACGCACTCAAGCTGCTCCTGGTCATCGTGCTCGCGCTCTACCTCGGTCACTTGGGCCTGCTCTTTCTCGAACGTATCGCTCCGATCGTCTACATTCTGATCGGCGCGATCTTCTTCACCTATCTGATCTATCCGATCGTCTCGCGCTTGGCGCGCAACATGCCGACGGTCGTCGCGGTGCTCGTAGTGTACGCGTCGCTCGCCGTCCTGTTCGTCGCGGCCGGCTGGCTCGTGATCCCGCGCGTTGCGAGCGATGCAAGCGATCTCGTGCGGAATTGGCCGACGCTTGCGGCGACGCTCGGCACCTATATCAACGATCCGAACAACCCGTTGCTCTCGCGCTTGCCCGACTCGATACGCACCGACGTCTTGCAACTTCCGGTAGCGGCGGCGGAATGGCTGCATGCTCACGGTTTCGAGACCATAGGGCGCGTGATGAGCGTTGCGCTCGGCGCATTCGCTGCGGTCGCGACCTTCGTCATCATCCCGCTGCTCGCGGCATACATGCTGCTCGACATGGAGCGTCTGCGCGATGCGCTTCTGCGCCTGGTGCCGAACGAGCGCCGCGAGACGACGCTTGCGTTTCTTGGCGATGTCGATCGCGTCTTCGGCGGCTTCATTCGCGGGCAGTTGCTCGTCGCGCTCTGCGTCGGCGTCATGCTCACGATCGCGCTGCTCGCAATGCACGTGCGATATGCGTTTTTGCTCGGGCTGTTGGCGGCATTCGGCGATTTGATCCCCTACGTCGGCGCCATACTCACCTTCATTCCCGCCGTGCTCGTGGCGCTCGCGAACAACGGGTGGGTGAACGCCGCGATCGTGGCCGCCCTCTTCGTCGGAATCTACGAGGTGGAGGGGCATCTGATCGCGCCCACGGTCGTCGGTCGCCAGGTCAAACTGAGCCCGCTGATCGTGCTGCTCGCGATCTTGATCGGGGCCGAGCTCGGCGGGGTCTTTGGCATGCTGCTCGCGGTGCCGGTTGCGGGGATACTGCGGGTGATCGTCCTGCGGGCTTCGAAGCAAGGGTCCCCGTGAAGAGCACCGCAATTGCGCGCACGTCGCGCGTCGATATCATCGGCGTCCCCATGGATCTCGGCGCCAGCCGGCGCGGCGTCGATATGGGACCCTCCGCCGTGCGCTACGCCAAGCTGCACGGTCGGCTGCGCAATCTCAACATTCCCGAGATCATCGATCATGGCAATTTGCACGTGCCGATTCGTGAGTCGCTCGACAATGAGGATCCCGCCGCAAAGTATCTGGCGGTGATCCAAGGCGTCTGCGACGAGCTCGCGGGCATCGTCGAGCGCAGCATCATCGACGGCGGCGTGCCGATCGTACTCGGTGGCGATCACTCGATTGCGATGGGCACGCTTGCGGGTCTCACGCGGGCACACGGCGCGGCACCGGGCGTGATTTGGATCGATGCGCACGCCGACATCAACAGTCCCGAAAGTTCGCCGACGGGCAACGTGCACGGCATGCCGTTATGGTTTGCGTTGAAGAACGGCTACGCGCTGCCCGAAACGACGGTGCAGATCGGCCTGCGCGACGTTGATGAGATCGAGAAGCAGTTGCTACGCGAATCGGGCGTGCGCGCGTTTTCGATGACCGATGTCGATAAGCTCGGCATGCCGCGTATCATGGAGGAAGCCGTTGCGATTGCGGGCGCGGGCGGCCGTCCCATGCACGTATCCTTCGATATGGACGGCATCGATCCAAGCGAAGCGCCCGGCACCGGAACGCCGGTCAAGGGCGGCTTGAGTTATCGTGAAGCGCATCTCGTGATGGAGATCGCGTTCGAATCCGGGCAGTTGCGTTCGATGGAGATGGTCGAGATCAATCCGATCCTCGACACGCGCAATCAGACGGCGGCGCTCGCCGTCGGCTTGATCTGCTCGGGCCTCGGAAAATCGATCCTCTAGACGCATCCACGCTGCTCGCGATCGCGAGCGCATCGACACACGCCTTGAGCCGGCGTCGGATCGCCGAGCGCATCGCCGCAAGCGACGCATCGATCGTCTGCGTTCATGGGATCGACGCGGGTGATGCCTACGCGCTTGCGACGCAGTTTGCGCTTGGCTGGGCCTATCGCGGCGGCGAGGCGTTGCTGTGGCGCGCCGCGTTTGCGGCGCACGAGGTGCACGATCGTTATCTTCCCTTGGCAAGCGCTCGCCCGTTCGAACGGCGTGGCTTGCTTGAGGTACGTGGGGAATGGAACGGCGCGCCGCTTACCTTGCTTGCGGCGCGTTTTTCGCCGGATCGCTCACATCTGCGTGAATGGCGCTTTGCCCGCGCGATCGTGCGACAGACCACCGAACGCGCGATCTTCTTTGCCGACGGCATGACGGAGCGCTTGGAGCGCCTGGGCATGCGAGACCTTCGACTCATGCCACTTGAGCAGGGCGTCCTGCAACGGGTGCCGTAAGCGCGCAGCAACCGAGGTTACTTTTCACTTCGGGTGGAGGCATTGTGGTTCGACGCGATCGCTTGGTCGGCGTTTCTCTGGCTTTTGCGCTGTTGCTTTTTGCGTTCCGGGGTGTTGCGGTTGTGGCTTCGCCGCAATTCGGTCCCATCACGCTGGTCGCCACCCCGACCTCGGTCGATCTTGGACAACCGGTTCTCTTTACCGTGGCCAACGTCCCGGCGATCAACGGCTCGCTTGTTTTGAATTTTGGCGACGGCACGGCAATGCCGATCTCCGGAGCGACCACGCTTTCGCACGTGTATCCGAACGCGGGCTTTTTAACGGCCTACATCACGGTCCTCGGCAGCATCGTCGCGGAGACGAGCGTGCGCGTCGTGCAACCGCTCCCGCAGGTGCCGATCGGCAGCGCCTACGCGGCTTCGGTGACGGTCTCACCGGTCATCGCCGGCGGAGAGACCACGGTGATCCTCAATTACGGGCTCGCCATGGGGCAAACGGGCGTTGGCCTCCCGTTTCCGCGGCTCGAAGCCGTGATCGATCTGCTCGATGCGCGTGGCAAGCTGCTGCGTCGCAGCGACGCGGTCCCGGTCTTTGTTTCGACATTCGCGGGTGCCGCGTCGCGCGTGCTCCAGGTCCCCTATGATGTCCCGCTGGATGCGTCGGGACGGTACGCGTTGACGATCTCGTTGCTCACCCTCAACGGCGGACGCGTGCTGCGTTCGCAACCGATTCCGCTGCGCGTGCTGCCCGGCCCCGACCCGCACGCCGCGCTCAAGAGTTCGGTACGTGGAAGCGGCGCGCTCGACATCGGTCCGGCCACGCCGTCGCGTGAATCGCTCAACGCCGCGATCACGACCGAGTTGCAATTTCCCACCTCGGCGCTCGGCATTACGGGAACGACCGATCCCGTCTCGGGTCGCTCCGATGCAACGTTCTACCTGCGCTCCGGTAAGCCGGGCAAGGTGCGTGCACCCGATGCGCAGGGCGGTGACACGACGAGCGCGTCTCCGGGCTGGCTGATCGGTGACGGCCGCACGATGGTCGCGCTGCCGCAGTTGCTCGGGAGCGGTGAAGTCGTGCGCGGGCTCTTCGGCGCGTATCGTACCGGGCGCATGCGCGTCGATCTCGCATCGGGATCGTCGGCGCTTGCATTCGACGGCTTACAAGGACAACGCTCAAACATTTTCGGCATCTCGTATGGCGATGCGCAGACAAAAGCCGCGGCACGGGTGATCGACGTGCGCGACGATCCATCGACCGGGTTCTTTAGCGTCGAGCAGCGCGCGGTCACGACGCTCGCCTCGCTCGAACACCATCTCTCGCGCGATCTCGACGTGAGCGCCGATGTCGGCGTCTCGACCGTCGATGGGCTCGCCGTCGGTGCTCCCGCGGGTTCGGATACCGGAGACGATCTCTTGCTGAACTTTGCCCATGCGCGCACCGCGATATCGGCGACGTACACCAACGCGGGACCGCTCTTCGGAGCGGTGGGCGGCGCGGGCGCGGCCGGCGATCAAACCGCCACCGCGCTCAACGCGCAGTTTGGACTCGGTGCGCACGGCACGCTGCTTGCGGGCGCAACGCAAACGAGCACGCGCTCGGTCTTCTCGCGCGTCGCAAACGCCGATCTCGGATACGTGCTCTCGCTGCCGAGTTCGCTCACGATCGCGCTTACGGGATCGCGCGCGTCGAATCGCAGCCTTGGCGCGAGCACCGACGCCGACACGGGTAGCCTTGCGATCTCCCGATCGTGGAACGGTGCGTCGCTCGGACTCTCCGAGAGTCTCACCGCGATGCGCGATCTGCTCGGCGGGAGCCTGAACGCCGTGATTCGTACGACGAGCGTGCAGTGGAGCGAGGTGCGCGGCGCACGGCAATTCGCGATCGGCGTCAACGCGATGAACAACGCGCCGCTGCCGGCGAGCGGATCGGTTCCGCGTTTCGGCATCCCGATGCTGACCGGACTCTCGAATACCGGCGCGACGATCACCTACGGGTTGCCGCTTGGACCGCCGTCAACGTTCGAACTCCAGAGCTTCTACGCCGCGAGCAATTCGAGCAGCGCCTTCGGCCATGCGATCGATCGCGATTTTGCGCTGACGCTTAGCCGTCACGTCGGGCCGCACTTTGCGCTCGGCTTGCGGTACGAGTATCTCTCGCACACGACCGGCATTCCGATCACGTCGAGCGCGTCACCCGCGCTGCGTGTGCATCTGGAGGTTACCCAATGATGGTACGCCGTCTCATCAGCATCGCCGCCGTGCTTGCGTTTGCAACGTGGGCTCCGGCGCTCGCGTTGACACCGGGATCAATCGTCGCGGTGCCCCGCGTTACCACCGTTGGTGTTCCCGTCATCTTCACCGTGACGGCACCGCGCGGTATGAACGTGATCGGCGGCGCCGTGGTGCAATTCGGTGACGGTGCGGAACAAGACGTCACGCCCGCCGGCGGCATGGCGACGCTGACGCACGTGTATATGAAGCCCGGCCACTACGTTGCTTCGGCGACGTTTATGGGATCGATGGCGTACGAAACGACCGTGGTCGTGAATGCGCCGCCGACACCGGCGCCGCCCACGAACCAAAGCGGTGGCGCGCTCGTCGCGCAACTCGCGTGGCCGGACGGTTCGTCGTCGCTGCAGGTCGCCTCATCGACGCGCCTTCCCGCGCCGATCGCACGTGTTCTCGGCGTCAACGGTCCGGTGACGATCACGTTTTACGTGGACGGTGCGCCGCAAACATCGACGGCCGCGAACGTGACGCCCTCGGGAATCCGCGTCGCCTTTACGGCGCCGTTTCCACCCTCCGCCGGTCGCCACACGCTTGCGTATCACGTCACCTACGAGGGCGCAGGCGGTATCGTCAACGCGATCTCGCCGACGATCGACTACACGCTCGCCGCGGCGCCACCAACCTCCACGGCCACCGCGCTTCCCGCATATCTTCACTTTAACGGGTTCTACGTTGCGGTGACCGGCGGTTCGCGCGCGGCGGACGGCACGTTCGATGCCAAGGGCACGGTTGCGCTCTTGGGTGCGCGCGAAACGGTGCAATTTCAGGGCCTGCGTCTCGCGCCCCCGACGCGGCGCGCGTTCGTGCTTCCGTCGGCGGGTGGCACCGCATCGACGATCACCGCGAATGTTGCCGACGTGCTCGCCGTACGTTCGCAGGACGATCTCACCGCCGACGCGGCGAACGCCACGTTTACCGCATGGCAGTCGGCCATGCAACAAGCAAACGCGCACGCATCGGTGCAGACCGACAAGATCTACGGCGGTAAAGGCTACACGACGTTTAACGATGCGGGCTACACGTTCGCGATCGCGTCGGTGACGCTTGGTGCGGTCGGCACGCCGAGCGCGTTGCAGGTGCAGTATCGGCCCAATACCGTCGGCATGATGCCGCTCCCGTACACCGCGAGCACGGGCGTGATCTTCGCTTCGAGCGCGGGAACGCCGTATTACGGCGAGCCGGCCTCGTGCGGCACCCTCAAAGCCAAACCCGGAGGGGTCATCTCGATTCCATCGGCCGAGCAACACGGTTGCGTCTCGCCGCCGAATGCAAACGCGGGCGTATTGCACCCGCCGGTCACGCTTGCGTTTGCCGTCTCGAACATCGACGAGTTCGGACGTGTGACGCAGGCTGTGCCGTATCCAAACGACGTCGCATTTGCTGGAAGCGGCAACGTGAACTGGCGAACGTCGTATGCGCCGGGCGCGACGATCGCGCTTGCATTCGGTACCGCGCAATCCGATCCGCAAACGGGCGGCGCGAGCGGTAACGCGAGCATCGAGGCGCGCGGTGTTACCGTCGCGGTTGCGCCCGAAGGTGTGCTACCGATGGTCGGAGGATCGTCACTCAGCGCACAGCTCGACGAGCGGTGGAATGCCGACGGAAGTGTCGATTTCACGCATACGTTTACCGGAAGCCTGCCATTCCCGGTCGTCGCGCCGCAGGGCTTTGCGGTTACGATTTCGTCGATTGCGGTTGCGACGCACGAATCGGTGGCCGATGCCTCCGACGTGCTTGCCTCGTTCTCGGCGCACCTCGATAACGGACGCACCGTGAGCGGCAGCGTAATCGGAACACTCGATGCATGCGGATCGTATGCGGGTAGCGCGAGCAACGTGACGCCCATCGTTGATGGCGGCGTCACCGTCGATGCGCAGAGCGCGCATCTCAAAGTCGGCACCGCCGATTGGGAGGGCTGCGCCGCGGCGCCCGCGGCCGAGGCGTATTGGGTCAACGATCCGTTTTGGAAAACACCGGCGCTGCCCCCGGTCGGGTCGCCGAGCGCTGCGCCGAAACTCGATGATTGGGGCTTGAACGTCGATACGGGAACCGTCTCGACGCCGACGCTGCCGCTCCCGATCGCCTTTGCCTCGCAGCGGCCCGGCCTTGGCTACGGCGGTGCGATCGTCACGGCGGCCGGCACCACGACCTCGGCGATGAGCGGCGTCTTCTATCTCTCGGGTTCAAACGCCGCGACGACGATCGATGGCTTTCCGTACAACCTCGCGACGCTTGCGATCTTCGAGCAGAGCGGCACGATCGTCACCCAGACGGCGACGGGAGCGCTCGTTCTCCCGCAGCCGATCGGCACGTCGGTGACCGCCTACGGCACCGGCGCGAATCCGGACGGAAGCGTTGCCAGCGTCTTCGTTCAGCGAAACACGACGATCGCGTTGAGCGCGTGGAAGTCGTCGCTCGTCCTCGATACCGACGCGATCTCGCAACACGCAACGTTGCCGCTGCAAGCGGCCGTATCGATTCCGTTGCTACCGACGCTACAAGCCTCGGGCGCGCTGCTTCCGAACGGTCACGTGCACAACGACGCGCTGATCGCATCGCCAGGAAACGCGCCGGTGGCGCGCGCGGGCATCGATGTCGATGTGGCGACACTCGTCTTTCCGTGGAGCGATGCAGCCGCGGCCGACGGACCGCCCGGTATCGTCGGCGCGCCTTCGGTAGAAGGTTGGTCGGATAGCGGAAAGTCGGTTGAGATCGACTCCGCCAACGGCGTGCTCTCGCCGCCGACTAACTACAAGATGGAGCTTCGGCAAGATATCGGTATCACGAAGTTCGACGTGTTCTTGCAGTACACGCCGAGCACCAAAACCTGGACGGGGCGCGGGCAGTCGAAGACCGCCGACGGTATTCTTGCGCTCAACCTTGCGCTCTTGTTAAACCGGCAGACCGAACACGTCGAGATCGGCAGCAACATCGGCAAGATCACGAGCGAGCCCGGCTCGGGAGACGACACCAGCAACTCGGGCGGCAGCCTGTCGCTTGCCAAACTTCAAGGCGAGGCCGATTTCTCGCGTGGATCGGGATCGTTGCAGCATCTCGTCGTTGCGGGCGCGCTGACCGTCGATCCGTTGGATGCAGCCGTCGTGATGTTGTACCACACCGATCCGACGAACGGATGGGTGAGCACCAACGTCAGCGGCGCTTCGGCAGACGAGGCGCGTGCGGTCACGTTTTTACAACAACACTTCGCCGGCTATTGCACGAGCGATTGGTGTTTCGCCGGCAACGTGAACGCGCAGTTGAATCAGGATGCCGATCTGAGCGGCGAGGCGGGCTTCGGTCGCGCGACGAGTTCGAGCGGTGGGCCGTCGGGATTTGCCTTCTATGTTGACGGGCAACTTCAGACGTCGCTGCGTCCGAAGCCGTTTATGGGAATGGCCGCCGGCGACTTCGACCAACATCCGACCGCCTGGGATATGGAGCTCGGCGTCGGTGGCATTCCGATCTTCGGCGTGCTGCAAGCCGGTGGTAATCTGTGCGTGTGGGATCACCGGCAACCCAACCCGCTCGCGGCGGCGACGTGCGAGTTTACCGACGCGAACCAAGGTGAGAACTTGGTGCATCCCGTTCCCGAAAAGGGGATCGGATTCGGCCTTGGCGTCGGCGTGAGTCTTGCGCTACCCGACCAAGATCCGATCCTTACCGGGCAGGGCGCGCTTGCGCTCGCGGGCTCGACGGCAGGCTTCGAAGGCCAGCTCGGCTTCGATGCAAACGCCAATCTCGAGGTGGTGCAGGCGAACGTTGCCGGCTACCTCGATATCAAGTACCCGCCGTGGCACTTCGACGGCAACGTGAACGTCGATACGTGCGTGCTCGGCGTTAAGGCGAGCGGCTCGTTCAACGTCTCCGCGCCGCCGACGAAGCTGGATCTCAACGGCGTGAACATCGGCGGCTGTCTGTAACGAGGTGGTGATGAAACATCTTCGCGCATTCGCGCTCTCCATTATCGCCGCGTTGTCGCTCGGTGCAACGGCTTCGGCGGGCGAAAGTATGCTCGTCGTTGCGGGCAACGGGCCGCACGGGGTCGCGGTGCGCTGGTTTGGAACCGGACTCAAAAATGGCGAGAGCGCGACGATTTCGCGCATCGACGCGGGAAAGACGACCGCGCTTGCGACCGTTACGATGCATGTGAACACGCGGACCGGCGTGTTCGCCGAGTTTGTTCCGCTTGCAAGCGCGCTTGCCAACGGCGAGGCGTTTGTGGACACTCACGTGAAGCGCGGCGAGAGCGTGCGTTACCAGGTGAGCGTGGGCACGACGAGCGCGAGCACGAGTGGAGCGGTGCGCGTCCAGCCGGGCCATATCGATCCCTCCTACGCGATTGCGGGCGTGCGCGGGCGCGCCGCGCTCGGCGGTGTGCGCATCGCGATCGCGCAGCGTACGCACGCGGCGGCGATCGCCGTCATCGAGCGGGAGCGCGGCGGAGCGTATCGCGTGCTCGGTTCGACGATCCCGCTCGAGTCGGGTAAACCGGCAATCTTTTTCGATGCGACGGCGCCGATCGGCGTTACCACGCATTATCGCGTGCACCTCGAAGACCTCTTTGGAAATGCAAGCGCGCGCAGCGTGGCGTTGAGCGTGGTGGCGCGCGATCTGCGAGCGCCGTTGGCCGTGCATCTCCAAGCGCGCGCCGCGGCGAAGGCGGTGCTGCTCGTGTGGTCGCATCCCGCAAGCGCACCGGTGGTTGCCGGGTTCGACGTGTATCGACGCCCCTTCCACGGCACCTTCGCAAAGATCGCAAGCGTCGCCGCGGGAGCGACGAGCTATCGCGACAACGCGCCGCCGGGACCGTCGTACGAGTACGCGGTGCGTGCGCGTTCGACGAACGGCGTGGAGGGCGCGCCCTCGAACGGGGTCTTTGCTTTCGTCAAAAAGACGACACCGCCCGACGCGCCATCGGGCCTCGTTGCACGGCGCAAGAACGGTGCGATTGCGTTGCGTTGGAACGCGAGTCACGATCCGACGACGTTTGAGTATCTGGTTTACCGCAGGGACGGCAAAGCCGCGCCCGTGCTCTTGACGAGCCTCGCCACCGCAACGCGGACGTATGTGGATCGTCTTCCCGCCGGGTCGATCACGACCTACGCGTACGGTGTCGGCGCGATGGATACGAGCGGAAATCGCGCGCAACCCTCGCGCTGGGTGGACGCCCGCGTGCTGCGCGCGGCGCTTCCCGTACCGAATGTGCCGCTCGCCGGGCGATATCGTGACGGCGCGGTGATCCTGACGCTCGAGCCGATGAACGATCCCGACGTGCACGCGTTCGCGGTCGAACGCGCCGAGGACGGCGCGACGTCACGCGTGATCGGACACGTACGTGCGGATGCCGCGTCGTTTCGCGATCCTTCGGCAGTGCTCGGCCATCGGTACACCTACTGGTTGCGCGATGCGGCGGGGCGCTCGCGTGGGACGATTGTTGCGCTCGGCCTCGCCGGCTTCGTGCCGCCCGCGCCGCATGCGCGGTATCTGGGCAACGACGCGGTGGAGGTCGTACTGCCAAAGCTTCCCGCCGGAACGCACGTGGATATCGTGCGTCGTATCGGAACAACCTACGCGGTCGTCGCGCGCGGATTTTCGGGAACGCACCTGCGCGATCGTATCGTGGGCGCGCGTTCGTATCGCGTGAGCTACGCGATCGTGGTGCACGGGGCGTTCGACGCAAGCGCGCGCAGCGCGTTCTCGCAACCGGCGCGGTAGGAGCGCCGGCTCAGAGGTCGATCGTCGTCACGCCCTGACACGGGACACCGCCGCCGCAGACGGCCGGATCCCACGACGCATCGGCGAGGATCGCACGAATGCGCGCCTCGAGCGCGCCGTCGAGCGCCGGGGTAAAGACGATGCTCTTGGTGCGACCGCGATCGTCAACCGTGACGAGAAGCCGGACGTGGACGCCGAGTCGCGCCAAGCGGCGTTGCACCTGGGGATCGAGCACCGGCTCGGGCTCCTCGGCGCCGAGCGGAAGGTAGCCGCCCGGCATTCGCGCGGTCGATGCGCTCGCGACCTGGCTGCGTTCCGGGGCGCTCGTTGCGGGGGGCGCGCTCACATCCGTAACGGCATGTGCTGCCCCGGTATGCGCGGCCGCGACCAGCGGCGCGGCGTTGAGCGCCGGGTGCGGCACCGGCGGCGCGGGGAGCGGCCGTCGCGCGACCGGTGCGGGAGCCGGTCGTGGGTGTGCCGCGCGCGGCAGAACGCGCGGTCGAGGTGCAGTGGCGGCACGTTTGCGCGCAACCGGGCGCGTGACGTTCTCCGTCACGCGCAGGACGCGCACGAACGAGATGGTTTCGACGGCCGGTCCGGTACTCTGAATAACAACCAGCGCCGGGATGAGCGCGGCAATTGCCAGATGGATTGCGAGCGACGCCGGAAGCGCCACGCGAATGAGTGGATCGTCGCGCCGAAGAGTACGAATGCCCATGGGTACCACGTCCTGACGATTTCATTAGTGAAACGCGCCGTGGCGCCTGCTCGTGACGCAACGTCCGGGGGCGTCGCCCGGTTATAGGGCGCATGATCGATACGAACATCGTCCTCTACCAGGCGGAGTGGTGCCCCTACTGCGCGCGTGTCCGCTCCAAGCTGACCGATCTGCTGCTCGACTACAAAGTGGTCAACGTGCCGCGCGACCACGCGGAGCGCACGAACGTAAAGGAGCTCTTCGGGGTTACCGGCATCCCTTCGATGACCGATGGCGACGTGCGGATCGCCGACGACGACGATGCGATCCTCGCATACGTCGAATCGAAGTACGGCAAGGCTTAATCGATGGCGGCGATGCGCACCGGAATGCCGCCGAGCACGGCATTTCCGGTCGCCGCGTCGATCGCATCTCCGGTGAGGTCGTTCAGGCTCGCACGCGCATAGCCGTGCGGCAGGCTCACCACCCCACGCATCATCTCCACGCTCGTCTCGACCGGCACGCGCACGCACCCATGCTCGCTTGTGACTTCGACGATCGCCCGGTCGATCAGTCCGAGTTCGGCGGCATCGTCGACGTTGACGAGCAACGTGCAACGATCGGGCCCGCGGTTCAGGCGCTCGATGTGATGCATCCACGAGTTGTTGCTGCGTAGCTGACGCCGTCCGATCGCGACGAATTGCGCTATCGGCTCATCGAGCGTCGCGCGCAGACGCGTAAGATCGTCAAGCATGCGCTGCGGTGCGAGATGTATGCGGGCATCGGCGGTCAGCAGACGTTCGGGCATGCATGGTTCGAGCGGGCCGTAATCGACGCCATGGGGGTGAGCGAGCAACGCCTCGACGCTCGTATGGCGAGGGCCAAAGCGCAAGCCCTGATCGAGTCGCTCGCGCGGCGGTGTAAGGCTCTTACCGCTCATGCGCTGCGCAAGCGCGTCGAAGATCTGCCAATCGTAGCGTTGATCCTCATCGATATCAACGACAGGAAGATTGACCCGGGCCGTATTGCGCACGGCGAAATGGTGGAAGACGACGTCGTAATGCTCCACTTCGAGCCCCATGGCAGGGGGCAAGATCACGTGGGCATGCCGGGTGGTCTCGTTGACGTACGGATCGATGGCGAGCACGAAGTCAAGCCGTGCGAGCGCGCGATCGAGCGCGGCGCCGTTCGGGGTGGAGAGTACGGGGTTGCCTGCGATCGTCACGAGCGCGCGCACCTGCCCGTCGCCGGGCGTCGTCATCTCATCGAGCATCGTCGTCACGGGAAGCTCGCCGTTGAATTCGGCCAAGCCGCGTACGCGCGAACGGTAACGCCCCGCATGAATCTCGCCCGGCTTCGCGCGCAGGAGCATATCGAATGCGGGGAGCGGCCACATCATGCCGCCCGGTTCATCCAGGTTGCCGGTGATCGCGTTCAACGCGTTGACGAGCCATTGGCAGAGTCCGCCGAAGGCTTGGATCGAAAGGCCGATGCGGCCGTAGGCGACCGCGTGCGGCGCGCCGGCGAACGCGCGCGCGATGGCGCGCGTCGTGTTCGCTGCGATGCCGGTGCGCGCGGCAACGCGTTCGGGGGTAAAGGGTGCGGCCGCCTCGCGCAGCTCTTCGATGCCCGCCAGCAGCGGCGCGAGGCGTCCGTCGCGTACGAGTCCTTCGTTGAAGATCGTGCTGATGAGTGCGAGCAGAAAGAGCGCATCGGTGCCCGGCCGGATAAAATGATGCTCGTCGGCAGCCGCCGCGGTCTCGGTACGCCGCGGGTCGATGACGACCGCGCGCCCGCCGCGTTCACGTAACGCACGCAGGCGTGCGCGCATACCGGGAGCGGTCATGATACTTCCGTTCGAGACAAGCGGGTTCGCGCCAAGGATCAAGAGGTACCCGGTACGATCGACGTCGGGAATCGGCAGGAGCATCGGATGGCCGAACATGTCGAGTGCGGCGACGTGATGCGGTAACTGATCCACGCTCGTCGCGCTGAAACGGTTGCGCGTGGAGAGCGTGCGTAGAAAACCGCCGGAACTCAACATCGAGCCGCTGTTGTGCACGTTCGGATTGCCGAGATACGTAGCGACCGCATCGCCGCCGAAGCGCGATTCGACCTCGCGCAAGCGTTGCGTTACGAGATCGAAGGCGTCGTCCCACCCGATCGGCGCGAATCCGTCCGCGCTGCGAACGACCGGCGTGCGAAGACGACGCGGATCGGTGTGTAGGTCGATAAGCGCCGTGGCCTTTGGGCAAATCGCGCCGTGCGAGAGCGGGTCGTCGGGGTCGCCGCGCAGATCGGTGATGCGCCCGTCATCCACCGTGATGCGCAAGCCGCAAATCGCCTCGCAGAGATTACAGGCGCGATAGTGCGTCGTCATGTCGTTTGAGTGTACTACGCGAGGAGCGTTGCGGCGAGGGCTCCGGCGAGGGTTGCTGCGAGGTTGACCGCGTCGTTGCCAAGCCACGCCGCGCCGCGACGCAGCGTGGTCGGCGTTCCGCAGGCGTGCGGGTTCGTCTCGCAGTCGCGCTCGCAGGCGGGGCAGTGGCGCAGCGCCTGCGCGCTCGCGCCGAGAAGTGAGTCCGCGAACGCACCCACGATGCCGCCGATGAACACCGCAAAAAACGGCGCGAGGCGCAGCGCGCTCGCGGTCGCTGAAACGCACGCGGCGCCGGCGAAAGTTGCGAGCGTGCCTTGCATCGTGATGCCGCCGGAGATGCCCGTTGCGAGCGGGCGGAAGGTGAGGATCGAACGCGGTCGGCCGCGCGCGAGCGTGCCGATCTCGGTGCCCCACGTGTCGGCAGAAGCGGCGGCGAAAGCCCCGGCAAATGCAGCGAAGGCGAGCGCATCGTGACCGCGACCGGCAAGTAGCGCAAGCGCCGCCACGCCGCCGTTCGCGCACACCTGCCACGCATCGCGCGCACCATGTTTGCCGATATCCAGCAGCGCGCGTTTACGCGCGCGCCCGATGCGCGAGAGCAACGTCGAGGGCAGAAAAAATGCAAAGAGCACGAGCGCCGCTTGCCAGCCGCCCATGCCGAACGCGACCGTGCCGATCATCCACGCGGCGATTGCGCCCGAGCGCGAGAGCGCGTGCGCACGGCGAGCGGCAAACGCGACGGCGAGCGCGAGTGCGGCGCCGATCGCGGCCTGCGTCATGCGAAGAGTGAGAGGTGTGCTTCGAGCGCGTCGAGCAGGCCGTCGGTCGTGTACACGTCGGCGACGACATCGACGTGCAAACCGATGCTTTCGGCGGCCTCCGCGGTGATCGGGCCGATACAGGCGATCAGTTTGCCACGCGCCGCCGTGCGTGCGGGCTCATCTCCGCCGAGCAGTTCGACGAAGCCGTGCACGGTGCTCGCGCTCGTGAAGGTGAGAACGTCGGCGCGTGCCACCTTCTGCGCGAATTCGGGGTCCACGTCGAAGATCGTTTTGTAGGCGGCGACGACGCTCACGCGGCGCCCCGCGTCTTCGAGCATCTGCGGCAGCACGTCGCGCGCTTCTTGCGCGCGATAGACGAGAATGCGATCGCCGTCGTGCGTGGCTTCGATGAGCGCGCGCGCCACTTCTTCGCTCACGAAGGCGCTCGGCACGAGGTCGGCGCGAACGCCGTGTTCGCGAAGGCGCTCGGCGGTCTTCGAGCCGATCGTCGCCACGCGCGTCGTGCCGAGATAGCGCGCGTCGGCATCGAGCGAATTGAGCCGGTCGAAAAACGCATCGACGCCGTTTTGCGACGTGAAGACCACCCAGGCGAACGAGGCCAGATCGTCGATCGCCGCGTGCGCGGCGTGCGGATCGTCGGGCGTGGTGATCGCGATCGTCGAGGCTAAGATCGGTTCCACGCCGCGCGCGTACAACGCCCGTGCGAACAACTCGGCTTGATGCTGCGGGCGCGTGATCAGCACGCGTTTTCCAAAGAGCGGCGCGCGATCGAACCAGCGTAATTCCTCGCGCAGTGTCACAACCTCGCCTACCACCACGATCGCTGGCGCCTGCAATCCCTCGCGTTCGACGATAACCGCGATATCGTCGAGCGTGCCGATCGCGGTACGCTGCGTCGGGCGCGTGCCGTCTTGAATCACCGCGACGGGCGTGTTTGCTGGCAGGCCGTGATCGACGAGGTTGCGTGCGATCGCCGCGAGGTTCCCCATCGCCATCAAGAGGACGAGCGTGCGGTGCGGGTCGGCGAGCTTGGCCCAGTCGATCGTCGATTCGGCCTTGGTCGGATCTTCGTGACCGGTTGCAACCGTGAACGCGGTGTTGTGCTCGCGATGCGTCACGGGAATACCGGCGTAGGCGGGCGCGGCGATCGACGACGAAATTCCCGGCACGACTTCAAACGGGATTCCGGCAGTGCGCAACGTCTGCGCCTCTTCGCCGCCGCGACCGAACACGTACGGATCGCCGCCCTTTAAACGCACCACCGTGTTGCCCTCGCGCGCCTTGCGCACCATGAGCGTCTCGATCTCGGCTTGCGGCATCGCGTGGTGTCCGCCGCGTTTGCCCACGTAGATGCGCTCGCACGAGGGTGGCGCAAGCGCCACGATCGGGTCGGATGCGAGCGCGTCATAGAGCAAAACGTCGCAGCGGCGCAGCGCTTCGGCGGCGCGCACGGTGAGCAAGCCCGGATCGCCCGGACCCGCGCCTACGAGGATCACGCGGCCTTCAGTCATCGACCGTTTCGATCGTGGTGAGATGGGGCAGCAACTCGGCCACTTGTTCGGCAAGGTTCAACTCGAAGAGCTCGTCGAGCATGCGTGCGTGTACGATCGCTTCGGCGTGATTCGTGGTCGCCTTTTCGCGAATGCGCACCACCACCGAGTGAAGCATTTTCGAGACGATCGTCATCGACATGCCGGTGACGAGCATGCGTTCGCGTTCGGAGAGATCGGGACAGCGCTTGAAAAGCCGCTCGAGTTCGCGTTCGCGAATCGTCTCGGCCTTCTGCGTGAGCGACGCGATCACGGGAATCGCCAATCGCGATTGGTACCATTCGCCGAAACGCGCGATGAATTCGTCGATGATCTCTTCCACCTGAGGAATCGCTTCGCGGCGTACCTCGAGCTTTTCATCGATGACGGATTTCAACCCGTCGATATCGACCAGCGCGACGCCCGGAAGTGCCGCTACGGCCGGATCGACGTCGCGTGGAACCGCGATGTCGATGATAAAGAGCGGACGTTCGGGACGGCGAGCCATCGCATCGCGCAATTTCGCTTCGGTTACGACAAAGTTCGAGGCTCCGGTCGAGGTGACGACGATGTCGGCGGCTTCGAGCGCATCGACGAGTCCCGGCATCTCAAGCGCTTCGCCGAATCCCACCTCGGCGATCAGTTCGCGCGCGCGAGAGATGGTGCGGTTCGTCACGATCAACCGGTGCGCGCCCTCTTGACGCAGACGTTTTACCGCGGTGCGGCCCATCTTGCCCGCGCCGATGACGAGCACCGCTTTGCCGTCGAGCGATCCAAGGCGCGTCTTCGCCGCTTCGATCGCGGCGGTCGCGATCGAGGTCGATTCGTCGCCGATGCGGGTTTGTGTGCGCGCATGTTTGCCGGCGTTGAGCGCTTCGCGAAACAGCCGGTGCAGAATCTTGCCGAGCGACTTCGCGTGCTGTGCCTGGACGTAGGCGTCTTTGACCTGGCCCAGGATCTCGGCTTCGCCGATCAACATCGAGTCGAGCCCGGTCGCGACGCGAAACAGGTGCTCGGTCGCTTGCCGTCCGAGAAGCGTATAGAGATAGGAGTCGAGGTCGTACCGTTCGCGCGCCAGGCCGTGGCCGAAGTTCGAGAGGAACGATCGCAGTTGCGCGACGCCGGCTTCGTAGTCGTCGAGCTCGGCGTAGATCTCGAGACGCCCGCACGTCTGCAGCATCGCTGCCTCTTTGACGGCGGAGTAGTCGCGCAGCGCCGTGAGCGCTTCGACGACGCGTGCTGCGGGAAATGCGTGGTGCTCGCGCACTTCCACGGGGGCCGTATGGTGCGAGAGGCCGAGGCAGACCAGCGGCACTAGGCGTGCGCCCCCTGCGGGTCCGGCGAGCGATCGCCAATCATGCTTCTCATCGTAAGACCCAACACGGTTACTCGGCTAACGGATTGATAGCATGCCGCCCCACCCGGATCGGGCAGGAGGGCCGGCGGATGTGGCGCCGGGGCGATCATCGGGCGGATGCCAGGATCTCGGCAAGGCTTGCGTCGGCGGCAGCCAGCGTCACCTCGACGTCGCGCGTCGTGTGCACGCTCGAGACGAAGCCCGCTTCGAACTGCGAGGGCGCAAAGTAGATTCCGCGGTCCAGCATGGCGTGGAAGAACTTCGCGTAGAGGGCCGTGTCCGACTTCATCGCGCTCTCCAAATCGGTCACCGGTCCCGGATGGAGGAAGAAACCGA
The DNA here is from genome assembly GCA_027452165.1 of Vulcanimicrobiota bacterium. GTDB lineage: Bacteria > Vulcanimicrobiota > Vulcanimicrobiia > Vulcanimicrobiales > Vulcanimicrobiaceae > REEB354. The sequence continues at coordinate 49,491 of DAIDGX010000024.1, read as the reverse complement.
ACATCGATCCCGCGTACGCGGTGGTGTGCGGCACGCCATGTTTGGCAAAGAGCTCGCGCAAGCCGTCGGTCAGTAGTTTGGTCAGCACTTCGAGGCGGTCGTAAAGGGTTGCGTCATCGCGCACCAGTTTGAGCGTCGCGATGCCCGCCGCCATCGCGAGGGGATTGCCCGAGAGGGTGCCTGCGTGAAAGACCGGACCCTCGGGCGTGAGGTAGGCCATGATCTCGTCGCGGCCGCCGAACGCGCCCACGGGCAGTCCGCCGCCGATCACTTTGCCAAGCGTCGTGAGGTCGGGCATGATGCCGGCGCGCTCTTGCACGCCGCCTCGGGCCACGCGAAAGCCCGTCATCACCTCGTCGAAGATGAGGAGCGCCTTGTGCTGCGTACAGAGCTCGCGCACGCGTTCCAGGTAGCCATCGCGCGGGAGCACGAGCCCCATGTTGCCCACGTAGGGCTCGATGATAACGCCCGCGATCTCGCCTGCATACTGCGCGAAGATCGCTTCGAGCGCTGCCGTGTCGTTGTACGGCGCCACGAGCGTGTCGCTCGCTGTGCTCTTGGGCACGCCCGGAGAGTTCGGCACCCCAAGCGTAAGCGCGCTCGAACCCGCCGCGATCAGAAACCCATCCGCTGCGCCGTGATAGCATCCGGAGAACTTGACGATCTTGTCGCGCCGCGTGTAGCCGCGGGCGAGACGGATCGCGTTCATCGTCGCCTCGGTGCCGCTCGAGGTAAAGCGCACCTTCTCCACGCTCGGCACCATCGTGACGATCAACTCGGCGAGTTCGCTCTCGGCTTCGGTCGGCGCTCCGAATGAACTGCCGCGCGTCGCCGCGGTCTGAATTGCTTTCACCACCGCGGGGTGCGCGTGTCCGACGATCAGCGGTCCCCACGAGAGCACGTAATCGATGAACGCGTGTCCATCGACGTCGGTGATCGTCGCACCAGCGCCGCTGCGCATGAAGACCGGCGTACCGCCGACCGCTTTGAAGGCGCGTACCGAGGAGTTGACGCCGCCGGGGATCACGTTCTTGGCGCGCGCAAAGGCAGAGATGGAGCGTTCGAAGTTCATGGCGTTCCTTACGGTCGGAGTAGATCGTCCGCGGTGTTGACGTTCGTAAAATGCATGGCGTTCATCTCGATCGTACGCGTGCGAAGTCGATCGAGCAATGCGTGCATCGACGCGCTGCGTTGCGTTGCGAGCAGTTCGCTGCCTTCGCGTAGCAGTGCGGCGCGATCGTAGAGCGCGGCCAGTGGTTCGCGACGCGCGTCGTGCACGGGAACGAGCGCTTCGTCGCCGTCGCTCCACGCGCTTGCGAGCGTATGCAAGACACCGGCGGTAAGGTGCGGCGCATCGCCGGCCACCGCGAAGACGCGCGTCGCGTGCACCGCGTCGCACGCCCAGACCAGGCCGCCGAGCGGACCGCGATCGGGCCAGCGGTCGATCACGAGCGGGCAGTCGAGCCGCGCCTCTAACGCCGCGGAGAGATCGCCGCGTCCCGCAATCACGACCGGCGCCACGCTACGCACGTTCTCGTACACGCGCGCGAGCAGCGGCAGGCCGTCGAATTCGGCCTCCAGCTTTCCGGGAAAGCGCGTCGCGCGCCCGCCCGCGAGGATGACGATCGCGGCGTCAGCGAGCGCCATGGCGTCGCGCGTACTCCTTGGCGAAATAGGTGATGATGATATCGGCGCCCGCGCGCACGAAGCCGGCTAACAGCTCGTCGATCGCGCGATCGCCCTCGATCCATCCGTTCGCGATCGCCGCCTGCAGCATCGAATACTCGCCGCTTACGTTGTATACCGCGATCGGCACCTCGAACGTATCGCGCGCGATGCGCACGATGTCGAGGTATGGTAGTCCCGGCTTGACCATGATCGCGTCGGCACCCTCTTCCACGTCGAGCGCCATCTCGCGCAGCGCCTCGCGTGCGTTCGGCGGATCCATCTGGTAGGTGCGCCGATCGCCGAACTGCGGCGTCGAGCCGGCCGCTTCTCGAAACGGTCCGTAAAAGGCCGATGCGTATTTCGCGCTGTACGCCAGGATCGCGATCTCGGTGAACCCGTGCGCGTCGAGCGCGCAGCGAATGGCCTCCACGCGCCCGTCCATCATGTCGGAGGGCGCGATCACGTCGACGCCCGCTTGCGCGTAGGTGATCGCCACGCGCGCGAGCAGCGCGACGGTGGCGTCGTTCTCCACGTCGCCGCGTTCGTTCAGGATACCGCAGTGCCCGTGGTCGGTATATTCGCAGTTGCAGAGGTCGGCGATCACGAGCATGTCGGGAAGCGCCGCCTTGATCGCGCGAATCGCGCGCTGCACCACGCCGTTTGGGTCCTCGTTGCTGGAGGCCACCGCGTCCTTGGAAGCGGGAATGCCGAAGAGCAGCACGCTACGCACGCCGAGCGCGAAGAGTTCGCGCGCTTCGTTCACCGCGCCATCGACGGTGAAGCGCGAGATGCCGGGCATCGACGAGATCGGTCCGGCGTCGCTCGCGCGTTCCACCACGAAGAGCGGCTGCACCAGCGCGTCGGTGCGTACGTGATGCTCGCGTACGAGCGCGCGAAGAGCGGGCGTGCGCCGCAGGCGGCGTGGGCGAATCTGCATCAGCGTTCCAAATGCTCCGTGATCAGGTTGACGAACGCATCGATCGACGCGTCGGGAGAGACGAGATCGGGCGAAAATCCGGCGTCGCGCGCCGCGGCGCCCGATTGCGGGCCCATCGCGGCGACGCGCGGACGCGCGCCGGCGTCGCGCAGCGCATCGAGATAGCGACGTGCCGCCGCGACCGATCCGCTCGAGGGAAAGAGCACGAAGTCGGGCAGGTGCGTGAGGGGATCGGGACCGTGCTCGCCCTCGCGCACCTCGATCACCTCGATGCCGCGCGCGCGAAGATGATCGGCGATGCGGCTCGGGCGTGCCTGCGTGCGCGGCAGCACCACGCTGCGCGTCGCCCCGGCGGCCAAGCGCGCCTGGAGCGCGCGCGCGATCTGCTCGCCGAGAGCTTCGGCGGCGCGCACGTCGGATGCGCTCGCAACGATGCGCTCGCGAAGCACGCGTAACGGATCGAGTTGCGCATAGGCGAGGTCGATCGTCATCGTCTCGTCTTCGAGCGTGGCGTGAATGCCGAGCGGTGCGTTGCAGCCCGCGCGCAGCGCGCGCAACGCCGCGCGTTCCGCGCTCACGCAACGCTCGGTGCGGTCATCGTTGACCGCCTCGCGGAGGGCGCGCGCGAGTGCCTCGTTTGCGGCGAGGGTCTCGACGGCGAGCGCACCCTGCGCGACCGCCGGAACCATCGCGCCGGGTTCAAATGCGACGGTGTGCGTCGCACGCAGGTTGAGCCGGTTGAGACCGGCCATCGCAAGCACAATCGCGTCGTACGCGCCGTCGCGTAACTTGCGCAGCCGCGTATCGACGTTTCCGCGGATGTCTTCGTAGCGAAGGTCGGGGCGCAGCGCCTGCAACTGCGTGCGACGGCGCAGGCTGGAGGTTCCCACCACGGCGCCGCTCGGGAGGTCCTCGAAACGTGCATAGCGTTCGCTGCAAAACGCGTCGCGCGGATCCTCGCGACGCGAGATCGCAGCGAGGCGCATGTCGTCGGGAAGCACGCCGGGAAGATCCTTACACGAGTGCACCGCGTAGCCCGCGCGTCCGTCGCGCAGCGCCACTTCGAGCTCCTTCACCCACACGTTCTCACTGCCGATCGCCGCGATCGGACGATCCTGCACGCGGTCGCCGGTGGTCGTGACGTTGACGATCGTGGTAGCGATGCCGCGTTCGGCTAGGCGTGCGGCGACCATGCGTGTCTGCGTCATCGCAAGCGCGCTTGCGCGCGACGCGCAGACGGCGGTACCGGTTGCCGAAAACGCGCCGTCGTCGTGGTGGCGTTCGATCACGCTCTCGACGCAGTGTTCCGCGACGCTCGGGTTCATCGCGGCAAGCTCCTCGATCGGAAGTTCGGCGAGTTCGCGCATCACGGCGCCGCGTAGCGCGTCATCGTCCAGGACGGTGCGCGTATAGACGCGCATCCGGGCGAGCGTGCGCGCGGCCGCGTCGTACGATGCATCGAAGTGTTCGCGCAACTCGCGCGCGAGACGTTTGGCGAAGGCAGGCGTCGAGCCACCGGAATCGACGGTGAAGGTGAGCTCGCCCACGCGCACCGTCGTCTGCATGGTGAAATCGCCGTTTGCGGGCGCACGGGCGTCGCAGACCAACACGCGTGCGGCGCGCGCGTCGTTGACGACGGCGAGGTTTACGTCGTCGCGATCGGTCGCGGCGATCGCGAGCAGCATGCCCTCAAGGTCACCCGGTGCGTAGGGGCGCAACGCGTAGGAGCCGTGCGTCTCGTCGAGGAGCGCGCGCAGCCTGGCGTCGATCGCCGGTGCGACGACATGGAGCGTCAGGCCGGCGGCGATGAGCGCTTCGGCTTTGCGCAGGGCGACGTTGCCGCCGCCGACGACGAGCGCGCGGCGGCCTTCGGCGCGAAGTGCAATCGGGAGCATGGGATGGTGTCGGATGAGTTCAGCACCGATGCGCCAAACACCGCCAACGTATGGAGAAACCCGCGCGTGCGGCTTTTGTCGGCGCAGTCATTGCCGCGCTTATCACCCTGCCGGGCCTCGGTGTCGGAACGCTGTGGGACAACAGCGAGACGGCCTATGGCGAGGTCGCTCGCGAGATTCTGCTGACCCATAGCTGGGTCGTCATGCACCTCAATGCCGTGCCCTGGTTCATTCAGCCGCCGCTCTACTTTTGGATCGCGGCGCTCTTCGCCAAGGCGCTCGGCATCACGCCGTTCGCCCTGCGTCTGCCCTCGGCGCTCGCCACCATCGTGATGGGCGCGATGACGGGATATGCGGTCTCCCGCCAGGCGGGGACCCGCGTGGGCGTCTATGCAAGCGTGATCCTCTCCAGTTGTCTCATGCAGGCCGTCATCGGGCGCCTGGCGATCATGGACGCCCTGCTCGACGTGGCGGTAGCCCTGACGGTCTTCTGGTGGTTCCGCGCGCTCGAGGTGGGGCGCGACCGGTACTTCATCTATGGGTGGGCCGCCGCGGCATTCGGATTCCTCGCGAAGGGGCCGGTGGCGCCGGTCGTTGCTCTGCTCGTGTTGGTGCCATACACGCTGTGGAACCGGCGTGAGGAGCCGACCCATCTGCCATCGCTGCGCGCCTGGGTGGGAGGTTTGGCCCTCGCGGCGGCGATCATCGCGCCGTGGCTGGCCGCCATCGCGGTGCATTCCGGTTTCCACGCGTTGGTCGAGTTGATCGGCCACTACACCATCGGCCGGTACACGGGCGTGATCGAAAATCAGGCGGGGCCGGTGTGGTACTACGTTCCGGTCGTCATCCTTGGGCTCTTTCCCTGGATCGCGTTTCTTCCGATGGCGGTCGTGCGCGGGGTCGATGCGCTGCGCGATACGGCTACGCCACCGAATCTCGCGCGGCTGTGGCGCTTGGCGTTCGTATGGATCGTGGTGCCGTTCGTATTCTTTAGTTTTGCGAAGACGAAACTGCCGAACTACATCGCCCTTGAGTTTCCGGCGCTCGCGCTTGTCGTCGGACTCTATCTCGACGGCGTCGTGCGGCGTGGAGCGCGCCGCTCGGTCGTCATCTCCTCGGCGACGGTACCGATCTTCATCGGGTTGTGCGCGGTTGCAATCGCGCTCTTCGTGCGCGACAACAAGCTCACCGCATCGGCCCTCTCCGTGCGTCCCGACCTCATCGAGATGGGCACGTCGATCTTTATCGGTTCGGTCGTCACGACGATGCTATTCGCGCGGCGCGCGACGCTCGCGCTCGCGCCGTACGCGCTTGCTGCGGCGATGATGATCGCGGTCGATATCCTTGCGGTCGTCGCGCTGCCGCACGCGGAGCAATTCAAGCCGATTCCGCCGCTTGCCGCGATCATCCAGCGCGAACGCCAACCGGGCGACGTCGTGGCGATCCAGAGTTTCCGCGGCGAGAACTCGCTGATCTTCTACACGATGCCGCACGTCTATCCGCTCGCTTCGCCGGAGGCAACCACGAGCAGCGACGGCACCGATCCGCGCGCGGTGATCTGCGCGCACCCGCGCATCTGGCTCGTTGCCCCGGCAAAACGCCCCGCCTACGATCCGCTCTACGGCCGCGACCGGCGCTTGATCGCAACGTCGGGCTCGGGCGCGCTCTTTCTTATCGACGGCCCCCCATGCCACTAGCAGATATCGGCTCGACGTAGCCGGATGCCGTTGCAGCACGTAAGCGAACGGGGCGGTGCATACGCACCGCCCCGTTCGTTGTCCGGAGAGTCGCTCCGCCGTTACTTGATGTCGGAGACTTTCACGGCCGAGGCTTTGTTGCTACCGAGGCCGCCGCGGATGTAGGTGATCACGTCCGCGATGTCTTGGTTCGAGAGCTGACCCTTCCATGCGGGCATCTGCGCCGCGAAGGTTTGCCCCATGATCGTTTGGCCGTGCAGGCCGTTGAGCAGCACGCCGACGACCGCTTTCGGGTCGCCGGTCACGAACGGGTTGCCGGCGAGCGGCGGAGCCACGCTCGGCTGACCCTGGCCGCTCGCGCCGTGGCAGCTCGAGCAGTTTTGCGAGAAGACCTTTTGGCCGTTTGCCAGGCCCGTGTCGCTCGCGCCCGAGGTCGTTGCCGCCGCCGCGGGTGCGGCCGCGAGAATCTGCGCCTCGGTCTCCGAAGGTGGCCCGGCGGCCTGTTTGGCTTGAATACCCATCTGCGCGTAGATCGAGAGTCCGACGATGATCGCGACGATGAGGAACGTGCTCCACAAGATGCCCTTACGCGCCGCGAACGAACGCGTGGTGCTGCGATCGATCCACGGAATCGCGATGACGACGAGCAAGAAGATCGTCGGCACGACGATCGCCGCGAGCAGCTCGGGGAAGGGCCCGTTGCCGAGGAAGATCGGCACGAGGTTGAGCAGACCGAAGAGCGACAAGAAGTACCATGCCGGGTACGGGATGAAGGCGCCGTTGGTCGGGTCGGCCTTCTGATCGAGGAATGGGGGCGCGAAGTGTGCGAGCGCGAGGATGATCAGGAAGACGACGAGCGAGACGAAGCCGTCCATGAACATCTGATCCGGCCAGAAGCGCCCCGGCTTGAGTTTGCGCGGATCCTCGGCAACCGGTCCCGCGGGTCCGTTGTGACGGAAGATCGCGAGGTGCGCGCCGACGAGCAGAACCAGCGCCGCGGGCATCAGCCATACGTGCAGGCCGAAGAAGCGGTTGATCGTGTTCGTGCCCATCGTCGGGCCGCCCTGAGCGATCAACTGCAGGATGGCGCCGCCGGGCGGCAGCGCGGCGATGTTGAGCGAAACTTGCGATGCGAAGTACGCATCCATGTCCCACGGCAACAGGTAGCCGGTGAGGCCGAGCACGAGCGTGACGAGCAAGAGCAGCACGCCGACGATCCACTGTACTTCACGCGGCGATTTGTAGGCGCCCCAGATCAGCACTTGCAGCAGGTGCAAGAAGACGAGCGCGATCATCGCGCTTGCGCCCCAATAGTGAATCGACAGCAGCAGGTGCGTGAACGGATTCAGGTAGATCGCGCGCGTCGATTCCCACGCCGTCGCGGCCGACGGTGCGTAGAAGAACGTCAGGAAGATGCCTGTGACGATCTGCATGATCATCGCAAACATCGTCGCGCTGCCGAAAACGTACCAGTAACTTGCGCCGCCCGGAATATCCTCGGTTAGGAAGTCCTTCGCCATCGAGACGAAGCCGGTGCGGGACTCAATCCAGTTGAGCATCGTGTAACGAGTCCTTCTTTACGAGTACGAGACGATTACGCGATCGGGGATCGACGTCTGGTAGCGAATCCACATCACCTCGGCGACACCGCTCTGCTCGCGCAGCGGGAGCGGATCCATACCGCGCGGCGCCGGACCGGCCAGGTGATTGCCATCGAGATCGAACTGCGAGCCGTGGCACGGACACTGGAAGCGATTGACGTCCGTGTTCCATTGCGGACGGCATCCCAAGTGCGGACAGATCGAGCTCAGGATGACGAAGTTCATGTTGACGATGTCGTACTCGCCGTCGGCGTACGGAAGCGTCGGCTTCGTGAACTCCGGCGTACCCTCTGCGGTGAGGCGATCTTTCATGAACGCGTCGGCGCTCTTGACCTTGATGCCCCACACGTATTCGCCGCTCGCCTGTTCGGGAAGATACGAATCCTTGCTCTTGAGCGTAAACTCGAGCTTCACGGGCTTCGCGGTTGCGGTTTGGAGATCGTTGAACTCGCCTTGCGTCAGCGGCGCCCAACGCCCCTTCGCGGTGGAACCCGCGGGGATCAGCGAGCCGACGATCGGAATGGCCAAGCCGAGTCCGATGACGCCGCCGATGACTAGGGTTGCATTGGCCATGAACGTCCGGCGGCTGATCTCTTCGGCCGTGCCCGGATCGTCGTAGGCACTGGAAATCTTACGCTGGGCGCCTTCAGTAGCGCCCTCAGCATGTTTGGACAACTCTCACACTCTCCGGAAGGGTGATGTAGGACTAGCGGACTAGCCCGCTAGAGCCCATTCCCCACGGATTGTACGGTCGCCCTCTTCCGGAAGGCAACGCGGAAAGTCAGGCCGTTACATCTTGTAGCTGTGGAGGCCGCTAATCCAGATATTGACGCCCAGATAGGTGAAAACGACAATCCCAAACCCGAGCACGCTCACCCAGTTGGTGCGCAGCCCCCGCCAGGCGTTACGCGTATGCAGGTGCATGTAGGCCAGGTACACGATCCAGGTGGCGAGCGCGGCGGTCTCTTTGGGATCCCATTGCCAGTAGGCGCCCCAGGCCTCCTTTGCCCAAGCGGCGCCGGTGATGATCCCGAGCGAGATCAGGGGAAGGCCGATCGCGATCGCCCGATAGACGATCACGTCGAGTTGCGAGAGCGTGGGCAGCGACGCGAGCCACTGTGCGAGCGGACTGCCGGCCGCGGCCGCCGCTTCGATCGCGGGCGTCTCACCGCGTACGGAGATCCTCTGTTCGCCGAGGTCGTCGTCCGCGAGCGCGGCGTGCGACGCGACGTTCGTTTCGCGCGCGATACGCTTCTCGGCGTAGTACTTCACGAGGAAGATAATCGAGAAGACGAAGGCTACGAGGAACGCCGCGTACGACGAGACGACGATCGGTACGTGAATCTTCGCCCAGTACGACTGCAGCGAAGGTACCGGCGGCATCGTGCCTTCGTTCCACGTGACGCCGTACGCAAGCGAGATCGCAGCGAGCGCAAGCACGAAGCCGCCCGCGTACCAGGCTTTGTATCGAATCGCAAAGACGATGAAAATACCGACCGACATCGCGGCAAAGAGCGAGAGCGAGCCGTAGAGGTTGAGCAGCGGCCACACGCCGGTGAGTTCGTAGCGAACCACGAGTTGCGCGAACTGTGCGACGCATCCGACGATGGCGAGCGGTGCGCCGAGGTTGCGCAGCCATACCTCGCGCGAGAAGAAATAGACGAGCAAGGCGAGCGCGCCGATGATGTAGCATGCAATCGATACGATCATCAGCAGTTCGTCTGCTTGAAGGTGTCCGTTCATCTAATGCGCCTCCGCGGGCCGAAAAGTGGTGCTTGGTCCCGGTGGTTCGAGCGACGAGCGTAGCTCTTCGACGAGCGCTTGGAACTGCGTCTCGAAGAGATCGTACCCTTTTACCGTCGTGGCTGCGAGTCCGATCGTGCAGCCGCGCCCATCGCCGCGCGCATCGATGCGTGCGTAGAGCCGCGCCGGCAGGAAGTAGAACGAGATGATCAGTCCGCAAAGCAGCACGAGCGCGCCGATTCCCACGAGCGGAATACCGGGATCGTAGCGGTACTCGAAGCCGCTGTAGAGGATGTAGCGCTGCGGCAGCACGCTCCAGCCTTCGCCAAGATCGGTCGGTTCGCGCAGGGCGACGAGCGCGCTTGCGCCTGCGGTACCCGCTTGGTCGAGCGTCAGGATCACGCCCGGATTGCTCACGCGTGGATCGGGCGCCGGCATGCCGGTCGTCTTGTCGATCGTCGGCACGAATCGGTCGTACACGAGCGTCTTCTGCGTGCCCGGAATATCGACGTGCTCGCCCTCTTTCAGGAGCACGTCCTGCAATCCGGGAACGGGCTTGCCGTCGTGACGCAGCGCAAACTGCATCGCGAAGCCGTAGCTTGCTTGATAGTACAGCGTGCCGTTCACGTCGATCGGATGATTCACGCGCACCGTCATCGGGCGTGCAATGCCGCTCTTACCAGTCACCGTAACGTGCGAGACGTAGTCGATGGGCTGGTACACCATGCCGCTTTTCGTGAGAATCGGCTTGATCGTGTAGCGAAAATTGTCGAGCTTGATGATCGCGTGCGTCTGCGGAATCTCTACGGCTTGTCCGGTGACGACGGCGGCATCGCCCGAGAATCCCTTGGCCCAATAGAGTGTGGTTCCGGCGGCAATGATCACGAAACCGAGGTGGGCGATCAGCACGCCGCGCCGCGCCCAATTGTGTTTGTCGGCGAAGCTCCATTCAACGCCGTCGAACTCGCGCTTACGCACGCTCCATCCGCGCGACGCGAAGAAACGCTCGACGCGCGCGCGCACGTCGGACTCCTCGCCACGCAGATCGATCTGCGCGTGCAATGGAATCTTCTCGATCTTCACCGGACGCAGTGGCGGTAGCCGCGCGGGGATCACCCGTTTGAAGGTGCAGACCGTGAGCGAGATCAGGATCAGCCCGATGATGCCGATGTACCACGGCGAGTGGTAGATGTTGTCGAAGCCCAGGCGAAGGATGGCGCGCGCGATCGCTGCCGGATACGCCGCATAGTAGACACTCGGGTCTTTGCCTTGATCGACGATGACGCCGATCATCGTGAAGATGCCCCACACGACGAAGAGGAGCACCGCGAAGAGCACGTTGCCAAACGTGCGGATAAACTCTTCGTACGTGGTGCGAATCGCGGTCACAAGTACGAGCCTAGGCCGTTTGATCCGTTCGTCGCCACGACTTCTCAAGCACGAGCACGATCCAGATGGAGGCTTCGTAGAGCACGTACATCGGGGCGGCGAGCAACGCCATCGTGAGCGGGTTGCCGTCGGGGGCGGCGATGCCGGCGGCAACGGCCATGGCGAAGAGCGCGTGGCGGCGGTAGCGGGCAAGCCATGCACCGCTGACGATTCCGAGGCGCGCGAGGCCCACCAGCACGACCGGCGTCTGGAAAATCAGGGCAAAGAGCGCGAGCAGGATCAGCAAGAAGCCGATCGTCTGCCCGACCCCGAAGGTCGGCGTCGCGACGGCATCGGTGATCGCCAGCAGCGCCGCGACCACGTGCGGGATCACAAGGAAGTGTGCGAACGCGATGCCCGCGCAGGCCAAGAGAAACGACGGCGCGATGAAGCCGTACACCATGCGGCGCGTGCGCGGGTGTACCGCCGGGACCACGAACATCCATATCTGGTAGAAGACCATCGGGAGCCCAAAGACGAGCCCGCCGATCAACGAGAACTTGAACTCGGTGAAGATCACGTCGGCCGGGCTAAACGCGTGCAGCGTGATCCCGTGAAAGTAGGTGTGGACCATCCACATGATGGCGAACTGCGAGGGCCAAAAGAGGATGACGGCCACCAGGCCTACCGTGGCGATCGCCACCAAGAGACGCGCACGGAGCTCCCGAAGGTGCTCCGTGAAGGGCATTTCCTTTTGATCCCAGGCATCGCTCATGGGAGGCTAGGCGCTCGGCGTATCCTTCCCTTCGGCGCTTCCGGGCTCGGCCGGCGACGCTTCGACGCGGCGGCGCGCTTCTTCGCGCGCTTGCGCGGCGGCTTCATCGGCCTCGATCTGCCCCATCATAAACTCTTTTTTCGCTTGTCCGGCGCTGCGGGCGAGCTTGGGTAATTTATCGGCGCCGAAGAGCAGCGCGCCGAGAACGACGATACCGATCAAAATCGGCGCGTCGATAAATGCGAGAACGGGGTGCAACATGGGGTGGTCTCTCCTTCGCGCGTCAGCCGACGAGGGTGTCGGCAAGGCGTTGCAACTCATCTTTCGCCGCGCCGGGCCGTAATGGCTTCAGCGCGTCGTGGGCGTATTCGGCATAACGATGGATCTCCGCGCGCGTCGCGTCGAGGCCGCCTGCTTTGCCGATGCCGGCGACGACGGCTCCGATGTCGCCGGTATCATCCGCGGCGTACAGCCGCATCACCTCATCGCGAAATGCCTCGCTGCCGCGTGCGAGCGCGAGGATCAGCGGGATCGTCATCTTGCGTTCGGTGAGATCGTTGCCGACGGGCTTGCCGATCGTGCGCTCGTCGGCTTCGAGATCGAGCAAATCGTCTGCCATTTGGAACGCGATGCCGTACGCGTCGCCATAGGCGCGCAGCGCTTCGATCTCTTCGGGCGTTCCGCCGCCCATGATCGCGCCGCATTGAGCCGACGCGGCGAAGAGCGTTGCGGTCTTCTTGCGCGCGGTTTCGATATACGCCTCGAGCGTCGTTTCGAGATCGCCGAGCGCGCGCAACTGCAGAACCTCGCCGTCACAGATCGCGGCGAGCGTTGCCGAAAGGATGTGCGGCACGGGGTGCGGGTAGTTCGCGGTCACGTTTTTGAAGATCCACGCGAAGAGATAGTCTCCCGCGAGCACGCTCACGCGATTGCCGAAATCGACGGCGGTTGCGTTGACGCCGCGGCGTGTCTGCGCGTTGTCCACGACGTCATCGTGAATGAGCGTCGCGACGTGGATCAACTCCATGTAGGCCGCAAGCGGCAGGTGTTGCACCGGATCGCCCCCGCAGGCGCTTGCGCCGAGCAAGGTCATCCGCGGGCGCAGGCGTTTGCCGCCCGCCGCGAGCATGCGCCGCACGGCTTCGGTGATGAGCGCGTTATCGGTCGAGAACGTCGAGCGGAAGAAATCCTCGACGAGTTCGTACAGGTTTGATTCCCCGGGGCGAAGCGCGTCGATCACGCACGAGCTCCCGGCTTGGTTCCGTAATGCGCGGCGATCGTGCCACCCATGATCCGCTCGAAGCCGGCATCGGCGAAGCCGGCGCGCGCGAATTTCTCGCGCAGAGCCTCGGCGTTGGGATGGTTGGTAAGCGAGCTCGGCAGGTAGCTGTATGCTTGTTTCGAGCCGCCGACGATGCCGCCGATCCAAGGAACGACGCGGTAAAAGTACAGGTCGAATGTGCGCTTCCACAGTTTGTTTGGCGCCTTGCTCACATCGAGGTTTACGAATCGCGCGCCGGGTTTGAGCACGCGCAGAACCTCACGCAGCACCTGATCGATATCGACCACGTTGCGCAAACTAAAGCCCATCGTAGCGCCGTCGAAGCTGTTGTCGGCGAAAGGCAGCGCCATCACGTCGCCCTCCACAAAGGTTGCGCTGCCGCGCGCCTCTCTCGGCGCGCGTGCGCGCGCGCCGTCCAGCATCGGTGCGCAAAAATCGACGCCCGTCACCGCAAGCGACGGGTCGGTGCGCAGGAGATGGAAGACCACATCGCCCGTGCCGCAACACAGATCGACGATCGCACCGCCCGCGGGCGGTGCGAGCAAGGCGATCGCGCGCCTGCGCCAGCGCTCGTCCATGCCGGCGGTGAGCACGCGATTGGCCGCGTCGTAGCGCGGCGCGATCCGCGCGAACATCTCGCGCACGAAGGTGCCTTTGTCGCCGGCGGTTGGGCTGGTGGTGGTCGGGGTGGCCATCGGGTGTTCGCTCTTTCCAAGCCGTGCGGTGCTCTCCTCCGGTTGCTTGCCGTGCACGACCTTTGTCGGGATGGACCGCGGTATGATGACGCTTGTTTCAACCGGTGCGGTGCTGCGCGCGTTGCGCGGCGCGCGCGAGATTGCTCTCGATGCCTATATGCTGCACCCCGGTGCCGTGGAGGACGCCCTTGTCGCGGCCGCCGCACGGGGAGCACACGTGCGCGTGCGCCTCGAAGGGCGGCCCTACGACGCCGACGGGCGCGGCGGCGTCCTACGCTGCAATGCCGAGGTGATCGCGCGCCTGCAGCGTGCCGGCGCCGACGCGGAACTCGACGATACCGACGCAGCGCATCCGCAGCCGCTGCACACGAAGGAACTGCGCATCGGTGCCGCCCGTTATCTGGACGATTGCAATTGGACCGGGGGTGCCGGCGAGACGATCGTGCGCGTACCGGCCGGAGCTCGCGATGCGGTGAGCGCGAGCAAGCGTCCCGCATTGGCGGACGAGGCCGGGGTGCTTAGCGCGAACGGGCAGGACGTCGCCGTCGAAAGCGAGTCGTTTGGATGCTGCAACGCGGTTTTTGGTGCGCTCGACCGGCTCGCGCGCGCCGGGCGTGCGCCGCGCGTGCTCGTCGCCGCACGCGATTGCGCGCACAACGAGCGCGAGCGCGCGGCATTGCAGCGGCTTGTGCAGGACGGTGCCCGCGTGCGCATGTGCGACGCAAACGAGAAGTTCGCGCTTGCCGGCACGCGTGCATGGCTCGGCTCTGCCAATGCGACGGCAGCGTTCTCACAGCCGGATCAACGTGATTGGGGTGCGAGTACGGCCGCGCCACGGATCGTGGCACACCTGCGCGAGGTCTTCGAGCGCCGGTGGAGTCGCGCGCGCCCGTTCGCTGGTACGCTAGGCTAGCGAAAAGAGCGCGCGCGCGCCCGCGTCGGTAGCCGCGACGACCTCATCGGGCGTCACGCCCAGAACCTCGGCGATCTTTCGCGCCGCGAACGCCACGTAGGCCGGCTCGTTGCGCTCGCCGCGGTGGGGAACGGGCGTGAGATAGGGGCAATCGGTTTCGAGAATCAGCGGCGCGAGACCGACGGCGCGTACCGCGTCGCGCAGGCCCTCGGCGGTTTTAAACGTGACGACGCCCCCGATGCCCAGTCGCATGCCGAACTCATCGACGAAGGTGCGCGCCTGCGCAGCGTCGCCCGTGAAGCAGTGGATCACGCCGCGCATGCCGGGACGCCATTCGTCGCGCAAGATCGCGGTGAAATCATCGAACGCGTCGCGCTGGTGGAAGATGACGGGCGTGCCGGTCTCGCGGGCGAGCGCAAGCTGCGCGCGCAGCACGCGCTGTTGTACGTCCCGTGGGCTGTGGTCGTAGTAATAGTCGAGCCCGGTTTCACCGATCGCGACGACGCGCGGGTCGGCGAGAAACGGTACGAACGCGGATGCGATGTCGAGCGGTGCATCGATCGCTTCGTGCGGGTGGATGCCGACCGATGCGAAGGTGTCGTAGGTGCGCGCGGTGTCGAGCGCGCGCTGCGAGTCGTCGAGATCGCAGCCCACCGTCACGATCTGCGTGACGCCCGCAGCGCGCGCTCGTGCGATGACCTCCGCGCGATCGTCGTCGTACGAACGATCGTGGACGTGTGCGTGCGAGTCGATCATGGGGTTATGCGGTCTCTTGCTCCTCGACGATGCGATTGCGGCCTTGGCGCTTGGCTTCGTAGAGGCCGCGGTCGGCGCGCGCGAGGATCATCTCGGTCGTGTCACCCGCCATTGCCGTCGCCACGCCGATGCTGGTCGTGACGGGCTCGCCGCTTGCATAGCGCATGCCGCCGAGCGCAACCGCGAGACGCAAACGCTCGGCGACGGTGTGCGCGATATCGCGCGACGCGCCCGGCATCACGACGAGAAACTCTTCGCCGCCGATACGTCCGGCGGTATCGCCGCCGCGTACCGTGGTGCGAATGATCTGCGAGATACGTTTCAAGCACTCGTCGCCGGCCGCGTGGCCCAACTCGTCGTTGATCGTCTTGAAGTGGTCGATGTCGAGCAGCAGCACCGCGCCCGTGTCGGCGATCGAGGTGTCGTCGAGCATCAACTGCAAGCGCTCGAGGGTGCTCGCGCGATTGTAGAGCGACGTCAGCGCGTCGATCGTCGCGGCGCTTTGCGTCGCCGCGATCGCGCGCATGTCGCGCAGCAGCGGCGCAAGCTCGGCGGCGGCATTCGTGAACTGCGAGACCTGCTCGTTCGATAGCGCCCGGTCGGTGCGACGATGGACCACGAGCGCACCGTGAATATCGGCATCGAGTCGCGCGGCAAACGCGTACACGATGTAGTAGTCGTCTTTTAGGGTCGTCGAAGGCTGGCCGCTGAACTTCAAGCGCACGAGGATGCGCCGGCGTGCTTCGTCGCCCGCGGAACTGAGCGTGGGCCCGAGCGTCGTGACGGTGCGCCACGTATCGGTGCGCGCGCCCGCGGCGGCAAAGACGGTGACCGTCTCGTCTTGCGAGGGCACCCGCAGCGTCGCGAGGATCGCGTTGATCTGCGGCAGCGGGTCACGTTCGCCAAGCATCGCTTGCACCGCGTCGCGAACCAGGCGCAGACGATGCAATTCGGCGTGCTGATCGTCGATGATGCGGAGCAAAAACGAACTGACGATCACCGGCAGCCACATGACCATCGCGACGTAGTAGTGTTGACGGGTGATCGTGTCCGCGACGACGAGCGCCCATACCACGTTGCCGCTTCCCACGATCCACGTGCGCGGATCGCTGAGCGCGCGCTCCCAAATACGCGAGATCGAGAGACGGTAGCTGGCCGCCGCGACCGGCGCCGAGACGAGCAGGAAGAAGGTGCCGACGACGAGCGCGAGTGCGAGCGCGTAGATGGCCGTGCTCTGCAACTGCGGTAGCGTGCGCACGAAGTCGAGCTCTTGCGCGAGCGGCAGGAACGCGAGCGTTGCGAGCACGCGCAGAACGCCGTGCCGTTCGATGTTGGTCGGCGCGTTGCCGCGCGCGATCGTTGCGGCCGCGCCGAAGCCGAGCGCGTAGGCAAGGGCCGCCGCGACGATGCCGACGCTTCCACCGAGCACGAAGAGCGGGGCGGCCACCGCGACGTCCAAGAAGACGGCCTCGGCGCTTTGCCCGGTGCGGCGCAGGCGAAGACCACGAATCGGCAGCGCGTAGAGCGCCGCGAAGCACAGAACGATCGCGCCGCAGGCGGTGATCTCCCAATCGAAGAGCGTGAATGCGCGCGCATTGAGCGTGACGGCGGCGGCCAACCCTGCGACGGCGATCGTGCCGCCGCCGAGGGTGATCGCCCGGCTCGAGTCGCGCCCTTCGACGGCCATCGTTTACGCGGTTGCCTCCGCGAGTTCGATGCGTGGGAAGAGCGCGTCGCCGACGTGCGTGCGAATGCCGGGCGTAAGGCCGCCCCAGCGCATCTGCGACCAGTCGGCAGCGATGCCTTCGGGAAGACCGAGTTGCGCCCACATCGCGGCCGTGCGTTCGGGCATGACCGGATGCAGCAGCATCGCGAGCCACCGCAAACCTTCGCATAAGTCGTACAACAATGCGTGCAGTTGCTCGGTGCTTGCGGGGTCACCCGCTTTCGCGAGCACCCACGGTTTCTCGTCGTCGATGCGGCGATTGAGCGCGGCAACGAGTTCCCACGCATCTTCGAGCGCTTCGCGGAAACGCAGGTCGAGGATCTCCTCGCGTACGCGCATCGGCAACGTGGCAAAGCGCGCGGCGAAGGGACTCGCGTCGCCCGCGCCGCTCGGCACCACGCCGTCGTTGTATTTCTGGAGCATCGAGAGCGAGCGTCGCAGCAGGTTGCCGAGATCGTTGCCGAGGTCGCTGTTGTGGCGCTGCGCGATCTTCTCTTCGGAGTAGGAAAAGTCGCTCCCGAACGGCGCTTCGCGCAGCAAGAAATATCGCAACGAATCGGCGCCGAACCGCTCGGCAAGGACGAACGGATCGACGGCGTTGCCCATGCTCTTGCCCATCTTTTGACCGTCCACCGTGATCCAGCCGTGCGCGAAGACCAGCTCCGGCGCGGCCTCGCCGAGCGCCCAGAGTACCGCGGGCCAAATGATCGTGTGAAAGCGCGCGATCTCTTTGCCGATCAACTGCACCGACGCGGGCCATAGCGAGCGGAAGCGCGCATCGTCTTCCGACCAACCGATCGCGGTGATATAGTTCAGCAGCGCGTCGAACCACACGTAGATGACGCCCGCCGCGCCGGAATCGCTCGACGACGGAACGGGAATGCCCCAGTCGAAATTGGTGCGCGAGATCGAGAAGTCGTCGAGCCCCTCGTCGAGGATCGCCATCATCTCGTTATAGACGCTCTGCGGGCGTACCCAGTGCGGGTATGCTTGGAAGTGTTCGCGCAGACGATCGCGATACTTCGAAAGCCGGAAGAACCAATCGTCCTCCGAGATCCATTGCACCTCGCGACCGCAGGTGGGGCATTTGCCGTTCACGAGCTTCGATTCGAGCCAGAACGTCTCGTCGGCGACGCAGTACCAGCCTTCGTATTTGCCGAGGTACACGTCGCCGTTCTCGCGCAAACGCTCGAAGACGCGCTGCACCTTCGTTTCGTGGCGCGGCTGCGTCGTGCGGATGAAGTCGTCGTACTCCACGTGATAGGCCGCAAAGAGCGACTGCCAGCGCGGCACGAGTTCGTCACACCACTCCTGGGGAGTCTTGCCGTGCTCCGCTGCGGCATTGGCGACTTTCTGCCCGTGCTCGTCGGTGCCGGTCAGGAAGAAGCTCGGCCCCTTCGTGCGCGCGGTGCGCGCGAGCACGTCGGCAACCACGGTCGTATAGGCGTGACCGATGTGCGGATTTCCCGAAATGTAATAGATCGGGGTGGTGACGTAGTACGCGCGACTCATTGAGATGACGAATGTTCGTCATACTGTCGCGCGCCCATGCCACGGCTCCGGCGTTCTGCCGCAAGGGCATAGAGGGCCTTGCGTTCGCCCATCCCCGCTGCGGCGAGCTCCCGGGCGATCTCCTTGACGCTGCGCCCTGCGGCGAGCAGGGCCTCGATGCGGGCCTCGATCGTGGCAGGCTCGACGTTCGGCGCCGGGGCCGTGCGCGGTGCCACCGCGAAGGCGATCTCCCCGCGCACCGGCTCCTCGAGCGCGGCATCGACCTCGGCGGGCGTCCCCAGGATCTGCTGCTCGAAGCGCTTGGTATACTCCCGGACCAAAAAGACCGTGGCATCGGGCGCCACCTGTGCAAGATCGCGCAGGGTCGCGCGGATGCGCTTGGGCGATTCGTACCAGATCGTCGTCGCCTCGTGGGCGAATGCCCGGCTAAAGGCGGCGCGGCGAGCCCCGGATGCCCGTGGCGCAAAGCCTTCGAAGCAGAAGCGTCGCAGCGGAAACCCCGAGAGGACCGCGACGCCGAGCGAGGCGCTTGGGCCAGGCAGCACGTCGATCGCAACCCCCGCCGAGCGGGCCGCCGCAACCAGCTCGCTGCCGGGGTCGGAGATGCCCGGCATCCCGGCATCCGCCACGACCGCGACGAGGCCCTCGCGAGCGCGCGCCACGATGCCCGCGGTTGCGCCGGCCGCGTTCTGCTCGCGATAGCTCCAGAGCTCCTTGCCGCCGATCTTGAGCGCATGCAGGAGCGTCCGTGCGACGCGGGTGTCCTCGGCGACGACGAGCTGCGCGTCGTGCAAGGTCTGCAACGCGCGCAGCGTGATATCGCCCAAATTTCCAAGCGGCGTCGGTACGAAGACCAGAGGCATGGCCAGGGCTTTCGCCTGCGTCGCGCCGGTTCCGTTGCTGGGCTGTGGGATCGCCTTACGAGCGGAGCACGTTCAAGACTTGCGCGAGTTTTGGCGGGCGGCCGTACATCAGCATGCCGACGCGGTACACCTTGCCGGCACCGATGGCGATTGCGTAGAGGGCGATCAGGTTGATCGCAAGCGAGAGACCGACTTGCCAGAGCGGTACGTTGGCGACGGCGATGCGCGAGAACATGACGAAGGGCGCAAGGAACGGCACGAACGACGAGATCACGACGAATGGTGCGTTGGGCACGCCGAGCGCGGTGAACGCGATGAAGAACGCGGCAACGACCACGATGAGAAAGGGCCGGGCGACGTTGCTCATATCTTCGGTGGTGTTGATGAGCGAGGCGAAGCCTGCATAGACGGTAGAGACCTGCAAGAGCCCGATGAGCAAGAACAGGAAGAAGGCGACAGCGATCTCCGGCGTGATGAACGTGCCGATGCCGGAGAGCGAGAAGAGCATCGTTGACGACGATGCCGCCGCGGCGTCGGAACCGCCCGGTGATCCGAGCGCGCTTGCGGCAACGGCCGACGATGCGACGATCGCGGCGATCCATGCCGCCATCTGCAGCAGCGCGATCGCGGTTGACGAGATGATCTTGCCTGCGAGCAACGCGGCGGGATCGATCGCGGCGATCAAACTCTCGGCGATGCGGCTGGTCTTCTCCTCGGCGACGCTCGTTCCAACAAGTTGACTGTTGATGAGGATCAGCATGTAGAGGAAGAGCAGCAGCGCATAGGCGATGCCGCGCGCGGCCATCGCGTCCGAGGCGTTTGCGAATTTCGCGTTGAGGGTTTTCACCGTAACGGGGACGGCGCTTAGGGCGCTGATCTCGCTCGGACTCCTGTGTAACGCGTTTTGCAAGGCGAGCGGTGCGAGGGAGCGGGCGATCGCGCCGGTATCGATGCTGGATGGATCGTGTGCGTAGATGGCAAGCGCAAGGCGCCCGTTTGTCGCGGTCAAGACGAATGCAGATGAGACGTGGTGCGCCTTGAGCGACGCGGCCGTAATCGTCTGCGGCGGCAACTCGGCCTGGATGGTGTAGTCGTGGGCCAACAACGGCTTTGCGCGTGCGAGCAGATGAGGATCGCCGACAAGTGCGATATTGCTTGGCCCGCTGAAGGCTTGGCTGACGAGCAGCGGCATGAACGAGAAGAGCGAGACCGCGAGCATCCCGATCACGATGCTGATGATGAACGGACGCGACGTGACGCGACGGATGAATTCGACGACGAAGACGGTGGCGAAGTCGTTGATCATGCCTTGGGCTCTCCGATGGCGTGAAGGTAGATCTCGTGCAGTGAGGGCTCGATCGCCTCGAAGCGCGTTACCGGTGCCACGTTCACGAGCGACCGGAGCAACGTGGCAAAATCGGTCGATGCAGGCACCTCGTAGTCGAGGACGCCGTCGATGCCGGCGAGCGCGCGCGCGCCGGAAACGGCAGCGAACGGAGCGCGTAGTGCCTCGTCGGCCGGGGCGACGCGGACGACGCGCGTGGGCCACGCCGAACGCAGTTGCGCGAGCGTCCCGGCGGCGCGATTCTCACCCGCCGCGATGATCGTAAAACGCGTGCAGAGCTCCTCCAACTGCCACATCTGATGGCTCGAGAGGATCAGCGTGGTGCCCGATGCCTTGAGCTCGTTGAAGATCGCAATCAACAGGTCGGCGTTGACGGGATCGAGTCCGGAGAAAGGTTCGTCGAGGATCAGCAGTTGCGGTCCATGCACGGCGGCACAGGCAACTTGAACCTTCTGCTGATTGCCTTTGGAGAGCTCCGAGCACGGACGATCGGCATAGACGCCAAGGCTCAAACGCTCGATCCACCACGCGGCGCGCTTACCGACCTCGGGTTCTTTCATGCCGTGCAGCTTGCCGAAGTACACGATCTGATCGCGCACCTTCATCTTGCCGTAGATGCCACGCTCTTCGGGCAGGTAGCCGAAGCGGCGACGGTCTTCCGGGGTGACGTGCGCGCCGTTCCAACGTACGGCGCCGCCATCAGGGGTGAGGATTCCCAGAATCATACGCATCGTCGTCGTTTTTCCGGCGCCGTTTGGACCGAGAAGACCGAACGTCTCCCCGTCATCAATGCGGAATGTGACGTCGCTGACAGCACGAACCGTGCCGAACTCCTTGCGAACGTGATCGACCTCTAGCATGCGCCGCTCATTCATCAAAAGGGTGCGCGCCTCATGCGTGACTAAAGGCCCAGGTGGTGAACGATTCACAACTGGTTCCGTCCGGTGTGGCCCCGGGTGGCGCCGTGCTGCTCTTCGAGAGCGCGAACGGCGCCGTGCATGCGTCGTTGCGTCTGATCGGCATGCGAGCGGGGCGCGTGATGTTTGCGCTCGGCGTGATCAACGGGACGCGCGAACCGCTCCTCGTGACGTTCTACGGGCACGTTCGCGGGGGTGGCGAGGTTCCGATCGATCCGTACGCTCTTTGGGTCGATCCGAACACGCACGCGCATCTGGATGTACCGCTGCCGTGGCTTGCGCTGCTCGGCACCCGCGCGGTCTCGGCGCGTCTGCAAGGGCGTAACGTGCATCAGCGGGTCGAGGCGGCGATGCCGCGCATGCGTTCGCCGCTGTGGTTTCTCGCTGGCATCGCGGCGACCGTGCTCGTCGTTGTAGGTGCGTCGGCGCTCCGGCCGAGCGTCGCGGCGCTCTCCGCGCCGGCGCGCGTCGTGACGGGCACGGCGCTCGAGGTTGCCTATGCGACGCATGGAAGCGGCGCGCGCTCGTGGGAGCTCGACACGCTCAACGGTGCGCGCGTGGCGGGTGCCGCGCTTGCGAGCGCCTCGGGCACCGTGCGTATCGATGCGCCACGTACCGACCGCGAACGTACCTACGTCCTGCGCGTGCGCGTGGATGGCCTCGCCGGCAGCGACCAGGCGATGCGACCGCTCGTGGTGCAGACGCCGGTGCCGGCAAATCCGCCACCGCGCATCACCTCCTTTGCGCTCGATCGCACGAACGTCGCCGATGGCGGAACGGTGGTTGCGCGCTACCGGATCGACGCGCAGAGCGGCGACGTGCTTGCAAACGACGCGCAAGGCACGATCTGGGCGCAAGCGCCCACCAACGCCTCCGGTGTGACGATCTTGCAACTCCCGCGTTTCGGGCGGCGTAAGGAACTGCAGATACGCTTAGTCGTGCGCCGCGGTTCGCAACTCGCCGCGAGCGGCCTTGGCATCGTCGTGACGCCGCAATGACAAGAGCGCCATCGCGCACCCTGCCGCGATGAATCCGACGTAGTACGAGAGGTCGCCGACCTGCGGTTGCGCGTGCGCGATGGGGCCAACGTACCACGCTTGATTCCAGAACGGGAGCGAGGCCGCAAGGCCCACGATCCAGGCGAAGAAACCGGCGCGAAAGCCCGGCGCGCGATCGGGGTCGCGCGCGAGGTCGCGATGGAGCAGCCAATCGACGAGCACGACGCCGGCCCACGGTGCGGCCCAATACGAGAGGAGCAACAAGAAGTTCGTGTAGAGTTCGGCCGTCTCGCGCGGATGGCCGCCTCCGGTTGCGAGCAGCGCGCCGATGAGGCCAACCGCGCCCGCGGCGAGCGCGCGTTTAACGCGTATGTCGAAGGCGACGAGCGCGGCCAGGGCGCCCGAGTAGAGGTTCATGCAGTTCGCCGTGAGCGTGCCGAGCACGATCGTCGCAAGCACGACCTTGGCGACGATCCCTGACCCGAGGAGTTGTGCGATCGCATCGGTCGGCAGCGCGCTTGCGAGGTTCACGTGCGATGCGCTCACCGCGGCCGCCCCCAAGACTTCGAGCGCGATGCACGGGATCGCGCAGCCAAGAAAGGCATAGAGCCAAACCGCGCGCGGATTGCTCGCGCGCGGGAGATAGCGCGAGTAATCCGAGGCGCACGGAATCCATCCGGTGGCGTACGAGAACGCAAGTGCCGTCGCATAGATGAATCCCGCGATCGGCCCGCCGCCCGCGAGCGGTGCATGTACGTTAAAGGGCGCGTGCCACTGCGCGTGTATCAGCGTCACGCTACCGAGGAGCACGAAGCCCGCTGCGAGGAGTACGACGCTTGCGCGCTCGAACGCATGGATCATGTTATAGCCGTACACGGCGAGGACGATCTGTAAGATCAGCATGATTGCTAGGCCGACGAAGTAGCCGATACCGGCGATCGTCTGCAATGCATACGCGCCGAAGACCGTGTTGATCGCGAACCATCCGATGCCGGCGAGAAAACTCAAGCCCGCCGGCGCGACGTTCCCGGCGCGACCGAATGCGAGGCGTGAGGCGACCATCTGCGGCACGCCGTAGCGTGGGCCGAAGGTGCCGAGAATGCCGAGGACGGCGAAGCCCGCAAGGTTTCCAAGGACGATTCCGAACGCCGCCGCGCGCAGGTCGGTACCGTAAAGCGTCGTAACGAATACGCCCACCATCCACGTCGCGATCTCCGCGTTGGCCGAGAACCAGACGCCGAAAAGGTCTCGTGGGGATCCGTGGCGTTGATCGTCGCCGACGGCTTCGATGCCGGTCGGCTCGATCTCGAGCACCTGATCCTTATACACCGCTTCGGAGGTAGTCGTCATGGTCTCCATCCTCGCAGATTCGGCCGCTCAGGCGGATCAAGCACTGGCTGCGATGAGCGCGTTCGCCGGTACGATCGTCATCTTCGCCCTCGCCGTTGTGGCGTTCTTCATCTGGCTCTTTTGGCGGATCTTCGAAAAAGCCGGTTTTAGCGGCGCCCTCGCGTTCCTCAACCTCATTCCAAGCGTCGGCTTCCTGATCTGTATCTTGATTCTCGCGTTTAGCGAATGGCCGGCCACCCAGCGGCAGATGGGTTCGCCGGGCGTTCCGCTCGGTGGACCGCCTATGGCGACGTAAGCTCGGCGATCCAGCGCTCCACCGCATCGGCGCGCGACGGGAGAATGCCCGAAAGATTCTCTCGTCCGCTCGCGGTGACCACGATGTCGTCTTCGATGCGCACGCCGATCCCGCGGAAGCGTTCGGGCACCGTCGCGTCGTCGGGTTGGAAATAGAGCCCCGGTTCGACGGTGAGCACCATGCCTTCGCGTAACGCGCCGTAGCGGTACTGTTCGGCGCGTGCGGCCGCACAGTCGTGCACATCGAGCCCGAGCATGTGACTCACGTTGTGCAGCGTGTAGCGACGATAGTATTGGTGTTCGGGGTCGAGCGCTTCGTCGACGGAGGTGCGTAGGATGCCGAGGTCGATCAGCCCTTCGGTGAGCACGCGCATCGCACGGCGGTTAGGCTCGAGAAAATCGGCGCCCGGTGCGACCGCGTCGATGCCAACGCGCTGTGCTTCGAGGACGATGTCGTACACCGCGCGCTGTTCGGGCGTATAGCGTCCGGAGATCGGCAACGTGCGCGTGACGTCGGCGGTGTAGAGCGAGTCGCATTCCACGCCGGCATCGAGCAGGAGCAGCGTGCGGGGCGCGATCGCGCCGTCGTTGCGGTTCCAGTGCAGCGTGCATGCATGGTGCCCGGCGGCAGCGATCGTCAGAT
This sequence comes from Vulcanimicrobiota bacterium, assembly GCA_027452165.1. Lineage (GTDB taxonomy): Bacteria > Vulcanimicrobiota > Vulcanimicrobiia > Vulcanimicrobiales > Vulcanimicrobiaceae > REEB354. Next base: position 24,513 of record DAIDGX010000024.1, on the reverse strand, counting down.
AGCCTACGTCATGTGCTTCGATGCGCGCGCGGCTCCAGAATGCCGCTTCGAATTCGCGTTCGCTTTTCACGCGAGGGAAGAGACGAATCGCGTCCTCGAAGCCGCGCTTGGTGATCTCGCATGCTTTGCGCAACTCGGCGATCTCGTAGTCGTCTTTGAGCAGGCGCATCTCGGAGCAGTGTTGGGCGAGATCGTGATCGGCGTCGGCCGGTTCGCGCATCGCGTCGATCGCTCGGTTATGTCCGCGCATGAGCGCGACGGGAACGCGCGAGGTAAAGAGCTCGTGGAGGTATTCGCCGATCTCACCGAGCGGCCGGGTGCGATCGACGCCGTAATAGCTCAGGCTCTCGTCGCAGCCGCGATGGCGTCCCACCCAGAGTTCGCCATGGATACGGTCGGTGAAAAACTCGGCGCTGCCGCGATTATGCTCGGCGCAGAAGAGCAGCGTACGGTGCGTTGGGCCATCGGGCTCGAGAACGAGCAGCGCGCCCGGTTCGCCATCGCCCATGAAATACGCAAAGTCGCTCGACGGCCGGAAACGGAAATACGTGTCGTTCGCGCGCACGTGCTCTTGGCCGGCGGGGATGACGAGCGTGACGCCCGGGTATGCGCGCGAGAGCGCCTCACGACGGGAGCGCAGGCGGGCGAGTTGCGGATGTGCGGCATGCGCGGCAGGGACGTCGATCCACTCGCGCGCCATGAAGGCGACGAGCGCGTCGGGCGTATCGGGGTCGTGGCTTGCCTTGCTTGCGTCGGGGCGTTGCTGAACTTCTTCTGCGGGCATACGAATGGTTTCGTGTCGGATGCGCCGGAAACCCGCGAAAATGGCGGTCTTTCCTCACAGACGCGCCCAAGGCGCGCGAGGTTTAACGAGGGTATGAAGATTCTCACCATCGCACTCCTCGCGGCGTTTGCTGTAGCGCCCGCAGGGGTGCTCGCACAACAAGGACCGCCGCCGGGCGGCCAGGGCATGGCCCGGCCCTCCACGGCACAGATGCAGCAGATGCGGCAGATGCACGAGCAGATGCGCTCCAAAGTACTCGCCGCGCTTACGCCGGCGCACCGGGCATTGCTCTCGCGTGTCGTCGGCAACCTCGCAACCGCGGAGAACCCCGACGTCGCCGCCGCGGCAAAGCAACTCGACGCAGCGCTCACGCCGGCGGAAAAGCAAGCGATCGCAGACGCTCACGCGTCCATGATCAAACAGATGCATGCGATGCGGCAGGGAGATGATCAGGGGAAGATGGGTCATCGCATGCCGCGCGGAAACATGAACGATCCGGGGGCGTTCTTGTTGATGCTCTCGCATCCGATGGGAGGCCCGCCGCCGCGACGATGAGTGAACCCGAACTCCGCGCATCCGACGTGCTCGCGAACGAGCGCACCTTTCTTGCCTACGTTCGCACCGCACTCGCGATGATCGGGTTTGGCTTCGTTATCGCCCGCTTTGGGCTCTTTGTCGAAGAGATTGCGGCGGTCGCGCACCTTCGCGTCACGACCCCGCATCTCTCGACGGCATTCGGCATCATCATGGCGGCATTCGGCATCGGAGCCGCGTCGATTGGCGCGTGGCGCTACGTCACCACCGATCGCGCGCTTCGGCAAGGCGAGATCCGCACGCTCTCGAGCGGCATCGCGTATCTCTTCACCGTTGGGATCATAGCGATCGGACTGCTCGTCGGCTTGTTGCTCGTCGCATATCGCTAAGAGAACCACCGGAACGACCCTCTCAAGTGCGGTCACCCAAATTTGGCGAGCGCCCGAAAGAAAGTACTCGGTTTCGCCTTGTTGGGTGTCCATTGCGTGCGCAACTGCGGAGCGGTATTACGGCGGGACGTTCCAGCGCTAAAAGCGCATCGCTACAGCGCGATGTCGAGACCGATATCGAGGGCCGTGGCGCTGTGGGTAAGGTAGCCAGCACTGATCAGATCGACGCCGCTCTCGGCGATCGCGCGAATCGTTTCGGGGCGAATGCCGCCGCTCGCCTCGGTGAGGATGCGACCGCTGACGATCGCTACCGCGTCGCGCAACCGGTCGGGAGGCATGTTGTCGAGCAGCACCGCGTCGATGCGCTCCTCTAGCGCCTCGCGCAACTGATCGAGTGTATCGACCTCCACCTCGATTTTTACCATGTGTCCGGAGTGCGCGCGCACGCGCGCAACCGCTTCGCGTATCGACCCCGCGAGCGCAAGGTGGTTGTCCTTGATGAGCACCGCGTCGTCAAGGCCAAAGCGATGGTTGCTGCCACCGCCGCAGCGCACCGCATATTTTTCGAGCGCGCGCAGGCCAGGCGTGGTCTTTCGTGTATCGACGATGCGAGCGCGCGTGCCCGCGACCAGATCGACGAGCGCGCGGGTTGCGGTTGCGATGCCGGACAGACGGCAAAGCAGATTGAGGCACGTCCGTTCGCCGGTGAGCAGGGTACGCGCCGGGCCCTCGAGCGTGGCCACGATCGCATCGCGCTCTACGCGCTCGCCGTCGGCGGTGTGGATCGCTGCGCGCACCGAGCCGGGAGCGAGTACCTCGAAGGCAAAAAGGGCGGCGTCGAGCCCGGCGACCACGCCTGGCGAGCGTGCCGCGAGTACCGCGCGTGCGCGGTGGTCGGCCGGCACGACCGCATCGGTCGTGAGGTCGGAACCGTGCGCCAGATCCTCGAGCAACGCCGCGCGGACGAGCGGTTCGACAACCAGGCGATGCGGATGCGCGAGCGACGTGTTCATCGGCTGTACGCGAGCATGCGCTCGACGGCGGCGCGGGCGCGCCCGGCTATCGCGGGATCGACGGTCACCTCATATTCCATGCGTTCGAGCGTGTGAAGAATTTTCGGTAGCGTGTTGCGCTTCATGTGGGGGCACAGGTTGCACGGGCGCACGAACTCCACGTCGGGATACTGGCCCGACACGTTGTCGGCCATCGAACATTCGGTGATCAACAACACGCGCGCGCTTCGATGCGTGGCCACGTCATCGATCATCCCTTGCGTCGATCCCACATAGTCAGCCTCGGCGAGCACGTCGGGCGGGCATTCGGGATGTGCGAGGATTCGCAGGCCTGGTTCGTCTGTGCGAAACGCGCGTAATTGCTCGCCACTGAAGCGTTCATGCACTTCGCAGTGACCCTTCCACGCGATGATTTCAACGCGGGTTTTCGACGCGACATACTTCGCGAGGTATTCATCGGGTAGAAAGATTACGCGCGGAGCCCCAAGCGCTTCCACGATCTTCAACGCGTTGCCGCTGGTGACGCAGACGTCGGCTTCGGCCTTTACCGCGGCCGACGTGTTTACGTAGGTGACGACCGGAACGCCGGGATATCGTTCGCGTAGCAAACGAACGTCGGCGGCGGTAATCGAATCGGCGAGCGAGCAGCCGGCTTGCAGATCGGGGACGAGCACCGTCTTGCCCGGGTTGACGAGCTTGGCGGTTTCCGCCATGAAATGCACGCCGCAAAGCACGATCACATCGGCGTCGGTCTCGGCGGCTTTCATCGCAAGCGCGAGCGAGTCGCCCACGATGTCGGCCACGGTGTGGTAGATCTCGGGCACTTGATAGTTGTGCGCTAAGATCACGGCGTTGCGCTCGCCCTTGAGGCGGTTGATTGCCGCGACGTAGGGTGCGTGGAGCGGCCATTCGACACGCGGGATCACGTGGGCCACGCGTTCGAAGATCGGCAACGTCTCGCGTTCGACGTCGGGGTCGTAGGGAAGGTCAATCGTGCTCATGAGGTCGATGCGCCGTCTTGCGGTTGGAGGGCCGCTGGCCCTGCTTGTTGCAGGTTGAGACGATGCGCAGACTCCGTCACCTCCTCGTGCCCGCGATTGCGATTGTCCTCGCCGGGTTCACCGTTGCCGTCTTGCCTGCGCGAGCCCAAGTGATCGGCCAAGCGGCCGCTCTCACAGCGAATGCGTCGCTCTCGGTCGCCACCGTGCCGGGAATCCAACAGGCGGGCCTCTTCGTCACGGCGCCGGTAATGGTGGACGGCGCGTCGGTTTTTCGCGTTGCCGCGCTCGCGAGTCCGGCGCCGGCAAGCCTACCGATCGATACCCGCGTGCTGCTGGTGCAGAACGCTATCTCACAAGTTCTTGCGGTCAATGGCGATCGCGGTACGATGTACGACCCGGCCAGCTTTCGGGTGCACCTCGCGAAGGAAGGTTCGCAGTATGCGTTGCGCGCGGTGGACGCACGGCATCCCGATGGCATCGATATCGTCACCGTGACGGCGACCGACGCACAATATGCGCATTTGCCGGATCGCACCGTCGCGCAGCAGTGGCAGGCGCTGTTGCAGCCCGCGCTTGTGCACGCGTTGCAGAAGCGTCAACCAGAGCAGATACGGCGTAGTCTTTTCGAGGTGGCGCGCGGCGCGGTGATATTGGGCATCGTCACGGTGGCGCTCCTCTTCGTATGGTCGCTGCTCGGAGCGCGTGCGCGCCGATTGCGCCGGAACCTTGAAGACCGTGCGGACGAGCACCGCCGGGTCGTCCGCGCGCTCATGACGCTGATCTGGAGCATCGCCATCCTGTGGCTTGCAGCGATTACGTGGGCGCTCTTGCTCTTTCCGCAGACGACGGCAGCAGGGCAGTTCATCATTCGTACGGCAGGCCGCGTTGCCGCGGTGTGGATCGGCGCGTTCGTCATCGATCGCGTGCTCGAAATTGCGATCGCCCGCTTTGCGGTGGTCTATGCTCGCGGCGGGTTTGCGGGTGCAGAGCGCTCGCGTCACATGCTGCGTGCGCCGACCATCGCACGCGCGCTCGGCGGTTTCAAATCCTGGATCATCATTCTCGTCGCGTCGCTCACCACGCTTGGCATGTTGAATATCCCGGTGGCCTCGGTGGTGACGATCGGTGGTATCGCCGCCCTCGCGATTGGTTTTGCGGCGCAAAGTTTGGTGCGCGATATCCTCAACGGCATGCTCGTGCTCTTGGAAGATCAATACGTCGTCGGAGATTACGTGATGATCGGCGACTACAACGGGATCGTTGAAGGGCTCACGCTGCGTATGGTGCAGTTGCGGGATGGTAAGGGCAATCTCATCACGATACCGCACAGTTCCGTGAGCCAGGTGGTGAATAGCTCGCGGACCTGGTCGCGGGTCGATTACCGCGTGCCGGTCGATCCATCCGCGAACGTCACCGCCGGACTCCAGGCATTGCGCTCCACCCTCGATGCGTTTGCGGCCGACGACGCATGGCGTGACGCCGTGCTCGAGCCGTATGAGTGGGTTGGTGTGGAGAGCATGTCAAGCAACGGTATCGTGCTGCGCGCCTCGGTGCGCACCGCGCCGCTGCGACAGTTCGAGGTGCGCCGCGCGCTCAACGAACGAGTGATCGCCGCTCTGCGCGAGGCGAAGATCGAACTCGGCCTCGACGTTCTCGGCAACCCGGTACCGCCGGTGAACGCAAGTCCTGATCCAGTATGAACGTCCTGATGATCGTCGTGCTCGCACTCGGGCTCGCGGTGCCGGTCGTCGCGCCAACACCGTCGCCAAGCGTGCGCCAGGTGCTCGTAATCAATACCGGTAACGTGCCGATATTCACGCTGCGCGTGGGCGACGCCAGCACGCAACACTGGGGCAGCGACGCGCTGGGCTTCGACGGTGTTATCGACATCGGTCGTGGACGCATGGTGCGCTTTCCCGTCGATCGCAGCACCTGTGTTGCCGACGTGCGGGCGCGCTTTCAAGGTGGCGCGGTGATCGTGATGTCACACGTGGACGTGTGCACGGTTCGCCGTCTAACCATTGGGAACGCGATGCCGCACTCACCACGCGGCCGTCCGTAGAAATCGCGCGATCGCGTCGTTCACTGCGGCGGGCTGATCGAGCATCGCGAAGTGTTTTGCGTTGAGGATCGGCAGGACGGTCGCCTGCGGCGCGCCGCTCACCAGCATCTGGTAAAAAGCAAGCGTTTGCGCTTGCGTGTAGGGCGACCCGGGAGCGTAGGGCATCAACTCGAGGACGGGAATCGTAATTTTCGCAAGACCGGGGCGGAGGTCACCTCCAACATCGGCTTGCACCCATGCGCCAACCGCCGCAGGATCGCTTTGTGCCTCGAGTTGTGCTACGGGATCGACGAGCGAGGCGTGGACGGTGCCAAGCTCGCTCATAAACGTTGTGTCGTACGCGAGCAATTTTGCATGTGAGAGCCCCGAAACCGACGACGCCATCGTTGCTGCTGCTGCGGTGCGTTGCGCGGGCGCCATCGTCACCACCGACGGGAAAACCGGTAGGCCGTCGAGCGCGACGATGCCGGCGAGACGGTGCGGGTGCGCTTCGGCGAGCGCGAAGGTGAGCGTACCGCCCAAGCTGTGACCCACGACCACGGGTTTCGTGATATGCGCTTGCGCAAGGAAAGTCCAGAAGTCGCGAGTGAACGACGCGATGAGGTCGCGGTGCGCGACGTACGGCCGCCCATCAAATCCGTCGAGCGTGAGCGCGTACACGGTGTAGTGCGGCGCGAAGGTGCGAATGGCGTCGGCCCATGCCCACGGACCGCACGCAAGGCCGGGAACGAAGATGATCGTGTGCGCCCCCGATCCGTACCGTTGAACGTGGAGCGAACCGACGTCGAACGACGCCGTTGCCTGCGGTAGCTTCGGCAGGGTCGCCGCGCGAGCGCGGTGAGGAAGCGCCGAGACGAGTGAGATCAAGCACGCTGTCGCTACGAACGCGCGCAGTGGTGTACGCATGGTGAACTCCCTTTGTGGCGGCCGGTTAGTCGATGGGGTCGAAGACGTCTTCCACGCGGCATGCGAAGACGCGAGCGATTTTGAATGCGAGCGTAAGGCTGGGTGCGTATTTATCGGCTTCGAGTGCAACGATCGTTTGGCGCGAAACGCCTACGAGATCGGCGAGGTCGGCTTGCGAAAAATCGCGTTCGGCGCGCAGCACCTTGATGCGATTCTTCAACGGTACCGTACTCTGATCACGAAGGAAGCGATCAGCCAAAGGGCCATGAACGTGGTCCATGTTGCCCACGCGGACGGATGCGGAAGCAGGTGCGGCCCCTCGGCAAAGCCGTACGTCGCGGCGAGCACGGCCGTGATCCCACCGGCAACCGCGGCGGATTCGACGATGAGCTTTCGCGCGAACTCGTCGGTGTCGTGCAGGAGGCGGATCACCGCAAAAAACGCGTAGAGCAACGGTAACGCCGGCGCAAGCGCGGCGATCGTGAGCCATGGTTGCGCGAGCGAAGCAAGCCAGAACCGGGTTGCGATGAGGATGACGACGTACGCGCTCATCCCGATCGACAGCTCGATCGTGTAGCGCCGGCTCGCGCGGACCGTGGGGTTCTTGGGCGTTGTCGTGCGATCGTCGCCGCTCATCGCACGCGCGCCTTGATCGTGAACGCCGCTACGAGCCACAGCACCATGAAGACGGCAAAGTCAACCCATGCGGACGGGCGCGGGAGCATGCCGGGACCTTCGCCGAACGCGTAGGCACCGGCGAGCACCGCGGTGACGGACCCCGCGAACGCGGCAGAATCGACGATCATCTTGCGCTTGAACTCATCGGTGGCCGTGAGAAAGCGGCTGATCGCATAGAAGGCGTAGATGAGCGGCAACGCGGGCGCGATGGCCGCGAGCGTGAGCCACGGCTGCGGCGCCGAGGCGAAGAAGAGGCGGGTGACGAGCAGGACGGCCCAATACAGCGCGAGCGCCACGCCCATCTGGAGGACGAAGCGGCGGTAGGCGAGGTTGGTCGGGTTTTGCGGGCTGGTCATGGGGAAAATGTAATGTATAACGTCCAATATGTCAAGTATAGGCGACATTTTGTCGCGTACACCATTCTGCTTGGGAGGCCTACCGGAACTTTGGCCGCAACTACAGGCGGGCCACCGGGGTCACTATGAACGGCATAGTGCCCCCCCATTCCTCAACCAGCTCTGCTTAGAAGGTGAGAAGTTCTTTCATGTTGGCGCAAGTCGGCAAATCGGCTCCTGATTTCAAACTCGCGAGCACCAAGGACGCGACCGGTGCGAAGGATCTCGGCAAAGAGATCAAGCTTTCGGATTATCGCGGCAAGTGGCTCGTCTTTTTCTTTTACCCGCTCGATTTCACGTTCGTCTGCCCGACCGAGATCACGGCGCTCTCGGATCGCTACGACGAGTTCAAAGAGTTCGATTGCGAAATTCTCGGCTGCTCCACCGACTCGGTGTTCAGCCATTGGGCGTGGCTCAATACGCCGCGCGACAAGAACGGCATTCACGGTACGAAGTACCCGCTGGTTTCGGATTTCACCAAAGAGATCGCGCGTGCGTACGGCGTGCTCGATGAGACCTCGGGCGTGGCGCAGCGTGGCCTCTTCATCATCGATCCCGAAGGCGTGCTCAAGTATGCGGTCGTGACCGACGACAACGTGGGCCGTAGCGTGGAGGAGACGTTGCGCGTGTTGCAGGCGCTGCAGACTGGCGGGCTGTGTCCGGCCGAGTGGAAGCCCGGCAAGCAACTGTTGACGAAGGCATAAATGGCACTGCGCATGCGAAGCCCCCTCCCCTCGTTGGAGGGGGCCTCCGCGTGGATCAACGGCGCGCCAAACGCCGAAGAGCTGCGTGGATTACCCGTTGTCGTCTCATTTTGGTCGAAGAGCTGTCATCTCTGCCACGAGACAGCCGCACAATTTGCGGCGTGGCGCGATCGCTTTGCCCAGCACGGCGTGGCGTTCATCGCGGTGCACCAACCGCGTTCGGAGGCGGAGCTCGATATCGAAGCGGTAACGAAAGACGCGCTCGAAGAGATGAAGCTCACACAGCCGTGCGCGATCGATAACGAGCACACGCTCGTCGATCGCTTCGAGAACCAATTCGTGCCCGCGTTCTACGTGTTCAACCGCAAGCACGAGATGCGCCACTTCCAAGCCGGCGGAAAGAGCTTCGATCGCATCGAGACCGCAATTCAACGCGTCCTCGATGAGTCGCCGGACGAAGAAGAACTGGATTAGCCGCGTGAGTCCACTTGCGAAGCAACTCGCTGTTTTTGCTGGGCCATCACTTCCGGCGGCCGATCGAATCCCGTTACCCGGGATCACGTATCTGCCGCCCGCGGCCCGTGGGGACGTTGAACGGGCGGCGCGCGAGTTCGATGCGGTGCTCCTCATCGATGGCGTTTTTCATCACGATCTCGCACCGTCGCCGAAAGAGTGCTACGCCGCCCTCGAGCATGCGCGCATGTTTGGCGCGTCGAGCATGGGCGCGCTACGCGCTGCGGAGTGCGCTCCCTATGGATTCACGCCGCTCGGAGCGATTGCACGCTGGTATACCTTCGAGGTCATCGACGGCGACGACGAGGTTGCGGTCCTTACGAACCCAAGCACCCACGACGCTCTAACCGTTCCGGTTGTAAACGTGCGTTACGTTGCCTGGCTCGCGCGACGGCGTGGTGTATTTTCCACAGCCGAGCGCGATGCGTTCGTGCGGCGAGCGCGCGACGTCTTCTACATGGATCGCACCTGGGATGATGTAATCGACGCAGCGCCTCCGCACGCACGCGACGCGATCGCCACGATTGCCAGCACCCAAGGAGACTTGAAGCGCCATGATGCGCGCTTCGCAATGCGGTCTGTCCTTCGATGGCGAGCCGGTCGCCGCGACATCAGCCAATATCTCATGCGCGTGGAATAGTCCATCGTACCATGCGCGCAGGCGCCGATTCTCTCGCTGGCCAATGAAGCCGCGGAACGTGGCACAGAGTGAACAGCATAAGTTGCGCCTCCAAGCGCATCACGAGCGTTTTACAGGCTCGACGGCGCGCCTCTTTACTACTTTTTTTAGCGACGAAGGCTTGACGTCATATGCAACGCTCGTCGCAACCGTTGACGCAGCCACGGCCAAATGCGTTCTGGATATTGGCTGCGGCGACGGCACGTTGCTTGCCGAGTTGGCGCGCCGTACGCCTGCAATGCACCTGTATGGACTCGATGCCTCCTCAGCAGAACTCGAACTCGCCCGTAAGCGCGTCCCGGGGGCCTCGTTCGTGCAAGCCGACTGCACCGATCGGCTGCCCTATCCAGACGAGAGCTTCGATGCGGTCTTATCGCACCTGGTGATGATGCTCGTTGGCGATATCGAGGCGACCATCAGCGAGATTCACCGCGTTACGAGGCCGGGTGGTACCGTGAGTTTTCTCTACGATGACCTGCCGAGCGACCCCAATGGGATCTACGTCGATTTGATGCGGTACGGGGTTCAGGCCGCGCTCCAGAAGGCGGCGCCCGAGGAATTTCGAGAGGCATCTGATCATCGGCTCTACGATCATGCCACTTTACAGGCGCTCTGTGCCCGATATGGGCTTGCTATTTCTGAGCATCGTCATTTCACCGTTTCGCGCGAGTTGACCGAAATCGATGCGTGGCCGATGATGGCCACCAGTTACCCCTTGAGCGGGCTTGACGAGGACGCGCGCGGTCGTGCGCGCGAGGCGATTGCGCGTCGCTTCCGTGAACGGTTCGACGAACGTGTCGTCGCATCGCTTCCGCTACAGTTCGTAAAAGCGCACCGGTTGTGACCCTCCTCCCTGAGCGCGAGCCGAAGGCGCCCGGAATGCGTGACCGCTCGGTGCCGATCGCTCGTACCGCGATCTCGGCCGAACGCCTGCGGCGGCGTTTTGGGGTCACGCGTGTGGGTGAGACAACTCTTCTGGATCGCACCGGAATCCCGAATTACTGCGCAATCGTTCCGCGCTCATGCGACGTTCTCGGGGTCTATAATGGTAAGGGCCCCACACCGCAAGAAGCTCGCGTTAGTGCGATCATGGAGGCTTTGGAACGCCAGGTTGCGGCGAACGTTGCTCTTGAGACGCATCGCCGTGAGCTTGCCGACGTTCTCGTGAAACTCGATCTCACCCCGCTCGGCCCGCTCCAACAAGATCCATCGGAGATGGTGGAGTGTGTCGATGGGATCGACCTTTTGTCCGGAGAGAACGTGCCGGTCCCCCTTGCGCTTGTGCGATTCCCCTGGCGTGGTAAGCGATTACTCAAGCGTAGCAGCACGAACGGCCTCGCATCTGGGAACACCCTCGCCGAGGCTATCTATCATGCGCTTACCGAGATGATCGAGCGCCATCTGTGGTCACTTTACGTTGTCCGCTGTGAGGTGTTGCCGCGATACTACCGCGGAGATGGAGCGAGTGATATCGCTCGCGCACGCGTGTTACGTCTTCCCACCGGCGATCCCGCAATAGACGCGCTCGTTGACCGGATTCGGGCGACGGGCCTTACGTTGCGCGTAACGATGCTGGAACAGGAGCCGTTTGTCCCGGCTGCGCTCGCATGTGTGGTGGAACCGGACTCCGCCCCTCCGATGGCCCACATCGGGCTGGGGGCATCGCTTTCGGCGGCGCACGCTATCGAGCGAGCGTTGAACGAAGTGGTGCAGAGCCGCGTTGTCGATGTGCAGGCGGCTCGCGAGGACATTCTTCGAGCGGACGAAAACGGCGAAAATAGTCATGCCAAGCGAATAACGGAGCTTCCCAAAGGCCGCTGGTATGTGGACCTCGACGCGCCATCGGTAAAGCTATCCGAGATGCCCGAATTGTTGACCGATGACATTATCGAAGATATCGGCATCTTGACGCGTCAGATGGCTTCGGCCGGAGTGACGCAGTGCGTTGTCGTACCGTTGGTTCAGGAACAAGGTCTAAGCGTGGTGCGAATATGTGCCCCGCGCTTTGAAACGTTGGCGGTGGACGGCCGGATAGGACCGATCGCCCTCGCCGAACTCAATCCACTCGCTCCTATATGAAGGTGAATAGCGATGCAAGACCACGAACATCAAGCAGCGGCCGCGAAAATTATCGATGCCGTAAGACACAACAAGGGCGGGGCCTATGACGAATGGGTTTCGAGCGGAGCCGCTCTCAACAGCAAGGCTGCACAGGCAGCCTTCATTCAAAAGCACGCTGGGCTCGCGAGCGCTCCGTCGGATGCCGATATGAACGCGATTCATGCTCACGTGGATGCGGCGCTACAGAGTGATGTTGCCGCAATCCAAGCTAAAAATCCGGGCGCGCACGCTGTCGGCGAATTTTGCTATACGGAAGAGAAGCTTTAGGCGCGGACAAGTGTTGCGTTAGCGACAAACCAGACCGCGACTTGTGAGCGGGCGCCTACGTTCAGCTTGTTGAAAATGTTGGAGACATGCCCCTCCACCGTTCGCTCGCTGAGAACGAGGCGCTCCGCGATCTCTCTGTTCGTGAGACCTTCGGAAATCAAGCGCGCGACCTCGCGCTCCCTTCGCGAAAGGATCAGGCTGGCCGCTGGATTGTTTGCGTCAGCCACGTCACTGTTTTTCGTAGCGGGGACGAGACTTGCAAAAAATGGAGCGCCTAGGAAGCGAAACGTGGCCTCCAATTCGGATAGAAGCTGCTTTTCCACCGGAAGCTCGTGGGTGCGGCGGGCGTCAGCGATTGCCAGGTCGTGTTGAGCTTTTGACCAAGGATACTGGTCGTGGGGAATCTCACCTTTCGTAATCATCTCTAGAATGTCGGTACGCTTGCACTTTTGCGCCGCGCGAACTAGCACGATTGGCAGCCAGAATATTTGTGGCTCGAAGGTCTGCCGTGCGAGCCTTGCCGCGAGTTCGACATATCGAGAGGCGCGAGACTGATCCATCGTGAGAGCGGCCGCCGCGCAAAGCGCCGGTAGTAGAACAGGGGTCTCGTTTCCACGTAGTGCGCTGTCCGCCTCGCGCTCGATGGCTTGAAGTATGTTTGCCGATGGGGTCAGTTCGGCTAGCGCGAGGGCGGCGCCGGCGATGCCAAGCGAGATCCTACGGGCGAATGCACCAAGCTTGTGCTGGAGTTGCTCCTGGATTCGCTCGACCGTATCGCTCGGGGAACCGCTCGCCATAAGCCGGAGTGACTCGATGTGGTCGCGCAACGTTTCGGATGGAGGCAGATGGGATAGCGCCCGATCGAGGTGATTGCTTGCAGCGCCGTACGTGTGGAAGTAAAAAATAGCGTCGCTGGCGTTGCTCATGACGCTAAAGATGTTCGAGAGCTTGAAACGCTCGACAATATCATGCGCTTCGCGACGGTGCTCTTCCCATCCGTCAACGTCGCCTGAACGTGCGCAAAGCTGGCTTCGGAAAACGCGGGCGCGAAGATCGATCATAGGCGCGCTAATGTTAGAGGAAGAAAGCTCTTGCGAGCACGTGGCGAACGCGACGGGGTCAGCTTGCGCGAGCGCTGCATACATTTTTACGCCGGTCAGGTGTCCGCGATCGGCGGGATCCTCGAGGATACGGTCGTACTTGGTCAGCTCGGCCCAGAAATCTTTGCGGTCGTCGTTATGCCACAACGAGAAAAGCAATGACGCGGTGATCTGGCCGAGTCCTTTGACGTAGCCCGCTTGGGCTGAGCGACCGAGCGCGTCCCTGCAGATAGCCGCCGTGCCGTCGCTGGCAATAATATTTCGAACGATTGAAAGTCGCTCGTAGTATTTTAGCGTGGTGTCAGAAAACGGTGTGATCGCGATGATTCGTTGGAGCGCGCTCCCGACGAGATCGAGCAGCGACGCGCGCTCGCCCTCTTCGACGATGCTGTGGAGATATTTCAGTTCAAGATCTCGATCTCCACATGCCTCCGCTTGTTCTACGAGACGTTCCAGGCGCTCGATCGTGCGCTGGGGAAGAGATTCGATCGCGGCTATAATGCGTTTGCGATACGGGATTGGAATCGATAAGGTCTCGCGGACACTCTGCATGATCGTGACGTGAAGAAACCGAAGATTGCCTCCGTCCTGCACCAGATAGTGGCCGGAGCACTCGCGGATCAGTGTAATCAGCTCTTCGTCGGGCCAGATTGCATGCAGAATTGGGAGCTCAATCGGATCGCCGATCAGAGCGCACATCTGTAAGAACTCACGCGTTTCGGGTTTCAAGCGAGCGATCGTGCTCGCAACGATCGAGCGCGCGGAGGCGGCTACAGCCTCCTCTGTGAGATGCGCGTGATCCTCAGAGAGCGCTGCGATCGTCTTGATGTCGATCGCGCGTCCTCGTGTTTGGTGCGCGACAGCGCGAATGACATCATCGGATGCGCTTGGCATGAGCGTTTTCGCAAGGTGTTCGGCCGTCGAGGCGGCAAATTCGCGCACCGCAATTGTCTCATCGATGTATTCGAAAACCGGCTCGGTGTCTCCGTCGCTTCGGTCGACAACGATAAGCACCAGGGGGCGATCCGCGTAAAATTGGATTGTACGCAAGAGCAGGGCGCTTGACTCGCGGTCGATCCATTGAGCATCGTCGATGATGCACGCGAGAGGGTAATCGAGAAGCACGGCCTCAGCCAATCGAAAGAAAGCCGATTCAAATGCTGCGGAGTCGGATTTATCGCGCAGCACCGTCTCAAGGCCGGACGTATATCGGGCGGCCCCCTCGCCGAGTGCGCTGGTTGTCTCCTCGGCAAGGCGTCGCGCGACGATCAGCGGCAACGTTGCCTGGATGCGATGAGCCGCGACGAACGGTACGACCCATCCAGCGCCGTGCGCTCGCTCTTGGATCGCGCCGGCGAGGGCGGTCTTGCCGTTGCCGCTGGCGCCGGTGACGCGTAGGACCCGAGCCACCCGCTGCTCTCTCGCCTGCTGTAGGAACCGTGCGGTCCGTTCGAGTTCCTCGTCGCGCCCGATGATCGTGCCCACGGCTGGTAGCTTACGCGCTGGAATCAGGTGTTTCCCCGGAGGTCCCACGGGCACTCGCCCTGCTAGGCTCTGGTCATGGAGGAGGATCCATCAATGCTCGCAGCCATCGCAGGGGGCGGTGCGGCCCCGGTACCCTACTGTTTCATCTTAGACGACGCGTATCGCGTGGTGATGGCCGGTCCTTCGGGCGGGACCGATCCTTTCGCGGCGCTCTACCAAGCCGACTCGCAGGCCGATGCCCTGCCGGGACCGATCGATCGGGTGGTTCGAGCCCTCACGGCCACGTGGCGCTCAACCATCGCGGTGAAATCGGCAACCGCCTCCGTGAGCGAGTTGCAGGTGACCGTGGCGCCACTGCACGGCGAGAACGGGCGCCGGATCGCGGTCTTCGTCCAACGCGGCGAGTAGTCGAGGGAAGATTCCGGACGCATCCGCACAATTGAAGGCGGGTGCAAGAACAACCGACCGCCTCCATCGATCGCCGCATCGAGCTCACCCTGCGCGGGCTCGTGATCGGCGGCCTGATCACTCTGGTCTTTACCGCAGCGAACGTCTATCTGGGCCTCAAGGTCGGATTGACGTTCGCTTCGTCTATACCGGCGGCCGTCATCTCCATGGCGGTGCTGCGTGGCTTCAAGAACTCGACCATCTACGAGAACAACATCGTGCAGACGGTCGCGTCGGCAGCCGGTACGCTTTCGTCGGTGATCTTCGTCTTGCCGGGCCTGGTGATGGTGAGTTGGTGGACCGGGTTCCCGTTCTGGGAATCGTTCGGCATTTGCGCCGTCGGCGGTATCCTTGGCGTCATGTACAGCGTGCCGTTACGGCGCGCGCTCGTGACCAACTCCGATCTGCCCTATCCCGAAGGCGTCGCCGCAGCCGAGGTGCTGCGGGTCGGAGCCGGCCAGCATAACGAGGAGGCGGCCGCCGAGAATCAACTGGGATTTCTGGCCCTCGTCGTGAGTTCGATCGTCTCGGCGCTTTTCCAAGTGGCGCAAGCGCTCAAGCTCTGCGTCGCGGAGTTCGACGCATACTTTCGCGCGGGAGCGGTGACCACGGGCCTTGGCTTCTCGATGTCGCTTGCGCTCATCGGCGCCGGACACCTGATCGGACTCACCGTGGGTCTTGCGATCTTCGCGGGTTTAGCGATCGCATGGGGCATAGCGGTTCCGATCCTTACGGCACTGCATCCGATGGCGGGCAACGCGGTCGATGTCGCGGGCACGATCTGGTCGCACTACGTGCGCTTCATCGGCGCGGGAACGATCGGCATCGCGGCTATCTGGACGCTCGGTAAGCTCGTCGCCCCCGTGGTCTCCGGCATCTCCTCGGCACTCGCGGCGCAACGCCGGCGCAAAGCCGAAGGCAACGAAGCGCTTCCGATCACGGAACAAGACTTGCCGATCGGCATGGTTGCCGGTATCTCGGCCGTCTGCGTGATCCCGATGATCATTCTGCTCGTCGCGTTTCTCGCGGGCGGTGTTCTGCAGTCCATGATGGTGCCGCTCGTGATCGGCGGCGTGATCTACATCGTCCTGGCCGGATTCTTCGTCGCAACGGCGACTGGCTATATGGCGGGGCTGATCGGCTCGTCGAATTCGCCCGTCTCCGGTATGGCGATTCTCTCGGTCGTCGGCGCGGCGCTACTGCTCGTGCTGCTCGCCGGGAACGCGGCGCCTGCGGCAAAGCCAGCACTGGTTGCCTACGCGCTCTTCGTGACCGCGCTACTGATCAACGTCGCCACGATCTCGAACGACAATCTGCAAGATTTGAAGACGGGCCAGTTGGTGGGCGCAACACCGTGGCGCCAGCAGGTTGCGCTCATCGTCGGTGTGATCTTCGGCGCCATCATCATTCCGCCGGTGCTCAACGCACTCAACTCCGCCTACGGCTTCGGTAGCGGAGCGCACGCACTCCCCGCACCGCAAGCCGTGCTCATCTCGACGCTCGCGCAAGGGGTGATTCAAGGAAAGATCGACTGGAGCCTCATCGGCATCGGTGCGATTGTCGGTGCGATAATCATCGCGATCGACGAGATCGGCGCGATGACCAAACGCTTCCGCCTCCCACCGCTCGCCGTGGGCTTGGGCATCTATCTCCCCGCGTCTGCTACTGCGCCCGCGGTGGTCGGCGCGATCTTCGGCGCGCTCTACAACCGCTGGGTGAAGAATCGCCCGAATCCCGAGGCCGCGCGTCGTCTCGGCGTGCTCGTCGCCTCGGGCATGATCGTCGGCGAGAGCATCTGGGGCGTCGTGTACGCCGGCATCATCGTCGCGGCGCAGAAGGGGCTGATCCACGTCGCGGATCCGTCGAATCCGCTCGCGGTGGTCGGCAACGGTTTCACGCCGATCGCATCGGCGCTTGCGGGCATCGCGTTCGTTGCCCTACCCTATCTGCTCTATCGTTGGATCGGCAATCGCGCAGCAAACGAGCTCGGAGCGTAGGTGCGCGTGCGACGGCTCGTCCTACGCATCGCGGTAGTCCTCGTTGCGGTCGTAGCGGTGTTGTTTGTCGCGGGCGTGCTCTCGGCCGGCACCGCATGCGCGCACGATCCGCGCTTCGCCTGTTCGCCGCGTGGTGCCGATCATCCGATTGTCGTGCACGACCCAACCAAGTCGTGGGCATTTTACGGCCATCTCGCCGAGGGTCAAGAAGACGTGTACGACTTTACGGTAACTCGTCCGGCTCGGATTCCCATAAGCACTTTGATCGATGTACGCGACGCATCGAATCCGGCGCGTCCGGTCGTCACGATACGAAACGCGAACGGGAAGGCCGTCGCGCAGGTCGATCTGGCTCATCCGATGCAGTTTTTCGAACCGTTTTCGCGGGTGCATTATCTGAGTAGTCCGGCGAAAACGATTGCGTTTGCGCCGGGCGCATACACCGCGGACGTGCGTATGACCGGCGGCACCGAACCGCAACGCTACACGCTTGCGATCGGTGCCGAGGAACGTTTCGCCGTCACCGAGATTCCTTTCGTGCTAGGCGCAATCTACCGCATCCACAATCGCAAATTCTAGCAAGCAAATCCGGACGCTCTACGGGTCGAGCGAGCCGTCCGACCAGTGATGCACCGGAATGAAGATCGTCAGCGGCTCGTAGCGGCGGAACGTTGAAAGCGGCGGCGCGAGAATCGGCGATCCGCGCAGGCCGGCGCCCCAGGCTGCCGTTTGCCCGTAGGCGATGAAGGGCATGACGTGCGAGTGCCACGGGCCCTTGACCTCATCGTTCAGATAGCCCGCCTTCGACATCATTAGCGCAAACGAATCCGGGGCCGGATCGGTGAAGGTACGATCGGCATAGGCAGCTTTTGCCTTACGCGCAATCTGGTCGCGTGAGTCGCCCGCGATCGCCCACGTCGTGCGCGCAAGATATTGTGGCAGCACGCTGCGTACGGCCGGCGGATTGAAGCAACTCGGCCCGCGGCCTCGCGGGTTCCAAAACTCCGGATCGTCGAGACCGGCCATCCACATGCGCTCAACGATACAGACCCAACCGTTGGTGCCCTTCGCCGCAACGGCGTACCCCGTTTTCGTCAGTATCAGCACTTCGGCGTTCGCCGAAATAGACGAAGGTGCTGCCGATCGCGCCATCGCGATTTCGGTTGCCCTGGGCATCAGATACTGCTTGAGCGGTGCCATCGTGGCGTATACCGGCGTGCTCACGTGAGCCCCCGCTGCCGAACACGCCGTAAGCACGCTCCCAAGCAACACCGAAACGATCCGTTTCATAGCTCCCCCTCTCGCCGGCAAACCCGTTACCAGGAGAAAACGCAGGTTTCCAACCGATTGTGATGCGGCGGCATGATGAACTGGCGTGAGGCTGGCGGAAAAGAGCGGTGGACCGGTGATACCGGACCTGAATCGGGAGCCGGGATGACTGTGGATCACTAGCCTGGCTCATGCGTGGCTACGCGAGAAATCATGCTGCGAATAGTTGCCGTTTCGCCGTCCGTCGTAATCTCTGCTGCGGCGTTTTCATCGGTTCGATATACGGACGCTCCGGCGTTCTCAAGCGTGTCGATTGTAGAGGGCGCGGGGTGGCCGAACATGTTATGCCGGCCGACGGAGATGATCGCGTATCGTGGATGCACGGCAGCGATGAACGCAGACGAAGAACTATAGGCAGACCCGTGATGCCCAACTTTCAAAACTGCCGCACGCAGAGCAATGCCTTCGTCGAGAAACCGTCGCTCTGCGGCGACGCCCGCGTCGCCGGTGAACAGCATGCGGAAGTTGCGGTACTGCAAGATGAACGCAATTGAATTGTCGTTGATGGCGTTCCTTCCGCCGATGAACGGCAACGACGGCCCGATGAACGTGAGTGTCACGCCATCGTCGGTGCGCCAAAAATCGCCCGCGCGGGGTTGTACGATTGGCACCCGATCCGCCTTCGCAGTATCGAGACAATCATGATACGCATGACCGCCGTACGTCTGTCCGCTATCGGCAACCTCGGTAACGCGAATCGTGCGCAACACGGGCGCGCATCCACCAACATGATCGCCGTGCGGATGCGAGATGATCAATGCATCGACGCTGTGGATGCCGTGGCGTAGCAGATACGGAACGACAATGCGCTCACCGACGCGTTCGGCTACCGACTGATCGCTCTGTGGACCGCGTTCGAGGCGGCCGCCCGCATCTACGAGGATCGTATGATGTGCGGGCGTCTCGATGACGAGTGCGTCGGCTTGACCAACGTCCAGGGCGATGACGTGCAAGCGCCCATCGAAGCGTTGCGGCGGGTAGAACACGTACGATGTTGCGATGAGAAGCGCGGAGAGCGCAATGTTTGCTCCGCCGCGGCGGGTCAGCGGAGCGAACGCGAGGAGCGCGGCTTCGTAGAGCGCGAGCGCCCAGGCTGGGGCGGGAGAGACCGGAATGCTTGCGGCCGGTGCGCGGGCGAGTACGTTCACCACGCCGACGCTCCAGGCGAGCACCCAGCCGTTGATGTTGGCGAGCGCTTGCGCGAGCGGCGGCAGCCATGCCAAGGCGAGTTGCAGCGACCCGAGCAGCATCGTTACCGGTACGAACGGAACGATCGCTACGTTGGCGAGCAACGCATACGGTGCAAACCGCAGGAAGACCGCCGCGGTGATCGGCCAGGTGCCGAGCTGCGTTGCGAGGGTCATCGAGCACGCTTCGCGGACGCGTGGCGCGGCGACGTGCGCGGGAAAGCGTGCCTCAATCGGACGCGCGAGCGCGAAGACGGCGCCCACGCAGCAGAACGACAGCCAGAACGAGGCGGATGCGACGCTCTGCGGATCGAGCGCCAGCACCACGAGCACGGCGAGTGCAAGCGCATGCCACGACGATACAGCGCGCCCACATGCACGTGCGGCAAGCACGGCGCTTACCATCGTCGCCGCGCGAAGCCCCGGCAGCGCTGCTCCGCTCACGAGTGCAAGCGCCCAGGCCGCAACGGCTGCAAGCGCGCATGATAACGTGCGCGGCAGCGTCATGCGCGAACAGAGAGCGAGCACGGCGGCCGCAAGCAACCCTACGTGTAGGCCGGCGGTCACGAGCACGTGCACCGTACCCGTCACCTGAAACTCCGCGCGCAGGTTCGGCGCGAGCGCGCCGCGCGCGCCCCAGAGCTCTCCCGCCACGATCTCGGCGCCGGGGTCGCCCAAGTGCATGCGCAGTTGCTCGAGCGCCCATGCGCGTGTGTGCGCGAGCACCGCTTCTATGCCGCGCGGCGCGCCGGATGCGCTTGCGATCAGTGTTGCGCTTGCGATGCGGCCATAGATGTGATGTTCGCGTTCGATGCTGCGTTCGCTCGGTTCGCCGGGATTGCGTGCGTCGTCGAGCGGCTCCAGGCGTCCGCGTACGATGGCACGTTCCCCGGGTATCACGCGCGCGCGCAGCGACACGAGCACGTGCGGGCCATGGTCCAGTGCGAAGGTATAGGTGGAAAACGCCTCGCCGGCGCTGCGCTTGTCAAGGACCGTTCCGGCAAAGCGCATCGTGCGCGATTCGTGGATCGCGGGTTCCGATCGCATGCGCATCCCGGTGTAGAGCGCGCTCAGGACGAGGGCTGCCGCTGCGAGCACGCGAACCTGGCGCATCGCATTCGGACCCGCTCCGAGTGCGATCGCGAAGAGCACCTCCGTACCGAGGACGCATGCGCGATCGCTCGATGGAAGCGGGACGACCGCGAGCGCCCCGAGCACGCTCGCGAGCGCGATCCACAGCACGGGCGAACGCAGCATGGAGCGCCTTTGCGACGGATGGCGCGCGCATCAAGGGGATGGAAGGAATACGCACGTGCGGATTGTCATCACCGGCGGAGCCGGATTCATCGGGTCGCACATCACCGACGCCTATCTGGCGGCGGGGCACGAGGTGCTCGTGCTCGACTCGCTGTGGGAGCACGGCGGTGGACGCCGCGCCAACGTACCCGCCCGCGCGAATTTCGTGCACATGGATATCCGGGACGAGGGCGTGGAGCGGCTCTTCCACGAGTTTCGTCCTGACGTGCTAAGCCACCACGCCGCGCAACATTCGGTCGCGATATCGTCGCGTGATCCGAAGTACGATGCCGATGTCAACGTGATCGGCCTCCTAAACGTGTTGGATGCCGCCGTAAAAACGAACGTCAAAAAAGTCATCTTCGCATCGAGCGGAGCAACGTTCGGCACGCCGGAGCGATTTCCAATCACCGAATCGACGCCGCAACTTCCCACGTCACCGTACGGCATTACCAAGATGGTCGCCGAGCACTACCTGCGCTTTTACAAGGCGGAGAAAGGCCTTGACTTCACGGCGCTTCGCTACGGCAACGTGTACGGGCCCCGCCAAGACCCTAACGGCGAGGCCGGCGTCATCTCCATCTTCATCGGGCGTTTTCTCAAACATGAAGGCATCCGTATCGATTGGGATGGCGAGCAGACCCGCGACTACGTGTACGTGAAAGACGTGGCACAGGTAAACGTGCGCGCACTCGAAGCGGGAAGCGGCTCCTGCTACTGCATCGGCACCAACGTCAAAACGAGCGTAAACGACATCTATCGCGCGCTCGTGCAGATCAGCGGTTTCGAAGCGCCGGTCACGAACGGACCCAGGCGCGCGGGCGACGCGCGCGATGCCCAGTTCGATCCGGCGCTTGCGAAAAAAGAGCTTGGGTGGGTTCCCCAAACCAAGCTCTTGGACGGCATGCGCGAGACCTACGAGTACTTCAAAACACTCACCTAACCGACGACGATATTGACCAGCTTGTCGGGGACGTAGATCTGCTTGCGGATCTGCTTTCCGTCGAGTTGCGTCTGCACGTGCGCATCGGTGAGCGCGAGGGCGAACGCAGCCTCTTCCGAGATGCCGGGTTGTGCTGCGATGCGTGCGCGAATCTTGCCGTTCACCTGTATCACGAGCGTGATCTCATCCACCGTGAGCGCGGCGTCGTCGGGCTCGATGACGCGTTCGGTGTGGATGCTCGTTGCGTAGCCCATACGCGACCACAGCTCGTCGGCAATGTGCGGCGCATACGGTGCAAGTAGCAGCGGTAGCGCGTGTACGGCGTAGAGGAACGCGGGCGCGTCCGGCATCTTCTGCGCGGCCCCAGTCATCGCGTTCACCAACTCGTCCAACTTTGCGATCGTGGTATTAAAGTGGAAACGCCGCGAAGCGACTTCGTCGATGGCGGATTTCGCCGCTACGTGGACGGCGCGAACCAGCGCCTTTTCCTCGGCATGTGACGTGGGCGGAAGCTCCCGAGGGGAGACGCTCTTGGCAGCAGCGAGGAACGGCTCGCACGCGCGCCACACGCGATTCAAGAAACGCACGCGGCCGCTGATGCCTTCGTCGGTCCAGTCGCTCGTGTCCTCGGGCGGCGTCACGTATAGAAGGAACAGGCGCATCGCATCGACGCCGTTCTTCTGTGCGGTCTCGTCGATGCCAACGACGTTGCCGCGTGACTTCGACATCTTCTCGCCGTTGTAAAGCACCATCCCCTGATGGAACAAGCGCTCGAACGGCTCGTCGCGCCCTTCGACCCATCCCATGTCGCGGAAGAACTTGTAAAAAAAGCGCGAGTAGAGCAGGTGCAGCACGGCGTGCTCGGCGCCGCCGATGTACTGATCGACGTTCATCCAGTGCTTTGCTCGGTCGGGTGACCACGGCCGCGTGGCGTTCTTCGGATCGAGATAGCGCAGATAGTACCACGACGATTCGAAAAAGGTGTCCATTGTATCGCTCTCGCGTCGCGCGGGCCCATCGCATCGCGGGCACGTAGTGTTCACGAACGCGGCATCGCGTGCGAGCGGGGAGCCTTCGCCGGTGATCGGCACGTCGGCAGGCAGCACGATCGGCAATTGATCTTCGGGGACGGGTACCTCGCCGCAGCGATCGCAGTACACGATCGGAATCGGCGTGCCCCAGTAGCGCTGGCGCGAGACGAGCCAATCGCGGAACCGGAAATTCACCATCTTGCCGCCGATGCCCATCGCCGCGAAGCGATCGGCGATCGCATGGCGCGCGCGTTCGCTCGACATGCCGGAGTAGTCGCCGCTTGCGATCAGTCGCCCATCAGCGGTGAAGGCAGCTTCGAGGGGGCCCGTGATTTCGGTTCCGGGCGCAACGATTACCTGTGCGATCGGCAGGCTATGCTTCTTCGCAAAATCGAAGTCGCGCTCGTCATGCGCGGGCACGCCCATCACGGCGCCCGTGCCGTAGTCGGCGAGCACGTAGTTTGTCACCCAAATCGGTACGCGCTCGTGTGAAAGCGGGTTGATCGCATAGGCGCCGGTAAAAAAGCCGTCCTTCTCCATCAGGCTCGTTCGCTCGAGTTCCGATTTGGAGCGTAAGCTATCGGCGAATGCATCGATTGCGGCTGCGTTCTTCTTCGAGATCACGTCTTTGATCGTGGAAACGACCGGATGCTCGGGGGCGATCGCGAGAAACGTGACGCCGAAGACCGTATCGACGCGCGTGGTAAAGACGTCGATCGCGGCATCCGTGCTTTCAACGGCAAACGAGAACTGCACGCCTTCGCTTCGGCCGATCCAATTGCGTTGCATCAGGCGCGTACGTTCTGGCCAGCCTTCAAGCGCGTCGAGATCGTTCAACAGGCGATCGCCGTACGCCGTGATTTTGAGGAACCACTGCGAGAGGTTGCGCCGTTCGACCAGATTGTTGCACCGCCAGCAACGCCCGTCGATCACCTGCTCGTTTGCAAGCACGGTTTGATCGTGCGGGCACCAATTCACCGGTGCCTCGCGCTTGTAGGCAAGGCCATTCTCGTACAGACGTAAGAAAAGCCACTGGTTCCAGCGATAGTAGTCGGGCTCGCAGGTGGCGATCTCGCGCGACCAATCGTAGCTTGTGCCCATCAGGCGAATCTGTCGCTGCATGTTCGCGATGTTCGAGCGGGTCCACGACGCAGGATCGATGCCGCGCGCAATCGCCGCGTTTTCCGCGGGAAGCCCAAAGGCGTCCCAGCCCATCGGGTGCAGCACGTTGTAGCCGAGCATGCGCATCATGCGCGCAATCGCATCGCCGAGTGTGTAGTTCTTCGCATGTCCGACGTGCAGATCGCCCGACGGATACGGAAGCATCACCAGCACGTAATAGGGCTCGCGCGGATCGTCCTCGCGTGCGCAATAGACGCCCTGCTCCTCCCAACGAGCTTGCCAGGTGCGTTCGATGGTGCGGAAATCATAGGTCTCGGCCATAGGTCGGTTGTTATAGGGCCGCGCGTTCACCCAACCCTTTCACCTCGGCGGCGCCGGCGTGAATGGCTGGTGTGAATCGACTGCTTGTCTTCGCGGGCGTAGCCGTGGCCGTGCTCCTGGCCTTTCATCATCCGGTATCCGCGCCGGCGCTCACCGACGCCTCACCGCCGCCATCGCCGCGCCAGCGGTTCGCGACAGCGCGACCGCCC
>DAIDGX010000023.1 GCA_027452165.1 Vulcanimicrobiota bacterium | reverse complement strand
TCGATGTTCTCGAACGTACGGCCTTTGAGCGCGGTGCTCTGCGTATGCCCGACCGCCGATTCCACCTTCCCTTTCAGGTCCGGAGCGTACGGCCGGCAGGGCAAGGCCACGATGCCGTAGTGCTTGAGCATCGACGTGTAGAGCGGGTTGAGTTCCGGGTCGTAGACGTCGGGTTCGAGGACGCCCTCTTTGAGATTGTCCAGCCGAATCGTCGCCGGTACACCGCCGAAGTACGCAAACGCTTCCTCGTGCAGCTTGCACCACGTCTCTTTCGACGATTTCCAGACAACCTTGCGAAAGGCGTGGCGGCTGTATCCCAGCGTCATTACGAACAGGCGCGGCTTGCGATACGTACCGGTCTTGGGATCCCGCGTACGCGCACCTTCGCCGTAGTCTACTTGCGCCTCTTGGCCGGGTAACGTTTCGAAGCGGCAACTGACTTTCTGCGATGGCGGCGAGAGTTTGCGCACGAAGCGCTTTACCGCGTCGTATGCGCCCTCGTAGCCGTGGTGCTCGACCAGATCCTGGTAGATCGCCGTCGCGTTGCGCCCCTTCGCGATCTCCGCTCCGATGAACGTGCGATGCGTCTCGCAGCGGCTACGGCTCTTGGGGTCGGCGGGCACTTCCGACTCGGCGCGAGATTTTGATTCGACGGTCGCCCCCGAGTCGGTGGGCACTTTGCCCGAGGTGCGCGATTTCGCCGGGACCACACCTGCGTCGCGCCCGTACCGCGCGATCGTCTCATGCCGGTGCCCCGTCTCGCGTTCGATCTGTCGCGCGCTCCACCCGAGGCGCAGCAGCCCGACAATGGTCTCCTTTTCGGTCACGTCCAACACGTTCATGACGCGCTTCTTGCGCCGCCATGCCTTGACGTGCCCGGGCCGCTACCTCAGGTGAGCGATTTTGAACTGCCCACCGACTAGTGCGCGATTTTCAACTGCCCATACGTGCGCGATTTTGACTGCCCGCCGAGGGGCTTATCGACCTTAGACGAAAGCAAGAAAGCCGCTGATTTCTCAAAGAAATCGCGGCTTTCTCAATTGGTGGAGATGAGGAGACTCGAACTCCTGACCCCTTACATGCGAATTCCGGGCAACCGTACGGGACTTTCGCGAGCGCAGCGCTTTTTGGGCGATTTTCAGCAACATACGCTATCAGGTATTACATCCATTTCACCTGGTTACCCGAAAGAATACCCGACAATGCGGGCGCGAGGGGTTACCGGAACAGGGATAGTACCGTTTGCGCGTTGACGTGCGACTGGGCCACCACAGAGGTTCCCACTTGAACGAGGATTTGCAACTTCGTAAACTCTGTGGTCGCCCGGCCGACATTGAGATCGCGAATTGAAGATTCCGAGGCCTGAAGATTTACCGCGGCAATCGAGTCGTTGTTTGCGTCCTCGTTGAGACGAACGACGACCGCGCCTAATCGCGCTTCCTGACCGAGCAGCAGACCCAGCGCGATATCAATCTGACCGATCGCATCTTCAGCTCCGAGCGAAGGGCTGTTCGCCGCCGAGAGCGCGAGGTTGATATTCGATATCCGCAACGCCTGGGTGTTGGTTGCGGCGATGCCGACCTGAATGACGTCGCCTTCGTTCGCAGCCGATTGGAAGTTGAAGGCCGGATTGTTCGGGTTGGTCAACGCCGCGACGTTCTGAGAAACCTTGAGGTACCCCGTCGTGCCGACGTCGTTCGCGGTGAAATTTCCAAGCGTCACGGCAACGTTATCGAATGTCGACGCAACGGCGTTTGGCGCAAAGAGCGTCGATGAGGTGCAGACGAAGCCGGTCGCGCTCTGAATGAATGTCTCTTGTGCGGCGATCGAGACGCCGGTGTTGATGACTTGGATTTGTATCGAGCCATCGACCGTTGCTCCTGGCAGGGCGCCGCCGGAGATCGAGACGTTTGTGATCGCCACGCCGCCGCCGCCGGGGTTCTGGAGAAAGAGCGTCTCCGATGCGGCGGTGGCCGTAAAGTTGGCCGAATAGGTCTGGAACACCCCGGCCGGAGGAGCAACGGTAAAGATGGGCGCGCCTCCGGCCAGCACTTGGAGGACCCCTCCTCCTCCGCCGAAAGCCGACGCCTCGAATCCCACCGTGTATGTCGTGCCCACGGTGAGCCCGCTTAATGTCTGGCCAACGCCGCCAAAAAAGCCGGGGGCGCCGATGAGTTCACCTTGTTGCCCTGCCGGAAGCGGCGGATACCCTCCCCCGGGGCTGCCGTTGTACTGATTGTGAATGGTTCCGATACCCGTCCACCCAGCCGGCACGGGTCCAAACGTGCTATTTGGCGCAAGCGCGGGAGAAGTGAAGGACCCATTGGCAATGGTGACCGCGCTGCCGCTGCCAAACCCTGCGACGGTCGGCGCTTTGACATTGGGCGTCGTAAAGAAATTGGCATTGGCCGCAGTTGCGGTTGCGATCAAGAAGCCGGCGTTAACGCCCTTCGCCGTGATGATGTTCCCGTTGGTCGCAAGTGCCGAGTTCGCCGTTACCGTTAGGTACGCGCCCTGTTGCGCTTGGAATCCGGCGTGGCTTCCATCGAGCAGCGCTTGGCCGTTGAAGTTCGTGTTTTCCGAGATCCGGTTGACCTCGAGCAGTAGCTGGCTTACCTCGGCCTGAAGATTTGCGCGGTCTGCGTTGCTGTTGATATCCGACGATGCCTCGATTGCAAGGCTGCGAATACGTTGGAGGATAGCGTTCGTCGTCGTGAGCGCGCCGAGCGCGACTTGCGTGGCGTTGTTGGCGTTCTGGACGTTTCCAACGGCAGTGTTGAATCCATCAACCTGCGTCTGCAGATTCGTAGCGATAGCAAGTCCGGATGGATCGTCGGCGGCGCTGTTGATGCGCAAGCCAGAAGAGAGCTGCGTTACAATGTTTCGTAGCGCGCTCTGATTGTTGTCCAAATTGAACTGAGCACTATTCGCCAACAAATTGTGAGCGACGCTCAGACCGCCAGGCACCAGCGACGACCCTCCATGATTCGCTTCGGAAGCCTATCCCAGGGCATTCCATCCCCCCGGGTGCTTGCGGCTTTCGAAGACCGGGTGGGGGGTCCCTCCTCGCCTGCCAAGCGAGCGGAGTGGTGCCCAACGGCTCGTTATGGTATTGTGTAAACGTGAAAAATATCACAGTTTCACTTGACGATGAGACGTACCGGCGCGCACGGGTGATTGCGGCCGATCGTGGCACCTCGGTGTCGGCTCTCGTGAAAGGCTTTCTCGCTGCGATCGCCTCGGGCGAGGATACGGCCGAGCGATTGAAGCGCGAGGAGCGTGCCTTGCGGGAGAGCATCGCGACCTTCCGCGCGTCTGACCGGCTTTCGCGCGACGATGTCCACGCGCGCGGCGTGTGAGTGCGGTGCGCTTTCTCGACACCAACGTTTTGCTGTACTCGATCAGCACCGATCCCGGCGAATCGACCAAACGCGAGCGAGCCATCGCGCTCCTGGAGCATGACGACTGCGCTCTCTCGGTGCAGGTGCTCCAGGAGTTCTACGTTCAGGCGACGCGAGCGACGCGCGCCGACGCGTTGTCACACGAGATTGCCGTCGGTCTGGTAAAAACGTGGACGCGCTTCCCAGTGCAGGAGACCACGCTGGCACTCATCGAGGACGCGTTCGAGATTCGTGCGGTCCACCGGTTTTCGTATTGGGACAGCGCGATCATTGCCGCTGCCCGTGGGCTCGGCTGCGAGGAGCTCTGTTCCGAAGACCTGGCGCATGGCCGTACCATCGATGGCGTACGCATCATCAATCCATTCCGCTGAGAGAAAAAAATCCACGATCGTAGTAACGACGCGGATTTTCAATTGGTGGAGATGAGGAGACTCGAACTCCTGACCCCTTACATGCGAAGCAAGTGCTCTACCAGCTGAGCTACATCCCCACGATGTGTTTCTTGCGTTGCTCCGCGGGGGCAACGCGGGAGATTATACGCGCTGGGTTTATCCCCTGTCAAAGGGCTATGGCGAGAGGCTACGCAAGGTTTGATGCGATGTTTGGAGCTTTTGTACTCGCTGCGGGGCTGGGTGCTTGGCCCTTTGCCGTCGCCTCCGTTCCCGGGCGTTGCAATGGGCAGGTCGCAGATGCTCTTGCCGATCGCGCGGAACGCCTGATCGCGCAGCGGGGGCGGGAACCCGATGCGCAGATCGCTGCGGGTGAGCGGCTGCTCGGGGATATCCGGGGCGAAGCGGAGATCGATGCGGCCGTCTGTCCCTCTGAGGCAGCGCTCGTTCCCATCGCACGGCAACTCCATGCGGCGGCGGCCCTGGCCTATCTGGCTCAGGCGGACGCCGCGCTCGCCAAATTTGCGGTGGCGTGTCCCCTGGCGCGGGACCGCATCGCCGCCGCGTTCATGGCCGGGGCATGGCTCGAGGTTGCCCAAGGGGTGCCGGCAACGGGTGAGGTGCCGCAGCTCCTTGCCCCCATCGTGCCGCTGATCCGTGCCCGGGCGGCGCAGGTAAAGCTTGCCTTGCCAGCCTTCGCCGATACCTCGAACTACTGGAAGACCACGGTTCAGGCGCAAGGGCGCACGGCGCTCGCCCGCTGTCATAAATGATTTTGCGAACGGTTCGCAAATAGACCCTCCATGGGCACCCGTTCTGTATACGTCACCAAGCCACGCGAACTGATCGCCGGCCTGCTCCATGCAGAGCCGCGGTTCTTTTCGGCAGCCGAGATCCACCGTCGCCTGAACGAAGCGCACAAGGTCTCGCTGTCCACCGTCTATCGTACCCTCGAGCACCTGCTCGAACGCGGTGAGGTGGCGGCGCGCTCTGACGACGCGGGCGAGACCACGTATAAGGCGTGCGAGCCGGCCCATCATCACCACCACGCAATCTGCACGTCGTGCGGGCGCGTCGAAGACGTCGATTGTTCGGCAATCGAACAGCTCGCCGAATCGCTCCGCACGGTGCACGGATTCGCTCTCGCCGATCACAAGATGGAGTTTTCCGGAATATGCAGCGCCTGTCGCTAAATCGTATCGCAGCACTTATCAGTGTGTGCATTCTCGCCGCGTGCTCATCGCACGCATCCACACCGGCCGCCGGTGGGCCGATTCGCGTCCTCACCACGATCTCGACATTCAATTCGTTTGTGCAAGCCGTCGGTGGCAGTCACGTCACCGTTTCGAGCCTCGTGCCGGTCGGCGCTTCGCCAGAAACCTATCAGCCTACGCCGCAAGATGCGGCGCGTTTGGAGCAAGCGCAGCTACTCGTCGAGAACGGCGCGGGTCTCGAAGCGTGGCTTGCCAAGACCATCGCGAGTGTGGGTACGACCAAGCTCAAGATCGTCGTGGGCAGCAACGGCCTCAACGTTGTCGGCGGGAACCCACATTTATGGATGGATCCGCAGTACGCGAAACACTACGTCAACGCGATTCGTGACGGTCTCATCTCGCTCGATCCCGCGCACGCTGCGGAGTATCGCACGAATGCCGCACGTTACGACGCCAAACTCGATGCGCTTACCGCGCACATCGCAGCCCAATTTGCAACGATTCCAAAGCAGCGGCGCGTGATGATCGTCTATCATCCTGCCTTCAACTACTACAACGCGCGCTTCGGCATCCTAACCCTCGGCGTCATCGAAACGAGCCCCGGTGAGGAACCGAACCCGCAGCAGATCGCTCACCTGATCGATCTCGCCAAAGCGCATAACGTCCACGCGATCTTTAGCGAGCCCGAGTACAGCCCGAAACTCGCCCATCAGGTCGCCGGAAGCGCGCATATCTCGGTTGTCGATAATCTCTACGACGATTCGATCGGTACGGCGCCCGACGTACGCGACTACATCTCGATGCTCGAATACGATACGAACTTCATCGTGCGGTCGATGAAGTGAGCGATTTTGCCGGAGAAGCCGTTCGGCTCGACGACGTGGTCGTACGCTACGATCGCTTCACCGCGCTCGATGGCGTGACGCTCGCCGTGCATTATGGCGAAGCGCTCGGCATCGTCGGTCCGAACGGCTCCGGCAAATCGACGCTGCTCAAAACGATCGCGGGGCTGCTCGCGCCGGTGAGCGGTAAGGTGTGCGTTCTGGGGAAAGCGCCGCGGGCGCTCCTCCCCGGCAGCATCGCATACGTGCCGCAAGTCGAGGCGGTCGATTGGTCGTTCCCAGCGTCGGTGTGGGACGTGGTCGCGATGGGGCGATTTCCGCGCATGCGATTTTGGCAGCGGTTTACCCGTGCGGATCGTGAGATCGTAACCCGCGCGCTCGATCTCGTGAACATGACAACCTTCGCGCATCGGCACATCGCGCAGCTCTCGGGTGGACAGCAGCAGCGCGTGTTCGTGGCGCGCGCGATCGCGCAAGAACCGAAGCTGTTGCTGCTCGACGAGCCGACCACGGGCGTCGATGCGCAAACCGAACACGCGCTGTCGTGCGTGGTGCGAGAGCTCGTCTCTACGGGGCTTCCCGTCTTGATGACGACGCACGACCTTGACAACGTCAACGATTGGTTCGATCGCCTAATGGTACTCGATCGTAAGGTGCTTGCGCTTGGGACGCCGCAAGAGGTCGTGAGTTCGGGAGCCTACGCAGGCATTCGCGAGCACACGCACACACATGGCCATTTGCGCCACGATCACGAAGCGCACCCAGAACACGCGCTCCACCCGGAGATTCATGGATGATCGACTTACTCGCGCCGTTCCAGTACGAGTTCATGCAGCGCGCGTTTCTCGCGGCGCTTGCGGTCGGGCTTTTGTGCTCGACGATGGGAACGTATGTCGTATTGCGCAAGCTATCGTTCATCGGTGACGGCATCGCGCACGCATCGTTTGCCGGCATCGT
The DNA here is from genome assembly GCA_027452165.1 of Vulcanimicrobiota bacterium. Taxonomy (GTDB): domain Bacteria; phylum Vulcanimicrobiota; class Vulcanimicrobiia; order Vulcanimicrobiales; family Vulcanimicrobiaceae; genus REEB354. The sequence continues at coordinate 370,597 of DAIDGX010000023.1, read as the reverse complement.
GATCGCGTACTTGAAAAATTTCGATTACTACATCGGTGCGGCCATCGTCGCGGTGATCACGGCGCTTGGCATCGGCTTCGTGCACCGGCGCGGGCGCATCTCGCTCGACACGACGATCGGCGTGCTGTTCACCGGGGCCTTCGCGCTCGGCGTCTTCCTGATGAGCAGGCAGCGCAGCTACGCCATCGACCTGCAGAGCTTTCTCTTCGGCGACATCCTGGGCGTCAGCCATGGGGACCTCTGGCTAATTCTTGGCCTTTCCGTCGCGATTGCGATCGCCACCGTCGTACTCTTTCGCGGACTGCTCTACACCTCGTTCGACCCCGTGGTGGCCGAGGCGAGCGGCATCCGCTCGGGGGTGGTCGAGTACGTGCTGCTGGTCATGCTTGCGCTCACGATCATCGTTTCGCTGCAAGCCGTGGGCATCGTGCTTGTCGCCGCGTTGCTCGTTACACCCGCGGCGGCGGCCTATCAGCTAACCGACCGCTTTGCGCCGATGATGTGGCTCGCGGCCGCGCTCGGGGTGATCAGCACGGTTGGCGGGCTCTATCTCTCCTACTTCGCCCGCAGCTCCAGCGGCGCTACGATCGTGCTTCTGGCAACGATGCTCTTTTTCGTCGCGCTCGGAATCAAGTACATCCGGACGCGCCGGTCGCGCGTTATGAAGCCGATGGGATAGCGCATGCGGTCTTAAAGAAGTACCGTGGTAGGAAGCTACCGGGAGGGATTAGAGCTATGGGATTCGTTGGCTTCATGGGCAGTGGGCTCGGGCGCGGGTTGCGCATCGTTGTGGGCATCGTGCTCATCGTCATCGGCTGGAGGATGCAGAGCACGGCCGGCACGGTACTGTGGATCGTGGGACTCGTTCCGCTCGCCGCAGGTCTCTTTAACTTCTGCCTCGTCGCGCCGCTCGTTCGATCCTCGCACTAGCCTTCGAGCAAGGCGCCTCGCACGCGCCACGTCTCGGGCGCGGTTTCTTCGAGGTACCCAGCGTTTGCAAGAGCGTCGAGGACCTCGTGTAATGCTGCGCGCTCGTTTTTGTTCGGCATGCCGGCCCAGCGCATCGCCGCCTCGGCGAGCGTTACGGTCGATCCTTCAACGAGAAGATCGCGGACGAACGACGCGGGCAAGTTGACGCGTTCCATGCGCCGGCGAAGCGGTTGGAGCGCATCTTCGAAGGCATCGGGGGGGGAGTTCGGCTGCGTTTGCTGCGCTGCTGGTTCAGCTTCGGCCGGTGGTGCAGGTACGGGTGCGGCGACGACGCGGCGCATAGCGGCGTCGGCGAGGATGGGAAACCATTCGCCAGCGACGGTTGCTGCCGTTTGCCACGGCACCGCGTTAACGCGCGCGGCGCGTCGTTCAATGCCCTGTAAGATGCGTTTTGCAACGAGTTCCGGTGTCGCGTGCCACGACGCGGGTCGCTCGACGAGTCCTGATGCCGCGCTGAACTCGGTTGCGACAACGCCGGGATCGACGTAGGTGACGAAGACGCCCCGCGCACGAAGCTCGCGACGCAACTGAATCGACGCCGCGCGCACGGCAGCCTTTGCCGGTGCATACGCGCCGTAGCCGGGGGCGGGCACGCGCGCCAGTCCCGATCCAACGAAGACGAGCCCGCCGCGTTCGCGTTCGATTGCGGGAAGCGCTGCCCGCGCGATGCGCAGCGGCGCCGCAACGTGTAACTGCCATTGCGCATCCACCACCGCTCCGCTTTGCGTCAAGAGTTCTCCCGGCGTCGCGCTCCCGGCGTTGTTGACGAGCACGTCGATTCGGCCGAATGCGCGGGTCGCAGCCTCCACGATGCGGTTGGGCGCGTCAGCAGCGGTTACGTCGCAGGGCAGCGCTTCGCACCGCGCACTGTTTGCCTGCAACGTGTGCGCCAGGGCGGCGATACGATCGCCGCGACGCGCGACCAGGAGAACGGCCCACCCGCGGGTTGCAGCATGCCGCGCTAGCGCGGCTCCGATCCCGGCGCTAGCGCCGGTAACGATGATAGAGCGCATGGAGTCCTTGTGGTAACGAAGCGTAAAACACGTCTTCGTCAACGATCGGCGCAGCCGTGGGAAGCACCTGCCACGACTCCGCGGCGACGCGAGCGAGCATGCGTGCCACCGGCTTCAGTCGTCCGTCCGCGCGAAGCATGCCGAAGCGAAGTTCGTGTGGCGCGTCGTCGAAGGGCGCAAGCGCAGCGAGGCTATCGGCATAGTCGGACCAGCACCACCACATCGCACCGATCGTTCCGATGCGATGCAGTGCGCGCAGCACGCGCTCGCCGTACGTCGCCATCTCATCCTCGCTCAAACAGGCGAATGCGCCGGCGTGCGTCGCACCCGGTGGACATTCCGGGTTCCCAAATTCGGAGAAGAGAAGGGGCTTGCGGCTGAACGCCTGCATGAGCCGTGCGTAAAAGGGCACTGCTGACGTATCCAGGCGGTCGTTTGTGAAGGTGGAGTACACGGAGTACCCGTGCATCGTCGCGATTCCCCACGGCGCAGCGAGGCTCGATGGGCGCAGGTGGCGATCGCGTTCCACGTCCTCTCCGTGCGTGCCGCCGGTCACCGCGCCGCCCGACGCGCGCACGAGCACATCGGTTAGCATGGCGCTCCAACGCGCTGCGTCATCCGGTGTACGCGGCTCGCGGAGGTTCGAAAACTCGTTGCCGAGATCCCACGCATAGAGTGCAGCATGCCCGTTTGCGCGCTCGCCCACGCGCTCGGCGAAGAGTGACTGCGCACGCAGCATGGCTTCGTCCGCGTAGAAGTCGCCGATGCCGTACGGCATCGTGTTGCGGCCGGAGATCGTGCGAAAGCGTCCGTGCGGTTCGCTCGTATCGAGTGCCCATGAAGGTAGCCAGTTTACGCCGCTCATGTGCCCACAAAAAAGCGTCGGCATCGCCTGCAGGCCGGCATCCGCGATCGCCTGCATCACCGCATCGAAACGGCGCAGCATCGCGTCGTCCATCGTATCGGGCGCGGGCTGGAAATCGTCCCAGCGCAGGAAAAAGCGCACGAGGTGCAGCCCAAGCGCGCGTATGCGTGCCATGTCCTCGCGGATCTCGCCCAGGTCGAACCGCTGCCACATGTACATCGCGCTGCGAGCCGGCCAATAGTTGACGCCAAAGCGGTAGCGCATCGTCGTAGGTTGTCCGCTTTCGAGACTCGAACCGCCTGCAACGATGACGCAAGCAAGCACGCCACCCCTGGTCGGCATCATCATGGGGAGCCGCTCCGATTGGGAGACGATGGCCCCCGCGCAGGCTACCCTCGAGGAACTGGGCATCGCATGCGAGGCGCGCGTCGTTTCGGCGCACCGCATGCCCGACGAGATGTTTGCCTACGCCGAGCAAGCGCGCGAGCGCGGTCTCCAGGCAATCATTGCCGGTGCCGGCGGGGCCGCGCACCTTCCCGGCATGACCGCTGCGAAGACGAACGTGCCGGTAATCGGCGTGCCCGTGCAATCGAAGGCGCTCAAGGGGATGGACTCGTTGCTCTCGATCGTACAGATGCCGCCGGGCGTTCCCGTCGCGACCATGGCGATCGGCGGAGCGGTGAACGCGGCTCTCTTTGCGGCCCGCATCATCGCGTTGCACGACGCGCAGGTCGCCGCCCGCCTGGATACCTACGTGCAACGCATGCACGACGCCGCGGCGGCCAGCTCGCCACAGTGATTCGCACGATCGGCGTCATCGGAGGCGGCCAACTCGGCCGCATGTTTGCGCTCGACGCCAAGCGCATGGGGTACGACGTGATCGTACTCGACCCGCAGGAACATTCGCCGTGCGGTCAGGTCGCCGACGAGCAGATCGTCGCTGCGTACGAAGACCTGCATGCGATCGAAGACCTGGGCCGCCGCACGGACATCGTCACCTACGAGTTCGAGAATATTGCCATCGGATCGGTACAGCATCTCGAAACGAACGGTTACCGCGTGATGCCGGCGAGCCATGTGCTGCGCGTTACGCAGAATCGTTTGTTCGAAAAGCGTTTCGCGCGCGAGTGCGGTATTCCAACGGCCGATTTCGACGAGATCAACGCACCTGCCGATCTTCCACGTGCAGCTGCCGCGATCGGATTTCCCGCGATACTCAAAACGGTTCGTGGCGGGTACGATGGAAAAGGGCAGTGGCGGGTTGATTCGCTCGAAGCGGCGCACGCCGCCTTCGCCGAGGCAAAGGGCGCACAACTGATCTGGGAGCGCATGATTCCGTTCGTGCGCGAGGTGAGCGTGATTGCGACCCGCGCGGCCGACGACAGCGTCGTCACCTATCCCGTGGCCGAGAACCAACACGATCGCGGCATTCTCTCCATGACGATTGCACCCGCGCGCGTGAGCGATGAGATCTCGCAGCGGGCGCGAGACATGGCGAGTATTCTAGGGCGGCGTCTCGATATCGTCGGAACCTACTGCGTCGAGTTCTTTCTCACCGAAGGCGGCGCGCTCCTGATGAACGAGATGGCACCTCGTCCGCACAACAGCGGGCACTACACGATCGATGTGACGCAATGCTCGCAGTACGAGCAGCACGTGCGCGCGATCTGCGGACTACCGCTCGCGCAGCCGCATCTCTACGCAAACGCGATCATGATGAACATCCTCGGCGAAGGCACGGGCGACCATCTCGGTGGCGTGAACGATCTGCTCGCCGATCCGACGATCGTCATGCACATGTACGGCAAGCATCACGCGGTGGCGCGCCGCAAAATGGGCCACTTTACCATGGTCGTGGATGGCCCGATCGACGCGGTCGCCCTCGACAAAGCCCGCGCGGCTCACGGGCTGCTGCGCTGGGTCTAGCGACCAGTTCAGCGGAAGAAGGGAAGGCTGCGCGGGCGGTCGGGAATGTCGGTAAAGGCCATGGGGCGGTCCCACCAGTCATGCTTGCGCCATTGCATGTGCTCGGGCGTCGGCGGTGGTGGGGTGCCGGCTGCGAGAGCGGCTGCGTATGCATCGAGGTAGCGGTCGATCATGCGTTCCAGGCTAAATGTCTCCTCGACGCGCGCACGGCACGCGCGGCGATCGAGCGTTGCGAGCTGCGGCACCTTCGCGACCGCGTGTGCGACATCGTCGCAGACGAAACCGGTAACGCCGTCCACCACGATCTCAGGTACCGAGCCCATATTCGCGCCGAGTACCGGCGTGCCGCACGCCATCGCTTCGATCATCGTGAGGCCAAAGCGTTCGGGCCGCGTCGTCATATGCACGAGCGCAAGCGCATTGCTCAGCAGCGCGTCGCGCGCGTCGCGCTCGACAGATCCTAGGAACTGCACGCGATCGCCGTCGATGTAGGGTGCGACCATCTCACGGAAATACTCTTCGTCTTGCGGAATCGCCGCAATTTTCAGGCGCACGCCCGCGCGTTTGGCAATCTCGATCGCGCGATGCGTGCCCTTCTCCGGATGGAAGCGCCCGAGGAAGACGAGATACTCGCCGGGCGTGTCGCGAAACGTGAACTGCGAGGGATCGATGCCGTTGTACGTCGTTGCGAGATACGCAAGCCCAGGATCGCGATCGGCATCGCTGATCGAGCAGTAGAAGCTGCGCCGCGCGCATGCGTAATACGCGGCGAGAATCTGGGGATTGGAAAAGCCGTGGATCGTGGTGACCAGCGGCGGCGCCGTCGTTGCGAGCGCGTAGGTCATCGGTTTCCAGTCGAAGTTGTTGTGAATCAGGTCGAATTCGTGCGCCCGTGCAAAAAGCTCACCGATGTGCAGGGCCGAGAAGACGTCGCCGTTCAGGGCGGGGTCCTCGTTCACACCGATAGGCAACACCGACGAAAGCGCACCCTCGAAATGCGAATTCCCCGTCGCAAAAAGGGTGACGTTGAGCCCGCGGCGTCGCATGCCGTCGGCGATATTGAACGCGATTTGCTCCCACGGACCATAGCCTGCCGGAGGCGTCGGCCACGAAATCGGGGCGAGAACGGCGAGGCGAAGACCAGCGAGTGCGGTCATCGTGCGTCGCTGGTGCGCACGAAAGCTCCGCCCTTCATCACCGCGACAGGGGTGCGTAGCACGCGAATATCCTCGGCGATGTCGCGCTCCAAGAGCAGCATGTCCGCAGGCTCTCCTTCGCCAAGGATGCCTCGATGCAGGCCGATCAAGTCGGCCGCGACGGCCGTCGCGGCATGCAGCGCTTCGTGGGGCGACATTCCTAGGAGCGTGTGCATCAGCTCCAGTTCATACGCGTAGCTCTCGTGGTAATTAAACGGTGTTCCGGCATCGGAGCCGCCCGCGATCTTCACGCCCGATTCGTACGCGCGGCGAATGTTGCGCTGCATCGCCTCGTTGACCACCTCCGCTTTGCGAATCACGAACTCGGGTTGGCCGCCGTCATGCAAATGTTCCAGGATGCACACGGGTGCGGTGAGGGTTGGCACCAGATACGCCCCCGTTGCTTTGAAAAGCTCGATTGCTTCGTCATCGAGCATGTGTCCGTGCTCGATCGAGTCGATGCCCGCACGGAGCGCGTTCTTGATGCCCTCGGTGCCGATCGCGTGCGCGGCGACGCGCAAACGGTGCCGATGAGCTTCGTGGATCGCCGCCTCGAGCTCTTCGGGTAGCAGCTGCGCGTTGCCGGGGACCGCCCCTTTGGTCAATACGCCGCCGGTTGCGACGACTTTGATGCAATCTGCCCCCGCCCACATGTTCTCGCGTACGCCTTTGCGCGCGTCCCACGGGCTGTCGATTGCGCGCCCAGCGAACCAGCCGTGACCGCCGGTCATGCAGAGCAGCGGACCTGAGGCGCGCATGCGAGGGCCGGGGATGCGCCCCTGCTCGATACCGTCGCGGATGTCGATCGCAATCGCGTTGGTGCAACCGAGATCGCGCACCGTGGTGACGCCTGCTCGCAAGGTCTTCGCGGCGTTCTCGATCGCGCGAATCATGCGCTGGTTCGGCGTCAAGAGCGCAAGCGCGCCCATCGTATCGGCTTCGCCGCTCATCTCCAAATGGACGTGAGCATTGACGAGTCCGGGCGTTACGCACGCTGCTGACCGGTCGCACCGCGCGCCTTCGGCCGCATGGCGGATTGCGACGACCGCGCCGCCGTCGATCTCGATATCGACGTTATGCCTCGGCGAGGCGAGCGTCCCGTCGTAGAAAACTCCTGCCCGTACGATCATGCCGAACTCCGGGCGTCTGCTGCCTCGAGGGCTTGGAAGGTTTTGCTCGTGAGCTCGTGGTCGAGTACACCGCGAATAAAGCGCGAGGCTTCGCGCACGCGCGCGAGATCGACGCCGGTCTCGATCCCCATCGCGTGCAACATGTTCAACACGTCTTCCGTACCCACGTTGCCGGTTGCGCCAGGCGCGTAGGGGCAACCGCCGAGCCCACCGGCGGAGCTATCGAAAATGTGTACGCCGTGTTGTAGCGCGGCATAGATGTTGGCAAGCGCGGTGCCGCGCGTGTCATGAAAATGGTAGGCTAGGCGATCGAGCGGGATCGCGCGCGCGAGTGCCGGCGTTAGCGCATCGACGTGGCTTGGTACGCCGAGGCCGATCGTGTCGCCGATCGAGAGTTCGTCGCAGCCCATCTCCATGAGTTTCACGCTGACATCCACCACCATCTGCGGCGTGACGACGTCGCCGAAGGGCGATCCGAAGGCCGTGGAAACGTAGCCGCGCACCCACATGCCGTCGCGTTTCGCGGCGGAGACTACGTCGCGAAACGTGGCGAGCGATTCGTCGATCGTCATGTTGATATTGCGCTTGGTAAAGGCTTCCGATGCGGCGGTGAAGACCGCGATCGCATCGACGCCGGCGGCGCGCGCGCGTTCGTAGCCCTTCATGTTCGGCACGAGCACGGGGTAGCGCACGCCCGGCACCTTACGAATGCGGGCGAAGACGTCGGCGGCATCGGCTAACTGCGGAATCGCCTTCGGACTGACGAACGAGGTGGCCTCGATCCAGCGAAGGCCGGTCGCCGAGAGCAAATCGATGTAGCGAATCTTGTCATCGGTCGCAACGACCGCATGCTCGTTCTGCAGGCCGTCGCGCGCCCCCATCTCGACGAGCGTTACGTTTTTCGGAAGCGTCATGCCGGCCACAACCTCGCGATAGACTACCGAAGTTCCACGAGCGGCGCGCCACCCGCCACGACGTCGCCCTCGCGCACGAGCACGGCTTTGACCGTTGCCGCCGCGGAGGCTTCGATGCGGTGCTCCATCTTCATCGCTTCGAGCACGACCAGGAGCGCACGCTCCTCCACGGTGTCACCGTCGCGCACCGCGATTTTCACGATCTTGCCCGGCATCGGCGCGTTGATGCTGCCGTCGCTCGCGCCCGAACCGCCGGCACCCGCTGCGGCCTCCGCCGTGGGCGGCGCGATAGGCTCGATGCGGTAGCGCCGATCGCCCAATCCCACGATCCACGCGTCGCCTTCGCGCCCAACCTCGCCCGTGACGTCGAGATCACCAAGACGCACCCGCAGCGCGTTGCCACGCGGCTCCACGGCGAGTTCGCCGGAAAGGTCACCGTGCAGGATGAAACGGCGCGCATCGGCGGTGACGCTCGCTTCGGCAGAGAGCGTCGTTCGATCGTGGCGCAGGCGTATCGGCATCCCGACGCCGCCGATGCGCCAGGCCGTCGCGCCGTGCGCGAGCATCGCGCCGGTAGCAAGCACCGCCGCATCGCGCGGCATCTCGGTCGCGACAAAGATCGATTCGTCTAAGCGCTGCGCGAGGAAGCTCGTCGTGGTCTTGCCCTCGCGGTACCATTCGTCACGCGCGATCCAGCGGAGCAGCGGAAGGTTTCCGCGCACACCTTCGATCGTGAAATCGTCGAGTGCCCGCTGCAGGCGTGCGATCGCGTGCGCGCGGTCGCTGCCGAAGACGATGAGCTTGGCGAGCATTGGATCGTAGTACACGCTCACCTCGCTGCCGCTCGTCACGCCGGCATCGACGCGAATCCCCGGACCTTCGGGCGGCGCCCACGTCGAGATCGTGCCGGTCGAGGGCAGCATGTGATTGGCGGGATCCTCGGCATAGATGCGCGTCTCGATCGCCCAGCCGCGCGGGTGCACGTCGGCTTGCGCGAGCGTTAGGCGCTCGCCGTTTGCGATGCGGAGTTGCCACTGTACGAGATCGATGCCGTACACGAGCTCCGTCACCGGATGCTCCACTTGCAGGCGTGTGTTCATCTCGAGGAAGTAAAAGCCGCCGTCGATATCGAGCATGAACTCGCAGGTTCCGGCGTTCACGTACTGCACCGATTGCGCCGCGCGTACGGCTGCAGCGCCCATCTTTGCGCGAAGCTCGGGTGAGAGCGCGACCGACGGAGCTTCTTCGACGATCTTTTGATGGCGTCGCTGAATCGAACATTCGCGCTCGCCCAGATGAATCGTGGTTCCGTGCGCGTCGGCGAGCACTTGGAACTCGATGTGTCGCGGATCGCGCAGATAGCGTTCCAGCAGCACGGCGTCATCGCCAAAGGCGGCGAGTGCTTCACGTTTTGCCGCGTCGAGCGCCTCGTCGAACGCATCGAGCGTCTCTACCACCCGCATGCCGCGGCCGCCGCCGCCGGCGCTCGCTTTGATCAAGAGCGGAAAGCCGACGCGCGCCGCTTCGGTGCGCAACGTCCCAAGCGATTGGTCGTCGCCGTCGTATCCCGGGACCACCGGTACGTCGAACTCGCGCACGCGGCGCTTGGCCTCGATTTTGCTTCCCATCGCGCCCATCGCTTCGGGCGACGGGCCCACGAAGATCATGCCGGCATCGCGCACAGCTTTTGCGAACGCGGCGCGTTCGGAGAGAAAACCGTATCCGGGATGCACGGCATCGGCGCCCATCTCGCGGGCCGCGGTGATCACCGCATCGATGTTGAGATACGACTGTGCAACTGATGCCGGCCCTACGCAGCGCGCGTCGTCCATGAAACGCAGGTGGTATGCGTCGGCGTCTGCCTCGGAATAGATGCCAACGGGCGAGATACCCATCTCGCGTGCGCCGCGCGCGACGCGCACGGCGATCTCGCCGCGATTGGCGATCAGAAGACGTTGAATCATCGTGCGAACGTGGCCTTTCGACGCTCTAAGAATGCGCGCAATCCCTCTTGTCCTTCCTCGCTCGTGCGCTGCTTGGCGATCGCGCGCGCGGTGATATCCCGCGACGCGTCGTACGATGCGGCATCAACCTGCGGAACGAGTGCTTTGGCCGCGGCAACGGCGCTCGGTCCGGCGCTTGCGATCTCGCCCAGCACGCGCTCGACGGCGGCATCGAGCGCCTCCGCCGGCATAACCTCGTGCACGAGTCCGATGTGAAGCGCACGCGCTGCATCGAAGCGCTCGCCGGTGACGAAGAGCGCCCGTGCATGCGATGTCCCGATCTTCGCAAGAACGAATGGCGAGATCACCGCAGGGATGATGCCGAGTTTTACCTCGGTGAACCCGAAGAGGGTGTCGTCGCTTGCGAGCGCGATATCGCAGACCGCCGTGAGACCCGCGCCGCCGCCGAGCGCGGCGCCGTGGATGCGACCGATCACCGGCTTGCTGCAGCGGTCGATCGCGCGGAACATATCGCTCATTTTTTCGGCGTCGGCCACGTTTTCGTCGTAGCTCAGGTCGAGCGCACCGCGCATCCAGTTGATGTCGGCGCCGCCGCAGAAGGATTTGCCCTCGCCCTTCAGCACGACGGCACGGATCTGCGGATCGTTCGAGAGCTGCTCGAACGTATCGCGCAGTTCGGCAATGACGTCGGCGTTGAAGGCGTTGCGGACATCGGGTCGCGCGAGGGTGACGCGCGCGACCCCGTCGTTCGTCGAGACGGTGATCGTAGTCATGGCGGAGGCAACAGGTTCGACCGCTCATCCAAGGCCGCCTGGGCGGCGTTCTCGTAGATGTGAAGATGGAACGCTTGCCTGGGACCAAGGTCTATCGCTACGCCGTGCTTACCCGGGTCAGCCACTGGTTTTGGGTGATCGCCTTTGCGGCGCTCGTCTCGAGCGGGTTGCAGATCTTCAACGCGGCACCGTATCTCGACGCGTCGGACAAGTCGAACCCTGCCCGCCGCGTGCTCTCGATCGACTCGCCGGCCGACGGGGTGGGCACGACGACGATCTTCGGACGCACGTTCACCACGACGGGTTGGCTTGGCTGGACCGACGACGGTATGGGCGGCCGCACCGCGCGTGCCTTCCCCGGCTGGATCACGATTCCGGCCTATCAAGACCTCGCCGACGGGCGCCGCTGGCATCTGTTCTTTGCATGGATCGCGGCATCGTGCTGGCTTGCGTGGCTCGTCTCGTCGGCGATCAAGGGCAACCTGCGCGAGATGGTGTTGCGTCCGAGCGATCTGCCGAAGCTGTGGCCGATGCAGGCGTACTACCTACGGTTACGCAAGGAGCCGCCTGCGCACGGTACCTACAATCCACTACAGAAGCTCGCCTACACGGTGGTCGCGTTCGTGCTGGCGCCGATGATCGTACTCACGGGGCTCGCGCTCTCGCCGGGCATCGATGCGATCGCCCAGCCGCTCACGTGGCTGCTTGGCGGGCGCCAGTTCGCGCGGCTATGGCACTTCGTTGCGATGCTCGGCCTGCTCGGGTTCTTTGTCGTACACACGTTCCAAGTGGCGACCCAAGGGTTGCTCAACCAGATGCGCTCGATGATCACCGGCTGGTACCGTCTGGGCGATCACGATGGGGTCGGACCATGAAACGTCGCCTTTTTCTCGCATCCACGATCTCGTCAGCACTGGCCGCATGCTCGCCGATCGGTACGGCGCTCAACAACAACGACGCGTTCCATCACCTGATCGGGTCCGCGCAAGGCTTGAACCATCTGCTGATCGGCACGCGCGGTCTCGCGCGCGAGTATCCGCTCTCGGCAATCGACCGCAATTTTCGCGTTAACGGCCTACCGACGCCCGACGACGCGACGTACGAAAGCTACGTTGCCGATCGCTTCGCCAGCTATCGACTGGTAGTCGATGGTGCGGTCGAACGCAAGCACGCGTATTCGCTGCCCGCATTACGCGCGATGCCGCAAGTGACGCAGATTACGCGCCACGATTGCGTCGAGGGATGGAGCGCGATCGGTGAGTGGAGCGGCGTACGCCTTAGCGATGTGCTTGCGGCAGCGCACCCGCGCGCCGATGCGCGCTACGTGGTATTCCACTGCATGGATCGCGACGATCAAGGAACGCCATATTACGAAAGCCTCGATCTCAAGGAGGCATACCATCCGCAGACGCTTCTCTCGCTGCGCCTGAACGGCTCCGACCTCGATCCCGATCACGGCGCGCCCGTGCGTTTGCGGGTCCCGACGCAGTTGGGATACAAGAGCGCGAAGTGGGTGAAGCGGATCGAGGTCGTCGGGAGCTTTTCGAACCTCTACGGAGGAAAAGGCGGCTACTGGGAGGACCAAGGGTACGAATGGTACGCGGGAATCTGACCCGCGTGTAGGGCGGAGGATACCAACATGAAGCGATGGCTTGGCGTCGTGTTCGCCGCAATGCTCATTGTTGTGGGAACGGCCGTGGTTCGAGCGCAGAACCCCGCGCATCCGGTCTTCCGTCCGGCGCCGCCGGGCGTCGTGCTGCAGATGCAAGCCGTAGATATGGGCGGCACGGCAATGCATGCGTTGTGGCAAGCGGTTCTTAGCCGCAAGGTTGTCGGTGTTGGACATGGACGTACGTTCTACCAAGAGTATCTCTCGATCTACGCGCCCGAGCGCGCGGGCTACCGTCTGCGCTATCGCTCGCCCGGCGGGAAGATGCCATTCGACACGGTCGCCAAAGTAAACGGCGTGCCGCTCTGGTTCCCGGTACAGAACGCGAAGATCGTTGGGGCCGGAACGTTCATGGGGCCGGGCAGACAACAACTCGTCGTCGAGTCGCAGCAAGCGGCAGCAGATTGCGGTACCGCGCACGTCGATCTCTTTGCGTATGACGCGCAGCGGCATGCGATCGTTCCGGTACTTGCGGTCGAGAACGGGTGCGATCTGCAAGCCGGGATCGTGCGCACGAAGGGTGGCGACGCACTGCGTCTCACCGGACCGTACTATGCCGAAGGTGCCGCGCTCTGCTGTCCGACCAAACCCAAAGCCGTCGCACTGCTGCATTTCGTCAATGCCACGGGTCGCTGGGTGCAATCGCGGCCGTACTTCACGATATTGAAGCCGCCCGGAGATGCGCTCCCCTAGCCAGGGGCCGTGAGTTCGCGTTGTCCCGTCAGTGCGACCGCGAGGCCCGCGATGACGAGCGCCGCGCCGAGCAACTCGCGCACGGTGGCGTGTTCGCCGCCGAAGGCGATCCCGACGCTCACCGCGATGACCGGAATAACAAGCGACGAGAGCCCGACAATCCACGACGCGATCCGCTGGAGCAGCCAAAGATTCAAGAAGAAGGCGATGCCGCTGCCGACGAGCGCAAGGTAGGCGAGCGCAAACAGCGAGGCTTGTGAGAGAAGCGGGCGCAACGCGGGATGCTCGGTGATCAGACCGATCGCAAAGACGCTGCACCCGGCGATAAACATGGATGGCGGAAGCGTGCGCAGCGGATCGTGGTGAGCATGCCGCTTGGCATAGACGTTCGCAAATGCGGAGAAGAGGGCCGCACCGATGGCGGCGAGCGCAAAGAGCGGCGATCCCTGCACCTGCCCGCCAAGTGAGATCGCGCCCACGCCGGCAAACGCAATCGCCGCGCCGATCCAGATGCGCGGCGTGGTACGCTCGTGCGCGATCGCGCCGAACGCGAACATGAAGAACGGCAGCGTGCCGAAGAGAACGGCGACGAGGCCCGAGTCCAAGCGTGTTTCGGCGAGATACGTCAGCACGTAGTTCAATCCGAAGAGAAAGGCCGCGAGGACCAACACGAGCTTCCACGGTACGGCGCCGCGCACGCCGCGGGCTCGTGCGACCAGGCCGAGCGCCGCGCCCGCCACCACGAAACGCAGGCCGGCGCCCGAGAGCGGCGGGACGTAGGCAAGCGAGACCTTGATCACGAGCCAGGTCGTGCCCCAGATGGCGCACATCAGCGCGTATGCGCCGAGCACGCCGGGATCGACGCGCGCGCGCACGCGCTACATCCGGAAAATGCCGAACGCGGTTGCCGGTTGTGGTGCGCACGCCGCCGCGTCCAGACCAATCGCGATCGCGCGACGGGTATCGAGCGGATCGATGATGCCGTCATCCCACAGGCGCGCGGTCGAATAGTACGGGCTGCCCTCGCGTTCGTATTTTTCTAAAATGGGCGCTTCGAACGCGGCCTTGTCTTCGGGTGACATCTCGCCCTTGACCGTTGAGAGCACGCTTGCGGCTTGCGGTCCGCCCATCACGCTGATCCGCGCGTTCGGCCACATCCAGAGCTGACGCGGCGAGTACGCGCGGCCACACATGCCGTAGTTGCCCGCGCCGAAGCTGCCGCCGATCACCACGGTGAATTTTGGCACTTCGGCGCACGCGACCGCGGTGACGAGTTTGGCGCCGTCCTTGGCGATGCCGCCGTTCTCGTACTGCTTGCCGACCATGAACCCGGTGATGTTCTGTAAAAAGAGCAGCGGCGTTCCGCGCTGAGCGCAGAGTTCGATGAAGTGCGCGCCCTTGAGCGCGCTCTCGCTGAAGAGGATGCCGTTGTTCGCCAGGATGCCGATCGGATGTCCCTCGATGCGCGCGAATCCGCAGACGAGCGTCGTGCCATAGCGCGCCTTGAACTCGTGAAACTCCGAGCCGTCAACGAGACGCGCGATGATCTCGCGTACGTCGTAGCCGATGCGGCTATCGGCCGGAATGATGCCGTAAATGTCGCGCGGATCGTACTTCGGCGGACGCGGCTCGGTGCGGTCCCACTGCTGTGGCAGTTCGCGGTGCAAATTCTCGACGATCTCCCGCACGATGCCAAGCGCATGGTGGTCGTCGTTGGCAAAATGATCGGCGACGCCCGATATGCGCGTGTGTACGTCGGCGCCACCCAGCTCTTCTGCCGTCACCTCTTCGCCCGTTGCCGCCTTCACGAGAGGCGGCCCACCCAGGAAGATCGTGCCCTGTCCTTTCACGATCACCGTCTCGTCGCTCATTGCCGGAACGTACGCGCCGCCCGCCGTGCAGGATCCCATGACGGCGGCGATCTGCGGAATACGCTTACCCGACATGCGCGCTTGATTGTAAAAAATACGCCCGAAGTGATCGCGATCCGGAAAGACATCGGCCTGGAGCGGTAAGAACGCGCCGCCGGAATCGACCAGATAGATGCACGGAAGATGATTCTGCTCGGCGATCTCCTGGGCGCGTAGATGCTTCTTCACCGTCATCGGATAGTAGGTGCCACCCTTGACGGTGGCGTCGTTTGCGACGATGACGCAGAGTTGGCCGTGCACGCTGCCGATGCCGGTGATCACCCCAGCCGAGGGCGAGCCGTTATCGTACATGTCATTTGCGGCAAGTGCCGAGAATTCCAAGAACGCGCTGCCGGTGTCGATCAACGTGTCGATGCGCTCACGGGCGGTCAGCTTACCTCGCTTGCGGTGTTTGGCGACCGCGTCGGGGCCGCCGCCGTCGCGTACCGCAAGCAGGCGCTCGCGCAACTGCGCCACGAGCGACTCCATGCGCGCGGCGTTCCGGGAAAAATCATCGCTGCGCCGATCGAGGCGCGATTCCAGTAGGCTCACGGGCCACGCCATTCGGCGAGCGAGCCCTTTAACCCGTCCTTCAGGACATGGGCGCGCCACGTACGTTCAATGAACATATGGCTATCGGATTGATTCGTCCCGCCGGGTCGCTCGATGCGATGACGGCGCTGCAGCCCTACCGCGGACCCTGGAGCGCGCGTCATGCTGCGCATCTCTTGCGGCGCGCCGGATTCGGCGGCTCCGCCGACGAGATCGCGCGCTATGCCGAGATGTCGCCGGGCGACGCGGTCGATGCGCTGATTCGTTTTCCCGATACCTCGTCGCTACCCGCGCCGGACGATGTCTACGATCCGCGCCCGCTCCTGGCGAGCTTTTTTCGCGGGGATAAGGCGCGCCGCCGCGCGCTCCTCATGCAGGCACGCAAGGCGAGTGGCGCGTCGATCCGCTCGATGCGCGAGTGGTGGCTCGAGCGCATGCTGGTAACGCCGGCGCCGCTGCAGGAGAAGATGACATTCTTCTTTCACGGCCATTTTACGACCGCGGCGCTGCAGAAGGGCGTGTGGCCGACGTACGTGTACGCGCAGAATCAACTCTATCGCTCGCATGCACTCGGCAACCTGCGCGATCTCACGATGGCCGTGAGCAAGGATCCGGCGATGCTGCTCTACCTCGATAACGCCGATTCTCGCAAGGCTCATCCCAACGAGAACTACGCGCGCGAACTGATGGAGCTCTTTACGCTCGGCCACGGTAACTACAGCGAAGAGGACGTGCGTCAATCGGCGCGCGCCTTCACCGGCTGGAGCATCGATCGTCGCACCGGCACGTTCTTCTTCAATCACCGCACCCACGATGATGGCGTGAAGACGTTTCTCGGACGCACCGGAAACTTCGACGGCGCCGATATCGTGAACATGATCTACGAGCAGCCCGCCTGCGCGCGATTCTGGGCTGGAAAGTTGCTCGATTTCTTCGTGTACGACGGAGCCGAGCCGCACCTTAGGGATGCGGTCGCATCGCTGATCCATAAACATGACTACGAGATGTTGCCGGTGGTCTCGACACTGCTGCGCAGCAACGTGTTCTACTCGCCGCGCGCCTACCGTGCGCTGGTGAAGAGTCCCGTCGAGTTCGTAGTCGGCACGCATAAAGCGTTTGGTTTGGCACGAATCGAGCCGCGCAGCGTTCCCGCGCTCGCGCAGATGGGGCAGATACTCTTCTCGCCGCCCAACGTCGCGGGCTGGCCCGGCGGTCAGAATTGGATCACCTCGCAGACCGTGATCTCTCGCGCAAATTTCGTCGCATCGATGGTGAACGCGCCGGTCATGGCGCGTTCGACGCTTGCGCGCATGCCGCTTGACGCACGCAGGGCGGCGCACGCGCTCGCCGATGCGATTCTGCAAGGCGATGCGCCGCCCGAATCCTATGCGCAGCTCGAGGCGTATCTCGACGGCGCGGGCACGTCGGCGCTCGGCGCCCTGTCGGCGGAAAATTACGAAGAGCGGGCGCGCGGCGCGGCCTACCTCACGATGGCGATGCCAGCGTATCAACTCGCGTGAATAGCGTGAAGGAGACTCTGCAACGATGAAACGCGGGAATTTTCTGCTCGGAGCGATCTCCGGAATCACCGTCGTGGCGAACGCCGATCACGTGTTTGCGCGCGCGCTCGCTGATACGTCGCTTCCGGGCTTTCCCGGCGCAAGCGATCGTGTCTTTGTGCTCGTCAACCTGCAGGGCGGAAACGACGGCTTGAACTGCATCGTGCCGCACGGCAATCCGCAGTACTATCAGGTGCGCCCGTCGCTCGCGATTCCGAAAAGCGACGTGCTTGCCATCGACGCAAACGTGGGCTTCAATCCCACGATGCGCGCGCTGAAAGCGATGTACGACAAGGGCATGGTCGCGGTCGTGCAGGGGGTGGGGTATCCGAACCCGGATCACTCGCACTTCCGTTCCACCGAGATTTGGCAGACCGCCGTTCCCGAGCGGTACGAGCACACCGGCTGGCTCGGTCGTTACCTCGATGACGCGAATCTTCCGGCGAGCAATCTCTTCAATGGCGTCGCGCTCGCGCAGGTTTTGCCCGAGGTGCTCGTCGCGACGAAGACCGACGTTCCCGCCGTGGCGCAGCTGCGCGGGTACGGACTCTTGAGCGATCGCAACGCGGCGGCGCGGCGCACCTTCACCGAATTGGTGAGCGACAATCGTTTTCCGTTCACCTCGCCCTATCTCGCGCACGTGGCGGAGATCGAAGATCACGCGCAGCGCGGGTCGGAAGAGTTGCCGCGTCTGGTGGCGGGATACAAGACCGATGCAGCATATCCGGCGACGCCCCTCGGACGCAGCCTTGCGCTTGCCGCGCAGATCGTTGCCGGGCGAACGGGCACGCGCGTGCTCTACGTGCAGCATGGCTCGTTCGACACGCACGTGAACCAGAAGCCGACGCAGGACCGCCTGCTCGGCGAGCTTGCCGACGCGCTCAGCGCTTTTTACGACGATCTCGCCGCGCACGGCAACGAGAAGCGCGTGCTTACCATGACCTTCAGCGAGTTCGGGCGCCGGATAGCCCAGAATGCGAGCGGCGGCACCGATCATGGTGAAGCATCGCCCCTCTTTCTCGTCGGCGGCGGGGTGAAGGGCGGGCTTTACGGTACCGCGCCGGACCTCGGACAAACGAACATGGGGAACCTGCGCTTCACGACCGACTTCCGGCAGGTCTATGCCACCGTGATCGAGCGCTGGCTCGGCCGTCCCTCAAGCGCCATCCTCGGCGGGTCATTCGCGCCGTTACCGCTGCTGGCGTAGGTGTCTAAGCGCGCTCGAGCGCGGCCGCAGCGTTCGAGAGAGGGGTCGAGAGGTCGGGATGCTCTACCGCAAGCACGCGAAAGACGCGGGATGCGTAGGCGGCGAGCGAGAGCAGCGGGTCGATCGCGCGTCCGGCTTGCTCGAGCGGCGGCATCGGCGTCTTCAGAATCAGGGCCGCCGTCATCATCGGGTTTACGAAGAGGCCCACGAGCTCGAGCCCGCCGTCGGTCGCGCGCTCGAGCTCGGGCGGAAAGGCGGCGCCGCTCGGCAACGCCGGTGCTCCGGAGCGCATGCGGGCGACCGCTTCGCGCATGCGCGCGCCGGCTTCGCTCCCCTCGTCCTCGGAGGCTGCCCGCACGAGCGCCTCACGGCGTACGCCATGCTCCGAGGCGATCGCGGCCACGTCGGCATCGTCGAAGAGGCCGCTCACGATGGACGCCCGCGAGACAGGGCCAGCGGCGAATAAGCGCTGCATGAAATCGGCCGTCGAGACATGGCGCACGATCAAAAACCTCTAAAAAGCCAAAATACTAGTAGTGCAAGCAACAGGGGAAGAAGATGAGTGTGCTGCGACTTTGTCATTATGCGACTTTGTCGGCAGGTTAACTTTCCGTAAATGAAAAATTCAAGCCGAGCTACTGGCCCTAGTGCAAAAGGCCCATTTCTCGGAAGGATACAACGCGTTACATGTTCGTGGAGGAACAGGTAGCCGTTCACGCGGGTCGTGAGAACGGACTCCCACCCAAAGGTACCCCGAAAAATTATCTGATGGCGTGGCTGCTCGTCATGCTGAAAGACCACAATCTGCACGGATACGAAATCATGAAAGAACTCAAAGAGAAGTTCGACGTGATCACCGACCCGGGCACCGTCTATCGAGCGTTGCGCCAACTCGAACGTGAGGGGTACATCTCCTCGTGGTGGGATCCGAAAGACCAAGGACCCGCACGCCGCATCTACACCGTCACGGAATCAGGCGGCAGCGCGCTCCGTTTGTGGAATGCCGCGCTCGAGCAATATCGCTCGAACCTGGACCAATTTTTCAGCCTGTACGCGAGCAAGCATGAACCGGGACAAGAGGCTCGTAATCTAGCCTAATCTTGTCGGCTTCGGTCCTTTTCCTCGGCAGCGGCGGAGCCCGTTTCGTCGTCGCGCGCCAGTTGCGCGCTTCGGGCGGTATGTGGCTTCGCCTGGGCGAGACGCAGATCCACATCGATCCCGGCCCCGGCGCGCTCGTGCGGGCGCTTGCGCACGTCCCGCCGTGCAACCCGCGCGAACTCGACGCGATCGCCCTCTCGCACAAGCATCTCGATCACGCAGGTGACGCGACGGCGCTCATCGAGGCCATGACCTCGGGCGGCTTCCGCCGCCGCGGCGTGCTGCTCGCGCCGGCCGACGCGCTTTCGGGCGAACCGACGGTACTTCCCTACGCGCAACGCTTCGTCGAGCGCGTCGAGGTGCTCGCGCCACGCGCGGGCCCGTACCGAATCGGCGGCGTCGAACTCTACACCTCGATGCCCCACGTGCATGCCGTGCAGACCTACGGTATGCACTTCCATCATGACGGCTTACGTATCAGTTATATGCCCTGTGGCCGTTACGTCGAGGAGATTGCCGAGGATTACGCTGCGCACCATCCCGATGCGCTCATCGTCAACGTGTTGCGCTTCCGCGACAGCATGGACGTCGATCATATGACGTGGGACGATGCATGTCGCGTCGTGGCGCGCGTGCGTCCGCGCGTTGCGATCTTTCAACACTTTGGCACGAAGATGCTCGAAGCCGATCCGGCGCGGCTTGCACAGGAGCTCGAAGACGAACTCGGTCTGCGCGCGATCGCCGCATACGACAACCTCACGATCGATCTGGAGACCGAAATTGCAGCAGCCGCCCGTTGAGATCGCGCGCGTTCAACCCGACGCGCTTGCCGCATTCTACCGCGAGCACGAACGAGAATCCCTGCGCGCCTTGTACGAGTTTCCCGTCATCTGGCACGATGCCGACTACGGCTTTGCGGTGCGTGAAGGCGATGTGCTCGTCGCGGCAGGAACGCTGAATGTCGCGGCGTCACTCGGAACGGTGAAGCAACTGGTCGTCGCGCCCTCGCACCGCCGGCGCGGTATCGCGCGTGCCATCGTCGAGCAGATGGCCGACGTCGCGAACTACTACAACTGCCACAAGATGACCGTGATGGTGCCGCACCTGCGAAACGCCCAGCGCTTTTTCGAGGCTTGCGGCTACGGTGTCGAAGCCGTGCTTGCGCAGCATACGTTCAAACTCGACATGGCGTTGATGCGCAAGTATTTACTCTAGTGCCTCGGCCTGCCGCCGCCCCGATGGATCGGTACGCGGCGTAGGACCGGCGGGCGATGCGTTTGGAAACGTTTGAATAGCGCAGGGTGCGCGCGCAGCGAGCCGCGGTAGAAGATCACCGAGCCGCGGGTGCTCGTGGCGGTGACGACCGGACCACCGCGCGCGTAGGTGGCTTGCGCATCGTTCGCACTGCGTTGCAGCGGCACGTTCTGCGCGCTGAAGATGCGCCCGACATCGCTGTGAGCGTTCACCTGCGCGTTCCCGTTGACGCCGAGCGCTACGTTGCCGCGCTGCGATTCGAAGTGCGCGAGCCCCGGCGTGAACGTTCCGTTGTCGTATAAGATCGAACCGAGCAGGCTCGTGGCTTGGATCTGCGCTGCGGTGCAGTGCTCGAAGAATTGATTGCCGCGGCCAGTGCGTACGCGAATGCGCGCGAAGGCGGAATTTCGCGCGATGAAGGGGCCGGCGTTCAGTTGTACCGCGCCCGTGCCGCTAACGTTGTTGAGCGCGATGCGGCCCACGCCCATCATCGCGGTGAAGGTGCCGTTGCGATAGCCGTCGATCGCGATCGAGCCGCGACGCACGACGGTGACGAGCAACGCGGTGTTTGCGGGAACCAGGATCGTCGCGGTACCGGAGCCGTGAACGAGCACGCCGTCATGGGCTTGCTGCGTGAGGTCGGGGAGCGGAAATGGCTCGGCCGGAAGCGTGAGGCGTTCGCCGTCCTTCGCGACGAGGCTCTGCGACCACAGCATCATCTGCCTCGGAAGACGTCGCGCCACGACCGCCGGGGGTAGCTCGCGCGCCGCGATCGAGGGACTGCCCTGCACCTGCACGACGTTGCGTAGCCAGGTCCGCACCGTCAGGTGACCCTGCGTCAATCGCACGTAGATGACGGGGGGCGCGGCGACGGGAAGCTGCACGGCGTCAGCCCGCGCGCGCGCACTCAGGAAGATCGCCAACGACAAAACGGGCAGGAGCACATCGCGCGCCCGCCACCTCGCCACCATCACGAGTTCATTCTATGAGGTCGTGACCGGCGCATCATGAAAGCTCGGTGAGGGTTGGATCGAGTCGCGGGAGCGTAACCCGCATGCGTGCGCCACCCTCCGGCGCGCGCCCGGCTTCGACGTGGCCGCCGTGCACGCGCGCAATCGACCGTACGATGGCAAGACCGAGACCCGTGCCCGCGACCGAGCGAGAATGGGCCTTGTCGGCCCGGTAGAAGCGCTCGAAGACACGAGCGAGCTCGTCGTCGGCAATCCCGGGGCCGGTGTCGTTGACCTCAACCCAGGCATCGCCGCCGTTCGCGCCGAGAGCCACCCGCACGTGACCCGCGGGCGTGAATTTAATTGCGTTGTCGATCAGGTTGCCCACGAGCTGTCGCAAGAGGTGCGCGTCGCCTTCGACAATCGTGGATTCCACGCTCGGCTCGTACTTCAACGCGAGACCGCGTTCGGCCGCACGCCCCGCGCACGAACGCAGCGCCTCTTGCGCGACGTGCGCGAGCGAGACCGGCTCCTTGGGCATCGCGTCGCCACGATCGGCCTTGGCAAGCGTGAGCATGCCATTGACCATCTCCGCGAGCATCGCGCTCTCGTGCTGGATCGTCTCGAGGCTCTCGCGCCGGATCGTTTCGTCGCGATCGCCCCAACGCAGCAGCAGTTGGGCGTTTGCGTTGATCGAGGTGAGCGGTGTTTTTAACTCGTGCGAGGCGTCGGAGATGAACTGGCGCTCGCGGGCGAATGCTTCTTCCAGTCGTGCGAGCAGGTCGTTGAAACTGCGCACGAGCTCGCCGATCTCGTCGTTGCGTGGCGGCGCATCGAGCCTTCGATCGAGCCGGTCAGAGCCGATTTCACGCATCGCAAGCGAGAGGCGCGTGATCGGCGCGATCGCGCGCGACGCGATCGCGAATGCGAGCAAAACGACGGCCGCTATGGCACCGAGCAAGATGAGGGCGATCGTGGCGCGGGTCTGGGCGAAGGTGCGCTCGAGCGCATCGAGCGATTCGGCGACGTGGACGATCGCGCCGCTCGCGCCTGCGCCGAAGAGCCGGTCCTCCACGAGCAACGTGTGTCCGCCATACGAGATCGTGCGAAATGCGGTGTCGTGCGCGGGTGTGAGCGCCGTGTAGGGCGGTATACGCACGCCGCCGAGGTTGGAGGTGCGCGCGATCGGATAACCGCTCGTCGTATCGACCTGCACGAAGGTCGTGGGCGAGGCCCACGTATCCAAATTCTCGCTTGTAAAGAACGGCGCGATCGCGTCGCCTGTCAGCTCTTGCGAGGCAAAGGGATCGCTCGAACGCGCTGCCTGTGCAATCTCGCGCATCGTGGTCTCCACGTTGCGGCGCGCCTCCTGTGAAAGGATCGCCTGAAACCGTGAGACGATGACGGCGCTTGTCGCCGTGAGTACGAGCACCAGCAGCAGCGCGTACGCGGCGGCGATGCGCCAACGAAAGGTGAGGTTCAATCTCTGATCGTGTAGCCTACGCCGCGTACCGTCGTGATCAGCTTGTCGTCGAAGCCGTCGTCGATTTTGCCGCGCAGGTAGCGTATGTACACGTCGATCAGGTTCGAATCGCCGAGAAAATCGCTGCCCCACACGCCATTGAACAGATCGTCGCGCGTGTGCACTTTGTTGCGATGTAACAAGAGATATTCGAGCAGGGCGTACTCTTTGGCGGTGAGTACGACCGGGTTCCCGGCGCGGGTCACTTCGCGCCGGTCGCGATCCATCACGACGTCACGATAGGAAATCACGTTTGCGTGCGGGTGGCGTTCACGCAACCGTGCACGCACGCGAGCCAGTAACTCCAGCGTGGCAAACGGCTTGGTTAGGTAGTCGTCGGCGCCCAAATCCAAGCCCTCGACGCGATCGGGCACGCGATCTTTCGCGGTGAGCATGATGATCGGGACATCGCTCTTCGCGCGTACGCGACGGCAGACTTCGAGTCCGTCCATACGGGGAAGCATGAGGTCGAGGATCACGAGGTCGGGCTCTTTGAGCGCTTTTTCCAGCCCTTCGAGCCCGTCGCTTGCGGTCTCTACCGCGTAGCCCTCATGCGTGAGCTCGAGCGTGAGCACGCGGCTGATTGCCGCGTCGTCCTCGACAACGAGTATTTTATAGGTAGGCGCCGGCTCGTTCATGCCGACGGATTAGCGACCGCGTGTGACCGCGTCCTTCGACAAAGATTGGAAATCCGTGAAAATCGAGAGCCAGATCGCAGTGGCGCCGCCTGCGGCGATCCACGCGAGGGTGGCGACGTTACTCAGCAGCCCCACGAGCGTCGAGCCCGCCTTCTCAAGGCTAGCGGCAAAGAGTGTGCTGCCGCCCATGGCGATCAACACGACAAGCCACACCATGACGGCTACGATAGCGCCGAGCAGCACCAGCTCCCACGGTTTGAACAGCGGCGCGGGACGGTACACCGTCGTCGAGAGAATCGAGGCGCGCAGATCGGCCGGCGGCTCTTCGAGCGGCAGCGCGAAGAGTGCCCGGTCGAGCGCGTCGTCGCTGTCGTATTTCATTCCGCTACCCCCTGCACGCCGAGCAGTTTACGCAATTGCTCCTTCGCGCGGAAAAGATGTGTCTTTACCGTACCCATCGGCAGCCCCAGGACCTCGGCGATCTCCTCGTACTGCATGCTCTGCAGGTGGTAGAGCGTGATGACCGTCCGATACTTTTCCGGCAAGGCATCGATCGCCGCGCGCAGCCGACGTGCCTCGTCGAGTGCGATCGCCTCACGCTCGGGGCCCGCCCCTGGATCGGCCCGGTCGGGGAGCTCCTCATTACTATAACGCTTGCGACGGTTCAAACGGTCGCAGCAGGCGTGATAAACGATCGAAAAGATCCAGGTTGAGAACTTGGCGCCCGTCTTGAAGGTTCGCAGCGACCGGTAGGCTTTGAAAAAGGCTTCCTGGGTCGCATCCTTCGCCTCCTCGACGTCGTGGAGGGTGCGGTAGGCCAAGTGATAAACCGCTCGGTCGTAGCGTGCGACGAGCAGCGAAAAGGCCTCGGGGTTGCCTCCCAGGGTCATCGCCACGAGGTCGCCGTCCTCGGGTTCGGAGTTCACTGCTCGAAGTCGCCGTGGCTCCGCAAGCGCTGCCGACATGCCCTATCTACGGCCGCGGGCGCGGGAGTGTTTCGCGTAGGCAATCGAAACAACAGCCCCGTCGCGGCGTACGTGAGACAGATCGGTTTACGGAGGCCCAACCCCGCCATGCTAACGGCAAACAAACTCGACAAAACCCTTCCCGGTGCGCGCACGACGCTTGGTCGGCCCGCCTTGGCGGACCTGCGACCCACCTTCGACGGGTGGGGTCCGCGCCTCTAGTGCGTACCATGCAGCAGCCATCGCGGATCGCGGTCGTTGCGATGCTGATCGCGGTCGAGGTGCTGATCGCCGGGCTTGCCGTCATGCTGCTGCGCGGCGGGTGGCACATTGGCAGTTGGAGTGCCGGTTCCGGCGCGCAATCGAGTTTCGTGCCGCGCCCGATCGCGCCGATCGCTGCGGGAAGCGCGCCGGACGTGCAGATCGATGATCCCGAGAGTCGCGTCGTCGTCACCACCTCGAGCGATGGGCTCGTCCACGTGAAGGACGACACTTCATTCTCCGGCTGGTACTTCGGGAGCCTATCGCGCGTTCCGCAACTTACGGTGACGCGTACCCCCGGCGGCGTGCGCATCGAACGCGCGGATTATTCGCTTAGCGGCATCGCCGTGTTCTCGCATCAGCATATCGAGGTGCAGGTGCCGGCGGGTGCGCATGTGACGATCGGTCACTGTGCGAGCGCCGAGGTGACCGGCGTCCACAACGGTGCCGAAGTGACCTCGCAAGACGGGCACATCAGCCTGTATGATGTGCGTGGTGACGTCCGGGCCCACAGCGACGACGGCCATATCACTGCCCATCGGATCACCGCAAACACCATCGCTCTTTCTAGCGACGACGGCCATATCGATGCAACGCGCCTAGCGTTTACCGGCGTCGCGCCGCATGCGACGATTCATAGTGACGATGGCTCGCTGCGGTTGGAAGGGGTATTCCCCGCGGGTGGTGCCTACGATTTTTCGAGTACGGACGGTCGCGTCACCCTCACCCTAGATACGGGAAGCGACGCATCGGTCGATGCATCGAGCGCCGATGGATCGATCCACGTCGATGGTGTGTCGCACGACGGCGACGATTCCGCAAGCTACACGTTCCGCGTGGGTAGCGGATCGTCGAACATGCGCGTGCACAGCGAAGACGGATCGATACATATTACAACGAACGGAGCGAACTAGATCGTGGAAGACGTACTCGTCCCCATCTTCGGCATCATATTTCTCTTCGGGGTGCCGGTCGCTGCGTGGGTGATCTCACGGGTGCTCGCTCACCAAGAGCGTATGGAGATGATCCGCCACGGCTACATGCCGCCGCCCGATCCGCGCGCGATGCGCCGCGGTACCTGGCAGGGTCCGGTGCCGCCGCCGCCCGGCGTGGGCACGCGCATGCCGCCAATGCCCGGCTACGACCCGTCCTACTACGCGCAGGCGCAACTGCGTAAGGGCATCACGCTGACCCTGATCGGCTTTGCCTTGCTGATCGGATTCTCGTTCATGGGTGGATTGGTGCATCCGAATGGCTCGCTGCTCGTTGGGCTGATCGTGATGTTCGTTGGCATCGCCCAGATCATCAACGCGGTGCTCAATGGCGCCCATCTGCCCGGCATCACCATCGGGACGGGGCAGCAACATCAGGGCACCACCTTTGGCCCGCCGCCGGGACCGGGTCCGGGCCCCGATGGCGGCCCGATACCGCCGGAAGCGCCGCGCCCCGGCCCCTATGCCTGGCGCCCCGGCCCGACGCCCGAGATCGAGAAGCCCCCGTCGCCGCCGGATTTCCGCTAGCCGCGAGACTCCGTTCGCCGCCGAACGACAACGCCGCCGGTTCGTTTCCGAACCGGCGGCGTTGCTGCTGCTAGAGGTCGTTTTGGAGGTTACTCGTGTGCGATGAGATGCGGTTCTCGATGAAAAGAGGACTACTTGCAGGAGACGATCGCGATCGCCCAACCCGCCGAAGTTCTCGTGCGAACGAGGTAGCCGTCCGCAGTACGATCGTACACCTGATATCCGGCGCGAAGTGCGTCGGCGAGCGTTCTGAAGACCATAAGACCTGCCATCTGCGGACCCTCCTTTCTCGAGATTCTGCGTCTCTGTTATCTATAACGGCTAAAGTCGCAGAAAGGTTCATCGCAAATGCCCGGACTTTTTTTAAAATTTGGCGAAAGTCTGGGCCGCTATGCCCACCGATTCTGCGTCTGCCGTCCATCACGCGACGGTTCTCGATCGTCGAGAGCTCGCACCCGGTATCGTGCTCGTAGGGTTTCACGCACCGGAGCTCGTGCGTGTGACGCGTCCCGGGCATTTCGCGATGGTCGTTCCCCCGAGCGGCGAGGTGGCCGCGACGGCACTCGGCATCTACGAAGCGCACGGCGAGCGCGCGAGCATCCTGTTCTTCGAAGTGGGTAAGCGCACACGCGAACTCGGCACGCTGCGCATTGGCGACAAATTTGACGTCATGGCGCCGCTTGGCAATGGCTTTACAATTGGTGGCGCGCGTGACGTGGCAATCGTAGCCGGCGGGGTCGGTATCGCCTCGGTGCTCTTGCCCGCGCAGGCAGCGCGTTCGGCGGGAGCGCGCGTGCGGCTGTTCTACGGCGCGCGCACGAGCGGGTTGCTCGTCGAACGCGAGCGCTTCGCGTACGAGGGATGCGAAGTACTCGTCGCAACCGACGACGGGAGCGACGGGCACCATGGCTACGTCACCGATCTGCTCGCGAACGCAAGCGACAAACCCGATCTCATCCTTGCGTGCGGGCCGACGCCGATGCTTCGCGCCGTCGCACGAGTGGCGAGCGAACGCGACGTGCCCGCGCAACTCTCGCTCGAAGAGACGTTTGCATGCGGCGTCGGTGGCTGTTGGGGCTGCGTCGTGCCATTGCTGCGCTCGAGCGCGCAAGCGCCGAGCTTTCCCCCGGCGGAGTTGCAGGGCAGCGACGTCGTCTATGCACGCATCTGTAAGGAGGGCCCGGTCTTCTGGGCGCACGAGCTTCGGTGGTAGATCTCTCGGTTACGATCGGCAAGCTGAAACTGCCGTATCCCACGTTTACCGGTAGCGGCTGCTATGGTTCGGGCGAGGAGTTTGCGCCGTTCGTCGATCTCGCGCGGATCGGCGCGGTGGTGCTCAAGAGCGTCACGCGACTGCCGCGGTTGGGCAATCCGACGCCGCGTCTCGTGCATACGCCCGCGGGCATGCTCAACGCCATCGGTCTGCAGAATCCGGGTATCGAGTGGTATCTCGATCACGATGTGCGCAAGTTCGCCGAACGTCCGTGCGCGGTCGTCGGCAGCGTCGCCGGTTTTTCGGTCGATGACTATGCGTACACGTGCGAGAAGCTTGCCGCGCGTGACGAGATTGCGGCGATCGAGTTGAATATCTCGTGCCCGAACGTTGCGCATGAAGGCGAGACGTTCGCGTGCGACCCGAACCTGACGGCGAAAGTCGTGCGCGCGGCACGCGCAACGACCGATAAGACGCTGATCGTGAAGCTTTCGCCGAATGTCACCGATATCGCGTCGATCGCACGAGAGGCCGAGTCCGCCGGCGCCGATGCGCTCGCGGTGATCAATACGGTCCGTGGCATGGCAATCGACGTCGAGACGTGGAAGCCGCGGCTAGGTAACGTGACCGGCGGCCTGTCGGGGCCGGCGATCCGCCCGATCGCGGTGCTCGCCGTGTATGAGGTCGCGCGCGCGGTGACGATTCCGATCGTGGGTCAAGGAGGCATCGAGACGACGACCGACGCCCTCGAGTTCTTTCTCGCTGGTGCCAGCGCCATCTCGATCGGGACAGGCAACTTTACCGATCCGCGCGTTCCGATGCGCATCGTCGATGAGCTCGAAGCGTACCTGGAAAAACGCAACATTCCGCGTTTACAGAACATCATCGGCAAAGCTAACGTAGGTTTCGCGAACCCCTACCAATTCGAAGGAGATGAGGGATAACGTGGCCCAGCTCATCGTTGCGCTCGACGTTCCCTCCGCGGATCGCGCGGAGCACCTGATCGACGAACTCTACGAGCTCGATGTGATCTTCAAGATCGGCATGGAGTCGCTCTATGGGTATCCCGAGCGCATCTTCTCGTACTGCGAAGCACGCGACGTGCGCTATTTCGTCGATGCAAAGCTACACGACATTCCGCGCACGGTTGGCGCGGCGATGCGGGCGCTCGTGCGGCCCGGCGCGCACATCGTCAATGTCCATGCCCTCGGTGGACCTGAGATGATGCGCGAAGCGGTCGCCGCGGCAGCCGAGCGCGCGGCGGAGTTGGGTACCTCGCAACCGCATATCTTCGCGGTGACGATCCTCACGAGTCATTCCTCGGGCGATCTTGCGGCGATCGGTCTCCACGGTGATGCCGAGGCTAACGCGACGCGCCTGGCCATGCTCGCGCGTGATGCGGGATGCTCGGGGGTGGTCTGTAGCGCGCACGAAGTAGCCGCCTTGAAGGCTCGACTTGGTGCGGATTTCCTCACCTTGACACCTGGGATTCGCCCCGGCGGAAGCGAGCACGGCGATCAGCGTCGCGTCATGACGCCGGGCCAGGCGGTGGCCGTTGGAGCCGATTACCTGGTCGTCGGCCGGCCGATCACCGGCGCGAACGATCCGCTTGCAGCGGCTCGCGCAGTCCTTGACGAAATGAGAGCGCATGCCTAACGTCTCGAACGTCGATCTTACCGCTGCGTTGCACGAGCGCGGCGCGCTACTCGAGGGCCACTTCCGTTTGAGTTCCGGCCGGCACAGCAACCGCTTCATTCAGAAGTTTCGCATTCTCGAGTCGCCGCCGCTGGTCGAAGCGGTCGCTCGCGAGATCGCCGCGCATTTTCGCGACGCAAAACCGAGCGTCGTGGTCAGTGCCGCGGTCGGAGGCATCGTGCTCGGGTATGAAGTCGCGCGGCACCTGGGAACCAACGGCATCTTCGTCGAGAAGGAGAACGGCGTTGCCACCTTGCGCCGGAGCTTTGCGCTGACGCCGCAAGACCGCGTGCTCGTGGTTGAAGACGTGGTGACGACGGGACTCTCGGTGCGCGAGGTGCTCGACGTGGTGCGTGCGCACGGCGCGCATCCGGTCGGTGTGGGGGTTATCGTCGAACGCGGCGCGGCCGACTTTGGCGTTGAGACCTTCGCGATCCTGAAGATGCCGATCGTCTCGTATGCGCCCGAGGAATGTCCGCAGTGTGCGGCGAGCGAGCCGATCACCGACCCGGGATCGCGCCGGAACTAGCCGCATGACGATCTCGATTCGCGCTGCCGCACCGGGCGATCGCGCGTTCATCGAGACGCTGGGGAGACGCACGGTGATGGCGAGCGTCACGCCGTTGCGCCATCCGCTCCCGGAACTCGTGCTCGAAAATTACGACCGGTTGCTCGCAATCGTCGATGGGCGCGCCCACATTGCGTTCGTTGCCGAGCGCGACGGCGAGCGAGCCGGTTTCATCCTGGTGGTCGAGTCGATGCCCGACGAGGTCACGGGCGACGATCAGGCATTCATTGCGTACACCGCGGTCGAGCCGCGCATGCGCGGGATGGGCGTAGGGTCGGCGCTGCTCGTCGCGGCTGAGGATGAGGCCCGCAAGCGCGGGTTGCCGTATATGGCCCTCATGGTCACCGAAGAGAACGTCGCGGCGCGCGCGCTCTACGCCCGCGCCGGATACCGGACCGAACGGCGGCTGCTATGCAAGGCGCTCTGAGCCCGCGCGGATGGCGCCGCGCACTCTTCACGCTCGGCGGGATCGGGCTGCTTCTCCTCGCGTGGCTCTTCGCCGAGCACATTCCCCGCACGCTTTCGATCTTCATCATCGCGGCGTTTATCGCATTTGGGCTCCAACCGGTCACCTCGCGACTCGAAAAGAAGATGCCAAAGCCCGTTGCGATCTCGCTCGTCTTTCTGGTACTCATCGTCGCGATCGCCATCGGACTCATTATCATCGTGCCACTCACGGTTGCGCAACTCCAAGCGCTTGCTACGAACGCGCCGGTGTACGCTGCAAACGTGCAAGATTGGATCACCGCGACGGAAACGTGGATGATCGGGCACATCCCGGGGCTGCGTATCCCGCAACACGCGTTCGACATCGGGGCCCTCAGTTCGGAGCGCTTGACGGCGCTCGCGACGGGAACGCTCGCGTCTCTGGGCACGATCGTGATCGGCACGGCGACCGCGTTCTTCGTCGCGTTCTCGGCGATCGTGCTCTCGTTTTTCTTCCTGTTGAACGATGTGGGGATATCCGAGGGCTTCGCCTCGATGTTTCCGGCGCATCGGCGTGAAACCGCGCGCAAGCTCGCCGCTGAGATCACCGCGACCTTCGGTGGCTACATCTCGGGGCAAGTGGTGGTGAGCGCGATCACCGGAATCGTGGTTGCCGCCGTCTCGGCGATGCTCGGCTTCAAATTCTCGCTGCTCCTGGGCATCATCACCGCGGTTGCTTACGCGATCCCGGTCGTCGGCATGTTGATCGCGCAAGCGATCGCGGCCGTGCTCTGCGCGCCGCAGGGTGGGTGGATGATCCTCTGGGTGCAACTCGTGATGTTCGGAATGGCTCGCATCAGCGACAACGTCCTCGTCCCCAAGATCATGGGGCAGTCGGTCGGTGTCTCGCCGATCGGTGTGATGTTTGCCGTATTTGCGGGCGGCGAACTCTTCGGCATTCCCGGACTGCTGCTCGGGATTCCGGCGGCAGCCCTCATCAAAATTCTCTGGCGCTACTTCGTGGCGCCGTGGATTCACGCACAATTGGAGAGAGGCTCATGAGAAACGTACTCACTCGGATGCCCGCGATCGCGGCGTTTGCGATCGCCGTAACGCTCGCGTCCCTGCCGTCTCCGGCACGAGCGGCGCGGCTCACGCGTATCCTCGTTTATAACACCACGTGGCACTGCATGGAGGTCGGCGTGCAGCGCCAAGGGCCACATCCCATCGAGCGGTTCGGTGGGCTGCGCGCGCACGAGACGTTCGATCACACCTTTTACGTTCCCGGCGACGTGACGCCAAATTATTACATCGAAGTGCAACTCGAGAACTGCACGACCCATCGCCCGATCGCGATCGACGTACATATAACCGATCACGCGCGTGACGGGCATATCATCACGCTGAAGATCGTGCCCCGCGGGAGCGGCTACCAACTCGTACCCTGGCCCTAAAACACGCCGTGTGCGCATCTCGCGCTGCGTCGGCTTTGGCAGCGCAACCGCCGCCGTGGGCGCGGCGATCAGAGCGTTTCGGGTGCAGAGACGCCGATCAGGCTGAGTACTCGTGCGAGCACGCTCTTGGCCGCAAGGCAAAGTGCGAGGCGCGCGCGACGCTGCGCGGGCTCTTCAACGAGAATTTTGCATTCGGTATAAAATTGGTGGAAATCCGAGGCGACGTCGCGCGCGTATTTCGCGAGACGATGGGGCGCAAGGTGATCGGCGACGCCTTGCACGACGCGCGGAAGCTCGCTCAAGCGCCGCGCTAGCGCGAGTTCGGCCGGCTCGCCCAGCGCGTCGAGATAGGCGCCCGACCGCGCCGCTTCCACGTCGGCAGCGCCGGCGTTTTTGAGCACCGACGCGATACGCGCATGGCCGTACTGCACGTAATAGACGGGGTTCTCGCTGCTCGCTTCCACCGCGAGTTTGAGATCGAAGGTGAGCGGCGAATCGGTCGCGAGCATCGCGAAGAAGAAGCGCGCCGCATCGACGCCGACCTCGTCGAGGATGTCATCGAGCGTGATGATGTTGCCCGCGCGCTTGCTCATGCTCACCTGTTCGTTTCCGCGCATGAGCGTAATCTGCTGGGCGATCAAGACGTCGAGCCGGCCAGGATAACCGAGTGCTTCGGCTAGGCCTTTGAGGCGGTTGATGTAGCCGTGGTGATCGGGCCCGAGGATGTCGATCACGCGGTCGGCGCGCTTGAGCTTTTCGTAGTGATACGCGATATCGGCGCCGTAGTATGTCGGGCGGCCATCACTACGAATGATCACGCGATCCTTGTCGTCGCCAAACTCCGAGGCGCGAAAGAAGAGTGCGCCATCTTGTTCGTAGGTGTGCCCCAGATTGCGAAGGTGCTCGATGTCGGC
The DNA here is from genome assembly GCA_027452165.1 of Vulcanimicrobiota bacterium. GTDB lineage: Bacteria > Vulcanimicrobiota > Vulcanimicrobiia > Vulcanimicrobiales > Vulcanimicrobiaceae > REEB354. Next base: position 337,758 of record DAIDGX010000023.1, on the reverse strand, counting down.
GAGCACGTTGCCACCTTCGTGCAGTTCGCGTTCGCTTTGCCAGAGGTCGTAGTCAACGCCGAAACGCTTCGCGGTGGCCTGCTGCTCCGCGACGAGCGTGTCGCGCCCGAACGCGGCGAAATATGGAAGCCATGCGCGTTCGGGTTCGTCCACCCACTGCTCCCCGTCGCGCTCGGCGATGCGCGCAGCGATCGGTCCGAGGTACTCACCCGGATAGCCTTCTTCCGGGAAGGGATAGGATGCATCGAAGCGTTGCCGGTAGCGTGCATAGAGCGAACGGCCGAGCGTGTCCATTTGGCTTCCCGCGTCGTTGATGATCCATTCGACGAAGACGTCGTATCCGCAGTAACGCAAGGCGTTTGCGAGCGTGCCGCCGATCGAGAGCGTGCGCCCCTGCACGACGACGAGCGGCCCCGTGGGATTCGCGCTGCCGAACTCGAGCGAGATACGCTCGCCGCGCGGCGCCTGGCGTCCGAAATCTTCGCCGTCGCGCAGGATGGCGGCGATTTGCGTCCGCCAGACGACGGGAGCGAGGCGAACGTTGATGAAGCCTGCCACCGGATCGATTGCAGCAAAGAGCGCTGCGACGTGCGGTGCGCGCTCGCGTAGATCCGCAACGAGGCTTGCGGCGACGTCGTTCGGCGAACGGCGCGCAACTTTGGCAAGCGAGAACGCCACGTTCGTCGCAAAATCGCCGAACTCGGGCCGACGCGGCGCCTCGAACGCGACGTTCACGGTGGGCGTGCCGGGATAGCGTTCGCCGACGAGATCGGCGATCGCGCCCGCAAACGCGGCGAGTGCGTCGTCGGGCAGCATTGCGGAACTAGTGGTGGTAGGGTTCATTGCGGGCGATCTTCGCCGCGCGGTAGAGCTGTTCCAGCACGAGCATGCGGGCCCACTCGTGCAGAAACGTCAGCTTCGAGAGCGACCAGAGCTGCTCGGCGCGTGCGATCAGCGCATCGCCCGCGCCGTAGGTTCCGGCTACGACAAACGTCAGGCGCGTCGTGCCCGCATGCGCGATCGCATCGAGCTTTGCCGAGAACTCGATGCTCGAGAACTCGTTGCCCGTGCGTTCCAGCAGCCACACGCGGTCGTCGGGACGAATCAGCTTGAGGATCCGTCCGGTTTCGTCGCGTATCGCGGCGCTCGGATCGCCGCCGGCCGCGGCGCGCACCTCGATCTCGTCGTACGGGGCATACGCGCGCAATCGCTTACGAAACTCGTCGCATGCCTGGGCCACGTAGGCCGTGCGAAGTTTATCGACCGCGATCAGCCGGAACTGCATGACGAAAAATGTGCACCGTTCCGTTCGACGAGCCCTTCGCATTCGAGAAGCGTGAGCGCGGCGAGCGCTGCGGGGGCCGTGCTCGCGCACGCGGCCACAAGCGTGTCGAGATCGGCATCGCCCTGGGCTAGGCGTGCGAGCACCTGCCCCGCAAGGCCCTCGCGCGCGGCCGGCGGTGCGGTGCGTGGATCGGCTGCGGATATGCGGAGCACCTCGAGCACGTCGGCAGCGCCGCGCGCGAGGATCGCCCCGTCGCGAATCAGGGCGTGGCACCCCTGCACGTGCGCGCGATCGACGTCGCCGGGCACGGCGAAGACGGGGATGCGGCCCGCAGCCCAGCCGGCGGTGTTGAGTGCGCCCGAGCGCGCGGGGGCCTCGATCACCACGACCGCGTCGGCGAGCGCCGCGACGACGGCGTTGCGTTCCAGGAATTGATGCGGGAGGGCGGGATGCTCGGGGGGATAGGGGGAGAGCACGGCACCGCCCGCGGCCAGCATGCGCTCGGCGAGCGGCCGGTTACGGGCTGGAAAGAAGCGCTCGTGCCCGCTGCCGATGACGCCGATCGTCGCTGCTCCGGCAGCGAGCGCGCCCTCATGGGCTGCGGCGTCGATGCCGAGGGCTAGTCCGGAGACGATGGTGCAGCCGGCGCCGGCCAGCTCGCGGGCGAAGCGCCCGGCCAGGCCACGGCCGTACGCGGTGGCCGCGCGCGTGCCGACGATTGCCACGCACGGCCGGGCGAGCGCTTCCAGGGAACCGGCGACCCACAGCCCTTCGCCCGTCCAGGCCCAATCACGCTCGCCCCGTATCGCCTCGAGAACTTGGGTCATTTCTTGGCGTGGCCGCTCCATCGCCAGCCCTTCACGACAAAGCTGTACACACTCTAGGCCCAGGCGACCAGGAGGCAGGGGGCCTCGCCCGAATAGGCCCACCCGCAGTTTCATGCCGGGCCGGCCCGAAGAACCAGCCCACGCTCTGGAGGATCCACTGGTGGCAGCAGAAGCCTATTGCGTCAAGTGCAAGACGAAGCGTCAGATCAAAGACGCCGTCCAAATCACGATGAAGAATGGCCGTCCCGCGACCGAGGGCAAGTGCCCCGAATGCGGTACCAAGATGTTCAAGATCGGCGCCGCCAGCTAAGGGCGCGCTCAGAAGTTCGGTAAGGGGGCTGCCCGCTTGGGCGGCCTTTTTGCGTTTACTAGGGATAGTGCCGTATAATACGAGGACCCACAACATGTGGGCACCCATGAGGGTTATCGTCTGATCTGTCCGACCTGTCGCAAGAGCGAGACGCGTGTCGTCGATTCGCGCGACGACGAAACCGTGGTTCGCCGCCGGCGCGAGTGTTTAGACCCGCGCTGCAAGCATCGCTTTACGACCTACGAGCGCATGGAAGCGCCGCGCCTCTTCGTCGTGAAGAAAGACGGGCGGCGCGAGCAGTACAATCGCGAAAAAATCTTGGGCGGACTGCGTAAAGCGTGCGAGAAGCGCCCCATCTCCGAGAGTCAGATGGAGGCGGTGGCCGCGGATCTGGAACGCGACCTCTTCGCGCGCGGTGAAAGCGAGGTGAGCGCGACGATGGTCGGCGAGAAACTCATGGAGGCGCTCAAGAACCTCGACCCCGTCGCGTACATCCGCTTCGCGAGCGTGTACCGCTCCTTCCGTGACATCGAGAGTTTCCGGGAAGAGTTAGCGCAGCTTCTTGCTAAATGACGCAACCGTATGTCTGAACGCGTACGCGTTGCACTCCAGCGCTTGCCCGACGGCGAGGGGTTGCCGCTTCCCTCGTACATGAGCGATCTCGCCGTAGGCGCCGATCTCTGCGCTGCCGTGCGCGACGATCTCACGCTCGCGCCGGGAGCGCGCGCGCTCGTGCCTACCGGCATCGCGATCGCACTGCCACCCGGCTATGAAGCGCAGATCCGGCCGCGCAGCGGCCTCGCGTTGAAGTTCGGCGTGACGTGCTTGAACACGCCGGGCACGATCGACGCGGACTATCGCGGCCCGGTTGGCGTGATTCTGGCGAATCTCGGCAACGAGCCGTTTGTCGTTCGTCGTGGCGACCGCATCGCGCAGATCGTCGTGGCGCCGGTCGCCCAGGCGACCTTCGAAACGGTCGCGGAACTGCCGGCCACCCGGCGCGGCGATGGCGGCTTCGGCAGTACGGGGAGCACGTCATGAAGGTGTACATCGTCGGACGTGGCGCGGTCGGCACGTTTCTTGGCGATCGCCTGCAGTCGATCGGCGTCGAGGTGGCGTATGCCCCGCGCGCGCTCGATGAGGTGACGCCCTTCGACGCCGACGTGGCGATTGTCGCAACGAAAGCCTACGATACCGACGGAGCGATCGCGACGCTGCGCAAGGCGATCGTGACGCCGGAGAAATGCGTGTTCGTTACGCCGCAAAACGGCGTCGGCAACGAAGAGAAGCTGGCCGAGGCCTTCGGGGCGCCAAGCGTTGTCGCCGCGGCCCTCACGGTACCGGTCGATCGTGATCGCAACGGACGCGTCAACGCCGCAAATGCAGGCGGGCTTGCGTTTGCGCCGGTCGGCGACCGCGCGTACAACTGGCTTACCGCCACCTTCGCGAGCAGCGGGCTGAACGTCAAGGTGGTCGAGGACTGGCGCGCGCTCAAGTGGAGCAAGCTCGCGCTCAACGTCGTCGCAAACGCCAGTTGCGCGATCCTGAACGTGCTTCCGAACCGGCTCGTGCTCTTCGAAAAGATCTTTACGCTCGAGATCCGCATGATTCGCGAGGTTCGCGCGGTGATGAAGGCGCTCGATATCGTGCCGATCGACCTGCCGCGCTATCCGGTCAACGCACTTTTCGGCGTTACCACGTTGCCGAGCCCGGTTGCGCGTACCATGCTCGCCGGACGTATCGTGCGTGGACGCGGAACCAAGCCGCCGTCGCTTTTGATCGACCTGCGCGCGGGCAAGCCGCATACCGAGGTGGATGTGCTCAACGGCGCGGTTGCGGCAGCCGGTCGCGCGAACGGCGTCGCTACGCCGGTCAACGCCGTGTATGCGCGCGTGCTCGACGATATCGCGCACATGCCGCAACTGTGGCCGAAATATCGCGAGCGCCCCGAGGCGCTCCTTGCCGAAGTCGAAGCCGAAGTGCGCCGCGTGCGCGCGCTTTCGCCCGGGAGTAACACCTAACGATCATGCGCGATCCCAACGTTCCGGAATCTCTCGAGGGCTGGTGGATACTCCACCGCATGTTCGCCTTCGAACGTCTCGCCTGGGACGCACTCGACGCGCGTTCACGTGAGGAGGCGAGCGATGCGGCGGTGGAACTCTGCTCGCGTCTGCACGCCGAACAAGACGGCGACGTGGGACTCGCGCAGTTGGTCGGTCACAAGGGCGATTTGATGGTGACGCACTACGCGCGCACGTTCGACGGCTTGGCACGTGCGCAGGCACTGCTGGACAAGCTTGCGGTGAGCGCATTTCTTCAACCGCTCGGATCGTATGTGTCGGTCTTGGAACTCGGTATGTATGATGCGACGGGCAAGATCCACGCGCAGGTAAACGAGCTTGGTTTGACGCCGAACTCGCCCGAATGGATCGCTGCATTCGATGACCTGGTGCGCAAGCAGGCAGAGAGCCCGTACGTGGGCCCGCGTCTTTGGGCAAAGATTCCGCAGCGACGCTACGCGTGTTTCTATCCGATGAACAAAAAACGCGACGGCGCGGACAACTGGTTCATGCTGCCGTTTGCCGAGCGCGCGAAACTTATGACCGAGCACGGGAAGGTGGGGCGCACCTACCACGGTGCCGTGACGCAGGTGATCTCGGGGTCGATCGGCTTCGACGACTACGAGTGGGGCGTCGATCTCTATGCCGACGACCCGCTCGTATTCAAGAAGCTCGTGTATGAAATGCGTTTCGATGAAGCGAGCGCGCGGTACGGCGAGTTCGGTCCGTTTTGGAGCGGTCTGCAGTTCTCGCCGAGCGAGTTTCCCGTATTTCTCGACGGCGAGAACCTGCCGCACCTACGCGTCGACTGAGTTACGCCCTCGGACCGGTCGCGATCTTCGTGCCGTGATAGCACGCGAGCGTGTACGGAAAATCGTAGGTGGAGACGTAGTGGTACATGGTGACGAGCCTTCCGTCCCACTCCACCGGGCTCGTGATGCCGTGACACTCGTCCAGGTCGGCGCTGGTTAAAATCTTGCCGTTGTACCACGGCCCGTAGATGCCGTAACCGTCGAGCGCGTAGCCTAAGAGCGAAGAGTTTTGCGTGGGGCTACCGTCGTCATGCACGCACTGTTGGATGTGCGCGTGCATGTGATAGGTGCTCGACTGATCCGGGTGTCCGTTGCAGCTATCTTGAACCTCGTGCGCGGCACCGTCGTAGCCGGCGGCGTCGAACGCGTCGTAGATCGCGACGCCGGTGATGGTGATGCCGATCATGCCGCCCGATAGACAACCGGGCGCGGCGGCGGCGGTTGGATCGGCAGGCAAGGAGAAGTCGTCACTCTGTGCGCCGATGCTGTTCGGGTTGCGATCGTATTGCGAGGCGGGATCGCTCGCCTGAATCGGAAAGACGCCGGTCGTTTCGGGGGCGACGGGCTCGCCGTTACTGACGATCGTACGCGTTGCACCGTTGACCGTTTCGGAAAACGTACCGGGATACGATACGCTCCCTTGCACGGCGATCTTGGTCGTGAGGTTCCAGGTGCCGGCGGCGGCATCGATCCATGGCGCGGTGCTGACCACGGGTGCGCCGCTTGGCGTGTTGCAGAGATAGACGTACCCTTGCTGCGGGCCCGTCGTGGAGAATTTCAGGTCGCCGAGCGGCAGTTTCGTGCAGTCGAGCGGACCGGAGGACGTTTGGGCGTTCGGGCACGAGAAGGGCCCGGCGGAGGCCGTGGTTCCAGATGCGCTTGGCGTTGCCGACGTGGCAACGGCGGGAAGATTTGAGCTTGTCGATCCGGCGCCGGCACCACACGCGCTGAGCGCGAACGAGGCGGCGAGCGTGAGGGCGACGAGACGGGAACGTGCGTGCATCGTGAGGTTTCCCTTCCTGCGTTGGTGATGACGCATGCTAGCTCGCGATGGATCGGCCGTGCTTGAGAGCGATCACAGGCTCGCTTAAGGCCACGCCCGAAAATCGAGGGTGATGATGCGACGAGCCGTTGCCGGGCTGGCGCTTGCGATCGTTGTGGTGATCGCTGGCGGCGTTATCGCGTGGCACGTTCGCCTACACCTCATCCGCTCCGAGATCGCCGCTCAGGCTGCGGTTGCGCGAACGTTGATTGCGGCGCACGCCCATGCTGACGAGCGGATGATCTCGGCGCTCGCACGGCCCGATCTGCACGTCATCATTTTCCGCGGCGCCGACGCGACGGTGATCGACGCGTTCGGCACCGCGATCGGCACGCACCCTGCGGCGATGCCGGGTCTCAATCCGCCGGGTGCGGGCGCCGGGCCGCGCCTGCGCCCGCGTCCGCCGCTCGTGGTCCTCGCGCTGCAGCTTGCGCACATGCGACCCGTTAATATCATCGACGGCGATACAACGATCACGTTCGTGCCGTTTGGCCCGCAACTCGCCCGCTTTCTTGCGATAGACGTGGGCGTCGCCTCGCTGTGCCTCATCCTCTTCGGAGTCATCGTCGTGCGTCGAGCAGCTTTGCGCGCTGGCAGCGAGCGTAGCGCCCTGCTCGCAAATCTCGAAGAGCGCCGTCACGCCGCGGAGCGCTATCAACGCTTTCTTGCCGAGACGGGGCACGAGTTGCGGACCCCGCTCACGATCGTAAGCGGTTATGTGGATATTCTACGCTCGAGTGAAGCCGCCGCAGCGATCGACGAGCGGGTGATCGAAGGCATGCGTGCCGAGACCGCGCGCATGCGGGTGCTGGTGGAGAAGATGCTCACGCTCGCGCGCTTGAATTCACCGGTGAGCGTACCGCGTCTGCTCGACGTGGGCGAGGCGGCCGGTGAGATCGTGGCAACGGCGCAGCGGCGCTTTCCGGAGCGCACGGTCCGGTTGCGTTGCGATCATTCTACGAGCATCGTCATCGACGGCGACGATTTAAGCGCGGCGGTCGGCAACTTGATCGAAAACGCGGTGAAGTACGCGCCTGGTTCGCCGATCGACGTGCGGGTGAGCATGAACGAAGGGCGCGCGACGATCGCGGTCTCCGATAGCGGACCGGGTATTGCGCCGGACGAACGTGATGCCGTCTTCGAGCGATTCTACCGGTCGCGCGACCGCAGTGGCGCCGAGGGGCTCGGGCTCGGGCTTGCGATCGTCAAACGCGTCGCCGATCGCTGGAACGGCGAGGTGACGCTCGCGAGCGCACCCGGCGCGACCGTCTTTACCTTGCGATTCCCGCCGGCCGATGAGGAGTTACATGCCGAATCTCGGTAAACCCACGGTGCTCGTGATCGACGACGAGCCGAATATGCGCGAGATGCTCGAGATCGGCCTCGCGCAGCACGGCTTCGTGGTGACGAGCTCAAGCGACGGCGTTCAGGCGCTTGCAACTTTGGAACGCGAGCAACCAGATATCATCGTGCTCGACGTGATGATGCCAAAAATCGACGGGGTTTCGCTCGTGCCGATGATCCGGCGCATCACGGAAGCGCCGATCGTCATGCTCTCGGCGCGCACCGACACGCAAGATAAGATCGCCGCCTTGACCGCCGGCGCGGAAGATTACGTGGCGAAGCCCTTCGACTTGGGTGAGATTGCGGCGCGGTTGCGTTCGCAGCTTCGCCGTCCGCAACTGGCGCAGCGCGATATGATCCGCTACGCCGATATCGTGATGGACGTTGCCACGCGCGCAGTTGAGCGCGGCGCGCAGACCGTGACGCTCACCACGCGCGAGTTCGATCTGTTGGCGACGTTGTTACGCGAACCCGGCCGGGTCTTTACACGGGAGCAGTTGCTCGACCGCGTGTGGGGGCGAGATGCCGAGGTGGAGCCGAACGTCGTGGAGACATATATTTCATACCTGCGTTCGAAGTTGGGAGATCGCGGCGATAAACCGTTGATTCGAACGATCCGAAGAGTGGGATATACCGCCCGCACCGATTGAATCGGGGACTCGATGTTGGTAGCTCTTACGCTGATGCTCGCCCTGGCACACCCGACGCCCGCTCCCGTCGTGCCGCTCCAGACCCCGCCCCCGGAACCCAACCACCTAACGCTCGACATCGAGGGGGCGCCGATCGTCACCTCGGGCAATCAGTGGATCGGCGGCCACGGCACCCTGACGCAGCTCGGTGCCCGCTACGAGTTTCAAGCAACGCCGCGAGCCCGCTTTGCGAACAGCCTGCAATGGGAGCGCCTCACGTCGCATTACGCGGCGGCGGGTGGCCCGCGCTGGAATTTCGATTACGACCAGTTCGACGACGAGTTCGACGTGGAGTTGGGGCGCCCGGACCTTCCGACCGGCGTTGGCGTGGGATACTTTTCGTATAACCCCGTGTACGATTATACGAGCACATACAATCTACGCGGCTTCGGTGTCGGCGTCGATCGATGGGCGAACTACTACATGCCGCGCTCGGTGTACTACAGTGCGTGGTACTACCCGAGCCTCCACGGCCCCGATCTCGGCAACGGTACCTACGGCGTGCTGCGTGCCGACGTCGGCATCAACCTACGCCCAAATCTCGTCGGGCCATGGAACCTACGCATCGGCTTTTCGAGCGAGACGTGGTTTGCGCGCAATGCCGCTGCCACCGATTCCGGCTTTAACGGACCGTATATCGGAATCTCGTACTGGCACTAGGGCGGCGGCTTACTCGGATACCTCGTCTCGGGTCTTCTTGGCGTCGCCAGCATAGAATCCAAAACGCCCTTTGATGTGCTCCCAGCCGGCCTTGGGCTCGCCGTACACCCACGCGACATCGGGAACCCTCGCCGCGCCGTTTACGAAGTCGGCATAGTAGCACGTGCCCTTATACGGGCACGTGTAGTCGTGCGCGGTGAGTTGCAGGTTGGGGTTGACGGCGGTGGGATCGATGTACCAGTTCCCCTCCACTTTTTGAACCTGGGCGTCGTGTGCATCGGCGAGTACGGCGCCGGAGGCTTTATCGATAATGCGTACGTGCATGATGTACGATACGACACGCTTGCCGGGCTGGCGGATGCGGCTCCCTGGTAGCGGCTATGATAGTTTCTCGGCTTTTGAGCGTTTGTAACTTTTACGTACCAACTCGATACTCTATGCTGGACCTCGTATCATTTTCACGTGACATCGTAATCGTAAGGAGAATTTCGTGGCGCTTCGCAACGTCGTTTCAACCCTGAGCAACGAAGGCAAGGAGGTCATGGGGCCTACCGTGCTGCTCTTCCACGTCCCATCGGACGGGATCGCGAACGGCACGCTGCTCACCGTCGAGAGCAATCATTTTTGCGTCCTGAAATCGCGCGGTGCGATCCTGAACGTGTACGAGACCGGCCAGTATCAGGTCGAGACGCCGCAACATCCACTCTTCGGGTCGATTCAGACGGCGTTCTACGGCGGACAGAACCCCTGGCAGTACGAGGCGATCTATCTGAATCGCGCCAAGCTCGTATGCACGACGCAGGGGCAGGCACTCTCGAAAGAGATGGCCGAGATGGAGTACAGCGTCGATTACTACATCCACGTTGATACCACCGACGATGCGGTGAAGGTGGTACAACATATGCCGTACGCTGGTCACTTCATCACGACCGATAACGTGAACGCCTACGCGGGACCCGTGATCGAGCAGGCGATCAACCAAATCGTGCAGTGCACACCGCTCGAGCAAGTAAACGAAAAGATCCAAGAGATCACCGAAGCCGTGCACGACAAGCTTGCCGCGTTCCTCAAAGAGTACGGTATTCAGCTCAACAGCGTGAAGGTGCTCGTGCGACCATCGGATGAGTTGATGAAGTCGCTCATCTCGCTCAAGGCATTCGGTCTTTCGGAACTTGAGGCGGTGCGCTATTTCTGCGCGCTCGAGATGGCCAAGCGCGGCGTGATCAGTGCGCCGAATATGGCGTGCGGCGAGGGCTTTAACATCAGCGGCTCCTCACCGCTTGTGAACGTGCCGTTGGGTAGCGGTGCGGGACAGGGCGGCAACGGTAAGCGTCCGGCGGAACCGGTGTAATGGATCGCCGCATGCAAGAGATCGAAGGGGGCTTCGAGCGCGAGCTCGGCGCCCTCCTCGGCTCGGTCAATTTCAGCGGCTATACCGATCGCGCGCGCTTGCGTAGCGACGACCTTGCCGTGCGCAGCGCCGCAAGCCGTTATGTGCTCGATGCTAAAGAATGTGTCAGCTCCGCGATCTCGGGATGGTGGAATAGCGCCGCGGGCGAGCCGACGCGCGAAAACCCGTTCCCGAAGCCTGAGGTGAGCAAGAAACTGCGTGAGATGCGCGCCTTCGAACAATCGCTTGCGGAAATCGAGACCGCGATACGCGGCGCCACCGCGCCGGATTTCGACGCCGTTTGGAATGTACGCAACGACGGCGCATCGGCCTTGCAGGCGTTGCTGAATGTGGATACGATGCTCGTGGCGCGCGCGCGCGCGTTGGCCGAAGCAGCGCGCGCGATCACCGCGCAGACGCTCGCCGAGGCTCTTCCGTTTGCGGCGCTTGCGCAGCCGCTTGCAGACGTCGAGAGTGTCGTTCGTGAGCGAAAGGCCGCTCTCTCCGACGGGCGATCGCGCTAGCGCGCGACGCTCGAGGTTGAAGGGTGCGACGCGGCAAGCGCGTCCGCCACAATCCACGCGGTTCCGGCAATGGCGAAGGTTTCAAGTCCCTCGCTCCAGTTGCCGTGGCTGCTTGGATGCGTGAGGAGCATCGGAATCCAAATGGTGATACCGAAGGCGAGAAACATGAGCGCGAGCAGGCGGCTTGCAAGTAGGCTTTGACGGCGCATCAGCAACGCGATACCGCCAAGGGCGAGTGCGGCCGTTGTGACGACGGTCCAAAACGCACCACCTCCCGGAATCCACGCGGGAACGAGGCTCGCCGTGCGCGCGAAAAACTCAAGTTGTTCGATTGCAAAAGAGATGTTGCACAGACCCCAGATCGTGACGGCGGGCGCCACAAAGCCGTTGGAGGCCATAGCTCCGGCGACGAGTGCCAGCGCGTAAAAGACGTCTCCCCAACTTGCATACACCGCAGGTTGGTTGAAAATTTGCGGTAGAAACGTCAGCGTGAAGAGCGCATAGACGATCCCCAGCAGCAGCATTCCACGCGCTGTGGCCGTAGGAAACATCGTGGCGACGCCACCCGCGATCAGCGCAAGCGATGTGCCGTCGAGAAAGATCGTTGCACCCGGCAACGACCAACTCGAGACGAGTTGATCGTGCATGGCGAGACTTGCAGCCCCGATCGCGAGCGCTGCAATACCAAAGAGATAGCGGCCCATGTTAGGTGACAACGCCGCAAGCGAAGGAGCGTGACAAACCCATCGGGCTCATGACCTCGACCGCGCTCGCGTCCTATCGGCGGGAGAGGTCATCGAGATGATCGGCGGTCAGCGCGTGCGATCATCCCCTGCAGGCGGGGCCGGAAACGCCCACGGGGGTGGAGCCTGCCGATCGAGCGGAACGAGTTCTCCACGGTCGATGACGAGACGCTGCGCGGTGTTGCAGGACGGGTTAAGCGCGTTCCGCGCGGTCGCGCGCACGATCGGCATACGAGGCGAACGTGTGCTGGACGCTGCTGCGCAATTGCTCGTTCTCATCAAAGGTGCATTCGGCAGCGTACCGGCGATCGAACCGAGCGAAGCGGTATCAATCCTTATCGCGCTCATGAGAGCACTGGTCGCAGCGGCGCGATAGTATGAACACCCCGCTCTCCACCCTAGCGCAAAAGCGGATCCGGTGAGCCGGCGTAGAGCCATTCATGATAAGGTAAAGTGGAGCAACGACCGAGCTCTTTGGGAGGAAATGCAATCGCACCTTTCATCGGAGGCCTCTCACGCCTGCGGCCGCTTCACGTCTGGCTGCTCGGTATTGCAGCCGGCCTAATTCTTATGATCGCCCCGCTGCTCGTGCTCGTCGGCGCCTCGGCCATCACGCACGACGGAGGTCCGTCGTTCCTGAATTCGCCCTCGAACGCACTGCTCTTCGGCCCCGCGCTCGCCGGATTCGGCATCGGTGCCTGCGCGATCGTCGGCGGCATCGTTGCAAAGGAGAGGAATGTGCGCATCATTGGCTTCGCACTTTGGGTTGGCATACTTTCCGGTGCGTTGATGCTCGCGGCGGCCCTCGTGATCTCCTTGCCGTTCTTGATGTGCAAGAATGCGCTGTGTGACGGTGGCTAAGACATCATTCCTCCCGCGACCATCGGCCGTAGCCATTTCCGCGGAGATATCATCTTCCCGGCGGCTTATGCCATTGCTCGCGCTGCTGGGCAAGCGCCACTGTTTAGTTGGGATTCTCCCTCGGCACCTGGTACACTGCCCCCTTCAGATACGTGTGGTGCAACTTCGTACCAATCGGAGATGCAGTATTATGCATGAACAGCAGTGTTAGCTGTTGCCTTTGTGGCTGCGGCGCTCACGACGGGCCCCGTCGTCGGTACTAAACGCCTCCCTCGGATTGCAAACGCAACTCTGGCATCTCTTGCAACCAGTTTCCTGAATGATAATAGACCACGGGTGCGCTTTCTGCTGCAGAGGCGATTAGACGGGCCCACGCCGCGGGGCTATTCGGATTTACTGAGCGCGGGTCTGCTTGTTCTCACGAGGGCAGATGGACCGGCGTGTTACTCGGGTCCCGGATACGCTCTCACTGCGAAGGGCAAGGCCGAGGGTCTTGCCCGAGGGTGGAACATATCCACAGAGCGACTCGTCGTTTCCGTTGGCGCCTTTCGTTATGTGCCAGATTCGGCAAGAGTTGAGAGTGCGCCGGGGCGGTTTCGCTTTGCAAAAGGCACTTATGCTCTGAGGTTTGCCTACCGGTTTGTCGCAAATTCAAATGCGCGCTTTTTGCGTGCGCTGGGGGCAGGCGGAGATTGGCGAATCGCGGGTTATGACAAGCCACCATTAACTTTGGCTTTAGGGAACCGTGTTTCGCATATGACGTTGCTTTTGCAATACTGGAAGAATAGGTGGACTGTCGGCCGAGTTCCTGACAACTATGCCGTGGCCTGCAGCTCTCAATGAAGCGCAACATTTTGCTCGTGGCGCTGTTTTTTGTGTCAACGAGCGCAGCGAGGGCACCCAGTGGTGGTTTGTTAATTCAGTTCGTGCATTCAGGCGTCAAATTGTTGGCAGTCGAATCGCAGTCCGTTAGTGATTATGATGTAATCAACCTGCGCCAAGGATCGATTTACTATGACGACTGCCTGGCCTTTGAGAATCAAAAGAACGTTGCGATCACACACGCGCAGTTTGTGTTTGCTCCTGTTAATAACAAGGGCCAAATTCGTGGGCAAATGCTACCGGTTGATGTGGCTTACAAGGCGATCGCGGTACACCGTGGTGCAGTCCGAGGTGCATGTCGAAAGTACGGTTACGCTAACGGCGAGCGTGGTCTTAAGCTCGCAGCGTGGGTGAGCGAAGTCGATTTCTCCGATGGGACATCTTGGAAGGCCCCACCCATTGGTGAAATCAAAAAACGGTTCACCCTTCTATTACGGGGACCTCTATGTCGGCTAGTCATGTGAGAGCGCTTTTGCTCCGCTACTTATACGCATATGCGATGGTGGTTCAATTCGCGATTGTATTCAGCGGATTGTTCTTCGGATATGTGTGCCAGCATATATTCAGCTACGCGGGGCTCATCATCGGACCGCGTTATTATCTCCCATTGACCTACATCGTTGTAGTGCCGGTGACGATGCTCATCGCGGCTGCAGGGCTCTCCGTTGTAAGCGACCGATGCTGGTCGGCCAAGGTAAGTCTACTGCGGTTAGCGTTCTTACCGGCCGGCATCTATGTCGTTTTTTCCACGCTGCTTTTGCTCTTTAGTGTCGCTCATCCACAGGCTAATTGCTTTTAGGCCGTGCGTTTTTGACGTCGATTGCGCAGCTGCGTACATCTCTGCGACGCTACTTCGAGGGGTCTGAGCCGCTCCCACTTGACCTTCATTACGTTGCCAAGCCCGGAGAGGTGCGCTCAGATGCGAGCAACTGCCGAGATCATGTCTACCCCAACGGCGAGCGCGGCCTTTGGCTGGTGGCCTACGTAAATGCAGTTGACTTCGTCGATGGAACGTCGTGGAAAGCGCCGCCTCTTGCCGAAATGCAAGCGACCATATTTGGCGCACTACCAAGGCGGGAGAGTGGCTTGTAGATCGACGCAACTCTACTAGGCGAATCGCTCAAGCTGCTCGGCCGTCGAGCCGCTCCAGGCTGCGATATTGAATCGCCTCGGCGATGTGCGTCGCGCGAATGTCGTCGAGGGCGGCGAGGTCGGCAATCGTGCGCGCCACCCGCGCGATACGGTCGAGCGCGCGGGCGGAGAACTGCCGTTTGGCGCTTGCGCTTGCCAGCACGCCCATCGCGCCCTCGTCGAGCGCGCAGTATTTGCGCATCGCATTGGCCGGAATTTCCGCATTGCAGTTGATCGCGGTGCCGGAAAAGCGCGCGCCTTGGCGGGCACGCGCCTCAAGCACGCGGTCGCGAATCGTCGTGGAGCGCTCGGCGCCGTCGCGGCGGACCATGTCGTCGAATGGCACACGCGCGATCTCGATCTGCACGTCGATGCGATCGAGCAGCGGGCCTGAGAGTTTGGCCAGGTACTTGGCGACCGATGCGTCATCGCAACGACATTCGGCCCCGCGCATGCCGCGATAGCCGCACGGGCACGGATTCATCGATGCGACGAGCTGGAAGCGCGCTGGATACGTAAACGTTCCCGCCGCGCGCGCAATTGTGACCGCGCCCTCTTCGAGAGGCTGACGCATCACCTCGATCGCGCTGCGGCTGAACTCCGGCAGTTCATCGAGGAACAGCACGCCGTGATGCGCGAGCGAAATCTCTCCTGGCTTCGCGAGCGATCCGCCACCGACGAGGGCGGTTTGACTGATGGTGTGGTGCGGATATCGGAATGGGCGCGCATTCACCACGCCGTCGCGTGCTTTGAGTAAACCCGCGACGCTGTAGATCTTGGTGACGTCGAGGGCCTCGGCAATCGTCATCGGCGGAAGAATCGACGGCAGTCGCCGTGCGAGCATGGTCTTTCCGCAACCTGGCGGACCGACGAAGAGGAGATTATGACCACCGGCAGCAGCGATTTCGAGGGCCCTCTTCGCTCCGCTCTGTCCGCGGACGTCCGCTAGATCGCCGTGCACGATGTCGTCGGCGGGTGCGAGCGACGGAGCGGTGGTGCGCCGGCGATGCATGCCCCCATTGCCGAGAATCACCGCGACCGCGGCTTGCAGCGAATCGACCGCATAGAGCTCGATCCCGTCCACGAGCGCGGCTTCGTCGGCGTTTTGCAGCGGCACGATGAGCTTGGTGAAACCGGCGTTGCGCGCGCCAAGTACCATCGGCAGCATGCCACTTACGCCGCGCAACGTGCCGTCGAGCGCAAGCTCGCCGAGGGCGATGACATTCTGCAGGGCCAACCGGTCGATCTGCTCGTCGATGGCTAAGAGCGCGAGGGCGATCGCAACGTCGAACGCTGGACCTTCCTTACGCACATCTGCCGGCGACAAGTTGACGAGCAATCGTCCCGCGGGATAGGCGAAGCCCGAGTTGAAGATCGCGGCGCGCACGCGATCGCTCGCCTCGCGCAGCGCGCGATCCGGCAAGCCGATGATCGAGAACGTGGGGGTTCCGGGTGAACTGTCGGCCTCGACGCGCACGACGTACCCTTCGATTCCGAACATTCCGGCAGAAAACGCAAGCGCGAGCATCTCATGCGCTCAACTGCGACGACGCCGCGGCGCGGCAAGAGTCGGGAAGCTACGGACCCGCAGGTATCGGCGTGGGCGATGCGGCCGGTGTTGCCGGTGTGGCCGGAAGCAGACTATAAAGTTCGGCTTGCCAGTCGGTCGCGTCCATCATGTGCGGCACGTAGCACATGAGGAATCCGTCGGGCGAGATGAAGAGCGTCGTTGGAAAGAAGACCGATCCGGGTTTATCGCCGCGCTCGATTGCCTCGGCAAAGCCCTCGTGCCGATCCATCGCGATCGGCAGCGTGATGCCGAATTTCTTGCGAAAGCGACGCACGCTGTTGTCGGAATCGCCCACGTCCATCAGCACGACGCTCAAACCCTCGTCTTTGTACTGGCGTGCGAGGCGAAGGACTTCGGGCATTTCGTATTTGCACGGGCCACACCACGTTGCGAAGAGGTGCAGCACCACGGTCTTACCGCGGTCATGCTGCAGCACAAAGTTCGGTCCGTCGAGCGTCTCCGCGGTAAGGTCGATCGGCCGGTCGTAGGCGATCGTGTGGCTCTTTGCGCAGAGCTGCTCGACCGCTGCGTGGGCAACGTCGGGTGCGATAAAACTCGCAGTAAGACAAAGTGTGGCGATCGCACGGAGGTTGACTGGAACACCCATGGCCCCGCTATTAGACGAGGGCGCAAGGGGCTCATGCTTGTTTGCGCTTCGATTTGTTCGCGTACATCGCGAGATCGGCGACGCGCAGGAGCGCGCTGAACGTATCACCGTCGCGCGGTGCGACGGCGGTGCCGATGCTCGCGGTTACGACGACGTCGGTGCCGTTGCTCAAGCGGATCGGTGGCATCGTCGCCTCTTCGAGGCGAGTTGCAAGCGTATGGATCGCGTCGAAGTTCTCGATAGAGACCTGCAGGGCCACGAATTCGTCGCCGCCGAGGCGCGCGAGCAGGTCGTCCGCGCGAAGGATGCCGCTCAATCGCCGTGCCGTCTCAACGAGCACTTCGTCCCCGTAAGCGTGGCCGTAGCGATCGTTGACGGGCTTGAAGTCATCGAGATCGATATAGTGTAACGCGATCGCGCTTCCGCTTCGACGTGCGCTCGCAAGCGCGCGCGTCACGGCATCTTCGAGCGTGCGTCGATTGGCGAGTTGCGTGAGCACGTCGCGCGATGCGAGAGCCTGGAGTTGCCGCTGGTGGATCTCTCTCGCAATCGAGGCCCCGATCACTTCGCTCAACAGGTCGATGAAGTCCAGATCGGAGCTGGTAAACTTCTTCGCGCGTACCGATTCGCTTGAGAAAATAATCGCACCGTAGAGGGTCCCTTCGACGAAAATGCGTCCACCGATATAGCTCTTCCAGGGCACCGGCAGCGTCTGTGCTTCTGCGGCATACCGAGGTGCGGTAAGGTCTTCCACCGCGACCGCACGGGCGCTTGCGGCGATGCGCTTACCGATCGTGGCTGTCGCCGGGATTTGCTCGCCCACCTGCAAGATGTCACCCGGGCCGTAGCGATGTAGGATCGTTACCGTGTCGCCCACGAGGCTGGTTGCGTATCCATAGGGCATCTGCAACTCGATCGTTCCGAAGCGAAGCGCTTCGTCGATCGTCAGGCTCACGTCGGCGGTCGAAGAGAGAAGCTGGTAGATAACGCGCAGGCGCGGATCCGAGCGGGATTCTTCGTTTGTGAATGCCCGCTCGCGTGTCAAGTCGCGACACGTCATGAAGATGCCGTCGATCCGATCGCCGCGGCGCAGGGGGATTGGCGATATCTCGACCGTCGCTTCGGAGCCTCCTTTGCAGAGCAAAAAGCCTTCGAAGACTTGCGTGCGGCCGTTGAGCATTTCGCGCATCCGCGCGGTTGCAAGCGCCGTGCGGCCCGCGGTGACGAGTATGGTGAAATCGCGGCGGATCACCTCATCGGCGCGATAACCGAGCAGGGTCAAGAATTGCGGGTTGGCATCGCGAATCGAGCCGTCGGCGCCGATCTCCACGATTGCGCTCGATGAGCTTTCGAATAGGGGGCGATAGTGTTCGCGACGTTCGAACTCTCGCGCGAGCGCATCTTGCGTGTACTTGTCGGCGGGGCGAAAGACGAAAAAGTACGCAAGCAAGAGCACGACGAGAATCGTGAGCACCCCCACCATGCCGAACGCGGCGACACGCATGCGTCGCGCATCGGCATCGCGCACGTACCGACGCGAAAGCCGTCCGTATTCAGCGATGAGCAACGGTCCGAGGCGTTGCACCGTTGCGGCTGCGCGATCGTCGTGCGGGTTGCGAGCCACCCTGCGCGCTGCCGCGATAAAGGCGACATACGTCTGCATGTCGTGTGCACCGAGATCCGAAAGCGCCGCTTGATCGCGTTCGAGGCTCGCGAGCGCCTCTTCGGAGCCGACGCGATGGGTGAGTTCCTGCGTTGCGTGGATGCGCTCGGCGCTCAGATAGACGAACGCCGAGATCGAAGGCGTGCGCACGGCGCGCCAGTACAGCAGCGTTCCCTGAGCAAGCGCCGCTACGGCGACGATGAGCATCGCCGAGATCCCGGCCGACCGAAGCCGTCGAAGCGCCTTCGACTGGTCCATTCGGACTACTTGACGCCGGTCATCAGAATATCATTTTAGCCGCGCTTGCTCGGGCACGGGACGGCGGCGAACGGGGCCCGAAGCGTCTCGCCCATGCTCAAACCGATTATGCTTCTCGATACGCTTGCTGCCGTATCGCCGCAGCCGCACGGCGTCGCCGTCGATCACCAACGCGTCTGGATATCCTCGCGTGCGACCCGGCGCATCGATGTGATGGATCGCGACACGTGGCGGAAGGTTGATGAAATCGAGCCTCCGGGCATGGCATGGGGTCTGACGTTCGGCAATGGCGAGCTGGTGATGACCTGTGGCGAGGGCGACGACGACACGCGCCGGATTCGCCGCTACTCACCAGTGGGCGGCTTCGTAGAGGGCTATGTCGGTTGCCCTGACGACACGGGATCGCACCTGGCGATCGATGCCGATGGTCACGTGCTGCTTGGGCAGTGGTATAACCGCAAACTCCTGACGCTTGGTAGCGGCGGCGCCCTGCTGCGTTCGTTCGATGCGCCGCATGGAATTGCAGGCGTCGCCGTTATCGGTGACAACGCGTGCGTCCTCGGTACCGACGATGAGGAGAACGGTGAGTATTACATCAGCCGGGTGGACCTCAAGACCGGTGTTGCACAGGACGTGGCGCTCGTTCCCTTCCGGGGCCGGGGCCTGAGCTTCGACGGGTCGCGCTTTTGGACCAACGAGCGTGAGGCCGACCGCACCCACACCTTCGTGCTGCCTTCGTAACAGCGGGGTCACGCTTCTCCACAGATTGCACAAGCCAAAAGTCGATGTTTGTGGACAACGAGGACCCGCGTACGGGCGCGGGCGCCCGCGCCCGCGCCCGCCCGCCTGCGAGGAACGTCCGCTCGCGGCGGGCAAATGCCCGCGAGCCGGGTTCCCGGCTCACGCATCGCCACAGGAGACCGTTTTGAAGCCTACCAGCTTGCTTGCTCTTGCCCTCTGCGGGAGCGTTCTCGCCGCCTGTTCGAACGGCTCGACCCAGTCGGGATCGTCCGCGTCCGCCTCGGCCGCTCCCGCGATTACCAAGACGATCGGCGTCTCGATCCAAAACCGCGAGGCGCAGTTCTACCAAAACATGGAAAGCGGCATGAAAGCGGAGGCCGCAAAGTACGGCTACAAGCTGATCGTCGTCGACGCAAACCGCGATAACGCCAAGCAGCAGAGCCAAGTCGAGGATTTCATTTCGAACAAGGTCGATGCGATCGTCCTCACGCCGTACGACTCGACCGCAATCGGCAGCGCGATCGCCGAAGCAAACGCGGCGAAGATTCCGGTCTTCACGGCCGATATCGCAAGCACGAGCAAACGCGGTAAGGTTGTCGCTCACATTGCGAGCGACAACGTGCAGGGCGGCGGCGAGGCCGGTAAACTCATGTGTGCCGCCGTCGGCAAAACCGGCACGGTGGCGATCATCGACGAGCCCGAGGTGACGAGCGTTCAAGATCGCGTCCGCGGGTTCAAAGCCGCGCTTGCGAGCGGCTGCCCGGGCGTGAAAGTGGTCGCTGACGTCGATGCCGGCGGTCAGCGCGATAAGGCGAACAGCGACATGAGCGATCTGTTGCAGTCGAATCCGCACCTCAAAGGCGTTTTCGGCATCAACGACGACTCCGCGCTTGGTGCCCTCACCGCGATCCGCGCCGCCGGACTCACCGGAAAAATCGCCATTATCGGTTACGACGCTACGCCGGAAGCACGCACGGCGATCGCGGCTGGCGAGATGTATGGCGATGCGTTGCAGCACCCCGATCAGATCGGCAAGCTGACGATCGACACCATCCATAACTATTTCGCCGGAAAGAAGATCCGCCCGGTCGTCCACGTACCGGTCGGTACGTTCACGCAAGCCGACGCGAAGAAGGCACAATAGCCATCGCCACCCCTCCGCTACTCGAGATGCGCGGCATCGGGAAATCATTTCCCGGTGTCCGCGCGCTCGCCGACGTGTCGCTGACCTTGCATGCGGGCGAAGTGCTTGCGCTCGTCGGTGAGAACGGCGCCGGAAAATCGACGCTGATGAAGATCCTCGCGGGCGCGCAACGTGCCGACACGGGGTCGATTCTCATCGACGGCCGCGAAGCTCGCATCGATTCTCCGCGTGACGCCGAGCTGCTAGGCATCGGCATGATCTATCAAGAGTTCAACCTGGTCCCCCAACTGAGCGCGATCGATAATATCGTGCTCGGCAGCGAGCCGACGCGTGGAGGACTCATCGACGAGCGTGCGGCGCGCGCGCGGGCGAAGGCGGTGATCGACGAACTCGGGATGGAGCTTTCGCTCGATGCGCGCCCAGCGCACCTCTCGGTCGGCGCTCAACAGCTCATCGAGATTGCGAAAGCGCTTTCGCGTAAGGCGCGCGTCATCGTGATGGACGAACCGACCGCTGCGCTCACCGATCGCGAGATCGAAGCGCTCTTTGCGATCATCGCAAAGCTGAAAGCAAACGGTGCGGGGATCATCTACATCTCGCATCGCATGGAAGAACTGCCGAGAATCTCCGATCGTGTGACGGTCTTGCGCGACGGAAGCGCGATCGAAACGCGTGCCACGGCGGACTTTCCAGCGAGCGAGATCATTCGCGCGATGGTCGGGCGTCCGTTGGATTCCCACTTTCCCGAATTGCCTCCGGTGGCCGAGGATGCGCCGGTCGTGCTCGATGTCGAGCACTTGCTGCGCGCGCCAGCGGTGAACGACGTAAGCTTTTGTGTACGCGCGGGTGAGATCGTGGGTCTTGCGGGTTTGGTCGGCGCAGGGCGAAGTGAGATCGTCCGTGCGATCGCGGGAGCCGATCGCGTGCATGGAGGTGGCATTCGCGTCGGCGACACCCGGCTGAAGCTTCGGGAACCGCACGATGCGATCGACGCCGGCATCGCGTTCATTACCGAGGATCGCAAGGGGCAGGGTCTGGTGCTCGGCATGAGCGTGCGCGAGAACGTCTCGCTTGCGCACCTCGAGCTGTTCGTCAATCGCGAACGCCTGATCGACGAGACGCGCGAACGCACGGCCGCGGAGCGCATGATCGGCGAGCTCAGCATTCGTACGCCCGGCCCGGAACAACTCGTGCGCAACCTTTCTGGAGGCAATCAACAGAAAGTGGTACTCGCAAAATGGTTGCTTGGGAAGGCCCGTGTCTTTCTTTTCGACGAGCCGACACGCGGCATCGACGTCGGCGCCAAAGCGGAAATCTACGCGTTGATGCTCAACCTCATCAAGAACGGAGCGGCTATCGTGATGGTATCCAGCGAACTGCCGGAGGTGCTCGGCATGTCGCATCGCATCCTCGCCATTCGCGGCGGGCGCATCGCGCGCGAATTTGCGCGCGCCGACGCCACGCCCGACGCTGTCATCGCCGCCGCAACGGGAGCCGCCTAGCGTGAACGCACTGCTCAAAAACGTCTGGCTTCGCAACGTCATCCTCGTCCTGGTCGTCGTCGTGATGATGGCGATCGTCAATACGGCGGCGCACGGCGCGTTTCTGCGGCCGGGCAACATCGTGCAAGTGCTGCGGCAGATCACCTACAACTGCATCCTCGGCGTGGGGCAGACGTTCGTGATCATCACCGCGGGCATCGATCTCTCGATCGGATCGCTCGTTTCGCTGACCGGCGTGGTGATGGCACTCGTCGCGAACTCGCTGCACATCGGGGGGCTGCCGCTCTTGATCGTGACGTTGCTCGCGGGCCTTGCGGTCGGCGCGGCGGCCGGTTGGGTGAACGCGATTCCGGTGGTCAAGCTGAACCTGCCGCCCTTCATCACCACCTTTGCGATGCTCGAAGTCACGCTTGGCCTCTCCTACATCATCTCGGGTGGTCGTCCGGTCGCGGTTACGTCAAATGCGTTCGCGGGCGTCGGCTATGGATCGTTCCTGGGCGGCCTCACAAAGGCATTGCATCTGCCGAGTATTCCCACGCCGGTGATTTGGATGATCGCGGTGATCGTGATTGCCACGGTGCTGCTCAATCGCACGCGGTTCGGCCGCTACGTCTTCGCGCTCGGCGGCAACGAAGAAGCGGCACGCCTCGCGGGTGTGAACGTGGCGCGCGTGAAGACGCTGGTGTATGTGATCAGCGGCATGTGTGCCGCCGTGGTCGGCTTTCTCTACATGGCGCTCTTCTCGTCGGGCTCACCACAGACGGGCACCGGTGACGAACTGCTCGAAGCGATCGCGGCGGTTGTCGTCGGCGGCACGAGTTTGATGGGCGGTCAGGGATCGATCGTCGGAACGTTCTTCGGGGCGTTGCTCATCGGGTTGCTCTACAACGCGATGAATCTGATCCACGTTGATTCGTATCTGCAAAAGGTCGTGCTCGGCGTGGTGATCCTGCTTGCGGTCGTACTCGACGAATTGCGCAAGCGCTACTTGGCGCGCGCCTAACGAAAGAGCGAGCCCGGCGTCGATACGCCGGGCTCGCTCGTGGTCTTCGGGCGCTGGACTGCGCCTAGAACGGGAAGTCGTTTTGCGTCAGGTTTGCGTGGAAGTTGTAGTCGGTGAACGACTGATCGAGCACCACTTCCTTACCGGCGTAGTAGATCTCGCGCAGCGGGAAGTGCGTAGCGTTCGAGAGCCAGAGCTCCTGTTCGGTTACGCCGTCGTTGCTCGCGGGGTCGGCAACTTTGAGATCGAGAACGGTCGTCTCGACGCCGTCGATCTTGCCGCCCGCACTCTGCTTGAGCACGCCCTTGGTGTTTTGATAGGTCGCGACGATCATCTGCGGGAGTCCTTGCGGAATCGTATATCCGCGCAGCGAGACGGCCCGGTGATCGTGCAGATCCACCTTCAGGTGGATGCCCGAAAGGAAGCCGCCCTGATGGCCGCTCACCTGATTGCCGCCGGCCCACACGCCGCCTGAACCGCTGCCGTCACCCGATTCGATCAGGGTCTTGGCGAAATGCGGTTTCATGAACGAGTAGTCGTAGACGCGATCTTGCGAGTTCGTGCCTTGGACCTCGTGCGAGTGGAGCTTGTACGTGAAGCTCGTCACCTTGGCAAACGCCGCGTCGAAAGCCGCGATCGCCGGAGCGGAATTTGCGGCCCGGGCCGCGTGTGGGAGAGCGAGGGTGACGAACGCCGCCGCGACGACGGCGGTGAGGGTGCGGATGTGGCGCATGATACCTCCGTTAGGGTGTGGGTTCTTCGTACAACAGCGTGCCGTGCTTGCCTTCTACGCCGATCAAAACGTCGCACTTGGCGTCGGCGGCGATCTCTTCAATCGAGCGTCCGAGGGGTGCGCCGGTGTACTTGCCTTCGCGGAACGAGCCGAGGATGATGAGGTTTGCCTTTTCGCGCTTGGCGAGGTCGAGCACGGCTTGCTTGGTAGAACGGGCCTTGATGGTCTCCGTCCGTAGAGAAACGCCATTGTTGGTGGCAATCGTTTCGGCCGCGCCAAGTGCGTCGAGCGCCTCACGTTCCTCGATCGGCATTTCGGCATCGGGGGGCAGCGTGTAGGGCACCTCCACGATATAGACGGCCAAGAGCTCCGAGCGCTCGCCGCGAGCGAGCTTTGCCGCGAGTGCCATCATATGCGTGGAGAGGATGTCGGGTGAGAAGACGACGATGATCGAGCCGACCATGCGCTCGAGCTCGCTCTCGGCCTCTTTGGCGAGCTTCTGCACGAAGGAAGCGGGCGGATGCAGCATCCACCACAGCGTGGAGAAGATGGCAAGCGCGAT
Organism: Vulcanimicrobiota bacterium; assembly: GCA_027452165.1. Classification (GTDB taxonomy): domain Bacteria; phylum Vulcanimicrobiota; class Vulcanimicrobiia; order Vulcanimicrobiales; family Vulcanimicrobiaceae; genus REEB354. Next base: position 313,415 of record DAIDGX010000023.1, on the reverse strand, counting down.
CAAGAGCGCAATGAAAGCGCCCGCGACGGTGGGATGGACGGCGGTAAGTGCGGTCGTCATCGGCTCTGTCCCACGCGTAAGAGCTGCCGCATGCGAATCACGCCAAGCGCGATCATCGCCGCGCCGAGCACGAGCCCGGTGAAGGACTGCGCGATCGGGTATGGCAGCATGCGCGCGAAGATGATTCCGCCCACGACGATCATCGCAACCGAAAGCACCATGCGTATCGCGAACATCAGGCGTTCGCCTCGGCACGACGCTGTTCGCTCGCCTTCAAGTTCTCGAGGTACTCATCCATCAATTCGAGCTCGCCAGCGCGGCGAAGGATCTCCGTCTGCTCGGTGCGCCAGTCGCGTTTGGACGACCGCAGCACCGGGAGCCCCTTGCGCTTACGGTATACGAAGTAGAGCAGTATGCCGAAGACGATCCACAGCGGTCCGGCGATACGTCCGATCGGGTGGGTGATCATCGTAAAGACGAGGATCGCGACGATGCCGATGAACCCGATCACGGCGATCAGCGGAAACTCGGCGCGTTCGCCGCGAAACTTCAGCGGGATGTTGAGCGGAATCTTGAACTTGCGCGGGCTCAACGGATCGAAAAGCCGTAGCGCCACGAGCGCGACGAAGACGAACGAGTAGCTGGTCGCCGCACCAAACGCGTAGAGATCGCCCAGAAAGTCGATGCCGCTCTCACCGTTGAAATGCTGCGCGTACAGCGTCGCCATCGCGGGATTAAGGGAGGGTAACGCGGCGAACACCACCTCGATCACTGCGACGCCGGTAAAGACCATCAGCGAAACGGTCGGCGTGCGGAACTTCGGATGTACGCGCTGGAAGATCGACGGCAGCAGCCGGCCCGACGACATCGCGTACGCGATGCGCGAGCTTCCGAAAACGCCGGAATTCGACGAGATCAACAGCAGAATCGCGCCCAGAACCGGCACGTAGAAGGCGGCGATCGCGCCCCAATACGGCACCTGTTTTGCGATCAGCGCCACGGCCTTGCCGTTGTTCTCGGTGTTACCGAGGTACTGCCAGAAGAACTGCGCGTGCCCGTTCGCATCGAGCGGGATCGGATGCCACGTGTGCATGCCGAGCGCCAAGTTGGAGTACGAGAGCGCGAAGATCAAGATCGTCAAAATCAAGGCGACCGACGTGCGCGGAATGATCGACGCCGGACGTTGGGTCTCTTCCGCGGCCTGAGAGATCGATTCGAGCCCGACGAACGAAACGATCGCAAGCGAGATGCCCTTCATGAATTCAAAGGGCGAGGGCCAGCTGGTCTGCATCGTGTGCACCAGCAAGTGTGGACTGAAGGCAAAGAGGAAGCCCAGCGTTAGAATGGCGGTCTCGCTTACGATGTCGAGGGCGCTGACGAACCCGTTGAACGCGGTCGATTCGCGCACGCCGATGACGTTGAGCACGCAGAGGCCGACGATCAGCCCGATGGTGAGAATAAAATGCGCCCATGGATGGCCGCTCGAGGAAACCATCGGCAGCAATTCGCTGAGATAATCGACGCAGCTCCACGCGAAGAGCGCGATGTCGATCGTGAAATCCAGGAGCACCGCCCACCCGGCGATAAAGCCGAAGATGTCGCCGAGCCCGCGCAGGACGAAGTACTGGCCGCCGCCCGCGACCGGATATGTTGCGGCCAGCTCCGTGTACGCAAGCCCGATGCAGATGTACACGATGCCGGCGAAAAGGAAGGCGACGTTCGAGGCACCCGCGGCTGCTCCCAGCACGAGGCCGAGGCCAACGAAGATGTCGGCGCCGACATCGGAGTAGCCCCACGAAAAGGAGCCCCAGGGCGTGACGGAACGACGAAGCTCCGGTTTCTGATCCTTCGACATTACCTATTTCTTAGTAGATGATCCCGATTGCGGTCCGCTCGAGGGCGTTGATCATGTACTCGGCGTGCGCGTATTGTTCGTGCAGGCCGAAGCTTTGGAAGATACGCAGGGCTTCGTTCAGCCGGTTTACCGCGTCGCGCAGTTCGGTGCGTTCGCGGCGTCCGTCGGCGGCTTTCTGTAACACCATGGTGGCGTACTTGAGGGTGGTTTTGCCGTACTCCACCTCGTTGTTGATTGCTGAAAGTTCATGCATCGCTGCGAGATATGCGTCGCGTGCCTCGTCGTACTCGCGCCGCCGGGTGGCAATCATGCCTTTGAGCACGTTTTCGAGGGCGTCGTTGCGATTACGCGAGTTGGCGAGCGCGCGATCGAGCGCGTGACGCAGTGTCGGGTCGGTCGTTTTGTCGCCGGCGCTTGGCGAGAATGTCTTGAGCGAACGCGGTTCGGGCGGCGGTGCGGTCGATGCTGACGAAGTAACCGGCGATGGCTGAGCATGATTGCTCATCGCGGCCGGTCCGAGCAGGGCGGCGATGTCGCCGAGAAACTCGCGTGCGCTCTGATAGCGGCGCCCCGGATCCTTTTCGATCGCGCGCATGATGACGTTTTCGAGCGCCTCGGGCACGTTGCGGTTGATCTCGCGCGGCGGGGTCGGCAGATCGTGCACGTGTGAGTACATCGTGGCAACGATGTCCTCGCGGTCGCTGCGGAAGGGGAGCGTGCCGGTGAAAATCTCGTACATCACGATGCCGACCGAGTAGAGATCGCTGCGTACGTCGGCAGGCTTGCTCAGGAAGCGCTCGGGTGCAAGGTATGAGATGGTACCGACGATCTGTCCGGTGCGCGTCGTTTGCGTTACCTCGCTCGCGCGACGCGCGAGACCGAAGTCGGTGAGCTTCGTGTGACGGCCGTCTTCCACGATCATGATGTTCGAGGGCTTGATGTCGCGATGAATGATGCCTTGCGAGTTCGCGTACTCGAGTGCCTCGAGCACCTCGTACACGTAGCTGAGAGCTTGCTTGTATCCCAGTTCGCCGCTCTCGAGTTGTGAGAGCGTCTTGCCGCGCACGAGCTCCATCACGATGTACGAGATGCCGTGGTCTTCGCCCGCGTCGTACACCGCGACGATGTTCGGATGGTTCAGGCGAGCCATCGCACGTGCTTCCATGAGCAAGCGCGCGTTGGTCTCGTCGGAGCGTTCGATTAGAACCTTCACCGCCACGTCGCGATGAAGGGTTTGATCGAGGGCCCGGTAGGTGTCGGCCGTGCCGCCGCGCCCGATCAGCTCGGCAACCTGGTACCGCCCGCCGAGCGTCCGTCCTTGGAGTGACTCCACTAGTCCGTAGTATCCATAAATACGCGTCAGAAGGCGTTTCGATGGAGGGCTAGCCGATTACCGTCTATCGCGACCACGTCGAACCGAAAATGAACCCCGGGCGCGACGATTTGGGCGTAGTCGGCGGCCAGGGCGCGCAGGGTCGCACGCTTGCGAGCCCCGACCGCCGCGAGGGCCGAGCCGAAGCGCGATCCGGTTCGAAGTTTCACCTCGACGAAGACCAGCACCGCGCCGTCGAGGCAGACGATGTCCACCTCGCCGCCGGGCAGACGCACGTTGCGGGCCAGCACGCGGTACCCCCGTGCGGCGAGGAATGCGGCGGCGGCGTCTTCACCCTGCCGCCCCCGAAGGCTCGTGTTCGCTCTCACCTGCGTCATCTGCGCCGTCGCCGGCATCGAACAAGAGTTCGAGCTGGCTATCGCGGACCCGTGCAAACCCCGCGCGGTGGTGAGGGCAGGGTCCGTAGCTCTTGAGCGCTTCGAGGTGCTGGGGCGTGGCATAGCCCTTGTGCACGTCAAAGCCATAGCGCGGCTCTTCCTCGTGGAGGCGCGCCATGAGCTCATCCCGATACACCTTCGCGAGAATCGATGCGGCCGAGATTACGGCGCAGCGCGCGTCGCCCTTGACAAGCGGCTCTTGCGGTCCGATGAACGACGCGATGCGCACCGCGTCGGTGAAGAGATACTCCGGTGACGGGCCGTTCAGCGCGCCGATCGCGCGTTCCATCGCAAGCACGCTCGCCCAGTAGATATTGATCCGGTCGATCTCCTGGACGCTCGCGATGCCGATACCCCAGGCGGCGGCCTCTTCGCGGATCGATGCGGCAAGCTCGGTGCGCACCTCGGGGCGCACCTGCTTTGAATCGTTGAGTCCCTTGAGCATGAGTGGTTCGCGCGCGACCACGCATGCGGCGACGACCGGCCCTGCCAGCGGGCCGCGCCCGACCTCATCGACGCCGCCAAGCAACAGAAATCCACGCTCGCGCGCCGCGGCCTCGAAGCGATGCAGGCGATGCAGACGCCGCCGTTCGCGTTCGTAGGCGTTCTTCGCGTTGCGGGCTTTACGCGCCGGATCCGCCATCGGGTGTCTCCAGGCTGATGCGTCCGAATGCTCCCTCGTTGAAGGCGCGTACGTACGACTGGGCGGCGTTATGCTCGTCGATCTCGCCGCCACGCCGCATGAAGCCGCGTGCGCGCGCGAACGCGTCGAGATCGGGAACCGTCGTGCGACCTTTGCTTCGTGCGACGAGCCAGCGATGAAAGTGAAACACCACCTCCACCGGATCGTAGCGTTCGCGCGGTACCGCTCCGATCAGCGCGAGCTTCCATTGCGATTCCGGCGTACCGATTTTTGGAACCAAAATACCGGGGGAGTCCATCAACTCGATCGTGGGCGAGAGGCGGAACCACTGCAACTGCCGCGTGACGCCCGCACGGTCTTCCGTGCGGGCGGCGGAGCGGCGCAGCAGGCCGTTGATGACCGACGACTTTCCCGAGTTCGGCAAACCCACCACGATTGCGCGCGAGCTACCTTTCTGCTCGGCCGCGAGCGCCGTGAGCGCGTGCAAGATCTTGGAGACGCTCTGTTGCTGGTGGCCTTCCACCGCGATTGCGGTGCGGTTGCGCGCGGCGAAATCGGCTACCCAGGCTTTGGTCGTGGCGGGGTCGGCGAGGTCGTGACGGCTGAGGACGATCAGTCGTTTGCGCGCGCCGATCATTTCGTCGAGCATCGGGTTTGCGTCGCTGCGCGGAGCGCGTGCGTCGATCACCTCGACGACGATATCGATCAGCTTGAGATACTCGCCGATCTTGCGCATCGCGCGCACCATATGGCCCGGATACCACTGGACCACTTTGTTGAGCGCCGCGTCGTGCTGCGTCATGCGATCACCCTAGAGGGCGCCGATCGCGTTCGCCGGCCAGATGCCGAAGAGCGCGCGGCCCATCAGATCGCGGTCGGGTACGGGGCCGAAGAACCGCGAGTCCTCGCTGTTTGCGCGATTGTCGCCCAGGACGTAGACGGAGTCCGGCGGCACGGTAACTTCGGGAAAGCTACGCCCGTCCGGATACCGCACGTATGGCTCGCGTAACGGTGTGCCGTTTACCGCGACGGTGCCGTCGTCAATCGTGATGCGATCGCCCGGTAGCCCGATGACGCGCTTGATGAAGATCTCGGGGACCTCGCCGTCATGCCGGAAGGCGACGATGTCATTGCGTTCGGGGGTTGCGAAGCGGTACGCGAGCGTATTGATGAGCACGTATTCACCCGACATGATGTGCGGCTCCATCGATGGGCCCGACACCTGCGGCGTGCGAACGAAGAACGCCGCGATCAGCACAACGAGGATCGCCAGCTGAAGCGTGAGGCTCGCGATCGAACGCAATTGCCCTAACCGAACCATGTCGCGTCTCTCTTTAGGAGCGCGCGCGAGCGAGTCCTATGGCTTCAGGATTTTCGCTTGGTTGAACGGCCAGAAGATCAAGAACGCGCGTCCGGTGAAGCCTGCCTGCTCACCCATGCGTGGGCCCGTTGCGAATTTGCCGTGCAACTGTGCGAAGCCCCAGATGTGCGAATCCTCTGAATCGTTACGATTGTCGCCCATCATGAAGTAGCAATTCGGCGGGATCGTGTTCGGCGACGTCCACATCCGCTTGGGCGGAATGTTTGCCTGCGACGGGTCGAGCGGCATGCCGTCAACGTAGATATCGTAGTTCTTGATCTCGAGATCGTAGTCCGGTTTCTGCGCGATGTACGGTTCGACCAGCGCCTTACCGTTGATGTACACGGTACCGTTGGTGATGCGCAACGTGTCGCCTGGGAGCCCGATGACACGTTTGATGAAGTCGTCGGGCGTGGGAACCGGCGGCGGAAAGACCACGATGTCGCCGCGATGCGGCGTGTGAAAGCGGTACTCGAATTTGTCCACGAGCAGCACGTCGTGCACCTGGAGCGTTGGCACCATCGATGCTGACGGAATGTAGTACGTGCGTGCGACGAACGTGATGAGCAGCCACGCGGCGAGCCCGGCGTAGATGAATGGGTCGAAGTATTCGCGCGCGACCGTCATCAGACGCCCGGATGCCGGAGAGTTCGCGGCGCGCACCGTGAGCAGAATACGCGCGACGAGAAGGATGCCGACGATGATGAGGAGTTCCTGAGGCGTCATGTGCTGATTCGTGACTCTCTTTAATACGTGCGTTAGTGAATGATGTGCAGACGACCGAACGGCCAAGAGACCATGAACGCGCGGCCCACGAACGACGCCTTTACCGTGGTGCGTGCAAGCGGGCCGGCCACAAATCGGCCGTGAGCCTGCGCGAAGCCCCACACGTGCGAGTCGTCGGAATAATTGCGATTATCGCCGAGCATGAAGTAAAAACCCTTGGGAATCCGGTTGGGATTTTGCCAAAGGGCTCTGGGCGGGATGTTTGCTTGGGTGGGGTCGAGGGGCGTGCCATCGACGTAAATGTCGTAGTTTTTGATCGAAAGATCGTACTTCGGTTGCTCGTTTTCGTAGGGTTCGGCGAGCGCTACCCCGTTACGATACACGACGCCATCGGAGATGCGGATGGCGTCGCCGGGCACGCCGATCACGCGCTTGATGAAATCGTCACCCTGCGACGGAACCGGTGGCACGAAGACGGCCACGTCTCCCGGCCGTGGGTTGTGAAGGCGATAATCGAGCTGATCGACCAGCAGCACGTCGCCCACGCGCAACGTCGGGATCATCGAGATCGACGGAATATAGTACGTGCGGATGACGAAGGTTATCAAAAGGAGCGCGACGAGCCCCGCCACGATGAATGCGTCGAGATAGTCGCGCAAAGCAGTAACGGCCGACGACGTTGCGTCGCCGGCCGTAAAGCTTTTCAGACCGATGATGAGCCGGGCTACTGCGAAGACCGCGACCAGCCCGAGAATCTGCAGCGGCGTCAGGGCTACTGCTTGACGGCCTTTTTCTCTTTGATGCGAGCGGCCTTGCCGATCTTCTCGCTTAAATAGTAGAGGCGGCTGCGACGGACGATGCCGCGCTTGCTCACTTCGATGCGCTCGACGCGCGGGCTGTGCAGTAGAAACGACTTCTCGACGCCGACGCCGTGCGCCACGCGGCGCACCGTGATCGACTCGTGAGCGCCGCCGCCCTTGCGTACGGTCACGACGCCTTCGAACATTTGAATGCGTTCTTTGCCGCCTTCCACGACCTTCGAGTACACCTTAACGGTGTCTCCCGGGCGGAATTCGGGGACCGAGTCCTTGAGCTGTTCCTTGTTCAGTACGTCGATGACGTTCATGGCAAATCTCTGCTAAGACGAAGAAGAAGCCGAAGGCGGGACCCCCGGCATGACAACCTCGGCAATATATCACGCTTAGCCGCCGCCGAGCAAGTCCTTTCGCCTTGCCGCGGTGCGGGCGCGCGATTGGGCCCGCCGCCATTCGGCGATCTTGGCGTGGTTGCCGGAGAGCAACACCTCGGGAACGGCTACGCCGCGAAAAACCGGTGGGCGCGTGTAGCTCGGATAGTCCAGGAGGCCCTCGGAGAACGACTCAGCCTCGGCTGACTCCGGGGCGATCGCCCCTTCGAGCAGGCGCACCGTGGCGTCCATGAAGGCAAGCGCCGGCAGCTCGCCGCCCGTGAGGACGAAGTCCCCGAGTGAGTACTCCTCCACGGGATAGAGCTCGGTCAGGCGTTCGTCGATGCCCTCGTAGTGGCCGCAGATGAGAACGAGGCGGTCGAGTCCGGCGAAGCGCCGGGCATCCGACTGCTCGAAGCGCTTGCCGGCGGGGCTCGGTACCGCGATCACCCGCCGTTCGCCCGCCGGGGCATGCGCCAGGATTGCGTCGAGAACGCGTGCCACGGGCTCGATCCGCATCACCATGCCCGCCCCGCCCCCGTAGGGATCGTCGTCGGCGCGCTCCGCGCCGAGCAGTGCGTCGAGGAGATGGTGGTAGCGTACGTCCACGATTCCGGCCTCGACGGCACGGCCGATGATCGAGAGCCCGACGAAGGGGGCAAAGACCTCGGGGAAGAGCGAGACGACGTCGATCGTGAACATGCACCTGCGATGTTCACGTTGTGGCGCCTTTTCGCTTTCCGTCCGCCCGAAGAACCGCGCGAGCGCGCCCTGTGGCTCCTGCGCGCGGGCCGCTTTGCCGAGGCCGAGGAGCTGCTCGAGACCTTGGCGTCGGCGCCGGGGCTCGACGCTGCCGAGCACGCCTTCCTGCTCAATAAGCGCGGCGTCGCGCGGGTCTCGCTTGGCCGCCACGCGCAAGCGCGCGGCGATTTTGACGCGGCGCTCGAACTCGACCCGTCGCACGCCGCGGCGCACATGAATCTGGGAAACCTCGCGCTCGAAGCGGGTGACGCCGGAGCTGCGATTGTCTGTTACGAACGCGCGCTCGCCTGCGATGAGGCCTACGCGCCCGCGCGATTCAATCTCGGCGTCGCCTACAAGCACCTTGGCCGCCACGCCGACGCCGTGCGGGCGCTGCGCGCGGCGCAGCGGTTGGAGGGGCGGCGGCGCATGAAGCCAAGGAGGCGCACATGAGCGAGACCAGCGAGCAGATACCGCTCTCAAGCGAGCTTCTCGGCTTGATGCGACACGCCGCCGAGATCGCCGGGACGCTGCGCGAGCCGTTCATCACGGTGCGTACGCTGCTGCTTGCACTGCTCGATGACGCGACGCTCGGGCCCGTGCTAGCCGAGGCGCTACCGCGCGAGAAACTCGACCAGTACGCGCTTCCCGAGGATGCGGGTACGCGCTTGACGGCATCGCGCGTGCCCGAACCGCACATGCGTCCGGGCGAGCGCGCGGGGCTTTTGCGATTCAATACGCTTGCGTTCAAAACACCCGATGGAACGCGTAGCGTGTGGCTCAGTCGCGAGGCGCACGCCGCCTGGATCGAGGGCGCACGGCGCGTCGGTGAGGGTGAAGCATATCTGGCCAAACATCTTGCCCTCGGCATAACGGCCGACGCCGTACGTTCGCCGGGCATCTTTGCGCAGATGCACATCGCGCCGGGCGCGATCACCGACGCGATCAGCGCTTACGAGCGGGACCTTCGACGCACGTAATCTCTTCGAGGTATTCGAAGAGTTGCGGCAGCGTAATGTGTTCGAGCGCGGTCTGTTCCTTGATGCCGCTCTCGTCTTCACCTTCGTCGCGTAAGTAGCAGCGCGTCTCGCCCGCCTCATGTTCGCAGATGAACGATACGGCGAAGCCGCGCCCGGGAAGTTCGTCGTAAATGCGCATCGTCTGCGGATTCAAGATCTCGAGCGAGTGCGCTTGGTTGTTGGCGTCGAAGAGCAGAATCTTGAGGTGCTCGTAGTTGGTCACCTCGACCGATCCGACGACGAAGACGTTTTTGGCCGAAAAGAATTCGTGCCCGCGTTTGCTTCGGCTCGAGACTTCGTAGAAGACTCGGTGCGCGACGAAGCGGGTGAGGATTTTGCGAAGGGTCGCAAGCGAGGCGAGCGTCTCGGTCCGGTTGCCCCGCGTGTAAATGATCTTCACGGCGGACGTGCATGCTTGCACACCCGGAGAAGGGCACCCTTCTCGCCAAGTGAGGGAGGTCATGTTTTCCGTTCCCGACATCATGGTCGTCTCGGTGCTGGCGCTCTTGCTCTTTGGGCCCGATCAGCTGCCGAAGATGATGCGTCAGTTTGGTCGGGTGATGCGCGAGGTACAGAACACCTCGCAGAGTTTCATCGCCGAGATGGAGCGCGCCGCCGACACCGAGCCGGTCGTCCACTCGCTGCCGGCGCCGCCGGACGAGCCTAGCGCCCCGAAAGACGGCGCCAAAGCGCCATAACGCGCCGGACGTAGGCGCGCGTCTCCGGGTAGGGCGGTACGCCGCCGTAGCGGTCCACCGCTCCCGCGCCCGCGTTGTAGGCGGCGATCGCGTCGACGTAGCGGTCGTACCGGTCGAGGGCCGCGTAGCGCGCGAGCAACCCGCGCACGTGCACGGCTACGCCGTGGATGTTGGCCTCGGGGTCGTCCGGATCGACGCGCAGCGCCCCTGCGGTCGCCGGCATCAGTTGCCCCAAACCCCGCGCGCCGGCCGGGGAGACGGCGTGCTCGTGCCACGACGATTCGACCGCGATTAGGGCCACGAGCAGGCGGGCGTCGAGCCGCTCGCGATCGGCTTCGCGCAGCGTGACGCGCGCGAGCGTTGCGGCGCGCGTTCCGTCGAGATGCGGATTAAACGCTTGCAGTGCGCAAGCGTATAACAAAACGAGAGCGGCAGCCGTCATCGTTGACGATCAGTGCCCGCTCTCGTACGACGCGCGACCTCGCGACGCTTAGATGTTGAAGTTTTGCCGGATCTCGTTGATGCGGTCGGCGACGGCGGTGCGCACCTGCGCGTGCAACCGCTCCTTTTGCTCGTCGGGAAGACGGCGATAGATCAGATATCCGGCCGCAGAGACGAGGCCGCCGAGGACGCCGACGAGCAGCGCTTTTCCGACTTCATTCTCTTCGCCGTCATGAGGCGGCTCGTTGCCGAAGGCGCTGTGCTGGCTGTTGCCGTTGCCGCTCGATCCAGACCACTGCTGCTCGGGCGGCGTGGCGCGAAAACTGTCTGACATTGGGTCCTCCTTCGGTACGCTGCCTATGTTACCCGGTTTGGCGCCGGTATGTTACGTGCGCCGGGTACTGTCGCGCGATCTGTTCGACGGAGAGCTCCGCCGTGGCGACGATCGCCTGTACCGCGGCATCCGCGCGCGCCGCTTCGGGGATGCGCAGATCGAGGTTGCCAGCGTGCTGCTCGACTTCGCACGCGATCCGTGCATGGGCTTCAAGGCCCAAACGCGCGGCTTGCAAGATCGCGGAGACCGCCGCGCAGACGATATCCTCGCCGTGTTCGGCGAACTCGGCGTGGCCGCAAGCGCAAAACCGGGACAGCCGATCGCGGCCGTCCCGGTAAAAGGTCACTTCGAGCATCGGCGGCGAGCCGCTAGACGCTGATCTTCGTGATTTTGACTTCGGCGAAGCGCTGACGGTGGCCGTTCAGTTTGCGAACGCGCTTCTTCGGCTTGTAGCGGAAGACGAGAATCTTCTTGTCTTTTGCCTGGCGAAGAACCGTGCCCGTGACCGAGGCGCCGTTGAGCGTCGGGGTGCCGACCTTGAGGTCGCCGCCCGTGCTCGCGAGCACAACCTTGTCGAACGTCACGTCGGTGCCGACTTCGGCATCCACGAGATCGGTGCGGATGATCTCACCCTCGGCGACGCGCACTTGCTTGCCGCCGGTCTCAATGATCGCGTACATAACTGCCATACATTACCAGCGTGCCCATGGGGGTGTCAACGTCGAAGCCTGCTCCGGCGCAGTTGACACCCATGCTCGGCGGTTGTATCATGCAGATGATTCTGAAATATAGACTAATCTATGCCTGGAGGTTCTCGTGAACGCATCGGACGCGCAAGAGCACTTGGAGATGGTCGAACGGATCGTGGCTGCCTCGTCGCGCAAGCTCGAGGCGGGGGGCGAGTTCTTCGTGCTGTGGGGATTGATCTCGGGAACGCTCGATCTGCTCTCTCAGCTTGCGAGCGATGGGCGTGTCCCGCCGTCGGCCATGTGGCTCGGCCCCGTGCTCGTCGTCGCGGGAATCGTGGGCTCCACGCTCTTCGCACGGCGGTGCCGCCAGGACGGGCGGATGTCGTTTCTGCAGCGCGAGTTTATCACCGTGCTGTGGCTGACGCTCGCGATGGCGCTCGCCGTGAACCTGATCGGTGGGAACATCTTTGCGCAATGGGCGCAGGCCGCGGTCTGGAGTGTTGCTGCGTCGATCGTGCTCTTCTATATCGGTGCGCATGGAAACCGGCGTGCGCAGGTCGGCGGCATCATGATGCTTGCTTCGATCGCCTTTGCGAACTTCAACCTTCCGGTCGCGGGGTACGCGCTCGCAGCCGGCATGTACCTGGGATACGCGGGATTCGGCGTCACCGACATGCTGGCGCGCGACTAGCGACGTCATGGACGAGTTGCTACTCTCGAAAATTCGGCTCAGCATCATCGCCGAGCTCTTGGGTGACGAGTGGGTGAGCTTTACCGCGTTGCAGCGCTCGATCGAAACGACCAATGGAAATCTCGGCGCCCATCTCGGAAAGCTCATCGAAGCCGGCTACGTCACCGAGGAAAAGACCTTCGTCAATCGCCGCCCGCTCTCGCGGTATGCGCTCACCGAGCGCGGCCGCACCGCCTTCATCGCGCACGTCCGTCAACTCGAGGGACTGCTCGCCGGAACCAAAGGAGAAGCATCGTGAGCCTTATTGAAGCACACGCGCTTGAAAAGCGCTACGGAACGGTCCGCGCGGTCTACGACGTAACGTTTCGCGTCGAACCCGGTGAGATCGTCGCACTGCTCGGCCGCAACGGCGCGGGCAAAACCACGACGATCGAATTGCTCCTTGGTCTGCGCGCTCCCGATGCGGGAAGCGCCTCGATCCGCGGGCACGCGCCGACCACACGCAACGCGCGCGTCCACGTCGGCGCCATGCCGCAGCACACCGGATTCCCCGACGGCTTGCGCGTCAGCGAGCTCCTTGCACTTGCGGCGGCACACTACCCTACTCCGGTCGCAGCGAAAGAGATCTTGGCGACGTTCGATCTCACGGAACTCGCCGATAAGCGCGTGGGCGAACTCTCCGGCGGCCAGCAACGGCGCGTAGCGTTGGCGCTCGCGTTCGTCGGAAACCCGTCGGTCGTGATGCTCGATGAACCGAGCACCGGGCTCGACGTGGAGGCGCGGCGTGCGCTGTGGGAGCAGATCCGTCACGCCGCGGACGAGACGCGTTGCGTGCTTTTCACTACTCACTATCTCGAAGAAGCCGAGGCGCTTGCCACGCGCATCATCGTCATCGACGGCGGCGAACTCCGCTTCGACGGCGCCCCCAGGGCGTTCCGCGAGCGCTTCGGCGCGTGCCGTCTTGAGTACATTGGCGCTCCACTCGTGCATCTCGTGCCCGAGGGCGCGACCAGCCGCACGCCCGACGGGAGGACCGTCGTAACCACCGACGACACGGATGCATACGTCCGCGCGCTCGTCGCTTCGGCTACCCCGTTCTCCAATCTGCGCATCACGCAATCGTCGTTTGAAGAGGTCTTCCTGGATCTCGTCGGAGGGAACCGCTCATGAACCTGACGTTACTACGTGCGCACGTTGCCGCCATCTTACGCGATCTGATGCGCACGCCGTCATTTCTCATCCCGACGGTGCTCTTTCCCACGATGTTCTTCTTGATCTTTGCAATGACGTACGCCCACACGGGGAGCGGCGCCGCGAATTTTCTCGTCTGCTCGTATGTCGGGTTTGCGATGATCGGCGTCACGCTCTTTCAGTTCGGAGTTGGCGTCGCGGTCGAACGCGGACGCCCTTGGGAACGCTACCTGCGCGCGTTGCCGGTGAGCGTGGCGACACGTTTTGCCGCGCGCGTCGTGGTCGCGTTGATCTTCGGCATGGCGTCGGCCGGGCTCGTAGCGCTCACCGCGCGGCTGCTGACGCCGGTATCACTCGATGCGGCGCAGTGGGGGATGCTCGCGCTCTTTGCGGTGATCGGTGCGATCCCGTTCGTGCTGATCGGCCTTGCAATCGCCTATTGGGTGGCGCCGCGTGGCGCGCTTCCGGTGACGAACGTGCTCTATCTCCTTGGACTCTTCGTGGGCGGCTTCTGGATGCCGCCGCAGTTCCTGCCGTCGATCGCGGCGGCCATCTCGCCCTTTACGCCGACGCGTCAATATGGCGAGCTCTTATGGAGTGTCGCGCAACCGCACGACGCATTCCATGCAGGCGTCGTGCTCGCTCTGTATGCCATTGCGTTCGCCGCGATCGCGATTGTCGGATATCGTCGCGATGAAAGGACCCGGTATGCTTAATCTTCTGTTGGCGGCGACGCTCGTCGTTCCGCCGCATCCACCTGCCGGGTGTACGCGCGTAACCACGCCATTCGTCGGAACCGTGTGTGCTCCGCACGACGCGAAACGCCGTCCGCTCGTCATCATGCTCGGCGGATCCGACGGCGGAAACCGCTGGGAGCCGTTGCTGCCGCGATTCGTCAAACACGGTTACGTTGCGGCATCGATTGCGTACTTCGGTCTGCCCGGACTGCCGCAGACGCTCGTCAACATTCCGGTTGAGACGGTCGGCCGGGCGCTCGGCGCGCTGACGCGCAGAGCCGATGTCGATGCAAAGCATATTGCGATCGTCGGTATCTCGCGCGGCGGAGAGTTTGCTTATCTTGCCGCGGCGACATATCCGCAGATCACCGCCGCCATCGGCATCGTGCCGTCGCCGATCATGTATATGGGCCTGGGCGTCAACGACGTGCCTACGGGCTGCGCATGGTCGTGGCACGGTACGCCGCTTCCGTGTGTTGCACCCGACCCGCAGGCGGGGATGCAGATCGGTATGGAGGTGATGAACCGTCAACCGGTTACGCTCACCCCATTTTACGAGGCCTCGCGCAAGGACGATCCCGCAGCGACGCGCGCGGCGTTCATACATCTTGAGCGTATTCACGGGCCGGTGCTCTGTCTTGCCGGAAAGGACGATGCAATGTGGGATTCCTCCGCGCACTGCGACCTTGCTATGGCGTATCTACGCGCGCATCATCACCGGTATAAGGACCGGGCGTACGTTTATCCCGGGGCCGGACACTTCTTCATCGTGGCAACGCACGGGCCGAAGAGTGCGCTCGAAGCGGTCAGCGAAGGGGGCGTCACGATGATGTTCGGCGGCACGCCCGACGGCAACGCTGCGGCTGCGACCGCGGCCTGGAAGCGCATCTGGTCCTTCCTCGGGTCGGCGTTGTGAGGTACGCACAACCCGCGTCCCGCCTTCGCGTGCTCGGGGGCGCCTTGGCCACCGTCGTCGTGCTCGCTGCGCTCAGTGTCGTTGCTGTTGCCTATCTCGGGCCGCCCGGCTTCGTGCTGTGGATGGTGCTCGGAATCGTCGCGGTCGTCGGCGGCATCGTTAGCGCGGCACGCAACCGCTCGGATCATGCGCTCTACTACTTCGCAACCGCGATCGGTATGGCCGCCGCAACGCTCGTCGGCTTTGCGTTTTTTGTCTGGCGGTTTATGGCAGGAGGGTGAGCGTGTGTACCGTTGCGGCCTTGACTGCCGCGTTGCTGAACGGCAACGGTATCAACGTGCCTCGCACCCATGCGGATGCTTCATCGACGTAGTGACCGGAGCCGGGTTCGCCCGATTCGCCTTGCGGAATCGTGATGCCGCCCGCGTCCCAATTGCCGACATCCCATACCGCGCGAAAACTCTGCGAAAATCCGACGTTTTGGACGTGCACGGTGAACGCGTCTCCGTCCCCGGCAAAACGCGTACCGTTCAAGAACGATAGGCCAAGTGCGGCGAGCGGATGCTGTACCGTAATCGCGCCGGCCGAGCCCCATGGCATGACGCGTGCGCGTTTCGGCAGCAGGGCCGCCACCGGCAACGCGCGCTCGCGCGCTCCCACGAGGGCCGTCATGAATCCCGAATACGCGATCGCACTCAATTTCTGCCGTGCGTCGAAGGCGATCGTGGCTGCGGTAGAGCCGGGATCGAAGCGCCCGTTCCAGCGCGCGAGGATGCGAACGTCGCTGCGTTCGTCCGGAGGAAGCCAGATGCGCCGTGCGCCCGCGACGATCATGCGCGCAAGCTGCTCTTCGGCGACCGAGCGCGTGTCCATCTGCATGCGCGCGAAGTAGGCGACGTCGTAGTTTTTGCGCGCGCGCAGCATCTCGGCGACGCGATACGCGCGGTACGGTGGGGCAAACTGTGCGCTCAATCGCAGCGGATACGAAGGGCCATACATTTTGTTGTTCGAGGTCCAGACCACGGCATGCCGGGATGCGGCGACGTGCGGCAGCCGGTCGAACGGCACCGGCGCGTACGTGTGCGAAAGGTCGCTTGCCGGATGGATGCTGCGCGACCAGAGCGGATCGTTCGGAATCTCGCCTGCGAGGTAGTAGGCGGCGCGGCCGCTGGTATCGGCGAGCGCAAAGTTCTGCGTGGGGCCGGGATAGGCGCGCAATGCGTTGACCGCCTGCGCGATCGTCTGCGCGCGATCGAGTCGATCGAACGTCGGGATCGGGGAGTCCGGGTGGCTATAGGCACGCCAGCGCACGAGTACGAAGCGTGGTCGGCCTTCCACGTTGACCGTCGCTCCGAAATCGCGCACGCCGCGGTAATAGCGATAGGTCACGTTGTGCCCGAAGCGGACATGAATCGTTTCGCGCTTCCATCTCGCCGCGTCCAGATGCGGTGGCGCATCAAAGACCGAGAGCGATGTGACGGTGCCGTTTGTCGCGGCCCAAGCAAGGCGATCGTTGTGCCCGAGCGTGATGCCCGGCGTCCCCGCGAGGATCGCGCCCGCTGCATGAAAGCCCGGCGCTTCGAGATCGGCCAGATACCACACGCCGGGAATTTGCAGGCGCAGGTGGGGATCGTTTGCGAGCAGCGCGCGACCGGTCGTGGTGTGCGCGCTGCCGGCGGCCCACTCGTTGCTGCCGATCGGTGGCCGGGTATCGCGTAACTCCTCGAGCAGCGCCGTACGTTCGGCGCGTACCGTGCAGCGTGCGGGATTCGCGATCCCCGCAAGCCCATCGGTGACGGGCGCGTCGAAGCACGGATCGGAGAGCGGCGACGTGCGCCCGACGCGCCCGGCGACATCGTTCCAACCATCGACGAGTTCGAGTACCGTCGCAAACCCGACGGCGAGGGTGTCCTGCGGGCGCCACGGACGCGGCTTATAGAGTAGAATCCGAAACTCCACCGGCGTCGTCTCGCGGGCCATCGCAAGATTGACGCCGTCGGCAAAGGCTTGGAGCAGCATGCGGTCGTGTGCATCCATGCGCTGCCATTGCTCCTCGACGAGTTGCTTGACCGGGACGACGCGCGCGGTCTCGTCGGCATGCACGGTGGCGCTGCCGAGCACTTCGGAGAGCTCGCCATACACGTACCGGCGCAGCAGGTCCATTTGAAAGAGCCGGTCGGAGGCTTCGACATAGCCCTGCGCGAGGAAGAGATCGTGCTCGTTTGCGGCGCGGATGTGCGGTACGCCACGCGCGTCACGCGCGATCTGTACCGGCGCAAAGACACCGGTTCCGGCAAGGGTTCCGCTCACGCGTGCGGCCGCGTGCATGCCGCGCCAGATGTTGAGCGCGTACCCCCCGATTGCGAGGAGCGCGACGAGCCCGACGATGCCGAGCGCGCGCAGGGCGCCGCGGATCAGCATTCGACGAAGATATCTTCGCCGACGACGCGCACCGCGAACGTCACGACGGGCTCGACGGCCGGGAGCGTCGCGGCGCCCGTCTCCACATCGAAGGTCGCCCCGTGACGCGGACAGACCACGCAGCGCCCGTCGAGCTCACCCTGATCGAGCGGTGCGCCGTCGTGCGTGCAAACGTCCTCGATTGCGTAAAAAGCGTCGCCGACGTGGCAGATCAGGATGTCGATCCCATCAGCGGGATACGGCTTCGCGGTGCCGGGCGGGATGTCGGTGGTGCGTGCGAGTCGTCGTTCCATGTCACTCGCCGACTTTGTGACACGGCTCCATACTCCTCGGGTCGCCGATCGCGACGACGTGAAAGTTGAACCCCGGGCCGATCGTTACGTTGCGGCCGTCGCGAATCTCGTTGACCGCGGTGCGGATCAACCCGGCGATTGGAATGTACCCCACGGCACGTTCGGTGAGCGTCATTGCGGGCGCCCATATCGAGCTCTCTCGCGGATCGGCCATCACTTGGATCGCGACGTTGTGGTAGATCACCTCGCGCATCTCGAGTTCGAGCGAGCCGTTGCGATTGCGATTGCTCGCGGCACTCACTTGACGTACGAAGCCATAACCGATCGTGCCTTTCGGAACGAGATGGCCGTTGAGGCGCACCGTTTGCGTAAGCTTGAAACGAAAACGCATGCCGGGGAATGCGGTGGCGGAATCGACGCTATCGACCATCGTCGCGGGCGCCGCCGCTTCGCAGACGAGCGTCCAGGAGTCGGCCGGAGGGGGCGTTGCGACGACGATGAGGAGAAGGAGGAACGCGGCGACGAGAGCTCGCGTTCTGGGCACGATCAGCCGACCGCGCCTTCCATTTCCATCTTCACCAGACGATTCAACTCGACCGCGTACTCCATGGGCAATTCTTTGACGAAGAAGTCAAAGAATCCGTTGACGATCAACGCGGTCGCGTCGGCCTCGGAGAGGCCACGGGACATCGCGTAAAAAAGTTGGTCCTCGCCGATCTTCGAGACGCTCGCTTCGTGTTCGACGGTGGCGTTCTGCTCGTGAATCTTCATCGTCGGCTTCGTATCGCTCGACGAATGGTCGTCCATGATGAGCGCATCGCACTTCACGCGCGTCTTCGCGCCGATCGCGCCGGGAAAAATCTCAACCAGACCGCGATAGGTGGTCTTGCCACCGTGGGCGCTTACGCTCTTGTTGGTGACGACCGAGGTGGTGTGCGGTGCGGCATGGATCACTTTAGCGCCCGCATCCTGATGCTGACCTTCGCCGGCGAAGGCCATGGAGAGAATCTCGCCGCGCGCGCCCTCGCCCATCAAATAGATCGCCGGGTACTTCATCGTGAGCTTCGAGCCGATGTTGCCGTCCACCCATTCGACGGTGGCGTTCTTCTGCGCGACCGCGCGTTTGGTAACGAGGTTATAGATGTTGCGATACCAGTTCTGAATCGTCGTATAGCGAATCGACGCGTCGTCGAGCGCGATCAGTTCGACGACCGCGCTGTGCAGCGATGAGGTCGAGAACTTCGGCGCCGTGCAACCCTCGATGTAGTGCACCTTTGCGCCCTTGTCGGCGATGATCAGCGTGCGCTCGAACTGGCCCATGTTCTCGGCGTTGATGCGGAAGTAGGCCTGGAGCGGCATCTTCACTTCGACGCCCGGTGGAACGTACACGAAGGATCCGCCCGACCACACAGCCGAGTTCAGTGCCGCGAACTTGTTGTCGTTCGCGGGGATGACGGTCGCGAAATATTTCTGGACGATCTCGGGGTATTGCTTGACCGCCGTATCCATGTCGCAGAAGAAGACGCCCTGCGCCTCGAGCTCCTTACTGACGTTGTGATAGACGACTTCCGACTCGTACTGCGCGGAGACGCCGGCGAGGAACTTGCGTTCAGCCTCGGGGATGCCCAGACGATCGAACGTGCGCTTGATATCGTCGGGAACGTCGTCCCACGAGCGTTCGGTCTTATCGGTCGATTTGACAAAGTAGTGGATGTCGGCGAAGTCGATCTCGGAGAGCAGTTTGGTGTCGCCCCACGTCGGCATCGGCTTTTGGATGAAGAGCTCGTAGGCTTTCAGGCGGAACTCGCGCATCCACGCGGGCTCGTTCTTCATTGCGCTGATTCGCTCGACGATCTCGCGCGTCAGTCCCTTGTCCGACTTAAAGACGTAGTTCTCGGGGTCGTGAAACCCGTGACGGTAATCGTCGGAGATGGGGGGCTGGAGCTCGGTCGTCATAGCTCCTTGAGGGTACCCCCGCCCCGGAGCATAGTCAAGATAGTTAAGCTATAACTTCATAATCTCCCCGGGCTCGTTGGCGTACCCGGGTGCCGGAAAGGGCTAGACAGGGGGGGCTGCAGGGGCTATCATGTTCGCCGGACCTTGGGTCGCCGTGAGGGGACGCCGAGGCCGACGGTATGGGGTGGGCGCGCCCTTTTCGCGCCATCGCGGCGAGTCGCCCGTGCACCGAAAAGCGCCGGCAAGAGCTCGTCGATAGGTCGGGGACGTGACTGCACTGCAGGCGCCAGCCGACGAAGTCCGGAGGTGGGATTTCCCCCGAGGGTCCAGGAGAGCGGTAAAAAATTGAAGGCACTCGGTACGCACATTGTGTGTGAGTTGTCAGGCTGCGATGCAGCCAAGCTCACGGATGTGGATGCGGTCCGCGAGATGATGATCGGCGCGGCCAAGGCATCGCGAGCGACGGTGATGGAGGTGGCATTCCATCGCTTCGAACCCCAGGGCGTCTCCGGCGTAGTCGTACTCGCGGAGTCGCACCTCTCGATCCACACCTGGCCCGAGACGGGCTACGCCGCGATGGATTTCTACACGTGCGGCGACCACACCGATCCGTGGCTCGCGTGCGAGTTTGCCGCCAAGGCACTCGACGCGACGACGATGTTGACGACCGAAGTGAAGCGCGGGATCGCGCAGCCGGCAGGGCACTTCACCCACGTCGTCACCCGAGATCACGAGACGACCGCGCTCTCCGCGTAGGACGCACAACGCGAGCGGATTCCCAAGCGCTACGGCATGCAGCCGTAGCGCTTTTTCATGCAGCCCGAGCGCCGATCCGCAAGAATTGTGGCACACGTAGCCAACCTAGGCCGGACTATGAATCGGCGATTGGGTTTGCGAGTCGGCGGCGTTTTTGCCGTCCTGACCTGTGCGGCACTCGTTGCGTGCGGCGGCGGTGGCGGAGGCGGCGGAGGTGGCAACGGTGGAGGGGTCATCCCGACACCCGTGCCGACGAACACCGCAAGCGTTCCAGCGCTTCCAACCGCGACCTCGGGGCCGCTCTCGCTCTCCAGTTCGACCACGTTCACGCTCGGCGCGGCAGGTAGTGCCGGAACGACGACCCTGACGGTGCCGGTGAGTACCGTCGCGACGACGGTCAGCGTTGCCGCGTCGGGCTCGGCGGCGGGGAGCATACCCGTGCCGCAGGCGCACGCGATGCGCGCGCAAGTGCTCGGCGCGAATGTGACCACGATTGAATACCTGACCTTCCAAAGTAGTGCCGCGATGACGCTTGCGAACGTGCCTGCCACGACGGTAGGACTTGCGGCGCCGCTTGCGAGCGGCGGCTATGCCGATATCGTGTACTACACCGGCGCGACGAACGGCTGGGTCTCGGCAGAAGAGATCCCAGTAGCGAGCGGTGCGACCTCGCTTGCGTTTCCCGCCGGCGTCCCGTTCCGGCCGGCGCTCGCGCTCGCAGCGGGAGCAACCTACACCTTCGCCGTGGTCACCAACGCGACGATGCTGCAGACGCCGACGCCGGCTCCCTCGGCGCTCGCCACGTTGATTCCCGGTCCCGATCCCACGTTGCCGGCGATCTCGCCGCCGAAGGGCTGGGGCGCGTACGATATCGCGCACGCACTTCAGTATCCCGTGCAGAGTGGCTACGACGGCAAAGGCTACACGGTCGCGATCCTGGGCGACGCACCACCGGCGCAGAGCGATGTCGCCGCCTATCTTTCGAGCCTGGGGATCACCCAAACGACGCCCTACACGCCCGTGTACGTGGGCGCCTCGCCCTCCCCCGATCCAGGGGGGAAGGACGAAGCGACGCTCGACGTGGAGACGGTGTCGGGGCTCGCGCCGGGAGCGACCATTCGCTTCTACGTGATGCCCGATCTTACCGATCAGTCGTTCAATCTTGTGTATAGCCAAGTGCTCGCCGATGCGGCGAAGTACAACATCGTGGCGCTCAGCGTCTCGTTTGGCGGTTGCGAGAACTATAACGGCCAAGACTTCACGCAACCCGATTCATCGAATATCGCAAAGCTCGCGCAGGCGGGCATCTACGTCGTCGCCGCCGGCGGCGATCAGGGCAACGAGTGCTACGTGGGAATGCCGTCGCCCGCCCCCGTGAATTCGCCCGGCGTGAACTATCCCGGCTCCGACCCGAACGCGATCGGCGTCGGCGGTACGCAAACCGACAAGAGCATTACGAATACGGCCGTGTGGAGCGACCCGAACGGTGCGGGTGGCGGCGGCGTCTCGACGACCTTCGCGATTCCGACGCCTCAGGTCGGCGTGAGCGGATTTGCATCGGCGACGATGCGCAACGTGCCCGATATCGCGCTGCCTGCGGTCAACGCGTACACGATCGACCGCGGCGTTGCCGCCTACTTCGACGGCACGTCGTGGGGCACGCCGCAAGCCGCAGCGTTGATTGCCGAGATCAGCGAGTACTGCGGCGGAGCGATTCCGACCGCGTTCTCGTCCCCGCAGGGCCTCTTCTATCTGGCGTACCAGCGTCGCCCCGCCGACTTCTTGGACGTCACCACGGGTTCGAACTACTACGCGACCGCACCCGACGGGACGCCCTACCAGGCCTTGGCCGGTCCCGATAACGTGAGCGGTGTCGGCATCCCGCTCGGTATGCCGATCGCGCAAACCCTCTGCGCGAACGGCAAGCCGCAGAGCGTCCGGGTACCGGGCATGATGGCCGTGCGCGCTCAGGGCTATGCCGCGGCGCGAGCCACGACGCTTGCAAACGTCGTCCATGTTCCCGGTGAGCGCGATCTCGGCGTGCGCACGTCGCCATCGCCGATCGCGGTGACGTTGATCCTGCGCAGCAATCCGTCGCTCGCGAGCGACCTACAGAACGTCGCGTCGCAGTTGCGCGCGGCGGGCTTCACGGTGACGTACGCGGCGGGCTTCGCAATCCAGGCAACCGCGCCCGCAGCGACGGTCGGGGACTACTTCGGAACGAGCATCCACGACGTCGTCCAGAACGGCATGGCCCGCTACGCCAATGCGACGCCGGTGACGCTCCCCGCGGCCATCGCGCCGTACGTTCAGAGCGTCATCGCAAACAACTTCGTGCTGATGCACCGCCTCTCGGAACGCCGCCGATAGCATCGCAGCAGGTGCTCCTCGCGGGGAGCGCCTGCCGTGTGGCGAAACCCCGAGCCCGCTATGCCGAAGACCGAATACTGGCAATGGTACGTTGAGGAGTCCGCTCCTACCGAACGGCACCACCATGCCATCGACCACGTGTACTACGCGGGACACTCGGAGTTTCAGCAAGTCTCCGTGATCAGCACGCCGGTCTTCGGCAAGATGCTCATCCTCGACGGTGACACGCAGAGCTCGCAGAACGACGAGAAGATCTATCACGAAACGCTCGTGCATCCCGCGATGGCGGGTGCGCGCGACCGTCGTGACGTGCTGATTCTCGGAGGCGGTGAGGGCGCGACGCTGCGCGAGGTGCTGCGTCATCCTGACGTCACGCGTTGCACGATGGTCGATATCGACGGCCTCGTCGTCGATCTCTCCAAGCGCTATCTGCCGGAATGGTCGGACGGCGCCTTCGACGAGCCGCGCGCACGGGTGATCGTGGGCGATGCGCTCGCGTTCATGCGCGAGGATCGCGATCGCTACGGGGTCATCATCTCCGACCTCACCGAGCCGCTCGAAGATTCGCCGAGCAACATCCTCTTCAACAACGACGTCTTTGGGCTCATCAAGTCGCGTCTCGCCGACGACGGCATCTACGTGTTGCAAGCGAGCACGACCGCGTTCCACAATCTTTCGCTGCACTGTAAGATGGCGCGTACGCTGCGGCAGCATTACCGGTACGTCAGCAGCTTCTCGCAGCACGTACCGGCCTTCGATACGGAGTGGGCCTTCCTCGCCTGCAGCGACAGCGTCGATCTCGCCGCGCTCGACCCGGCCGCGATCGATGCCTACTGCGGCAAACTGCGGGGCGAGAACTTTTTCTACGACGGGCAAACCCATCGCCGGCTCTTCTCGTTGCCGCTCTACCTGCGCCGGGCTCTTGCGGCTTCGGGGCCGGTTTTCTCTTAAATGTCATAGACGGCGCTAGCCGTTCCGGCTTACGCTTCCGGAGGCCCATGACGCACGATTTTGCTGAAGCTCCGCATCGCTGGGAGAAGGAAAAGTCGCACTTCGTCAAGCTGCTCGACCTGAAGCTCGAAAAGGTCGAACGCGGACGAGCGGTGATGCGTATGCCCTTTCGCCCCGAGATCGCCAACGGCGCCGGGGCGGTACACGGCGGCGCGATCGTCAGCCTCTGCGACACGGTCTTTTACGTGGCGCTGGCCTCGATCTACGGGCGCGAGCAAGATACCGTTACCGTGGCATTGCAATGCAATTTCCTTGCGCCCGCCCTGCCGCCCCACGATCTGATCGCCGAAGCGACGGTGCTGCGTTCCGGCCGCCGCATCTGTTTCGGTGAGGTGCAGGTGCGGAGCAACGGCAAACTCGTCGCGCACGCGACGCTCAACTTCCTCAACACCTACCCGCACGAAAAGACGCCGAAGGCGGCGCTCCACTCGAAGGACGACATGTCATGACCGTATCGACCGATCTGCGGCGCACCGCGCTGCACGACGAGCACGTTCGCGCGGGAGCGCGCATGGTGCCGTTTGCCGGCTTCGCGATGCCGGTGCAGTACACGGGCATTCTGCAGGAACACGACGCGGTACGCCATCGTGCCGGGCTCTTCGATCTCTCGCACATGGCGCAATTCGTTCTCGAAGGGCCGAACGTGGCCGAATGGGCCGAAACCCTTACCATCAACGCGATCGCGTCGATGAAGCCCATGCAGGCGCGTTACAACATCTTTTGCAATCCGCAAGGTGGCGCCCACGACGACACGATCTTTTATCGTCTGGAAAATCGCTGGTTGCTCGTGGTGAACGGCGCGAACGCGGACAAGATGTGGCGTCATGTAAACGCCAATCCCGCCGAGAACGTGCATCTGACGAATCTGCACGGCAAAAACGCGCTGATCGCGATCCAGGGGCCGAAATCGGTCGAGATGCTCGCCCCGCACACCGATGTGGATATCGCGAGCGTCAAATACTATTTCTGCGCGGAGGGTACCGTGTATGGACACCCGGCGGTGATCGCGCGCACGGGATACACGGGCGAAGACGGATTCGAACTCTTCGTCGCGGGCGAACATGCCGCGGATATCTGGACCGCGCTGCTGCGCGATCATCAGGCCGGCGGTTTGGAAGCGTGCGGGCTCGGTGCGCGCGACGTGTTGCGCCTGGAGGCGGGCATGCCGCTCTACGGGCACGAGCTGACCGAAACGATTACGCCGGTTCAAGCCGGCCTGCAGTGGGCGCTCAAGACCGCCAAGCCCGAGTTCATCGGACGCAACGCGCTCATCGAGCAGATGGAACGTGACGAGTACGCGCGCATCGTGGGGCTCGTCATGGGCGGGCGCGTGCCGGCGCGCGAAGGCTACAAGGTGTTCCTCGGCGACCGCGAGGTGGGCGAGGTGCGCAGCGGTTCGATGGCACCGTCGGTCGGTGGCAAGAACATCGCAACCGCCCTTGTCGCCAAGGAGGCCGCAACCGCCGGCACCGCGCTCGCGGTCGAAATCCGCGGAGCCAAACACGACGCGACCGTCGTCGAATTGCCCTTTTACAAACGCGCGAAATAACTACGGAACGTAAGGAGAGATCACGTGGCGCAGCCCGAGAACCTGCTGTACAGCAAAGAACACGAATGGGTCAAGATCGAGGGCGATAATGCCGTGGTCGGCATTACCGACTACGCGCAAAACTCGCTCGGCGACATCGTGTACGTGGAATTGCCGCGAGTCGGCAAGCAGATCGAGCAGTTCGGTAACGTCGGCGTCGTCGAGTCGGTCAAAGCCGTCTCCGACCTTTTCACGCCGATCGGCGGAGAGGTGCTCGAGATCAACGATGCGCTCGAGAACGATCCCGCGTCGGTCAACCGCGATCCGTACGGTGCCGGCTGGCTCTTCAAGGTAAAACTCGCCGACGCGAACGAGAAGAACAACCTTCTGTCGCCCGCTGATTACGATAAAATCGCAACCGAATAACCCTCTCACCGCAGGATGACCGCATAGTGTACACGCCGCATACGCAGGCAGATATTCGTGCGATGCTCGACGCGATAGGCGTCGGCTCGCTCGACGAACTGCTCGCCGTTCCCGATGCCGTCGCGCTCAAAGCTGAACTCGACGTCGTGCCCGCGCTGCCCGAATACCAGATCGCGCGGCGCTTCGATCGCTTCGCCGCAAAGAATACCGGCGTCGATGCAATCTCGTTCTTGGGTGCCGGCGCGT
Source organism: Vulcanimicrobiota bacterium (assembly GCA_027452165.1). Taxonomy (GTDB): domain Bacteria; phylum Vulcanimicrobiota; class Vulcanimicrobiia; order Vulcanimicrobiales; family Vulcanimicrobiaceae; genus REEB354. The sequence continues at coordinate 287,411 of DAIDGX010000023.1, read as the reverse complement.
ACCGTCACTATACGCCGCCTGCGATTGCAACGCTCGCGATGCGTGGCGAGTTCCTCACCGCCTATACGCCATATCAGGCCGAGGTGTCGCAAGGGTACCTTCAGGCGATCTATGAGTGGCAGAGCTATATTTGTTTGCTGACCGGCATGGATATCGCGAACGCCTCGGTGTACGACGGCGCAACAGCGCTTGCTGAAGGTGCGATCATGGCGATCAACGCCAACGGACGCAAGAGGCTGCTCGTTTCGCGCGCGATCCATCCAAACTATCGTGCTGTGCTTAAAACCTATTGTGACGGGCTCGATGTCGAAATCGACGAGATTGCGCTTGCACCCGACGGTACGACCGATTTCGCCGCATTGAAGGCCGCGGTCGCGACCAAAGCGTATGCGGCGGTCGCCCTGCAGTCGCCGAACTTCTTCGGCAACATTGACACGCTCGACGCGGATGCTCTCGCCGCGGTGCGCGAGAGCGGTACGGTGCCGATTGCGGTGATCGCCGAAGCGATGGCCCTTGCGGCGCTCGCGACCCCGGCGTCGTGGGGAGCCGAAATTGTGGTTGGCGAGGCGCAGAGCTTCGGCGTTGCGCTCGCCTACGGTGGTCCGTACGTCGGTTTCATCGCTTCGACGAAGGAGCACATGCGGCGTATTCCGGGACGTTTGGTTGGCAAATCGGTCGATAACGCCGGTCGCACCGCCTACGTCCTGACGCTTCAGGCGCGGGAACAACATATTCGCCGCGAACGCGCCACGTCGAACATCTGCACCAATCAAGCGCATTGCGCGCTGATCGCCACGATCTACCTCGCGCTCATGGGCAAGACCGGCCTGCGCGACGTCGCGGCCTTGAACCTCGAGCGTTCGCGCGAACTCGCGACGGCCGTCTCCTCGCTAAAGGGCGTGGATCTCAAGTTCCACGCACCCTTCTTCAACGAAATCGTCGTTGACGTGCACCAGCCGGCTGGCGCCGTTCTCGCTAAGCTGCAGGAGCGCAACATCCTGGGCGGCGTCGATCTGGGGCGTTACTACCCCGAACTCTCCACCTGCATCCTGATGAACGCGACCGAACTCACCTCGAGCGGTGAGATCGAGGCGCTTACCACGGCTCTCTCCGAGGTTGTCCATGTCCACGCAAACGTCTAACGAACTCGGCACGAACGCGGCCCCGCCGCTCATCTTCGAACTCGGACAAGAAGGCCGCGCAAATCGATACGTCGAGGAGGGCAAACCGCTCGAGCAATTTCTACCGAAGGTGCTCTTGCGCGACGACCTTCCGTTGCCCGACAACAGCGAGCTTGACGTGGTTCGTCACTTCACCAAGCTCTCGCAGCGCACGTTCGGCATCGATCTGGGCTTCTATCCGCTTGGCTCGTGCACGATGAAGTACAATCCGCGCATCAACGATGCGATGGCAGCACGCGGCGAGTTCGCGCAGTTGCATCCGTACACGCCCGACGAGTTCTCGCAGGGCGCGTTGCAGGTGATGTATGAGCTCGAGCGCTCGCTCGCTTCGCTCTTCGGCATGGCGGCCTTTAGCCTGAATCCGTCGGCCGGCGCGCACGCGGAACTCGCCGCGCTCCTGATCGCGAAGAAGTATTTCAAAGACCGCGGCGAGCCGCACCGCGACAAGGTGATCGTGCCCGATACGGCTCACGGCACGAACCCGGCTTCGGCTGCGATGTGCGGATTTAAGGTGATCAGCCTTCCCTCAGACGAGCGCGGTCGCGTGAGCGTCGAAGAGATCAAGAAGGTGCTCGGCCCCGATACAGCCGTCTGCATGATGACCAACCCGAACACGCTCGGTCTCTTCGAGGATCACATCCACGAGATCGCCGCGGCGGTGCACGATGTGGGTGGCCTGATGTACTACGACGGCGCGAACGCCAACGCCATCATGGGCAACGTGCGTCCGGGCGACATGGGTTTCGATCTCATGCACCTCAACACGCACAAGACGTTCACGATTCCGCACGGCGGCGGCGGCGCCGGGCATGGACCGGTCGGCGTTGCGGCGCATCTCGTCGAGTATCTACCGACGCCGGTGGTCCGCGCGGTACCCTCGGGCAACACGAAGACCTCGAACGGCCGTCCCGTCGCACCGAGCGATGCGATGACGTTTTCGCTCGATTTCGATCGTCCGAAATCGATCGGGCCGATGCGTTCGTTCTGGTCGAATTTCGCGCATGCGGTGCGCGCCCTCGCGTACATGTATGCGAACGGTGCCGACGGTTTGAAAAAAGTCTCGCAACTCGCCGTCCTCAACGCGAATTACGTCCGCGTGAAGGTCGCCGACTTCTTGGAGACGCCGTACCCCGAGATCTGCCGCCACGAGTTCGTCGCCTCGGCGCAAGAGTTGAAGAAGGCGACCGGCGTGAAGGCGCTCGACATCGCGAAGGCCCTGCTCGATCACGGCATGATGGCGCCGACGATGTACTTCCCGCTGATCGTGCCCGAGTGCCTGATGATCGAGCCGACCGAGACCGAGTCGAAGGAGACCCTCGACCACTTCGTTGAGGTGCTGCGCGGGATCGTCGAGACGGCGCGCAAGGAGCCCGAGACGGTGATGGCCGCTCCGGTGAACACGGTCGTGGGCCGCGTTGACGAAACGCGCGCCGCACGCCAGCCGGACCTGAAGTGGGAGCCGGTTTCGGCGTAGCCCGTTCGGGAGGCCGCCGGGAGGCCGCTAAAAGGGTGCTCCTTTAGGCAGGCGCTTCTTGGTGGCGGGGGCTATAATGGGAGTAATCGGGGGCGTCGCTTGGGGCCCCTTTCCCTATCTCCCGACGCGGGTGCTACGACATGCGAATCAAGTATGAGGTGTCGGCCGGTGGTCTGGTTTTGCGGCGTCGCGAAACCGGATTCGATGCGCTCTTGATCGGGCGCGGCGAGCCGCGCATCTGGACGTTGCCGAAGGGACACGTCGAGGCGCGCGAGTCGAACGAGCAAGCGGGCCTGCGCGAAGTGCGCGAAGAGACGGGCTGCTGGGGCGAGATCATCACCCGTCTCAACGAGATCTCGTACTGGTTCTACGTCGGGAAAGCCAAGCATAAGAAGTCGGTGACGTTCTTCCTGATGCGCTACCTCTCGGGCGATACCGCGAACCACGACCACGAAGTGGACGAGGCGCGGTGGTTCGAGGTGATGGCCGCGCGTAAAGCGCTGAAATACGTCAACGAAAAGCGCCTGGTCGATATGGCGCTCGAGTATATAACCGCTAATCCTGCCGCCTTCGGCGACGTGCCGATCGTCGCGCGAACGGCCGAACAGAAGACCTCTTGACCGACGTCGCCCCACCTGTAGCAACGACCGAGACCGCCGACACGACCGACGAACGCGCGCTGCGCGTTCAGCTCGACGTGTTCGATGGTCCGCTCGACCTGCTCTTGCATCTCATCAAGGAACAGCAACTCGATATCGCGACCGTTCCGCTCGCGACCGTGGCGGAACAGTACCTAGCGTACGTGCGCACGCTCGAGGACCTTGACGTCGAGGTGGCGGCCGAGTATCTCGTCATCGCGGCGACGCTCGTCTTCCTGAAGTCGAAGGCGCTGCTGCCGCCGATTCCGCAAGAGTTCCTCGACGAAACCGAAGAGACGCCCGAGCAGGTTGAGGAGCGATTGCGCCGCCGCCTGCTCGCCTACTCTAAGTATCGCGAACTCGGGATCGAACTGCGGTCGCGCATGGACGAGGCGAGCGGCTATTACTTCCGTGAAGCGGGCGATCCGACGAGCGAATTGCAGCAGCGTTACCGCGTCGATGCGGAGAAGCTCAAGCGTGCGTTCATAGCGATGCTTCAGCAGGCACGACCCGAGAAGCGCGAGATCGTGCGCGAGCGCGTGTCGCTGATCGCGCAGATGGATTACATTTCGCGTAAGATCAAGGAACACGGCGAAGTGTCGTTCTTCGCACTCTGTCGTGACCTCGGAATGACGCGCGAGATCATTATCGTGACTTTTCTCGCGGTACTCGAGCTCATTCGCCGTCATCGCGTGAGCTTCGAGCAGCCCGATCTCGACGACGACATTCGAATCTTTGCAATGCCCCCGGCATCCGCCGAAACCGAACCGCAACAAGGGTAACCGTGCAGACCGAAGAGCCCATCATCGAAAGCGACGACAGCGTCGAAACGAACGCGCACGACGACGCGCATGAGCTGCATCTCGCCGCAGGCCGTATCGAGCCCGCGATCGAGGCGTTGCTTTTCGTCGCAAGCGAACCGCTCGAGACCAAGCGCTTGGCCAAATTAACGGGCGCAGATGAAAAGGCCGTTGCACTTGCGCTCCAAGAGCTGGCCGAACGCTATGGCGGCGAACGCGGTGTCGTGCTGCGCGAAGTTGCGGGCGGCTATCGCTTCGCGACGTCGTCGCTCGTACGCGATGTCGTGGAAGCCTATCTCTTGCCACCAAAGACCTCGCTCTCGACCCCCGCGCTCGAAACGCTTGCGATCGTCGCGCATATGCAACCGGTGACGAAGGGCGAGATCGAAGCGATTCGGGGCGTGAACAGCGACAGCGTCGTCAATACCCTTACCGACCGTGGGCTCATCGCCGAAGCAGGACGTAAAGATGTCGTTGGGCGCCCGATGACGTACAAAACGACGGCGCTTTTTCTCGAATCGTTCGGTCTGAATTCGATCGACGATCTCCCGCAACTCGAGCTCGAGCCCGGCCAACCGCTGGAACTGAATCTCCTATTACCGCCCGCGCCCGCCGAAGTGGAGACCCTCGAAACTTCTGCCGATATTTCGAACGCATGACGACCTTCGACTCGCTCGCCGCCGACTACGATGCCGGCCGGCTCGGATACTCGAACGAACTTTACACCGCGCTTGAGGGGTACGGCCTCACCCCAAACGCAAGCGTGCTCGATGTTGGCTGTGGAACCGGTCTTGCGAGTGCGCCGCTGATTGCCAAGGGGTACCGCGTGACCGGCGTCGATCCGTCGCTGCCGATGCTCGACCTTGCGCGCCATGCGTATCCGGAGGCGAGTTGGCAGCAAGGCGGCGCCGAACAGTTGCCGTTCGAAAACGCGTCCTTCGCAGCGGTGATCTGCGGCCAGGTCATTCACCTCGTGAATCGCGAGGCGGCGATTGCCGAGATCGCGCGCGTGGTCAAGCCGGGTGGTACGATTGCGATCTGGTGGAAGCATCTGATGAGCGATGATGCCGTCAAGGTGATTCGCGAGCGTGTCGGCGTCGAACTGGGTGTTGAAGTCCCGCCGAGCGGACTGCGCGGTGGCTTCCGTGAATTCTACGCCGCGCGTTTTGCCGACAACACACTGCGTGTGATCCCCTGGCGTACCGTCGTGCCGCTCTCGAAGTACTTACGATACGAGCGCTCGCGTCAGTCGATCCGCAGCGCCTTCGGTGCCAAAGCCGAGGAGTATTTTGCACGTTTGGAGAGTCGTCTGCGCGAACGGCTGGCGCCGACGGAAGATCCGGTCGTCCAGCTTGCCTTCACGCACTATCTATATCTCGCGAAAGCGTAAGACGGTATGCGCATCGGCATTCACGTGCGTGTATCCGGCGGATATGCGAAAGCAGTCGATCATGCGCGCAGCGTAGGCTGCACCGCGATCCAGATTTTTTCGAGCAATCCGCGGAGTTATCGCACGAGCAAGCCCGACGCAGCGGCACTGGGTGCGTTCGCGCGCCTGCGCCGCGAGGCGGGGATCGATCCGTGCGTGATCCACACGCCCTACCTGATCAATCTGGCGAGCGAAGATCCGAAGGTACTCCACGGTTCGATCGGTTTGCTTACCGCCGATCTCGAGAGCGCGGCCGTGGGTGAGATGCGCTACGTAAACACCCATCTCGGTTCGTACGGAAAGCGCGATCGCGTCGAGGGCTTTGCGCAGATTTGCACCGCGCTCGAGCACGTGCTTGAGACGATTCGCCCGGGTGTCTATCTGGTGATCGAAAATTCGGCGGGTGCCGGGAACCTTGCGGGCGGTACGCTCGAAGAGCTCGGCCGGCTCATGCGGGCGCTCGACCATCCGCAACTCGGCGTCTGTCTCGATACCGCACACGCGTGGGCGGCGGGCTACCGCATCGACACGAAGGACGGGGTCGATCGCTTCATCGATGAGGCCGAGCACGAAATCGGTCTCGACCGCCTGCATATGTTCCATTTTAATGATACCGAGGTGCCGCTCGGCGCTGCAAAGGATCGCCATTGGCACATCGGCGAGGGCCTGATCGGGTTCGAGGGGTTTCGTGCGCTGCTCGCTCACCCGGAGTTGCGCGAGAAGACTGCAATCCTCGAGACGCCCGGTGAGGATGCGGACGATGCGCGCAACATGCAGACGATTCTCGCAATCGAACGAGGTGCGCGCCAAGCGTCCTAGACATGTTCATCGTGCACGTCGATATCGACGCCTTCTACGCAAGCGTCGCAGTGCGCGATGATCCACGCCTGCGCGGCAAGCCCGTAGCGATTGCCGGCAGCCATCGGCGTTCGGTCGTGCTCACCGCATCCTACGAGGCGCGACCGTTCGGCGTGCGTTCGGCGATACCGCTGTACCGCGCGCTCGAACTCTGTCCGCACCTGATCGTGGTGCGCCCAGATATGGCGAAGTACAAGGCGATCTCGCGCGAGGTGTTTGCCCTCCTCGGCGCGCGCGGCCATGCGGTGGAGGGACTATCGCTCGACGAGGCGTTTATCGACGCGGGTGACGCGACGCTCGCGGATGCGACCGAGCTTGGGCGTACGCTACGCGCGGAGGTGCGCGCGGCGACCGGATTGACGATCAGCGCCGGCATCGCGTGCGGGAAGATGATCGCAAAAATCGCCTCGGATAGTTGCAAACCCGATGGATTGCTCGCGATCGCACCCGGCGAGGAGGCGAGCTTCCTCGCACCGTTGCCAGTTGGGCGTCTGTGGGGAATCGGGCCGAAAACGGCGGCGAAGCTCGAGCAGGCCGGCGTGTTGACGATTGGGGACGTTGCCGTGCTCGAGGACGCGCGCGCACACGCGCTCTTTGGTTCGTGGGGGCGAGAGGTGCGCGAGCTCGCGCGCGGTATCGATCGCCGCGGCGTCGAGCCCGAACGTGAGACCAAATCGATATCGACCGAAGAGACGTTCGAGTACGACGTACGTGACGAGCGTATCTTGGTCGAACGATTGAAGGGCTTTGCCAAAGAGGTCGCTGAGAAGCTCGAACGCGAGGGGTGCATCGCATCGACCGTCGGCATCAAGATCAAGCGCGCGGACTTTCGCGTGTTTGGACGGCAAACGCATCTGGCGGAACCGACGCGTGACCCGCGCCGCATTTTCCGCGCTGCCGTGCTCTGCCTCGAACGCGCGCATGTCAACGGCAACCCGGTGCGTCTGCTCGGCCTGCGCGTGGCTGCCCTTAGCGCCGGCGCTACGATGCAGCTTGGGCTATTTGACGCAACGCGCGAAGCGCGTTCGACACGTGGGCCGTCGCCAGAAACTGCGAGTTGAACGCGTAACGGATCGTTCCGTCGCGATCGATCACGAAGGTTGCGCGCCCGGGAAGAATGCCCAACGTCTTCGGAATTCCGAACGCTGTGCGCGCGCTCGCGTCCGGATCGCTCATCAAGCGAAACGGAAGGCGATGGCGCGCACTGAACTGCGCATGGGCCGTCTGCGAATCGGAGCTTACGCCGATCACGTCGGCACCGGCCTCACTGAACTCGTCGTAGAGGTCACGGAAGGCACATGCTTGCGCGGTGCAGCCTGGTGTGTCGTCTTTCGGGTAGAAATACAACACGAGCGGGCGTTCCAGGAGCGACGTGAGCGCGACGCGCGTACCGTCGCTGTCGATCAACGTGACATCCGGAGCGCGTTCCCCAGCTTGCAACATCTTGTCCTTCCCTCCAACGCGGTTTAAATGTGATCGGTGCTCCATACGCCGTCCGCCGGCGCCGGCGTTGCGGCAACGCTCAACCATCGTTCGGCGGGTCGCGTGAGTGCGGTTGCCATGAAGAGCGCGTTGCTGCGCTTGCGTACGGAGGCCTTCGGCAACCGGTCGCGAGCAACCTCAGGTGGTAGCCATCCCGTCACGCGCCGCAGGTCGCCAGCGGCGCTCCGCAAGAGCGCTGGGACGAGCGCGGCGGCCTCGGCGTCGGCGAAACCGAACTCGTCGAGCACGTAGGCGTCGTGTTCGGGTGCACGTACGCCCAGGACGTAGGCTACGACGCCGCGACCCCGTCGCACGACGAGATTGGTCTGCACGCCCACGGAGTGTGCGGATCTCTGTCGCATGCGCAGGCGCAGCCATTCCCACACGAGTGGCGTGCGTACGAGGCCCCATGCCCGCGCGCGCTCGCAGAGTTCGAAGCAGCGGCGAACGCCGCCCCAATCGGACTCGCCGAGCGCTTGGACCTCGATCCGCGGCGTCGCGAGCCCGTCGATGCGCAGCGAGATCGAGCGCGACGGCAACGGTACAAAGCCGAGTTCCGCGTAGAACTGCGGGCGGATATCGCTGAAAAGATAGGCGACGTCATAGCCTTCGGCGCGCGATGCGTCCAGGACCATGGCGAGCATCGCGCTAGCGTATCCGCGTCCGCGTAACTCCTGCGGCGTAAAGACGGCCCCGATGCCGACGGCGCGAAGGCGATGCCCGCCGAAGTGAAGCGTTCGCTCGTAGCGCTTCATCGATGCCAGCAGCGTCGCGCCGTCGTACAAGCCGATCGTGCGATAATGGCGTCGCCCGTAGCCGCTGCGAGCCAGTTCCTCGGTCTGTGCGACGTACCGCTCGAAATCGCGTTCCCCTGCCCAGAGCGGCGCCGTCAACGGCAACACGTCGTGCGCATAGGTCGTACAGTCCATCGCTACGAGCTTCACGGCCGGCGCAGCTCCTCGAGAAACTCCGGTGCGGTCGTGCCGCGTGTCGCTCGTCCCGACGCGGAGACGAGCACCTCGCCGCGGCTGCGCGCAAGCGCATATTCAAAAGCACGGCGTTCTTCGGCGTTGTACGCTTCACGCGTCTTCGCGCGATAGAGGTAGTAGCTGAATTTGGCTGTCCGCGAGGCCCTCGCATCGCCCGCGTTCTCTTTGGGAATCATGCCGAGGGTGGGGCTGAAGAGAAAGGCGTCGGGCACGTACCAGCGCGGAAACGAGCCCGCACGCGCGTCGGGCACGACGACGTAGGAGAACTCGCGGCCGCGTGCGGCGTCCACGCTGAGCAGATGTACGAAACCGTCGTCAACGTCGGGCTCGCACGATTCGAGATCGCTCTCCATGCGCGTCTGCGCGTATTGTAGCGCGTCGCCGAGCGTCGTATGGGGACGTTGTTTGGCAAATGCACGCAGACGATCGAAGAGGCGGCGCAGGATCAACTGTTGCGTTTGCGCGCGTGCCGAACCGGGCGAGCCATCGCACGCAAGAACGTCGCCCCATACCATCCGTATGAGCGCGCCGAGCGGAAGCTCGGGCATCGCTGCAAGCCAGCGCTCTCGCTGCGCGCGAAGGGTCGCGATCCGCGCGCGTGACGTCTCTCCGAGAGCCGCGTCTTGATCGCCACGTAGTACGTTCCACCCCAAACGGATGTCGCGTCGCGGATCCCAGCGGCCGCTGCGTGCGGTCGGCGCCGCTTCTTCGTCGAGTTGAAAGAGCGCTGCCTGCGCGTCAGGTGGCTCGGAGCACAGACGTGCGAGCGTCGCGTCGGAACAGTTGATCGCGCGTCCCGCGAGCAATCGCAGCAACCAATCGTGCCGGAACGGATCCCACAGACACCACAACGCTGCAAGCGCGTCGAGCGCTCGGCGGTCGGCAAAAATGTTGACGTCGCCTGCGACGGCGACCGCCACGCCCGCGTCCAGCAGTGCCTCCTCGTAGCGATGGACGTCGGCAACCGAGCGGAAGATGAGCGCAATCTCGTTCGGCTGGGTGCCCTGCGCGATGCGCTCGGCTACCCGATTTGCGATGGTGCGTGCCTCCTCGGCTTCGTCTTTCGCGCGAAAGAGCGTCGCGGGGGGCCTTCCGGCGCGACGATGCGGTTCGCACAGTTCGATGCTCTGCGCGATGTTTTTGAAGACGACATCGGGGCGCGCGCCCTTGAACGTGCTGGTCGCGCCGCGCGGGTCCCCCGCCAGCGTCACGCCGGCGAGGCTCGGGAAGAGGAGTTCGAGCAGCGTACGCTCGCCCAGCGTCGATTCTTGTGCTTCGTCCACGAAGGCGAACCGATACCGCGCGCGCATGCGGTCGAGAACGCCCTGATCGCGTTTCAGGTTGGTGACCGCATGTGCGATCGCATCGCGCGCGGTCATGCGCCCGCGCGCGAGCGTGTGGTCGATATAGAGTTCGTACAGGCGCGCAAGGATTTTGGCAAGATCGACCTCGCGCGCATACTGACGTTCGAGTTCCCGCGGCGCCACATCGAGGGAGTTCCGGTAGGCGTCCTTCGTGGCGTAGAGGAGGTCGGGGTGCGCGAAATTGGGCGGATTGGCGTAAAACTCGGTTGCGCCCGCGCGAGCACGGGCGAGAAAATCGTCTGGTTCGATCAATGCGCCGCGTAGCTTGCGGATCAGACGAAACGACGACTCGAGAAAGCGCTGCGGGGAGCGTAATCCTGGAACTTCCGGGTCGATCTCGCCCGCGAGAATCTCGCTCCACTCGAGGGCGAAGAGATCGCGTGCGCCGTGCGCAAAGAGCGCCGCAGCATCGATATCGTCGATTGGTTCGATCTGCATGCCGGCATGTGCGAGCACTTCTTGCGCGACGGAGCCTAGTTCTTGCGGGTGCGCGATCGAGAGGATGCCCGCATCGGGATGCAGCGCAGCGACGCGATCGCGGCGTGCCCACAAGGCGGTGCTCTTTCCCGTGCCGCATGCACCCATGATTGCAAGGGCAAGCATCGGGTCGGCATCGACCGCATCTTGCTGGCGCGCGTCGAGTGAAAGCGCCGTCGTCATCGTCCGAAGCGCTCGCGCTCGTCGTGCGGCTTGTCGATGCAGGCGAGCGCGTATGCGCAGTACGTGCACGCCGACGGATCGGTCGTCGAGGGAAATTGCTGGAGTGCGCCCGAGGTGAGATCGCGGCAGATTTCGATCATCCGTGCGCGCGCCCGTTCTAAATCAGCCACGGTTATCGTGCCGAGCGCGGCGTCGCCCCGAGTGCGTTCAGGCGCGGCGACCGGCACGACCTCGAGGGAGATCGGTTGCACGTCGAGCAGCGCATCTTTGAGCGGAATGAGTGCGAGGCGTGTGACGCGATCTCCGGTCGCGGTGCGCGCCCAATAGTAAAACGGCAGTTGAAAATCGCGAAACTCTCGAACCTTGTCACGATATTCCGCTGCGCTCGTGGCAATCGATCCGGTTTTATAGTCGTAGATGGTTACCGCTCCGGTCGCGTTGTCGCGATCGAGGCGGTCGATGTAGCCGATGAAGGCAAAGCCGTCGAGATCGAGGTTTGCCGCGATCTCACGCCCGATGACGGTGAAGGGTGCGCGCGTCGCCTGTGCGAGCAACCAGTCCACGTACCGGACCGCTGTGCGCTGGGCCCGGCGCTTTTGTAACTCGACTTCGACCGCGGTGTCGAAATCGGCGCGGAAACGCTCGAAGGCCCAGTTGACGTAGCCCTCGAGGCGCGTTCGCATCGCGGCCTCGTGCTCGGCGCTGGGCTCGGGAAACTCGGCGTGAAAGTCTTCGAGTGCGGCGTGAAACGCGGTTCCATAGGTTGACGCTGACGAGCCCGGATCTTCGACGGCCGAGCAAACGTAGCGGTAATACCATTTGCGCGAGCACTCGGCATACGCATTGAGCGCGGAGGCGCTGAAGTGTGTCTGGCGGGCGCGAACGCTCGCGCGTTCGTCCGGTGCGGCCGCGGCTGCGAGTTCGAACGGCGAGCCGCTATCGACGTCGTTGGTTGCGGTTTGGGGTGGAAGCTCGAAGTGCGAGGCGATCTCGGTCGTCTCGTTCACGGTGGCGACGCGTGCCGCGAAACGCAACACTGCGTCTCGATCGGGCGCCGGTAGCGCAAGGCGCTCACGCCCGATCGTATCGATCAGTGGACCGACGCGCGAGGCGATCACCGCATAGGCCGCGGCAACGTCGTGCGGTACGCCCGAGCAGGGCGAACGCAGCGCGCGTATGAGCGCGGCCTCGTCTCTGGTTGCGATCCACGCACGAATATCGGCGGCGAATGCGTCGGCAAGCGATCGGTTCACGATGGTGTTCGAAGGGTTAAAGGTTGCACCAGGCGCCCCTGCCACCTCTGTATAATCGCGCTACCATGCGGCGTATCATCATCGGTATCAGCGGAGCAAGCGGCAGCGCGTACGGCTACATGGCCCTCCAGGCGCTTCGATCCATGGGCGGCGTGGAAACACACCTCGTGCTCTCCGACGCGGCGCGCCGCACGATCGGCCTCGAGATGGGAATGACGGGGGAAGATTTTGAGGAGTTGGCCGACGTCGTCTATCGCGACGGCGATCTCGCCGCTTCCATCTCTTCGGGCTCGTTCATCACCGATGGGATGCTCGTCATCCCGTGCTCGATGAAGAGCGCGTCGGCGATCGCCCATTCGCTCAACGGCAATCTGCTCGTGCGCGCCGCCGACGTATGTCTAAAAGAGAAGCGTAAACTCGTGCTCGTTGTGCGGGAGACACCGCTACATTTGGGTCACCTGCGTTCGCTCACGCAACTAGCGGAGATGGGAGCGGTCATACTACCGCCGATCCCCGGTATGTACGCGCGCCCGCAGACGGTTGACGACATCGTTGCGCACACGGTCGGTAAGGCACTCGACCAGTTTGGGATTCCAAACGAGCTCTTCCGGCGCTGGAAATCACCCGAGACCCCGTGACAAGCGTCAGGGCGCGTCGTTGATGAGCCGCGCGATGATGGCTTGCGCAACGGCGATGTCGGTGACGCGATCCACGTTGACGGCGGTTTCGGGAAATGGCGAGATGATGGCGCGGGCCGGTGCGCCCAGCAGGCGGCTCGCGCGAGCTTCGGCTGCTTCGATCGTGAGTTGACCGACCGCAAATCGCGCCAACGTTCGCACGCCGAAGATCCGGGCGAGGTGGAGTGGATTTTTTCGCGCGGCACCCAGGCGTTCGATGAAGGTTGTGAGCGCAGGGAGCACGCGCGGCTTGATGGCGATGAAACCGCCGCCACAGTAGGTGCCCGATTTCAACCGGGCCCACGTGTGCGGAACCTCCGGAAAGGCGCGCTCGTGAACGCGACGCTCGACGCATTCGTAGCCGATGTCGGGATCGATCGCTTGCGCGCGCTGGACGAAGTCGTCGATCGATCTGGCGGTGAGGATGGGGAGATCGGACGCGCTGACCAGGACGAGTTCGTCGGGCGGCAGCCCCGCGAGGCCGTTGGCTAAGCTCGTGCGGATCTTCTCACCGTCGCCGCGACATTCGTCCGCGAGCGCGAGCGCGGGATGACCGTGTGCACCCGGCGGTGCCACGACGACGATCCGGGCGATCTCGCCGCTTGCGCGTAACGCACGCAGCGTGCGCTCGACGAGCGCGACGCCGGCGACGGCGACGAATGCCTTATTGGGCGCCTCCGGTTGCGTGCGGGCGACGTCGTCGGGCGGTCCGCCGGCGAGCACGACGGCGGTCGTCATGCGATGCTCCCACGCCATGCGGGCGTATTGGCAAAACGTGTCGGAAAGCGCAGGAACGATGCATCGAGCGTCAGGCGCGCGGCGATCGCGCCGATCGTGGCGGCATCGCGAGCGAGCGTATAGACCGCCGAGCCGCTACCGGAGAGCATCGCATTCGTCGCTCCGGCGGCGCGCAGCGCGTCGAGTGCCCGTGCGATCGGCTCGGCCGTGCCGGCGATCGGGTCATTGAAATCGTTGCACAGCAGCCGTTCGACCTCGGAGAACGCGCCGCGCTGGAGGGCGGCCAAGGCTTGAAGCGAGACCGATGCGTTGCGCGGCCGGCTCGGACGGGGCTGTGCGTCCAGGAGCGCGTACGCCGCCGCGGTCGAGACGGCAACCGGAGGCTTGACGACGAGCACGTGCCAGGGAGGAAGCGCGCCCACCGGTACGACACGCTCGCCGGTACCTTCGACGAGCGCGCCCGACTCGGCGAGAAAGAACGGAACGTCGGAACCGAGCGACCGCGCGAGCGCGATCCAGTCATGCGCGTACTGCCGCCCAAAGGCTCCGCGCATTGCCGCGAGCAACGTGCTTGCGGCATCGCTCGAACCGCCGCCTAAGCCTGCTTGCGTGGGGATGCGCTTGTCCAACGAGACGGCGACGAGCGCCTGGGGGTCCACGGCGCGGCAGGCGCGTACCACGAGATTCGCGTCGTCCGCGAGCCCCGCGTCGTTGCAGGCAAAGCGAAACGACGCGTCGGGCTCGACCGCTAGCTCGTCTGCAAGTGCGAGCGGAACCATGAGACTTCGCAGGCTATGGTAGCCGTCGTCGCGGCGCTGGAGCACCTCGAGCGTCAGGTTGATTTTGGCGGGGGCGGAGACTTTCATCAAAAGACAACCGTGTTTATTCAGGTCGCCACGGAGGGGCGCCTGCGCAAAACGCGTAGAGGTTTCTCATGGGGCCGAGTTACGACGCGCAGCGGAACGAATTTTGTGCGTACGTCCTTAGCGAGTCCGACACGCCGTACGGGATGCTCCTCGGCAATTACAAATCCTATGCGCAATCCACCGCGAAGGGCGGCATTCGAGGCCTCTGGGACGCGGATACCGATCAGATCATCTTCGGTACCCATCACATCGCGTATCGCCTCGCCGGTTCCGAGCGGACGCTCTTTCCCCACCAGATCACGCGCGAGTTCACGTTCGTTCCCTACGCGCAAATCGCAGAATTTACGCTGGAACATCGTCTGCACGTCACCGAGGCCTTCTACGTACCGTTCGGGACCCGTTTCGATCGCGCGGTTGCGTTCGTTGTCGATGTCACGCTCTATAATCCGGGCGGCGAGCCGGTCGATGTGACGCTCTTTCCGTGGGCGATGCTCGTAGGGCAGCGGTTTTACGGTGAACCCGAGGCCGAGGTTGCAGCGTGGTCCGACGGCTCGTTCATCTGTTCGCGTAACGTGCAGACCGGCGCTGAACGCTGGTGGGGTGGTTCGCGTGTGCCGTACGCGACCGATATCTCGGTGCGCGAGCAAGTCCTCATCGAGAATATGCGTAGCGGCTCACTGCTCGCCGACGACGTACCGAGCTTCGAAGCGCCAGGCGAGGACAGCACCGGTGGGGCCGCATCGTTTTCCGGGCGTCGCGTCTTCGGCGCGCTGGAGTATCGCATCTCGATTGCGCCCGGTGCGCGAGAATCGCTACGCCTTGCGGTCGTCTATCACAAGGACGGAACGGCGCAAAGCCGGCCCGTCCTCCAAGCGTTGCTCGCCGACGAACGCGCGCTACACGACACCCAGCGCTACTACGCCGAGCGGCTTGCCGACGCGCGCATCCTGACCCCATCGCCCGTCATCAGTCGCGGGATCGTTTGGGCGCGGGCGAACATGTTACGCATCGTCAAGGAGTATCCGCACGGATGGGGTTCGACGAACTCGCCACCGTCGGATATCTTGGTCTCGCGCGACACCTCGTGGTTCGTTCACGGTTTCGACTACTTCATGCCGAAGTTCAGCCGCGATGCGCTCGAGGTGTTCAGCCGGTTCGTCGAAGACTCGGGGCTGATGATTGAGTACGTGCGTGGCGTGAACGCGTACAAGACGGCTTACGACCTGAACATCAACGACGACACGCCGCTGCACTTGATCGCCATGCTGCATCATTACAACTCGACCCTCGACGAGGAATGGGTGCGTGCGTGTCTGCCGCTCGTGATTAAGCTCGCGGAGTACATGCTCACGCAACGCGACGATCAGGGACTGCTATTCTGCCGCGCCAAAGGCGTCGATATGTACGGCATCTCATCGTGGCGAAACATCATTCCGTATTACACGCTCGATGGTGCCGTGACCGAGATCAACGCCGAGGGCGTATTTGCGCTTGAATCGGCTGCAATGCTCTGTGCGGCCGCGGGCGATACCGAGCACTGGTCGCGCTATACGGAAGAAGCACAGAGCCTGCGTGCTGCGATGATGGAGTTCTTGTTCAACGCAGATACCGGCGGTTTCGTGCTCAACTACGACCAGGACAAGAATTATCAGGACAACTTCACCGCCGATGAAGTCTTCCCGGTGCTCTTCGGCGTCGCGAATCCGGGCGAACGGCGCGCGATCCTCAAACGGTTGCTCGAGGAGGATTTCGTGACGCCGGTCGGACTTCGCACGATCTCGACGGGAGACGCATGGTATTTCCCGTCATACGGCTTCGGTCTGCTTGGTGGCGTCTGGCCCGATCTGACGCTGTGGTTTGCGGTCTCGCTCGCGCGTAACGGTTTCGTTGCGGAGTGCGTGCGCTTCTTAGAAGCGGTGTACGCAACGATGGAGGTCGGGTCGCCGCGCAACACGGTGCCGGGTGAGTTCGGTGAGTGGTTCGATGGCGGATCCTTTGCCAACCGCGGCATGTACCTCTCGCCGTGGACCGGCGCGAAGTATCTGTGGGCGGTGGCCGAGACGATCGGCGGACTCGACGGGTACCGCACGAGCGGGCGTCCGCACCTCGTGCCGATTCGCCCCGCCGGCTGGGAGTGGGTGGCCGTCGCCCGCGTGCATTGGGGCGGGCGACGCTGCACCTACGTCATCGACTTGAAACATGCGAAGATCTACGGCGATCGTCCCGATCTTTCGACCGAGGAGCCGTACGAATGCATCTATGCCGGGCGCGACGTGAGCGAGGACGTCGTTGTGTCGCCGGTCGAGGTGGGCGCGATCGCGTTTGAAGACGAGCGTGGTGCGGTGCGGATCTTCGCGTGTAACCTGCTCGATCGCGAGCGTAACGTGCTCGTTGAATTTCGCGGGCGTACGACGCGCATCGTGATGAAGCCCGGCGAACTGCGCGAGGTGCGTGTGTGATCGAAGATCCGCTCACCGGTGAGGTGACGCTGGTCGGTGGTACCCGTGATGATCGTCCCAACGAATTTCGCGATGGCCCTTCGCTCGAATGCCCGTTTTGCCCGGGCAACGAGGCCCTGACGCCGCCGGAAATCGATCGCTTCGGCGACGAACGCGGCTGGCGCGTGCGCGCGTTTCTCAACAAGTATCCGGCGATCGAGCCGCCGCACGGTTCGCATGAAGTGATCGTTGACGCCGCCACCCATGCAACCGAGATCTCGCGCGAGGCGATGCGAATGTGGCGCCGGCGTTACCGTGCGGCCCGGCTGGCGTTCCCTTCGGCCTGGCCCGTGCTGTTTAAAAACCGTGGGGCATATGCGGGCGCGACGTTGCTCCATCCGCACACGCAGATGATCGTGGTGGGCCGCGCTCCGCAGCGCTGGCGCGCGATGAGCGAACGAGCGCGCGCACATCAAAGGCAAGGCGGGGGGTGCGTGTGGTGCGATGAGGTCCGCGCCGCGCGCGACCAGGGATTTGTCGTGGCCGAGTTACCCGATGCCGTCGCGCTCGTGCGCGCACGCGCGCGTTTCGGCTGGGCGCTCACGATCGTGCCGTTAGAGTGCACGCCGTCGCTCGATCGGGCACGCGACGCGGCGTGGGAGGCGGTGGGGGCCCTGCTCGAGGCCGGCATAGGGGCGCTGCTCGGCAATCGTGGTGAGGCCTGTCCGTTCAACGTTCTCGTGCAGAGCGATCCCCACGCGGCCGGCGCAGCGTTCCACTGGCACGTCGAGCTCGTCCCGCGCTTTGCGACGCTTGCCGGATTCGAACTTGCGACCGGAATGTTCATTCGGTCGGCGTCGGCGCAGGAGTCTGCAGCCCAGTGGCGCCGAATGTTCACCCTCCCGCATGGACCCCTCTAAGCGTTTCGCCACCCTCGTCATGGCCGCCGGCATCATCGTCCTCTTGATCGCGATTGCGCTCGGTGAGGGTATGGGCGATGCGGTGTTTTCGCATACGAGCAAGGTTGGAGAGTTCGAAACCACGCCGACGATCACGCCGATCCCGCAAGGGACGACCGCCCCATACGGCCCCGACTGGAAGGCTTCCCAGGCGCTGGCCGCTGCTCCGGACCCCGGCTTCCCAGATCCGCGAATCCCACCGAAGCCGCTACCGACGGCGCTCCCACCCGCAACACCGACGCCGGCACCGCGCTGGACGCCGAACCCTAAGGTGCCGATTTGGGATCAAACCCCGCCTCCGAGCGCAGCCGTTTCCCCAAGCCCTGCGCCCTCCGCGTCCGCGACGGCACAGGCCTCGCCGCCGCCCCATCCGGCGGCCTCCGGCGCCGCCATGGCGGCCAGCCCGCAACCATAGCATTTGTCTCTAATGTCTCCATTGGAAGCGCCTGATAGGATGGAGATATGGAAGAAAAGGGCACCCTCACCGTAAAGCGCGGGCTCGCGCAGATGCTAAAGGGCGGCGTCATCATGGACGTCGTCACCCCCGAACAGGCCGCGATTGCTCAGGAGGCCGGCGCGGTTGCCGTGATGGCGCTGGAACGCATTCCGGCCGAGATTCGCGCGCAAGGCGGCGTTGCACGCATGAGCTCGCTCGAACTCATCTCGGGCATCATGGATGCCGTGACGATCCCGGTGATGGCCAAGGTTCGCATCGGTCATTTTGCTGAAGCGCAAGTGCTCCAGTCGATCGGCGTCGATTACATCGATGAATCCGAAGTGCTCACCCCTGCCGACGACCTCTATCATGTCGATAAACACGCGTTCACCACGCCGTTCGTCTGCGGCGCGCGCGATCTCGGCGAAGCGCTGCGTCGTATCACCGAAGGTGCAGCGATGATTCGCAGCAAGGGTGAGGCCGGCAGCGGCAACATCGTCGAAGCCGTGCGGCACATTCGCGCGATCAAAGATGCGATAGCGACGCTCACCACCGCTCCCAAAGAAGAGCTGGTGGCGCGGGCGCGCGATATCGGCGCCTCATACGAACTCGTGCGCGAGATCGCCGAGACGGGCAGGCTTCCCGTCGTGCTCTTCTGTGCGGGTGGCGTCTCGACGCCGGCCGACGCTGCGCTGATGATGCAGTTGGGCGCCGAAGGCATCTTCGTCGGCAGCGGCATCTTCAAATCGAAGGACCCCAAGCGCTTCGCGCGCGCGATCGTCGATGCAACCACGCACTACAACGATCCGAAGATCGTGGCCGACGCCTGCCGTTCCCTCGGCACGGCCGACGCGATGCCCGGTATCGACATCCGCAAGCTCGCCGAAAGCGAACTTCTCGCAACCAGAGGCAACTAATGCAGGCTCACCTGGTGGGTGTGCTCGCGCTGCAGGGCGACGTGGCAGAACATGCCGCGGCGCTCGAACGCGCGGGCGCACGCGCCGCTGCGGTAAAGACGCTCGCCGACCTCGAGCGGGTCGATGCGCTCGTGATCCCGGGCGGCGAATCGACGACGGTCGTGCGCTTGCTCGATCGCTTCGGTCTGGCAGAGCCGATCGTGGCGCGGGTGAAGGCCGGGATGCCGCTCTGGGGCACATGCATGGGAATGATCGTCGCCGCGCGCGAGGTGGCCGGGATGGAGCAGCCGACGCTCGGCTTGATCGATATCACCGTCCGGCGCAACGCCTTCGGGCGCCAGAACGAATCGGCGGAGGTCGCGCTTGCGATCCCCGCACTCGGAGAGCAGCCCTTCCCCGCGATCTTCATACGAGCGCCCTGGATCGAGCGCGTCGGACCGTCGGTTGAATTGCTTGCCGAGCGTGACGGGCACGGGGTGATGGTGCGCTCCGGCAACGTCCTGGGCACGTCGTTTCATCCAGAACTCACGGGCGATCCGCGCGTTCACGCATACTTTCTCTCGATGATCGACAAAGCGAGCGCGCACGTAGGGAAGGCCTCCTCCGCCGCATAACTTTCGGGATGATGACTTCGCAAGCGGCCGCTCCGGACGCGCAAGCGACCGGATTTCAGGGGCAGATACCAGCGCTTGAGCCGTTGCTCACCGAAGTGGTGGCAACGCTAGCGCTGGCTGCGCATGCGTACCTTGCGGACGACCACGGGAGGCAACCCGATCTTGCATCGGCCGAAGCCGCAATCGACGTTGCGACAGCGGCGTTCGAACGGGTCAAAGAAAGGTTGCGGCCCGACGAAAGGTTAGCCATCGCCCAGATGCTGACCGAAACTCGACTGATCTTTGTACGGAAGCGAGGCGCATGACGCCTCGCTTTCGTCGTTTTTACGCCTGTCCGCCGCCCACTCGATCTGGAGGAGAACGTTTGTGAGCGACGTCCTCGTCTTGAACTTCACCTACGAAGCGCTGAATATCACGAGCTTCCAGCGAGCCGTGAAATTAATCTTCGCCGGCAAGGCGGAGATCGTGCACGATCGCGATCGCATCTTGGCGTCGCGCACCTACGAGATGCGGATGCCCTCGATCATCAGGATGCTCTACTACATTCGCCGGCCCATGCAGAAGGTTGCGCTGACGAAAAAAAACGTGCTGATCCGCGACGACCACACCTGTCAATACTGCGGAATCCATGGCGAGAAATTGATGACGGTCGATCACATCGTCCCCAAGAGCCGCGGAGGCCCTTCGACCTGGGAGAATCTCGTCTGCGCGTGCATGCGCTGCAATAACCGCAAAAACAACCGTACCCCCGACGAATGCAACATGAAGCTGCGGAAGAAGCCCCGCCAGCCCAAGTACATTCCGTGGATTCAGATCAAACGCAACACGTTGCCCGACGAGTGGGGAAAGTTCTTGTTCCTCTACAACGTGTCGATCGAGGATCGTATCGAAAGCTAGGGCCCGATTTGCGCCCGCATCTAGCAGTACACGGGCAGCGGAATCGTGCCGCAGAACGCGTGTGCCCAGGCCGCTTCGACCTTGGCAAGCGTCGGTTTCTCGACCACTGACGCCACGCAACCATCGGGTCGCACGATCAACACGGCCGGAAGTTTCACGTGCCAACGCTTCGGCGGTGACGGAACGCGAATGTGCGGCAACGAGCAGGCGAAATCGCCGGCGACGACAATCGCCGCCTCGCCGTCACGCTGTTGATGGATGCGCGGCCCGTCGGGCAAACGCAGGTCGTCGATGCGGCGTCCGGCAAGCGGGTGACGGCTATCGACGATCGGAGATCGCGTGTATCGCCCGCTCAACATGCCAAGCGCGCGCCCGAGCTTGCGCTGCATGCCGCGACCGCGCACGGCGCGCCACATCGTACGGGCTGCAAAGCGCTTCGTACGCGGTGAAAATCCCAATGCGATGCGGGTGAGCCGATCGGTGGCGCGCTCGATCGTGTCGGTCACCATCTCGCGTCTCTCCACGTCGTAACTCTCGAGCAGCGTGGTAGCGCGGTCGCCGCTGCGCAGGGTCCACGCAAGCTTCCATGCGAGATTCGCTGCATCTTGGATGCCGGCATTCATCCCCTGGCCTCCGGCCGGGCTATTGAGATGCGCAGCATCGCCGGCTAGAGCGACGCGTCCTACGACGAAGCGCTGCGCGTGGCGGCGATGAATTTTGAAGAGCGAGGTCCACAGCGTCTGAGAGGACGCTTCGCCGAAGACGCGGTGAATGCGCGCGTTCTGCGCCTCCTCGGAGAGCGCGATGTCAGCATCGACGGTTTCGTCCACCGAGGCGATGACGCGCCACGTGCGCGGGGCAAAACGAATCGCGGCGCATACCCCCGGCTGATCGATGCAGACGCGCACCCGGGCATCCTCGTCGAAATCGCGGTCGAGCACCGCATCGCTCAACACGATACGCGACTTGTAGGTCATACCTTCGAGCGAGAGGCCGAGGGTGTTGCGCACGATGCCGTGGGCGCCGTCGCAACCGACCACGTAGGGTGCACGAAGCGTCATATCGCGCCCGTCCTGCGTAAAGGCGACGTCCACGAAGCGCGCCTCTTGCCGTAAACCCGTCACCTCGGCGCCGAGGCGTAGTTCGCAAAGCGGTTGCTCCGTGACGAGCGCGCGCAAAATGCGCTCCGTATCGCTTTGCGGCAGCAGTAACGCGCCCGGGTCGTCGAGCACGTCGTCCAACGCCGCGAAATCGATGGAGAGCAGCGTTGCCTCGTTGCAGGCGTTGAGCGCGCGAAAGGCCGTCACGAAGCTCCCCGCGGCCCGCAGCGCGTCGAAGGCGTTCCAATCGCGCAGGATGTCCTGCGTGCGTGGCCAGATCACGGCGGCGCGGGATTCACGCGCGGGCTCGAATGCGCGCTCGAGCACCGTCGAGCGCACACCGTAGCGCGCCAAGCCAAGCGCGAGCGAAAGCCCGACGGGCCCGCCCCCAACGATGATTACCGGCGCATCCGCGCGAAATGCCGCTTCGTCCATGCTTGCAGTTCGATCCAACCTCTGGCTTCCGTTCACCCAGATGCAGTCCTTCGACGCGACCTCGCGTACCTTCGTGCGCGCCGAAGGGACGGTGCTCGTGGATGCGCGCGGGCAGCGGGTGTACGACGCGGTGAGCTCGATCTGGACGATCGTCCACGGTCATGCGCACCCCGTACTCATCGAAGCGATCGCAGCGCAAGCCGCACGGCTCGATCATGCCACGACGCTCGGCGCGACCAACCCGGTGGCGGAATCCCTGGCGCAGCGCCTGTGCGCGCTAACCGGACTGGATTACGCCTTTTTTGCAAGCGACGGCGCGAGTGCCGTTGAGGCGTCGCTGAAAATGGCGCTGCAGTATTGGCAGCATCGGGGTGCGCCGGAGCGCACGCGCTTCGTGCGCTTGATCGATTCGTATCATGGCGACACCGCCGGCGCTATGAGCGTCTCGGATATCACCGTGTTCAAGACGAGATTCGGCGCCGTACAGTTTGAGAGCATACCGTACGAGCGTTGTGCCGACGCGCAGCGCGACGACGTCGCCGCGATCATCGTCGAGCCGATCGTGCAGGCGGCCGCCGGGATGCGCGTCGTTGCGCGGGCGACGTACGATGGACTGAAAGGTTGCACACCGCTGCTGATCGTGGATGAAATCGCGACCGGATTTGGCCGCACGGGGACGATGTTCGCCTACGAGCAGTTGGGCTTGCAACCCGATATTGTGTGCCTTGGCAAGGGGATAACGGGCGGCATCCTTGCGCTCTCCGCGACGCTTGCGAGGCAGCACGTATACGAGGCATTTTTGGGCGATCCAAGCGAACGCAAGCAGTTCTTTCACGGTCATTCGTTTGCGGGAAATCCGATCGCGTGCGCAGCAGCGCTCGCTTCGCTTACGTTGTTCGAGCGCGAGGCGACGCTTACGCGCGCGGCGGCCATCGCCGCACGGAGCGCGCAACGGCTCGCGACCCTCGCGGTGCATCCGAAGGTCCGGGAGACGCGCCAAGCCGGAGCGATGATCGGCGTGGAATTGCGCGAATCCGCAAGCGGCTGGAGCGTTGCGAACGCGCTCTACGAGCGCGGCGTCTTTACCCGGCCGATCGGTGATACCGTGCAATTCGTTCCACCGCTTTCGTCCACGGACGCCGAAGTGGACGGGTTTTTCGATGCGCTCGAAGCGGTGCTGGCATGAGCTATCTCGATCGCCTGCACGCCGGCCTCGAGGCGATTCGCGCGAACGATCGCTATCGGCGCATCGAACTGCGTCAGGTCGAACATGAAATCGATTTCTCCTCGAACGATTACCTTGCGCTCGCGACCGACAGGCGGGTGCTGATGGCGTTGAAGCAGGCAACGCGCGTGGGGTCGGGGGGCGCGCGTCTTTTGGGAGGCCGGCATCGGGAGCACTCGCTGCTCGAAGAGGAACTTGCGCAGTGGCTCGGCCGGGAACGGGCGCTCGTCTTCTCATCGGGGTATCATGCCGCGATCGGGGCGATTGCGGTACTGGCGCGCAGCGTCGATTGTATCTATTCGGACGAACGTAATCATGCCTCGCTGATCGACGGCATGCGCTTGGCGCGCGTGCCGCGCACGATATTCTCGCACGGCGAGTTTCCGCCGGAGACGCATCGCCAAGCCCCCGCGCTGGTCGTGACGGAGTCGATCTTTAGCATGGATGGCGACACCGTCGATCTCGGTGCGCTCGTTGCGGAACTTGGCGACGACGACGTGCTGCTCGTGGACGAAGCGCACGCGCTCGGAGTTATTGGCCCCGGCGGTGCGGGGCTCGCATGCGGCATCGACGATCCGCGCATCGTCGTGATGGGTACGCTCTCCAAGGCGCTCGGTGCGCACGGAGGTTTCGTTGCGGGGCCGGCCGTCGTCATCGACGCGCTCGTGAATATGGCGCGGCCGTTTATTTTCGATACGGCGTTGCCACCCGCGTTGGCGCTTGCCGCCCGGGTGGCCGTCAAGATTGCGCGCAGCGAGGAAGAGCGGCGCACGCGCCTGCATGGGACGGTGCGTCACCTGCGCGCCGGGCTCGCGTCGCTCGGGTTCGAAACGATCGCGGACCCATCGCCGATCGTTCCGGTCATCCTTGGGGAGGAGCGTCGGGCGCTATCGATTGCAAGCACGCTCGCGGCGGCGCGTATCGTTGCTCCTGCGATCCGGCCGCCCACCGTTGCACCGGGAACATCGCGCTTGCGTCTCTCCCTGCGCTCCGATCACAGCACCGATCACGCCGATATCCTGATCGAAAAGTTACGCGCATGCATCGCTATTTCGTAACCGGCACCGACACCGACGTCGGCAAGACCAGGATCACCGCGGCGCTTGCGCTCGCGCTTTCACGTAGCGGTCGCGACGCGACCGTCGTGAAACTCGTGCAGACGGGGCTTGCGCCAGGGGAGATCGGCGATGCCGCGCGCGCGGCCGCGCTGAACGGCGCAAACTCGCTCGAACTCGTGCGCTTTCGCAAGCCCGCCGACCCCTGGTCCGCGGCGCTCGCGCAGCGCGAAACGCCGCCTCGGGCATGCGACCTCGCACGCGCGCTCGACCGCATCGAGGGTGCCGTCGTTGTTGAAGGGGCGGGCGGGCTCATGGTACCGCTCAACGAGCGGGAGGACTTCTGCGACGTGGTCGCCGCTGCGGGCTTGCGTACGATTTTGGTCGTAGGGCTTCGCTTGGGTTGCCTCAATCACGCGTTGCTGACCGTCGCGCGACTTCGCGAGGAGCGTCTGCCGATCGCGGGCGCCGTGCTGGTGGATCGTTTTGGAGCAAGCGAGCCGGAGTATGTGGCCGACGTCCTGCGCACGCTGCAGGGAAAAATCGAAATTCTCGGCATTCTGCCATTCGATCCAGATGAAGCCGCGTCGGTTCGCGAGGGCGCGCGGCTCTTCAACACCCTCTTGCAAGGAACGTAACGACGCCCGTGTCTCACCCCACGATCGAAGCAGCACGTCTGCGCGTGCTCGAAAACGGATTGCCCGCGGATCGCCAACTGCTCGAAGCGCTCGTGCGATTGCCCGATACCGATGTGCCCGATCTCCTTACGCTAGCGGATGCGGTGCGCGAGCGCTACTGCGGTAACGGCATTGCGGTCGAGGTGCTCTATAACGCAAAAAAGGGCGGCTGTTCGGAGGATTGCCACTTCTGTTCGCAGAGCGCGCGTTTCGCAACCGATGTCGATGCGGAGCCGTTCTCCAGCGTCGAAGGCTTCGTGGAGGCGGCCCGCGCGGCCCATTTGCGGGGTGCGAGCGAGTTTTGCATCGTCGTCGCCGTGCGTGGTCCATCGACGAAGTTGCTCGAGCGCGTGTGCGAAGCGGTGCAACTCATCAAGTCGGAGTTGCCGCTCAAGATCGCCGTTTCGCTCGGAATCCTCACCGAGCCGCAGATCGCGAGGCTGGTCGAAGCGGGCGTGGACAAAGTCAATCACAACCTCGAAACCTCGCGACGCTATTTTTCGTCGGTATGCACGACGCATACGTTCGACGAGCGCATGACGACGCTCGAACTCGTGCGCAAACACGATTTGGAAGTCTGCTGCGGTGGTATCATCGGCATGGGCGAGACGATCGAGGATCGCATCGATTTCCTATGCACGCTGCAGCAACTCGAGCCCGAAGAGGTGCCGATCAACTTCCTCAATCCGCGTCCGGGCACGCCCTTTCAGGACCGCTCGCTGGTGGAGCCGATCGAGGCACTGCGTTTCGTCGCGATGGCGCGCTTGGCGCTACCGAAGGCGCTCGTCCGCTTCGCGGGAGGCCGCGAGATCACGCTGCAGGGCCTGCAGGACCTCGGCATGCGCTCGGGCGCGAGCGGGATCGTGCTCGGCAACTACTTGACGACGAGCGGCCGCAACGACGAAGATGATTTCGCAATGTTGAACCGGCTTGGTTTCGAGGTCATGGCCTGAGCGCGTGCGGCGACTCGCGCGCGCTCGACGCTATCCCGATGGATCGCTGCTCGCGGCGATCCGCTTTTTTGGTGCGTCATGGGGAGCCGAAGGTTGAGCCGAAGCGCCGCTAAGATGGACCAAACCAAGGCCCCGTATTTTCAGGCGTTGCTGGAGTACGTCGATTCCGGCGTGCAACCGTTTCATACTCCCGGGCACATGCAGGGGCATGGCGCCGACCAGGCCTTCCGCGAGTTCGTCGGCGATAATATCCTCGCCATCGACTTGACGCCGATGCCGGGGATCGACGATCTGCTTCAGCCCATGGAAGCGATCAAGGAGGCTCAAGAACTTGCGGCCGAGGCCTACGGTGCCGATCACACGTTCTTCCTGATCAACGGCTCGACCAGCGGCAACCAGTGCATGATGATGGCGGCGGTTAATCCAGGCGAAAAGATCGCCGTGCCGCGCAACTCGCACAAATCGATGCTCGGCGGCCTCGTGATGAGTGGTGCGCAGCCGATCTACATGCAGCCCGCGGTCGATCAAGAGATGCACATGGACAACTCCGTGACGCCGCAAACCGTAGAGCGGACGCTCGATCAGCACCCCGATATCAAGGCCGTCTATCTGGTGTCGCCGACGTATTATGGGGTGGCGGCCGATCTGGTGACGATCGAGCGGCTGGTGCACGAACGCGGGAAGTTGCTGCTTGTCGACGAGGCATGGGGACCGCATTTTGCGTTTCATCCGGCCTTGCCCATCTCTGCGACGGAAGCCGGCGCCGACATGTGCATCAACTCGACGCACAAGATGCTTTCGGCATTTTCGCAGTGCGCGATGCTGCACCAAATCGGAGACCGCGTGCGGCTCGACCGTTTGAAGGCCGTGCTGAAGATGTTTCTCTCCACGTCGCCCAATCTGCCGATGGTCGCTTCGCTCGACGTCGCGCGCCGTCAGATGGCGACCGAGGGGCCTGCGCTGCTCTCTCGCACCATCGCGCTTGCCGAAGAGGTGCGGCGCCGGCTCAACGAGATCGACGGCATCTATTCGTTCGGTGAAGAGCTCCAGGGGCGTGAGGGCGTCTTCGATCTCGATCCGACGAAGGTGACGGTGCGCGTTACCGGACTCGGGTACACGGGCTACGAGGCCTCGGAGATTCTCCGTCGCCGCTACAACATTCAAGTAGAACTGGCAGATCTTTTCAACATCGTCGCGCTCTTCACGATCGGCACGACCCGTGAGGCGGCCGAACGTTTCGTGTATGCGTTCGAAGAGCTTGCACGCGACGATCGAGCGGTTGATATGTATGCGCCCTCTGGAATTCTCGAGCAGCGCTTGCACCGCGGTAGCTACCATCTGCCGGCAATCCCGCCAATGCGCATGCTCCCTCGCGACGCATTCCTCGCCGACACCGAGTTCGTGTCGTTCAAGGACTCCGCAGGACGCATCTGCGCGGAGACGATCTCGCCGTATCCGCCGGGCATTCCGGTGCTTGCGCCGGGCGAGGAGATCACGCTGGAACTGATCGATTATCTACGCTTGGAGATGAAGGCCGGCGTGCGCATTCAGGGTCCGTACGATGACGAACTGAAACTGATTCGCGTGGTGAAAGGCTAGCGCGCCGGTGCGGATAGGCAACATCATGGTGGTCGCGATCGCGGTCTTGCTCGTGTGTGGGGCGGCGATCACCTGGGCGATCACCGCTCAAACGGCCGCGCGTACGGCGGCGTGGAAGCATGCCGAGGCCTTCGTCGTTGCAGTTCATCGCGGGCAGTCGATCGATACCGTGGCGCGTACGGCGAAAGCCAATGGGCTTTGGGTGTACGACTTCGATTTGCCAAAGAGTGGCCTGTATCGCAGCGATGAGTGGATGACCGGACTCGGTATCGCGTCCTCGTGGAACGTGGTCGTCCGGTACGGGGCCAATGGGCGGGTCGTGCGCGTCGGTCGCCCACGCGCCTACGTTACCGACTCGATGTGATGCCGGGGCAAGCGCCTCCCCGACGGAATGGCAGGGGCTCCTTCCACAGCATCTAGGGTGCAACAAAAGGGGGAGACCCGAGATATGGGTAAGTCCCAGGCATAAAGTCTGGGAAGCGAGGGTCACTGTTGGCGGTTAAAGCGCAGTCCGTCTCCCCGGGTTGGGAACTCTCCCAACTCCTCGACATCTTCCCCTTGCCGATCCGGCAAGCACTCGTCCGGCTCCCCAATCTCGAAGAGATCATCGAAGTCGTGCTCGATCTTGGCCGCCCTCCCGAGGCGCGCTTTGCATCGGATTTTCGGTATCTCTCCGAGACGCCGGTCTCGAACGAGGATATCGCGCACGTGTGCTCGCGTATCTCGCAGTTCGGCGGGGACAACCGCGCCGGCATCGAGCAGACGCTGCATCGCATCAGCGCGATTCGCAACCGGCAAGGAAAGATCGTCGGCCTTACGTGCCGCGTCGGACGCGCCGTGTACGGCACGATCGACATCCTGCTCGATGTCTTGCGCAGCGGGAAATCGATCTGTTTGCTCGGGCGACCCGGCGTCGGTAAGACGACGATGTTACGCGAATGCGCGCGGATACTCTCCGAGGATCGCAAGCGTGTCGTGATCGTCGATACCTCGAACGAAATCGCCGGCGACAGCGATATCCCGCATCCGGGTATCGGTCTGGCGCGCCGCATGCAAGTGCCCGATCCGGCCTTGCAGCATGGCGTGATGATCGAAGCGGTCGAGAACCATATGCCCGAGGTGATCGTCATCGACGAGATCGGCACGGAAGCCGAGGCCTCGGCGGCGCGCACGATCGCCGAGCGCGGCGTCGCGCTCATCGGCACGGCGCACGGGCAGACGCTCGAGAACCTCCTCATGAACCCGACCCTCTCCGATCTGCTCGGGGGGATCAGCGCGGTGACGCTTTCCGACGAGGAAGCGCGCCGTCGCGGAACGCGCAAGACCGTGCTCGAGCGCAAGGCTCCACCGACGTTCGACATCCTGGTCGAGATCCAAGATCGCGACCGGCTTGCGATCCACAAGAACGTCGCCGAGGTCGTCGATGCGCTCCTGCGCGGATATCAGCCACAGCCGGAGATTCGCCAACGAACGGCGGGCGGTGAGGTTGCAATTCTGCAAGAGGCCGACACCGAGTCGATGCCGCAACTCGCCGACGCTTACGATCAGCACGATCATCACGACGAGCAGATCGACAAGCCGCTCCTCATCTTTCCTTACGGCGTTTCGCGGAACAAGATCGAGCGTGCCGTGCACAATCTCCGCGTGAACGCATCGATTGCGCGCAACTGGGACGAAGCCGACGTCGTGCTCACGCTCAAGACGCTCGAGCGTAAGGGGCAGCCGAAGCTCAAGCAGATCGCGTCCGACAACGTGCCGATTTATTCGATCAAGACCAACACCACGACGCAAATTCAAACCGCTCTGCGTGACGTCTTCAACCTGGGATCGATCGATCACGAAGAGATCGCGCTACGCGAGGCGGAGGAGGCTGTGTATCAAGTGCTCCTGACGAATCAAGCGATCGAGCTTTCGCCGCAAACCTCGCACGTGCGGCGAATACAGCACCAACTAGCCGAGAAGTACCGGCTGCAATCGCGCAGCACCGGCCTCGAACCAAACCGTCGCGTGCGGATCTTCAAGCTGCCTGACTAAGGCAACTTGAACTCCGCGCCCTCCGGGGGCTAGAGAAGTGTGATCTCGCCGTCTTCACCGACCAGGAAGCGCGTGTCGTACGCGATCATCTCGTCGCCTTTCTTGATACGGCTATGCACGTTGAAGCGATGCGCGGGCTTCTGCCCCGGACGCTTCATCAACCCGCCGTAGAAAAGTTTGAGCAACGGCGTCTGCCCGCCCTTCGGCTCATCGAGCTTGTTCTGGGCGATCAGCATCGCAACGATCTTTTCTTGCAGAACGAGCGGCAGCATGCGGTACGCGTCGTCGATCTTGTCGTTGATCTCTTGATTTTGCATCTTACGGCGGTCGGGCTCGGGCTCGTCGTTTACATAGCGAACGATCGTGTCCCAATGGTCGGCCGCCACTCCCAAGAACGTGACCATGTAGCGATTCCACGTCTTGCCTTGCTGCGAAACGACGTCGTTGCGTACGGCCCTGACGCGCAACGGAATCTTGGCGTCGCGCAGAAACGCGACGAGCGTGTATTCGTGGGCCGAGATCGAGGAGTCGCACAGGAAGGCGAGGCCGTTGGGAGAGACTTCGATCCCGACGCCTTTGACGTGCGTGCTCTCGTCCTTGGGGTTTGGGAGGTACCAGAGATGGAACGCGCCGGCGCGGCGTTTGTACTGGCGCCGGTCGCCCGCCCGCCCCAAGAACCACTCGATCATATCGCCGAACATTGAACCGCCAAAAGACATGCCGTGGAACTCCGTCGAAGATCGAGCGGTGATGTTCATCACCGTCGAAGGCATAGAAGGCTGCGGAAAGAGCACCCTGCTTGCCGGCCTTTCCGAGCGATTACGCGACGGAGGCCGGGAAATCATCGTGACTCGAGAGCCGGGCGGCAGTCCGGCAGGCGACGCCGTGCGCGCGATCTTCATCGATCCGGCGCTGTCGCTCGCGCCGTTGACCGAGGCGCTGCTGATCAACGCCGCCCGCGTGCAGCACATGCTCGAGACGATCGAGCCGGCGCTCGGGCGCGGTGCGACCGTGCTCTGCGACCGCTTCACCGACTCTACCCTTGCCTATCAGGGGTACGGGCGCGGTATCGATCTTGGGTTCCTACGCTCGATATGCTCCGCGGCGACGGGAGGTCGTGAGCCCGATCTCACCTTCGTGCTGGACGTACCCGTAGCGGTCTCCCGGGCGCGGGTCGCATCGCGCCGCGCGCAACTCGATCGCCTCGAGCGCGAGGACGACGCGTTCCACGAGCGGGTTCGCCTTGGGTACCTGGAGTTAGCGCGCGCGCATCCCCGCTATCGGGTGATCGATGCGACCAAGAGCGCGCCCGAGGTCGTCGCGGACGCCCTCGCCGTGTTCGCCGAGCGTGTCGCATGAGCGAGTTACAGTTCGACGTGGTCGGTGCTGACGGGCCGAAGGCCTACTTTGCTCGCGTCACCCGCGAGACGATCGCGCATGCCTATCTCTTCACCGGGCCAAGCGGCGCAGGGAAGAAGCACTTTGCGCGGGCGCTCGCGCAGTCGCTGCTTTGCGAAGCGAACCGCGAAGGCGTGCTTGGCTACTGCGGCAGGTGCGCGTCGTGTCGCCTCTTCGCGGGCAGTGACGCGGCGCGTCACCCGGATTTCTTGGAGCACACGGGCGTGCTGAAGATCGGCGATAGCGACGCGGCGATGGGCTTCTACGAGGGTGAGGAACTGACTGCGCGCGACCTCGTGCGCCAGCTCTCGATGCAGTCCTACAGCGGCGGTCTGCGCGTGCTATTGCTCGGTGATATCGATTTTGCGACGCATCATGCAGCGAACGCGCTCTTGAAGTTCTTCGAAGAACCACCGCGTGGCGTGATCTTATTGCTCACAACATCGACACCCGGGCGGCTGCTCGTGACGATCCGTTCGCGGTTGATCGAATTGCGATTCTCGTCGCTTGCCCACGCCCACGTCGTATCGATCTTGCGTACGATGGAGTACGACGCGGAAACGGCGGAACTCGGTGCGTCGCTAGGCCAGGGCAGCGTGACGCGCGCGATCGCAGCGCTCGGTGACGACGAAGAGTCGCTGCGTGCGCAGGTGGCGGGGTGGTTTTTCGAGGTGATAGCAGGCTCATCGCCCGAGCAGAACTGGGCTACGCGCGAGACGCTCGACGACGGCCTCGAGGTGGTGAAATCGCTCGTACGTGATTGGACCGCCCTCGGCGCGGCCGGTTCGGAGGTGGCGCTACTCGCCGTCGATTACTCCGAGCGACTACGCGCGTTACCGGCGCTCGATGTGTCGCAGGCGCTTGCGCTCTTGGCGAAGCTCGACGATGCACAGCGCTTGGCTCGTACGAACGTCAGCCCTCAGATGGTCAGCGAACTCGTTCGCATGAGCCTCACCGCCACCGCTGCCGGGTAGCGCGTTACCAAAATCCTCGGAAGGCAATCGAGTCGTAGGTGACCGCGAAGGGGAACGCGAGGTAGGCGAGCATCGCCGCGCGGACGGCCGCGAGTAGGATTTCGTATTCGAAAGGAGCGAGGCGCATGCCGACGATCGTCGTGACGAGCATCGGTACGATGAGCCATCCGATCACGAAGGCGATCGCAAGCAGCATACACGGGAAGACGTTCGCGCGTACCGCGCGGATCGAACCCGAGATTGCGAGGCTCCCGGGAAGGCCGCCGATCGCCGCCGCCGGGATCGTGAGAATCAAGAAGAAGTACGCGACGATTTGTAGCAATTCGGCCACGAGGCCGCCCAGGAGACTTCCCGCGTAGGCGGCGGCAAACGCCACGAACTGGAACCCGATCGCCGCGAGGATGATACCGCCCGCCTTGCCGCGCGCCTCGCTCCAGGCATCGTCGAAATTCGTTTTGTACCCGCGGGCGATGTTGTTGGCCTGAATGACCGCGACGCCGAATGCAAAGAGATAGATGATCTGTACGATCATCGCAAAAATGCCCGCGCCGGCGCCACCGAGCGGATCGGTGACGAAGCCGCTCCATTGCGCGAAGAGAATATCGACGACCGCGGCGAGCAATGGGAACGCCAAAATCGACGGGTGTGCCGCCAGGTATGCGAAGGCGCGTCCGTAGATACCGAAATCGATCCGTTGCCCGCCGCGCATCGTTCTTACGCCCGCGCGCCCTTGAGCGCGTGGTGGCAGCCGCAGTCGGCTTTTACGTCGATGTTCGCGACGATCGTGCCGATCGCGGCCTTGACGCGCTCGTTGTTTTTTGCGAAGACTTCCATCACTTCATGGTGCGAGACGGGTGCGATACCCTCGATGCCGACGTCGTAGTCGGTGATGAGCGAAATATTCACGTAGCACATCTCGAGTTCACGCGCGAGGTACGCTTCGGGATATTGGGTCATGTTGATGACCTCCCACCCTTGGCTCTGAAACCACTTCGATTCCGAACGCGTCGAGAAGCGCGGGCCTTGGATCACGACCACCGTGCCGGTCTCGTGCGTGTCGATGCCAAGTGATCTCAGGGCGTCGATGGCGATCGGCCGAAGCGTCGGGCAATAGGGGTCGGCGAAGCTCACGTGCGTCGTGATCGGACCGTCGAAAAACGTGTCCTTGCGGCCGCTCGTCCGATCGACGACCTGGTCGCATACCACCATCGATCCGGGCTTTACATGCTTGGCAAGCGAGCCGCAGGCGTTGGGGCCGATGATGAACTTGACACCCAGGCTCTTCATCGCCCACGCGTTCGCGCGATAGTTGATCGACTGCGGCGGGAAGCGATGGTCCTTGCCGTGACGAGGCAAAAACGCGACCTTCTTTCCGGCGATCTCACCGAGGGCGATGCGGTCGCTCGGCGCTCCGTATGGCGTTTCGATCCACACTTCGCGTGCGTTTTCGATCAGCGAGTAAAAGCCCGAGCCGCCGAATACGCCGATCTCGGCATGTAGTTCTCCGTCCATGCTCTCCTGCAAATTCTGAAGGTGTGGGGGGGTTGTTCGCCGCGAATGATTTCGAGGTGAAGGGTCGGTCCCCTCGAAGACGGCGTCTATGCGTATTGTGCTCGCGGTTTTTGCCGGGATGCTGCTGCTCGCGGGATGTAGCCGCCAGGCTGTCGCCGGCCACGACGGCCGTCACCCCTGGACGATCCCGCACGTGCTACGCATCGCCGATTTGGCCGAACCCGACAGTCTGAATCCGTACCTTTCGCAGATGGACATCAGTTACGATCTGAGCTCGCTCGTCTATTCGTATCTGATCGTTGCGAACGATCGAGGCAAGTTGATCGGAGACCTCGCGACCGAGGTGCCGACGTTGCGTAACGGCGGTATCTCGCCCGACGGGCGCACCTATACCTATCATTTGCGGCGCGGCGTGCGCTGGCAAGACGGCGTGCCCTTTACCGCACAAGATGTGATCGCGTCGTGGAAAGCGGTCGTCAATCCGCACAATCTGACGATCTATCGCGAAGGCTACGATCGCGTCACATCGATCGCAGCCCCTAACCCGTACACGCTCGTCGTGCATTTACGCGATCGCTATCCACCCTTCGTGACCCAGTTTTTCGCGCCGTTACAAGAAGGCGGGAAGCCGATTCTGCCCGCGCATATTCTCGCTCGTACCAACTTCAATCACGGCGAACTCTCCCGCAGGATGATCGGCACAGGGCCCTTCAAGCTCGTCTCGTGGAAACACGGCGAGAGTATGACGTTCGTGCGGAATGACGCCTATTTTCGTGGGCGCCCGGCGCTCAAGCGCATCGTGTTCCGGGTGATCCCGCAGGCGCAGACGATTCTCACTCAGGCGCGCGCCCATGCGGTCGATCTGATCGTGACGCCGGTTGCGGTCCTCTATCCGCAATATCAGACGTTGCGCGGATATACGGTGAAGACGGGAGCATGGAATCAGCAGGCGCTCATCGTGCTCAATGGTGGGAAGCCCGGGCTCAACGATGCCGACGTGCGCCGGGCGCTCTCGCTTGCCATCGATCGTCCGACGCTGATTCGCGATCTCACGCACGACGTCGATGAACCCACGCACGATATAATCGCCCCGACGGCCCTGGGATACATCCGGCGTCCGGCGATTCCGTACGATATCGCAAAGGCTGATACGCTCCTCGCTCGTGACGGATGGCGTCGTGGACCCGACGGCATCCGCGAGAAGAACGGCGTGCGGCTCGCCTACACCATCGCAACGATTGCCGGCGCAGGGACCTACGAACAAATACCGGTGATCATGCAGCAAGATTATCGGAAAATCGGGGTTGAGCTCTCGATTCACGCCTATCCGTACAAGCAAATTTTCAGTACCGACGGCCCAATCGACCGCTATACCTACGACATGGCGATCTACGGGAGCACGCTGTCGTGGGATCCCGACTCACACGTGTACTTCGGCTGCAACCAGTGGTTCCCTAAGGGACAGAACTTCTATCGGTATTGTAATCGGGAATACGACGCGCTCGAACGGGCAGGTTTGGCGACGGACGACCGGGTGCGGCGGGCGGCACTCTATGCGCGCGCGGACGCGATCTTGTGGAAAACCGCTGCCTACATGCCGCTCTTTCAAGCACGTCGCGTGCTCGTCTATAACTCGGACCTGCGCAACTACCGTCCCAACATGACGGCTACGCCATGGTGGAACGCGTGGCAATGGGACATCTAGACTCGAGCTGCGCTAGCTCAATATTTTGATGAAGGTATCGGTGAGGCGGTTCATCTCGGCCTGATCGATCGAGCCGGCCTTACCCGGGCGAAGGCATTGCGCCATGCTCGCCGTCATCAGTTGGATCGTCGCGCGCTCCAGGGCGGCTTTAGCGGCACCCATCTGCTGGGCAATCGTATGGCAATCGCGCCCTTGCTCGATCATCCGGTGGACGGCGCGTACCTGGCCCTCGACCCGGCGCAAGCGTGCCAGGATCGCGGCCGTGGTGTCGGGTTCCAGTGCGAGCTTTCCCTCAGAGGCCCCAGAAACTTCGCGAGGTTTTCTTGCCATGGGGATACTGTACTCCGTATAGCACAGATATTGCAATACCCTAGGGGGTATGGTATAAACCGAATCATGAGTACGTCGAATCCTCTCCTCGTCCCCGCTTCCGCCCGTGGGTGGAAGATCGAGTCCGCCGTGCGTGGTATCGCGGGCACGATCGTGTTGTTAAGCGTCCTGCTCGCGCTGCACGATGTGCGCTGGCTCCTGCTCACCGCGTTCGTCGGCGTGAACCTTCTGCAATCGTCGTTAACCGGCTGGTGCCTCATGTCGAATCTTCTCGGCGTGCTCGGCATCGGAGGCGATTCCCGGCATGCGTAGGTTTTTCGGGCTCGCACTGCTCGCGACCGGCGCGCTCTTGGCATCCGGTTGCGCCGCGCATCCCTCGCAAGTCGCGACGGAGCCGGCCGTAGCTACGGCGCCGGCGCGCGCGCAGAGTTTTTCGTCGCCACTCGAGCTTTCGGGAACGCTGAGCGCGGTGCGCAACGTGACGCTCGGCGCGGCCGCAGCGGGACGGATCGTGGCCGTAAACGTCCGTGTCGGCGATCACGTGCGTGCGGGTGAAGCCCTCGCGCAGGTCGATGCAACCGCCTATGGCGCGCAGCTAGCAGGCGCGCAGGCGGGCGCCGCGGCCGCACTCGATGGCCAGCGTGCAGCGGCTGCGCAACTCGCGCAGGCCGAGAGCCACTTACGTCTCGCGCAGACTACCGCGGCTCGCATGTCGTCGTTGTATGCCCAAGGTGCCATCTCGAAACAACAGCAAGACGAGACGCAGGCAAACCTCGCGGCCGCACGAGCCGGTCTCGCGCAGGCTCAAGCCGGCCTGAGCGCCGCGCAGGGTGTGAGCGCGCAGGCGCGTGCGGGTGTTACGGCTGCGGCTGTTCCACTTGCGAATACCACGATCACCGCACCGTTCGACGGCGTGGTCACGCAAAAGTTTGTTGAGCCCGGTGCCGTCGTGGGGCCTGGTAGCCCGGTCGTTGCCGTCCAGAACACGAGCGATCTCGAGCTCGACGTCGCGCTGCCGGAGGATCAGGTTGCCGCCCTCGTTCCGGGGATGCCGCTTACGGTTCGCGTCGATGCGCTCGGCGGGGCATCACTTCCCGCTCGCGTTCGTGCGGTCGTGCCCTCCGCAGATCCAAGCCTGCGCTCCGTCACGTTGCGTATCAACGTTGCTCCGCGCACCGGCTTGTTACCCGGCATGTTCGCGCGCGTTGCGATACCCGGTGTTGCGACACCTGGTACGGGCGTTCCGCTCGCCGCGCTCGTGACGCGTGCCGGACAGTCGGGCGTCTTTGTCATCCGCGACGGGGTCGCGACCTTTGTGCCGGTCCAATCCGGCGTCGTCACGCCCACGGCGGTTCAGGTTCACGGAATTCGTGCTGGGGCTGAGGTTGCCGTGAGCAATCTCGCACAACTCACCGACGGCGCGCGTGTGAGCGTGACGAAGCAATGAGAAAACAGGGCTTCGCAGGCCGGGTGGCCAGCTACTTTCTGCAATCCAAGCTGACGCCCGCCATCGTCATCGCCATCGTCGTGTGGGGGTTGCTTGCGATCTTCCAGACGCCGCGCCAAGAGAATCCGCAGATCACGATGCCGGCCGCGACGATCGTCACGCAGTATCCTGGCGCCTCGTCGCAAGAGGTGCAGCGGCTCATCACGGAACGCGGCGAACGCGTGCTCCAAGAGGTTCCCGGGATCGAGCACATCTACTCGACCTCGACGCAAGACGTCTCGATCATGACGGTACTCTTTCACGTCGGTGACGATCCGACCAAGTCGTTCGTCAACCTCTACGACCAGGTGTTTGCGCACCTGAACGAGCTTCCGCCGGGTGCATCGCAGCCGCAGATTACGCCCCTATCGGTAGATGACATTCCGATCGTCGTCTTGACACTTCACGGCGCGCAGTACGATCGTGGGGAGCTCTATCTCGCGGCGGAACGCCTGATCGACGCCGTGCGTCCGATCGACGGCGTCTCGACGATCGATACCTATGGCGGCCGTCCCCGCGAAGTCAACGTCACGATCGACCCGGTCAAACTTGCCGCATACGGCCTCTCGCCCGGGCAGATCGCGCAGGCTCTCGGCGTTACCAACTTGACCGCTCCCGTCGGATCGCTCCGCGACGGAAAGACGGAGCTTGCAATTCACGCCGGCACGGCGTTTTCGAACGTCGATCAAGTGCGCTCGCAGATCGTGAGCGTCAGCAATGGGCAACCCGTCACGCTCGGACAAGTGGCCGACGTACAACTCGGATTCGTTCCGGCCGAATCGCAAACGCAATTCGGGTACGGCGGCGCCGATCGCGCCGTCTCCAAAGCGCCGCAGCCGGCGGTGAGTATTGCAATTGCCAAGAAGGCGGGAACGAACGCGGTCGCAATCGCGAACCGGATCCTCGCGGCGGTGAATGCAACCGAAATGCCGCCGGGCGTGCACGTGACCGTGACGCGTAACGACGGCAATAAGGCCAATCTTGCCGTCAACGAACTGATCGAACGTCTGATCGAAGCGATCGTCATCGTGGTCATCTTGCTGCTCGTGCTCGGCTGGCGCGAGGCGCTGGTCGTCGCGACGGCGATTCCGCTCACGCTCTTCGTCACGCTCGGCGTCGGCATGATGACCGGACAGTCGATCAATCGCATCACGCTCTTCGCGCTGATCCTCGGCCTCGGGTTGCTCGTCGATCAGGCGATCGTTATCGTCGAGAACATTCATCGCCACTACCAGGTCGATCCCGACCGCCCAAAGGCCGAGTCCACGGTACGCGCTGTGGCCGAGATCGGCAGCCCAACGACGCTTGCAACCGTCACGGTCGTGCTCTCGTTCCTTCCGATGCTTTTCGTCACCGGGATGATGGGGCCGTATATGCGCCCGATCCCGATCAACGTTCCGGTGGCGATGATAGCCTCGCTCTTGATTGCCTTTGCGATCACGCCCTGGGCAACCTATGCGCTTCTGCGCAATCAGAAGCCCAAAGCATCGCACGGGACGCCGCGTTGGATTAGGCCGTTTCGCGACACGCTGGCGCGCCTGCTTGCCAATCGTAAGGCGGGGCGTGTGTTTCTAGCGGGTCTGCTCGTGGCATTTATCCTCAGCGCCATGCTGCCAATCTTCACGCTTGTGAAGTTCCGCATGCTCCCCGACGCAAACGAAACGTCGTTTCTCGTCTCGATCGACGCCCCGGCTTCCAGCACCGTGGCAAATACGACCGTGATAGCCGACGCGGTCGGTGCGAAACTCGCGACCTACCGCGATGTCGCAAACTATCAAACCTTCGTCGGGCAGAATGCCGTTCCCGATCTTGCCGCGCTGCTCCAGGGTACGGTCTTCCGCAACGCTCCGAACGAGGCAGATATCCGCGTCAATCTGCTCCCGAAAGACCAGCGCAAGACGCAGTCCGCGCCGTTCGTCGCGAGCATTCGTCCGGAACTCCAGCGCATCGCATCGGCGTACGGCGCCACGCTGCGCATTCTCCAGGTTCCGCCCGGCCCTCCGGTTCGCGATACGATCCTCGCGAAGATCTACGGACCCGATCCCGAAGTTCGCCGCGCTATCGCCGCACGCGTGGAAGGGATGATGCGCGTCGAACCCGGCGTCGTTGATATCGATTCCAGCTATAAGACGCTGCCGGCGGCGCTTCAACTGCAGATTGACCAACGTAAGGCCGCGCTTTCCGGCGTCGATACCGCGACGATCGCACAGACGCTCGGCATGGCTTTGCACGGAGCTTCCGTGTCAACGCTCCATACCGGAGACGATACGCGTCCGGTAGGCATCTTCGTGCGTTTCGCGCCCGCCTACCGTTGCGATGCCGCGGCATTGGGATCGATCATGATCCCGTCGCGCATGGGCGGTCTCGTGCCGCTGAGCGCCGTGACGAACGTCGTGGCGACGAACGTGGACCAGCCGCTCTATCGTGACGACTACCAGAACGTCGCCTACGTGGGCGCCGATATGGCGGGACGTAGTTCCACCTATGCGGTGATCGACATGGCGTTACAGTTGGCGCGCGAGCCGCTACCCGCCGGGTACCGGCTTTCGTGGGGCGGCGAGTGGAAGCTAACGAACACCGTCTTTGCCGACCTCGGGCGTGCGATGCTCATCGCTTTTATCTTGATCTACTTCCTGCTGGTTGCGCGCTTCCGGTCGTTTACGATTCCGCTTGTCGTGCTTGCGGCGGTGCCGCTTGCGGTGATCGGCGTGCTGCCGGGCTTTGCGCTGCTTGCCCCGTTTGGTATCTATTTCTCGGCAACGGCGATGATCGGCCTGATCGCATTGATCGGTATCGTTGTCCGAAACTCGATCATCCTGATCGAGTTCATCGAAGACAAACTCAACGAAGGCATACCGATGCACGATGCGCTTGTCGAAGCGACGACGGCGCGCACGCGCCCGATCTTCCTGACCGCAGCGGCAGGCGTGCTCTCGTCGATCGTCATCGCGTCGGATCCGGTATGGAGCGGCCTCGCATGGGCGCTCGTCTTCGGAATGACCGCATCGGCCGTGCTCTCGGTGCTTGCGATTCCGCTGCTCTACGCGCGCGTCGCGGCCGGTAAAGAGCGCGAAAAAGCGGCGGCCGATACGGCCGTCGACCTGCCCGAGGAACAAACCGGGCTCACGAGTCGCGTAACCTTCCCCGAACTCGACGGCTTCGTCATGGAGACCTCAACGCTGCCGCGGATGCTCGAAGGCGAGACCGTTACGCTCGATGCCGAGCTCTTTCGCGGCGAGGGCGATGCCATCGATGCCGTTGCTAAGCTACACGGACCGTTCAAGGTCGAGCGATCGACCGTCACCTTCACGAGTGCATATGGAAAGCTCCAAGGACAACAACATCTCACGCTTCGTTCAGCCGACACGAATGCTCCGTCGTGGAGGTCGTTCGAACATGCGTAAACTCATCACAACGGCATTCGCTGCGGTGCTACTCGCATCGTCGGCTGCCAGCGGCGCTTTTGCGCAGACGCCCCGTGTCACGCCGCTCTCTCTCGACGCCGCGATTGCGCTTGCGCTCAAGCAGAACCTAGCCTACCAGAGCGCACAGGCAAAAGTTGACGGGGTGGCGGCACAGCTTCGCCAGGCTCGGGCGCCTGAACTACCTGGCGTTGCCGTCCAAGACCAGTATCAATACGTCAATAACATCGCGAAACTCAGTACGCCGATCGGCGCGTTGCCGTTCAGCGCGGTCAACGCGACCAACGTACCGCTGATCGCAATGCAGTACACGCTCTTTGACGGCGGCTTGACGGCGGCGCGTATCGGCGAGGCTTCGGCCGGTTTCGCCGCCGCCGAGGCGGCCGCTCGTGAAGCGCGTGCGACGGTTATCGCAACCGTTTCTAAATCGTACTACGATCTCGTTGCGGCGGAGCAGATGAGTGAGGTTGCCGACCGCGCCGTAGCCGTTGCCAAAGCCCACGTCAAAGAAGCGCAGCAGTTCCTCACGGCGGGGATGATCCCGCGAGCCGACCTCTTGCGCGCGCAAGCTGAATTGGCCAACGAGACGGTCAATCAAATCGCCGCGAGCAACGGTGTGAATTTGGCGATGGCTTCGCTCGATAACGTGCTCGACGTACCATTGACGAACGTCTATCGGCCGACCGATTCGCTCGAAGGCTCGATACCGTCGATGACCTTCGAACAGTTGCTTGCCTCCGCGCACGAATCGCGGGGCGAGTTGGCGGCGGCACGGTTTGCCGTCGAGGCCGCGCAGCGCGCGGTCGAGGCAGCACGCGCGGGCTCGCTTCCGACGGTCAAGGCGGTCGTTGCCGACGGTAACACGCAGCCGGCCGTCGTCGGCGGTTTTCACAACCAGTTTTCCATCGGGTTGAGCGCCGTTTGGACCCTCTTCGACAACGGGTATACGGCAGGGCGCCTGGCTCAAGCGCGCGCCGGACTGCGTGAGGCGGAGCTGGGCGTAGCTCAGTTGCAGAACGGGATCGATCTGCAAGTGCGGCAGGCGTATCTCAACCTCAATGAGGCACGCGCGGGCGTCGATGCCGCGCAAAAGCTCGTCGCACTGAGCGACGAGAACCTACGGCTTGCACAAGTGCGCTATCGCGGCGGCGTCGGGACCGCGCTCGAACTGCAAGATGCCGAACTCGGGGATCGTAGCGCCCGACAAACGCTTACCAATGCACAAGCCGCGTTGCGGCAAAGCGTCGTGCAACTCCGTTTTGCGGCGGGATTACTCTGACGCGGGAAGGATCATTTCAATGAAAGTCCTTATCTTGGGCGCAGGCTTTGCCGGTCATACGGCCGCGCTGCACCTCTCCCATCTGGTCCACGATCGCGCGGAGATCACGGTCGTGGCTCCGCGAAACCGCTTTACCTGGTTTCCGAGCTTGATCTGGGTCGGTACCGGAACGATGTCTGAAGACAAGGTACACTTCGAACTCGCTCCAGTGTACGAGAAACTCGGCATCACCTATGTCGATGGGCGGGCGGAGGTGATTGCACCCGACGATCGGCGCGTGACGGTGCGTCTTCCCGGCGGTGAGACGCGGGAACTCGAATATGATTTTCTGCTCAACGCAACGGGCCCATATTTGAATTTCGAGGGAACGCCGGGTCTTGGTCCGACGGCGGGAACGACGCAGAGCGTCTGTTCGGTTGAGCACGCTGTCGGAGCGCGTGATGCGTATCTGGCAAGCGTGCGCGCGATGGAGAAAGGCCAGCGTCAACGGCTTGTCGTCGGCGTTGGGCATCCAGCCGCCACCTGTGAGGGCGCGGCGTTCGAGTATATCATGAATCTCGACTGGGATCTGCGCAACCGCGGACTGCGCGACAAAGCCGAACTCGTGTGGCTGAGCAACGAGCCGGATCCGGGCGACTTCGGTGTGGACGGTGTCGAGGCGAAAAAGCGCGGGAGCATCGTCACCGGAAAGGCGCTCGTCCAGATGCTCTTCGACGAGTCGAATATCAAACCGATGATCGCCGCGGGCGTTACGAAGGTGGAGCCCGGGGTGATTACCTACGACCAAATTGGGGTGGATCCCGGAACGATCGCCTACGATTTTGCGATGCTGATTCCACAGTTCCGTGGAATCCCGCTAAAATACGTTGCGCACGACGGTGCCGACATTACCGATAAGATGACGTTGCCTAACGGATTCATGCGTGTCGATGCGGACTATACCGCGAAGAGCTACGATCAGTATCGCGCGCAGGACTGGCCGGCGTTATACCGGTCGCCGCTCTATGACAACGTGTACGCTGCGGGGATCGCGTTCGCGCCGCCGCACCCGATTTCGAAAGGGAAGAAGACGAGCGCCGGCACGGTCATTCAAGCGACGCCGCCGCGTACGGGCATGGCATCAGGCATCATGGGGCGCACCGTCGCTTACAACATCGCGGATCAGATTGCTGGACGCGAACCTTCACACCACGCACGCATGAGCGAGATGCCGGCGGCATGCATCGCGTCGATGGGGAAGTCGATCTGGAACG
The DNA here is from genome assembly GCA_027452165.1 of Vulcanimicrobiota bacterium. Lineage (GTDB taxonomy): Bacteria > Vulcanimicrobiota > Vulcanimicrobiia > Vulcanimicrobiales > Vulcanimicrobiaceae > REEB354. The sequence continues at coordinate 244,304 of DAIDGX010000023.1, read as the reverse complement.
GTTCGGCGGCGTCGATCATCATGATTCCGGTGGTGCGCGATTTCGAGAAGTACCCCGAGTACGGGCGCGATTTGGACCTCTGCGATCTCGACGTCGGCATTAGCGGCGCGTGGACCAAGCGCATGCTGCACGACGCATTCATGTGGAAACTGCAAGCCAAACCCGGCTGGCAGATGATACCGGAGTAATAGCAATGGGAAAATTCTGGCGTTATTTTTGGCCCTACCAACTCTGGCGTTTCCTCGTGATCAACACGAAGATGTTCGCTATCGCCCGCGGCTGGATCGGCCCCGCCCACTAACCCGGGCGCATTCCGGGGCTCAGCGGTTGAAATCCGAGGGCTTCAACTCGTCGAGGAACTTTTTGAACTTTGCCATCTCGGTGTCATCGACGGGCTTACTCTCGGTGGTGGCCTCTTCGAGTACGATCTTGTCGGAGACGTAGATCGGCGCGTTGGTTCGTAACGCGAGGGCGATGCCGTCGGAGGGGCGCGAATCGATTTCGTGCAGCTCACCGTCGCTGCGCACGATCAGTTTCGCGAAAAAGGTCGCGTCTTTGATGTCGTGGATGATCACTTGTTCGAGCGTTGCATCGAGCGTCTCGAGAATGGTGCGCATGAGATCGTGCGAGAGCGGCCGCGGAACCGGGGAGCCTTCGAGCGCGAGCGCGATGGCAGTTGCCTCGAACGGGCCGATCAGAATCGGCAGATAGTGCGCCCCATCCATGTCTTTGAGGATCACCACGGGATCGTGCGTGAGCAGGTCGATACCGAGCTTGTCGACCTTCATTTGTCGCATGGCCTCCTATCCGACGCGTTACGGGGATTCTCTTGCCGCCGAAGGTGGTGGCAAGAGGGCCGGGGTGTGCCAGGGCGAACCGAGGGCGGTTCATCATGGCTCTTTCATGCGGTATCGTCGGCCTTCCTAACGTCGGCAAATCGACCATTTTCAATGCGCTGACACGCTCGGCACAGGCGCTCGCGGCAAACTATCCCTTTGCCACGATCGAGCCCAACGTCGGTGAGGTCGCCGTACCGGACGACCGCTTGCACGTGCTGCAACAACTCGTCAGCGGCGAGCGGGTGGTACCGGCGACGGTGAAATTCGTTGACATTGCGGGCCTCGTGCGGGGCGCGAGCGCGGGCGAAGGATTGGGTAACGCATTTTTGAGCCACATCCGCGAGACCGATGCGATCGCGATGGTGGTGCGCTGCTTCGAGGATGCCAACGTCACCCACGTGGAGGGGCATCCCGACCCCGCGCGCGATATCGAGATCATCGCGATCGAACTCGCGCTCGCTGACCTCGCGACGATGCAAAAACGCGTGGACAGGCTCGAACGCGAGGCGCGCGCAAACCCCAAATTACGGGAACGTCTCGAGGCCGCGAAACGGCTCACCGCGTCGCTCGAGGGCGGCAAGCCTGCTCGCATCTTCGCAACCGGGTCGCTCGAGCACGAGGTTGCGCTCGAGTCGTTCCTGCTCACGGTCAAGCCCCTGCTCTACGTGGCGAACGTGGACGAGGCGCAGATCGGGAAGCCGGGGCCGCTGGTGCAGGCGGTGCGCGACGTAGCTCGGGCGGAAGGTAGCCCGGTCGTGATGCTCTGCGGCAAGATCGAGTCGGAGCTGGCCGGCCTAACGGATGCGGAGGCCCGGGAGTTTTGCACCGAGCTCGGCATCGAGCGAAGCGGCCTGGACGAGCTGGCCCTGACCGCATATGACCTGCTTGGCCTCATGACGTTCCTGACCGCCGGCGAGAAGGAAGTGCGGGCTTGGACGATCGCCAAGGGCACGAAAGCCCCGCAAGCCGCGGGCAAAATTCACAGCGACATCGAGCGCGGCTTCATTCGCGCCGAGATCGTCTCGTATGCCGATTACGTCGCCCTTAAGACCATGGACGCACTCCGTGCTGCCGGAAAAGTCCGGAGCGAGGGCAAGGAGTACGTGATGCAGGAAGGCGACGTCGTCAACTTCCGCTTCAACGTCTAGTTTTTGCCCTTAATGTATCAAGGGGGAAGGCGGCGTTTCGCCCAATCGTGCAGGGTTTGAACTCCGCTGGAGGCTGTTATTACCTATGACCACTGCTGTGCGCGAAGTCTCGGTTTTCGGTGACGGCATCGCCTATTTTAATCAGGCTGCCGATCTGCTCGAACTCGATGCCGGGATGCGCCGTATCCTGACGCACCCGTCGCGTCAGATCATTTTTTCGATCCCGTTCCAACGTGATAGCGGCGAGATGGAAGTCTTCACCGGATATCGCGTGCAGTACAACTTCGCGCGTGGCCCGGCCAAGGGCGGCATTCGCTTCCATCCGGGCGTAACGCTCGACGAAGTGACCGCGCTTGCGTTTTGGATGACCTGGAAGTGTGCGGTCGTCGATCTGCCGTTCGGCGGCGGCAAAGGCGGCGTCACCTGCGACCCCGCGACGCTTTCGCAGAACGAGCTCGAGCGCATCACCCGCCGGTATGCCGCAGAACTCGTCGAGGTCGTCGGCCCGGACAAAGACGTTCCCGCGCCCGACGTGAACACGACGCCGCAAGTGATGGCGTGGTTCATGGACACCTACTCGATGCACGTGCGTCAGCATGTGCCCGGCGTCGTGACGGGCAAGCCGCTCGAAATCGGCGGCTCGCGCGGACGCGTCGAAGCGACCGGCCGCGGCGTGACGATCTGCGCGCTCGATGAAATGTCGCATATGGGTCTCGTCCCCGAGCAGTCGAAGATCGTGATCCAAGGCTTCGGCAATGTCGGTCTCTATGCCGCGAAGCTGTTCGCCGAGCGCGGCTGCTCGGTTGTCGGCATCTCCGACGTGACGGGCGCGTACTACAACAAGAACGGTATCGACGTCCACGCGGCGATCGAGCATGCGGCGAAGCACCGCAATCTCGAGGGCTTCAAAGGCGGCGATAAGATCAGCAACGGCGAGCTGCTTACGAGCGAGTGCGACGTGCTGGTTCCGGCAGCGCTCGAGAAGGTCTTTACCGCCGAGAACGCACCGAACGTGAAGGCCAAACTGATCGTCGAGGGTGCGAACGGGCCGACCACGCCGGAAGCCGACAGCATCTTCAAGCAGAAGGGCATCGTCGTTATTCCCGATATCATGGCGAACGCTGGCGGCGTGACGGTTTCGTACTTCGAGTGGGTCCAAGACCGCATGGGCTACTTCTGGAAGGAGTCCGAAGTCAACGAGCGTCTCGAAGACGTGTTGCTCGCAAACCTGGGCGAACTGCGCGCCATCAAGAATGCACGTAGCTCCACGTTCCGCGTGGCCGCATACGCGCTTGCGATCGATCGGGTAGTGAAGGCCGCGCGCCTCCGCGGCATCTACGCTTAGGGCGATCTCGCGGCGCATCTACTGCGTCAGCCCCGGCCTCGTGTATTCTGACATACACGTCGGCCGGGGCTTCCTTGTATCTGCACCACGATATCGCCCTAAGCGGGCTTGCGGAGCGTGCTTTTGCGGGCGGATACACGTCGGCGGGGCTTCCTTGTATCTGCATGGGAGCGCTCGCGAGAGATTGAACCCTTGCGCTCTCGAGTTTTGAACCCCAGTGCGTCAGGTTGTGTGCTGTTCGCGGATTGGGGCGGTGTCGTAGCCGGCGGTTTGCCATGCTGCGTAGCCGCCAGCGAGGGCGATGGTGTCGTAACCGCGCGCGCGGAGATCGTCCGCGATGCGCGAGCACGAGTTGCCGCTGCCGCAATAGAGGACGACTCGTTCGTGCGGTTCGAATGGCGGATGTGCGGCGAGCGCTTCGCCGTCGTAGCGTTCGGCACCGCGAATTTGCCGGTCGTCCGGTGCTTTGCGGATATCGATGATGCGTAGGCCGCGCGAGCCGGCGAGTTCTTGGACGGTGATGCGTTCGCTCATGATGGTATGCGGAGATACGAAAACGCCCAGGCCGAAGCCTGGGCGTTGTGCTCGTGTGCTGCCGTGTGCTACGGAAGCGGAAGCGGGAACGGGAACGCCGGATTGACGGTCTTGATCGCGTACGAGTCGTACGGATCGGTTTGCGCGATCGTCGTGATCTGCGCCGCCGTGAGCGGCGGGATCGTGGCGCCGAGCTTGGCGTCGGCAACGCCGATGAAGGCGTTGGCGATCACCGCGTAGCCGGTGTTCGAGGGATGTAGGCCATCCCAGCTGACGAGGCCGCCGCCGAAATTCAGCGTGAACGGCAGCGGGAAGCCGGTAACGGTGTAGCCAGTCGTTGCGACGCCCTTGAAGATCTGATTGATCGGCACGAGTGCGACGTTCGGACCGGAGTTGTTTGCAACGTTGTCGATCGCCGTATTGTACGCGTCGTTGAGCCCCTGAACTTGCTGGGCAAAGGTCGGGGTCAAGTAGTACCCGCCAAGACCGCTGCCCGCGCCGTTCGGGTCGAGTTGCGGGGTGAGGCAGTTGGCGGGCGACGTGTTGCAGGTCGTCACGATCGTGAGGTACCCGGCCTCGGTCAGGTAGCCGCCTGCGGTGATCCCGTAGGTCGTACCGAGGTAGCTAACGATCGCCCCCGCGGCGGCGGCCGGGATGCCGAGCGCCTGCAGGTTGGTCGAAAGATTCGCTTGCGGGAAGAACTGCGGAGACGACAGGATGTCGGGAAGATCCGCGACCAGCACCTTCGAGCCCGTCTTCGTGAGGCTCGTGACGATCGTCGTGAGATCGGCGGCCATCTGCGTGGGCGTGTCCGAGACCGGTTGGGGAACTCCGCCCGAGAAGGCGTACTTCAGCAGGTCGTTTGCGCCGAGCCACACAGTGGTGAGCTGCGGCTTGAGCGAAACTGCGGCGTTGAGCATCGTCAGGTTACGACCGAGGCCGGCTTGGAAGCCGCCGAGCACCGGATAGAAGAGCTCGGATTCACCCGCGACGAGCGACTGCAGGCTGCCTGCGGTCGGATCGTTTGCGACGGTGTTATAGCCGCAATTCGCGCCGTTCGGCGGCCCGGTGAGCGGGCCGGTCATGGCGACCGCCTCGTGCATCGTGATGCCGGGGACGGCGAGGTCGGCGATCGGCGCCGTCGGGTTGAGGCGGGTGTTGACCCATGCGGTCGAGGAGTAGCCCTGCTGATTGAACGCGTCGCACGAGGAGTGCGTCGTGTAGAGCAGGTTGGCCGCGCTCGTGCCGATCACGATCTGGTCTGCCAGACCCGGGGCCTTGATCAGCGGAAGCGCGTTATTGATGACGGCGGCGTTCGCCGTGCCAGCCATCTGGTTGTACATGTCGGCCCACCAGCCCGCCTCTTGGCCGGGCGGCACCGCGCCGCCGGTATAGCCCGAGTTCGGGTTCGTGGCCGTCGTGTCACCGAGGAAGCCGCTCGACTGATAGCCGGCGGTCAGGCTGTCGCCCACGCCGACGAGCATGTTGGTGGTCGGCGTCGGAACGTTGCCGGTGGCGCCGGAGGTCGGCGGTCCGGCGGTTGGCGACATGGGGCCGCCGCACGCGGCGAGAGCGCCGAGCGCGAGCACGGCAAGCGGACGAGAGAATCGATTCAACATCTGTTCGTATCCCATCTCTTAGAACGGAAGCACCACCGGCGAACCGATGCCAAACTGGACTTGCAACTGCGTCGCCTTCAGGCCGCCGACCGCCGGAACGGTGTTCTGGCCGCACGGCAGCGCGTAGCACTGTAGCGACGTGACGCCGTAGGGCTTGTAGTTCGTCGGGCCGCCGCTGTTGAGCACGACTTGCACGAAGCCGTTCTTGCCGACGCGTTCGGTCGCACCGAGGAAGTACGCCATCAAATGTTGTGCGTACGGATCGGTCGGCAGATAATCGCGCGAGCTCTGCGGTTCGAAGAAGAGACGCGTGTTCTTGTTCAGATCGTATTCGAGATACAGGATCTGATAGAGCTGAATCGCGTTCTGCTGGTTCACGCCGTTGAGGTGCGTAAGCACGGTCGGCGCGAGCGTGAAGGTGCCGAACATCCTCGGCGTCTTCAAGAACGGTGCGGTGAACGCGATCGAGTCATACTGCGCGGTGCGCGTGTGGATGTCGAAGTGCGGCGTCCCGTACTGATCGACAAACGGAACAACGTCGCTGTTCGAATAGGGCGAAGCCGCGACCGTTGACCAGCGCGACACGAAGGTCGGCGTGACGACGAGCGGGATCGGGCGATGTTTCATCGTTCCCACCGTCAGCAGTTGCTCGAAGCTGAGCAACAGGAAGCGGTCCTTCGTCGTGACGTTGATCGGTGAACTGATGCCGGGGCAGGTTGCCGAACCCGAGCCGCTCAGATCGACACAACCCGGGTTTGCAAAGCCGGGCGGAAAGTTCAGCGGCACCTGACCGCTATTGAAACCGACCGGGTAGTGCTGCAACTCGTAGTACGACGCGACGACGCGCTGCGTGGGGTTGAATCCATACGAGGCCATGGCGTCCATACCGCCAGGTAGCCATTTCTTGCCGAACACACCGATGTTGCCGAACGGATATGCAACGGACAGGTCGGCAAAATAGGTGAAGCCGGTCGGCAGGCCCTGCTGTTGCTGGCCTCCGACGGGCTGTTGGTTTACGGGGGGGACCTGGGCAACGGTGCTCGGCGGCAGCAGACTGTCCTTCAGTTTCGACTGCTTCGCGGGCGTGTGTTGCTCCATGGCATTTCGGATCGCGGTGTTTGCCCCGCTCACGACGCCGGTCGCGAGGGCTTCACCGGTGTCCGCGGCCGCCGGAATGGCGGACAGGCCGAACGAGGCAGCGATCAGGATGGCTGCGCTCGTCCGGAAAAGGCTCTTGAGCATAGACTTCTCCAACTCGAGGGGCCGGACTATTAAAAGTATCAGCTTCCGGTTGCGACTTGAGTTGGATTAACCCGTCTTAAACCCTGGTGGATGTGCTGGAAAAGTCCTAGAGTGCCGAGGGCAGGCCGCGTCCCTCCGAGCCGGCGACGGGACCGCCCGCAGGGGCGTTCGGGTGCGAGCGTTTCCCGCGCCGTTCGATCGTCTTGATGATGATATAGAGCACGGGTGTGATCGCGAGGTTGAGCACCGTCGAGATCAGCATGCCGCCAAAAACGACGGTACCGAGTGAATGCCGTGCCGCGCTGCCCGCGCCCGATGCATAGACGAGCGGCAGCATGGCGACGACAAAGGCGATCGAGGTCATGAGGATCGGACGCAAACGGGTCTGTGCCGCACGCAGCGCCGCGGTGACGATGTCGGCGCCCGCCTTGAGTTGCTGGTTTGCAAACTCCACGATCAAGATTGCGGATTTGCTCGCGAGGCCAATCAACATGACGTAGCCGACTTGCGCATACGCGTCTTGCGAGAGCGCGCCATCGCCTCCGATGAGCGCCGCGATGATCACGATCGGCAGAGGCGTCCCCGGTGTCTGCATCAGGTGTCCGAGCACCAAGCGGAAGTTCATGAAGAGTAGCGAGCCGAGCAAAGCCGTCGGCACCGCCAGAATCACAATTAGCGGATCGACGAAGCTCTCATACTGCGCGGCAAGCACTAAAAATACGAAGATGAGGCCAAGGCCGAAGATGATCATCGTCTGCGAGCCTGACTCGAGTTGATCGAGGGTGAGTCCCGACCATTCGTATCCGACACCCGCCGGCATGATCTTCTTTGCAATCGTCATCATCGCGTTGATCGCTTGTCCCGATCCATAACCCGGCTTCGGCTGACCGTTGATCTCGATGTTGCGGAACATGTTGTAGTGGGTGATGATCGGCGCCGATTTCTTCAGCGAGCTGTCGATAAACGAGCTCACGGGTGAGAGACCGCCTGAGGCCGAGCGCACGTAGAGCGAGTTGAGCGAGTCAACACGATCGCGGTATGGCGTGTCGGCTTGGACGTACACCCGGTACGAGCGATTCAAGTAGTTGAAGTCGTTGACGTACACCGATCCGAGTTCGGTCTGCATCGTGTTGAAGACGTCGGTGAGCGATGCGCCGACGGCTTTGACCTTATTGCGGTCGATGTTCACCTGCAACTCGGGTGAGTTGTCGCGAAATTGCGTCTGCACTTGTGTCAGAGGCTCATCCACGGCGTTGCCCGCCGCGATGATCTGGTTCGCCACTTGCGTGAGCTTCTTGAGGCCCACGTTCCCGCGGTCTTCGAGTTCGAACGAAAATCCGAAGGTGTCCAAGCCGAAGATTGCCGGCGGAGGGAACGCCGCCACGACCGCCTCGGGAATCTGCTTTTGAAACTGCGGGACGATCGCATTCGGACCCGCGTACAGCGTGCCGATCACCGATTCGGCGAAGCTCGTGCGCTCGCTCCACGGCTTGAGCTGCACGAACATGATGCCTTTGTTCGGCGCCGAGCCGGTGAAGCTGAAGCCGCCGACGTCGAAGACATCGCGCACGGCCGGCGCTTTGCGAATGATCTGCTCGGCCTTCACGGCGATCGCGTGTTCGTTCGCAAGCGAGGTGCCTTCGGGGGCCTGAACGATGGCGAGGAAGTAGCCCTGATCCTCGGTCGGAATGAACCCCGTCGGCGTCGTGTTGAAGAGCAGCGCCGTGAGCGCAAGCGCGCCGGCGAAGATGCCGAACACGAGCCAGCGCCGTTCGAAAAGATGGGGGAGAGCGCTGCGATACCAGGCGCGGAATCCGTCGAATTTGCGATTGAACCAGCCGAAGAAGCCGTGCGTCGCTTCGGGTTTGTCGTAGAGCAACATCGACGAGAGCACCGGTGCGAGCGTCAGCGCCGCGAAGAGCGAGATCGAGATCGAGGCCGCGATCGTGAGCGCGAACTGCTTGTAGAGAAGGCCCGTGGTGCCCGGGAAAAACGCGACCGGAACGAAGACCGAGAAGAGGACGAGCGAGGATGCGACGACCGCGCTCTGGATCTCGTCCATGGCGGCGCGTGCGCCGTCAATGCCGCCGAGTTTATGCTCTTTCATATAGCGGGCGATATTTTCGATGACGACGATCGCGTCGTCAACCACGAGGCCCGCAGCGAGCGTGAGCCCGAAGAGCGTTACCGTATTGATCGTAAACCCGGCCACACGCATGATGAAAAAGGCGCCGATCAACGAGATCGGAATCGTCGAGGCCGGGATGATCGTCGAGCGGCCGCTTTGCAAAAATAGATAAATGACGAGCACCACGAGCAGGATCGAAAGCAAGAGCGTGATGACGACTTCTTTGATCGATTCCTTGACGAAGAGCGTCGTGTCGAAAGCGACCTTGTAGTGCACATCGGGCGGAAACGACTTTGCGAGCTCGTCGAGTTTGGCCCTTACACCTTTGGCGACGTCAAGCGCGTTTGCCGTGGGGAGCTGTTGTACGCCCAGTCCGACGACATTTTCGTTTCCGTCGAAGCGCAGGAAGCTGTTGTAATCTTCGGCGCCGAGTTGGACCCGCGCCACATCGCCGAGTTTGGTGAAGCCACCGTTGGGATCGGTGCGAATGATGATGTTGCGAAACTGTTCCGGCGTGGTCAAGCGGCCGACCGCGTTGATCGTATACGTGTACGGCTGATTTGCAGGCTCGGGCGCCGAACCAATGCTGCCCGCCGCAACGTCGACGTTCTGCTCCTGTAGCGCGCTTGTGACGTCGCCCGCGGTGAGGCCGCGCGCTTCGAGCGCATGGGGATTGAGCCAAATGCGCATCGCATAGCGGCGCTGACCGAAGATGAGGACGTTCGATACGCCGGGGACGCGCTTGAGATCGTTGACGATGTTGAGCTCGGCGTAGTTGCTCAGAAAGAGCGAATTATGCGCGCCGTTGTCGGAGATCAGCGCGAGCGCCATTACGAACGAGCCGTTGTTCTTGGTGACGGTGACGCCGGTCTGCTTGACCTCGTTTGGGAGTTGGCCCATGGCCGTCTGTACCGCGTTCTGTACGTCGGTCGCCGCGATGTCAAGGTTCGTTCCCAGGTCGAAGGTGGCGGTGACGGTCGATGTACCCTGACTGCTCGTCGAGCTGATATAGCGCAGCCCTTCGACGCCGTTGATCGCGTTCTCGAGTGGCGTTGTTACGGCACTCTCAACCGACTCGGGGCTCGCTCCAATGTAGGCCGCCGTTACGGTGACGACCGGCGGGGCGATCTGCGGGTACTGCGCGATTGGCAGGGTCGGGATCGCAACGAGACCCAAGATCAGGATCACGAGCGAGCAGACGATAGCGAAAATCGGGCGGCTGAGAAAGAAGCGCGTCATTGCAACCGGAACCGTTCGCCGCGGAACATCGGTTGCATTTTCTTACATGTCTGCCGGGCTATGCGGAAAAAGCCTGCTCCGCGTGATACGACGAGCGTGAGAGCGGGCTCGAAACCACCTGGTGGAAGCCCTTCGTGCGCGCAAGGGCGCCGAGCCGCTCGAACTTCTCCGGCGTGATGAACTCGACGACGGGAAGATGCTTTTTGGTCGGCTGCAGATATTGACCCATGGTGAAGATATCGATGCCGATGGCACGTGCGTCGTCCATCGCCTCTTCAAGTTCGGCCTCGCTCTCGCCGAGCCCGAGCATGAGCGAGGTCTTGGTGTAGCGCTCGGGCGCGCGCTGCTTGGCATGCGCTAGAACCGTAAGCGACTGATCGTATGTCGCGCGCTTGTCGCGCACGTGCGGCGTCAATCGGCGCACCGTCTCGAGGTTGTGCGCGAAGACGTCCGGTTTGGAGTCCATCACGATATCGAGGGCGGTCGTGTCGCCGCGGTAGTCGCCGCTCAGGATCTCCACTTTCGAGCCCGGAACGCGTTCGTGAATCGCGCGTACCGTGTTCGCAAAGATCAGCGCTCCGCCATCGGCCAAATCGTCGCGATCGACTGCGGTCAGCACGAGGTACTTCCAACCCATGTCACGCACCGCGTTGGCAACGCGCACCGGCTCCATCCAATCGACGACGCCCTTAGGGTTGCCGGTCTTCACGTTGCAGAAGCGGCATCCGCGCGTGCAGGTATCGCCAAGGATCATGATCGTCGCGGTCCCCGCTCCCCAGCACTCGGCGAGATTCGGGCACGCGGCCTCTTTGCACACCGTGTTGAGCGCCAGCGTGTTTACCTTCGCCTTCACGCGCTCGTAATCGTCGCCCATCGGCAACGAAACGCGCAGCCAATCCGGCTTACGCACGTGCTTGGGTTTTTGAGGATCGCTCTCGATCAGATTAATTTCAATTGCCATGATTGTCTTGTCGAAGGGTCACGTCAAACGCCTTTTCGAGCTCTTCGATTAGAATCGGTTTGACCTCGTCCAGGCTCACCGCGCGTCCGGTCTGTTTGCTGATCGAGGTGATGCCGCGATCGGTCAATCCACAGGGGTTGATCAGCCGGTCGTAGTCGAGTTCGGTCGCAACGTTCAGCGCGATGCCATGCAAGGATACCATCTTCTGGACCGCGAGGCCGATGGCACATATCTGATCCCGGCCGACCCATACCCCGGCATGCTCGCTCCAACGGTCTGCCTCGATGCCGAAGCGAGCGACGGAGGCGATCACCGCCCCCTCGAGCGCCCGTACCAGGGGCACGACCTCGCGAAAGCGTTCGAGCTTGCGAATCGGATAGACCACCAATTGTCCGGGCCCATGGTAGGTCACATCCCCGCCCCGCTCGATCTGCACCAGATCCACCCCGCGTGCCGCGAGCATCTCCTCCGAGAGCAGCACGTTCTCGCGCTTGGCCTGCCGCCCCATCGTCACCACGGGCAGGTGCTCGACCAAAATCCACGTCTCCGGCTCGCTCCCATCCCGCACCCCCTCATGCAGCCGATGCTGAAGCTCCCATACCTCGCGATACGGTCGCTTCCCGAGATCCAAAACCCGCCCCACGCGCTCGCTCATATCCATCCCTCAAGAACCGTAACGCTCGCCGCCCGGGTGCACGAAGAGCCTCGATAGGGACCGAGGCTCTTCGTGCGGGTACCCGAGGCGACGTGCGTTACTTCGCCGCCGCTGCCGCCTTCGGTTTTTGGTTGACGATGTGGATCGCTTTGAAGTGCGCCGCCTCCGCCGCGTCCATGATGCCCTCGGTAAGGGTGGGATGCGGGTGTACGGAGAGGCCGATGTCTTCGAGCGTCGCACCCATTTCGAGCGCGATCACGCCCTCACCGATGAGCGATTCGGCCTGCGGTCCGACGATGTGCATGCCGAGCAGCATATCGGTCTTCGCGTCGCCGACGAGCTTGATCAGGCCGTCGGTGTCGTTCATCGTGCGCGCGCGACCGCTCGCCGCGAGCGGGAACTTGCCGATGCGCAACTCGTAGCCCCTGGCCTTGGCCTCTTCTTCGGAGAGCCCCACGGTGGCGACTTCGGGGTCGGTGTAGACGCAGTTCGGGATCGCGACCGGATCGAACGCCGCTGATTTGTCGCCGCCGATAACTTCGGCCGCGATCACGCCCTGCTTCATCGCTCGATGCGCGAGCATCGGTTGTCCGCTCACGTCGCCGATAGCGAAGATGTTGGCAACCTTGGTGCGGCACTGCTGATCGACGCTCAGGAAGCCCTTGTCGTCTGCAGCAAGGCCGGCAGCGGCAAGGTTGAGCGTATCGGTGATCGGGCGGCGCCCGACCGCGACGAGCACCATGTCGAACTCGCGCGTCTCGTCTTTGCCGCCGGTGGCATCGCCGTTGAACGTCACCTTGGCGATCTTGCCGCTCTTCTCGATCTTGCCGACTTTGGTGTCGAGCATGATCTCGACGCCTTGTTTCTTGAGGATGCGCCCGAGCGTCTTGGATATCTCAAGGTCGGTGCCGGTGAGGATCTGTGGCAGTGCCTCGATCACGAGCACCTTTGCACCGACGCGCGTGTACACGGTGGCGAATTCTAAACCGATTACGCCGCCGCCGATGACGAGCATGTTCTTGGGGATGCGTTTCATCTGCACGGCGTCGTCCGAGTTGATGATGACGTCGCCGTCGTGCGCCCACGCCTTGACGTCGATCGGCGCTGAACCGGTGGCGATGACGACGTTCGTGCAGCGGATCGTATCCGATCCACCCTCTTTTTTCTTGACGACGATCTCGGTTGCGCTCTTGAAGCTCGCGTCGCCGTAGATGAACTGCACGTTGTTCGCCTTGAAGAGGGTTTTGACGCCGCCGACGTTGGCGTTCACGACGTCGCTCTTAAACTTGGCGACCCCCTCGCGATCCACTTCGGCTTTGGGCACCTTGAGCCCGATTGCGCCGGCGTGATCGATGTGGCGAATCACCTCGCCGACGTGGAGCAGCGCCTTGGTCGGGATGCAGCCCCAGTTCAAACAAACGCCGCCGACTTCGTCGCGGTCGATACAGATGACCGACTTGCCGAGTTGTCCGAGGCGGATAGCGGCGTGGTACCCGCCGGGACCCGCGCCGATGACGACTGCATCAACCTGATGTTCAGCCACTACATGCTCCTATTCGTGGGTGTGGATGAGAAGGCTCCGCTACTATACCAGGCTTTCGCCGGGTGTGCTTCGACCTATTCCGTCCAGCAAGCCGAAGAGCATCTCGGGGACGCGTCCGGCAGGCCACCCCTCGACGATGGCGTGCGCCGCCCGGGCCATCTCGGCGGGGATCGACGCGTCGTCGTCGGCGGCTTCACGAGCGCGAAAACCGATGCCGTTGATGTGGTACCGGCGGCGCGTATGCCGGGCGGCCGCAAGCGCGAGCGCGGCGGTGCGCTTCTCCCCGAGGCGCAGTGCATAGCGGCCGATCGCCTCGGCGAGCTGAGCCATGTACCGGTGCTGCGGCGCCCGGCGTAGGAGATCGGCTCCGATCGAGAGGTGACGGCTCGCGCCGAGGATATCGCCGCGCGCAATGGCGATGCGCCCGAGCACCTCGTGCTGCCACGCGATCATCGGCAGGTTCGAAAGCGCCTCGAACTGCCCGAGGGCTCGACGCGCGAGAGTGGCGGCCAGGTCGTACTCCAGGCAGACGGATTCGAGCTCCGCAAGATTTCCGAGCGCGATCCCGAGCAACTCCGGCGTGCCGCTGCGTTCCAGGAGCTCGATCGCCTCGCGATAGAGGACGCGGGCCCGAGCGAAATCGCCGATCCCGTCGAAGAAGATGTTGGCTTGATTGGTGAGGGCGCTTGAGATGCCGCGATCGAATTCGAGCTGGTTGTAGATACGCAGTGACAGCTCGACATTCGACATGGCCTCGTCGATCTTGCCGGTAGCGAGCGCGGCGATGGAGAGCGCGTTGTACGCGCGCGCGAGCCCGAGCCGGTTGCCCGCGATGCTAAACGCCGAGATCACGAGCGGCCCGCTCTCGAGCATCATCAAGTGATCGCTTGCCGCGTGCGCCAGTCGTAGGCGCAGGTAGTGAATGCGCCCCCGGCGTTCGGGGGAGACCCGCGGAGCAACCGCTTCGAGCCGATCGAGAAAACGCAGGCCCTCGGCGTAGCGGCCGCTCTGCACCCAAATCTCGGAGAGTGCGCGAAAGACCGCATCGACGCGTTCGAAGCGGTCGTCCGGGCGCTTGAGCGCCCAACCGAGCGTCGTCGATAGGTCGAAGTAGCGCGCGTACAGGCGCTGGAATGCGGCGGTCGCGCCATCGCCCGCGAGCGAGGCGAGTTCTTCGTCCGCAATCGCGGCCATGCGCTCGGCGAAGGCTTCGTCGAGCGCGGCCCGATTGGGGCGAGCCGCGAGCATACGGCGAGCCACGGCTTGAATCGGGAGCAGCATCCGATACGCAAGTTCGGTTTGCGCGACGAGCGACGAATCGACGAGTTCGATGAGGGCTTCGTCGGCACGCTCGAGCGGCATGCCGGCGATCGCGGCGATATCGCGAGCCGAGAACGCGTCGGCAAAGAGCGACGCAATCGCAAATACTTCTTGCGCGTCCGAAGGTAAGCGCGAGTGGGTCCAGGCAATCACGTTGCCGATCGTGCGATGGCGTGGATCGATGCCGCGCGTCGAACGCATCTGGTAGGGCTTGAGTTGTGTGAGCTCGTCGGCGAGTTCTGCAAGCGAGAGCGAGGCGAGCCGAGCGGCCGCGAGGTCGAGAGCGATCGCAAGGCCGTCCACGCGGTTGACGATCGTGCGGACGATCTCGCGTTCGCTTGCCGAGAGCGTGCTCTCCGCGCGGCCGGCGCGCGCGCAGAAGAACGCGACACCCGTTGGGGTAGAGAAGGGCTCGATCGCAAGCACTTCCTCGTCGGTGTAATCGAGGCGCTGTTGACTCGTTGCTAGGAGCGAGACGTTCGCGATCGCGCGCAGGCGGTCGATCAAGGCGCTCGCTTCGTCGGGGACGTGTTCGCAGTTGTCGAGCACGATGACGAGGGGCTCGCTCTCGATCGCGTCGCGCAAGGTGTCGAGCGGGTCGCGCGAGGCTTCCGGCGCGACGCCAAGTTCGCTCATCGTGGTGCCGATTACCGCCTCGGGCGTGACGCCCGCGAGGCTGATGAAAACCGTTCGCCGTGCGCTGTCGCGCGCAAAACGTTGCGCGGCCTCGAGCACCAGGCGCGACTTGCCGACACCCCCCGGCCCGACGAGGGTCAACGTGCCGCCACGTTTGAGCGTGGCGAGCAGACGCTGCATCTCAAGCTCGCGCCCGACAAACGGGACGCGCGTATCGACCGTGTGTGAATCGAGCACCACCACCACCATCGGCAAGCGTTCTCAGGAGCTTTACCGAAATGGACCGAGTCTCATGGCGAACATTGGATGGTCAGGAGTGCTGCCTGAGCTCGAGCGGGACTCCATCGTGCCGCTCTACCGGCAGATATACGAGCACCTGCGCGAAGCGATCCTCGCCGGTACCCTGCCGGAATCGACGCGATTGCCGCCGGAGCGTGCCCTGGCGGAGCGCCTGAACGTCAACCGCAGTACGATCGTGCATGCCTACCGCGAGCTCGTGGCCGACGGACTGATCGAACAGCGCGTCGGATCGGGCTCACGCGTGGTGCCGCAATTGCGCGCTGGCCAGCCTGAACGGGCAGCCGGTGTGCCGTGGTGGATCACCCTGCCGCCGTGGCGCGTGGGCGAGTTTCCGAACATTCTCGGCGAGCTCGCCGCCAAACAGGAGGCGGGCCGCGTCTCCTTCGTTCAAGGGGTGGCCCCGGACGAGCCGTCGCCCCTCGGAGAGCTCGCGCAATCGTTCGGACGGGTCGCGAGCGACCCGCGCTTTATCCTCTCGTACGGCGATTCCGAAGGCTACGAACCGTTGCGAACGGCGATCGCCGCGCGTATGAATGCCAGCGGCGCAACCGCGATCTCACCCAAGAACGTCATCGTGCTCACCGGTTCAACGCAGGGCATCATGATCGTTGCGCAGAGCCTTGCTGAGCCTGGGGACGAGATCATCGTCGAGTCCCCGTCGTACCCCGGCGCGCTGCAAATTTTTCAGATCAACGGTTTGCGAGCCATTCCGGTGCCGGTTGATAGCGAAGGCATGCGCGTGGATCACGTCGAGGCGATCTTGCGCACGCGCAGGCCGCGCTTTATCTACACGATGCCCTCGTTGCATAACCCGACGAACGCGACGATGAACATGGATCGTCGCGAGCGCCTCGCGACGATTGCGAAGCGCGCCGGCGTGCCGATCATCGAGGATGACCCCTATGGTCCGCTCTCGCGCGATCCGCTCGTGCCGCTGGTCGCGCTTGCGCCCGATCACGTCGTCTATCTTTCGACGTTTTCTAAGACCGTTGCACCGAGCCTTCGGGTCGGGTGGCTCGCCGCGCCGCGGATGATTCTCGAGCGCCTGCTCCTACGCAAACAGGCCTACGACATGGCGACAAGCCTCTACGTGCAGGCGGCGGTTGTCGATTACCTTGAGCGCGGCTACGACGCGCACGTGACGCAACTGCGCGAGGAGCTGCTCCTGCGACGGCGCATCGCCGACGAGGCGATCGCACAGCACTGGAGCTCGAACGTGCGTGCGGTCGGAGAGCCGGGCGGATTCTATCTCTGGGCGGCAACGCCGCGCGAGGTTCGCGCGCGCGCGCTCCTCGACATAGCCGAGCGTTTGGGTGCATCGTTTCTCTTCGGGGAAGCGTTCTTCGCCGACTCGGGCGGAGACCATCATTTTCGGCTCGCGCTGACTTCGGTGTCGCGAGCCGATATCCCCGAAGGCATCCGGCGTATCGGCGAAGCGATCAAGCAACTTCGTACGTGAGCGACGAACGCGCGATACGCTGCGCGCTCCTAGCATGGTACCGCGAGCATGGACGCTCGTCGCTGCCGTGGCGCAGCACGCGCGATCCGTACTACACGCTCGTGAGCGAGTGCATGCTGCAACAGACGCAGGTCGATCGGGTGGTACCGAAATTCCTTGCGTTTGTGGAGCGTTTCCCAACGCTCGCGGCGCTGGCCGCGTCGAGTGTTGCCGAGGTGCTTCGCATGTGGCAAGGGCTGGGATATAACTCCCGTGCGGTCCGACTGCGGGCGCTTGCGATCGAGGTGACGCAGCGTTATGACGGCGTCCTTCCGCGCGACGCGCAGGCGCTGCGCGGACTCCCCGGGATCGGTCCCTATACGGTTGCGGCCATCCGGGCCTTCGGGTACGACGAGGACGACGCGCCGATCGATACCAACGTGCGCCGGATCGTGCATCGTCTGTTCTTTGGCTTCGAATATCCGCCGCGCGCGGACGCGCGGCAGATCGACGCACGCGCGCGTGCTTTGCTGCCGGCAGGCAGCGCGCACGACTGGAGCTCGGCGATGATGGATTTGGGTGCTAGCGTCTGCAGCGCGCGCGCGCCGAAATGCCTCGTCTGTCCGTTGCGCGAGCTGTGCGCTGCGGCACCGATCGACGCGGCCGCACTGGATACGGCCCGCCGGCTGCACGCCAAGAAACCCTCGCCGCAGAACGCGCTGCCGTTCGAGCGAACAACACGTTACGCCCGCGGGCGCATCGTCGATCGCTTGCGCGAACTCGCGCCGGGCCAACGTATCTCGCTCCTGATGCTCTACGATGACGTGCAATCGTTGATGCCCGAGCGAACGTTCGAGGACGTCGAGCGCTTGATCGGCTCGCTCGAGCGTGACGGGCTCGTCGCGCGTGACGGCGCCTACGTCGCGTTGCGCGAGTAACGGTGTTCGCAGGACGGCGTGGCGCACTTGCGATCGGCCTGCTGGTCGGCTAGTTTGCGTCGGCCACGCAAGCGCTCGTCATCGCGACGATCATGCCACGAATCGCGGCCGACCTGCACGGATACGGGCTCTACGGGGTTACGATCGGGTCGCTGCTCGTCGCAAGCGCGCTCGGCATGGCATTTGCCGGGCCGCTCGCGGACCGGTTTGGTACGCAGCGCGTACTCGCGACGGCCTTCGCGCTCGTCGCCGCGGGGCTTATCTGCTCGGCACTTGCGCGTTCGATGCCGCAGCTTGCATCGGCTCGCGCGATCGAAGGGCTCGGTGGCGGGCTCGATTACGCCGGGTCGTTCGCGGCGATCGCAAAGCACTTCGATGAGCGCGTGCGATCGCGGTTGTTCGCGTGGCTCTCGGCCATGTGGGTGATTCCGGCGCTCGTCGGGCCGAGCGCCGGCGCGCTGATCGCTACCGATCTCGGCTGGAGGTATGCTTTTGCGGCGTTTCTTCCGCTGGTGCTGCTTGCCGCCGTCCTCGTGCTCCCGGCGCTCGGTGAGATGCATGAGACGCTACGCGGCGACGCCGATGCGTTTGGATCGGTGCGTATGCTCGTCTCCCGCGCAACCCTGACGATGCGCGACCAACGCCATGCCGCCTTTGTCGCCTTCGGATTGTTGCACGTCGCGTTCTTTGGGGCGGACGCATACGTTACGCTCGATCTCACGCTGCTGCATGCGCTCTCACTCGTTGTCGCGGGACTCTGTTTGACGTTCGGCGCCCTCGGCTGGTCGATCGCGAGCGCGGTGCAGCCGTCGCTGCTCGAGCGCTACGGCACGCGGGTGCTTGCGCTCGGCGGCGCGGGATGTCTTTTGCTCGCGTGCGCGGGCATGATTGTGGTGGCGCTCGGTGCACCGGTTTTGCTTGCATTTCCAGCGTGGTTCGCGGCGGGAGCGGGCATCGGATGCGCCTATCCGACGCTTACGCAAGCGGCGCTTGCCGGCGCCGGTGCTGGCAGCGAGGGCATCGTCTCGTCGGCGACGCTGCTGGCCGGTACCGCTGGCATGGCGGCCGGGGTGCTCGCATGCGGCACGCCGATTGCCATAGCCGTAGCGGCCGGACTTCCGCTCGAGGCGGCGATCGTTGCCTGCTTCGCCATCGCAGCGTGTGCCGCGGCGGGACTCTTCACGATCGCTGTGCGGGCGTTATCGGATCAGAGATCGACGACGGCGTCGTAGTGCGCGCGCATGCGCCGCGCACGGCCGGTGAGGTCATCCACGATCGTATAGTCGGAGAGCGGTGCGGCGTAGAGTTGTAATGAGTACGCTGCTGCGTCGTCGCGATTGCGTACGCGGTGCAATTCCTTGCGATTCAGACGGTAATCGATCGCTCCAGCGCCGAGCAGTTCCGTCGCCACGTGCTTCAAGTGCGGTATCGCATCGTCATCGTCATCGCGTTCATAATTCTCGACTTCGAGCGTCCCGTCCATCAGCACGACCCAACAGCGTGAGGGACCATGATCGTGGATCGGGCTCTTTGAGCCGGGCGCCCAGAGCATGCCGACCAATTCGTAATGCGAATGCTTTTCGAGCAACGTACGCGTGTATCCGTTGCGTGTGGGCGGCATCATCGAGCGATAGCGATCGAATGCGTCGATGCCTCGCTGCAGCGCGGCGGCGAACTCGGGAACGTCGATGACGTCGGAAATGCTGCGTTTGGTCATCTCGATCATGAAGCCTCTGCGCGTGGCGTGGAGCGAAAATCCTGGAGGAGTGTGCGCGCGATGACGTCGGCCTGTCGCGTGATTTCCGGTATCGCCGTCGTCTCGTAGAATTGTCCGCGCACGAGCGGGCCGATCGCGAACGCGTGCGCATCAGCCGCTCCATCGGAACCGACGACACGCAGGTCGGCGGTGACGCGAATCCCAAGGCGCAGCGGATCCGGGGTGATGATTCCTCGTTCGAGCGCACGTTGGACGAGCGGCTGCGTTATGCGTCGCACATCGGCGTTCGGACCAGTGCAATTGATCGCCCCTGCGACGCGAAGCGTGCTGCGCGTCTCGCCGCATGCGATCTCGAGCGCGAGACCACGTTCCATCGCGGTCGCGTCCGCGATGCGCCCGCGATGAACCTCGATGCGGCCTTCGGCACGTAGTCGCGCAAATACGGCAAACGTCGCCGCGGGCACGCGATAGCGGTGAATCGCCCACAGTGCTTCAAGATGGCGCAAGAAGCGCCGCCGATCGCGCTCGCTCCAGGTTTCCCACGTGGCAGGCGTGACCGGTCGCAGCGCTTCAACGATCGCGCGCCAGTCGCCGCAATAGGTACGCGCGACGCGGCGCAGCGAGCGCAGCAGGCGTAACGGTGTGCTCGTATCCAACTGCGCGAGAACCCGGGCGTCGCCGCGGATGCGTGGGTCCTCGACGAAAGGAATTCGGCCGTGCCGCGAGATCAGGTGGATGCGGCCGCGGAACGCACGTTCGTCGAGCAGGGCGATCGTGTCCATCGCGGTGAGCCGGCTTCCTATCAGCGCTACGTCTCCGTGCGCAAATCGCCCCACGTCCACGCGCCACGGATCGTTTGCAAAATGCGCCGACGTGCGCAGCGCAAGCGGGAACGAACTGGCATCGGGCTCGAGGTTCCCCATCGCGAACACAACATTGCGTGCTGCCCAACGCGCGCCGTGTGAGTCGTCGAGCACGAAGCCGCATGATGCGCGTTCGATGTTGACGACCGCGCTCGGTTCGTGACGAAAACCGGTGTGTGATGCCATGGCCGCTGAGGTGGTTGCCCGCGCGTAGGCGCCGTAGCGCGCGCGGCAGATCAATGCGTCGTCGGGTTCGTCCACGAGATAGCGGGCGAGGTGCCGCGGATCGCCCGGGACGATCGACATGGCGCGCACGGGACCGTTGAGCAGCAAACTTGCAGATTGGGGTGCGTAGGCGGTGCCTGGGCCAAGCGCGGAGGGATCGAAGAATGCCGCGGCCGCGGTCGGTGGCGCGTGCCCCGCAAGGGCAATCGCAAGGGCCGACCCGGAGACGCCCCCGCCGATGACGGCGAGGTCGAGCGCTGCGCGCGATTCCATGGCTCTTTTACATATCGGCAGCTTTGCGCCGATCGATCATCCTTTCCACTGCACGATAGATGCGTGGAATATACTCGTGTTTGTAAGGATAGCGTTCGATCGGATCGCTTGTGTGAACGAGCATCGCCGGATCGGCCTCGAAGACGAAGACGCGGCCGTCGGGGTCGAGCGTGCAGTCGATGCCAAAATACTCGAGCCCCACGGCGCTCGCTATCCGGTCGAGCGCGTCGGCCCGCTCGCCGTCGAAGACGTGCTGCACGCCGGCGAGAAAGCGCGCTTCTTCATCGCGCATCCACTGGTTGTCGGCCATCGGCGCGTTGTAGTAGTGAATCATCCAGTTCGGCGAGATCGCCAGGTGCACGGCAAACGCTTGCCCGTCAACAAAGATGATACGGTATTTGCGATAGTACCCGTCGGCGTTGCGATAATCGACGAACGGGCTCACGTAGAACGCGTCGTACGCGGTGCGCTCGACGTAAGCAGCGCACGCGGCCGCTTCATCGAGCCGTTCGAGTCCGTGACCCGCGTGCGAGCCGACTGGGCGCGCGATGATTGGAAATGCAAAGGGGATGTTGGCTTGTATGAGCTCGGTGCGGGTAATCTCGGCGATCGGGGCGACGCGGGCCCCGCTGTGCGCGAGGGTTGCGCCCAGCTCTAAGCGTGCGGTCGCGAGGACGCGTTCCGGGGCGTTGAGGAAGGGCCGCTGCGCGGCGCGTTCGACGAGCGCGGCCAGCGCGAGATGGGGTCGCGCTTCGGGTGATTCGGCGATCGTATTCCAAATGACGTCGTGCTCCGGGATCGTCTCACGCATCAGGCGATCGGTGTCCAGCAAGTAAAGCTTGTGCACGGTCGTGGTCGTGCGGTCGAGCAGAAAATCGACCGGAATGTTCGCTTGCCAATCACCCGGAGCGCACAGGATGAGGACGCGTCGGCGTTCGTTCGGCGCGATGCTCGAAAAGAGGCGCTGCTGGTCGAGGACGCGTCGCTGGTGGGCGAGCGCGCGCTCGCGGTCTCCGGTGATCTGGTAGAGTTCCGAGAGTGCGAGGTGCGAGGCGAGGTCGCGCTCGTTTGCGGCGAGCACGATCTCGTGTTCGGCGATAGCCGTGGGCACGTCGCCCGATTCGTACAGCACCTGGGCCAGGTTTTGGCGGAGCGTCACGGCAGTTGGAAACACGGCGATCGCCTCGCGAAAGGCGGCGATCGCCTCGGGGAACCGTCCCGCGTCGCGCAGCGCGATCGCGTGGGCGTTGCTTTCGGCGATACTTGGCACATGCTGCGTCATAGGCGGCATGGGTTCGCAGTGCTCGCGGAAAACACCGCCTTACCACGATGCCGGCGATACCCTTTCCCGCTAAACGCGTCACCCGCGCACGCGCGCTTGAAGAACTTGCGATTCTCGAGCGCAATTATGCGCATGCCGTAACGGCGCTCGAGTATCACAACCCCTTCGAGTTATTGATCGCGGTAATTCTCTCCGCGCAATGCACCGACGCGCGCGTCAACCTGACCACGCCGCATCTTTTCGCCAAGTACCCGACGCCCCAGGCGCTAGCGCGCGCCAGGCAGCACGACGTCGAGGCGATCATCAAATCGTGCGGGTTTTACCGCATGAAAGCGAAGAACATCATCAGCGCCGCGCGCGATCTCGTTGAGGTGCACGGCGGCGTCGTTCCACGCGAGCGCGAGGCGCTCGAAGGTCTGGCCGGCGTGGGGCGTAAAACCGCGAGCGTCGTCATGTCGGTCGCTTTCGACGAAGCGGCCTTCGCCGTGGATACGCACGTGTTTCGCGTCGCGCACAGGCTGGGTCTGACCCTCGGCACCACGCCGCGCCAGGTGGAAGAAGACGTCACGAAGCTCGTGCCAAAAGCAAAATGGCGGTTTGCCCACCATTGGTTGATCTTGCACGGACGTGCGATCTGTAAGGCGCCGACGCCGCGTTGCGGGAGCTGTCCGGTACGCGACATCTGCCCGACGCCGCCGATCATTGCAAAGATGAACCGGGCGCGCGCCGTTCGCGCTCGATGACGCTTAGAGCTGCAGCGGGCCGCTGCGATCGAGGTGCGCGGGTCGCGGAAGCTCGGCGTCGGCAGCGACGAGTCTGAGCAGCGACGACGGGGTCAACGGCTCTCCGTAGCCGGCCTCGGTCGAGAGCTTCGAGAGGTTGATCAGCGACGGCACCGGGCGCGAAAGGTCGAACTGATACTCGCCCTCGAGTCCTTCCCCCGCCACGCGGACCAATTGGTGAACGTCATCGAGGTCGAGGCTCACGCGCTTGGCGCCGAAGCGTACCCGCAGGCGCAATGGCCGTTCGAGCTTCACGATCTTCATGGCGCTGCCGCCGAAAATGGCGTTGAGGCGCTTGGCACCCATCTGCAGATGCTCGGCGAAGAGCGTGAGCGACTCGTGCGCGTCCTCGGGCAGCCGGGACGGCGCGTCGCCCCGCTCGTCCAATGCGCGAGCCACCTCACGCTGCGCGCGGATGCGGTTCGCCGCATCGACGATGGGGTTCTGGGCGGTGAAATCGGGTTTCATCGGATCGGCCATCTGTAATTCCGAGGATAGCAAAAAAAATCGGCGCAGCCTTGCGACTGCGCCGGTAGGTACGGGAGAAGATAAGGACGGTTTACGGCTTCTTGGTTGCCTTCGGAGCCGGCTTGGCCGACTTCATCGACTTCTTCGAAGTCTTCGCGGCCTTCTTTGCCGCCGGTTTCTTGGCAGCGGCCTTCTTTGCCGCCGGCTTCTTGGCAGCGGCCTTCTTCGGGGCTACCTTGTCGGCCGTCTTTTGAAGGACCGGCTTCTTGGTCGCCTTCGGAGCCGGCTTGGCCGACTTCATCGACTTCATCGACTTGGTCGACTTGGTTGCAGCCTTGGCCTTGGTGGCAGCCTTGGTCTTGGCAGCAGCCTTGGTGGTCGTCTTCGCGGCCGGGTGTCCCTTGGTCGCGTTGGCAGCCATGGCCGGAGCGGCCATCAGGAGTGCCGCGGCAACGAGCGATGCGAGCGTCTTTTTCATGAAATACACCTCCTTCGTAGCAAATCTCCGCATGATAGGCATGCGGGTAAACGGTTACGCGTACGTTCAGAAGAACGCAAGCTAGGGGCGAAACGTTCGCAAAAATCATGGCCCTCCCTTGCGGGAAGGCCATGATTGGGTTAAGGCGGGGAGGTGGGGGTTATTTCCCCTTGCCGACGATCGCGCGAGAGATCACGAGGCGCTGGATCTGCTGGGTGCCTTCGTAGATTTGGGTGATCTTGGCGTCGCGCATCATGCGCTCGACGGGGTACTCCGCCGAGTACCCAAAGCCGCCGAGCACCTGCACGGCATCGGTCGAGACCGCCATCGCGACGTCGCCGCATTTAAGCTTCGCCATCGAGGCCCAGAGCGAGACATCGGGTGCGCCCTCGTCGCACTTGCGAGCCGCTTCGTAGAGCAGCAGGCGCGCAGCTTCGACCTCGGTCTTCATGTCAGCAAGCATGAAGCCGACGCCTTGGTGTTGCCCGATGGGCTTGCCGAAGGCGACGCGGTCCTTGGCATACTGCGTGGCGTAGTCAAGCGCTCCCGCCGCGATGCCGAGCGCCTGCGCCGCGATACCGGGGCGCGATTTGTCGAGCACCTTCATCGCGATCTTGAAACCTTCGCCTTCCTCGCCCAATCGATTGGCCGCCGGGACGACGCAGTTGTCGAAGATCAGCTCGACCGTGGGCGAGCCCTTGATGCCCATCTTTTTCTCTTTTTTGCCAACGCTGAATCCTGGCGCGCCCTTCTCGACGACGAAGGCGCTGACACCGCGCGAACCCGCGCTCGGATCGGTCACGGCGAAGACGCAGACGATGTCGGCGACGCTGCCGTTGGTGATCCAAATTTTCTGTCCGGTGAGCACGTAGTCGTCGCCCTTGCGTTCGGCGCGCGTCTTCATCGAACCGAGCGCGTCGGAGCCGCTCGATACCTCGGTCAGCGCGTAGGCGGCAATCTTCTTGCCGGTCGCAATGTCGGGGAGGAAGCGTTTCTTTTGCTCGTCGCTGCCGCCGATCAAGATCGGCAACATGCCGAGCTCTTGCACGGCGACGATCAGCGAGCTCGATGCGCACGCCTTCGCGATCTCTTCGACGACTTTGACGTAGGTTACAAACGTGCCGCCGAGTCCGCCGTACTCCGTCGGAATCGGAATGCCCATCAGGTCGTTCTGCGCGAAGAGCTCTTTGATGTCGTACGGGAATTCGCCCGACTCGTCGATGTCGGCGGCGCGCGGTGCGACTTTTTCCGCAACTAACTCGCGCACCATGTCGAGGATCATGGCCTCTTCATCGGATTCGTGCGCGCGCGGCGGTGCGATACTCATAGATCTGATCACCTACTGGGAGCGAGGTTTTAGGGGATGTTCGTACTTCCACGCGGGAGGGAGCCGTTCCGTCCGTCGGCGCATAGAGAGGTGGCATGAACAAAGTCTTCGCGACCTGTGCCGAAGCCGTTGCCGACATTCCGAGCGGAGCGTCGCTCGCCGTCGGTGGCTTCGGGCTCAACGGTATCCCGCACAACCTGATCCAAGCGCTCCTCGAACAGGGTGCGAGCGAGCTCGTTACCGTCTCGAACAACTGCGGCGTGGACGGGTGGGGGCTCGGCGTGCTCCTGGATCACAAGCGCATTCGGCGCACGACCGGCTCGTACGTGGGCGAAAACAAAGAATTCGAACGTCAGTATCTGAGCGGCGAACTCGAGGTGGAGCTCGTTCCACAGGGGACGCTTGCGGAACGCCTGCGCGCCGGTGGCTGCGGCATTCCGGCATTCTATACCCCTGCCGGCGTCGGTACGCTCGTCGCCGACGGCGGCTTGCCGTGGAAGCACAATCCCGATCGCAGCGTCGCGACGGCGTCGCCGAAAAAAGAAACGCGTAGCTTCGGCGGACGTGACTACGTGCTCGAAGAGGGCATCGTCTGCGATTTCGCACTCGTGCGTGCATCGGTTGCGGATACCGCCGGAAACTTGATCTTTCACAAGGCGACGCGCAACTTCAACCCGCTCTGCGCGATGGCCGGGAAGATTACGATCGCCGAGGTCGAGGAATTGGTCGAACCCGGCGCGATCGATCCCGAAGCGGTGCACCTGCCGGGAATCTTCGTGCAGCGTATCGTCAAGGTGGGAAGCGCGGGCAAACGCATCGAGCGCGTCACGACGCGTCCTTCTACGAACTCAGGATCGAAGGGGTAGATAGCAGTGGCTCTCACTCGAACGCAACTTGCCGCGCGCGTCGCACAAGAACTCCGCGACGGCCAGTACGTCAATCTTGGCATCGGTCTGCCGACGCTGATCCCGAACTACGTTCCCACGAACGTCACCGTTACGCTGCAGAGCGAGAACGGGATCCTCGGCATGGGCCCGTATCCCTACGAAGGCGAAGAGAATCCCGATCTGATCAACGCCGGCAAGGAGACCGTGACGGTGCTTCCGGGGGCGTCGTTTTTCGACTCGGCGCTCTCGTTTGGCATGATTCGTGGCGGGCACATCGATCTCGCCGTCCTCGGTGCGATGCAAGTCTCCGAATCGGGCGACTTGGCGAACTGGATGATTCCGGGCAAGATGGTCAAGGGCATGGGCGGTGCGATGGATTTGGTGCATGGCGCCAAACGCGTCATCGTGATGATGGAGCACGTCGCGAAAGGGAACGAGCACAAGATCGTACCCGCGTGCACGCTGCCGCTTACCGGGCGAGGTGTGGTGCAGCGCATCATCACCGATCTCGCGACGATCGACGTGACGCCAGGCGGCATGGTGCTGCGCGAGGTTGCGCCGGGCGTGAGCGTTGACGACGTACAGGTCGCGACCGGGCCGAAACTTCACGTTCCGCAACCGCCCGCGGAGATGAAGATTCCGGCGGGCGTCGCGTAAGCTACGTCCCTTCAGCGCGCGCGAGCTCGATGCCACGCCCTTCGATGCGGCGCGCGGCAAACGCGAGGGCTATGACGGCGAGTGCGAGCAACACGGCTGCAGCCGCAATCAGGCCGGCGGTGAAGCTGTGGAGAAGAAATGTGGTCGCAGTGGCGGCGACCACGCAAAGGATGATCGCGGCGTAGAAGAGCAGCAGCCGGAGCACCATTGCCGGGCCGCGTTGATCGACCGGCGATGGTGCGATCGTGTAGGCGAAGGTGCCGATCGTTCGAAGCGCTAGCGGTACCGCTACGGATGCGAGGCCCCCCGCGAGCAGCAGCATGGTGTTGCGCTCGATCGCCGCAGCGGTGACCAGCGCGACGAGCGCGACCAGTTGATACGGGAGGACGCTGCCGAGCGCATCCCATGCAAGCTTGGAGACGAGCGATCCGTCACCCATCCACCAGATCGGTCGCGAGAGATCGTCGCCCAGTGCTGCCGACGTGAAGAACGAAACGCTCGCGACCGCAATCGGAATGGCAATCAGGATGGCGCTTGCGGCATCCGGCCGCCGAAACGAGAGTATTCCAGCAGCGATGCCGATGGCGAGGCCGGCCGCGAGGCCGCCGGCGGCGAGTTGCGGCCCGTTCTTGCGGCGTAGAAAGATCAGGCGCTTCCACAGCAGCGAAGCCGCTCCGGGTGGCGTCGTGGCCGCAGAGACCGTGACGGCGCCTGCGTGACCCGCTTGCCGTCGCGCGCGAAGGCGTTCGCGTAGCGTGGCGCCCTTACGCGCGCGCTCGTATAGGTCGGCAAAGATGTCGCGCGCGCCGAAGGCGCATATCCAACAGAACAACGCGAGCCCGAAGGTTACGCCGAGCGCGATGGGTGACCCGTCCCAAAGCGCGGTGACGATCGTCGCGATTCCCGGATCGCGCGCGGGTGCGAGCCATCCGACGATGCCGACGCCGAGTCCCACGATCGCTAGGGTGCCGCCCGCGAGCGTGGTGATGAGCGGTGCGCGCATGCGTACGAGCATCGCGGGAACGGAGACGAAATGCACGAGCGTTGCGAGAGCGATCAGCGCAAGGGCCGCATCGAATGCATTCGAGCGCGTATGTGCGATTGCAAGCGCTGCGAGCACGAAGAAGCCCCGAAACGACCGCGTGAAGAAGGCGCGGAGGGATAACCACGCGAGGATCGTGCCTTCGGCTATCGCGCTGCGCTCGAGCATCACGAGATCGAGTTGCGTGGCAAGCTGTGTGCCTCCCGCGGTCACCACGTTGATGCCGAGCACCACGAGCGCGATCGCCCCAGCGATCGTCGCGGTGCCTCCGCGCACGTGGAAGATCGCGGCGCCGTGCGCCGATCGCATGAAGACGAGTGACGCGAGCCAAAGCAGAAAGAATAGCCACATGAGGGCGCGCGAGGGTTTGCGAACGATCTCGCGCAGCGAATTGCGCGTGCGCCACCAGTCGAGGCGGAGCAAGGATGACGCAGCGTTCATGCGGTGATCCGCAGGAAGGCGCCCTCGAGATCGTCGTTGCCCCCATCGAGGGTGGAAAGCGGCCCGCTGAAGATTTCGCGTCCGGCCTTCATGACGATCGCACGATCCGCCATCGTCCGTGCGGAGTCGAGCATGTGCGTGCTTACGAGCACCGCTTTCCCCGCGCTGCGTAACTCGGCGACGAGTTCGCGCAGTTCGCGCTGACCGGCCGGATCGAGCCCGATCATCGGTTCGTCGAAGAGAAAAACGGGCGCATCGACGAGAAGGGTGGCCACGATCAGCGTCTTTTGCTTCATGCCCTTCGAGAGCGAGAGGCCGAGCGCATCGCGCGAATCGGTGAGTCGCAGTCGTTCCAACAGTTCGTTCGCCCGTTGCGTCCACGTGGGTGCAAGGCGGCAGCTTCCGGCAACGAAGGCGAGGTGTTCCCAGACGGTGAGGTTGGGATAGACCTCGGGCGTCTCGGGGATGAGCGCGATGCTGCGTCCGCGGCGCGCGCCGAGCACCGCGTCGTTCCACGCGATCGTGCCGGCGTCGGGTCGCAACAGGCCGGCAAGGCAAAGAAAGGTGGTCGATTTCCCCGCGCCGTTTGGGCCGAGCAACGCCACGATTTCACCCGGAGCCGCCGTCAACGAGAGATCGTCGACCGCGGGGGTCGAGCGAAAGCGTTTGGTGAGGTTGCGTACGGTGAGCATACGCTCGGGAAGTTTTACGAAGAGAGGCTGCGTTCCCGGAACTGGGTGCGATAGAGATTCGCATAGGCTCCGTTGCGGGCAAGCAACTCCGTATGGGCGCCGTACTCGACGATCCGACCGTCGGCCATGACGAAGATCACGTCGGCGTTGACGATCGTGGAGAGGCGATGGGCGATGACCAGACTCGTACGGCCGCGCATGACCTGATCGAGCGCTTCCTGGATCGCCGTCTCGTTGTGCGAGTCGAGCGCGCTCGTCGCCTCGTCCAAGATCAGGATCCGTGGGTTCTTGAGCAACACGCGGGCGATCGCCAGGCGCTGGCGTTCGCCGCCGGAGAGCTTGTGGCCGCGCTCGCCGACGACGGTTGAGTACCCTTCGGAGAGCGAGGCGATGAACTCGTGGATGTTGGCGGCTCGCGCGGCCGCGATCAATTCCGCATCGGTCGCATCGGGTTTCGCGTACCGCAGATTCGATGCGATCGTGTCATGAAATAGATAGGTCTCTTGCGTGACGATGCCGATGTCGCGCCGTAGCGATTCGAGCGTAACCGCGCGCACGTCGTGGCCGTCGATCAGCACCGCGCCTTCGCGCGGATCGTAGAAGCGCGGGACGAGTTGCGTGATGGTCGATTTTCCCGCGCCGGAGGCGCCGACGAAAGCGGCCACTTGTCCCGGCTCGATATGGAATGAAACGTCGTGGAGCACGGTGCGATGGGCGTCGTAGCCGAAGGTGACGCGGTCGAACCGCACGTCGCCGCGAAGCTGCGTGAGGACGATCGCGTCGGGCGGATCGTACTGCTCGGTCGGCATGTCGAGGTATTCGAAGATGCGTTCGAAGACCGCGAGCGCGCTCACGATTTGCACTTGGATGCCGACGAGCGCCGCGGCTGGGCCGTAGAGACGCCCCTGAATGTAACCGATGAACGCGACGATGACGCCGACGTCGAGCGCCCCCTGGATCGCAAGCCAGCCGCCCCCGAGCCATACGATCGCGGGTCCGACAATCACCATCGCGGTGACCGACGCGAGAAACCAGCGCCCCACCATTGCGAGGCGAATCTCGAGCTTCATGAGCTTGGTTCCGACGTCGTAAAAGCGCGAGCGCTCGAAGGCTTCGCGCGCGAACGATTTGATAAGCGTGATCCCGGAGATCGACAGCGTTTCTTGAGTGATCGACTCGATCGTGTCGCGTTGCTCGCGCGTACGTTTGCGAATGTCGTACATGCGCCGGCCGACCGGGCCGAGCGGCAATACCATGAACGGGACCACGACGAGCGAGATGAGGGCGAGCCGCCAGTTCCACACGAACATCGCGATGAGCGTCGTGAGGATCATCACGACGTTCGTGATGATGGTCGTAAGCGTGCCGGTGACCACGTTGTCGACGTTGTCTACGTCGTTTGAGACGCGGTTCATGATTTCGCCGGTTTTTGTTCCGGTGAAGAATGCAAGCGGCATCTTGTGCAGGTGGCCGACGAGGTTCGTGCGGATGTCGCGCATGATCCCTTCGCCGACGAGCGAGTTGAACCAACCCTGCAAGACGCCGAACGCCATCGATAGGATCGCGGTTGCGAGGACGATCGCCACGTCCACGACGAGTTCGTGAAAGCTGCGTTTGGGAATCGCGACGTCGATGATGCGCGCCGTCATGAAGCCGGGAATCAGCCCGAGCACGGCGCTTGCGAGGATGGACGCGATGACGAACGCCTGCTGGCGCCAATACGGGGCAAAGAGGCGGCCGATACGTCGCCACTCGACACGTTTGCGAACGTGGGGCTTGTCGGATCGATACATGTTCGACCACATCAGCCCATGCCCGGACATCATAGAGGGTTCTTCCTACGCACGAGGAGCACAACCCGGTCGCGGTGACGATTCGTTGCGGCAGCCCGCGCGGTCAGCTCTTTTTGCCGTTACGAATGGCGGCGAGCTCTTTGAAGAGCTTGCGCTCCTTGTCGTTGAGCGTTTGCGGCAGTTGACCGATCAGGCGCACGTACTGGTCGCCGGCGCCGCCGCCCTTGACCTTCGGCATCCCTTTGCCGCTCAGGCGCAAAAGACGATTGTTCTGCGTGCTTTCCGGAATCGTCATCGCAACCTGACCGCCCATCGTCGGCACCTTCACCTCTCCGCCGAGAACCAGGTCGTACATGCTCACGGGAAGATCTACGTAGAGATCGTCGCCTTTGCGCTTGTAGGTGGCATCGTCGAGGAGTTTGACGATCAGGTAGAGATCGCCGTTCGGTCCTCCGTGCACGCCCGCGCCGCCCTGCGCGGCTAGGCGAATGCGCTGGCCGTCACCGATCCCCTTGGGAATCGAGACCTCGAACTTTTTCGTAACCAGCACGCGTCCCGTACCGCCACACTGCGTACAGAGCCGTCCGTTGTCGGTGCCGGTTCCGCGACAACGCTGACAGAGGTCCTCGACCTGAAGCGAGACAGCCTTCTTGCCGCCGTCGTACACATCGCGCAGCGAGAGTTCGATCGTCGTTTCCAAATCTTGCCCCCGCTGCGGAAAGCCGGGTTGCTGCGCGGTCTGGCGCCGTCCGATGCCGGAGAAGAACATGTCGAAGAAGTCCGAGAAGCCCGTGGGACCGCCCGCACCTGCGCCTGCATTGCCGAAGTCGAACGAAAAGTCGTGCTCTCCGTATCGCGTGCGATACTGGCGCTGCTGTTCGGCTTGACGCGCGGCGCGTTGCCAATCGGATCCGAGCATGTCGTACTTTTTACGCTTCTCGGGGTCGCCAAGCACCTCGTAGGCCTCGGAGATTTCTTTGAAGCGCTCTTCGGCGTCCTTGGCGTTCTCTAGGTTGGCATCGGGATGCCACTTGCGCGCGAGCTTCCGGTACGCCGATTTGATGTCTTTTTCGGCGGCGGTTTTCGGCACACCCAGGATCGCGTAGTAGTCCTTGTAGTTCATCAGGCGTTTTTCGAGACAAGTACCTTTGCGGGACGCAGCAACTCGTCACCGATGGTGTAGCCTTTCTCAGCGACTTCGAGCACGATATCGTCGTCCATGCCATCGGGCGCCGGCATCGTGCCGATCGCTTCCGCTACGCGCGGATCGAAGGGCTTGTCCTTGACGTCAATAGCCTTGACGCCTTCGCTTGCGAGTACCGCCTCGAAGCCACGCAGCGTCTGCTCGATACCGCCGCGCAGCTTTTCGCCGCCCGAAGGATCGAACTGCAGCGCACGTTCGAGGTTGTCCATAACCGGCAGAAAGCGTTCGAGTAACTTACGGCGGTGCCCGGTCACGATGGACTCGATGTCACGCTGCATGCGCTTTTTGTAATTTTCGAAGTCTGCCATCGCTAGCAAGAACTTTTGGTAGTTGTCGTCGGCCTTGGCGTTGGCCACGTCGAGCTGCGTACGCAGATCGCCCCCCGAAGGGTCGATCGTCGCTTCACCAGCTTCGGTAATCAAATCGTTATCGTTCATCATCTCACAAAGAAAAACAGAGCATCCGAGAGGTGTCCGTAGGGCAGCCGTGTGTGGGGCAGAGGTGAACCTCTGCCCCACAAGGTCTATTTGGCTTCCTTGAACTCGGCGTCGATGACGTCTTCGGAAGGACCGCCACCGGTCTGGGCGCCCACGCCGGCGGTCTCGCCTTCGGGCGCTGCTCCGGCCGCTTCACCGTTGGGCGATGCCGATTTGTAGAGCAATTCGGCCATCTTGTAGCTTGCCTGTTGCAGCTTCTCGATCGCCGGCTTGATCTCGGCAATCGTCCCGTTCTCGCTGATGCGCTTGAGATCGGCGAGCGCCGTTTCGACTTCGCCGCGCGCGCCAACGTCGAGTTTGTCGCCCACTTCTTTGAGCGACTTCTCCGTTGAGTAGATGAGGCTCGAGGCGTTGTTGCGTACCTCGGCATCCTCGCGCTTGGCTTGATCGGCAGCGGCTTGGAGTTCGGCGTCGCGAACCATGCGATCGACTTCGTCTTTGCTCAGATTGGTCGATGCGGTGATCGTGATCTGTTGTTCCTTGCCCGTGCCGAGGTCCTTCGCGCCGACATTCACGATGCCGTTAGCGTCGATGTTGAACGTGACCTCGATCTGCGGCACGCCGCGCGGAGCCGGCGGAATGCCTTCGAGACGGAAACGTCCGAGCGTCTTGTTGTCCTGCGCCATCGGGCGTTCGCCTTGCAGCACATGGATATCGACCGAGGTCTGACCGTCTTCGGCCGTGGTGAAGATCTGCGACTTCTTCGTCGGAATCGTGGTGTTGCGCTCGATCAGCGTCGTCATGACGCCGCCGAGCGTTTCGAGACCGAGCGAGAGCGGGGTTACGTCGAGCAATACGACGTCGCGGACTTCACCCGCGAGCACGCCCGCTTGGATCGCCGCACCGACCGCGACGACTTCGTCGGGATTGACGGTGAGGTTCGGTTCCTTGCCGGTGAGCTTCTTGACGAGCTCTTGAATGACGGGCATGCGGGTCGAGCCACCAACCATCACGACTTCGTCGATTTGCGAGACGTCGATTTTCGCATCGGCGAGCGCGTTCTTAAAGGGAGCGATACAGCGATCGGTGAGATCGGCCGTAAGCTCTTCGAACTTGGCGCGCGTCAGCGTGATGTCGAGGTGCTTGGGACCTTCGGCATCGGCCGTGATGAACGGCAGATTGATCGAGGTTTGCACGACCGACGAGAGTTCGATCTTGGCCTTTTCGGCGGCCTCGGTGAGGCGCTGCATCGCCTGCTTATCCTTGGCGAGATCGATGCCTTGCTCTTTGCGGAACTCTGCGACGAGCCATTCGACGATGCGATGATCGTAATCGTCGCCGCCAAGACGCGTGTCGCCGTTCGTGGATTTTACTTCGAAGACACCGTCGCCGACTTCGAGGATCGACACGTCGAACGTGCCGCCGCCGAGGTCCCACACGAGGATCGTCTCGTTGCCCTTCTTGTCGAGACCGTACGCGAGCGCAGCCGCGGTCGGCTCGTTGATAATGCGCAGCACTTCGATACCGGCGATCTTACCGGCGTCCTTCGTTGCTTGACGCTGCGCGTCGTTGAAATAGGCGGGCACGGTTATGACCGCTTTGGTCACGCGCTCGCCGAGATAGTTGCTCGCGTCGTTGACGAGCTTTTGGAGCACCATCGCGCTGATCTCTTGCGGGGTGTAATCCTTGCCGTCGATCTTCACGCGATAGTCGCCCTCGCCCATGTGACGCTTGATCGAAGCGATCGTGCGATCGGGATTGGTGATCGCTTGACGCTTCGCGAGCTGCCCCACGAGACGTTCGCCGGTCTTCGTGAAAGCCACGACCGACGGGGTCGTACGCGACCCTTCGGAGTTGGGAATGACGACGGGCGAGGTGCCCTCCATCACGGCGACGACGGAGTTCGTCGTGCCGAGGTCGATGCCGACCACTTTAGCCATTAGGTTGTTCTACCTCATCTGTGATCTGTGCGAGCGCTCCTGGACCAGCTATTCCCACGATCCGCCGCAGTCGAGCCGATGCGTCCGCGCCCTTGAGGTAGGGGCGCCTTCGCGATAGGTCCGGCGATGCTGGCGGGGCGGGATGCGCCTTGCCGCTTATGGACTCGTTCGCACGAGTGTTACCCGACGATCATACACGACCGCCGGGCCGTTTGTTTCTTCCCTAGTCGCAGTGAGCGACCGGGTTACACTTCATAAAAACCGAGAGCGGCCGGGCAGGTTGCACCTGCCCGGCCGCTCGTCTGGGACGTGGTTGCCGTTGCGGCGTTTTAGGGTTGCTGCTGCGGTATCTGCTGCGCCGCCGGACGCTCCTCGAGCTTGATGGCGACGAAGTGCTTGACCCCTTGCGACCACACGTCGAGCCGCAGGATCTGCCCCGGCTTCTTCGAGGCGATGTAGCTACGCAGGGCGGCCGCCGTTTTGATGCTCTTGCCGTCAGCCCGGAGGATCACGTCGCCCGGGTTCAGGCCCGCTTTGTCGGCCGGCGAGCCGGGAACGACCTCGACGACCGCGATGCCATTGGGACCCGAGTAGCCGATCTGGTTGCGCAGGCCCTTGGTCAGGTCCGCCGGAGCGAAGCCCGCAAAGCCGGTGCCGTTCGTGCCCTGATGGATCCCCGGATGGGCGAGCAACTCGGGAATTACGCGCTTGACGGTGTTCGAGGGGATCGCGAAGCCGATACCTTGAGCGGCTTCGTTGGTGAGCTGATTGACGCCGATCACCTGCCCGTCGATATCGATCAGCGGCCCTCCGGAGTTGCCGGGGTTGATCGGTGCCGAGGTCTGGAGCAGGCCCTTGAAGTCGTAATCGAGGTTGCCTTCTTGCACTTGCTCGTTGCGTTGGAAGGCAGAGACGATGCCGAGCGTGACCGTCTGCTTGAGTTCATAGGGTTCACCGATAGCGATCGCCCACTGACCCTGTTCGAGCTTGTCGGAGTCGGCCAACTGCAGCGGCGGCGGCAGCTTCTTGTAGTTGTCTACCTTGACCACGGCGAGGTCCTGGCCGATGTTCATCGCTACCACATGGGCCGGCACGTGGTCGCCGTTCGCGAAGATCACGGTCAGGTTCGAAATCTGACCACCGGTCGGCGGATTGACCACGTGTGCGTTCGTGACGATGTCGCCCTTCGTGTCGTACACGAAGCCCGAGCCCGAGGCGCGGCCCTTATAACGGCGCACGATGCCGGGACCCTGTCCGAAAAACTGTTGGATGAACGGATCGACGGGCACGACCTGTTGCCCGTTGACCGTCTCGGTGATCGCAACGACCGAGGCCTTCGTACGCTTGACGGCGCTGACGATACGGTCCTGATCGCTCACGCCCGTAAGCGGAGCAGCAGCGACGGCCGGCGGCGTATGGTTCGGCCCGGCTACGTTCGGAAAGTGCGTGCTCGCGTAGAGCATCATGAGGAAACTACCGATGATGGCGCCCACCAACAAGACGATGAGCGTGGGCATGACGCGGTTCTTCACGGTTCTCCTGATCTGATCGGTTCGCGGGTGAGTGTCGTTGGATATCCTTACCCAGACCCCGCGCTCGCCGTTACACAGGAGTTCCCCAGCTATCCTGCCGGGGCTGGGGCTGCTTGGTCATCCGGTCGTCGGCGACGATCAGACCGTCCCGCAGGCGGATGATGCGCCGCGCCTGTCGCGCCACTTCCTCGTCGTGGGTCACCATGATGATCGTACGCCCCTCGCCGTTGAGCTTGTCGAAGAGCGCCATGATGTCGGCGCTGGTCTTGGTGTCCAGGTTGCCGGTCGGTTCGTCGGCAAGGAGCACCGCTGGGTCGTTGATCAGCGCGCGCGCGATCGCCACGCGCTGCTGCTGGCCGCCGGAGAGCTCGTTTGGCTTGTGCTTGGCGCGGTCGCTCAATCCCACGTTCTCGAGTGCTTCGTGGGCACGCCGCTCGCGCTCGCGTATGGATACCCCGGCATAGAAGAGCGGCAGCGCGACGTTTTTGAGTGCGTCGGTGCGCGCGAGCAGGTTGAATCCTTGGAAGATGAAGCCGAGCTTGCGAAGCCGGATCGCGGCGAGCGCGTTATCATCGAGGTTCGAGACGTCCTCGCCGTCGAGATAGTAGGTGCCGCTCGTCGCGCGATCGAGGCAGCCGATGACGTTCATCATCGTCGATTTGCCCGAGCCGGAGGGCCCCATGATCGCCACGTACTCGCCGCGCTCGATGCGCATGTCGATGCCGTGGAGGACCGGCACCTCGAGCGCGCCGTTCTTGTAGGTCTTCGTGATCTGCTGTAAGAGGATTGCGGGCGAGCGTTCATTCATAGCGGAGAGCCTCAATCGGGTCGAGTCGCGCGGCACGGAACGCCGGGTAGAGCCCGAACGCGGCGGTGACGACGGTTGCAAAGATGACGGCAAGAGCGACCGAAGCCTGCCACTGAAGCGGAACGGTGACTCCCGAGATTTTTACGATGTACGCGCTGTTAATCCACCAGCCCAGGCCGAGTCCGGCCGCGGTGCCGATCGTGCAACCTCCGAACGCAAGGGCCGCGGCCTCCATCAGGAATTGCAGCATGATCTGCGAGCGCTTGCCGCCGATCGCTTTGCGTACGCCGATCTCGCGCGTTCGCTCGGCGATCGAGACCAGCAGAATGTTCATGATACCGATACCCGCGACCACGAGGGAGATCGCACCGATCGCGCCGACGATCACGGTGAGTACCAAGAATATCTTGTTGAAGGCGTTCGCGAGAAACTGGTTGTCGAACGTTTGGTAGGTATATTTGCCGTCTTTGAGGTTCGACAGATACTTCTTGACGCGGTCCTCGGCCTTCGCGATGTTGGAGGGATCGTCAACCAGGACTTGCATGGCGTACACCTTGCTGCTGCCGCGAAAGTAGAGTCGCTCGAAGAGCGTGTACGGAATCGAGACGTCGGGCGCAAAATTGAGGTTGAGCGCGCCTTGGGGCGGTTTCGAGAGCACGCCGACGATGCGGCAGCGGATCGGTCCCGCGCGAAGCATGCGTCCATCGAGCAGCGATGGGTCGAGATTGAGTTTGCTGGCCGCGAAGTTTGAGAGGACGCACACGCGGGATGCCGCGCCGACCTCTTGCGCCGAGATCGGGCGCCCGTGGGCAAAAGGCTCGGGATAGAAATTCGGATCCCCGCCGACGGGCGCAAAGGAGAGCTGCGCGTCCGCATGGCCGACCTTGGCTTGAAGCGTGAGCTGCGTATTAGGAATCGCTTGGACGACGTGCGGGATCGAGTTGAGCTGATCGACCTGCGCGGTCGTGACCCCCGACTTGCTATCGAAGCCGTTTTGGAAGTTCGGCTGAATGATGAACGTATAGTTGCTCAATCCTTGGAACACGCCGGTCATCGCTCCCGATGTCGCGTGGCCCAGAATCTGGATCGCGATAACGGCGCTCACGCCCACGGAGAGCCCTACGAGGGCGAGTACGGTGCGTAGGCGATTGGCCCCGAGTGAGAGGAAGGCTTCCCGTAGATATTCGATCACGACCGCAGGGCCTCCACGGGCTCGAGCCGGCTTGCGCGCATCGCAGGATAGACGCCGAACACGAGACCCACCGAGAGCGAGAAGACGAACGCGATAAGGACAATCGATGCGTACGGGACGACGAATGAACCGAACTTGCTTGCGAGAAATCCGCTCGCGCCCGCGATGATCGCGACCGCCAGGCCGAGCCCGAGCCCGCCTCCGGCAAGCGACAGAAGCACGGCCTCGAGGAGAAATTGAAGCACGATCTCGCCTGCGCGCGCACCGATCGCCTTGCGAATCCCGATCTCACGAGTGCGCTCGCTCACCGACACGAGCATGATATTCATGATGCCGATTCCGGCGACGAGCAGCGAGATGCCACCGATTGCGGTTAGTCCGATCGCCACGATGTTCAGCACTTTGTTGAACTGCGCTTCTTGTTCGCGCGTCGATTGCACGATGTATTTCGCCCGGCCGCCATGTTCGTGTTTGAGCGTTGCGAGCGCCGCCGCCTTTGCGGCGTCCTCGTCCTGTGGTGAGTCGGTCCAGATCTGAACCGCATCGACGTTGCCTGGGGCAAACTGGTGATAGGTCGTGTACGGCATAACGATGTAATAGCTGCCGCCGAAATAGTTGCTCGCGGTTCCAGTCGTCGAATCGGCAACGCCTATGATTTGAAAACGCGTGCCGTTGATCGTCAGGCTGTTGCCGGGAGCGGCTTCGTCGGATCCGAAAAATTTTTCGGCAAGCTTGGGAGACACGACGACGACGGTGCGTGCATGCTCCACGTCCCTGGTCGTGAGCGTTCGCCCATCCGCAACGGCGAAGTTCGAATCATCGCCATACCACGAAAAACCAAGCGCAGCGACCTTTTTGTTGGCGCTCCCCTGGCGAATGTTATAGATGCGTTGGTTGTTATAAAACACGGAGTATTGCGGGATCACGCGCCGCATCGTTCCGTTGGATTGGTCGGCGATCAGTTGCGCATCGCGGTACCGCGGCTGCGCCTGCGTAAGGTCGCCCTGCTGTGGATCGGCGTAGATCGTGAGCGACGGTTGGTCGCCGGTGGAAACCGACGAGTTGATCGCCGCTGCCGCGCCGGTGCTGAGCGCATACACGGCATCCACGGCGCCGACCCCGATGAAGATGCCCAAGATCGTGAGGATCGCTCGCGCCTTGTTGCGCATCAGTGCGGAGAGCGCTTCACCCGCGTATGCGAAAAAGCGCGTCATCCGCCGACGGTGACGGATAAGCCGCCGCCGTTACCCGGCGATGGCGAGCTGCTGGGAAGCGGCGTCACGGCTGCACCGGGTAGGATTGTCGCGTTCTTGTCGGTGATCACCATCGCTCCCGGTGCGATGCCGGAGAGCACGAGAGTCGAGGTGTCGTTGCTTACCCCGGTGCGTACGAACACCTTGGCCGCCTTCCCGTGGTCGATAACGTACACGAATTGCTTTTTCCCGTCCTTGTGCAACGCAAGGGTTGGAACCGCAAGGGCGTGTGCCAGATCGGTGGTGAGGATGTCCACATCGACCGTGAGCCCATCTTTGAGGAAGCTCGGCGAACGGTCGAGCGCTACCGTGACGAGTACCTGCATCGAGGTGCTCGCTGCGTCGGTCGATTTCACCGCAACCGGAGCGATTTGGGCGACGTGCCCGGGGATCGTCTGGTTTGGGAAATCTTGACTCGTCACATCGACGCGCTGTCCCAGCTTGACGTTGATGATGTCTTGTTCATCGACCTCGGCTTTGACGATGTAGCCGTTACCCGAGGCCACCGTGAAGAGCGCCTGCCCTGCGGTGACGGGGTCGCCGTTTTGGAGCGTGCGCAGCGCGTTCGACGGTTCGGTTGCGACGGTTTGCACGATACCGTCGATCGGCGAAACGATCCGCGTGAACGCTAGCTGTTGCTGGTTCTGTTCGTTAACGATGCGCGCTTTTTCAGCGTTGGCCTGAGCGGCCTGGACGCTGCTCGTTCCGTAGCCAGAAACAGCGCCGAGTTTGAGCTGTTGCACGGCTTGCTCGTAGGCGACCTTCGCTTGATCGAGCTTGGCCTTGTCGGCATCGACTTGGCTGCGAGCAATCGCCTTCTGCGCGAGAAGGGCGACGTCGGCGTCATAGACGCGTTGCGCTTCGTTGAGGGCGCTGCGCTGCGTTGCCACCGTCGCCTGATACTGAACGCGTGCGTTCTGCTCGTCGATGCGCGCGGTTTGCACCGTCGCTACCGCATTGGTGTAATCGGCCTGTGCGCCGGCCGCGGTGTACTCGAGCGTTGGGTTGTCGATGGTCGCCAGAAGCTCGCCAACGTGAACCGCTGCGCCTGCTTTCACGTAGATCGCATGGATATTGCCGGCGACGAGCGTGGGAACGGTCACGGCGTCGGGGTGCTGCACCACGCCGTTCTCCGGAAGTTTCAACGCGAAAGGAGCATACGCGATCGTGGTCGTCTTTACCGGGGTTGCCTTGCTGCCGTGGTGCATGCCGAGCACGGAGAAGGCTACGACGAGCACGAGCCCGCCGGCGACGATGAGCAGGTTACGAATGCGTGGCTTCATCTAGTCCTCGTTAGAGATCGGCGACCGCACGCTGTGCGTCGTAGGTGCCGGTGGAGACGCGAAGTTTAACGATGGCGTTCACGTACGCGATTTGCGCGTCAACGAGATCGTTTTGCGCGGAGACGGATTGCTGCTGCGTTTGGATGACGTCGGCAAGCGCGATGAGGCCGCGTGCGTACTGCAACTGCGCGATACGCGCCGATTCGGTGCCGAGCTCCGATTCGCGCTTGGCGAAGGCAAGCTGGGCGAGCGCCGTCTGCGCAGCCCGGTAGCTCTGCCGCACGTCGATCTCGACCTGCGTGCGTGCCTGTTTGAGGGTTTGCCGTGCTGACGTGACGGCGGCATCGTCGGAGAGGCGCTCGGTGTGGCGTTGTCCGTAATCGACGAGTGGCAGGCTGAAGGTGGTCGTCGCGCTCAGGGCCCAAAAGCCGGGGTTGCCCACGCGCGGGAGCGGCATGAGACATGCCGGCGAACCGAGCGGCGTACATCCGGGCTTTTCGCCGTACGAGACGTTCGTCGGTGAGAGTTGGTTGCCGAACGATGCGCCGATCTGCACTTGGGGAAAGAGTTCGCGATCGAATCCTTTGCGCGTCAGTTGCGCGGCGGTGAGCGCGTCCTGTGCCGCTTGCACGTCGGGGCGCACATGGAGCGCGATCGATTCGAGCGTCGCAGCACTGCCTTTGGGAAGGGGCGGTTCGCCGATTGTTTTTGGAAACGAGAACGTCTGATCGAGCGATGCGCCGATCGTTTGCGCGAGCGTTTCGGTCGCGTTCTGCACGTCCGCGCGCGCGGCCACCAGGGTCGATGCGCTCTTTGTCTGCGCTACCTGTGCCTTGAGCACGTCGACGCCGGCGGCGACACCGGCCTTCTCTTTGACCGTGGCCGCCCGCACGAGCGCGTTCTGATAGGCGAGATCGGCCTCATCGACGGTAACGAGCGCCTGCTTTTGCATGACCGCGTAGTACGCGCTCGTGACGGTGGTCGCCAACTGGTCTTCGGCGCTTGCGAGATCCTCGCGTGCCTGCGCGGCGCTCGCCTTCGCGGAGGCGAGTTGCAGCAGCGACAAGCCGCCGAGATTGAGATTGTAGTTCGTGCCGATCTGGGCTGTGTTCTGGCTGAAGACGCTCTGCTGCGACGAGCCGATGATGCCGTACGCGCCTTGGAAGTTCGAGCTTTTGCTCGAGGTGTTCTGAAGCTGGCCCGTGACGGTCGGAAAGGCGTTCCCGCGGGCTTGCGCGAGCATATGCTCGGCCTGTGTTGCCGCCGCAACCTTCTGGGCGATGGTCGGGCTGTGGTCGAGCGCGTACGACACGGCGTCGCCGAGCGACATGGCGGTGGCGGCCGCGGGCAGCGGAGCCGCTACGCAACAGGCAACGGCGAATACGAAAAGAGCGGATCGCATAGGCGTCGAGAGGTCCTCTGACTCCGTAGGAGGGGTGAGCACGATGAAAGGGCGTACGCGGGTACGTAGTCCCCGAAGGGCGGTAATGTTTCGGCGCTAGCCGCCGTATAGGTGCGCCATTGCGCCCATTATCAGTGCGCCGCCTAGGGTGATCGCGATCGGAACGACCCACGCGAGCACTTTCGAGACGCCGGCCGAACGGAGCAGCAGCAGGTTCAACGCCAGTCCCCAAAGCGAGAAGATGCTGATCGAGCCGAGCGTATTCCCGAAGAGACCGCTCGCAAAGGGCGCGAGCATGCCCAGGTTCGGCAGCGCGCCGGTGAGATCGCCCATCGTGCTAAATGCGTCCGCGCCGCGCAGGAGCGTGATGATGCCGAGCACCACCGAGGAAAGGCCGAGCGTTGGCACCGCGATGAGCGTCGAGCCCGACCAAAACGTCTGAAAATTCCCTTTGCCCGAGCCTACCGCGTTGGTGGCGAGCAGAAACAGCGCGTTCAAAAAAATCGCGAACAAGCTGCCGATCACGAGCATAATCAGGCCGATGGCCGCCTGCCACAGCGGCGGATGCGCCGCATTGTGGAGCGCCTGCTGCTTTTGCTGATCGTCCATGCTGTGAAAGAACGGGTTGGTCGCGGCCATGTGCTGCATCACGGCGACGCTGGTGTGCAACTGCGCGGGACGCTGGAGAAAGAAGCCGATGATGACGAGGAACACAAGCACCAAAAACGGGATCGCGAAGGCGGGTGTCGCCTGAATCGACGCAAACGCTTCTTTCGGTGCGACGATCGTGTCCACGACCTTTTTTAGATCGTTCGATTGCGGGCCGACGGGATCTGCCACCACGGAATACCTCCAAGCATGGGGGATGCGGACGAGCCGCATCCCCTAGTAGTCTGCCTTTGCCGCGGAAGTTTCTTATCGATGGCGTGGTTGCCTGGTACCGTGTGGCTCTGCGGTGCGAATAGTTCGTCGATGGGCAAACGCCGCAGGATGACGGCGCGTACGCGTTCGAGCCGAGCCTCTCGTAATTCGAGCACCCGCAGCTCTAGGTAAGCGCGCATCCGGCGCAGCGCCCGGGCGGAGTACAGGGCCTCGGCCGGACGGCAAGAGCGGGCATCTCGCGGGGTGACCGCGGTCAACGTGACGGCGAGCAGCAGCGAGGGCACGAGGACCCCGGCGCGGTATCCGAAGAGCATGCGATTCCCTCCGGAGGGCGATCACGCCGTCCACGCCCCTTGTAAAGTAGCCTCGCTTTGAATTCCGATACGTTTATCGTGCCCGCTCCCCCCCAAGAACCGTTCGTCCGCGTCGTGCCGCTCGGCGGGTGTGGCGAGATCGGGCGCAACATGACGGTTATCGAGACCAACGACGACCTGGTGGTCGTCGATTGCGGCCTGATGTTTCCCGATGAGGAGATGTTCGGCGTCGATGTCGTGATCAACGACTTCACTTACGTCCGCGAACGGGCGCACAAGCTGCGTGCCGTCCTCGTGACACACGGGCACGAAGATCACATCGGAGGCATACCCTACTTTTTGAAGGCTTTTCCGCAGACGCCCGTGGTGGGAACCGCGCTCTCGATCGCGCTCATCAAGGCGAAGTCGCGGGAGCACAAGTTCGGCGAGATCGAGTTCGTAACCGTCACGCCGGGAGACCGCGTGCGGTACGGCGCGATCGAGGCCGAGTTCGTCCACATCAACCACTCGGTCGCCGGGGCCTGTTCGATCGCGCTGCGCACGCCGGTCGGTACGATCTTCCACACGGGAGATTTCAAGTTCGATCAGACGCCGATCGACAACAAGCCGGCCGATTTTGCGCGCATCGCACGCATCGGCGATGAAGGCGTGCTGTGCATGCTCGCCGACTCGACCAATGCCGAGCGCCCCGGGCATACGCTCTCCGAGCGCATCGTTGGCGAAGCGTTCACCGCGATCTTTCAGCGTGCGAAGG
Source organism: Vulcanimicrobiota bacterium (assembly GCA_027452165.1). GTDB lineage: Bacteria > Vulcanimicrobiota > Vulcanimicrobiia > Vulcanimicrobiales > Vulcanimicrobiaceae > REEB354. The sequence continues at coordinate 200,491 of DAIDGX010000023.1, read as the reverse complement.
GGCGCATCGTCGTCGCGTCGTTTGCCTCAAATGTGCCGCGCATCCAACAGGCGATCGATCATGCCGTGCGCTTCGGACGCAAGGTCGCGTTTCTTGGGCGCTCGCTGCAGAACGTCGTTCATTTCTCGAGCGAACTCGGCTATTTGAAAATTCCACCCGATACGGTCGTCAAGATCGAAGACGTGGACGGTTATCCGCCGGAGCGTGTGGTCGTCCTCACGACGGGATCGCAAGGCGAACCGATGAGCGGACTCGCGCGCATGTCGGTACGCGATCACAAGAAATTCAAAATCGTCCCGGGCGATACGATCGTGATCAGCGCGACGCCGATTCCCGGCAACGAAAAGAGCGTGTACAAGACGATCAACAACCTCTACAAGCTCGGCGCAACGGTCATTCACGGCACCGACGGCCGTTCGCACGTCTCCGGCCATGCCTCGCAAGAGGAGCTCTTGTTGATGCTCAACCTCGTGCGTCCTGAGTTCTTCATGCCTTTGCACGGCGAGTATCGCATGCTCGTGCAGCATGGCCGGCTCGCGGTGCAAACCGGCGTCGAAAGCGAAAATATCTTCATCGTCGAGAACGGTGACGTGCTCGAGTTTACCGCGGAGTACGGCGACAAAGTGGGCAAGACGTACGGCGGCAACGTGCTTGTCGATGGCTCCGACGTCGGCGGTGTCGGCGAGGCGGTGCTGCGCGACCGGAAGGCGCTCTCCAACGATGGTATCATGATGGTCGTCGTCGCGATCGACGCCGAAGAGGCCCGGATCATCGGCGAACCCGATCTCATCTCGAAGGGCGTGTTCTACATTCCGGAGTCCGGCGAGTTGCTCGACGATCTCCGCACCACGTTGCGCGCGGCATTGGAAGAGGTTTCGGTCGAGGCGCTGCGCGACGTGAACAGCGTGAAAGAACATATTCGCAACACCCTTTCGCGCGCGGTGCACGCGAAGACCAAACGCCGCCCCGTGATCGTCCCCGTCGTCATGGAAGTTTAGCGTGTTCGGCGTCCTCTGCAGCCTGGCGGCTGCAGCGGCGTACGGCGCTGCGGATTTCTGCGGGGGGCTCGCCTCGCGGCGCGTGGCCACGCTAGCGGTCGTGGTCCTTTCGCAACTCGCGGGGCTGGTCGTGCTCGTCGTGGTTCACCCGTTCATCCCATCGCACGCGGTGGCGGCCGATTATGGATGGGGCGCGCTTGCGGGGATCTGCGGCGGGATCGGGATCGCGCTGCTCTATCACGCGCTTTCGATCGGCCGCATGGGGGTCGTCTCGCCGATCACGGCCGTGCTCGCGGCCGCGCTCCCGGTCGCCGTGGGTGTCGTTCGTGGCGAACACCTGAGCGTAGCTCAATCGAGCGGCATCGCGATCGCGCTCGTTGCGATCGTCCTCATCTCGATCTCCACCGAAGCGAACGGCACGCGCGAGATTGCGACGGCGGGGGTGCGCGAGGCGATCCTATCGGGCATCGCGCTCGGCGGGTTCTACATATTTCTCGCGATCCCGTCGCGTACCGCGGGTCTCGATCCCCTGCTCGGTGCGCGTGCGGCTTCGGTGGTGCTTCTGGGCTGTACGGCGCTCATCGCGCGAACGAATCTTCGCCCATCCTGGCCGAGCCTGCGGCTCATCCTCTTTGGCGGCGTTCTCGATATGAGCGCAAACGCGCTCTACGTGCTGGCGGCGTACTCCGGCTATCTCTCGATCGCCGCGGTGCTCACCTCGCTCTACCCCGCGAGCACGGTCTTCCTCGCGCGCATCGTGCTGCGCGAGCGCCTTCAGCCGTCGCAGTGGGCCGGTGTACTCTTGGCGCTCGTCGGCGTTGCGCTGATCGCCACGCGGGTGTAAGTGCGGAGCGTCGCTTGGGCGGCTTGCTCCCACGTGTAGTCGGTGCGGATGCGATGCGCGAGTTCGGCGCGCCTCGGCGCGTCGGTCGCGAAATTCTCCCACGCCGCGCGCACAGCGCGTTCGATTGAAAACGCATCGCACGGATCGCAGTAGTACGCGCCCTCGCGAAAATACTCGGCCTCGAAGGCAAGATTGCCGACGACGATCGCGCGTTCGAGCAGCGCCGCTTCGAGTGACGAGAGTCCGGGCGACTCGAAGAGGCTTGGGAGCACGTGCACACGCGCGCCTGCATAGACGTGCTTGAGACGCGCATGCGGCATGAACGGATAGTGGAAGACGGGGGCGCTACGTCCCACCGCAAGCGCCTGCACGCGGGCAAACATTTCTGTATCGGACGGTTCACCAACGAAGACGATGGGCGCGTCGATGCGTTTGAGCGCGAGCATCGCAAAATCTTGTTGCTTGCGCGGATCGAAGCGTGCGCTCATCACGATATACGGGCCTTCGCGTAGTTCCGGCGGGAGTTCCGCAATATCGGCATCTTCGAAATCGCGTGCATCGACGGCGTTCGGAACGACCGCGTACCGTGCGTAATCCCCGAGGAAGGTAAAGATCGCGGAGAGCTCCATCCACGAATTCGGCAAGATCAGATCGATGCGTTCGAGTACTCGCCGGCAGGCGGCGGTGAACGGGTGCGGCGCGAACGCCGAGAGCGTCTGACCGTCGAGGGTGAAGTCCAAGGCGCGTGACGCAATCGCGCGCAGGTCGTTTGCTGCCGAGGTTAGATCGAGTGCAGCCCCGTCAGGGTGACGCGCAAAGAGCCACCGGCGTGCCGCATCCATCCAGCGTACCAGGTGGTGCGGGGCCCAGATGGGCGAGAAGGCGAGCGGCACCCGCCCGCGCAGCGGTGCAAGCGCGTCGAGTTGCGGCATCAGCATATGGGGTACGTGGAGGCTCGTCCACAGGTGCACCACGTCGTAGGAGTCCGTGAGGGCGGCCTCGGGTGGACCGATGTCGACGGTCGCGCCGAGCGCGCGCATCGCCTGCGCGGTCTTCGTCATCTGCACGACGTCGCCACCGAAGATGCGATCGGCGTCGGGCCGCGGGATAAAGAGGACGCGCGCAGCACACCCATTCATGTGCTGCGCGCTTCGTTCTTACGCGTTGCGAATCTTGGCGAGTTGGATCGCGTGGGTGAAGCGAGCGATCTCTTCACGCGTGTAGCCGTCAATCTCGAGGAAGACCACGCCATACACCTCGCGATCGCGCACCGGCTGAAAGCGCGTGACGACGCGTCCGCGCAGCGCCATCTCGTCGAACGGACGGCGAAGGTCGGGTCGCCCGCTGCTACGGCGCGGGGTTCCGTTCGTGACGTCGAGTACCAGGGTCTCCTCGGGATACACCTCGAGAACGTTCGAGGGGAGCGTGAAGCGCATATCGACGAGCGTTCCGATCGGCAGCGTCTGCCCGCAGTTCATACGCACGCCGGTGCTCGAGATGTCGCCGATACGCGCATCCGTCCAATCCTCGCCCTCTCTGCGAAAGCGCACCGGGAAGGCACTCAGCGCTCGGTAGCTGCCGCGGCGTTCGCGGTCGGTCGTGGGCATGGCATCGAGCGAACGTTGGATGGCGCGCGACGATGCTGCGCGGCGCTCGAGTTCGCGAATGGCGCGAGCGAGCGCGTCGATCTGCGATTCACGCATCTCGAAGGTCAGGTAATACTCGAAACGCGCTCCGGACGATGCGTTGCGGCGGCCCTCGACCCGTGCATTCACGGTGATCGTCGCACCACCGATGCCCAAGTCAAACTCGACTTCGGTGTTGCGCTCCATCAGCACGAGCGAGCGGATCTTGGCTCCGTGCGCGGTGACCTCCATGAGGGTTCCGTACACCGGGGCAGGGAGACGGCGCACGCTCATGACGACCGGCATCTCGAGCGAGTGTCCGTGGGAGGCGCCGGCCGGGCGCGGCGCTCCAGACGTCGCGGGTGCCGGTGCGGGGGGTGAGGTGGTGGTTGTGCGTTTGGGAATCCAGGTCATGAGCGTACCCCTCCGAGGGTTATTCTGATCGCAACCGTGCGAGTTGTACGGCGTGCGTGAAGCGTGCGATCTCTTCACGTTGGTAGCCGTCGATGTCGGTAAATTGCACGCCGAAGACTTCGCGTCCACGGGTGGGCTGGAAGCGGCTGACCACGCGGCCCACGATCGTCATCTCTTCGAATGGCCGGCGATTGTCGGGAATGCGTACGCTGCGTGGTCCGAATGGCGTGATCTCGGTGCGTTGCGCCGCCGGCGGATAGACCGAGAGCACCATGCTTGGCAAGGTGAAGCGCAGTTCGACCTGCGTGCCGAGCGCGATGGGTTCCTGGCAGATCAACCGTAAGCCTCCGGTCGAAACGTCGTTGGCTTCAGCGACGATCGAGGGCTTGCCCGGAATGCGATACCGCACGGGAAAAGCCGCCATCGTCCGGACGCTTCCGCGGCGCTGTTGCGCGGATTTGGGGATCGTGCCGGTCTTTGCCGGAGCTTTATCGGCACGGGCTAGGGCTTCGCGGCGCTGCATCTCGTGGATCTCGCGCGCGAGCGCCGCGCGCTCGGTGCTGTTCATCCGCGAGAAGTTGACGCCGTATTCGTAGCCGCCGCCGTGCGGAGGCGTCGCGCGCGTGACGATTCGTCCCTTGAGCGGCATTGCCGCCGCGCCCGGGCGTGACTTCAATTCGAAGTTGACGTCGCGGTCGCGTTCGATCAGGATCAACGAGCGCAAACGGCAGCCGGTCTCCGAGATATTGATCAAGGTGCCGTACACGGGCGCGGGAAGGCCGCTCACCTCGATCGCGATCGGGAGTTCAATCGACTGCCGGTAAAAACGCCGTTGGTTGCTCTGTTCTAAACCCTGAACGGAGCGGCGCGAGACCCATAACATCCTACTCAAGGGTTCGGCCCCCTCCGTTTGGCTCCTTAACGCTTTACTTACGAAGTATGGGTGTAAAGTCCCGGGTTGGTAAAATCTTTACACAATCACTCTAGCTTGAAACCTAAAGCGTGGACCAGACGTCCAATTTTCGCTTTACGCCCTCGATCACGGCGTCGGTAAACTCGTTCGTCGTGGCATGGCCGCCCAAGTCGGCGGTGGCGATGCCTTCGTGAACGGCTTCCAGGGCGGCCTCGTACACCGCGCGCGAGGCATTCGCGGCGCGGCGATCATCGACGTACGAGAGCAGGGCGCCCGTCGCGAGGATCATGGCAAGCGGGTTTGCGACGTTCTTTCCAAAGAGGCGCGGCGCCGTTCCGTGCGGGGCCTCGGCCATCACGACCGAAGGCTGCAAGTTCTCGTCGAATGAGAGGAGTACCGATTCGGCGCCGGCGATCGAACCGAAGAGCTGCATCACGAGGTCCGAAAGGCAGTCTCCGTCACGGTTGAGCGAGGGGATGACGAGCGGCAGGTCGCCTGCGTTCGAGAGCAGCAGTGCGTAGGTCGCGTCGATCAGCTGAGGCTCGTAGGCGACGTCCGGATGGCGCGCGGCGGCAGCATCCATCTCTTCTTTGAGCATGCCTTCGTACACCGGGCTCACCGTGTATTTCGGTCCGCCGAAGACTTTAGCGCCGGTCTTCTTAGCTTGAACGAAGGCGTACTCGGCGACGTAACGGCAAACGCTGCGCGAGATGACCTCCGTGCGGCACGCGACTTCATCGAGCCCTTCACCTTCGCGCCATTCCTTTGCGCCGTAGGCATCGCCGACGGCCATGCGCACGACCGAGATCGGCGCGTGGATGCCCGCGACCGGGCGCACGCGCGGAAGCTTGCGCCCGGTGCGCATGATCACTTTGCCGTCGATCTCCTTGCGCAGGATGGCATTGGGCGATCCGACGTCACCCTTGATCTCGGGCGTGATCGTCGCGGCTTTCAAGCCGAGTTTGTGCGTTCGCATGGCCGCGGCAGCGTCGTGCACGACCTGATTATTCGTCGCGCGGCGGTTCTCGAGCGAGAGATCGTAGTGCTCGAATGCAAGCTCGACGTCGATGACCGACTTATCGAGAACGCGCAGAGATTCGGCGAGCAGCTCTTGTCCGGTCTGGTCGCCTTCCAGAACGACGATCGTGGGAGTAGGCAAGTGAACTCCTAGTGTGACGACGAAACGACAGTAATCATGGCTCGCGTACGCCGCAAGGCGAGTGCAAAGAAACTCAATCTCGAGATCGTTGGGATCGTCGCTATCGGAGCGGCGCTCCTGTTCGGTATTGCGCTTGCGGTGCCGGAGCACGCGGGCAACGTCGGTCGCTACGTCGCGGCCGGGTTGCGCCATCTCTTTGGAGGAGGCGCCCCGCTTTTCCCGGTGGTCGTCGCGCTCTTCGGGGCAATCGTTTTCCTTGAAATCAACGTTCCGCGGATGATCGCGGGGCTCGGTAGCGCCGCGCTTGCATATTTTCTCATGATCGACGCGGCCTTCGGGGCCGGCGGCCTGGTCCGCGGCGGCCTGGTCGGGCGCAGCATCTGGGGGGCGCTTGCGAGTTTGGTCGGAGCCGCTGGTGCGTGGCTCGTGCTGGTGCTGATCGCGCTATCGCTCGGACTCTACCTCACGAACGCGAGTTTGAAGAAGATCATCGGCTGGGTGATGATGCACCTCGCACGCCTGCGCCCGCGCGAGGCGCCGAATTTCCGCATCCGCCTCCCGGAAGGCCATACCTCGTGGCGCGAGGCGTTTGCACTACCCAAGACGCAGCCCAAGAGCAAGAGCGCTCAAGCATCGCAGGCCTTCGACGTCGATGAGATCGCGGAGGAAGCCGAAGATGAAGAGGGCGACGACGTGCCGTTCGCGGCGCCTCCCGTCGTGCTCGCCCCGGTCGTGCCGCCGATGCCGGTAGCGGTACCGGCGCCTGCGCGCGAGCCGGTAGTCGGTGATTACGAATCGGCCGATCTCGTGGCAGCCCGGCCGGGCGTTGGCGCCAGTCGCAGCTACAAGCTGCCCGATCTCGCGCTGTTCGATCCGCCGCAGGCGCAAGTTGTCGATGATTCCAACCGCGCGCACGTGCTCGAGGATACGCTCGGAAGTTTCGGCGTCGGCGCAAAGGTGACGCATATCGAACGCGGGCCCTCGATCACGCGATACGAGCTCAAGCCCGATCGCGGCGTGAAGATTTCGAAGATCGCGTCGCTGGCCGACGACCTGGCGCTCGCGCTCGCAGCGACGAGCGTGCGTATCGAAGCGCCGATTCCCGGGAAATCCGCTGTCGGCATCGAGGTTCCCAATAGCACGGTGTCGGTCGTCGCGATTCGCGAGATCCTCGACGCGCTACCCAATCGCGGCACCGTTCCGCCGCTGTGGATGGCGCTCGGTAAGGACATCACCGGCCGTCCGGTCTTCGGCGACCTCGGTAAGATGCCGCATCTGCTCGTCGCAGGCGCGACAGGATCCGGAAAATCAGTCTGTTTGAATACGATCATCGCTTCGTTGCTCGTCTCGGCGACGCCGGACCAGGTGCAGTTGCTGATGATCGACCCCAAGCGCGTCGAGCTCACTGTGTACAACGGTATTCCGCATCTGATCAAAGACGTTATCACCGATGCGCGTATGGCTGCCGGCGCCCTCTTCGAGATGACCAAAGAGATGGACGTTCGCTACGAGCGCTTTGCGAAGGCCGGCGTGCGGAAAATCGAAGAATACAATGCGAAATTTCCCGACGAGCAGCTGCCGTACGTCGTGATCGTCATCGACGAACTCGCCGATCTGATGCTCGTGGCGCCAGCGAAGGTGGAGACGACGATCATGCGTCTCGCGCAGCTCGCGCGCGCCACCGGCATCCACCTGATCGTCGCAACGCAACGCCCGTCGGTGGACGTGATCACGGGACTCATCAAAGCGAACATCCCGTCGCGCATCGCGTTTGCGGTGAGTTCGCAAGTGGATTCACGCACCATCCTCGACATGGCGGGTGCCGAACGTCTGCTCGGCCGCGGCGACATGCTCTACTTGCCGATTGACGCGCCCAAGCCGATACGCGCGCAGGGCGCTCTGATCACCGGCAGCGAGGTCAATCGGCTGGTGGAGTTTTGGGCGCAGCAGGCACGGCCGGAGAATCTGCTCGACGTCGAAGTGGTCCCCGTCTCCGACGACGACGACAAGAATGGCAAGCGCGATACCGATCCGCTCTGTTACGATGCGGCGAAGTTCATCATCGAGGCGAATTACGCGTCAACCGCACAGTTACAGTCGCAGTTTGCGATCGGGCACCCGCGTGCGGTGCGCGTGATGAAGCAACTCGAAGAGTTCAAGGTCGTTGGTCCGCACGAGGGGACGAAACCGCGAAAAATTCTGCTGGGCCTGGCCGAACTCGAGGTGATCGCGCCGCGGCTCGGGAGATCCGAGGACGGTCAGACGGAGCTCTTCGGTGATGCGTGAGGCGCGCGGGCGCATCCTAGCGCTCGCGCTCGCAGCATGCGCGCTCGCGCTTGTACTCGTGCTCGGGCACGCCGTCGGGCGCGGACCCGATCCCGAACCACTGATGGCCGCCGAACGCGGGTGGGTCAATCACTCGACGCTCGTCGCGTGGTGGATCACATGGGCGTGCTTCCCGTACGTCTTGGTGCCGGTCGGATTGCTCTCGATCGGCGTCGCGGTGCGCTACCCCGCGTGGCGCTGGCGCGTCGCGTTCGCACTCATCGCGCTCCTGCTCGCATGGCGAGGGGACGCCTTCCTCCAGCATCACTTCATGCGTCCGCGCCGTCTCGACTGGGTGGTCAAGCACGAAACCTCGTTCTCCTTTCCCAGTTCGCACGCCGCGATCGCCATTGGATTCTACTTGCTGTGGGCCGCGTTCATCGCGCGCAGCGGGCTGCGATATCGCGTCGCGGCAGCTAGCCTTCTCACGCTCCTCGTGCTTGCGATCTGCTGGTCGCGCCTGGCGCTCGGGGCCCACTACCTGACCGATATCCTCGGCGGCGCACTCTGGGGGCTCGTTACCGTCGCGACGCTGGTGGCGGTGGCGCCGATAAACGTCTTCGAGGGGCCCCGCTCGCCCTCTTTAGAATAGGGCAACGATGGCATACGAGATGGATCCCGCGCTCGTCGAGATCGAGCGCAAGATCGACGCAGGCGTCTCCTTGACGATGGAGGACGGCCTCGCGCTGTACCGCACGCACGACATCCATGGTTTGGGCCGGATGGCTCGCAAGCAGAAGGAGCGTAAGAGCGGCAAGAACGTCTATTACGTTTTGAACCGGTACATCAACTCGACCAACGTATGCTACGCGAACTGTAAGTTCTGCTCGTTCGCCGCCGACGAGTTCAAGCAGCCGGAGCGAGTGTTCCGGATGACCGCCGACCAAGTCTTCGCGAAGGCGATGGAGACCGGTACGAACTTCAACCAGATCCATATCGTCGGCGGACACGACCCGCGACAGCTCTCGCTCGATTACTGGCTGCCGTTGATGCGGCGTTTTAAAGAAACGCTCCCTCACGTTCAGCTTTCGTTCTTTACCGCTGCCGAGATCGAGTACATGGCCAAACGCCACCGTATGAGCATCCCCGAGATCGTCTCGACGCTCAAAGAGGCGGGTCTGGACAACGTCAACGGCGGCGCGGCCGAGATCTTTGCCGAAGAAACGCGCGCGAAGATCTGTGCGAACAAGGTCAGTTCCGAGAACTGGCTCGCGATCCACGAAGAGTTGCATCGGCAGGGCATCGCCTCGAACGCGACGATGCTCTACGGTCACGTCGAATCGATCGAGGACCGTCTCGACCACATGATTCGCTTGCGCGAATCACAGCGGCGCTCTTATGGGTTCAACGCCTTCATCCCGCTCGCGTATCATCCCGATGGCAACGAACTCTCGGATTGCGGATGGACGAGCGGCATCGACGATCTCAAGACCTTCGCGATCGCGCGCCTGATGCTTGATAATTTCGACCACATCAAGGCCTATTGGATGATCCAGGGGTTAAAAATCTGTCAGGTGGCGCTACAGTACGGCGCCGATGACATGGATGGCACGCACGGATCGACCGATGAGGAGATGATCTATCATGCCGCGGGAACGCAGTCGGGACAGTACGTTGACGATCGGGAGTTCCGGCGTTTGATCGAGGATGCGGGATACGTTCCGGTGCGCCGCAACTCGACCTACGACACGTTCCCGTACGATTGGACGCCGGACGTCGTGGCCGACGTGGTTCGTGCCTGAGGTGTTACGTTGCGGGCGGATCGTCTATACGAACGATCTACCGGTGTATGCCGCGTTCGATCGCGGTGTGATCGCGTATCCAGGCACATTGCACGCCGACGTTCCCGCGCGATTGAACGCAATGTTGATCGGTGGCGAACTCGACCTGAGCCCGATTAGCGCCTTCGCGTGGGCGACGCATGCCGACGAACTCGTGCTGCTTCCCGATCTCTGCATCGGCGCACGCGACGAGGTTGTTTCGGTCGTGCTGGTATCGACGACGCCGCCAGCCTTGCTCGACGGCGCGCAGATCGCGCTCACGAGCGAGTCTGCGAGCGGCCGCAACTTGCTGCGCGTCGTGTTGGAACGCCGCTATGGCGTGCGCCCAAACTACGTCGAATCGGCCGACCCGCTGGCGACCGTCTCGGAGGGCAAACCCGCGCTGTTGATCGGCGACTCGGCGATCGACGCACTTGAACGCTTTCCTCGCGAGCACGTGTACGATCTCGGAACCCTTTGGCACGAGTGGACGAAGCAGCAAACGGTCTTTGCGGTGTGGGCGGCGCGTCGCGACGCCTACGAACGCGACCCCGAGGCCGTGCGCGCATGCATGCATGCGTTGACCGATGCCTACACGTGGTCGCGCTCGCACATGCGAGAGGTGATCGACGATGCGCAGCGCATTCATCCGCGCGCGCCGGGCTTCTACGAGACATACTACGGCAAGCTGAACTTTACGTTTCATTCTGCGGCCCAGAGCGGGCTTGCGGCGTATTGTCGCGAGTTGCACGCGATCGGCGCGCTCGCAGGCGTGCCATCGTCGCTTCCGGAGGTCATCGGTGTCGTCTCTCGTTAGCTTGCTCGATAAGGCCGCAGGCGGCGAACGTCTGTCGTTCGAGGAGGGCGTTCGGCTCTATCGTGAGGCCGATTTACACGATCTTGGGATGGCGGCGCACGCGCGACGTATGGCTTTGCATGCGTCGAACGCCGTGACCTATGTGATCGATACGACGATCGATTACACGAACGTTTGCAACGTACACTGTACCTTCTGCGCGTTCTTCCGGCCCGAGCACCACACCGAGGGGCGCACGCTCGATCACGATGCCGTTATCGCGCGTGTGAAGAAGGCAGCGGACCTTGGCGCAACGCAGATCATGATTCAAGGTGGCGTGAACCCCGACTTGCCGCTTGCGTGGTTCGAGGAGCTCTTTGCACGCGTGCGGGCCGAATTTCCGCGCGTCGATATCCACTCGCTTTCGGTCTCCGAAGTGACGGGACTTGCGAAGATCGAGCAACTCCCGGTGCGCGAGGTGCTCGCACGATTGCAGGCAGCGGGCCTGAAATCGCTGCCGGGTGCCGGCGCCGAAATCCTGGTTGAACGCGTGCGCAAACGTATCTCGGCCCGTAAGGTGACGCCCGAGCAGTGGCTCGATGTTATGCGGCAAGCTCACCTGCTCGGCATGAAGACGACCGCGACGATGATGTACGGATCGATCGAGACCGATGAAGAACGCATCGAGCACATGCACGTGCTACGCGAATTGCAAGATGAAACCGGCGGCTTCACCGCGTTCATTCCCTGGCCGTACGTGCCGTTCAAGACGCCACTGCGGGGCAAGGAGTCAACGGCGCTCGAGTACTTGCGCGTACTTGCGGTGTCGCGCCTCTATATGGATAACTTTCCGCATCTTCAGGCATCGTGGCTGACGCCCGGCCTGAAGCTCGGCCAACTCGCGTTGCTGTACGGCTGCGACGATATGGGTGGCGTGATCATCGAAGATCGCGTGGTGCGCGACGCGGGCGCAAGAAACGATGCCACCCGCCGCGAGCTCGAGGAAGCGATCCTCGGCGCGGGGTTCCGTCCAGTCATCCGTGATACGTACTGGAACCTTCGCGACGACGTGGCGCTCGCAACCGCTCTTTAAGATGTAGTGCGCGCGATCGTTTGCGCGTGCTCGACGCAGACTTCGATGCAGAAGCGCAATGCGGTGAGATCGCGCTCTTCGAGCGCGGTCGCCCATGACACAAGATACGAGCGAGCGCCGAGCGTGAATGACGCCTGCCGCGCCGAAGCGTCGATCGATACGCCGCTTGGCACAGGCAGGGTCGTGAAGCCCACTTCTGCCTCGAAGCGATCGAGCAAGAGCGCCCGCAGCACCACGAGGACGGAGGCCTCGTCGCGCGCTTCGCGGCAGGCCTGCACGAGCATCGCGAGTTCGAGCAAGCGGCTGCGTTCCGATTCGTCCACCGTCGCATCGGCGATCACATGGTCGAAGGTCAGCACGGCTTCGAGGCGAGACGCGTTGCGAACGGAGATCGCGACGAAATCAACGAGGTTCGGGATGCCGCGGACATCGCGATCGGAGAAGACTAAGTGTACGCGCTCGCCAGCCATCAGACGCGCGCGCACGGCCCGCGAGGACTGACGTTGGTCGTTCCAAAGCTCGAGAAGGCGCCGGTGGCCGTGGACGTACGAGGCCTCGTTTTCGTAGGCAACCTCGAGTTCGTCGTGTTGGTTCGTCTCGTAGAGTACGACGCGGCTTGGCGACTGCTCGAAGGCCGCGAGCAGCAGCGTGAGGTGATTGGTTGCCCGGCGGCGCAGCGTGATGTCGCGGCCGATGCTCAACCGTAAGGCGCGCCCATCGCTATCGACGATCGGCTTGCTGACGAACTCAATCCAAAACTCGCTACCGTCTTTACGCTGCGCGAGCACCTCGCGAAAATTCGGGAGTCCCGCCTCGATGCTATCGCGTATGGCGTCGAGCACGACGGCATCGTTGCGGGGCGAATAGAAGGCGGTGTACGGACGACCGAGCAACTCCCCGGGTTCGTATTGGGTCGCCTCGAAAAACGCACGGTTCGCGTACTTGAGCTTCGGACCACCCGTGCTGTAGTCGCTATCCGCGAAGATGGTGACGAAGTCGCTTGCTTGATCGATCGCCTCGGTCAGCATTCGCATCCAGTTGTCTTTGGCGCGACGGCCGCTGATATCGTTGATGATCAACACCGCATAAGCCCTCGGGGATTCGAGGGCATGCGCCCGTACCTCGGCCCAGAACGGCGTGCCGTTGCGATGGTAGAGCTGGAGCTCCACCGTTACTTGCTCTCCGTCGAAAACGCGCTTTGCCGCGTTGCGCACGATCTCGCGATCGCTCTTCTCGCCGAGGATCAGCGGATAGACGCCGGCGCGGATGTCCTCCAAGCTATAACCGGTCAGAGCGGAGAAGCCTGCGTTCACGTAGACGATCGGCGGACGTAACCAATGTGCGCCCTGCAAGTTGACGATAAGGACGCCCGCCGGCTGCTCTTCGATCGCCGCGGCGAGCAGGTGACTCTGTTCTTCGGCATGCTTGCGCGCGGTGATCTCGCGCGCGATCACCATGTAGCGAAGCGGCTGCTTGTCTCCGGGCGAGAGCTTTCTGACGCTGACCTCGATCCAATACGTATGCTGATCGAGATCGGTGAGCCGGCACTCGAAGGGCGTGCGATCGTCGCGCCGCGCGTGATCGAGGACCTTGGGTAACGCGTGATCGTTCGTGCCAAGCGCATAGAATTCGGACGTGTCGCGCGAGCCTGCGCTGCGGTATTCACAGACCGGCGTCGTGTCGTTCGGGCCAATCGAGAAGACGCTGATAGCGACATCGGCAAATGCGGTCGCTTCGAGTAGCGCGTCATAGCGGCTGGGGCGTCCGCCTTCTTCGGCTAGGAGTGCGCCCGCGGCCCGCGCGATATGGGCGAGTGTTTGCCGATGTTCGGGCGTGAAACTGCGCTGTTGGTTAAGGTCCAGGACGCAGATGGCGCCGGGAATGCCGTACTCGAGTGGAAGCGGAACTTCGAGCGCGCTCGAGCCGTCGCGGCGATCGCTCAGAAGCGCACGTGCGTGCTCGGGATCGGTGCCGGCCACCGCACGCGTTTGAACCCCCAAGTCGTCGAGCGTCCAGAGGATCGCAATCGGGGACTGCGTGCTTTCGGCGGCAACGCGAATCAACGCCTCGAGCGCGACGGGGGTGCCGACCGCAGGAGTACCCGGCTCCATTTTTTCTATATCGGAGCCCGGCCGCGCGGATGTTATGGATGACGTAAGGTCACGAGGCGGAACGGATCGTCGCCGCGCCAAGCACCTCGTGTGCTTGTTCGTCGAAGAGCGCGACGAGTTGGCCGGGCGTAATCGCTCGAAGGGGCTGCTCGAACGAGAGAGCGAGCGTCCCATCGGTACGCAGGAGCGCGCTCGCGCGCGCCGGCACGGCGCGATAGCGGACCATCGCGCGCACCGGAACGGGGCCGTGCGCAAAGTGTTCCGGCCGGACGAGATTGACTTCGTCGGCATGTAGATGCTGCGAGAACAGCTCGTCCTCGCGTCCGATCGTAACGACGCGTGTCACCGGATCGATACGCGTGACATAGCGAGCACCGTCGTTGCTGGCGGGAAGTCCGGCGCGCTGGCCGATCGTATAGTGCGCGATTCCGGCGTGCGTGCCGACCAGCGCGCCGCTTGCGGTGCGAAACTCGCCGGGCTGCTCGATTTCCGGCCGCACGCGGGCCAGCACGTCACGATAATCGCCGCCTTCGACGAAGCAGATATCCTGCGATTCCGTCTTTTCATGCACCGGCAACCCCATGCGCCGCGCGTGCTCGCGGGTCGTCGATTTATCGTACGAGCCGACCGGAAGCAACAGCATGTCGAGCTGTTCGCGCGAGAGCTGCGCGAGGGCGTATGATTGATCCTTTTCGCTTTCGCTTCGATACAAATGCGCGCCGTCGTCGCGGTGCTCGATGCGCCCGTAATGACCGGTTGCAATGTAGCGCGCGCCCAGGCGCTGCGCGTACTCGGCGAGCGTTCCGAGCTTCACGAAGTTGTTGCAGGCCACGCACGGATTGGGAGTGCGCCCGCTCGCGTAGTCATCCGCGAAGCGATCGATCACGTTACGCCGGAACGTCTCTTCGAAATTCAGCACGTAGTGTGGGATGCCGAGCACGGCCGCGGTGCGGCGTGCGTCATCGAAATCATCGACGCCGCAGCAACTCTTGGCGTGCGGGGCGCGCGTCGGGGTGTACATCTTCATCGTGACACCGATGACGTCGTACCCGGCTTCGACAAGTAGGCCGGCGGCGACCGCGGAATCGACGCCGCCGCTCATGGCGGCGACGACGCGGGGTTTATCGAGCGTTTCCATCGTGATACCAGGGCACAGGATAACAGGGATTATGGCCTAAGACAAAGCCCCAATGTCAGCGCTCGGCGAACGGTTCCGTGCGGCCCGCGAGGCGCGGGGCCTCTCCCTCTCCGACGTGGCCGAGCAGATTCGCATCCGCTCGGTGTATCTTGCTGCTATCGAAGACGAGAATTGGAGCGCCATCGGCGCACCGGTCTATATCCGCGGCTTTCTGCGAACGTACGCTCGCTTTCTTGGGCTGGACACCGACGATATCGTGCGTGCGTTCAGCGGCACGAGCGCCTTGGGCGCGCCGTCACCGGGCACGGCTGCTTCCGACCCGGATCCTCATGTGCCCGAACGGGTACGGGCTCGCAACCTCTCGCCCCTCATCTGGATCGCGGCGCTCGTGGCCGTCGTGCTGGTCGCCTTCGTCGCCTATAACGAGTTCTCGCTGCACGCGCCGGCACCGGTGGCTGTGGCTCCGAGCGCAACCCCAACAGTGCTTGCGGCGGCGACCGAGGTGGCCTCGGCGAGCCCGGCAGCCTCGGTGAGCCCAGCAGCCTCGGTGAGCCCGGCAGCCTCGGTGAGCCCGGCTGCTTCGGTGAGCCCGGGCGCTTCGGCAACCCCGGGCACTTCGGCGATCCAAAGCCTCCAGCTCGCCTTCACGGGGGCCTCTTGGGTTAGGGTCACCGTTGACGGCAGTGTTAGCATGGAGGGTACGTTTCCGGCCGGAACTGCGCGGCAGTTCCACGGGAAGACGGCCGTTCTCCGCATCGGGAATGCGGGCGGCGTCGAGGTGACCGTCGATGGGAAGAACCTGGGCACCCTCGGCAAAACCGGCGACGTCGTAGAACGCACTTTCACGCTGTAACGACCAAATCCGGAGAGCTGTCATGGCGAGCGAATCGTCGTTCGATGTTGTGTCGCGCATCGACCAACAAGAACTGGACAACGCGCTGAACCAAGCGCGCCGCGAGATCGAGAACCGCTTCGATTTCAAGAATTCGAAAACGACCATCGATTGGGACGACAAGAAAATCACGGTCGTCTCCGACGATGAACTCAAGATGCGTAACGTCATCGACGTCATTCAAGGTAAGGCGGTAAAGCGCGGGATCGACATCAAAGCCTTCGATCTCGGCGAGCTCGAGCCGGCCGCGAGCGGCACCGTGCGTCGCGTGATCGCGTTGCGCACCGGTATCCCCAAAGACAAGAGCAAGCCGCTGATGGAGAAGATCAAAGCGCTCAAGCTCAAGGTGAACGCGCAATACCAAGACGAGCAGATACGCGTGACCTCGAAGAGCCGCGACGATCTCCAGACGGTCATCGCCGAACTCAAGGCAATGGATTTCGAGTTGCCGCTCCAATTCACGAATTACCGGTAGCGACGATGTCAAGCGTTTCGTTTGTCAGTCTTGGTTGCGCTAAGAATCTTGTCGATACCGAAGTGATGATCGCGAAGCTCGGTGCGGCAGGTTACGAACTCGCCCCCGACGCGCGCGCGGCGGACACGGTCGTCATCAATACCTGCGCCTTCATCGACCCCGCGCAATCCGAATCAACCGACGTCATTTTGGAACACGCGCAGCGCAAGCGCAAAGGGCAGCAGATCGTCGTCGCCGGTTGCCTCGCTCAGCGTTACGGCGAACAATTGCAAGCCCTGATCCCCGAGATCGACGGAATCGTTGGGACGGGCGCATACGGCAGTATCGTCGAGTTGCTCGATGACGTGCATGCCGGCAAAAAGCCGATACGTTTGGATTTCGAAGCGGAGCCGGAGCATGATTTTCTTCCTCGGCTCGTCACCACGCCGCGCGCGACCGCGTACCTGAAGGTGGCCGAAGGCTGCGATCATCCATGTACCTTTTGCATTATTCCAAAACTGCGCGGCAACTTCCGCAGCCGTAGCGTCGAATCGATTCTCAAAGAGGCGCGAGCCCTCGTCGCCGGCGGCACCAAAGAGCTGATCTTAATTGCGCAGGATACATCGATGTATGGCCGTGACCGTGGCGCGCGTCGTGGCGGGCTCGCACAGCTGCTCGAGGCCCTGCACGAGATCGACGACCTCGAGTGGATTCGATTGCTGTATCTGTATCCCGCGACGGTTGATCGCGAACTGATCGATGCCATGGCAAACCTTCCGAAAGTCTGCAAGTACATGGATATGCCGCTCCAGCATGCGCATCCCGACGTGCTGCGCCGCATGCTGCGCCCGAGCAACGGCGAGCGCTACCTGGAGATCATCAACGAGTTCCGCGAGCGCGTGCCTGGAATTACGATGCGCTCTACCTTCATCGTGGGCTTCCCAGGCGAAGCCGAGGAACATGTGTCATACCTCGAGGAGTGGATCGGCCGGGCCGAGCTCGACCGGGTCGGCTTCTTCGAGTACAGCGCCCAGGAGGGGACGCCGGGTGCGGGTCTCGAGGGTGCGGTGAACGCTCGCGAACGCCGCAGGCGTCTGGTGCGCCTGCGGGAAGCGCAGCGCGTCGCCTCCGAGCGGGCGCGCACGCGGCGCATCGGCACGACCGAACGGGTGCTCGTTGAAGAACGGCGTCGCCTGCGTAAGAGCGATCCCTTCCGGGAGGCGCTTGGCACAAGCGACGTGTGGTTCGGGCGGTCGCAGGGTGAGGCGCCGGGCGTCGATGGCGGCATCTTCTTCGCGGGTGATGCCGAGGTCGGTTCGTTCGTGGATATCACGCTCGACGGTCACGGCCCGTTTGATTTCTTTGGACATGCAATGGAGCTCTCGACGACACGTGGGTAAACATCTCGATCCGGGTCAACAGCCTTCGGTGCGTACGCCAATGCGGCGCCCGCCGCTCTGGGTACGTCGAGCGATGCTCGTCATAGGGCTCGTGCTCGTGGGTATGGGCTCGACGCTTGCCGGTTTTGCCATCTTCAAACACGAGAATCCGATCCAACTGATCGCCGATAGTTTCGTGCCATCGCCGCAGCAGGTGTTCGGCCGGCCCAATCTGCTCGTGTTGCTCGAAGGGCTTGATTACGACTACACCGCGAACGACGTGGAATTTTCTACTGCTTCGCGCAGCGATGTGATCAAAGCTGTCAATTTGGATTTTGCGAACAAACGAGTCTACGTGGTGGACGTGCCGCGCGACATGCTCGCGACCTATCCCGACGGTAGTCGCGCAAAGATCAACCAAGCGCAGGCGGACGGCGGCGTAAAAGAGGCGCAGCAGGTCATCGCCAACTTCCTTGGGATTCCGGGTTTCGACCGGTACGCGATCCTGCGCATCGACGCGACAAAAGACCTGATCAATGCCATTGGCGGTGTGGATGTGTACGTCAAGAACTCGGACTGCATCATGTACGACACCAAGTGCACCGGCGGACGTATCGACTACGACGACTCGTGGGGGCACCTCCACGTTCACTTAAAAGAGGGCATGCAGCATCTCGACGGGAGTCAGGCCGTGGGTTACGGCCGCTTCCGCCACGACTGGTGCAGCGATCCCTGCCGGATCAAACGACAAGACCAAGTGATCCACGCGATCGTCGATAAGTTGAAGAACGATAAGTTGAACACGTTCTTGAGTGCGGGCAACCTGCTCGCCGTGATCCACAAGGACGTGCAATCCAACTTTACCAACAACGAGTTGATCTCGCTCGCGACATACTTCTCGGGCATTACACCGGCCGACGTGCACTTCAAGGAGCTCCCGTACACGGGCGACGTGCAACTCGCCGACGGCGACGACCTGATTCCCGACGATAACGCGAAGACGCGTATCGTGCGCAACTACCTAATCGCGCCGCCGAGCCCCGAGCCCTCACCCGACTCGATGGCGCTTGCCGGTATCGATCCGGGGTCGCTGACGGTGGACGTTGAGAATGGAAGCGACGTAGCGGGAGCGGCGGGCACCGTTGCCGGCATGCTGAAAAAGGCCGGGTTCAAGATCGGTACGATCGGGAATGCCTCGCGCTCCGACCACGCGGTCTCCGTAATTCGCGAGCATTCGGCCACGACGTGGGCGGGCTTCAAAGTGCGGGCCGCGCTACCATCGGCGGAGGGAAACATTCGCGTCCTCGGCAGCGAAGCAACCGCAGCCCCTCGCAAGAGCGATGTCACGCTGATCGTCGGCAAAGACCTGGCAAGCGCGCTCGTGGCCAAGACATCCGCGACGGCGACACCGTAGGTGAACCGCACGATGCAGACCGTCCTCGCCTTCATCGTGGCGGCGCTCGTCGTCGCCGGCGGCTTTCGCGTGTTTCGTCACGACTCCGATATTAAGCCCGCGCTCGTGACGCCGCACATGAACGTGCATGCTGAATTTTCGGGAGATTTCAGCGCACGTCTCTATCGTGTTACCCATGGCATGGTGGCGCAGCGTACGCTTGCGCATCCCAAGCTGATCGCGCTCACGTTCGACGACGGACCATATCCGATGTTTACGCCGTTGCTGCTCGACGAACTACGCGCGATGCACGTCCATGCGACGTTTTTTTTGATCGGTCGAGACGCGCAGCAGTGGCCCGGCATCGCGCGTTTGATCGAAGCCGACGGGAACGAGATCGCGGATCACACGTACACGCATCCGGATCTCGACCACGAGACCAACGCGCAGGTCCGCGAGGAGATATTGAAGGGGCGCGACGTGCTCTGGCACCTGACGCACGATGCGTCGGTGCGCGACCTCATGCGCCCGCCGCACGGACGTTACACGGCCGCAACGTTGCGCGTGGCGCAGCGCCTCGGCTATAAGGTCGTCTTGTGGACCGACGACTCGGGTGACTGGCGCACGTTGACGCCCAAGCAGGTCGAGACGAATCTGTTGCATTACGCGAGCGCGCCGGACATCGTGCTCCTGCATAGTGGCAAGCTCGCGACGATCGAGGCGCTGCCATCGGTCGTGGCGCGTTTCCGGAAAGCCGGCTATACCTTCGTTACTGCGGGCGAGTTGTTGCGTCAAGTCCAGCCCGAGGCCATCAATCACCCGCTCCACCTCTCCGTCTAGAGCAAAAGGGAATCGTGCCCCGAGAGATCATCGACACCGCCTCCAGTCGCCCAACCTATCAACGCCGCTTGGCCGTGCGCTGGGTGGTGGCGCTCGTACTGCTGGCCGCTGCCGCTTTTGCCGGATTCTCCTGGATGAAGGCCCACCGGGCCACCTCCGTGAACCTGGCTCCGGTTCCTCACTACAGGAGTATCTATGCTGCGTAGGCTTGCCTTCGGGTTCGTTGGAGTCGCTCTGGCCGCGGTCGCGGTCTCGGCGTGCAGCTCCGGCGGGTCCTCGTCACAAACAATCTCGGTCGGTCCCACCTTTGCGTCCCAGACGCTCTATGCGACCAACACGAGTCAGAACGGCGTGAGCATCTACTCCGCGGGAACGGCCTCCGGCGGTGGTCCCGCCTATCAGATCGGCGGATCGAATACCACCCTTGCCGGTCCGCAGTACCTCGCCTTCGACAGCGCGAGCAACCTCTACGTGAGCAACTGGAACGCGAGTTTGGCGGTTGGCGCGCTGCTCGAGTTCAAGGCGACCGCGACGGGGAACGTGCTGCCCTACGGCACGCTCTCCCTCGGCTCCGTGCGTGCGCGCGGGCTTGCCGATTACCAGCAAACGCTTCCAGGTGCGACCACGCCGACCGACCTCTTGGCCGCGGCCGAATTCGATCCCACCAACAGCAGCGCGAGCTTCCAGAGCGAGCTTGAGATCTACGAAGCCAGCGGTTTCATCGGCTACGAGACGATCGCCGGTCCGGCGACGGGACTGAACGTCCCAAGCGGCGTTGCCGTCGATGCCAAGCAGAATCTCTACGTCACGAACCTGCGCGGCCAGTCGGTTGAGGTGTTCAGCATTCCGACGCCGTCGCCGACACCCTCCGCAACGGCGACGCCGACCGCCACCCCGACCGCGACACCGGTTCCGACCGCAACCCCGATCGGTGCCACGCCCACGCCGTCGCCGACGCCCGTGCCCACGGCGACCCCGATGAACATTGCGCCGATCGCGGCGATCTCGGGAGCTACGACGGGAATCGGCGCGCCGACCGGCATCGCCCTGGACCAGGGGGGCAACATCTACGTCAGCGATCAAGCCTCGACGATCTGCGGTGGCGGAAAGACCTGTCCCGCAATCCTGATCTTCCCAGCCGGTTCGAACGGCGCCGTGACCCCAAAGGCGATCGAGGGATCCAACACGATGCTGCTCGCTCCGACCGACGTGAAGGTCGATGGAACGGGACGCATCTACGTGGCCGACTCGACGCCGAGCGGCTCGGGTGTGATCTACGTCTTCGCCGCGGGCGCCACGGGCAACGTTGCGCCGATCGCCACCCTGACGTCACCCGGTAGCGTCATCGGCCTCGCCCTTACGCCGTAGGGAAAGGGGGACGCCGTTCGCACGCACGTCGATGGTTTAGGCGCGCTCGCCGAACTTGCGGATGCCGATTCGACGGCATCGCGCGCGTCGGCGCTCGCCCGAGGCGCGCGCGGGATCCTCACCGAGAACGGCGTGGTGAGCGTGCTCCTCTTTAGCGACGACGCCGTCGAGACGGTTATCGAGCCGGCGGGCGCGCGCGGATTCGTCCTTCGGGACGGTTCCGCCGAGCTTCGCCGGCTCTTCGTTCACGCGCTCGCGCGCTTTGGGGACGAACGCCAGATTTTCGTCCCGCGCGACCAACAACGCGGTTTTATCGGGGTGAGTCCCACGATCGGCGAACGCGATCTGCTCGTCACGCAACTGGTCTCCGACGGGCCGACGCTCGGCGTTATCGCGGTGTTGCTTGACGGCAAACCCTCCGAGGAGACGCGATCCGAGTTGATCGCGTATGCGGCCCTCGCGGCGCGCGTCCTTGAGATGGGGCGGGCGCTCGTCGCGGTGCGGCGCCAATCGCGCGATAGCCAATTGCTCGCGATGGTGAACGAGCGGTTGCACAAATCGCTCGACCGGCGCGACGTGCTCGCGGGAATCGTCGAGGGGGTGCGAGCCGCCTTCGACGCCGATCGCTGTCTTGTGTTTAACCGCCCGGCCGAAAGCGATCATGCCACGATCGCCGCTGCCGCCGGTACGGCGCTTCCATCGGCCGGTGCTCCTGCGATTGAACTCGACGCGGATCTGCGTCGCGTATTCGGCGGCTTGACGGTGCGGCGCGATGCGTTCGACGGCGGTGCGATCTACGGTGCGAACGCGCGCAGCGCCGTGGCTCTTCCGTTCGTCGTCGATGGCCAGGTGGAGGATGCGCTCGTCCTCGCATTCGAACGCCCCTACGCGTTTCACGATGCGGACGTCGTCGCGTTGCGATCGCTTGCATTTCACGTCGGCCTGGCTCTTTCGAACGCGCGTCTGTACGCGCGAGAACGCGCGCGACGCGCGCAGGCGGAGTCGCTCGAACACGTCGTGCGCATCCTGCGCGACACGCAGTACGTCGATGAAGTGCTACTCGTCTTCGCTGTGACCGCGTCGCACGAACTGCCCGTCGATTGCGCCGCGTACGTCCTCGAAGGCGATCTGCTGGTACGCCGCGCGTTACGTTTAGGCGAACCGCGCAGTTTCGAGCCCGCGGTCTCACTCGAACGTGCAGCGATCGAACCGTTCCTCGCCGTGGATGAACCATCGGACTCGGTCATGCTGCCGCGCGGGCCGCGCGACATGCTCTTTGACGGACGCGGTGGCGTGATCGTGCCATTGCGTCTGGATGGCGCGTTGTGGGGAGCGTTCGTCGTTCGTTGGGATGACGGCGCTTTCGCGTGGCCCGCCGAAGACCGCGCGACATTTTTTCGGACGCTTGGATCGCATTTGGAGATCGCGCTTGCGAACGCGCGAGCCTACGAGCGCGAGTTGCGCCGAGCGCAGGAGCGCGAGACGCTGGCCGAGGCGGCGCGTACGATCCTCTCGTACACCGAGATCGGCGGTCTTGCCGCCGTCATGTGTCGCTTGGCGACGATGCTCGCCCGCGCGGAACAGGCCTGCGTTCTGCGATGGAGCGGCGAGCGCTACGCGATCGTGGGCTCGCATGGAGGCGATGGTGACCAACTCGTCGCGCGTACCGGGTTCGACCTGGAACACCGGGAGGAGCGCTTGCCCGGCCTGGTTGGCGACGAACGGCGGGTTCAGCGCCTGATCGATGGACCGGGATATCTCGTTACGCCCCTCAACTCGGGCGATGGAGAGACGATCGACGCGTTCTTACTCGTTGGCCGTGCGGTCAACGAACGTTTTTCACGCGACGATCTTCGCATCATGCAAGAATTGGGCGCGCTCCTTGCGCTTGCGCTGCGTAATCTCGAATTGTACGAACGCACGGGTCTTGCCAATCGCGCGCTCTACGAATCCAATCTCTTTAAAGACGATTTGCTAGCGATGCTTGCGCACGATTTCAAGGGTCCGCTCGCCGTCATTCTTGGCTACTGCGAACTCTTGCTGGAGGTCGAACACGACGATGGGGTTGCGACGATCTACGCGCAAGCCCAGCGTCTCGTGCGCTTATCGGAAGATGCCCTCGTGCTCGCGCAGACGCAGTCCGAGGGGTTCTCGCTCGCGCGTAGCATCCTCGATCTCGCAACCTTTACGGGTGAATGCGTGGAGGCGATCGCACCCGGGAACACACGTATCGCCGTGACGACAACCCCCGATCCGCTGATGGTCGAGATCGATCCGCATCGTTTCCGGCACGTTATCGACAACCTGCTCTCCAACGCGCTCAAGTACTCGGAGGACGAGGTCCGCGTGAATGTTCGCCAGGATGGAGAGTGGGCCGCGATCGAGGTGAGCGATCGTGGGATCGGCATTCCCGCCGCCGAACTCGCCACGCTCTTCACGCGCTTCGGACGCGCGAGCAACGCGCGCGAATTCGGCATCGCGGGCTCCGGCATCGGGCTCTACCTGGCCCGCAAGATCGTCGAGGTCCACGGTGGACAGATCGCGGTATCCTCGCACGAGGGCGAAGGATCGACCTTTGTCGTGACGCTCCCGCTCCTGGCCGGATAAGTCCCCACCGCCCCGCAGCAGAAACACCTCATCACGGAGAACGTTACAACCCGGTATGGCATTCCTGAAGACCCTCTTTGACGGCAACGAGCGCGAAGTCGCACGGCTGCGCCGCACCGCAGAGCGAGTGAACGCGCTCGAGTCCGAGATGCAAGCTCGCAGTGACGATGAGTTACGTGCGAAGACCGATGAATTTCGCGCGCGCCTCGCTGATGGCGAGACGCTCGAAGAGATGCTTCCCGAGGTTTTCGCGGTTGTTCGCGAAGCGGGAAAGCGCGTGCTCGGCATGCGTCACTTCGACGTGCAGATCATGGGCGGCCAAGTTCTCGTCGAGGGACGCATTGCCGAGATGAAGACCGGCGAAGGCAAGACGCTGGTCGCAACGCTGCCGGTCTATGCACGGGCGCTCGAGGGCAACGGTGCCCACGTCGTGACGGTCAACGACTACCTCGCGCGCCGCGACGCCGAATGGATGGGACCGCTCTACCGCTTCCTGGGACTGACGGTTGGCGTCATTCAACACGGGCTCGACCCTGCACAGCGTCGCGAACAATACAATTGCGACGTGACCTACGTGACCAACAACGAGGTTGGATTCGACTACCTGCGCGACAACATGGCGTGGCAGGTCGAGGATCTCGTGCAGCGGCAGCTTTATTTTGCGCTCGTCGATGAAGTGGATTCGATTCTTGTCGATGAGGCGCGCACACCGCTCATCATCAGCGGCCCGTCAAACGAGTCAACCGAACTCTACGATAACTTCGCGAAGATCATCCCGCGCTTGAAGAAGGGCGAGGATTACACGGTCGATGAGAAAGCGCATGCGGTTCCGATTACGGAAGCAGGCGTTGCGAAGGTCGAGAAGATGCTCGGTATCTCGAACCTTTACGATCAGCGTAACATCGAACTCGCGCACCAGTTAAACGCCGCGCTCAAAGCATGGAACCTGTTCCACCGCGATCAGCAGTACATGGTCAAAGACGGCGAAGTGGTCATCGTCGATGAGTTTACCGGTCGCTTGATGGAGGGACGCCGTTACTCCGACGGCATTCACCAAGCCATCGAAGCCAAAGAAGGCATCAAGGTGCGCGGCGAAGATCAAACGCTCGCGACGATCACCTTCCAAAACCTGTTCCGGCTTTACGAACACCTGGCCGGTATGACGGGAACGGCCAAGACCGAAGAACGCGAGTTTCGCGATATCTATGGTCTTGACGTGGTTGTCATCCCGACGAACCAGGCAATGGCCCGTAAAGATCATTCCGACATCGTCTATAAGTCTGAAAAGGCGAAGTTCGAGGCCGTCGTCAACGAAATCATCGCGGAACACGGGAAGGGACGTCCGGTGCTCGTTGGCACGCGTTCGATCGAGAAGAGCGAGTTGCTGGCCTCGATGTTACGCCGTCGCGGTGTCGACTGTAACGTGCTTAATGCCAAGTATCACGAGCAGGAAGCCGAGATCGTCAAGGACGCGGGACAAGAAGCCCAGGTGACGATCGCGACCAACATGGCTGGCCGCGGTACCGATATCAAGCTTGGAGAGGGCGTCGCTGCCAAAGGCGGCCTCCATATCATCGGAACCGAACGCCACGAATCACGCCGCATCGACAATCAGTTGCGCGGCCGTTCGGGCCGTCAGGGCGATCCGGGATCGACCCGGTTCTATATTTCGCTGGAAGACGAGGTCATGCGTCTGTTTGGCGGCGAGCGCATGACGAGTATCATGGATCGCGTAGGCTTTACCGACGAGCAACCGATCGAATCGGGCCTGGTGACCAAATCGATCGAGCGCGCGCAAAGTAAGGTCGAGAACCACAACTACGAGATCCGCAAACACGTCCTAGAATACGACGACGTGATGAATAAGCAGCGCGAGATCATTTATGCCGATCGACGAGCGATCCTTGAAGGCACGTTCGATTCGCGCGCGTTCGTGCTGCAGTCGCTCGAAGCCAAGATCGACGAAGCGATCGATAATAATGCGCCCGAGAATACCCATCCAGGTGAGTGGGACCTGCAAGAGGTGCTCGACGTCATCGATACGTTCTTCCCGGTCAAGCAGGCGCTGACCGTTGCAGATCTCTCCGGCAAGGATCGTGAGGAGATTCGCCGCATGCTGCGCGATCACGGTGTGGCCGCGTATGAGGCAAAAGAAGCCGAGGTGACGCCGGAGGTGCTGCGCGTCGTCGAGCAGCGCTATTTGTTACTCCCGATCATCGATCGTCAATGGGTCGATCATCTGTACGTGATGGACCACTTGAAGACCGGTATCGGCCTTCGCGGCTACGGTCAGAAAGATCCACGAGTCGAGTACGAAAAGGAAGCGTACGAGATCTTTGAATCGCTCAAAAACAACATCGCCGAAGAGGCCGTTAAGAGCGTCTTTCGCGTGCAAATCGAGCATGGTCCGCCGCCCGAAGGCATGGAGATGCCGCTCGGTTCGCAGGCGCCCCAGTTCGAGCCGATTCCGAGCGGCGCGATGACGGCGCAGCCCGCCGCGGTCGGTGCCGGTGCGGGGCGCCTCTCGCCCGCCCAAGCCGAACAGTTGCTTGGGCCGGTGCCCGGAGCGCAGCGTCGCGCTCAGCAACTGCATACCAACTTGGATGGCGATGAACCGGCGAAGCCGGTGCAGCGCGGAGAGGCCAAGATCGGCCGAAACGATCCGTGTCCGTGTGGCAGCGGCAAGAAATACAAGAAGTGTCACGGAGCCGATAGCGACTAAAACCGGTAGCGAATCGGCGTCGGGATCGGGCTCGGAATCGCCGGTGGCTGCGATGCTCCTGGCGCACCGTTCACGAGCGTGCCACCGAGATCGAGATTGTTGGCGCTCGTACGCACGTCGACGCCGACGCCATTGCTTTGCATCGTGGTCGTAATCTGCCCGCCGATCCCGTTTTGCGTGGTGACCGTGAGCGTGCCGTTTTGGTCGCGCGAGACGAATTCGCCGTTTCCGAGATCGTACGAGGTGCCCGGGGCAACCGGATAGCTCGTGCCGTTTTGTTGCACCGTCGCGGCGCCGGTCTTATCGAGCGAGACGCACGTTTGGCCGAAGTTCGTGGTGATGCTCGCTTGCTGGTTATAGGTGACGCCGTTTGCGTCCGGAGCAGTGGTGCTGGTGGAGAGCTGATATCCGCCCGGAATCGAGTCGGACTGCAAGAGATCGCCCTGTCCTTGCATGTTGTCCCAGGTGCTTCCGTTGAACGAGAGGTGCGGATCGCCGACCGATCCGCCCTGCGCGTTTGCAAAGTATTGCTCGTTTGCGCTCGCGCCGCCAAAGAACTGCGCAAGGAGCGAGGCGATCTGCGAAAGCAAGCTTCCGATCAGTCCGCCGAGCCCGCCGGTGTCGCTCGCCGATCCAACCGGATTTGCCGCCGGAATGCTGGGCGGCACGACCCGTGCGATCGCATCGCTTCCACCGGGCGTGCCGCCGAGCGGTGCCGGCGCTCCAAACCCAAGGTTGCCAAATTGCGAGAGAGGAGCACCTGCTGCTTCGAGCGGGCGATCGAGAAGCTGAACGTTCATGTCCTTCGCGAGCCTCCATGTAGGGAAAAGCGAACGTTGCTCCATCACGCGCGCAGCCACGCCCGACAAGGGAGCTTGGCGCAGCGGAAGAATGCGTTTACGGCCATGAGCGATAGCCAGATTACGATGATTTCGCGCCTCTCCGAGCGTCTCTCGACGCTCAAGGAGCGTCTTTGACTACGCTCGGAAGGTCCGCTCAATCAGCGAGCTTGATGAACGTTCGCGTGCGGAAACGTTCTGGAACGACCCCGAACGCGCCCAACGCGCGATGAAAGAGCTGGCCGATCTCCGCGAGGAGATCGGCCGTATCGACGGTGTGGATCGCGCGCTCTCCGACGCGCGCGAGTTGCTCGAGCTTTTCGCGGATGACGAAAGCGCGAGCGCCGAGGTCGATCGTTCGCTCGCGCAAGCCGGTGCCACGCTCGACGAGTTGGAAATGGCGGCCAATTTTGACGGAGAGTTCGACGCGCACGGCGCGATCGTAAGCATCTTTGCCGGCGCCGGCGGCGTGGACGCCGCCGATTGGACGCAAATGTTGCTGCGTATGTACCTGCGTTGGGCCGACCAAAAGGGCTTTGCCACCTCGGTCGTCGATGAGTCGCCGGCCGAAGAGGCCGGATTGAAGTCCGTGACGTTCTTCGTGCGCGGCCGTAACGCATACGGCATGCTCGAGAGCGAGCGAGGCGTGCACCGGCTCGTACGCCTCTCGCCGTTCGACGCGGCGCATCGCCGCCATACCTCGTTTGCCGCGGTCGACGTTATCCCCGAGATCGAAGCCGATGAAGATGTCGGCGTCGAAATTCGCCCGGACGACCTACGCATCGAAACATTCAAGTCGGGCGGCGCGGGCGGACAGTACGTCAACAAAACCGAGTCCGCGGTGCGTATCATCCACGAGCCGAGCGGCATCATCGTCGCCTCGCAACAAGAGCGCTCGCAGGCACAAAACCGCGACGTGGCGATGAACATCCTGCGCGCGAAGCTGGCCCAACGGGCGATCGAAGAGCGCAACGCGAAACTCAGCGAATTGCGCGGCGAACGCCAAGCGAACGAATGGGGCTCGCAGATTCGCTCGTACGTGCTTCAGCCATATCAGCTGGTCAAGGACCATCGTACGAACGTCGAGACGGGCAATGCCCAAGGCGTGCTCGACGGCGATATCGATACCTTCATCTGGCCCTACCTGCAGTCAAGACGAACGCTCGCGACGACGTAGCATGCGAGATCGTGCACTCTGGATCGCGGTTGTGGTCTATACCGCCCTCTTCACGTGGCTCGGAGCGATTCGTTACGCGGCGCATCGCAATTTCGTCGATTTAGGCATCTTCGCGCAGACGGTGGCGAGCGCGTTCGGATGCTTCTGCAATCAAGTCGAAGGCAGTCACTGGGCGTTTCATTTTTCGCCCATCCTGTACCTCGTCGGCGTTGCGTTGTGGCTGTGGCACTCGCCGCTGACGCTCGTGTTCGTACAAGCGCTCGCCGGTGCTCTGACAATGCCGCCGGTCTATGCACTGATCGAGCGTCGCGGCGGGGTGGCGCTCGCGCGCATGGGCGCGCTCGTGGTGGCGCTGTATCCGGCGCTTGCCGGGCTCGTGTTCAACGATTTTCACGAAAACGGTCTTGCGCCGGCTGCCGTTGCGTGGATGTTCTGGGCGTTTGACGCGGGCATGCTCGCCATGGCCGTGACGTTCGCACTCGTGACGCTTGCGATCAAAGAGGATCAGGCGATCTTCGTTGCGATCGCCGGCGCGCTCGGCGCCTGGCGGTATCGTGGCAGCGACGCGGGACGCGCGGCAGCGGCCGTTGCCGTCGTTGCGCTCGCCGTACTGGGACTCTTTTTCCTCGTGATCCAGCCGCACGCCGCAGCGAATCCGCACTGGTCGCCGACGCGTTTCTACGCCTGGAACGCGGCGGATTTCGGCGCGCTGCTGCATAGCGGCATCGTGGCTCGCCTGGGTTTCGTGGTGCTGGCGTTTTTGCCGCTACTTTTTATGCCGTTTCGCTCGGGGATGATGTGGCTGGCGGCGGCGCCGCTTGCCGAAGTGCTGCTCTCGCGTATGTCCACCACATACACGATGGGGACGCATTACGCAGGCGCCTGGATGGGATATGTGCTCGTCGCGTTCGCGTTCGCCGTGCGCGCGATGCCGCCCGACCGCGCCAAGCGGACGCTTGCGTGGTGCATCGGTCTTTGCGTGTTGGAGCTTGCCGTCGCTAATCCCATGCACCCGGGCCTGAACCTGCGACCGCGCGAGGCACGCGACGTGCGGCTGGATGCGGTGCTCGCGAGCCTTCCGCGCGGTATCTCGATTGCAACGCAGGAGGAGGCGTTCACGCACCTTGCCTTGCGCGATCCCTACGCGCGCGTGCTGCCCGAAGACCCGACCGTTGCAACCGACGCATGCTTCATTCTCGTCGATACCGCGTACCCGCATTCGCCGCGATTGCAAGAGTACGGCGCGACGGTCCAGGCACTGGTGGCCGATGGCGATTACGTGCCGATCTTTGTTCATGACGAGATCGGATTGTATCGTAACCTCGCGCCGTGTAACTAAGCGCCGGCGAGCAACGACGCAAGCGCATCGGCGGCGCGTGCCGGCCATCCGTCGTCAGCGCGCACGAGCGAATATGGCGCGGCCCACGGGCGCCAGCGTGCCGCTTGTAACGAAAAATCGGCGATTGGCGGAAAAACGGCGACGGTTGGTGTGCCCACCATGCCGGCCACGTGGAGCGCACCGGAGTCGGGCGCGACGAGCGCGCGTGCCGCTCCGATAGCTTCTTTCCAGGGCTCGAGGGTTGCGAAACGTTCGACCGTGCGCTGCGTGGCCCGCGCGAGGCGATCGGCGTAGTCCGCCTCGTTGTGGGCAGCGATCAGCCGCAGCGGCGCAAGCGCGGCGCAGGCGTGGACTGTCCGTACGACCTCGCCGAAGGCGATGCCGAGCCGCTCCCACTTGTCGCTCACTTGTACCACGACGGTCTCGCCGCGTGCGATGTCGCGATCGAGTACGAATGGCCGCAGAAGTTCCGGATCGCGCGTAGGCGTTTCGCCTTCGAGGAACGATGCCGCGAGTGAGAAGAGCACGTCAACCTCGTGCGGGGCGTTTGGATCGAGGCCGGCGCTGCGTACCACGGTCGAAGTGAGCAGCATGTGCGCCCACAGAGTCTTGAACGGCTTGCCCCACCCGTTGGTGAAGCCGACGCGTACCGGCGCGTCCACCGCGCGCGCGAGCCGGTAGCCTGCGGGATCCTCGGTCGCGACGAGGACGTGCGAGTATCCGCGCTCGTGTAGCATCGCGCCGAAGGTGGCGATCGCAGCGCGATTTGCGCGCGTGCTCGAACGTAACGCAAACGGTGCTACGAATACCTCGCGCGCCGCGCGCGAGGAGAAGATTTCGGCGTTAACGGCACGCAGCACCAGATCGACCGCAATGCCACGACCGGCAAATGCGGCGAGCAGCGGCGTAAGTGCGAGCGCGTCGCCGATCGCGTCGAGGCGGATCACGAGCACCGACGGTGAAGAATCGGTCATGACGGTAGCCGTTGTTCCCGCTCGCGCGGTGCGGGCGCCTGCATGATCGCACCCGAGAACGTCGTCACCTTCGATGATCTCGACGGCGTCGCGATCGCGCGCCGTTATGGCTACGTCTCCGGCATTGCCAGCCGCCAGCGCAATCGCTTCCGCTCCACCTTTCGCAGCCTGGGCATGCTGATCGGGCTTGCCGCACAAGAGTACCTGAGCGACGCCGAGCACGTGCGGCACGAAGCGCTCGACACGCTCCTCGCTCGGGCAAATGCGCTCGGTGCGAACGCCGTGATCGGGCTGAGTTTTCACGTCTCCGAAGATAGCGACGGCTCGTGCAAGGTGGTGGCCTTCGGCGAGGCGGTCCTGCTCGTGCCCGAAGGCTCGCACGATGCTTGAGGAGCGGGCGCGGCGCGAGCGCTTGCTCGCGCAGGCCGCCGGCGCGGCCTCGGCATGTCGCCGCTGCGAGATCGGTGCGCAGCGCCGTAACAACGTGTACGGCGAGGGCAATCCCTGCGCCGAGGTCATGGTGATCGGCGAAGGTCCGGGAGAGACGGAAGATCTGCTTGGGAGGCCGTTCGTAGGCCGTGCGGGCCAACTCCTCGAGAAGATGCTCGCTGCGGTCAGCCTTGCGCGCGAGGACGTCTATATCTGCAACACGGTCAAGTGTCGCCCGACGCTCCCCGGCCCGCGCGGGCCGAAAAATCGCGCTCCCGAGCCCGCCGAGATGGCCAACTGTCGCCCGTATCTTGACGAGCAAATCGATATCATTCGCCCGCGCGTGATCTTGGCGCTTGGCGCGCCCGCCGCAAAGTCGTTTCTGGGGCGTGAGTTCCAAATCACGAAGATGCGCGGGCAGTGGTACGAAGGACCGCTCGGGATCCCGCTGCTCGCGACCTTTCATCCCGCGTACGTGCTGCGGCAGACGGGGGGCGAACTGACCGCCGTCAAGCGCCTGGTGTGGAGCGACCTGAAGGCGGTGCGCACGAAGCTCGACGAGGCGCCCGCCGAGGCGCCGCCCGAGCAGGCGTCGCTCTTCTAACGTCCTGGGCATGC
This sequence comes from Vulcanimicrobiota bacterium, assembly GCA_027452165.1. Lineage (GTDB taxonomy): Bacteria > Vulcanimicrobiota > Vulcanimicrobiia > Vulcanimicrobiales > Vulcanimicrobiaceae > REEB354. Next base: position 168,284 of record DAIDGX010000023.1, on the reverse strand, counting down.
GGCGCGGGCCGCGGGAATGTGGTATAAAGGGGCGTCATGACGCGCGATCCCCAGGCTATCTGGTTCGACGATATCACCCAACGCCTCGGCTTTGCCGATACGGGTACCTTTGCGCAGGCGTTTGAACTGAAACCTTACCGCCTCGGTCAGCTCTATCGCGCTGCGAACAAAGAGCTGGCCGAGACCGTCGAGGCGGTGACGACGCTGCCAAAGGAGCTGCGCGCCGCACTCGCCGAGCGTGGCGTGGCCTTTAGTGCGGTCGAACCCGTGGTAATGCAGCGTTCGCGCGACGGGAAAACCACGAAGGGGCTCTTTCGTCTACACGACGGCAACGAAGTCGAGGCCGTGCTGATGGAGCACAAGGGCGAGCGCACCACGGTCTGCATTTCGTCGCAGGCGGGTTGCGCGTTCGCGTGCGCGTTCTGTTCGACCGGTCAAGCCGGCTACACACGCAACCTCACCTCGACCGAGATCTTCTCGCAAGCCCGCTTCTTCGCACGCGAGCTAAGCGGCCGCGGTAAGCGCATTACCAACGTCGTCTTCATGGGTATGGGCGAGCCCTTCCACAACTACGATGCGGTGATGGGAGCGGTCGCCCTGCTCAACGATCCGCACGGACTCGGCCTCGGGCACCGCCATATCACGATCTCGACCGTGGGATTGGTCGATCGAATCGATCGCTTTGCCGACGAGGGGCTGCAGGTCAATCTCGCGATCTCGCTGCACGCGCCGAACGATGCGGTGCGCAGCACGATCATGCCGGTCAACCGGAAATTCTCGACCTCCGAACTGATGGCGGCATGCGAACGTTACGTGGCCAAAACGAATCGCAAGGTCTTCTTCGAGTACGTCATGCTGCAGGGCGTGAACGACACGGAAGCCTGCGCGCAAGATCTCGCCGATTTGATGCGCGGAAAACTCTACCACGTGAATCTGATTCCATACAACACCACGCCGGACGGTCCGTTTGCCGGAACGACCGACGATCGCATTTGGGCCTTCGCCGCGATTCTGGATCGCGCGGGCGTGCCGACGACGGTGCGTCACAACATGGGTCGCGACATCTCGGCCGCCTGCGGGCAGTTACGGGCGGATAGTCAGCCAAAGGCGCGGAAGACGACAATCGTTTGAAGAACGAAGCGCCCGCACAAGTGCGGTACTTCGTCGCAGCAGCGCCGAGTGTTGCGTATAGGCCGGAGGGCGCGTCAGATCGCGGCGTTGCACGCCTTCGATGCCGACCTCGCCGTCTGTCCGCGCAACCTCCGAGTTGGCCGCGAAGAATGGGATTCCGGCAGGAGCGGAGGGCATTTCTATTTTGAACAGGCAGCAGAAGACGCTGGAATTGAGCTAGTCGACGTCACCGCGGAAGATGCAAACGGTGGCATCATTGCCGTAACGCTACACCTCATTGGCTTGCGTGGCAATTGGGCAGAGTGGTACAGGTGGGATGGCAAGCCCGTACGGCGTTGGCCCCCGCCATCAGTGCGTCTTGTAAAATGGCGAAGCGCTGCATTACTGCGGCGCTTCGTGCGCTTCGAGGTGTCTGCTGGCGTGATAAGTCACCGGCGGTCGATGCACAGTGTCAATCGGGGGTCTTAAGGGTTTGGAAACGTTGCGCAAGTTCGCGGCGCTCACGGCGCGGTAATCATTGCGCATCATAGAGAATGTCTACCCCACGTTTCGGATCGAACATCATCGCTAAAGCGTGCGCTCGTTCGCGCGCCTATTCGCCCGCTGGGAGGCCTCCGCGGTGCGCCGAAGGCATTGGGTAAGCCGGATAGCCTCGCTGAAGCCGTGCGCACGCGCTTTCGAGCGCGCGCTGTAGCGGCGCAAAGACGTCCGCTCCCCATTGGGATTTGCATCGCGCCTCGGCTGCCCGTATGGCCTTCGGAAACGCTCGAGCAGCGTCTCGCCCTTCGGCCGTCAGCGTGATGAGCTTTCCCATCTGAATCGTTATCCATCCATGGCGCCTGAGGCAGTCAATCATCGACTTCAACGTTGGCGGCGCAATGCCGCACTTCGAGCGCAGCTCCGTAGCCGTAATACCAACGTCGTTTACGTATTGCAGAACGTTAGCCCACATGGCAAGCGACGGAGGGGGTTCGGCGCAACGCCCGAGCTCGCGAACCATAGCGGCGTCAAATTCATAGGTATACTCAATGAGCAACTTCGAAAGCATCGTGAAAAGTGTGGATGATTGTTCGGCCATAGATTTCGCCGGATTCGCGTTCGCCTCGTGCGGGGACCTGCGGGCAACTACGAGCGGAGACTCAGCCGAAGGCGCTTAAGGCGACGACGGTTTGAAGAACGTGAAACGCGTTACAAACCGCGATGCTTCGTTAGGGCGACGCCGGGTGTTGCCTATAAACTGGAGCGCGTCCATGATCGAAAGTGATGTAGCGAATCGTTACGATTCCGAGGAGGTGTGGAAGGCATTGCTGCGTTGGCCTTCACTATCAGTGTGTCCCGTGCGTTTCGACGTGAGACTGCGGGCTTGATATACAGCCGACGGTAAGACTGCGACTTCGCAAGGGCGCTTGGAGCGCTAGGGAATCGGACCCGTGGCTGCAAGGTGTATCGTTAGGCGCGACGGCGCCGCCTTCGCGCACCGCCGAGGGCGTGGTGAATACAACGTTGCCGGATAGGGCGAAACCAAGGGAACGAGGCGCCGCATTACTGCGGCGCCTTCGCAACGCCGGGTGGATCGTTGCGGCTGACTCGTCCGGGAATCGAACCCGGTGCTGCACGGCATTTCAGACCGGCAGTCGACGCCATCGAGACGCGCAGCGACGGTGCTATCACGCATTGCACGCAATGAACAAGATCTGATGGACACGAGCGGTCTTTTGCGGGGTATGAGGCGCTCTTCGGGCGTTGCTCCTGTCAGATCGCATGACCGATCGCAGGACACGTGCCGGCACTAGGGTACCATAGGCAACATGCCTGTTGTGCTGAGTCAGCGTACGTGGCACGCCGATCCGAAGTACCTAGATCGCGAAGGCGTCATCTATCATTATCCACGGCAGTATCGTGGCCGCATCAATGACTACGACCGCTTTATTTATTACCGGCCGGCGGCGGGAGCCGATGCGAGTGAGGCATCGAGTTACATAGGGCATGGTGTCCTTGGCGCTGCATTTGAAGATTTCGGCCGTCCCGCTCACTGGTGGATGCCGATTGCTTGGTATGAGCCGTTTTCTAGACCGGTTCCACTGCGATACGATACGCAGTTCCTCGAAACCGAATCGACGAGCAAGCCACAATTCCAGAGTGCCGCGCGCCAAATACGAGAGACGGCTTTTTATCGGATATTGGCGGCTGCTGGCGTCTCTGCCGGTCGCGAGAGCGCGCCGTTGTTGACCGTCGAGAACGTGCTCGTGTCAGGGTATTCGACGTTCGCAGCGGCAATGCCGAAAGATGTGATGCGCCGGGTCGAGCGTATCCCCGACGGCACAGGGTACGTGCCGAGCGGAAAGGCGTTGCCAAGCGTGTACGAGTCGGCCGCCTTGCAAGAGCGCGCGCGCAAAGATCATAATGAGACGCTTGAACTCATCCGCCGGTCGGTCGAGCGTAGCGGTGGCGTTTGCTGGTACAACAACATCGATCTTTTTGTCCGGTGCGGTGACCAGCGGCTGCTGATTGAAGCTAAAAGCCTTACCGACGCTCGTCAGTCGGTCGATCGTATGCGGTACGGTATGGGGCAACTTTTCGATTATCGCGTTCGGTATCGCGCCGAAATCGAAGATGCAACACCGGTTTTGGCCTTTGGTGCAATTCCGGATCGATCGACTTCCTGGGTCGGGCAGATTCTCGAAGAAAATGGGGTCGCGTTTGTTGCACGAAACGGCGACGCCATGGTGCCTCTCAATGCCCGGGCTGAACGACTCGCGATCGTGCGTGGCTAGATGATGCCGGACGCGCGGGTGATTGCGCTCTGGGTCGTCGGGCTTGCGTGCGCGATCGTTGATCTCCTCATCGTGCTCCGAAGCGTAGAGATCGCGCGGCGTTCGCATGCAATGCTTGGGCGGACGCATGGTGACGCCGCGCCTCCGGAAGAGCGCGGGAATTTCCCGTTCCTCTCGATCGTCGTTCCCGCGCGTAACGAGGAGCGACAGATTGCGGGATGCGTGCGAACGCTGCTCGCGCTGCGCTATCCCGCCTACGAGGTGATCGTCGTGGACGATCGTTCGGACGACGCAACGGCGGCTATCGTGGAACGTATCGCGCGTGACGATGCGCGTCTCACGCTTGTGCGAGGCGTGGATCTGCCCGACGGCTGGGTTGGCAAGCCGTGGGCGCTCGAACAGGGCGTGCGGCGTGCGCGGGGTGCCTGGCTGCTCTTCACCGACGCCGACACCGAGCATGAACCCGACTCCGCCGGGGCTGCGTTTGCCTACGCGCGCGCGAGCGAGCTTGATGCGGTGAGCCTGCTGACCGAGCAAACGATGGTAACCGCTGCCGAACGCATCGTGCTGCCGAGCATTCTCTGGACGATCGCGCTCGGCACGGGGCCGCTCGATGACGTGAACGATCCGGCGCGCGGCAACGCCCTCTTCAACGGGCAATACATCCTGATCGACCGGGTGGCGTACGAGGCGATCGGCGGACATGGGGCTCTGCGGGGTGAGATCGCCGAGGATTTGGAACTTGCCCGCCGTTTGAAGGCCGACGGCCGCTTTCGCACGGCTCTGGTCGGGGCGAGTGGACAGGTGCGCACCCGCATGTACCGCTCGTTCCGCGAGATTTGGGAGGGCTTCGTGAAGAACTTTGCGCTCGGCGTTCGCGGTCAACCGCTCCTTACGGCCGGCGCGTTGCTCGCATTCGCGCTCTTCTCGCCGCTCCAGCCGCTTGCGTTGCTCGTGGCGCTCGCATGGCATGTGTGGGGCGTCGCGCTGCTCCTCGCGGCGGGTATGCTCGCTGCGGGTGTCGCCGCGGCGCGGGGAATGCGCCGGTTCGGTTTTGCGGGTTCGGGGGCTGCGTGGTTGCCGATTGGCATCGGGGTGATGAGCGCGATCTTCGCAACCTCGCTCTTCAAACACGCGCGAGGAGGGGTAACCTGGCGCGGGCGGCGGTACGCCCGGTCATAAGCGCGGCACCCCGCACGGGGATTTGGCGGTGCTTGATAAATCTAACAGCCCTTATGGATACCGCAGCTCCCGAACAACGCGTGACCATGGACGAGATTACGGCGCTTGCGAAGCGCCGCGGCTTTATCTTTCAGTCCAGCGAAATCTACGGCGGCATCAACGGCTTTTGGGATTACGGCCCACTGGGAGCGATCCTGAAGCGTAACGTCAAGGATGCCTGGTGGCGCGAGACCGTCGAGTTGCGCGACGACGTGGTCGGGTTCGACTCGTCGATCATCATGCATCCGCTCACGTGGAAGGCCTCGGGCCACGTGGACGCATTCCACGATAAGCTGGTCGATTGCAAGGTGTGCAAGCATCGGTTCCGTTTCGACCATTTGAAGGACCCCAAGCAGTGCCCCGACTGCGGAAGCAAAGAGAGCTTTACCGAGCCGCGCAACTTCAATCTGATGATGAAGACACAGATCGGTCCGATGGAGGATACGGCTTCGACCGCATACCTGCGTCCCGAGACGGCTCAGGGCATTTTCGTCAACTTCAAAAACGTCTATCAGACCGCGCGCAAGCGCCCGCCGTTTGGGATCGCGCAGATCGGCAAGTCGTTTCGCAACGAGATCACACCCGGGAACTTCACCTTCCGCGTGCGCGAGTTTGAACAGGCCGAACTCGAATACTTCGTTCCGGCAGATGGCAAGGATCTCGAGGTGTTTCGCGAGTGGGTTGATCGCCGCAAGGCCTGGTACTCACAGTATGGCGTAAAGGCCGAGCGTCTGCGCTTCTACGAGCTCACGCCCGAAGAGCGCCCGCACTACGCGAAGGCGGGCATCGACGTCGAGTATCTCTTTCCGTGGGGCTGGGGCGAACTCGAATCGATCGCGCATCGCGGCACCTACGATCTCGACGCGCACATGAACCTGTCGGGCAAAGACCTGCGCTTTTTCGACGAAGCGACGAAGACGCATTACACCCCGATCCTGATTGAGAGCTCGGCCGGGATGGATCGCACGACGCTTACGATGCTTATCGACGCGTACGATAAAGAGAAGAGCGTCGATCCCAACGGCAAGGAGACCGAGCGTACCGTGCTGCGTTTTCACCCGTTCATCGCGCCCGTCCAACTGGCGGTCTTCTCGCTCGCGCGCAACAAGCCAGAGCTTGTGGAGCGCGCGCGCTCGATTGAGCGCACGCTGCGCCCGCACTTTCGTACACAGTACGACGAAGGCAACATCGGCCAGTTGTATCGCCGGCAAGATGAAATCGGGACGCCGTACTGCGTGACCGTCGATTATGACTCGCTCGACGACGGCAGCGTAACCGTGCGCGAACGCGATTCGATGCGTCAAGAGCGCATCGCGGCCGACGCCCTCGAACGATTCTTCCGCGACCGGATCGGATAGGAGAAGCACGACGCGATGAGCGCACCCAAGTACGTGTACTTCTTCGAGGAAGGCGACGGTACGATGAAGGAGCTTCTCGGCGGCAAGGGTGCGGGGCTGGCCGAGATGATGCGCGCCGGGCTTCCGGTTCCGCAGGGCTTTATCATCACGACGCAGGCCTGTTTACGCTTTTACGAGGCGCAGCGGAGCTTTCCCGATGGCCTTGATGCGCAAGTGGAACAGGCGATGCTGCAACTCGAAGGGCGCGTCGGCACGCGTTTCGGCGACCCGAGCGATCCGCTGCTCGTGTCGGTTCGCTCGGGCGCACGCGTCTCGATGCCCGGCATGATGGATACGATCCTAAACCTGGGCTTGAACGATGCGACCGTCGCTGGACTCGCTACGCTGACGCAAAATGAGCGTTTCGCGTGGGATGCGTATCGCCGCTTCATCATGATGTTCTCCTCGGTGGTGCTGAACGTCGATAAGGATCGTTTCGAGGAGCTGATCGAGGAACGCAAGCACGAACTCGGCATCTCGACCGATCCCGAGATCGACGCAGGCTCGTGGAAGGCGCTCGTCACGCGCTTCAAAGCGATCGTGCGCGAACATGCCGGGCGCGACTTCCCGCAGGACGTACGCGAACAACTGCATCTCGCCATTCAGGCCGTCTTCGATTCGTGGAATTCGAAGCGAGCGATCGATTACCGGCGCTTCAACAAAATTCCTGACGATTGGGGCACCGCGGTAAGCGTGGTGCAAATGGTCTTCGGAAACATGGGCGATGATTCGGGTACGGGCGTCGCGTTTACGCGCGATCCTAACACCGGCGAGAACGTCCTCTTTGGAGAGTATCTGGTGAACGCGCAGGGCGAAGATGTCGTCGCGGGTATCCGTACCCCCCAGAAAATCGCCGATCTCGAGCGCTCGCAACCGGCAATCTATCGCCAATTTCAGGAGATCGCGCACCGGCTCGAACGCCATTACAAAGAGATGCAGGATCTCGAGTTCACGGTCGAGCGCGGCAAGCTCTTCATGCTGCAAACGCGTACCGGCAAGCGCAGTGCCGAGGCAGCCGTCAAAATCGCAATCGACCTCGTGAACGAAGGGCTGATCGACAAGCGCACGGCGGTTGGCCGCGTGAATGCCTCGTCGCTCGATCAACTCTTCCACGCGCGCATCGATACGGACGCGCGCGTCGAGGTTGCAGCGCATGGTTTGAACGCATCACCGGGAGCGGCGACGGGGCAGGTCGTCTTTACCGCCGACGATGCCGTTGCATGGAACGAAGCCGGCAAACCAACGATCCTCGTGCGGGTAGAGACGACGCCCGACGACGTGCACGGCATGATCGCCTCACGCGGCATCCTTACCGCAAAAGGCGGAGCGACATCGCATGCGGCCGTCGTGGCGCGCGGCATGGGGAAACCGTGCGTTGCCGGTTGCGACGCGTTGCAGATCGATCGCCGCAGCAAGACCGCGTCGTTGAACGGCACCGCGTTGCACGAAGGGGATTGGCTGACGATCGACGGCAGCACGGGCAACGTGATGCTCGGCCGACTACCGCTCATTGAGGCGCCATCGACACTCCCGCCGTGGCTTGCCACGTTCTTGTCGTGGGCCGACGACGTGCGGCGCATGCAGGTGTGGGCTAATGCCGACACCCCCGAGGATGCGCGCAAAGCGCGCGAGCTCGGCGCGCAAGGCATCGGGCTTTGCCGTACCGAGCACATGTTCATGCAGCAGGAGCGCCTGCCGATCGTACAGCAGATGATCCTCGCGAATACGCCGGAAGCACGTGCGGAAGCGCTTGCGAAGCTGCTGCCGTTCCAGCGCGAAGATTTCGTCGGCATCCTGGAGGCGATGGCCGGGTATCCGGTGACGATTCGTCTGCTCGATCCGCCACTACACGAGTTTTTGCCATCGCTCGAGGAACTGCTGGTCGAGACCACCGAGTTGCGTTTGACGACCGGGGTGGAGACGCACGAGTATCGTGCGAAGGAGGCGATGCTCAAACGCGTACAGCAGTTGCACGAGCAAAACCCGATGCTCGGCTTGCGCGTCTGCCGCTTGGGCATTCTCTATCCGGAAATCTACGCGATGCAAGTGCGCGCCATCTTCGAAGCCGCCTGCGAGTTGAAGGAGCGTGGCGTGGATGCGCGCCCCGAGGTGATGATTCCGGGCGTCGGCACACCCGAGGAGATGCGTTCTACCTACGATGCGGCAAAGGCCGTTGCCGACGCCGTGCTATCCGCGCAAACGACGACGCTTGCGTATCATATCGGTACGATGGTGGAGTTGCCGCGCGCATGCGTGGTTGCAGATGAGCTCGCGCAGACGGCGCAATTTTTCTCATTCGGCACGAACGATCTCACCCAGACGACCTATGGCTACAGCCGCGACGACGCCGAGGCCGGCTTCATCCCGACCTACCTCGAGAAGAAGATCCTCAAAGACGACCCCTTCCAGGTGCTCGATCGTCGCGGCGTGGGATCGCTGATGCGCGAGGCGGTGCGCCTCGGACGCGATGCGCGCGCGGAGTTGAAGATCGGGATTTGCGGCGAACACGGCGGCGAACCGTCCAGCGTGGCGTTCTGCGACACGCTCGGACTCGACTACGTGTCGTGCTCTCCCTACCGCGTGCCGATTGCGCGTCTCGCCGCAGCGCAGGCGACGCTCGGCACGTTAACGTGAGGCTCGGTTAGAGCGGCGTGAGAGTTCGCGGGTTCCGGCAGTGCAGCCGGAACCCGCGTCGTATCGGTAGCGTTGTCTCGTCCATCAGCGTCTTTCACGGAGGTTCAGGAATGCAGCTTTCTCAACGATTTGGCGGGCTCGTGCTCGCGACGGCGGTGGCGGCCGGCGTTACGGCGTTCGCTGCGACGGCGCTCCCCGCCGCAGCGCGCACGGACTGCGCCAGCAATACGAACATACGCCGCGTTCACGACCGCCTTGACGGCACGATCGATCGCCTCACGCACGATCAGCGCGACTACGGCGGCCATAAGGCGAACGCGATTCGAGACCTCGCGAACGCGCGGGGCGAACTCTACGCGGCCGCGCAGTATGCGATTGAAAACGATCACGAAAACCCGGCGTGCATCCGCAGCCTCGGATCGATCGGTGATGCCGATGCGAATCGCGGCACGCGCACGCAGCGCGGCAGCAACATCGATATGGCGCGTGTCGCTGGCTACGTCGAGCGTCTGATCGATCAACTCAACGGCGATCAGCGCGATTACGGCGGCCATCGCGTGAATGCGATTCGCGATATGCAGGCGGCGCGCAGCGAGATCGCCGCGGCCGAGCAGTTCGCGCGGGCCCGCGGTTACTGACGGCTTTCGGCGATGATCTTGGCACAGATCGCGCGCGCATCGTCGATGCCCGCGCGATCCCGCCGCACGAAGAGCTTACGCCAATAGGCCTTACCGGAGAGTTTGGCGATGAGGTCGGACGCCCGCCGCGCATCGAGCGGTCCGGCGGGCGTGCCAACCCAGACCGTCGAGCGCGGGTCGTCAGCGCCCAGCGGCAGGCGATGCATCACCTGCGACTGCTCGTCGGCCCACACGGCGTCGGTGCCATATCGTTCCCGTAGCGCCGCGTCACAGCGTTCGAAAGCACGTAAATCGCGCTCGGCGTTGAACTCGGCGACGATCACATACACACGGTGGCGCTCGCGCAGCGCGCGCGCCGCCTCGCTCTCGCGATCGCGCAACTCGTTGAGCACCCGGAAATCATCCCATCGAAGGTACTCGTCGATCGGATCGAGCGTACGCGGATCGGGCCAGAGCTCGCGCAGCACGTCCTGCAGCACGCGCTCGAACATGCGCGTCGTGTGGTGGAAATAGACCGACGCGAACATCATGTAACGCGCCACCACGAACGATTCGAGTGCGACGGTTCCTCGTGCGTCGATGCCGACGGCAAGGCGTCCGCCGTGCTCGAAGAGCCGTAGCGACGCGATCAATTGGTCTGCGTCGTAGCGGCCGCTCGCGACCCCGGTGAAATAGGCGTCGCGCAGCAGATAATCCATGCGGTCCGCATCGAGGTTCGGCCCGCTGACGAGTTCGCGTAGCGCGGGGTACGGCGTCGCGGGATCGCCGACGATCAACCCGAGTACGTGATCGGGATCCACGTCGAGCGCCTCGATACCGGCACGCATCTCGGGCAGGCGCAGCATCTCGTGGGTGCGCTCTTCATGATGGATGCCGAGCACTGCCTCGCAGGCATGACTGAACGGGCCATGGCCGATGTCGTGCAGCAAGAGGGCGCAGCGCACCAAACGCCGCTGATAGGTGCGCTCCGTTGCGTGCGGTACATGGTCGCCGCTCGAGCGAAGAAGCTCGTCGAAGGCGCGCGTGCCCATTGCAAGCGCGCCGAGTGCGTGGGTGAAGCGCGAGTGCTCGGCGGAGGGAAAGGCAAAATAGGCGAGCCCCAGCTGACGCAGGCGGCGCAGGCGCTGCATGGGCGGCAAGTCGAGCAGCCGCGCTTCAGCGGGGGTGAGCTCGATGAAAGAGTGAACGGGATCGAAAATTCTCTTCACGCTGCCCCCGAAAGGTTCGTCCGGCGCTAGGATTCTCCGTTTGGCTCCGAATCAGGGGAGAACCACCATGGCGCGCTTCGACCAAGGTGTCGCTCGCGAAATTCACGCGCGAATCGACATCGGGACCTTCATCGGCCAATACGTTTCGCTAAAAAAGCGCGGGAACGATCTCATCGGCTTGTGCCCGTTCCACGGCGAGAAGACGCCGTCGTTTCACGTGCACCCCGACCGCGGGTTCTTCAAATGCTTCGGTTGCGGCGCCGGGGGCGACGTCATCGCCTTCGTCCAGAAGCTGGAGAACCTGCCCTTCCCCGAGGCGGTTCGCGTGCTTGCGAGCAAAGCGGGCATCGAGCTCGAAGCCGAAGATCCGCGCGCTGCGCGCGCGCGCAACGAACGCGAAGCGATCTACGAAGCAAACCAGGTTGCCGCCGCATACTTCGCGCGCATGCTTCGCGGTAGCGAAGGAACCGACGCGCGAGCGTACTGCGAACGGCGCGGGTTCTCGCCGGCGACGATCGAGAAGTTTACGCTCGGATACGCCCCTGAAGGCTGGAGCGGCCTCACCGACGAGTTGCGCGAGCGCGGCGTCGATCTCGCGCTTGCGGCCAAGGCCGGGTTGGTCAAACCCTCGCAACGTGGCGGCTACTACGACTTCTACCGCAATCGGCTCATGGTGCCGACGTACGCGACGACGGGTGAGGTCATCGCCTTCGGCGGCCGCGCCCTCGACGAGAGCGAGCCCAAGTATCTCAATACCTCGACGACGCCCGTCTATACCAAAGGTGATCACCTCTTCGCGCTCAACGTCGCGCGACGAGCAGCGCAACGTGACAAAACGCTCGTGGTGGTGGAGGGCTACCTTGACTGCATCGCGTTGCATCAGGCCGGGATTGAAAGCGCCGTCGCCGCCCTGGGCACGGCATTTACCGAGAAGCAAGCGGCAGAGCTGCGCAAGTATGCCGAGTTTGTGTATCTCTGCTTCGATGCCGACGCGGCGGGCAGCAACGCCGCAACCAAAGCGATCGATATCGCATCTAAGGTAATCGAGCACACGGGTTCGAGCGTCCGAATCGTGACGCTGCCGGACGGCGACGACCCCGATAGCTTCGTGCGAACGCGCGGCGCGGAGGCCTTCAGAACCCTGCTGGCGAGCGCCAAACCCTCGGTCGAGTACAAACTGGACCAGCGTATCGACGGTCTGAACTCTGGTTTCGAGTCGCCGTCGGCCATAGCCCGAAAGGCCGAGGCGATCATCCGCGAGTTAACCCCGCGTGAAGAATGGGACCGCTGGCGTGTCTATGTCGCCGGGCGGCTGAAGGTGAACGTGGACGACCTTCGGAATAGCCGGTTCCTCGCGAATGCCGCCAATTTCGGCCCGCGTGAGAACGCTGCCGGAGCCGGCAGCCGCCACACGCCGGTCCATCGGCGGTCCGGTGCGGGTGTGCATCTCGAACCGCTCTCGTTCGAGCGAGAGGTCTTGGGCATCGTGCTTGAAGACCCGACGCTCGTGCGCGAATACGGCGAGCGCATCGCTCCACGGCGATTCCGCAACGAGCTCTATCGACGGGCATACGAGGCGATCGTGGCGCAGGCCGACGGGCTGCGCGAGACCGCCGACGTGTTCGCCGCGTGCGCGCAGGACGAGGAGGCGCTCCATGTGCTCACCTCGCTCGGGGCGCGCGATCGCAGTTCGATCGTGCGGTATGGCGATGCGGCGGAGCGCCGTGCGCATCTCGACCGCGTCGTCGAGCGGTTGCAGCGAGAGGATGACGAGGCACGTTATGCCGCGCTGTCCCGCTCGATTGACGAAATGTTCCTAGCCGGGCAACCGGTACCGCACGACCTGCTGGAGCAGTTCGAGGCGGCAAAGCTGAAACTAAAGAAGTAAACGCAAATTAACGAGTCTAATGTAAGCGAGTCCCCGCGCAAGCGCGCGGATGTTCGAGGGAAAGGGGGTGACGAGCGAGTGCCACGCAAGAAGGCCGCGGTAGCCGAAACACAACAGCCGACGTTGACGCTGGATGAACTCAAAAAGAAGCTGATTGCACGCGGCAAGCAGCGTGGTTCGTTATCGTACGAAGAGATCAACACCGCGTTCGACGCGCTCGACGATGTTAACCCCGACGAGATCGACGGACTCTTCGAAGAGATCACGACGGCCGGCATCGAGATCGTCGATGAGCAGAAAGAAGAGAAGCCCGAAGCCGAGGCTGGGGAAGAGGAGCCGATACCCGACGGGCTCTCCCTGGACGATCCGGTTCGGATGTATCTCAAGGAGATTGGCCGCGTTCCACTGCTCTCGATGGAGCAAGAGAAATCGCTTGCGATGCGCATCGAAGCGGGCGAATTGGAATTGCAAAAGAACGGCACGGCCGACTCACGCATCGTCACCGACGGTGACGATGCCAAGCGCCAACTCACCGAAGCAAACCTGCGCTTGGTGGTGTCGATCGCGAAGAAGTACGTCGGCCGCGGCATGCTCTTTCTGGACCTGATCCAGGAGGGGAATTTGGGCCTGATCCGCGCCGTCGAGAAATTCGATTATCGCAAAGGCTACAAGTTCTCCACCTACGCAACCTGGTGGATTCGCCAGGCGATTACCCGCGCGCTCGCGGATCAAGCACGCACGATCCGTATCCCGGTGCACATGGTCGAGACGATCAATCGTTTGATCAAGATCTCGCGCCAACTACTTCAGGAGCTTGGGCGCGAACCTTCGGTCGAAGAGATCGCCGAAGCGATGGCGCTGACCCCCGAGAAGGTACGCGAGGTGATGAAGATCTCGCAGGAACCGATCTCGCTCGAGACGCCGATCGGCGAAGAGGAAGATTCGCACCTCGGCGATTTCATCGAGGATCAGGAAGCCGTTGCGCCGGCCGAGGCCGCGTCGGTGATGCTGCTTAAAGAGAAGATGCAGGACGTGCTGCAAAATCTTACCGAGCGCGAGCGCAAAGTGCTCGTGCTGCGCTTCGGCCTGGAAGACGGCCACCAGCGCACGCTCGAAGAGGTGGGCCAGGAGTTCGGCGTCACGCGCGAACGCATCCGACAGATCGAGGCGAAGGCGCTGCGCAAATTGCGCCATCCGAGCCGTGGCAAAGCCCTTAAAGACTACTGGTCAAACGAATGAAAAAACCCCGCAAAGCGAAGCTTTGCGGGGTCACGCGAATAACCCGATCAGCCGGGGCGCAGAGCGCCCCGTTTTTACATACCCATCGTGCTCGCATTTTTGGACGGTTTGACGTTGGGATTCTTATCGGCGAAGGCGCCGTTCGGGTTCGGTAGGACCCAAACTTCCAAGTCCCACAGATGCGGGAAGAGGAAGACGCGCTTCACCTGAGCGGCGCTCTTGACCAGGCCCATTTTTGCGATCGTTGCGGGCTTCGGATCCTCCAGATTTCCGCCCGCGGCCGTGAATTTTTTTACGCTCGTCGCATGGCCGTACACGAGCGTCCCCATGGCGTCTGCATAGATGTAATGCACGTGTGCGCCAAAGATCTGCCAGCGCTGCGGGTTAACGCCCCAGAGCGACGGCGCCTTTGCCTGATGCGCCGCCGGAACGCAGTAGTCGGCGCCCAGAAGTTGACCCTTCACGCTATACCACAGCTGGCAGGGGTGCTGCGGATCGGGCGAGTTCCAGGTAAGGTTCGTATAGCTGATCGACCCGGTATCGTCTTCGTTCGTAAAGCGAATGTAGCCGGCTTTCTCGGCTTCGGCGGGGGTTGCGAAGCGTGCGGTCAGATCTTTTTGAACGCCGGCGACGAAGGCGACTTCGGTGCCTTGCGGTTTCGATGAGAGTTTTGCGGCGGCGAGCGTACCGGTCGTTGCCATCGCAGCAAATGCTATGGCGGCGGCGAGAAAACGTCGTAACACGGGGCCTCTCCTTCGTGGTTGATGCCGTTAGGGCGGCGGAGTTTGGTCGATCGGCGGCGGGGTCGGCTCGCCCGGGTAGGGCGTGCGAGTCGGCATCGCCGAGGGATGCAGACCTGGTACCGGCGCCTCCCCGGGATTTCCCCCCGGCGTCGCCAGTTGTACCGCGGGGAACGACGAGCGCGGCATACCGTCGTTATCGTTGATCAGCGGCGCAGGGGTGACGATTGCGAGGGTTCCGTCGCTCGCGAGGTCGAGGCGCGCGCCGGTAAGCGCGTGGATCTTGGCGCCGGGCGTGAGCGTAAAGTTGCGTCCTTTGCGAAACACATGATAGAGAAACGTCGGAACGAAGATGTCACCGATCGTGTTCTCGACCCCGACGGTCGATTGATGGCCGGCGCTCGGGTCAACCGTGAGATGGCCGCTCGGGGCGCTCAGTGGCAGCACGGCGCCGTCCGCGAGGCGCAGCGGGCCGAAAAAGATATCGACGAAGCCGTAGATGTCGGGATTCGATGCCGGACTTGCGTCGAGAACGCGAATCTGGATCGGTGTGCCGGCCGGGACAACGGTTTTGCCACCGAGCGCGATCGGCTTCTCGAGATGCGCGTCCACAACGTCGTTTGCATGCGACGAAGCCGACGAAATCGTGCCGTCCAGCACGAACGTCAGGCGGGTTCCCATCGGCACGTACGAGGGGGCCGATGGGGGCGTGGCGGAGGAAGCGAGCGGTGCGATGGCGGCGAGCACGAGGCTCGTCGCCATCACGAGCGCAATCTTAGCTCGCGCGCTCCTCGGGCTCAGCGGTAGCGCGAGCTGCCGCAGCGGCTCGTTTGCCTTCTTCGATGAGTTGCTTAACTTTTTGGCCACCTTTTTGTCCGATGCGTTCGTAGAAGTCAGGGCCATAGCGATCGCGCGTTGCTTCGCCGCCTTTCTTCCCACCCTTCTTACCGATCTGCTCGTAGAATTCGTGACCGTGCGCCTGCTTTGTTGCAAGACCGCCTTTACGGCCGATCTGTTCGTAGAACTCGGGGCCGTACTTACGTTTGACCGTTTCTCCGCCTTTTTGGCCGGCTTCGCGGACGGACATGCCGCTGGTTTTTTTGGGGGCATCTGGGCTAGACATACGTGCTCTCTCTTGCATATCTTCACAGACCGGGGAGGTCTGAGGTTGTTCTGCATATACTTAAACGCAGTGCCGGGCTTATTGGTTGGGGGTAGAGCGTGCGATTCAGAGCTTCTTTAACGAGCGCCGTCGTTGTTACGTGTGCGTCGAGCTTGCTTCTTGGGACAATGCCGCCAAGCACGCTGCGCCAGATCATCGGCTGCGAGGCAAAGCGATCGCTCTGTGATGGGCGCCTTGCCACGCTCCTGGCCTCGACCGACGAGGCGACCGCGGCACGAGCAGCCCTCGCGATCGGCCGGACCGAGCTCCCTGCGGGCATCCCCTTGCTCGCGGCGCACCTGAAGGACCGCCGTGCGCCGGTTCGGGCCTTCAGCGTCTATGGATTGGGCCTGATCGGCCGGGGCAGCGATGTCGCCCGGCTCGACCATCTGGCCGTCGCCGACTCGTCCGGCGCGGTCCGGGTGGCGGCGCTCGACGCCCTCGGGCGCTACGAGGCGGCAAAACGCCTTCCCGCTGCCGCTGAGCGCGGTGCGGAGCGCGCCGTCGTGGAAGCCTTGGCGCGCGACCGTTCGGCGGTGGTTCGCGGCCGCGCGGCGATTGCGCTGTTTGCCTTTGCGAACGATGCGCAGGCGCCGGTGGCGACGGCCGCGCTGATGACCGCCGTGCGTAGGGATCGCGCCCAGTCCGTGCGCGAACGGGCGATGTGGACGCTCTATCGCGGCTACGCCAAGCGCACGCCGCGTGCGTTTCTGCGCGCGATGCTGCACGATCGAAATACGGTCGTGCGGATCGAGGCGGTGCGCGCCTATGGGGCACTCGGCGATAAGCGCGCGGTGGTGGATCTCAAGCCGCTTCTGAACGACCCGTCATGGCGGGTGCAAGAGCAGACCGCCGAATCGATCAAGGTGCTTGGAGGCGGCGCCTTTACCGCGCATTGGAAAACGATCCCGCCGTCGGTGCACGTTCCGTCGCCGCGCCGTGATCCGTACGCGCGACTCGCGGCGTTGCCGCGCATGCCCGTCGCGCCCGGGGCTCCGCAGCCCGGCGAACTCGGCGCGATCCCGGAGTTGCTGCCGCGCACCGCACGCGAGATGGTGAACCCCGCCCATGGCCCCCATCCACGTCTCCGCTTCGTCACGACCAAGGGCGATTTTTACGTGGTGCTCTATCCGGAGTGGGCGCCGCTCACCGTAGCCAACTTTTTGAACCTCACAAACCGCGGATTTTTCGACAACAACCGTTGGTTTCGTATCGTGCCCGACTTCGTGGTGCAGACCGGCGAACAGGACGATATCAAGCAACCGGGCCCGGGCTACACGCTTGTTGCCGAAGAGAATCCACTCGAACAGGACGCTGGAATCATCTCGATGGGATTGAATTACGACGACAAAACGCAAACGCCGATTCGCGACTCTGCGGGCAGTGAGTACTACATTACGCTCTCGCCGCAATATCATTTGGATAACGGTTTTACCGTTTTCGGCAAGGTCGTCTCGGGCGGCGACGTGCTCGGTCGTTTGGTCGAGTCCGACCGCGTGATCCGCGTCGAGCGAATTCCCGATGCGAACCTATAGCATCGTCGCGTGCGCGGCCGTGGCCGTACTCGCGGGTTGTGCGCCGGCACCGGGGGTGCCGTTGCAGGTTGCGCATTGCAACGTCGCCGTGGCCGGTTCGCAAATCTCGGTTGCCGCTCGCGTAAGCAACACCGGGGATCGTCCGATGGCAAGCGCGGTGATCGTGCTCGACATGTACCGGAACTACCGGTTCACGCGCGCGAGCGGGACGGTGAAGTTCGTCCCCGTCCTCGATCCGGGCAGCGTGCGTGCCGTGCGCTTCAACGCCCCGGTTGCAAAGGGCGCGAGCAGTGGCGCGGCGATGAATTGCGTCGCCACGCAGGCCGTCTTCGCCGACGGCACCGTACAGAGCGCGGGTGGGTAGAACGGGCGTTAGAACGCGCGGGTGGAGTCCAGGAGGATCGTCACCGGCCCATCGTTGACGAGTTCCACCTTCATCTCGGCGCCGAACTCGCCAAATTCCACGCGCGGTCCGTTCGCCGCGATCTCACGTCCGACGCGTTCGTACAGTTCTCGTGCCAGCGGCCCTGCCGCCGCGGTGATAAACGATGGACGGCGACCCTTGCGGGCATCGCCGTAGAGGGTAAACTGCGAGACCAGCAGCACGGCGCCGCCGATGTCGAGCACCGAGCGGTTCATCAACCCCGCCTCGTCGGTGAAGATGCGGAGGTGCGCGATCTTCTCGGCGATGTAGCAAGCGTCGTCTGCGCTGTCTTCGACATGGACGCCGAGAAGGACGAGCAGACCGGACCCGATCTCGCCGGTCGTGCGGGCACCGACGCGGACGGCGGCTCGTGCGACGCGCTGGATGACCGCTCGCACGATGCGTAGCTACTTCGAGAACATCGATGAGAGAGCGAAGAACGCGTTCTCGCGGCGCTCCATCACGCGGCGATAGAAATAGCCCGCCCAATGCGTGCCGAACGGTACGTACACGCGCATCCGGAAGCCCTGTGCGACCAACTCGCGCTGTAACTGTGGGCGGCAGCCGTACAGCATCTGAAACTCGAAGCGATCGGGCGCGATGCCGTGCTGCTTTACAAACGCGCGTAGCGCGTCGATTACCTCGCGGTCGTGGGTGGCGAGGCCAGGATAGTTGCCGCGCGTCAAAAGCTCCTGCGCGAGCGCCAGGTAGTTGGCGCGAATCTCGGGCATCTCTTTGATCGCGATTTCAGGCGGTTCGTTATACGCGCCTTTGCACAGGCGCACGCGCGCGCCGAGCTCGACCATACGCTCGACATCCGCTTGCGTGCGTTTCAAATAGGCTTGCAAAACGATGCCCACGTTCTTGTTTTTGGCATAGGCGCGTTCGAAGACGCGCAGCGTGGCGTCGGTCACCGGCGAACCTTCCATGTCGATCCGCACGAACGGGTCGCCGTTGCGTTGAGCGTATTCCACGATCGTCGTCAAATTGTCGAGGGCGAAATCTTCGTCGATGAGCAAGCCCATCGCGGTCAGCTTGACCGACACGTTCGTGTTTGCGCCGCTCGCTCGGATCGCGTCGAGCATCGCGATGTAGGCATCGCGCGTCTTGATCGCCGCGTCGCGTTCGAAGACGTCTTCGCCGAGGAAATCGAGCGTGGCCGACATGCCCTGCGCGTTTAGTTCCCGTACCGCGGCGATCGCCCCGTCAATCGTCTCGCCCGCTACGAAGCGTTTCGCGAGAAAGAAAAAATTTTTCTGGAACGCGGAGTCGGGCGCGAGCAGTCGATCGATAATAGCCATGGCGATTCCTAGACTACGACGCGGCGGCGAAAAAACCACTGCAGCGCGAGCACCGCTATCGCGAGGAGGACGAAGCCGTAGGAGAGCGCGAGCGCGGCGCGTACGCCCGATGCCGAGAGTGCGACATAAAGCGCAACGGGCAGTGCGGTCGGGTGATAGGCGACGATGCTCGTGGCCCCATATTCACCGATCGCGCGTAGCCATGCAAAGGCGATTCCGGCGGCCACGTTTCCGGCCGCTGCCGGCAGTGCCACCGACTGAAATATCCGCCATTCTGAGATGCCAAGCGTCCTTGCCGCGTCCTCGCGCAGGGGGTCGGCTGCCGCAAACGCCGCCGCCGAGGCAAGCGCGACGAACGACCCCGAGACGAAGAACTCGGCTGCGGCGACCCCGGCCAGCGTGTCGGGCACCGGCGTCGCGCGCAGCGCCGAGAGGATCAAGATGCCCGAGGCGACCGGCGGAAACGCCAGCGGAAGCGCGAGCACGAAGAGCACCGGTGCGCTCACGCGCCGCGGGGCACGCGCAAGCCAGTAGCCCGCCGGTACGCCAAGCAGTGCCGCTACCGCCGTTGCGGCGGTCGATGCCGCGATCGAGACGCGAAGCGCGTCACGCGCGGCCGGTTGCGCGAAGGCTGCGAGCACCTCGCCGGGGCTGACATTCGCGACGAGGGCAAGAATCGGAACTAAAAACGCCGCGGTCAAAAGAATCGCTGCGAGCGGGAAGAAGAATCCGGGCAGGGGTCTCGTCATCATCTAAAGTTTACCAAAGCATCACGAGATGGGCGAGGCAGGAGGTGGACGGCCGCGAATGGCTGAGCAGATGGTGCAGCGCAACTGGCGGGTGTTAATCGCGGACGACGATCCGGCGATCTGCACGCTCATCGATACGGTGTTGCGCAAGGGACCCTATGAGATGATCATGTGCAACGACGCCGAGAGCGCGCTTGTGGCGGTCGATCGTCAAGGGCCGTTCGATATCATCATCTGCGACTTCATGCTCCCCGGCATCTCCGGCATCGACTTGATCGAGCGCCTACGCGGCAAAGAGAGCACGCGCGGCGTGCCGATCTTGATGATCTCCGGCCATACCAACTACGCAATGGACGGACGCGCGAAGAATGCCGGCGCGAATCTCTTCCTGAACAAACCGTTCACGATCTCGCAATTGCGCTCGGCGGTGAGCCATCTGCTCTCCAAGCGCGAAGCGTATTTCGGCGCGCAGAATCTGTAGCGGACCCGTCTGACCGCCGTGACCGTTGCGTCGGCGATCAAGATCGTCGTTATCGCCTTCTCGCTCGCGCTCGACGTGTTCGCGGTCTCGATCGGCGTCGGTGTGCGCGGTATCCCGCGTCGCGCGAAGGTTCGCATCGGCATCGCGTTCGCAAGTGCCGAGATCACGATGAACCTGCTTGGCGCGGGCCTGGGGATTGTGGCCGGTCGCTACCTTGGGGAGCTTGCGGGGTACCTCGGCTTCGTCGCGCTCGTCGGCGTGGGCGCATACATGATCTACGAGGCTTCGCGCGACCTCGAAGATCGCGAGCCGCTCGACATGTCGAGCGGTTGGGGGCTGTTCGTTGCGTCGGCGTCGATCAGCCTCGATTCGCTCGGCATCGGCTTCTCGATCCTGTACATCAAGGTGCCGATCACGATTTCGCTTGCGGTAATCGGCGCCGTTTCGATCGCGGCGACGGCGCTTGGATTGAGCCTGGGTCGTGCGCTCGGCAAACGCGTGGAGGATCGTGCCGAATTGCTCGGCGGCATCCTCTTGCTGCTGACGGGCGCCGTCTTCATCGCGCTCAAGGCCCTGCACCTCGACTAAGAGAAAGCGCCGATATGCACGCACGTGTCGGCGCATCGATTTTGCAACTCGCCCAAGCGACGGGAACGTCGTCGCTCTTTGTTGTCGGAACCGGGAAAAACGTGGGCAAGACCGTCACGATGCGCGCGATTTACGACGCATGCGTGGCTGCCGGAGTGCTGCCCGGCCTCACCTCGATCGGGCGTGACGGCGAAGCGATCGATATGGGAGACGCGCAGCCGAAGCCACGGTTGTTCTTGCGCCCTGGAACGGTGATCGCGACCGCGCGTGACGTGCTCCCGCGTTCGCCGGCAAGCGAAATGCTCGCGCTCTCGCCACTGCGCACGGCCGCGGGCAATCTCGTGTACGTCCGCGTGCGCAGCGATGCCTATTACGAGTTGGTTGGCCCGCCGACGGCGTCGGGCATCCGCGAAGCCGTCGCGATGCTGCGAAGGTTTGCGCCGTACGTCATCGTCGATGGTGCGATCGATCGTATCGCGGCGCTGGCCGGCGGCGAGGATGCGGTCGTGGTGGCGTGCGGGGCGTCTGCCGCGGGAACGCTCGACGAAGCGGTTGCCGATGTGCGCGCGCTGGTGCGGCGTCTGTGTGTGGCGCGCGTCGAGCCGGGCGCGCCGCACGTGCGCATCGACGGAGCGTTGACGCCCGGAATCGCCGCAGAGTTGATGCGCGCGGACGAACGTCGCAGCGTCGTCGTACGCGATCCGACCAAAATCGCGCTCGGCGGGCGCGCGGCTTTGCATGCGCTCGAGAGACTCGACGTGCGCTGCGAACGTCCCTTGAACGTCGTTGCGGTCACGGTCTCGTCGGCCGGCCGCGACCGTTCGTTCGAACCGGGCGCGCTGTTGCACGCCGTGGCCGAGGCCACCGGCATGCCGACCTTCGACGTGTACGCGGCGCAGGCGGCATGAAGCACGGCGAGCTTCTCGACGATCTCTCCGTGCGCGCGCTCGATGCGGCATGGTTGCGCGATGCACTCGCCCCGGTAAGCCCGTACGGCGATCGCGCATATCTTGCTGTCGAACCGTTTCGTCGCGGCAGCGAGGGGCAAGCACAGGAGCACGCCGCCCGGATCGTGCGGCTCGCGCGCGCGCTCGACGCGGCACGTCTCGATGCCGTACGCGAGGTCTTGCGCAACGTGCCCGACGCATCGCCCGCGATCGCTCGCGCATCGATGGGCGATGCGCTCGCCGACGCAAATTTGCTGGAACTGCAACGTTTCTTCGATGCTTGCGAACGTCTCGACGGCCTCGTGGGCGATTGCTTCGAGTTGCCGGGCGTCGCTTCCGATGCGGTGCGCGCGAGCGCACGCGCCCTGGAATTGGGGCGTTCCGGAAGATTCGGGTTCTACGTTGCCGACGCGTTCGACGAGCGTCTGGCGGGCGCACGTGCAGCGCTCGCGCGTGCGCAGGCGGAGTACGACGCGGTGCGAGGTCGCGCGCACGCCGCCGTCGCCGCCACGCTCGGCCGCGAGATTGCCGGAAACGAGTTCATCGTCATGCGCGCGGACCTGAGCGGCACGCTGCCCGCGGGCGTGCGCGTCGTGCGCGAAGCGCCGACCTACATCCTTTGCGAGCTCGACGCCGACGAGGCGACGCTTGGGGCGCTCGCGCGCCGGGACGAGGCAGCAGCGGCCGTAGCGCAGGAGGAGGAGCTTATCCGCGAGCGTTTGACCGCGGTAATTCGCGCGCACGCTGCGGCGCTCGACCTCGCGACGCGCACCTTTGGCGAGATCGACCTTCTGGTTGCCGCAGCGCGTTTCGCGCAAGCGCATCGCTGCGCGGTCCCGGCGATTGGCGAGGATGCAACGTTTTCCTTTCGCGGCGGACGTCACGTTGCGCTCGAACACGAACTGCAGCGCGAAGGGCGAGCGTTCACGCCGATCGACGTGCACCTGGACGACGTTGCGGTGCTGACCGGTCCGAATATGGGTGGGAAGAGCGTCTGCTTGCGCACCTGCGGCTTTATCGCGCTCTGCGCTGCATACGGATTGCCGGTGCCGGCCATGGAAGCGAACGTGCCGCTGTTCGACGAGATCGTGTGGCTCGGAGCGGGGACCGACGTAGAGATGGGCGGGCTACTCTCGTCGTTCGCGCGCGAGGTCGTGCGCCTGCGCGACGCGCTCGCGCGTCCGCGGGAGCGCCGTTTGGTATTGCTCGATGAGTTTGCCCGTACGACCACGCCGCGGGAGGGGCGCGCACTGCTCGTTGCGGTGCTCGAGCGCCTGCGCGCGACCGGTGCGCGCGCGCTCGCCGCGACGCATCTCGACGGCGTCGCTCCGGCGGCCGGCGCCCGGCACTTCGCCGTGCGCGGCTTGCGCGGCATACCGCATCGGCCTGCGACCGACGATCTGCACGCCGCGCTCGTAACACTTGCGGCCTCGATGGACTATGCCATCGAGGAGGTCACACGGGAGGCAACGCGGCGCTCGGATGCGATCGCGCTCGCCGCGCTACTCGGCCTCGACGATGCGCTGACCGCATCGGCCTATGACGCGCTCGAACGATGAGACGCGCATTGACTGCGGCGATCGTGATAGCCGGTTGTCGTAGGATGAGCCGCGAGCATCAAGCGACGTCGTAGGCACGGAGGAACTCGAGCGTGAGCGCCCAGGCCTGGCGCGCTGCAACCGGATTGTAGCTCGCACGTTGATCGCAGAAGAAGCCGTGATCGGCCTGGCCGAAGACGACCTGCTCGTGGACCGCGTTGGCAGCGCTCAGCGCGTCGGCGACGGCGCGGTACTGCTCGGGCGGGATATGGGTATCGAGACCGCCCCAGAACATCAGGAGCGGCGCATGTTGCTGCGCTGCGAACGGCAGCAGATCTGGCGCAATGCCGCCGCCATAGAACGACACGCCTGCGCGCAGCCGCACACGCGCGTTTGCGAGGTACGTCACGCGGCCGCCGAGACAGAAACCCGTTGCCGCGAGGCGCTCGCGATCGACGCCGGGGGATTTCGCGAGGTATGCGTACGTCGCGTCGATGTCGGCCTGGAGGCCCGCGAGGGTGAGCGCGGCCATGTGCTCGCGCACGCCGGCGAAATCGGTGTAGGAGCCTTCGAAGCCGCGGGCG
Source organism: Vulcanimicrobiota bacterium (assembly GCA_027452165.1). Lineage (GTDB taxonomy): Bacteria > Vulcanimicrobiota > Vulcanimicrobiia > Vulcanimicrobiales > Vulcanimicrobiaceae > REEB354. Next base: position 144,105 of record DAIDGX010000023.1, on the reverse strand, counting down.
CTACGGTGAAACAGTTCGGGTGCGATCGCCACGAAGCCGAGTTTTGCGAAACGCTGCGCGACGTCTTTGATGTGTGCGTTCACGCCGAAGGCCTCTTGAAAGACCATGATGCCCGGTGCATCCGTGCTACGCGCGGCCGGGGTGGCGATATAGGCATCCATGGTCGTTCCGTCCGCGACGGCGAGTGAGACGGTTTGCGTTGAAAACTCGGGCACGGTGCAACTCCTCGAGCGACATTGGTCGAAAGATCAGGATGTATAACTCGCAAGCACTGGATGGAGATGCACCGCGCACGGGATGGGGTGCCGCGCGCGCTGAATCGGGCGGGCATGGAACCGCTGATCATCACCTGCGCGCCCGTTGGGGCGGAAGTCACGCCCGACCAAACGCCGCACCTGCCCTACACGCCCGCGAAGCTCGCGGAGACGGCGAAGGCGATCCGCGAGGCGGGAGCGTCGATCGTGCACGTGCATTGTCGCAACGACGACGGTACGAACACGCACAGCGTGGAGCGCTTCCGCGAGGCCTATGACGCGGTCCGCGGGGCGAGCGATCTCATCGTGCAGTTCTCGACGGGCGGTGCCATCGGCATGACGCCCGAGGAGCGTGCGGCGGTGCTGCAACTGCGCCCGGAGATGGCGACGCTCACCTGTGGCTCGGTCAACTTCGGCGACGACATCTTCGAAAACAGCTTTCCGATCATGCGTGGGATCCTTGCAAAGATGCACGAGTTCGGGGTGAAGCCCGAACTCGAGATCTTCGACAAAGGCCACCTTGCCAACGCCCGGCGTCTGGCCAAGGAAGGGCTGCTCAGCTTTCCCCAGCACGTCGATTTCGTGCTCGGCGTCGGGGGCGCCATGGAAGCGACCGTCCCGAACTTGACCGACCTCGTCGCCGATCTGCCTGCCGGCTGCACGTGGTCGGTCGCGGGCATCGGCCGGCAGCAACTGCCGATGGCGCTCGCGGCGATCGCGATGGGGGGGCACGTGCGGGTCGGCCTCGAGGATAACCTGTTCTATAGCAAAGGGCGCTTGGCGAAAAACGAAGAGCTGGTAGCCCGCGTCGTGCGGATCGCGCAAGAGGCCGGACGCCCGGTCGCCACCCCCGATCAGGCGCGCGAGATTCTCGGGCTGCGCAGGCGTGAAGCGGCGTAGTTTGGCAGGGTTGTTCCGCGTAGCCTGATAACTAGCCGCGGTTCGTGTTTACGTATGTCGTCCGGCGGACGTTGCAAGCGATTCCGCTGCTCCTCCTGATCTCGATCATCCTCTTTGTGATCCTGAACAATGCGCCGGGCGGCCCGCTCGCGCCGTATCTTCAGAATCCGCACATCACGCCTGCGGACATCGAGCGTCTCAAGCACAATCTTGGGCTGGATAAGCCGATCTGGTATCGCTACGGCGTGTGGCTGTGGACGATTCTCCACGGCGACTTCGGGTATTCAACGAGCAACTCGGAGCCCGTAATGCAGGCGTTGCTCCAACGGCTTCCGGCGACGCTCGAGTTGATGATCACCTCGTTCGTCTTCTCGGTCATCGTCGGCATCTCGGCCGGTATTTTTTCGGCCGTTCGCCCGTACTCGTTCTCGGATTACTTCATTACCACGTTCGCGTTCTTCGGCCAGTCGATGCCGGTCTTCTGGTTTGCGCTCATGCTCCAGCTCGCGTTCGCGGTCAACGGCATCCCGCTTCCCGGCGGCTACGAGATCAAATTACCCTCGGCGGGCCTGAGCTCGAGCGACCATTTCGTGCTGGGTGACCGCATCGAGCACTTGATCTTGCCGGTCATCGTGCTCTCGCTCTTGAGCTTGGCGCTCTATAGCCGTTTCATGCGTTCGTCGCTGCTTGAGGTACGCATGGCCGACTACATGCGCACGGCCGCCGCAAAGGGGCTCGATGCGCGCACGATCCTCTTCAAGCATGGCTTGAAGAACGCGTTGATTCCCGTGGTGACCATCCTTGCGCTCTCGCTGCCGGGCGTGCTCGGTGGCGCGATCGTTACCGAGACGATCTTTGCATGGCCCGGCGCGGGGCGGATGTTCTACAATGCGCTTCAGCAGAGTGACATCGCGCTGATGATGGCCTATCTGTTGATTCTCGCCGTCTTCGTCGTCTTCTCGAACCTGCTCGCCGATGTGCTCTACGCGTGGCTCGATCCGCGCGTGAAGTACGACTAGGAGCGCGCTTTGTCCGCAACGATTCCGACTACTCCGAACGCGCGGTTTGACGATGACGACGCCGCTTACTCCAAGGTTACGTTCTGGACCCGCCTGCGCCGCCACCGCTTGGCCGTCGCCGGCTTCGTGGTGCTTGCCGTCATGGTGCTCGCTGCGATCCTGGCAAAACAACTCGCCCCGTTCGATCCCAACTTCATCGACAACGTGCACTGGCAAGGGACTCCGCTGCCGCCGTGCTTTGAGAACGCGGCGCTCTGTGGCGGTCACCTGCTCGGGACCGACGAGGTGGGACGCGACCTGCTCTCGCGTCTGCTCTTCGGCGCGCGCATCTCGCTCGAAGTCGGCATCTTTACCGTCTTCATCGAAGTGCTGATCGGCACGACGCTCGGCGCCCTCGCCGGATACTACGGCGGCTGGGTCGATTGGGCGCTGATGCGCATCACCGACGTCTTCCTGTCGATCCCGTTGCTGCCGCTGCTGCTCGTCCTCACCGCGATCGTGGCATCGAGCTCGTCAAAGTCGGCGCTCAACTTCGGCGTGATCGTGTTGATTATCGGCGCCCTCTCGTGGCCGGCCGTCGCACGCCTCGTGCGGGCCTCGTTCCTCACCTTGCGGGAACGGGAGTTTGCCGAGGCCGCCCGGGCGGTCGGCAACGGCGACTTGCGGATCATCTTCCGGCACCTGCTGCCGAATGCGGTCGCGCCGATCGTGGTGCAGGCCACCCTGGACGTGGCCAACGTGATCGTGCTCGAGTCCACCCTCTCGTTCCTTGGCTTCGGCATCCAGCCGCCAACCGCGTCGTGGGGCAATATGCTCGCAAACGCACAGGCTAACCTACAGATCGCGTGGTGGGCCGCGGTCTTTCCCGGCCTCTGCATTCTGGTCACCGTGCTCTCGATCAACTATATTGGGGACGGTCTGCGCGATGCACTTGACCCGAACATGAAGTAGGCTATAGACTACCAGGGTTGTCCGGCTCCCAGCCGGCTCAAACCCCCTTTTTGCACAGGTGGCGGAATTGGTAGACGCACTAGCTTGAGGTGCTAGCGGGAGCAATCCCGTCCGAGTTCGAGTCTCGGCCCGTGCATATGGTTGATCCGAAAGGTCCGCGGCACCACGCCCCGGACCTTTCGCGTTGTTCCCCGCGTGTCGTCGCGCCGGTGGTGGCGTGGTAGTGGCGCCCGTAGTTTTGGCGCCGCGCAAACGATGACGCCACGCAACTCTTGCGGTGACCTTCGCGCACGCGCATCTCTAGCGTCGAATTTTTTGACACATGCGGCGGAAATGGCTAGCGGCAGGGGCTAGGCTCAGTTGCTTCGCGGCGCTATCATGAAGGCGAGGCTGGTCTCTGCCGGCCGCGTAGTCGTTTGGAGGACATGGTGCATCACAGAAATGTTTTTGTTGCGTGCGCCCTTGCCGCGCTCGTCATCGCACCGCTCGGTGCGTCCGCGAGCTCCGGCACCGCGGCCAACGCCGAACAAGCCGCCGCCGTCGGTTCCGTGCAGGGAACGGTGGCCGACGAGACCGGAGCGCCGATCAGCGGCGCGGCGGTCATCTTAACCGGCCCGGTAACCTACTCGACGGCAAGCGATGCGAAGGGCGACTTTACGATCGCACACGTCGAGGCGGGGCTCTACAACGTGCTCGTGAGCAAACCGGGCTATGACCGGGCGAGCCAAACCGATCTCGCCGTCTTTACCGGCGAAGTAGAACGCTTGGCGGTTCGCATGAACCGGCAGACGTTCACCTCGTTGCGCACGATTGCGAGCATCCGCGTGAACGGGCGTGGCGCGATCAATACCTCGGCTGCCTCGATCGACGTCGTATCGCCGCAGACGTTCGCGAATCAATCCGCGACGCAGGTGACGCGCGTGCTCAGCCAAGTCCCCGGCGTGCAGATATCCTTCCCGTCGAACTCGGCGAACGCCGCGGCGCCGGGCGCGATCACGGTGCCGAATATTCGCGATGCGGAATCGTACGAGACCGCGTCGTTGATCGACGGTCACCCGATCTCGGTCGGACAGTACGGCGACAACGTTACCACCTTCATCAACTCCTACATGCTCGGTTCGGTCGAAACGATCAAAGGGCCGGGCGCCGACTCGCCGGTGATCAACAACGCCGTCGGGGGCACGCTCAACTTCCGCACCAAAGATCCCACGCTCACGCCCGAACCGGACATCGCGATGGGTATCGACAGCCACGGCGGAACGTTCAGCAACTTCGGCCTCTCCGACACGATCTCGCGCCTCGGCTTCGTGGTCGATGTCGCGACGCTCAACGACGTCTCCCCGCTCAACGGCAAGCAGGTCTATTACGATCCCGCGAACGCCTTTGGAAGCTTCACCTACAATGGTGCGACGTTCCCGGACAACTCGTCGTCAACGCCTCTGGGCAACACGGCCAGCAACGCGCCGACGCAATACCCGCTCGTTGCGTGCTGCTATACGCTGCTCGGTAACCTCGATCAAACGGCGGAACTCTTCAAGTTCCGCTATCGCTTCTCGGGTGCGACGACGGCGACGGTGAGCTATCTCGGAAGCCAATCGTACAGCGATCAAAACGCGAACACGTCGGACTTCATCCCAAGCCAGTTCACGCCGGGAGCCGGATATGCGGGATCGCTGCCGGCGGGTGCCCTCAACGTCTCGAACGTCTATCCCGGTTCATACTCGGGTGAGTTCAACAACGAGCCGATCTTCCAGGCGGAAGCCTCATCGACGCTCGGTAACGATACGGTTCTCGCGCGCTTCTACCACGCGACGATCAATCGGTATCAGTTCCAAGGAAACAACCAAACGGCGGATTACCAGAGCGTCGCGTTGTACGGCACGACGGCCGATTCGAACGGGAATCCATACACCTTCAATGGGCAGACGGTAAGCGCGGGCTACAACGATTACTACCGCGAACCGGAGCTCGATCGTCTCTCGGGCGGCACCTTCGAATACGTTCATCCGATCGGAAGCGCGACGCTCAGCTTTTCGGCCGATCGCGTCTATGCGCAAAGCTCGGATTACTCCGAGTTCAGCGGCCCGTTCTACTCGTTCAACCTGCCGCCGGGAACCAACCAGACGCTCTCGACGTATCTGCTTCGCGGCCATTTCTTCGTCGGCAAACGTCTCGACGCGACGGTGAGCGATTACCTCAACACGTTCCAGGCGTTCTACCCCAACGGGTGTGCCGGCGGCAACTGCAACACCTATAATGCCGCGGTCATCGGGTCGGGTGTCACGTTCGGATCGACCTCGTACTCGCATAACGATCCGCGCCTGGGCCTCGTTTATCGTCCATCGTCCAATTCGTCGGTGCGTTTGGCACTCGGCAGCGGCATCGTGCCGCCGTTCTCCGGGTTGCTGAACGTCGTGCCTTCGGCTCCGGTCACCGATGCGCTCAATCAGTACGCGCTCGAGACGACCAACAACGCGGGGATCAAGCCCGAAACCTCGTTTGGATACGATCTCGGCGGCGATCTTCGTCTCCACGATGGAACGGTCGTTTCGGCCGATCTCTACCTGACCAACCTCTACAATCGTTTCTTTAGTCAAACGGTGAACACGGGGCAGGTCTGTAGCGTCGCGACCCCCTGCCAGTCCGGTGGCGGCGGCGCGCCGATTACCTCTGGCAACATTCCGATCTACTCGCAGACGAATGCGAATATCAGCAACGCGCGCTTCCAGGGGCTCGAACTCTCGGTGAAGCGCGCACCCGAGTATGGGCTCGGCTTCGAACTCGCCGGTTCGCTGCAACGTGGATACTTCTATAACCTTCCGGGGAATTTCTACTGCAGCTTCGTACCGACGGCCGCGCAGCCGTGCACGCCGGCAAACTATAACCAAAACCTCAACATCATCGCGGGCGAAAACACCAACGGCGTCCCGGTCGGGTTCTATAACGTCAGTTACAACGGAAACATGCGCATCCCGTACTTCCAGGGCAACGCGCAGATCTCGTACACGTTCAAGAACAAGGCCTACCTGCTCATCGGCGAGACGCTGTACGGAAAGAACAACTCGCTCAACGAGCCCCCGTTCGGGATCGGGTACGCGACGCTGCGCTATCCGCTGCGCAAGAACATCGACTTCCAGATCTCGGGCGATAATATCTTCAACGCCTATCCCGGGTATCTACCGATCTATGGCGGCGGCGTCGCGATTCCGCTCGCCAACGGTCAGACCGCCGCGACCACGGGCAACGTGCTCGGGCCGGCAACCTACCGGTTCTCGCTCGACTTCAAGCTTCCGTAGCATTCGCTCGAGGCCATGAGGAGGGCGGGGTGCCGATTGGCACCCCGCCCTCCTCTTTTGATGCTCTCCTAAAGACAATCTTCAGGAAGGCACGCTACGCTCGGGGCGCTCCGTTCGAAACAACCGGCGGTGCTCGTCCGTAGGAAGGGCGAAGGTACATCCGAGGAGACCAACGTCGTGTCGTTAACCCGCTTCGCCATCAGCCGCCCCGTGATTACGGTCATGCTCTTCGCCGCGCTCGTGATCTTTGGGTTGATCTCGTTCTTCCAATTGGGGCGCAGTTCCAATCCGCCCAATACGAACTTCCCGGTGGTGGTGGTCTATGCGGGGTACGCGGGCGCGTCGCCGCAAGACATGGAGCGCATGGTCATCAAACCGATCGAAGATCAGATGACCGGTGTCGAGAACCTTGACGAACTGAGCGCGACGGCGCAAGAGGGCTCGGCGGTGGTGGTCGCTCAGTTCAAGATGGGCACCGACATCGATCTCGCCTCGATCGACGTGCAGCGACGTGTCGATACCGCGCGCATCTACATGCCGCCGGATATGAATCCACCCACGGTCAGTAAGGAAGGGCAATCGGAACCCCCGCTGCTCGACATCGCGATCAGTTCCAAGACGCTCAGCCAGACGCAGATCGCGGATCTCGTGAACAACCAGATCGAGCCGCTTGCAGAACAGATTCCGAACGTGCAGAGCGTTGACGTGTACGGTACGGCCGACCGCGAGTTCCACGTGCGCCCCGACCCGACGCGTCTGCTCGGAACCAACGCCACGCTCACCGACGTCTTCAACGCTGTCGCCTCCAACAACCTGAACGTGCCGGGCGGCATCCTCACCCAACCGACCCGCGAGGGGACGGTCGCGATTCACTCGTACATCCAAAACGCGCAGGACCTGCTCGACATTCCGCTCACCGTGCCGGGATCGTCGGACAAGAACCTGCTCATCGGCGACGTGGCAAGCGCGGACGACGGGCACATCGAGATGCGCACGATTTCGAGTTATAACGGCAAGCCGCGCGTGTATATGTCGCTCAACCCCACCCTTGACGCCGACCAGATCAAAGCGACGCAGATCGCGCGCGCGCAACTCGCGCAGATCGAAGCGCGATTCCCGCAACTCGAGTTCCACGTGATCGATGCGCCCGCCGACTACACGAGCCAGCAACTCGCCGGCGTGGGCTGGTCGCTCGTCGAGGGCATCTATCTCACCGCGCTCGTCGTCCTGCTCTTCCTTCATGCGTGGCGTAACGCGGTGGTCGTCTTCCTTGCGATCCCTACATCGATCTTCGCCACGTTCATCGTGATGAAGCTCTTCGGTTTCCATATCGACTCGCTCTCGATGATGGGGCTCTCGCTCATCATCGGTATCTTGGTGGACGACTCGATCGTTGTCTTGGAAAATATAACGCGACATCGAGACATGGGAGAGGACCCCATATCCGCAGCCATTAACGGGCGTAGCGAGATCGGCTCGGCGGCGATTGCCATCACGCTCGTCGACGTGATCGTCTTCCTACCGATCGCCTTTTTGCCCGGCATCGTCGGCGCCTACCTCAAGGAGTTCGGTGCCGTCGTCGTGATCGCGACCCTCTTCTCGCTGCTGGTCTCGTTCACGCTTACGCCCCTCCTCGCCGCAAAGTGGAGCGTCGTCAAGCGCTCGGAGGCGAAGCCCGCGTGGCTGAGCGCCCTCGATAATCGCAGACTCGATGCAATCGTGCTCGTTGCGTGTGCATTCCTCTTCGGCGTCGGGCAAGTGACCGGGGTTCACGCCTTGAACGTGCTCGCGATCTTCGTTGTTGCGGCGCTTGCGCTCAACGCGGTGGTGCATCGCTTCGACCTCATCTTGAATACCTACCGCAACGTGCTTTTGCCGTTTGGCTTACGTCACGGGAAGTTCGTCGTCTTCGTTTGCACCGTGCTCTTTTTTAACGCGTTGACGCTCGTGGGTGGCGGCGGCATGACGACGGTCGGGTTCGACGTCATCGTGCTCGTCCTAACGGCGTTCTTTCATGCCGCCGGATGGATGTTGCGCCGTGCGGCCCCGAAGGGCTTTACCTTGCCCGCAGGACGCTCGCTCGCACTACGGTTGCGAGCGCCCTTCGTCATCGTCGGCAACGGTATTCGCAGCATCGGCGAGCATCGTGGAACGGGTATCGCTACCTTCCTGCTACCTCTCGTCGCGGCGGCGCTGCTCTTTCCGCTTGCCGTGAGCACCGACTTCGTCCCGCAGCAGCAGGACGGTGCGATCAACATGACCGTCACCTACCCGCCGGGAACGCCGATCGCCACGACGGACACGTACGTCGTGCAACTCGAGAAGGCGATCACCAAACTTCCCGGCGTAAAGTCGGTCTCGTCCACCGTTGGACGCAAACCCTCGGGGCACGGTTCGGTGACCGGCGGCAACTATGCGCAGTTGAACGCGACGATGCATAACAACCGCATCAAAGACACCAATGCGACGGCAGCGAAGATCCGTAAGCTCGCCTATCTGGTACCGGGCGGTGAACTCGACGTTGCCGGCGATAGCGGTAATGGCTCGGCTATTTTCTACGCGTTAACCGGACCGGACAACGAGATTGGCCCGGCGGCCGAGAAGGTGGCGCAGTACCTGCGTTCGATCCCCGGCACGGTCAACGTGCAGACGAGCGCCGAGTCGGGCGCACCTCGCCTCAACGTCGATATCGACCGCGCGAAGTGCGCGCTGCTCGGTGTTAGCCCGGCGGATGCGGCGAACGTCGCGCGTATCGCGGTGGACGGCGCGGTGGCGACGCGCGTACGCACCTCGACGGGCCTCGTCGATGTGCGCGTGCAGTTTCCGCTGCAGGATCGCAGTCAGGTCGATCAACTGAAGGACGTTCGCGTGCGCGCCGCGGACGGGACGCTCGTCCCGCTCGGTACCATCGCGAACTTCACGTGGACGACGGCGCCGACGCGCATCGAACGGCTGAACCGCCAGCGTGTGGTCAACGTGCTTGGCGACCTGTTGCCCGGATACTCTCTTGGCCAAGTTGCCGGTCCACTCAACAAGAAGCTGCACGAGCCGGGATTTCTGCCGGCCGGCGTTGGCCTGAAGCCGGAGGGCAACTCGCAGTTCATGGTAGAGACGTTCACCAACATGGGCATCGCGCTCGTCACGTCGTTCATGCTCGTGTACATGCTCATGGTGATCCTGTACGGTTCGTTCCTCGAACCGCTGATCGTAATGTTCTCGGTACCACTTGCGGTGATCGGCGCGCTCACGTTCCTTGCCATCCTCGGTAAGTTGCCGGGCGGTGCCGGACAATCACTGAACATCATCTCGATGCTTGGGATCGTCATGCTCTTCGGGCTCGTAGCCAAGAACGGTATTCTGCTCGTCGATTACTCAAACACGCTTTGCAGGCGCGGCATGCGCGTGCACGAAGCGGTCGTACAAGCTGCATCGACGCGCTTCCGCCCGATCATCATGACGACCGCGGCGATGATCTTCGGCATGCTACCGCTCTCGATGGGGTACGATGCCGGTTCCGAATGGCGTCAAGCGATCGGTACCGTCATCATCGGAGGCCTGTTGAGCTCGCTCGTGCTCACGCTCTTTCTCGTGCCGATGATCTATAACACCTGGATGGGAGCGCTCGAGCGGCGTGGGGATCGTCGCGCCGTGAAAGCCGAACTCGAAGGCGCGAGCATCCCGGCTCACGCCTAGCACACCGTACCCGGAGGCGGGGTTCGCAGTGATCTGCGAGCGGGCGCGGAAGTACGATGGCGTGCGAATCGATATTTGGAGCGACGTCGTCTGCCCGTGGTGCTACATTGGCATCATGCGATTCGAGCGAGCGCTCGAAGGTTTTGACGGCGAGGTCGAGGTGCGACTGCACCCGTTTCAACTGGATCCGGAGGCACCTATACCCGGCGTTTCTGCGCGCGAACGGTATGACGCGAAGTTCGGCGACGAAGCGGCCGCGATTCTCGCGCGCGTCACCGCGACTGCGGCGGAAGATGGCCTTGTCTTTGATTTCGACCGAGCTCGTACGTGCAATACGTTCGATGCACATCGGGCGATCGCGTTCGCGCGTCGTGCCGGCAAAGATCGCAAGCTCGAACGTTCGTTGTTTGCGGCGTATTTCAGCGAGGGGCTCGACGTAAGCGATCGCGATGTGCTCGCCGATCGCGCGGCCGCCGTCGGCGTCAATCGCGACGCGCTTGCAGCCCACTTGGCAAGCGATGACGGCGTCGATGCGCTGCGGCTCGAGCTGGTCGAGGCCTTCGACCGCGGCATCACGTCCGTACCGACGTTCGTCTTCGAGGATGAGTTCGCCGTGCCCGGTGCTGTGGATGCAGCGACGTTTCGCCGCATCCTCGAACAGATGCGGGCGATGAGCGGCGCATGATGCGTCGCGCGCTGGTCACCGGCGCTGCAAGCGGCCTCGCCGCCGGCATCGCCGCGGCGCTCGCGGCGGACGGCTTTGGTCATGTCTCGATCACGTATCGGAACACGCCGCCCGAGACGACGCTGCGTGCGATCGAAGGGGCCGGTGCGACGTCCGGTGCGACGCGCATCGACTTCCTCGACGACGTGCGCGCAATCGAATCCGGCCTCACGGCCGCTATCGACGCCGGCGGACCGTACGATACGCTCGTGCACGCGGTCGGCCCGCTTGTGGTCAAACGCTTCGCGCGGCTCGATCTCGACGATTACCGCGAGATGTTCGACGGCAACGTACGCAGCGCCGTAATCGCGGCGCGCGCGGTTCTTCCGGCGATGCGGGAGGCCGGTTTCGGTCGTATCGTCTTCTTCGGTATGAACGGTTCGAGCGCAACGCAGGGCTTTCGTGGCTTCACGCTGCACGGCGCCGCCAAGAGTGCCGTCGTCGCCTTTGCAAAGGCGCTCGCGATCGAGGAAGCGCCCAACGGTGTCACCGTTAACGTGATCGAGCCCGGCGACATCCGCGACAAGCAGGTTGGGCGCGCGCAGGCACGATTGCTCGTAAGCCCCGTCCCGCGGGGGAGGGCCGGCAGCTACGAAGACGTCGCCGACGTGGTGCGCTTTTTGGTCGCGCCGGACCGGGATTACGTGACGGGCGCGGTCATTGCGGTCGATGGGGGGTTGACGCAAGCCGACGAGCGAAACGCGAATTAATCCATGACGATCGCCGACGATTCCAATGGGCACCGCGCCTTTGCGCTGCCGGGTGCTCGCCTGCAGTATGGCCCAGACAAGCTCGTCGATGTCGAGCACATCGATCTCGTGCTCGAGCCTGATCTCGATGCTCGCCGTCTCGATGGCGTATGCACGACAGCGGTCCGCGCCTACGACGAGCCCGTTTCGCGCGTCACCTTAAGCGCGGTAGATCTCCACGTGAGCCGGGTGGAGCGCGACGGCAAGCCGCTAGCGTTTGCGACAAAAGACGGCAGCCTGGATATCTGGTTCGAACCGGCTCTTATACCCGGTGAACGGTGCGCGTTCGTCGTGACCTATCACGTGATCGATCCGCGTGCCGGTCTCTTTTTTATCGCGCCGACGCCGGAGTATCCCGATAAGGTGGCGCATGCGTGGACGCAGAGCCAAGACGAGAACGCGCGCTATTGGTTTCCGTGCTTCGACTATCCGCACCAGAAGCAGACGACCACGACGACGATCCGCGTGCCCAAAGGGACCTTCGCGCTCGGCAACGGTGAGCTGGTCGCTCGCAACGACGACGCGACCCACAGCACCTATAGCTATCGGCAAGACGTGCCGCATAGCACGTACCTCATGACGCTCGTCGTGGGACCGTTCGTCGAAGTGGATCAAGGCACGGCGGGCGAGCGAATGGTGCCGGTTCGCTATTACGTGTTGCCGGGACGCGAGGCCGACGGCGAGCGCTCCTTCGCGAATACCCCACGCATGATCGCCTGTTTCGAAGAATTTATCGGAACGCCGTATCCGTACGCGCGCTACTCCCAAATCGCCGTCAGCGACTTCATCTTTGGCGGCATGGAGAACACGTCGGCGACAACGCAGACCGATCGCACCCTTCACGACGCCGTCGCACACCTTGACTTTTCGAGCGATCCGCTGGTTTCGCACGAACTCGCACATCAGTGGTTCGGCGATCTGCTTACCTGCCGCGACTGGGCTCACGCATGGCTCAACGAAGGCTTCGCTACCTACTTCGAGTGCGTGTGGCGCGAGGCCGATCTTGGCTACGACGAATATCTCTACGACGTTTTCGGGTGCGTATCGCGCTATCTCGACGAAGACGCGCAACGCTATCGTCGCCCGATCGTATGCAATCGCTTCCGGGACCCGATCGAACTCTTCGACCGCCACCTCTACGAAAAGGGCGGCGCGGTACTGCACATGCTGCGCGGAACGCTCGGTGACGAACGCTTCCGGCGCTCGATCCGGCACTACGTCGCGCAGAACGCGCGTCGCAATGTCGAGACGATCGACCTGATCCGCGCGATCGAAGAGGCCACGGGGCGCAACGTTCGTGGATTCTTCGATCAATGGGTCTTCCGCGCGGGACACCCGGTGCTCGAGGTCAGCGTTGCCTGGGACGCTCAGCGAAAAGCGGCAACGGTGACGATCGATCAGCAGCAGAAAGTTGACGACGAGCATCCTGCCTACGCCTTCGATATCGATCTTGGCTTTTGCGAACGGCTCGATGCGGTGCCGCGCGCGAACCACGGGAGCGGCGTGCTCGAAGGGGAGCGTCGCGTCCGGGTGCGCGTGGAACGCGCGCACGAGACGATCACGATTCCGCTCGAGAGCGAACCGAAGCTCGTACGCGTCGATCCGGGAGCGTTCGTGCTTGCGAGCGTGACGTATAAACTCGGGGCCGAGTTTGCCGCCGCTGCGCTGCAGAGCGATCCCGACCCGGTCGCGCGCATTCGCGCGGCACGCACCCTTGCGAAAGAAGGCTCTCAGCGCGCGCGCGCGGCGCTTGCCGATGCCTTCGCGCACGACCCCTTTTGGGGCGTTCTCGAGGAAGTTGCGACGGCGCTCGGTGCGACCAAGGCGCCGTGGGCGAAGGCGATCCTGCTCGGCGCGCTCGGGCACGCGCATCCAAAGGTGCGTCGCGCGGTTGCGGCGGCGCTCGGCAACTTCCGCGACGCGGAGGTGGCAACCGCGCTCCTTCGACCGGCAACGGGCGACGCGTCTTATTTCGTGCGCGCAGCCGCGCTCGCATCGCTCGGGAAGACACGCGATTCACGCGCGTTCGATGTGCTCGCTGGAGCGATCGTGGCGCGCTCATGGAACGGTATCGTGGAGGGCGGTGCCGCGCGAGGGCTGGCCGAGTTCGCCGATCCGCGTTCGGTCGATGCGCTGATCGCTGCGACGCGTCTCGGTCGCGACGAGGGCTTGCGCCGCGCCGCTGTTGCCGCGCTCGCGCGTTGCGGCGAGTTGCTCGACGGCGAGCGGACGCGAATCGTCGAGCGCACGATCGAACTGCTCGACGACCCTATGTTCCTCGTGCAACTCGCGGCCATCGCGGCAACCGAATCGCTCGAAGACGCGCGCGTTCTCGCCACCCTCGATCGCCTCGCGGTCAGCGGCGTTGACGGCCGCGTTCGGCGCGATGCGATGGAGGCGGCAATCCGCGTTCGTGAAGCCCAAAAAATCCCTGCTCAAGTGAGCGCACTGCGCTCGGATCTCGATTCATTACGTGAAGACCATCGGAAACTCCAAGAGAAGATCGAGACGCTCTCGCGTCCGTAAGCGTCGCGCGCTTGCCGGCATCGGCGCGTTGCTGCTCGTCCTATGCGCCGGCTGGTTGCTGCTGCATCGCATCCTGAGCGCACCACCGCGCGGCGCGCGCCGCGCGCAGCCCCTGGCGGCTGCGACGGTGGTGCCGCGCGCGACGCCCAAACCGCAGCGGTGGACTCCGAGCGAGGTCGCGCGCGTGCGCGGCGAGCTCGCTCGCATCTTTGCGCCGGTAAAGGGCGACGGGCGCTACAGCCTCGCGGTGATCGACGCGCGCGGCCGGGTGATCTACGACGACCATGCTGACCATGCCGCTGCGCCCGCATCGGTGCAGAAGCTCATCGTCTCGTTTGCCTCGCTCAATCTGCTCGGGCCGGCTTATCGTTTCCATACGATTCTGGCGGCACCCGGCGCCATCGGCGACGGCGATCTGAGCGACCTCTGGCTCGTCGGCTCGGGTGATCCGTCCTTTCGCAGCCGCGACCTACGCGAAGGGGTGGCGACGCTCGTACGTGAGGGGTTACATTCGGTGCAGCGCGTGTTCGTCGATGCGAGCGCGATGAGCGGTCCAGAGATCAATCCTCTGTGGAGTTCGAGCGACGCAAACGAAGACTATCAGGCGGCGACGAGCGCGGTATCGCTCGATGGCGACACCGCGGAGTTTCGCGTGTACGGCACCACGCCGGGCGCACCGGCGCGCGTAACCGTCGTACCCAAGAGCTCGGCGATTCATGCCAGCGGTACGATCGTGACGAGCAGCGGCTCGGACGACGTGATCATCGCGGCGATGGAAACCCCGAACACCTTTTATCTTCACGGCACGATTCCGGCCGGCGTTGAGGAAAAGTACTGGCTTCCGGTGCACGGGATGCCGCGCTACGACGGCGCGGTGCTTGACGCGATGTTACGCGATGCGGGCGTCACCGTCGAACAGCCCGCGCGTGCCGGCACGGCACCCCTCGCGAGCGTGGTGCTGTGGGATCATCGCTCGAAAGTCTTGCCGGTGCTCCTTCGCCACATGCTCTACATCTCGGACAACCATTACGCCGAGCAGTTGATGCGCACGCTCGGCGGCAACGCGACGAACGTTGCCGACGACCGGACGGGCATCGCGACCGAGTTACAGTTCTTGCGATCGCGCGGGATACCGACGCCGAACATTCATCTGGTTGACGGCAGCGGCTTGGCCGAGAGCAATCGAGTCGCGGCGATCACGCTCGCTCGCATCTTGAGCGATGCGGAGCTGCGCGGCGACGGAACCGAGCTGTATCCCTTGCTTCCCGAGGGAGGCAAAGACGGTACGCTCAAGTACTACGACTTTACGATCTCGCCCGCGCGTATCCACGCGAAGACCGGGCATTTGAGCGACGCGGCCTCGCTCGCGGGATACGTCGACACCGATCATCACGGCCGGATGATCTTCGCGTTTATGATCAACGATTCACCCGGCGATCCCGACGAAGCATACGTGCGCGCCGTGGATCGATTGGCGTCATGGTAGGAGACGGCATGCTCGATATCCTCACGTTAGAGCGCCTGATCGCGCGCGCGCTGCGTCACGGCGGAACCTACGCCGATATCTTTTGCGAACGGCGGCGGTCCTATGCCTTTCGGCTGCAGGACGGCTCCATCCACGAGGGCACAACCGCGCTGACGCAGGGCGTTGGCGTGCGCGTCGTCGTCGGTGAGTCTGCGGGGTACGCGTACTCGGACGATCTCTCGCTCGACGCGTTGTTACGCGCGGCGGATGCCGCCTCGTTGATAGCGCGAAGCGCGCCGAGTGGGGCGGAGCACCGGGTTGAACTCACCACGATGTCCGTGCCGCCTCTCTACGACGAGACCCGCGGCGAGCACGCCGCGGCCGCACAGTACGTGGCCTTGCTCGAACGCGCCGATCGCGCGGCCCGTGCGTACGACGCACGCATCGTCGCGGTGAATGCCCATGTGGCAGACGAGTTGCAAGATGTGTGGATCGCAACGAGCGATGGCCGTTACGTACACGATCACCGCCCGATGGTCACCTTCGGCGTGCAGGCCGTAGCCCTTGCGCACGGCGAGCGAGCGTCGGGGTATGTCGGGGACGGCGGCCGTACCTCGATCGCGTATTTCGATACCCACGCGCCCGACGAGTTGGCACGCGACGCGGCACGGGTTGCGACGACGAACGTCGATGCGCGACCCGCACCGGCGGGCGAGATGGAGATGGTGGTCGGCGCCGGTGGCGGCGGCGTGTTGTTGCATGAAGCGGTGGGGCACGGGCTCGAGAGCGACTTCAATCGCCGCGGGACCTCGCTCTACAGCGGGCGCGTCGGCGAGCGTGTGGCAAGCGAGCTCGTGACGATCTACGATGACGGTAACCTTCCCGAGGAGCGCGGCAGCGTCGCCGTTGACGATGAGGGCATTCCGGGCCAGCATAAAGTGCTCGTCGAGAAGGGTGTCTTGCGCGGATACATGCAGGATACGCTCAACGCCCGGCTCATGGGCACGGCCTCGACCGGTAGCGGGCGCCGTCAATCGTTTCGTTTCATGCCGCAGCCGCGCATGTGCAACACGTATATGCCGAGCGGTGAATCCACCGTCGAAGAAATCATCGCTTCGACGAAGCACGGGCTCTACGCAAAGTCGTTCGCGGGCGGTCAGGTGGAGATCAGTAAAGGCGATTTCGTTTTCATGGTCGCCGAGGGCTACTTGATCGAAAACGGCAAGGTGACGGCGCCGGTGAAGAACGCGACGATCGTTGGGAACGGACCGGACGCGATGACGAAGGTGACGGCCGTGGCGAACGACAGCAGGCTCGCACGGCGCCATTACACCTGCGGCAAGGGCGGCCAGCATGTGCCCGTCGGCGTCGGTATGCCGACGGTCAAGATTTCATCGATTACGGTTGGAGGGACGCAAGCATGACGCCGGACGACGCCATTTCGCTTGCAAGTGAAGCGGTGGCGCGCGCGCAACGCGCCGGGGCTGCCGAGGCCGAGGCGGCGCTGAGCATCACGCGTCGCTTCCATGTAGAGGCGCGTGAGCGGACGATTAGCAAACTCGAACAGAGCACCGGTCGTTCGTTGCATCTGCGCCTATTCAATGCGGGCCGACGTGTGAGCGTCACGACATCGGATCTGACCGTGGAGGGTATCGATCGCGTACTGCGCGAGGCGTTGGCGCAGGCACCGTTCGTCGCGGCCGATCCGTTCGCGGCGTTGCCGGATGCGTGCGGACGCTGTGCGGGTGACCTGGACCTCTTCGACGCGCATCTTGCAACCCGCGACGATATGCAGAAGATCGATGACGTGCTCGCGATCGAGCGTTTGATCCGCGAGGCGGATGCGCGTATCGTCAATTCGAGCGGATCGCACTACGCGGATGCGCAGACGCTCGTTGCACTCGCGAATTCGCACGGCTTCGCCGATGCGTATGTCAGCACGCAAGCGTCGCGCTCGTCGAGCCCGGTGGCCGAATCCGGCGGCGTGAAGCGTACTGCCCATTACGGAACCGCCGCCAGTCACTCACGCGATTTGGATGCCAACGAGACGGTTGCAGCCTTGGCCGCGCGACGCACGGTGGAGATGTTCGGCGCGCGCAAGCCGCCGACGATGCGGGTGCCGGTGATCTTCGAACGCGATATCGCGGCGGCGGTGCTCGACGACATCTTTGCGGCCGTCAATGCCGCAAACGTGGCCGTTGGAAACTCGTTTCTCGCCGACCGTATCGGCGATCGCGTCGGGAGCGCTCTCGTTTCGATCGTCGATGACGGGACGCTGGCCGGGCGGTTGGGCAGCGCGCCGTTCGACGGGGAGGGTGTGGCGACGCGCCGCACGCCGGTCTTCGAGCGCGGCGTCCTTCGGACGTTCCTGTATGACTCGTATTACGCGCGCAAGCTGGGTGCGGCGACGACCGGCAACTCGACCGGAGGCGGGATCGGGGCAAATAACTTTTATCTCGAGGCCGGCGATCGCGGGTTGGCCGAGATGATCGCGGCAACACCGCGCGGCGTCCTCGTACTCGACACGATCGGTTTTGCAACCGAACACGCAACCGGCACCTACAGCCGAGGCGCGCGCGGGTTCATGATCGAACAGGGTGAGTTAACGTACCCGATCGATGAATGTACCGTCGCGGGGAACTTCTGCGATATGCTCGCCGCCGTCGATATGGTTGGTAACGACTTGCGTTTTGACGGCTCGATCGTGTCACCGTCGTTTCGCGTAGCGGAGATGACGATCAGCGGCAACTAACGGCGGAGGTACCCCATGGCCCAGGTGGCGATCAGCTTTACGCTCATCATGCGCATCGAGATGCCGAACGAGGACGGCGCGTTCGGTATCCTCGCTAATGCGATCGGCGACGCCGGCGGACAGATCGTCGCGGTGGATATGCGTTCGGTTACGCGCAGCCGCGTGGTACGCGACGTGACGATCAACGTCTCGAACGACGCGATCGCAACCGAACTGCGCGACGCCGTTGAGGCACTCGACGGCGTGCGAATCGTCTCGGTCTCCGATTCGACCTTCCTTGCGCATCTGGGTGGGAAGATTCGTGTCGAGCCGAAGATTCCGGTGAAAACGCGCAAGGATCTCTCCACCGTGTACACGCCGGGTGTGGCGCGCGTGTCGATGGCAATCGCCGCGGACCCGAACAAGGCGTTCTCGCTTACCATCAAACGCAACACCGTTGCGGTCGTCTCCGACGGAACGGCAGTGCTCGGGTTGGGTGATATCGGGCCGCTCGGTGCGGCACCGGTGATGGAGGGCAAGGCGATGCTCTTCAAACAGTTTGCCGACATCGATGCGTTCCCGATCTGCCTCGATACGAAGGACGTCGATGAGATCGTCGAGACGGTCGTGCGGATCGCGCCGATCTTCGGCGGCATCAACCTTGAGGATATCTCTGCACCGCGTTGTTTTGAGGTGGAGCGGCGCCTGATCGAGCGACTGGATATTCCGGTCATGCACGACGATCAACATGGCACCGCGGTCGTCATCCTTGCCGCGCTCATCAATGCAGCGAAGGTGGTGGATAAGGACCTGCACGACCTTCGCGTGGTGGTGTCGGGGAGCGGTGCGGCGGGCACCGCCACGATCAAGATGCTGCTCGGTGCCGGTGTGCGCGACGTGATTCCGGTCGATCGTAACGGCGCGCTCAATCGCGACGACCGCTACGAGAATTCGCACTGGCGCTGGCTCGCCGAGCATACCAACAGCGAGAACCGTCATGGCGGACTCTCGGAGGTGCTGGCCGGAACCGACGTCTTCATCGGCGTTTCGGCGCCGGGCATCTTGCAGCCCGAGCACATCGCGACGATGGCCCGGGACCCCATCATCTTCGCCATGGCGAACCCCACGCCCGAGATCATGCCCGACGTTGCGGCTCCGGTAGCCGCCGTCGTGGCCACGGGCCGCTCGGACTTTCCGAATCAGGTCAATAACCTGCTCGCATTTCCGGGGATCTTCCGTGGAGCGCTCGACGTGCGCGCGAGCCGTATCACCGAGCGGATGAAGATTGCGGCGGCCTACGCGATCGCGGCGATCGTGACCGACGACGAGCGCAGCTCGGAGTACATCATTCCGAGCGTCTTCGACCCGCGGGTCGTGGACGCGGTGGCCAAGGCGGTGGCCGCTGCTGCGGTGGATGAAGGCGTGGCCCGCCGGTCGATTGTAAAGAATGAGGACGAAGAGAACGACATAAGGGTGTAGAGGATTTGTTGCTAGGGATAGGAGCGCACCCAGGATGGCATTAGCCCGGATACTGGTAATCGAGGATGACGACGACGTCGCCCGGCTCGAACAGACCGTGCTGGAACGCGCAGGCTACGAGGTGCGGGTTACCGGCAATGGGGCCGAGGGGCTCGAGCTTGCCGACAATTATAAGCCGGACGTCGTGATCCTCGACGTCGGGCTGCCCGACATCTCCGGTCTCGACGTATGCACCTCGCTCTCGAATTCGACGAACTGCTACATCCTTATGGTGAGCGGCCATTCGCGCGAGCAAGATATTCTGCTCGGCCTCGGACTTGGCGCGGACGATTACATTACCAAGCCGTTCTCCGGCAACGAACTCGTCGCGCGCGTCGCGTCATTCTTGCGTCGCCGCGAGAAGACGTCGCAACGCCGTGACGGTGCCAACTTGCTGAACCTGGGTGCCGCTGCGCTCGATCGCGATTTCCACACGCTCATTCACGGCGATCAGACGGTCTCGTTGACCGCGCTCGAGTTCCGTTTGCTGTGGTTTTTGGGTGAAGCCGAAGGGCGACTCCTCACGCGCGCGCAGATCCTTGAAGACGTGTGGAACGATACCTCGGGCGTGCCGACGCGCGTGGTCGATGTGCACGTCGCGGCTTTACGCAAAAAACTTGACGAGGTGCGAGCGCCGCTCGAGATTTCGAGCGTGCGCGGTATCGGGTATCGCCTCGACAAAACCTAGGTGAACCTCCGGCTCGAGCCGGCCGATGCACGGCCGCTCTACGTGCAACTCGCCGACCAATTGGCCGACGCGATCGGTTCCAATGCGCTCAAGCCGGGCGAGCGGCTTCCGGCGATGCGCGACCTCGCGCGCGACTTGGGATGTGCCCTCGTGACCGTCTCGCAAGCCTACGAGTTGCTTGCAGCGCGCGGCCGTGTGATCTCGCGAGTGGGCAAAGGTACGTTCGTCGCGCCGCCGCCTGAGACGACGACGCCGTTTGCGCGCCGCTGGGAGCCCGATGTGGCGCGTTTCGCGCGTGCGCAGCGGCTCGAGGGCGTGATGGAGCAACTTACGCGCGCAACCGCACCAGGCGCGATCTCGCTTGCCACGGGGCATCCTGCGCCAGAGACGTTCCCGCTGCACGATTTCGGACGCGCGCTCCATCGCACGCTGCTCGACGATCCGCCCGAAGCGATGCAGTACCGGTCGTCCACGGGTGACGACCAACTCGCGCAGACGCTCGCCGGATTTTTACGTGGGCGCGGTTGCGCAAACGCGCGGGCGAATGACGTGATCGTGTGCAGCGGCGCACAGCAGGCGGTCGATCTGGTGGCGCAGTTGCTCTTGAACGAGGGCGACGTGGTGGCAAGCGAGAGCCCAGCGTTTACGGGAACGCTCGGGGTCTTCGACGCCCGCAATGTCACCTATGTCGAAGTGCGTGGTGATGCCGGCGGCGTGCGCCCCGACGACGTGGAACGTGTCTTTGCCGAGTATCGGCCGCGCCTTTTTTACGTCAACCCGATCGCGCAGAATCCAACCGGTGTCGTGTTGCCGCAACGCCGCGCCAAGCAACTCGTGGCGCTCGCGCGCCGGTACGACGTCGTGATTCTCGAGGATCAGACAGGCTGGCAGATGACCTACGACGCCAGCGCGCCACCGCCGCTTGCCGCCTTCGATACCGACGGGCGTGTGATCGTGATGGAGAGCTTGTCGAAATCGATCTTCCCAGCCCTGCGCATCGGGTATCTCCATGCCAAGGGCGCGATCGCCGAGGCGCTGGAGGTGGCAAAGGTGCGCGCCGACGTCTTTACCTCGACGTTGACGCAGCGCGCGCTGTGGCGCTTCATGAACTCGCCGGCCTACCCACGCCATTGGCGTAACGCCCGGGCACTCTACCGCGCCCGCCGCGACGCCTTCCTGGAAGCGTTGGCCGAGCACGTGCCCTGGGCCAACGTCCGGCCGCCGGCAGCCGGTGTGAACGTGTGGCTCGCGCTGCCCCCGCGCCTCTCCACCCAGGCCGCCTTCGATGCCTGCGCCCGCGAGGGGGTGCTCGTGATGCCGGCCGATCCGTTCTACCCCACGCGTTCGGGCCCGCCAGCGATCCGGCTCTCGTTCGGCCACCTCGACGAGGCGGTGGCGCGCGAAGGCGTTCGCCGGGTCGGGATTGCCCTTCGCCCATACGCAGGGTAGCCGAGCGGGCGCGCGGAGGGCAGGTCCCTCGGGAGCCGCGTCCGTAGCCTAGGCGACGTGAAGATTCGCGAACCCCTCGCGGCGGCTTTGGCCGCCGTTTTGCTGGCTGCCGTGCCCCATCACCCACCACTCACCGCGTACTCCGCACCGGCCGGTAAACGCCCGGCCGGGAGCAATCGCGTGCATCGGACTGACGCGGTGCTGCCCGACGGGCGCATCGCTGCTCCCCTGGGTGCTGCAACCTTCGTGGGAACCAATCCGCTCGGCGTTGCGATAACGCCGGATGGACGCTACGCGATCGTGAGTAACGACGAGCAACTCACGAATGCTCCAAGCACGCCCCCTTCGCCGAACCTTGTGCCCGGCTACAGCCTAGCGGTCGTCGATACGCATACGATGCGCGTCGCGAGCGTCTTTCATGCTCCGACCTATGCGTTTTTTGTCGGCGTCGCCGCCGTGCGCGATCCGCAGGATCCATCACGCACGATCGTGCTTGCGTCGGACGGTCCGACCGGCGTCGTCCGCGTCTTCGATCTTTCCGCCGACGGAACGCTCAGCGCTGAACCGGTAGTCATTCCCGTCGGCGCCTTTCCAGCGAGCATCGACATATCGCCGAACGGGCGCATCGCCTACGTGGCGAGTAACCTCGACGATACGGTGAGCGCGATCGACATCGCGCAGCGCCGCGTGCTGCACCGTGTGCCCACCGGGTATGCGCCGTACGGCGTTGCCGTGAGCGCGGACCGCGCCTATGTTACCAACGGCGGCCTCAGCCATTATCGCACGCTCGCGCATGCGCGCACGGCGCCGAGGTTCGTCAACGCGAAAGCCGATCCCGAGAGATCGTCGTCGCTCTCGGTCGAGCCACTCGACGCAGTTGGCGACCTCATACCGGATTCTCCCGACGCGAGCATCGTTCGCATGGACCCGATACCCGACGGTACCACGATCATCGGCGGTGCCCGTCCCGGGGCGATCGTGGTGCGCCGCGACGGGGAGTACGCATACGTCGCGCTTTCCAACGTGGATCGCGTTGCGACCGTGAAGCTGCATCCGACACCGCATGTGATCGGCGGGCTCGATCTGCGCCTATTCGTCGATGCACCGTACGGTACGCAGCCGAGTGCCGAAGCGCTCTCAGCCGATGGAAAGCGTCTCTACGTCGCGCTCGCGGGACTCAACGCGGTGGCGGTGCTCGACGCGCGCACGCCGGCACAGTTGCATCGCCTGGGCCTGATTCCGACCGGCTCCTATCCCACCGCGCTCGCGCTCTCGCCGCATGGTCGCTATCTCTACGTTGCAAGCGCCCATGGGGTTGACGGTTGGGGCATGCTGCAACGCATCGACACAAAAAAATTGCCGCTGATGAAAGCGACGCTCTCGGCGTTGCGGTACACGCGCAAGGTTGCGGTGGCGCGCCCGAATCCGGTCGTGCCGCCGTTGCGTTCGCACGAGCGTAGTAACGTGATCGATCACGTCGTGTACATCTCGATGGGGATCGGAACCTACGATGCGTTCTTCGGGGCCGCGCCGGTGTACACGATGCCGAACCTGCAAGCGCTCGCTGACCAATACGGGTTGGCCGAGAACTTTTACGCCGACGATTTGAATCTCGACGCAAACGCACAGGTAGGGTTCGGCGGCGCCGCGACGCTCTATGCGAACCAGACGCTCCACGTTGCGGGTGGGCGCGGCGGGTTCGACGCGCACGCGCAAGATCCGGAGGAGTATCCGCGTAACGGCTATCTCTTCAACGCGCTCGCACGTGCGAACCTGACGTATCGCGATTATGGCGCGATGTTGAACCTCTCGGGCTACGAGCCCGACGCGAAGGCGCCGCTCGGTGGCCTCTATGCGCGCAACGTGCCTGCCCTTGCCGCACTGGATGGCCATGTCGATCTGCACTATGCGGGCTGGAACCCGCAGATCGCCGACACCACCCGCGCACATGAGTTTGTAACCGATATGAGTCGCCTGGTTGCCGATGACGCGGAGCCGGCCTTCACCTACATCTGGCTACCCACGACCGGCACGCCCGCAAGCGAAACCGATGCCGACCGGGCCCTTGGACAGATCGTGGGCTACCTTTCCAACACCCCGCACTGGTCGTCCACGGCCATCTTCGTGGTGGGCGATGGGGTGACGGGAGCCACCGTGGACCGCGTCAACATGGCGCGGAGCTTTGCGCTCGTGGTCTCACCGCTCGCGAAGCCCGGCTACCGGGGCCGGAACCACCTCTCGGTCGCAAGCGTCGTCAAGACCGAAGAGGAGATTCTGGGACTCGATGCGCTCTCGCTCCAAGATCTCTTGGCCACCGACATGGCGGATTTTTTCGGTGCGGTCCCGTATCCGACACCATACCAACCACTGCCATAGCTAGGAATCATGACGACCAAGGACGCGATCCACTTCGGTCCGCGCCTCGTGGGGACACCCACGGGTAAGCTGCGGGCCGCCGTGCTGGTGAAGCCCGCAGCCGGTATCGAGCAAGGCACCCCCCTTCCGGGCGAGCCCGGCGCGGTGTACGCGCGCACGCTCGAGCAGCACGAGATCTTGCGTAAGACGCTCGCGTATTTCGGCGTGGAGACGATCGTGCTCGAGTCGCTCGGCGACGATCCGTACGATGCCGCGGTCGCCGATGCGGCCGTAGCGTTCGAAGACGGTGCGATGATCATGCGGCCGAGCGCGATGTCGCGCCGGGCCGAGGCGGATCGCATGCAGAGTGCGTTTGCACAGCACGACGTTCCGCTCGCAGGACACATCGCGGCGCCGGGTTTGCTCAATGGCGGCGACGTGTTGCTGATTGGTGGCACGGCCTTCGTCGGTGTCAGCGCCCGCAACAACACGATCGGACGCGCTGGTTTCGCTGCGGTTGCACGAGCGCACGGCTACCGCGTCGTCGAGGTGACGCTTGCAGCCGATGCGCCGTCGCTGCGCGCGGTCGCAAGCGCGGTTGCAAAAGATACGCTCGTCGTGTCGTCCGATAAAGTGGATGCGGCGGCATTCGACGGCTTCAAGACGATCGCACTAGAACGCGGTGAGGACATGGCCGCGGGCGTGCTGTGCCTTGGGGAGCGTCACGTAATCGCCGATGTGCGCTACCGTACGTCGCTTGCGGTCATGCGCAAAGCAGGCATCGTGGTGGAAGGCATCGATCTCTACGACTTCGAGAAGATCGGGCTTACGCCGTCGATGCTCGCGCTCGCGCTCAAACGCGACTAAGTGCGCGTCGCCGTCCTCTCAGACGTTCACGGAAACCTTGCCGGGCTCGATGCGTGCCTGACAGATTTGCACGCGCAGGGCGGCGCCGATGCGATCGTGGCGGCGGGCGATTTGTGCGTCGATGGGCCCAAGCCGAAGAAGGTGCTGCAGCGGCTCGAAGAGGTCGGTGCGACCGTGGTGCGTGGAAACACCGAGCGCTATCTGAGCGATCCGGAGGGCGAATCCTTCGACGCCATCGAGTCGGCGCAGTTGGCGTGGACGCGCCAAGAGATCGGCGAGAAGTGGCTAGCGTGGATGCGTGAACTTCCCTTCGCGCTTAGGATCGGCGAAGGTTCCGAACAACTGCTCGTCGTTCACGCGAATCCCAAGAACGATATCGAGCACCTGTGGCCCGATGCCGGCGATGCGGTGCTCGAACGTCTGGTCGGTGATGAACCGGCTCTGACGATCGCGTTTGGACATCTGCACCTGCCCTACGTCCGGGTGTGGCGTGGGAAGCTGCTCGTCAACGTCGCATCAGCCGGCCTGCCGAAGGACGGCGATGCGCGTGCCGGATATGCGATTTTCACCCAGCGGCCCGGAGGCTGGGAGGTCAAGCACCGCCGCGTCGAGTTCGATGTGAAGCGCGTTGCAACCCAATTGACCGATTGTGGGATTCCTGGGAGCGACGAGTTGGTTGCCACCCTGCGGCGCCACCGCTACAAGCGCCTCAAAGGATTCGTGCCGTAACCATCGTGAGCCCCGCGATCGAGATCGACAATCTGGTCAAACGCTATGACAAGTTCACCGCCGTCAACGACGTGTCTCTGCGCGTCGATGCCGGTGAGTTTTTTGGGTTCCTCGGCCCGAACGGCGCGGGCAAGACGACGACGATCAACGCGATCGTGGGGCTCGCGCGCCCGGAGAGCGGACGCATACGCGTCTTCGGGTACGACGCGCACGAAGCGTGGCGGGAGGCGCGCCGTCTGATTGGTCTTGCACCGCAAGAGTATAACTTCGACCGCTACCTCTCGATCCGCGACGTCCTGATTTTTCAAGCCGGTTACTTCGGTTTGCGCGGCCCGTCGGTGCGCGCGCGTGCGGATATGTTGCTCGAGCGTTTCGGGCTCGCCTCGAAGGCAAAACAAGAGTTCACGCGTCTTTCCGGTGGCATGAAGCGCCGATTGACGCTGGCCCGAGCGCTGATTCACGAGCCCAAACTCATCATTCTCGACGAACCGACCGCGGGCGTCGACGTGGAATTGCGATTGGAGTTGTGGGATCTACTGCGCGAGCTCAACCGGGACGGGCTGACCATCTTTCTTACCACCCACTATCTGGAAGAGGCGGAGACGCTCTGCAAGACGATCGCGATCATACGCGAGGGGCGGATCGTGACGCAGCAATCCACCCGCGACTTGATCGCGCAGGGGTCAAGCCTTCAGGACGTCTTTTTGGAGTTGACCCGCTCGTGATGGCCACCGACGGATTCAATCGTATCGGGCTCATGACGCTCGTGCGTCGCGAACTGATTCGTACGATGAAAGTGATCAATCAGGTCATCTGGCCGCCGATCATTTCGACGCTGCTCTACGTCTTCGTATTTGGCCTCGCGCTCGGAAATCGGATTTCGAGCGTGCAAGGGGTAAGTTACGCGCAGTTTTTGATTCCGGGTCTCATCATGCTACAGGTGATCGACTCGTCGTACGGGGAGTGCTCGAGTTCGATCTTTCAGGGGCGCTTCATGAACTCGATTCAGGAGATGCTGATCGCGCCGATGTCGGCATTCGAGATGGCAAGCGGATACGTACTCGGCAGTCTCGTGCGCGCGTTGCTGATCGCGGCGCTCATCACGCTCATGGGCGCTGTGCTGGTTCACACGTGGCCCGTACACTGGCTGCTTTATGCGTCGGTGCTGTGCCTGGTTTCGATTCTGTTTTCGTCGCTTGGCTTGATCTTCGGATTGCTTGCCGAGAAGTTCGATCACTTGGCCGCGCTCACCACCTTCGTGATCACGCCGCTCACCTTCGTCGGCGGCGTATTCACCTCGGCGCAGATGCTGCCTCCAGCGCTACGTAACCTGGAACTCTTCAATCCGATCTTCTACACGATCGACGCGTTTCGTTACAGCTTTACGGGCGTGAGTTATCTCTCGCTGGGCTTTTCCGTTTCGATGATCGCCGTGCTTGCCATGGGTGCCTTTCTCGTGGCGCTACGCATGATGGCGATCGGACACAAACTGCGTACCTAAGGAGGACCTACGTGCTGCCTACCCTCGCGCTCGTCTCGCTCGCCATCTCGCCCTGGAACGGAAAAAATCTCCCGACCGCAACGCAAGCGGCGGCAAAGTACCGCCTCTCGATCGCCGGGAAGCCCGGGAGTACGGTGCGCGTGACGGCCTCCGGGATCGCCGACGGCTGGATCGCCGCGTTCTGTAACGAACACGTGTGTTCGCCGATGCAGGTCTCGGAAAAGATTCCAGCCTCGGGCACGGTGGTGCTGCAGTTCGAGCTGATTCGCGAAACCGACAACGCTCCGCACGCAAGCGGCGCGGTGATTCGCACCAGCGATGGACGCACCGTCAGGGTGCCGAACGCGACCCGCTAACGCCGATCCGCGTCGCAACGCCGGCTAACCAGCCGACGGCAAAGATAAGGGGCGCGCGCTCGGGCGCAAAGCACGCGATGATGGTTGCGGCGGCGAGTGCAGCGGTGAGCAATTCCGAACGCATGCCCGAACGAAACGACGGCGTCGTCTCCGGACCGAGCGCGGCGACCGCCGTGATGCGCGGAACGAGCGCGGGGACGCTGCGTTCGTAGGAGCAATAGGCCTCGCCGAATCGGGCGCGCATGACGTGCGTTTCGTACGTGGCGAGAATCCACGCAAATCCCGTGGTGCCGAGGAGCAGCAATCCCAGCCCGCAGACCGGCGCGAAGGCGCCGATGCCGAGTGCGAGGATGATGTTGCCGAGATAGAGCGGATTGCGGACGAAGCGAAATGGTCCGCTAACGCAGAGCGTTTCGGCCTGTGCATCGCGATGCTGTACGACGCGATCGCGTAGATAGGCGGCTCCCACGAGTCGCAGAGCCCAGCCGCCCAGGCTCGCAGCCACGGCGATGGCGAGCCACACGCGATCGTCGATTCCCGTGTGCAGGCCAAGCCACGCGAAGGTCGTGTTGTCGTCCGTGCTTGTGCAGAGCCATGCGCCGGCGGTGAACCCAAGGACGTAGAACGCGAGAAAGATCAGCCCGCGTTGCCGGTACCACCAGGGTGAACGATCACCCGTCATGATCATGAAAAAATGGGTTATGCGCGCGCTCTTGACCGATGGTCGAGGGCGGGCCATGCCCGGGCATCAGCACCGTATCGTCGGGAAGGGTGAAGATTTTTGAGCGGATGCCGTTGAGGATGTCATCGTAGGTGCTGGCGTTGCCATACGCGCCGCCGACGCTTCCGGCAAAGAGCGTGTCGCCGGTAAAGAGGGTCGAGCGTACGAGATAGGACGACGAGCCATCGGTATGTCCAGGGGTGTGCAACATGCGAATGCGCGCGCCGTCGCCGAAGGGTAGTTCCTCGCCGTCGCGCACCCGCAGAGCTGAGCGCGCGAGCGTGCCGATGGCATGTACGTCCAGTTCGTGCATCACGATCTTGGCATCGGGAAACGCCGTCGCGACCTCATGCGTCGCGTCGCAGTGGTCAGCGTGCTTGTGCGTAATCAGGATGTACTCGAGGCCGTACGCGCCATCACGCAGCATGCGCACGAGGCGTTCGGGCACGCCTGCCGGATCGACCAGCGCCGCTCGCTTGCCGCCGTCGAGGAAGACGACGTACCCGTTACTTGGATGCGGGTCTTGTGGGTGATGGCGCACATCATCAACCCGCGGGATCTGCGGATACCAGATTCCGAGCGCACGCTCGGCGAGCCGTTCGGGGCTAAGCCCAAGCGCGGTTGCAAGGGCGCGCGCTTGGGGTATGGTTGCGGTGCCGTCGTCCTTCAACCAGCGCGTGATCGACTGCGCGTCGATCCCGCTGCGTGCGGCGAGCATACGCTGATCGAGGCCGGCGCCACGCATGGCTTTGCGCAGCACGTCGCCGAACGTATCCTCGAGCGGAATTCGCGGCCAATCGTCCATGCCGCACACGTTCGCCATGGCGCGGCTCGCAACTTCCGTTGCGAGCCGCGCCATGTCATGCCGTCACGTTCCGCATTGATTAGTTGCCGCCAGGTCCGGTAATGGTCAGACCGGTCGTCGGTGCGGAAATCGTGACGCCGGCGCTACCGGCTAAGGCTCGACCCTTGAACGTGGTGATGGCTGTGCTTATCGCGATCGCGCCGGTTGGAGCGAGAATGTTCCCATAGAACGACGCGCCCGTGGGCACACCGCCGAGCGTCGCTCCGCTGAGATCGGCCCAGTAGATGTTGCAAGCATTCGCACCGTTCACCAGGATCATATTGCCGCCGGGTGCGGCCATCGTGAGCGCGGACCCAATCTGGAAGATGAATACACTTTGCGCGTTTCCCCCACCGTCAAGAGTCAACGGCCCCGCCGTAATCGACATGGTTGAGGCCGAGTTGTACACGCCGGCACCAAGAGTTCCGACACCGCAGGCCGCGTTTCCAGCCGGTCCGCAGTTGCTGACGCCGGAACTCGCTTGCGAAAGATCCACGCCTCGGAGGAAGGTGATTGTGCCTGCATGCGCAGCCGACGCCAAGGTGTATGCATTGGTCACGGCAGCCTGGGCCGCTATGAGGAACGCGGCGTTCGAGTTAAAGCCGGTTGCATAGATCGCGGTCGCGCCGTCGGCGTCGTTCGCGCCGGTAAATTTGTCCATCTTTAGCTAACGCAGCAAGGACGCGCCCTTTTTTGAGGATGTCCGGCTTCGCATAGACCGTGTGATCGTTGTAGAGAATCGGAATTTGGCCGGACGGCGGGGTTCCAAACGTCGCGGGCGGATCCGCAACGGCTATTGCGCCGGAGCAGAGAAGCAATGCGATGATATAACCTAGAAAACGCATGATGTTACCTTAACGCCGGTTGCGACGTAGCTTTCGCATGGGGTTTCGTGTGGTGTTGATGCGATGGCGCGCGTTGTTGCTGCGGCCGACGCACCGGGGCCTCGTGTTGTTGCTGCGGTCGACGCACTGGGGCCGCATGTTGAATACGATCGCTGGATCTCACCGGACTAAAGCCGACGGGATGATTGTGCGCCGCAAGCGGCCTCGGGACGCTGACGACCGCGGGGCGCCCGTGGTTTACGCTTGCAAGGTAATTGCGATTCTGTGAGGCGACAAGTATGTGTTGCCGCTGTGCGCTCGTCATTGGGTAATGCCGTTCGCGGGCAGCCGCAACATCCGCGTGCGTCGGGTGCGCGCTGAATCCGCCGCGTCCCCCGTTATACGAAATGCGATTCCCACGGTATTGATTCACGAGGGCGGTGCGATCGACATAGACATACCGCACGTACCTGGTCTGAACGTTGCTTACGGCGGTGTTATAGTAGAAATCGTTGCCGTGCCAGCGGCCGCCGCTGTAGCCGTTTCCGTAATAGCCGTTCCCGTAGTTGACGCCGCCGTAATAGCCCACACTTTGCGACCAATATCCGGGGTTCCAGCGGTACCCGCCGCCGTCCGATCCCCAATATCCGGGGGTCCAATAGAGCCCTGTTCGCGGCGGGTACACCCAGGTGCCGGGTACCCAAAAGTATCCGCCTTGCCCGTAAGACCAGTATCCCGGCTGCCAGATCATATTTTGTTGCGGCGCAGAGGGTTGATAGTACTGTGGTAGCGCGGGTGGCGTCGTGTTCAACAAGAGATTCACGAGGTTCGACAAGCTGAACGACGAGAGATTTTGCGCGTTGGAGCGTACCGGAAGAATCGCAAACAACAGCGCCGCTGCGACGATCGTTGAGGCAATGCGGAAAATTGCACGAGTTGTCATGAGCGTTCCTTACGGACGAGGTGACCGTTGTTATTGGCGACGAGGAGTTGCGCGGACGTTGGCGACAGCGCGATCAAGCAGAAGAATGCCGCAGGCGCAAGCGCTACAAATACATCCATATCTTAAAAGCTGACCATACTGATGCCGTTACCGGTGCTGCAGTCTTGCGCTCCACGAGGTGAGCGGACGTTCATTCGAAAGGCGAGTTCCGTCGTGTGGCTGCCGGCCTGGGCGGACCGCGTCGCTACATATTCGAATGCGTATGACTGGCCGGGTTTGAGCGGAGGAATGCCGCGCGAATCTTGCTTTACGCGACCCTTATAGATGTCAACGAATTGCAGCGTGTTTGAGAGTTGGGCAACGCGGCCGAGGTTGACGACCTTGGCCAGCAATCGGTAACGATTGAGTGCGCCGTTCGTTCCTATGGCCTTGACGACGACCGAAACGACGGCCACGTCGGGCCCCGCGCAGGTCGTCGCGAGCGACGGTGCGACCTGGAAGAACGCGAGCAGTGCCGCGGCAAGCATGGCGAGATGGAACTTGCGCGATGCCGGTGTACTCATCGTCCAAGTGTAGCCGGGACGGGAGGAAGCCGGGATAGCGAAAAGCCCGGTTTATAGGGCGCGCATTATTCCCTGGGACATGATGCCCGGCCGCTGATAATCGCTTCGCGCCGAGCTCGTTACGCCCGTTGTACACTGCGACGTAGCATAGAGTGGCGAAAAGGGGTGGGGGCACGCGGAGCGGGTCTGCAACCGGGATGGCCGGGGTGCGGGTCGAAGCTAGCGCGACCATGGAACGAGTCATCATCATCGGCTCCGGCCCCGCCGGACTCACCGCCGCGATCTACGCGGCGCGCGCGAACCTGAATCCCTTAGTCCTTGCGGGCGGCCTGTATGGCGGCCAGTTGATGCTGACGACCGATGTCGAAAACTTCCCGGGATTCCCGGAGGGCATCATGGGCCCCGACCTGATGATCAAGTTCCGCGAGCAGGCTGAGCGATTCGGCGCGCGCATCGAGAACGTCGATGTTACGGGGGTCGATTTCAGCAAGCGTCCATTCACGGTGCGCACGGGTGATGGCGAGTTTCACGCTAAGACCGTGATCGTAGCGACGGGCGCGAGCGCGCGTTGGCTGGAGATCCCCGGCGAGGAGAAGCTGCGCGGACGCGGGGTCTCGACGTGTGCGACGTGCGATGGTGCGTTCTTCCGTGACAAACACATCGTCGTGGTCGGCGGAGGTGATTCCGCGATGGAGGAAGCGCTCTTCCTCACGCGTTTTGGACGCAAGGTGACGGTGATCCATCGTCGCGATCATCTGCGCGCGAGCAAGATCATGGCCGAACGCGCCATGTCTCATGAGAAGATCGCCTTCGTATGGAACACGGTCGTCGATGAGGTGCTGGGCGATCCCGTGATGACGGGCCTCAAACTGCGTAACATCGAGACCGGCGAGATCACCGAGTTTGCGGCCGACGCGTTGTTCATCGCCATCGGCCACACCCCGAACACCGGTGTGTTTCAGGGGCACATCGATCTCGACGAGGCAGGGTACATCGTTTCCCCCGACGGCACCGCGACGAGCGTCGAAGGGGTGTTCGTCGCCGGCGACGTGAGCGATCTGCGCTACAAGCAGGCAATTACCGCCGCGGGTGCGGGATGCAAGGCTGCGATGGATGCCGAGAAACATCTCGAAGCGCTCGAGTTCGCCATGCGCGAGACGGCGTCGGCGTAAAGCACGTCTGGTCAGTGCCGTCACGCCGCACGTTTCTGTACAGCTCGCTCGGCGCGGTTGCGGCGGGAACTCTAGCAACGTCGCTGCCCGGTGGCGGCCCGCAGACGTTTTTTGGTGGTCGTCCTCCACGGACGGAGTTCGCGCCGATCGGAGCGCGGATCGCGCCCGAGCTGCTCCGTGGTGAGCTCGATTGGCTCGTCGCAACGCTGAACGAGGTCGCCGCCCGCCCGTATCTCTATACCGACCGGGCGGCATTCGAGGCGCTCCATGCACGGATCCGTGCGGAGATTCACGAGCCGATGGATGCCTTGCGGTTCTACCTCGCGGCGGCGCCGCTCTTCGCCGCGTTGAACGACGGACACGCGAGCCTCTCCACGGGGCGGGCGTTCGATCACCATATCGAGCGCGGCGGAACGATCGTTCCGTTCGCACTACAGTTCGATGCGGATCGTCTCTTCGTCGCAGCGAGCGCCGTTGCGCGTGTTCCACGCGGATCGGAGGTCGTCGAGATCGAGGGGGTGCGCGCGCCCGACCTGATGCGCGGGATGCTCGCGGTCACAGGCGGTCAGACGCTCTCGCTACGGCGCACGTTTGCGGCGTCGAGAGCGATTGAGTACGTTTACGCGCGTTTCGGCCCACGGGACGCCTTCGCGATCGTTGCGCGCCGTCCCGACGGCGCGGAGGTCGCGACGCGCGTGCGCGCCGTGACCCTAGATGCGTTGCAGCATGCCGCATCCTCCACGGGATCGGCTCCCTACACCTTCAAGCGTATTGCGGACGGTCGCGTTGGATTGATCGAGTACTATTCGTGTGAGGACGCGTTGCGTTTTCACGCCTTTCTCGAATCGACCTTCGCGCAGATCAAGGCGCACCCGATCGAGGGGCTCGTCATCGACATCCGCCAAAACGGCGGCGGTGACAGCTCTCTGAATAACGATCTTTGGTCGTACGCTCAGAGCAAATCATTCTCACAAGGCGGCAAGTTCAGCGAACGTATCGCCTCGCGTCTCAAACGCGAGTACGGATTTGCAAAATACAACGCGCTCTACCCGCTCGGATGGTTTTTACCCAACGGAACGCTCTTCACTGTCGATGCCACGCGCTTCACGACGATAACGCCCGGGCGGAACCCGCTACGCTACGACGGACCCGTGTATCTGCTGATCGGGCCGGGCACGTTCTCGTCGGCGCAGCTCTGCGCGCTCGCCGCCAAGGACTTCGCGCTCGCCACGCTCGTCGGCGAGGAGACGGGCGAGCCGGCGAATTCGACCGGCGAGGTCTATCAAGGCTACTCACCGCACGCAGGTCTCGGGTTCTCGATTCCGACGAAATACTTTTGGGCACCGAAGCCACACCCCGATGGAGAGGGCGTAGTGCCCGACGTCACCATCATTCCCACCGCCGCTGACCTGCAAGCCGGGCGCGATCCTGCACTTGCGTATGCGGTGCGGCGCATCACGGGCGGTGTGTACGAGCCGGGTTAGCGCTCGAGCAGCTCGCGCAGCGCATCCTCAAGCCCTTCGAAGCGGAAACGGAACCCAAGCTCCTGCGTGCGCTTCGGCAGTACGCGCTGGCCGCAGATCAAAATGTCGGCCCCCTCGCCGAAGAGTAGCCGAAGGGCGAAGACCGGTACCGGAAAGATCGTCCAACGGTGCAGCACCGCTCCGAGCGTTCGCGTGAACTCCGCGTTCGTCACGGGGATCGGTGCGGTCGCGTTCATGACGCCCTCGGCGCCGTCGATCGCAGCGAGATAGACGCGCACGAGATCATCCAGGTGAATCCAGGACATCCACTGGCGGCCGCTGCCGATGACCCCGCCCGCGCCAAGGCGGAACGGCGTCAGCATCTGCTGCAGCGCGCCGCCGTCGGTGCCGAGGACGATCCCGGTGCGAACGATCGCGACGCGCATGCCAAGCTCGCGCGCGCGCCGCGCTGCCGCTTCCCACTGCGCGCAGAGCGAACCGAGAAAATCGGTACCGGCCGCGCTCGTCTCATCGAACGTTGCGGTTTCGGAATGGCCATAGTACCCGACGGCCGATGCCGCCACGTACGCCGTGGGGCGCCGCTCCAGCTCTCCGAGCGCGTCGAGGATGGCACGGGTTGCATCCACACGGCTTGCGCGCAAGCGTTCTTTGACGGCGGGGCTCCAGCGCTGCGCAATCGGTTCTCCCGCCAGGTTCACGAGCACGTCGCATCCGGCGACGGTGCTTGCCGCGGCCCGCGGATCGCGCGCCGAGGCCGCGATCACGTCGTCGCCACGCGCGCGAAGGGTGGCGCTCAGATGTCTACCGATGAAGCCCGAGGCACCGATGATGCCGATACGCATGCTGCGTCCTCTCGATTAGCGGACGACGGTCGTGGCCCCGCTGCCGACGATCGCTTCGATTTCGTCGATACGTTTGGGCGCCGCGGCGGAAAGATTTTCGTGCCCGTCCTCGGTGACGAGCAGATCGTCTTCAATGCGAACGCCGATGCCTTTGAACCGTTCGTCACAGGTTAGGTCCCGGTGCACGTAGATGCCCGGCTCGACCGTCGTCACCATACCCGCAGTAAACGTAACGGGATGGTCGTGCGCGTCCCGCGTGCGGCCCACGTCGTGCACGTCGAGGCCAAGCCAGTGGCCGCTGCCGTGCATGTAGTAGTCGCGATAGCGTTCGCGCTCGACGTTCTCGTCGATGCCACCCTGCAGCAGCCCGAGATCGATCAAGCCTTCGGTGATCGTGCGCACCGCTGCTTCGTGAAACGCCCGTTGCGGACGTCCGGGTTGCACCTGGGCGATCGCCGCCTCCTGCGCGCGCTGTACCACCTCGTAAATGGCGCGCTGCTCGGGGGTGAAGCGGCCGTTCACCGGCCACGTGCGCGTAACGTCGGCCGCGTAATAATCCACCTCGGCGGCCGCATCGACCAGCAGAAGCATGCCGTCGCATAGCAGGTCGCGATTCTCGCGATAGTGCAGGATCGTCGCGTTATCGCCGCCGGCAACGATCGATTGATAGGCCATGTGTTGCGCGCCCGCGTGCTTGCTCGCGTACTCGAAGCATGCGGCGATCTCGTATTCATATGCGCCGGGGCGCGTCACGCGCATGGAGTGTTCGTGCGCGCGAGCGGTGATCGCCGCGGCACGACGCATCGCCGCGATCTCGTGGGCGTCCTTCACCAAGCGCATCGCATGCAGGACGGGGCCTGCCTCGGCGATCGCGCTCGGGGCGATACCACGCCGTCGTGTCGCGGCTTTGGCCATGCGCAGCGCCGCGCGAATCGGTCCCTCGAACGTGGGGTGCGCGTCGAGGTCGGCATAGAGCGTGTGCGCTCCCACGAGCAAGGCGGGAAGCCGCTCGTCAAGGTCCGCAATCGGCCAGGCACGATCCACGCCGAGCCGCTCGCACGCCGCCTCGACGCCGAGGCGCCGGCCGTTCCAGATCTCCATAGCGCGATCGCGTTCGCGCAGAAAGAGCACGCAGCGGTGATCCGGATGTTCAGGTGTAAGCACGAGCACCGCATCGGGCTCATCCAAACCCGTCAGATAGTAGAAATCCGAGTTTTGACGGAACGGATACTCGCTGTCGTTGCTACGAATGATTTCGCGCGCCGATGGGATGATGGCGACGCCGCCTTCGAAAGCGGCGAGGGCGCGGCTGCGTCGTTCGCGGTACGTTATCATCGGTTGGTCGCGCGTGTGATCGTGGTGCTCAACGCATCGAGTTGGTGTGCCGTGCGCCCCACCGCGGCGGAGATCGCCGCACGGCGCCCCGATGCGAGCGCAGCGCTTACGTCGGGAAACGCGACCGCGGCATACCCGTTACGCCCGTAGAAAAGTTTGTCTAAACGCTGGGTCGCGGTGATGAGCGCGCTACCGTTCATGCCGCGCTGGTCGGCGCGGTCGGCGACGTAGGTGAAGCGGCGAAGCGCCGTTGCGATCGGCGTCAGATCGCTTGCTCTGGCGCGCGCCGTGAGGGCGGCGAGCGCCGCGCGCATGCGCGGCGGATAGGCCGAGAGCCGGTATGGCACGGTTCCGCTCGCGAGGCGCATCGCAAGGAGGGCAACCAGTTGCGCCATCGTTCGATGATTGACAAATCCAGGGTCGGCTTGCGTCTGTGCGTACATCAAATCGTCGAACGAGGAGTGATAGACGCCGAAGACACCGCCGAATCCCATGTCGATCGTCGGAATGCCGAGGTCGTATTGGAACGCTTCGAAGTCCGAGCCACCCCCGGGACCGCGCACCTGTACGCCGTGTGGCTGGCCTTCCCAGCGCTCGTAGAGCGTGCGCGTCGGCTGCGCCGGGTCTGCGATGGCCATCGTGGCCGCGTCGATCGTATCGGCGAGCGCCGCGGCACCGCTTGCGTGAAAGATCTGCCCGGTGGCGTCTTCGTCGGCATTGATATATGCGATGCAACCGTTTTGCAACGCCCCCTCATGCGCGCGAACGTAGGCGCGCGAGCCGAGTTCATCCACCTCCTCGCCGTCGAAGCCGACCACGACGATTGAGAATTGCGGACGCCAGCCGCTGCGATACAGAAAACCGAGCGCGCGCGCGGCTTCGAGCACGGTTGCGATGCCCGAGCCGTTATCGGTGACTCCGTACACCCACGCATCGCGGTGTGCGCCGATCACGACCATGTGGGTTGGGTCTTTGCCCGGCAAGATGCCGACCGTGTTCCATAGCGTAGCGTTATGCTTCACCTTCATTTTGACGGTGAGGCGCATCGGCTTGACGGTGATACCGTCCTTCATGCCCGCGATGATGCGTGCGGCGTTGATGGCGGTAATCGGCAGGGTGGGGATCGTGAGTTGCGGTTCGCCCAGGCTCCCGCGCTGCACCGATCCGAGCGGGCGATATGGCCCGTCGGGGTAGGCGGGACCGTGCATCGAACCGTCGCGGCCGGCCGGATCGGAGAAGAAGAGCACGCCACGCGCGCCGCGCTGTTGCGCCCGGCGTGCGAGCTCGCCGCGAAACTGCGCGCCATAGCGAATCAATAGGATGCGCGTGCGGACGTCGAGACCGCGCTTTGCGAGGGCTGCATAATCCGCGTCGGTGCCGTGCCCTGCGTCGATCACGTTGGCAACCACAACCCCGTTGCCGCTAAACGCGTTGAACGGGGGGCCGGCATCGCGTCGCGTACCGTCTGGATCGCGCGCGATCGGCTGTTCGTCGAGGGGCAAACTGATATTTTTCTTGCCGCCGGTCAGGATTTCCAGGCCGAGCTTTTGCGAGAAAGGCACGTCGTGCGTGAATGGTTCGAGCGTAGCGTCGAAGCCGTCGGCGGCGAGTTGATCGCGCATCCACGTCGCGATGTGATAGTCGCCAGGCGTACTTGCGTAATGGGATTCGGCGTTGAGGCGGCGGGCGTCGGCGAGCGTGCCTGCGACCGTCGGTACGTCGAGCAGCAGCGCTTCGAGCGGCCGGTCTTGCGCGCGCACCGGCGCGATGGTTCCGAACAGGAGCGTGGCACCGAGCAGTGCGGCGAGCGAACGAATCAGCGACGTGCCCTCCTAAAGCCAGGAGTCTCTGCGTTCG
The DNA here is from genome assembly GCA_027452165.1 of Vulcanimicrobiota bacterium. GTDB lineage: Bacteria > Vulcanimicrobiota > Vulcanimicrobiia > Vulcanimicrobiales > Vulcanimicrobiaceae > REEB354. The sequence goes on along the minus strand of DAIDGX010000023.1, from coordinate 105,749 downwards.
CGCGCAGCAGCGCACGGGCCTCGCGCTCGAGCGCCCCAGCGCCGATTTTCGGGTGGCTCAGGTAGAAGAGCGTCATCACGTCGAGCACGAAGCGGTGGTGCGACGAGGCTGGGAGCGCCGCAAAGCGCTCTTGGGCGGCGCGCCGCATGGCGACAGCACGCTCGCGCAGCGCACGCTCGTTCGGATAGACGTCGGCAAAGTTGAGCTCACCGTGTTCGCGGTCTTCGTCGCGGTCGATGAAGGAGTCGAGCAGCACGTGGAGCGCGCTCACGTATGGAAAGTATGCGTGATAGACCGCCCCGATCGCCTCGGGCTGGCCGGCGAAGGCCGCGTAGAGCGGGCCGTAGACCTGAAACTGCGAGCCCGCGGCACACGCAAACTCGTGCCAGTCCAGGGCCGCAAACCGCTTACGATGCGCTTCGTACCAGGCTACGCAGCGCAGCTCGCGTTCACCCGGTGGATAGTGCTTGTTCGTCTGCATCTCGCCATAAAATGAGGCGGCTTCGCTAAAGTACGGCAGAAGCAGATCGAGATGTGGCGCGCAACGCAGCGCCGTTTGCGTGTGCAGCACGAGCTCGCGTAAATAACCACCGTCGTCGCCGGTGGGGCCGAGCGCGTAGTAGTCGCGCGGCGCGGCGGTGGGGTCGAGCGCGTCGGCGATGGCGTGATGGAGCACCGGGTACGCTTCGGTTCGTACCTCGGGATGACGATCGCACAGGTTGTCGAGGTAATCATAGATCGTTTCGAGCGGCGCCACGATCTCGATATACGAGCGCATACGATCAGGGGGAAGGAATGTTGCGAGAATGCATGCGCCCGCAACATGATACGCTTTGCCGTCCACGCTCGCGAGCGCCTCGCGGCGTAACCGGTCGTCGGGGATCGTCTCCGCCCGCGTGCGGATCGCGGCGAGCGCCGCTGCGCTGCGCGGTACGATGGCGCGCAGAAAGCGCAAGAGATCGAGCGGCGTCGAAATACCGGCGGAGATGAGGGCGCGCAGGCGTTCCGGCGTGCAGAGAACGCTGCGCAGCGCGCCCGCAATGTCATCGAGCATCGCGATTTACAAACCGCCGACGAAGCGGCCGGGATTCAGCACGCCGTGCGGGTCGAAGCGATGCTTGAGCGCGCGCATGCGCTCGAAGCCCTCGGGAAGCGCGCCCCATACGTTGAGCAACGGGCGGCTTGGATGGTTGCCGGCGATCACGATCGCCCGCGGTGCGAGGTCGTGCAGCGCGTCGTCGAACATCTCGATTTTGCTGCCGAGCGCGCGCGCATCGAGATCGCTCACGCGCAGGATCACGTCACCGTTCATCACGTCAACGAGGCTATCGGTGCGCAGTTCGAAGCGTCTTGCGAGCTCGATCGCACCGAGCGCCGCGTTTTCGGCCTCGTCGAGAGGTCCGTTGACGCGATAGGTGATCGAACGCTCGCCGATGCAGGCGACGTAGGCGTCAATAGCGCGCTCGAACGATTCGCGCACGCCTGCGTCGATGACGCGGGTTTCGGGGACGCCCGCGCGGCCGAGCGCCGAACGCAGATCGCGCGTGGCGGCTTCGAGTATTGTGGCGCTGCACTCGAGAAAGACGAGCAAGCGTCCTTCCAGACCGTCGTCGCCATCGATCTGCGCAGCGAATCCCTCGATCCAAAATGCTGCGGCGGGCGGCACGCGCAGGCTCGAAAGCACGGCGATCGCGCGGCCGCGCGTGTGTTCGGGTAGGCGCACGGCAAACGCGCGCCGCCGCTCGGGCTGCGGGAGCGTCTTCAAGTTTACCTGCGCGAGCACGCCGAGCGTACCGAAGGAGCCGACGTAGAGGCGGCTCATGTCGTAACCGGCGACGTTCTTTACCACCATGCCGCCCGCGCGCGCGAGCGTGCCGTCGGCGAGCACGATCGTCGAGCCGATCACGAGATCGCGTGGGCGTCCGTACAGGTGGCGACGGGGACCGAGCCAGCCGGCGGCGAGGGTGCCGCCCAGCGTCGCCTCACTCGCTACGGGCGCATCGAACGGCACGTGGGTGCCGTGCGGCGCCAGCGTCTGCGCGAGCGTGCGCAGCGTGACACCGCCTTGCGCCGCGATCGTCAAATCGGCGGGCGCATCTTCGACGATCGCGTTCAACCCAGCCGTCGAGAGGATACCGGTCGCCGTCGCAGCCGGACGTCCCATGCCGCGTAAGGTGTTTCCGCCGACGATCGTGACGCTCGTGCGTTCGCGGTGCGCCGCGGCGAGTTGCGCGGCGAGTGCTTCGATGCTCATGCCGACTGCGGCCGAACTTCGGGGCATGCGGAGCCGGAGGGAAAGATCTTCTCCGGATTCAGTACGCGTTGCGGATCGAAGACGTCGCGCACGCGTGCCATCGCCGCAAGATCGTCGGTCGAGTACACTGCGGTCATCGCTTCACGTTTTTCGAAACCGATGCCGTGCTCGCCCGAGACCGTGCCGCCGAGCGCGATCGCTGCTCGCAGAATCTCGTTGCCGGATTCGATCACCGCCTGCACCTGAGACGGGTCGCGTTTGTCGTAACACAGCATCGGGTGGAGGTTGCCGTCACCCGCGTGGAACACATTTGCTACCGTCAGTCGATACGTGCGCGCGATCTCTTCGACGGCGTGCAGTGCTTTCGGTAACGTACTGCGCCGCACGCAGACGTCTTGCAGGTAATAGTTCGGCGAGATACGGCCCATGGCGCCCGCGGCGCCCTTGCGCCCCGCCCACAATGCGTCGCGTTCGTTCTGCGAGCGCGCGGCGCGCCACGACGTTGCGCCGCGTTCGCGCGCGATGGCCGCAAGCGCGCTCTCGCAGGCCTGCATGTCGTCTTCGTAACCGGCATTTTCGATCAAGAGGACGGCGCCGCAATCGGTGGGATAGCCTGCGTGAAAGGCGGCCTCGACGGCTCGTGCGGCGGTGCGGTCCATCATCTCGAGGGCGGTCGGCACGATGCCGTTCGCGACGATCGCGGAGACCGCATCAGAGGCGGCCTCGACGTCGGGAAAGGTGGCAAGCCACACGCGCGTCGATTCCGGTTGTCGCAGCAGGCGTACCCACACCGCGGTAACGATGCCGAGCGTGCCTTCGCTGCCGACGAGTGCGGAGGTGAGGTCGTATCCCGTGTCGTCGATCGATGTTTGAAAGACGTCGCCACGCTCGTCCACGATCTCGAGGCCGAGCACGTGATTCACCGTCGTTCCGTACGAGAGGCAGTGCGGGCCGCCGGCATTGGTCGCGACGTTGCCGCCGATCGTCGAAACCTTCTGCGACGAGGGGTCGGGCGCATAGAAAAGACCGCTTGAAGCAATCTGTTTGGAGAGCTCGAGGTTTACGAGCCCAGGTTGCACGCGCGCGCGTCGTCGCACCGGATCGAATTCGAGCAGGCGATTCATGCGCGTAAATGAGATGACGATACCACCGCATGCGGGAACGGCTCCGCCGCACAAGCCGGTGCCCGCACCGCGCGGTACGATCGGTTCGTCGTATGCGCGCGCGATGCGCACGACCGCGCTCACGTCGTTCGTGCTGCGCGGCAGCACGACCGCGGATGGCAGCCGGCCGGTCGTGTAGGCGTCGAAGGCATAGACCGCGAGATCCTCGGGTGCGGTTTTGACCGCGTCGGCCCCAAGCGCGTCGATCAGGCGTTCGTGAAGCATTGGTTCCCTGAGGTTAGGGCGTGCAGGAAGCGGTGCCTGCTCGCCTTAACGCCCACAAGCCGTGTTTTTCTTCGGGAAGAAAAAGGCCGAGAAGAAGGCCCCTCTCAAGGCGAAGCCTTCTTCGACACAAAAACGATCGTCGTTCCGCATGGCGGTCGAGTTCGACGTGCTCTATGCGTTGCAGGGGCGGGATGGACGCCGCTACGCGCATGCAACCGATCTCTCGGCGGGCGGGCTGCGCCTCTCGACGGATGAGGATTTGCTCGCGGGATCGGTACTCGATTTCGACTTCGAGCTGCCCGTCGATTTTCTCGAAGAGCTCACGATCGAAAAAGAGGTGTTCGAGCAGACGCCCTTCGGACTGCGCCCCGAGTCGGTGAAGACCACGCCGCCGCCCTTTTCGCCGATGCGCATGCGCGCCGTGGTGCTCGCCTCGTTCTATTTGCCGGGTTCGCGAACGCTCGCGCACGGGACGAAGTTCACCGAGATCGAGCCGGAGACGAAAGAAGAGCTGCAGCGTTTCATCCACCTTTGGCAGTTGCATCAGATCCGTCTGCGCGCCGAAGCCAATCGCTAGCGCGTACGCGCGGTCAATACAGTAAAAAGCGCTCTCGTTCCGCGCGGAACGTTGCAAGCATGTCGTCGAGCGAGGCGATGATCGCCTCGGCGCTCGCGTCGTGGAGCAGGCCCACCCGGAGCTTGTCGGTCCCCCAGTCGCGATCGAGCGAGGCCGGTTCGCGCACGTCGATCACGTGGGGAGCAATCGTGCGAACGGCGACCAGGATCTCGACCGCGGTGCGAATCGCTGCGAAGCGCGCGTAGTCGAAGATCGCGAGTTCGACGCCACTGAGTTCCTTGCCGTGCCAAAAGCCGGCGATCGGCGACCAGCTGGCGGGGCGGAAATAGACCCCCGGGAGATTGCGTGCGTTGAGCTCGCGTGAGAGTTCGGCTGCATCGAGTCCCGCCATCCCGGCATAAAAGAACGGGTTGGTGGTACCGACGCCGTTGTTGACTCCGGCGTTGTCGATCAGGCCCGTGCATAGATACGGAAAGCACGTCTCCCACGTAGGGATGTTCGGCGAGCTTTGCACCCATTGCAAGCCGGTGTCGGGCCAGATCATCGCGCGTGTGTAGCCGTGCATCGGAATCACGCGCAGCTTTGCGCCGATTCCGAATCGCTCGTTGAACAAGCGCGCGAGTTCACCGATCGTCATGCCATGACGCATGGCGATCGGGTAGAGCCCGATGAACGATGCGTACTGCGGGTCGAGGACCGGCCCTTCGACCGTCGATCCAACCGGATTCGGGCGATCGAGGACCCAGAACTCTTTGTCGTGCGCCGCTGCGGTCTGCATCGCGTAGGCCATCGTCGAGATGAACGTGTACGCGCGCGAGCCGACATCTTGGATGTCGAAGAGCAGCACGTCGATGCCTTCGAGCATGGCCGGGCTCGGATGGCGCGTCGGACCGTAGAGACTATACACCGGAAGCCCGGTTTCGGGATCGCGGTACGACGGCACGTAGGCGCCCGCGGTGCGGTCGCCGCGAAAGCCGTGCTCCGGCGCAAAGATGGCGCGCAGGCGAATCTGTGGATTTCGCCGGATCGCATCGACGACGGATTCGAGTTGCGAGGTGACGCCGGTTTGGTTCGTGATCACCGCGACGCCGCGCCCACGCAGCGCATGCCAGGCAGATGCGAGGAAGACCTCGTTTCCGAGGACGATCTTCGCGCGCGGTATCGGGGTCGCGTCGAGCCGGCCGGTTGCAAGTGCGGCAAGTGCCGCGCCCGTGCTAGTGAAGAAAGCGCGGCGTCGCATCGCGATCCAGAATCCCGGCGGCGCGCGCACGCGCAAAAAGCTCGCGCACGGCATCGATGCCGTCGTCGCGCACGTCGTCGCTGTAGCCGTTCACGTAAAGGTCGATGTGTTTTCGCATCACGTCCTCGCTCATCTCGAAGGCATGTTCGCGTACGTAGGGCATGATCGCTGCCTCGTTCGCGCGCGCAAACGCGAGGCTCGCGCGGATCGCCGTGTCGATGCGCAGCGCCTCGGCGGTATCGAGATCGTCGCGAACGAGAATCGCCCCGAGCGGGATGGGCATGCCGGACGTCCGTTCCCACCAGTCGCCGAGATCGGTGACCGAGAGCAAACCATGGGCTTGGTAGGTGAAGCGGGACTCGTGGATGATGAGCCCCGCGTCGAACTCGCCCGAGGCGACCGCGGGGATGATCCGGTCGAAGCGCGTCTGCGTTGCGTCAGGCCGTCTGCCGAGCGCGAGTTGCAACAGCATGAATGCGGTCGTGCGTTCGCCTGGAATCGCGAAGCGCGCATCGCGCAGCTCGTCGAGCGTGTGCGCCACGCCCGGACGTGTGACGACGAGCGGGCCGCAACCACGTCCGAGCGCACCGCCGGAACGCAGGATGCGATAGTCGCCCATCAGGTAGGGAATGGCGCCGTAACTCACCTTGGTCAGCGCATGGCGCGCCGCCGCCGCGGCGTTGTTGAGCTCCTCGATGTCGCCGAGCGCAACCCGGACGCGGGGCGCGTCGGGCAGCAAGCCGTTGGTGAGGGCGGCGAAGATGTAGGTGTCATTCGGGCACGGCGAATACGCGAGCGTTCGTTCGTGCATCGGCGTCGATCAGGCGGGCGTGCGCAGCACGTCGATCGTGGCGCCGAGGATCGTCTTGAGCCCTTCGATGCCCGAGCTGAAGCTCCAATGGCTGCGCTCGCGGTTGCCGACGATATTTGAGATGCCGCGTACTTCGATTGCGGGGACGCCCAGTAACTCGGCGGCGCGTAGCACCGCGAAACCCTCCATCGATTCGACCTGCGCACCGAGCGCGGCGAGGCGATGGGCCGTCGAGTCGCTCGCCGTCACGCGCGACACCGTTACGCCGCGTGCCGCCTTGAAGCCGAGCTTCATGACGGTCGCAACCACGTTGCGGTCGCTACGGGCGGTGTCCGGCACCCGCATGCGATCGGGGAGAGCGATGGGCTCTCCGGTCTCGATGTCGAGCTCCATGAATTCGTCGCGAACCACAACCGCGTCGCCCACCTCGGCTACCCCCGGTAGCGCGCCCGCGATCCCGGCGTTGATGACTGCGCTATACGAGCCTTGGGTCAACATGCGCGTCACGTTGATCGCCGATTCCACCGGGCCGACGCCGGTGACGAGCACGCGACAGCCTTCCGGAACCTCGAACCACGAGAGTTCGCGCGCGACCGCGCATACGAGCAGAATCATCGGACTCCGATCAATTTGTGCGTCTGCAGCGACAACCGGAAACGCTGCGGGTGGGACTTGGCATAGCTAAGCGCCACTTCGATGTTTGCGCGCGCGTTGCCCTCGGGCTGAAGCAGGATCACCGGGTGTTCGGCAAAGAGGGGCAGGTGCTCATCGGGTACGCGGCCATCGACGATCAGCTTCACCTCGTTCGCGCGCGCGGCCATCCGCGGATCGACGCGCTCCTTCGGCGAGACGCACAACCACACGTCTGCGGGAAGCTCGGTGTAGATCGTGCCGTTCGACTCGATGTGTACGCGGCGCCCGTCACGCCGCAGCGCCTCGATGAGCTCGGGCACCTCTGCTTGCGCGAGGGGTTCGCCGCCGGTCAGGATCACCATCGGGCACGTGTCGCCCGTCTCGCGAACCATGCGCAGCACATCGCCCACCGAGGCGAGTTCCTTCACGGCGTAATCCGTGTCGCAGAAGGTGCACGCGAGGTTGCAGCCGGCCAAGCGCACGAAGATGGCAGGGGTACCGCTCCACGTCCCCTCCCCTTGGATGCTGTAGAAGATCTCGGCGAGTTGGAGCATCGTGCGTCTAGCGTGCGTCGGGGCCGAAATCGGCTGCCCGCAGTATCGCACAGCTGTTCGAGGTTTCCCACAGCACGAGCTCGTCGAGGCCGGGGAGATGTGGCTCGAGCGCACGCCATGCCCACATCACGATGTGCTCGGCGGTTGGGTTCTCGATGAGGTCGTTGAGGTGCTGGTGGTCGAGCAGGTCGATCACGTGCCTGCGCACGGTCCCTTTGATGGTGTCGAAGTCTTCGATCATGCCGCGTGCCGGGCCGTCGGTCTGGAGCGGGCCGCGGACGGCAACCTCGAGGCGATACGAATGTCCGTGGATCCGGGAGCATTTACCCAGATGGAACGGGAGTACGTGTGCGGCTTCGAAGCGAAAGTGTTTACGAATTTGCATAAGCTGTCGGGACCCGCTGCGAGCGTTCGCGCCGCGGCCGGCTAAGTCCGTCCCGGCTGCGCCGCGTGCGACAGGAGTCTGAAAACAGCCCGATGTCCGTTCGAATCAACCGTGAAGAGCTGGTCGTCACTGCCGTTACCGGCGAAGCCGCCCCGATGCTCGCCAACAGCGGCCTCTACGACGTCAGCTACGAGGGCACACCGTTCATCCTGCCCTCGGTTGGTGGAATCAATCCCAACGTGCGCGTGGGCGATTCGGCGTTTGCCTTCCTTGCCGACCATATCGAACCGGCGGTGAGCATCCGTCACCCGGAAGATCGCCTGAACACCTCGCTCAACGTCTTTGCCTGCATCGGCAACGAGGCGGTGGTGATCTCGGGTGAGGCCAAAGGCGAGCGCGGACGCATTACCGGCAAGCACGGCGGCGTCGAGCACGTGATGGTGGATTTCACTGAAGAGGTGATGCGCCGTATGACGATCGGCGACAAGGTGCAGGTATGGGCGTGCGGCCTCGGGATGCGCCTGCTCGATGCCCCGAACGTCAAAGTGTTCAACAGCGATCCAGCCCTGCTCGATCGTATGGGCGTCGAGGTTGCGGGCGGCCGCGTGAAGGTGCGCGTGGCGAAGGTTGCACCGGCAACCGTGATGGGTTCGGGGCTTGGACGATCGACGGTGGTTCGTGGTGACTACGACATCCAAACCTTCGACGACGAGATCGCCGAGAAGTACGGCTTGCGAGAACTGCGCCTGGGCGATGTCGTCGCGATCGTCGATGCGGATCACTCGTTCGGGCGCATCTACCGTGGCGGAGCGATCTCGGTGGGCGTCGTGGTGCATGGACGCTCGTTTGTGGCCGGTCACGGACCCGGCGTCACCACGCTGCTCACCTCAGCCACTGGCGCAATCGATGTCGAGATCGACGCAAGCGCGAACCTCGCGACCATCCTGAAACTGCGCTAAGGCCGCGTTCTCCACGCATACGATCCGCCAATCGATTTCCGAATACCAGCCGATAGAGGCGTATATTGAATTCGTGAATATTTTCGGTTTTCTAAATTCGCATCGATCGCGCCGCAAAGTACAAAGATAAAATCGTGAAGACAAATAGTGAGGAGTGGTCGGACTCCGGCCCTTTCGCCAGCAGGCCGAAAAATATGATGAAAACGATCAACGCGTAACCAAGTTTGGGCCAAAACTCGTCGTATTTTCGGCGTAGAAGGACAGCTACGACGCATAGCGCCGAAGCGGTTATTCCAGTCCACCAAAGCGAGAAAAATACCGCGCTGTTAAACGCCTCCCAACTCATATCCAGGCTATCGCCCAAGCCCAATGCCGGTTCCGGCCGCTGCAAGAATGTCCGGCAGACTGAAAGCCGTCATCACGATTGTCACGCCGCTTGAGGCTCTGACATGCGGAGTCGCCCAGGAGCGTGCGGGGAAGAAGGGCTTGACTAGCGGAAACGCCGCAGGCTTCGAGGAGCGAGAGGCAGGTTTCAACGCGACCCCAATGCGGCGTCGAGATCGTCGAGCAAGTCCTCGGCGCGTTCGATGCCGACCGAGAGACGGAGTAACGACGGGATCACGCCCATCTCTCGCGCGCGCTCGGATTTGTTGACGTCGGGCCACATCGCGGCGGGCTGTGCGATGAGCGATTCGACGCCGCCGAGACTCACCGCCGAGTGCACGAGCCGCAGACGCTGCGTCACGCGGTGCGCGTCATCGAACGTGCCGTCGACTTCGAAGCTCAGCAAACCGCCGAAACCGCGCATCTGCTTCGCGGCGATCGCGTGGCCCGGATGGTGCGGCAATCCCGGATAATAGACGCGCTGCACGCGCGGATGTGCGGCGAGATACTCGGCGATCCGCTGGGCGTTTGCATTGTGCCGTTCTATGCGTACCGCGAGCGTGCGCAATCCGCGCAGCAAGAGCCATGCCTCGAACGGTCCGAGCGTTGCGCCGAGCAGGTGGTGCGCGTCCCAAATGCGGTGCACGAGCGCGCGCGAGCCCACGACAATGCCCGCCAGGAGATCGGAGTGACCGCCGAGATATTTGGTTGCGCTGTGCAGCACGAGGTCGGCGCCGAGCGCGAGCGGGCGTTGGTTCACGGGCGTTGCGATCGTCGAATCTACCACGACAAGCGCACCCGCCTCATGCGCGATTGCCGAGACCGCGGGAAGGTCGGTGATGCCGAGTAGCGGATTGCTCGGCGTCTCGAGCATCACGAGCGCGGTATTCGGCTGCATCGCTGCTGCGAACGCTGCCGGGTCGTGTTGATCGACGAAATTGACGGTGACACCGAAGCGCGCGAGCAGCGTCGTGAGTAACGCCCGCGTGCCCGCATAGATCATCGTCTGCGCGAGCACGTGATCGCCGGCTTTCGTCAGGGCGATCGCGGTTGCGGCGATCGCGCCCATTCCCGACGCGCTCACCATGGCGGCCTCGCCGCCTTCGATGCGGGCGACGACGCGCTCGACCTGCTCGTGATTCGGATTGCCGTGACGGGTGTAGAAACCCGGATGCAGCGGCGTCGCGGCGGCGCGCGCCATCTCGACTGGATCGTCGATCGGAAAGGTCGAGGTTTGGTAGATCGGTGGCGTGACGCCGGCGCTCGCGTCATCGCGGTCGGCGTGGATGAGATCGGTATCTGCGTCGAAGGGAGGTGGCTCCATTCCGTCGCGTTCGTGCCGGAAGAGCGCTACTCCGTTCGCAGGGCGACGATTGGATCGAGTGTGGCCGCGCGGCGTGCCGGGCTATAGCCGAAGAAGATGCCGACGGCGGCCGAAAAGAGAAGCGCACCCGCAATCGCAAGCGGAGACGGGACGTAGGTGAATTTTCCGATCGCGCTTGCGGCGATCGATCCGGCGATGCCGAGCACGACGCCAATTGCGCCGCCCACGGTCGATAGCGTCGCCGATTCCACCAGAAACTGCATGAGGATCGCGCGTGATGGTGCGCCGACGGCCATGCGTAAGCCGATCTCGCGGGTGCGTTCGGTGACGGAGACCAGCATGATATTCATGATGCCGATGCCGCCGACGATCAGCGACACGGTCGCGACCGAGGCGAGCAAAATTTGAAGCGTCAGTGCGGTCGATTCAGCGACGTTCGCGATATCTTGCGTGTTGCGGATGTTGAAATCCGGGAGGGCGTTCGGGGCGATACGATGGCGCGCGCGTAAAAGCTGGGTGACGCTTGCGATCGTGGATTGCATGTTTTGCTCCTGATCGACCGAGAACATCAACACGCTGATCACGCTTGCGCCGAAACTCGAACTCTGCAAGCGTTGGATCACCGAGGAGTATGGCGCGACGATGAGATCATCTTGATCCATGCCAAAGGTGTTGTGGCCGCGCGATACCAGGACACCGATCACGCGAAAAGGCACGTTTCGAATGGTCAGGGTGGCCCCGACCGGATCGCTATTGGGAAAAAGTTCTTGCGCGACGGTGGTGCCGATGATGCAGACTTTCGCGCTCGTCGCTACATCGATGTCGGAGAAAAACGTGCCTTCGAGCAGATTCCAGTCGCGGACGTACGGCCAGGCAGGGGAAACCCCTTGCACCTGTGTGTTCCAGTTGCCGAACTGCGAGATCACCTGCGTGCGCAACGTGACCATCGGGGTGACTGCCGCGACGTGCGGCATGTGCGCGATCGCCAGCCCATCTTCGAGCGTGAGCGTGGACGCCGCGCCGAGGCCTCCATTTGCCCCTTGAGTCATCGTCGAGCCGGGCAGTACGATTGCTACGTTGCTGCCGAGATTCGCGATCTGACGATCGATCGAAGCGCGTGCCCCAGCGCCGATCGAGACCGTGATGATCACGGCGGCGACACCGATCACGATACCCAGCACGGTAAGCAGCGAGCGTTCCTTATTTCTCACGATCGCCGTGAGCGCTAAACGCATGGCAACGGCGATGTTCATTCGACCGCGCTTCCATCGACGTAACGCTCGACCGGTACGTCGCTGACGATCCGGCCATCGCGAAACGAAACGATGCGTTTGGAGTATCGCGCAACGCTTGCTTCGTGAGTCACCATGAGGATCGAAAGGCCTTTTGTGGCGTTGAGGCTCTGAAAGAGCGTCATGATGTCGCCCGAGGTCTTGGTATCGAGCGCTCCGGTCGGCTCGTCGGCGAGGATTAATTCGGGCTGATTGACCAGGGCTCGCGCGATCGCAACGCGCTGCTGCTGACCGCCCGAAAGTTCGCTTGGGCTACGATCGTGGTGGCGTTCGTCGAGGCCCGCATCGAGTAACGCGGAAATCGCGCGTGCGCGGCGTTCGCGCGAGGGCACGCCCGCGTAGATCATCGGCATCTCGGCATTCTCGACGGCGTTGGTGCGCGGCAGCAGATTGTAGCTTTGAAAGACGAAACCGAGCTTCGTGCGGCGTAGCGCGGCCCGCTCATCGGCATCGATGCGGGAGACATCGACGCCGTCAAAGTCGTACGTTCCGCTGCTGGGACGATCGAGGCAGCCGATGATGTTCATGAAGGTCGATTTTCCGGAGCCGGAGGGCCCCATGATCGAGACGAACTCGCCGCGCGCAAGGGTGAAATCGACGTGATCGACCGCGACGAGGCTCTGCTCGCCGGCGGCGAAAATTTTGGTGAGCGCACGCGTCCGTACGAGGGGCGGCGCATCCACTACGAGTCGCTCGTAACGACGAGGTCGCCCGCCCGTAGCGCACCCGCGGTCGCGGAGACGCCGACGGTAGAGCCGTTTACCGCGAGGATGCGCACCGCGACGCTCGCGAGGCGGTGGTTGCGTTCCACCCACAGCGTGCCTGAGGCGCCCGGGACAATCGCGGTTGCGGCGGCACTGCCGGTGGCTCCCCACTGCGATCGTCGCGCGCCGCGTGATGGGGCGGCCGACGGCGTCGCGACGGCGTAGCCGCGGATGACGGTGGCGCTCGGATGCCACTGCAGTGCTTCGAGCGGAACCAGCAGCGCCTGTGGATAGTGCGCGACGACGATGCTTGCGTTCGCGGTCATGCCCGGGCGCAGGCGGCCGTCAGGGTTTTCGACGTAGGCAACGGTGTCGTAGGTCGTTACGTTCGACACGATCGTCGGGTTTTGGCGGACCTGCACGACGCGTCCGTGATACACGACACCCGGATATGCGAGCACCGTGAATCCGATCGACTCGCCGGTGCGTACGCTGCCGACGTCAGGCTCGCCGACCGCGATGTCCACCTCCATCTTGTGCAGGTCGCGTGCGATGGTGAAGAGGGTGGGTGCCTGCAACGCGGCCGCAACGGTTTGCCCAACCGAGACGTTGCGCGCGATTACGGTTCCATCGACGGGCGAGGCGATCGTCGCGCGAGTGACGGTGATCTGTGCTTGAGAAACGGCGGCTGCGTCGGCTTTCACGCTGCTGCGGCTGGCTTCGTATGCTGCCCGTGCGGCCAAGGCGTTGGCTTGCGCGGCGGCAGTTTGCGAGCGCGCGGTGCGTAGCTGCGCGGTGGCCGCGGCGACGGCATTCGTATCGGCATCCACCGTGCTCTGCGCAACGAAACCCCGTCGCAGCAACGCTACGTCGCGTGCGCGGGTTTTGCTCGCTAGAACGAAGGCACTCGTCGCCTGATCGATCGCCGCACGGGCGGTGACGATGCTTTGTAACGCGCTGCGCGCTTGTTCCGCCGCGGAGAGACTGGTCGATCGCGATTGGTCGAACGCGGCCTGTGCTTGGGCGAGTTGTGCGAGCATCGTCGAGGCGTCGATCGTTGCGAGCACCTCGCCAACGTGTACGACGCTATTGTAATCGACGAAGATTTTGGCGACCGTTCCCGAGACTTGCGTGCCGACAAGCACGGTATCTTGCGGGTTGAGCGTACCCGTGGCAGTGACCGTCTGATCGATCGCTCCCCTCGTAATCGCAACGGTCGAGAGCGTCGTGCCGTGCCCCGCGCACGCAGCCAAGAGAAGGAGAGCCGCCAAGCGTTTCATGCTAGCCGAGCGTAGCGCAAACGACGCTCGTTGCCGGGAAGGCGCTGGGAACGCGTCGGGAAGTTAGATCGCGGGGGTTATGCGCACTTCGCCCGTGGTCGTGCGCAGGTGGATCTGCGCGGAGCCGTTCCCGAGCCGGCTGCCGAGCGCGTTGTCCACCGAACCAATCGTCGCCGATGCGTCGATCGTGGCATTCGAATCGCGCGGGAGCGCAAGGGACACCTGGCCGGTCGTCGCGGTGAGATCAATACGCTGTGGCCCGCTCACGGCGGCCATCCGCACAGTCACCTGCCCGGCGGCTGTATCGGCGTGCACGTTGCTGCGCATGCCGGTGATCGCGATCTGACCGGCCGCCGTATGGACGTCGATGCCCGACGTTGCGGGAAGGTGGATCGTGTACGCTACCGCGCCATCGCCGAAACCGGCCCCTTGGTAGCGCGTCTCAACGGAGACGGCGTTGCCATGTTGGTCGATCGCGACGTGAATGCGCGCGAGAGCGGCTTGCGATGACGCGCGCTTTTCGGCGTCGATGCGAAGCGCCGGACGATCCCATGCGACGATCGCTATGCGTCCAGCGGGCTCGCTGATGGAGAGGTCGATCGGATGAGTCAGGGGGATAGTTTGCTGCTCGTTCGTGCTGAAGCGCTCGCTCCCGAGGCCGCATCCGGCTAACCCCACGAGAGCGAGGGTCGCGAAGATCGCTGCGGTGACCAGTGGGCGTGAGGTGATCATGTCCTATCTACGCCCCGAGTCACGTGCGGGTTTCAACGGGCTTGACGGCGGTGAATATATAGCTGTACGGTTATATAACCGTATGGTTAATAACTCTGAATCCCTCGACCGTGTCTTTGCCGCCCTCTCCGACCCGACGCGCAGACGTATCGTCGAGCGCCTCGCGCGCGGCCCGCTCAGCGTCGGTGAGATCGCTGCCGACTTCGATATCACGCAGCCGGCAATCTCCAAGCACGTGAAGGTACTCGAACGCTCGGGATTGCTCGCGCGGAGTATCGAGGGACGCGTGCACCGCTGTACGCTCGATCCGCGCGCCATGCAAGAGGCCGCTGGGTGGATCGATACGCAGCGCGTCTTTTGGAATGCCACCCTCGATCGCCTCGCCTCTTTGCTCGCCTCACCGCAGAAACGGAAGAAACGCTCATGAGCGATAGCACGACACTCGTCCCCGCGCTCTATCTGCGCCGCACGTATGCCGCCTCTCCCGCACGCCTGTACGAAATGTGGACGACTCCAGATGTACTCGCCACCTTCCTCGGCCCCGATGACGTCGAGGCACGCGTGTACGAATACGACGTTCGCGCCGGCGGACGATTCCGCATCGGCATGCATCGTCCCGAAGGCGATGTCTTCTATACACGTGGCGAGTTTCGCGAGCTCGTGCCCGGCCGGCGCATCGCGATGACGTGGACGTGGGAAGAGGACGATCCGGCCGAAGAGCACGAGACGTTGCTGACGCTCGAATTCACTCCGAACGGTGCCGGCGCCGATCTCGAACTCACGCATGCGCACTTGGCGAGCCTCGATTCGCGCGAGCGCCACACCGTGGGATGGAACTCGATTCTCGACAAGCTTGTCTCCGTCGCCTGAGAAACGAAACAGGGAGCCGCGTCCTTCGATGCGGCTCCCTGGTGATGGTGCGTCGGTGTGGCGTTACGGTTTTTCGAAGGCGATGATCTCGTTTGCGTCGCGATGACTCGTCCAGAAGCGCGTTCCGTCGAAGGCGAGCCCGCGCGCGCCGAACGGTATCGAGGCGAGTTCGGTGATCGCCGGCGTCTCGCTATGCGCATCGACTTTGGTGAGTTGCAGGTTCTCGAACTGTTCGTCGCTCGTCACGAGATAGAAGCAACGATCCGCGATCACCATGCCGAGTGGCACTCGTGGCAGGTCGATCGCGTGCACGACGCTGCCTTGTGCATCGAGGGCGAGGATGCGCTTGTTGTGCGCTTGGCTCAAGAAGAGCGTGTCGCCGTCGAAGGCAACATGCGCGCCGGTGAACTCAGGGCACGCAATCTTGTCGTTCTTGAATCCGTGACCCGGAATGAAGCGGTGGATGTAGCGATCGTCGTCGTCGCCATGTCCAAGGACCATGCGCAGTTCGTCACCGATCACCGCGATGCCGAACGGGCTCCCAGGGGCAACGCCTTCGTCGTTTGCGTTCCACGTATCGATGTCGATCGCGTAGATGCGATTGGTTTCGCGGCTGGCCATCCAGAGCGTTTTCCCGTCAACCGCAAGGCCGAGCGGTTTTGGTGCAGGCGCGGGAAGGCGTCGCAGCTCGTTGATCGCGTGCATCGTATCCACTACAGGGCACCTCCGGCGCTCATCGATTCGAGTCGCTTCTTGAGATCAGCAAGGAAGCCCGACGCGTTGTAACCATCGACGACGCGATGATCGAGCGAGAGGCATGAGTTCATCACGAAGCGGGGCGCGAACGAATCGTCGTCACGCACGAGCAGTTTCTTCTCGACGGTCTCCATGGTAACGATACCGGCTTGACCACCGTTGATGATCGGCGCTGAGGCCCACGAGCCGTTTGCGCCGTTGTTGTTGACGGTGAACGTTCCGCCTGCCAGGTCGTCGGCGGTAAGTTTGCCTCGGCGCGCCTTGTCGATCAATTGCCCCGCAGCGAGCGCAAGGCCCTTGATCGAGAGCTGGTCGGCGTTCTTGACCACCGGAACCACGAGCGTTGCCGGAAGGCCGATCGCAATGCCGATGTTCACCTCTTTGTTGACGTAGATGCCTTCGGCAGTGAACTTGGCGTTCATCAAGGGGAAGGCCGCAAGCGATTCCACGACCGCGCGCATGAAGAACGGGAGCAGCGTGAGCTTGTAGCCGGTCTCGCGTTCGAAGCGATCCTTCTCCTTCGCGCGCCACTTCCACACGTTGGTAACGTCGATCGAGACCATGGACCACGCATGCGGCGCGGTGTGCTTCGATTCCACCATGCGCTCGGCGATGATGCGTCGCGCTTGATTGAGCGGAATCACCGTGCCCGGTTGTGGCTCGGCGTACGTTGACGTGCCGCTACCTGCGGGAGCGCTCGGCGGTGCGTACGCCGGTGCGAAACTCGGCGGCGGGGTCGCGCCGAAGTTCGTGCCGGCTGCAATCGCTTGGCCGACCGCTGCAGCCGGGCCCATCGACGCGGCGGTGAGGACGTCATTGGCGGTGACTCGACCGTTCGCGCCGCTGCCGCGCAGCGTGCGGATGTCGATGTGGTGCTCGCGCGCGAGCTTGCGCACCGCGGGCGAAGCTTTGCGTAGCGCGTCTTCGGCCCCGGCCTCGCTCATCGGCGCGCGTGCGCCATGACCATTGGCAGAGACGCCGTTGCTCGCTGCCGCCACCTGCGCGGCCGGTGAGAACGTGTCGTGTGCCGCTGCGGATTGCGGAGCCTGCGAAGCCGGTTCCGCAAGCGCGACGGGTTCAGCTTGAGCCGCCCCCACTTCGTCGATGACCGCGATCGCCGTGCCGATCGGCACGGTGTCGCCCTCTTTGACGAGCACTTCTTTGAGAACGCCGGTAACGGGCGAGGGAACTTCGGCGTTCACCTTGTCGGTCGAGACCTCGAGAAACGCTTCGTATTTTTCAACCGGATCGCCGACCTTTTTCAGCCACGTCGCGACCGTGCCTTCGGTGACGGTCTCGCCGAGTTGCGGCATCGTAATCGTGGTTGCCATTTAGAACGTCACCATCTCCCGCATCGCCTGCGCCATCTTGGCGGGCGACGACATGTATTCGTGTTCGAGCGGCTCCGCATAGCCCATCGCCGGAACGTCGGGCGCGCAGAGGCGACGGATCGGAGCATCGAGGGAGAAGAGCGCTTCCTCCGCGACCATCGCCGAAATCTCGGCGCCGATGCCGCCAAACTTGTTGTCCTCGTGAATGATCAGCAGCTTGCGCGTCTTCTCGACGCTTTGCAGGATCGTGGTGCGATCCATCGGCCGGATCGAGCGAAGGTCGATCACCTCGACCGAGAGCCCTTCGGCTTCGAGCTGCTGCGCGGCGTCGAGCGCCCAATGAACGTAGAGTCCATACGAAACGACGGTAAGCTGATTGCCCGTCTTTTTTACGTCGGCTTTGCCGATCGGAATCGTATAGTGACCTTCGGGCACCTCGCCTTTGATCAGGCGATAGGTTTTCTTATGCTCGAGGAAGAGTACCGGATCGGGATCGTCGATCGCGGCGTTGAGCAGGCCCTTGATGTCGGCCGGGAACGCGGGCGCGACGATCTTGAGGCCCGGGACGTGGTAGAAGAGGGCTTCGATCGAGACCGAGTGCGAGAGCGCGCCGCGCACGCCGCCGCCGTACGGCGTGCGGATGACGAGCGGACACGTGTATTCGCCGTTCGAACGATAGCGCGTCTTCGCCGCCTCGCCGACGATTTGGTTGAACGCCGGATAGATAAAGTCGGCAAACTGGATCTCGGCGATCGGACGCAAGCCTTCCATCGCCATGCCGATCGCGATACCCACGATCGATGCCTCGGCGATCGGGGTGTCGATCACGCGCTGCTCGCCGAACTCGTTGATGAAGTCCTTGGTGATGAGAAAGACGTTGCCGCGCGCGCCGACGTCCTCACCGAGGATGACCGTGCGCTCGTCGTTCTTCATCGCTTCATAGAGCGTCTCGCGAACCGCTTCGACGTTGTTGAGAATTTTCGATCCGGTGCTCACTGCCACGGCTGCCAGGCTCCTTCGTACAGGTGCGTATAGAGGTCCGACGCTTGCGGGTAGGGCATCGCTTCGGCCTTGTCGGTCGCTTCGTTGGTTTCGCGCAACACGTCTTTGCGTAGGGCGTCCACATCGGCGGCGGTCATAACGCCGGCTTCGATCAACCGATGTTCGAACGCCGGAACCGGATCGTTTTTGCGCGCTTCCGCGACGAGTTCTTTCGTGCGGTAGGTCATGTCGTTGTCGTCGGTCGAGTGCGCGAGGAAGCGGTAGCAGGTGCCTTCGACGAGCGATGGGCCTCCTCCCGAGCGCGCGCGATCGAGCGCCTCTTTCACGACCGCATAGGTCTCAACGGGATCGTAGCCGTTGAAGCGTTTGCCCGGCATGCCGTAACCGGCGGCACGCTTCCAAATCTCGGGCTGCCCCATCTGTTTGTCGAGCGGCGTAGAGATTGCCCATTCGTTGTTCTCGACCAGCATCACGAGCGGCAGCTTGTGAATCGAGGCAAAATTCATCGACTCGTGCCACTCGCCTTCGCTTGTCGTACCGTCGCCGCACGTGACGAGCACCGCGCGCCCGTTCTCGCCACGATACTTCATCGCGTACGCGGCGCCGACGGCATGCGGTATATGCGCAGCCAGAATCGACGAGAACGACATCAACCCCGCATGCTTCGATGAGTAGTGGTTCGGGAACTGACGTCCACCGTTGTGATCGGCCGCGCGCGCGAAGATCGAGAGCATGATCTCGTACGGCGTAAGGCCGATACCGAGCGCTAGTCCGAGATCGCGATAGTACGGCGCGAGGATATCCTTGCCGCGTTCGAAGGCCATCGCGGCGCCCGCCTGCAGCGCTTCGTGCCCTTCGGAGCCGAGCGCGAAGGGCACCTTGCCTTGGCGGTTGAGTTGGAAGCCGCGGTTGTCGAGTTGCCGCTGTAACAGCATGTTACGGAAGATCGCGCGCAGCTGTTCGTCGGTCAGCCCGCGACGATCTAAGGCGTTCGCCTTGGTGTCAGTCTTCGCCATGTTGTCCTTGTCAAGTGACGGGAATCAGCACTCGAGCCGGCGCGCAGGCCGACGCGAATCTACGGTACACGTGCGTGGGTAGGTGTTCGCCTTCGGCGGCTCGGAACGCTTCCGCGAGCCGATTAGCGCCAGGGGGCGTGGTCGCCGGCGTACACATGGGTGTAGAGGTCGGCCGGGGCAGGGTAGGGCATCGCCTCGGCTCGGTCGGTCGCGGCGTTGGCTTCGGCCAAGACCGCCTTCTTGAGCGACTCCGCACCCTCCGGGGTGAGCACGCCCCGCTCCACGAGCAGCCGTTCGAAATTGGGCACCGGGTCATCCCGGCGGCGGCGCTCCACCTCCTCGCGCGAGCGGTAGGTGCGGTCGTCGTCGTCGGTGGTGTGGGCGAGGAAGCGATAGCACTTGGCCTCGACGAGGGTCGGGCCGCCGCCGGAGCGGGCGCGCTCCATCGCCTCATTCACGACGGCATAGACGGCGACCGGGTCGAAGCCATTGACGATGACGCCCGGCATGCCGTACCCCACGGCGCGGTCGGCGACGTTGGGGTTCGCCATCTGCTTGTCGGCCGGCGTGGAGATTGCCCACTCGTTGTTTTCACAGAGGAAGACGACCGGCAGCTTGTGGACCGCCGCGAAGTTCATGCCCTCATGCCACTCGCCTTCCGAGGTCGATCCCTCACCGAAGGTAACGAGGACCGCCCGGCCGCGCTCGCCGCGGACCTTCAGCGCATAGGCGGCGCCAACCGCGTGCGGGATCTGCGTGGCGAGCACCGAGCTGATCGTGTGGATGCCCAGGCGTTTTGAGGCATAGTGGTGCGGAAACTGGCGTCCGCCCGAGTGATCGGCCTTGCGCGCGAAGAGCGAGAGCAAGACCTCGTACGGTGTGAGGCCGACGCCGAGATCGAGCCCGAGATCGCGATAGTACGGGACCAATATATCGCGGCCGCGCTGGAAGGCCATCGCCGCGCCCGCTTGCACGCCTTCGTGTCCTTCGCCGGCGGAAGCAAAGGGAATCTTGCCTTGGCGGTTCAGCTGAAAGCCGCGCCCTTCGAGCGTGCGATGCATGAGCATGATACGCAGAATCTCGACGAGTTGCTCGTCGGTGAGCCCGTGTCGTTCGAAGCGTGCCTTCGCGGCGGGTTTGCTTTTGGATGCCACAGTCGTGGATAGTGCGAGCGGAGGAAAGGAAATCCTCCGCCCGCGCGCAACCGCTCGCCGCCATGAGACGAACGTTCTGCGTCCTCTTTTTGTGCATGGTCGCGACATGCGGCACGGTGCATGCGGCGGCGCTGAATCCGTTTTGCCCGGTGCGCGTCGCTCAGGTGCATCGCGTCGCGGGGGCGCCGGATGCGCCGATCTACAGCGTAACGCTGGAGGCTAGGGGCGCGCTATCGGTGAGCGGGACGATCGCGTTTCACGCGGACGACACCTGGTATGCGCTCAACTTTCCCACGGTCGCGTTGACGCCCTATGACTATCGCCGTGCGAGCGGTCTTGCTCGCTTCACGCAACGTTCGTACGAGTCCAAACCGTTCTACGCGCAATTTCCGGTCGGAGCGCGATTCGATGCGATCTACGTCATGCGCGCTCGTGATGCGCAGGGAACGGTGTCCTGCACGCCACCCGCAGGCGTCGGCGTGCACGTGATCGCACCCGCGACACCCAAGCCGATCGTACGAACGCATGCGCGAATCGAGAATCCCCGCACGGACGTGTTCGCGTCGCCACCGCCATCGGCGATCCCCTTGCGCGCGGTGTACATTCCGCCTCCGGGGCGCGTTGATTGTGCGCTTGCGTTCGCTCCCGCGCAGATGACCTTCGAAGCGCAGGCACACGACCGGCCGTGGGATGTGGATACCCCACGCCCGACCGAAGCGATCGTCGATGTGCTCGTCGCGCCGACGGGGGCGGTCGTGGATGCGAGGATCCATGCAACCTCGGGCGATGCTGGTCTCGACCGGCAAGCGCTGCGCGCAGCGCGTCATTCGGTGTACGCGGCAGGGCGCGCATTTTGCAAACCCACGTGGGGAGAGTATCGTTTTCCCGTAATATTCCGATGAGGATTGCTGACACTGCCATGGGTAATCCTGTTCAAGGGATCGTGCACGCGCCGGCGTAACGGGTCGTCGCTATGAAACGCGCCTTTCTCATCGTTCTTGCGCCGCTGCTGTTGATTGTTGCCGTTGGCGGTGCGACAGCCGCCCGTGCGTCGGCCGCAAGCGAATTTTGCCCTGCGAAAATCGACGTGTTTACGCCACTCGACGGCAAAACCGCGGCAACGCTCTATAGTTTTGCGTTGGATGCCAAGAGCGCGCGTCATGTCGCTGCGGATGTCGCCGTCGATACGAACGCCGGCTGGTATAGCGTAAAAGTACGCCCAACCGTACTCAACCTACGAATAGAACATTTGGAACTCCGCGGCCGTCGGTTTCAACGCACGGTTTTTACATCCGCACCGTTGTACGTGCGCTTTCCGAGCGCACTCAAAGTACTCGATGCATTCGTGCTCTCGGCCTCCGCTCCCGACGAGACGCGCTTCGGGTGGGGACAGCTTGGACGGTTCACGTGCCAGGCTCCGGCCGGTTTCGGGCTCACGCGACCTGCGAGCCCGTATCAGGTGGCAATTCACAATACGAGCACGCGCACCGATCTGAGCCGGATGCCGGCTGCGGGCGAGTTCGTGGCGCAGGCTCGTTTGATGACGCCTCCTGGCTCGACTGCATGCGCGCACCCGTTTCTCAACGCGTCGGTCGTGCGGGCAGCGCCGGCATCGTATCCATTCGGGGTGAATATTCCGTACGCGGTGAACGTGGGCGTACGCATCTCCATCTCGCCGGGAGGGCGGCTCGTCGATGCGCGGGTGTACGCTCCATCAGGATACCGTGCGCTCGACGCTGCCGCGTTGTCGGCTGCCAGGCGCTCGATTTTCAGGGCCGGCAGATCGTTTTGCGAGTCCGCGCCGGGAACGTATCTGTTTTGGGTGCGGTTTTCGCCCTTCTAGCATGGCGGTAATTTCACCAGTCTGGGCGCTTCGACTCAAGGGGTCATGCGCATGCGTATGCAAGGAGACAGCCCTATGAAACGAGTGATCTTCGGCCTTGTGGCTCCCTTTGTCGCGCTCCTCGCACTTGGACTTACGACCGGTACGCGTGCGTCGGCGGCGGTGGAATTCTGTCCCGCGACGGCAGGCGCATTCCATCCACTCGACGGCAAGAACGCCGCGGCGCTCTATAGCTTCACGCTAAAGGCGTATAGTGCGCGGCATGTCACGGCGGACGTTGCCGTGCAAACGAATACCGGTTGGTACGACGTGCAAGTGCCGTCAACCGCACTCGTTCCGCGCGTGCAGACCTGGCAAGGCCCAGCTGCCGAATTCAAACGGCGCACGTTTAGCTCGGATGCGCTCTACGTGCGCTTTCCAAGCGCCGTGAAGGTCCTCGGCGCGTTCGTGCGTTCCGCCGCTGCTCCCGACGACACGCTCTTCGGTTGGGCCGACCGTGGCACGTTTATGTGCCAGGCACCGGCGGGCTTTGGGGCCCCGGCACCACAGGATGCATACCAGAGCAACGACATTAACGGCACGTCTGTCCATCTGCTCAACCCGCGCACCGACCTCGATCGGATGCCGTCTGCTCAGGCGCCCGTCATTGTCGCGACGAGCATGCCGGCACCGGGTACGACCGATTGTCCGACGCCCTCCACGCCCATCACGGTAAAGCGGACCGTGCAGCCGCTGTTGCCGGAGGGATATACGGTCAGTCACCGTGCGTGGACCGATATTCGCGTAGCCGTCGGGGCCGACGGGACGCTTGAGGATGCCGGCATCTGGGTGCCGTCGGACAACACCAACTTCAACAAAGCCGCCTTACAGGCGGTCACGCTCTCCACGTTCTCGCCCGGCAGCTCGTTCTGCGAACCCGCCCCGGGAACACGCATCGTACGCGTGTATTACAACTTCTAAAGGTGCTTGTGTCCGTGACCCGGTAGCTTTTGGGGATGCTGCCCCTTATCGAGGTGCCGAACGAGGAACTCGTTCGATACCGCCGTCATTTTCACGCCAATCCGGAGCTCTCGCTCGAAGAACACGAGACGATGGCCTTCATCGAACGAGAGCTGCGCGCGTGCGACTTCGACGATCTTCGTGTCGGCATCGGCGGTACGGGTATCCTCGCGACGTTGCGTGGTGGTAAACCGGGGCCGGTTACGCTGCTGCGCGCCGACATGGATGGCTTGCCGATGGACGAGACGGCCGACGTGGAGTATCGCTCGCGGCGCAAAGGTGTGATGCACGCTTGTGGACACGACGGACACATGGCGATCTTGCTCTCGGCGGCGCGCGCGCTCGCGCGTGTCCGCGAGCAGGTTCCGGGGACGCTCGTCTTCTGCTTTCAGCCGGGCGAAGAGGGTCCGGCCGGCAACAAGTTGATGATCGAGGACGGCGCGCTCGAGCATCCGCATGTGGACCGGTGTTTTGCGCTGCACCTCTACAGCGACCTCGATGTCGGCACCGTCGGCATACGCGACCACGCATTCTTTGCATCGTCCGACCGCTTCGAACTTCGACTCACGGGTAAGGGCGGGCACGGCGCTATGCCGCACGCGTCGGTCGATCCGATCCTCGCGGCCGCACAACTCGTCACGATGTTCCAGGCGATCGCGAGTCGCGAGATCGCGCCGAAGGATCCCGTCGTGGTCACGATCGGCAAGCTCGAGGCCGGAACGACGTTCAACGTGATTCCCGACCATGCGACGATGCTCGGCACGGTGCGCGCGATGAGCGACGAGGTGCGTCGCTCGATTCCCGAGCGCATCGAACGCATGGTCGAGGGCGTAAGCGATGCGCTGCGTCTCGATTACGAGTTCGAGTACCATTGGGGTTATCCGCCGACGATCAACGATCCGGCGATGAACGACATCGTTCGTCAGGTCGCGCGTAACGTGGTCGGCGCGGATAACGTCGTCGATCCACACGACATCGTCATGTGGGCCGAGGATATGTCGTACATGCTCAACGAGCGACCCGGTGCCTACTTTATCGTCGGCATTCGCGGTCCCGAACGTGGTCACGAGCCGCAGCACAGCCCACGCTACGACATCGACGAGCGCGCTCTCGAGGTTGGCTTCAAGATGATGGTCGGAATCGCGCTTCACGGCTAGGTGTCGCGACCTAGCGGTCGTGTTGCAGGCAAATCAATGAGAGTCTTCGCGCTCGGTAATCGTGAGCACCCAGCGGATTGCGCGGGCGTGTTGGTCGAGTTCTCGTAGCGCGCGTTGGAGCGCGTTGAAGGCCGGGTCTTCGCGGTAGATAGAACGCCTTTTCCCTGCAAGCAGCTTGCCATAGCGAAGCGCGCTTTCGAGCTGGCGCTCAACTGCGGGCCATTCGTCGCGCAAGGTGCGCTCGGAGGCGTCGGTGAGACGGGCCACGACCGGAGGAGCGGCGAGCTCGGGTGCGTGCATCGCGCACTCCAGCCGTAACAGTGCGTACTCGTTGCGCGCGCTGATGAACGAACCGAGGAGTTGTACGAGTCGAACGTCCATGTCGTGCTCCCTACCTGGTGTAGCGCCGCTCGCGTGAAGGTTTGCAGCGCTATTCTCGCCTACTCTCCCAGAACGAGCTTGCATCACGGAAGGATGCATGGGAGCGCAGACGTGGCAGACGACGTTCGCAGGTACGTCATCGTGGGGAATGGCTTTGCCGGAACAACCGCGGCCGAGCAGTTGCGAAAGCACGACCCCGCATGTGAGATTACGCTCTTCGGCGACGAGCCCTACCCGCTCTACAACCGGATATCGCTGCCGCCCATGCTGCGGCGTCAACTACCCGAAGAGAAGGTCATGATGCGCGACCTCGCGTGGCATGAGCAGCATCGTATCGCGCTCCGGTTACGGACCGCGGTCGAGCGGATCGATGTGGAGGAGCGCGCCGTGATGGCGGACGGGTGCGGATATCGATACGATGCCTTGCTCCTTGCCACGGGCGGGCGTCCAAACGCGGCGCCGGCGCCGGGGGCGACGGGCGCACAGAACGTCTTCAACTTTCAGTACCTTGACGATACGCGGGCGATCTCCGAGCAGATCGACCGCTCGCGTGCGGCGGTCGCGGTGGGCGGTTCGTTCATCGCCTACGAACTGGCCGAGGCGTTTGCTGCGCGTAAGGTGGAGACGCACTGGATTTTGCGTGGACCGCACGTGTTGCACCGCTTGCTCGACGACGTCGCCGGTGCGTTCGTCGATGAAGCGGCACGAGCGGAGAACGTGCATTTGCATTATGGAGACGAAGTCGTCGAGTTCGTTCGCTCGAACGGCGTTGTCACCAAGGTGCGCACGAAGAAGGGCGAGCAGATTGAGGCGCAATGTTACGGCGTCGGTTTCGGCCTCACGATGAACGTCGAACTCGCGCAGGGAACGCCTATCGAGGCCGGTGCAAACGGTATCCGCTGCAACGATCGACTTGAGACGAACGTGCCGGGTATCTTCGCAGCCGGCGATGTCGCCGATTTTTTTGACCCGATTCTCGAGATGCGCTATCGCATGGGGACGTGGAACAATGCGGGGGCCCACGGTAAGGTCGCGGCGCAGAACATGATGGGCGGAAGCGTTGCCTATCATGACGTGCCGGAGTATTCGTCGCTGCTCTTCAAAGGGCAGACCATCACGCAGTTTGGGCTTTCGCCCGACC
The DNA here is from genome assembly GCA_027452165.1 of Vulcanimicrobiota bacterium. Taxonomy (GTDB): domain Bacteria; phylum Vulcanimicrobiota; class Vulcanimicrobiia; order Vulcanimicrobiales; family Vulcanimicrobiaceae; genus REEB354. Next base: position 79,582 of record DAIDGX010000023.1, on the reverse strand, counting down.
TTCAGCCGGAATTGGAAACGGTGCGAGCGATCGATCGTGAAAAACGCTGGTACCGGGCGTTATTCTTCTGGGACGAACGTCTGGTCGGCGGCATCATGCTTGGAAAAGGCAACCGTGCGGGCAAGCGGAAGTACGTCGAAGCGATCAAATCGAAGGAGCGTTTTTCCAAATCTCAGTGGCAGAGTTTACTGGAATGGACGGCCTAGCCGGTCATTCCGCTTGAAAGGGGAACGATGTCGAGCCAAGCACCGTCGTTAGGTGCCGATCGATCGCGGCTGGTCGGTGGCACCGCAATCTTTCTCGTTACGTTGGCAGCCGGGCTGCTGTACGTCAAATGGTTGCCCTACTACAACAAGAGCTTCATTGCGCTTTCGCACCACTCGATCGGAGCCTCGATCGTTAGCGGCAAGAGCGCGATTCCTCCGGCCGCGGGCCTGATGGCTGCGTGGCAATATGCGCTCACCTACTATTCGCTGATCTGGCAGGCACTCGCGCTGGCGCTGATCGCTGGCGCGAGCATTCAAGTGCTCGTGCCGCGCAGATGGATCCATCGTATCTTTTCGGGGAAGGATTTCCGATCCGTGGCGATAGCGGGAACGCTCTCGCTCGGCGGGATGATGTGAACATGCTGCACCGGTCCACTGGCAGTGGGCCTTCGCAAACAGAGCGCGTCAACGGGGGCGGCCCTCGCGTTTCTGCTCGGTAATCCGGGTCTCAACCCCGCGGTTCTGATCTTCATCACGGGCGTACTCGGCTGGAAATTCATGCTGGTGCGTCTTATCGTCGGCATCGCACTCGTCTTCGGTGCGGCGATGCTAGCCAACCGGGTCGTCGCCGATCGTGTGGATATCGACGTCGAAGATGCACCGATCGAAGACCCCCACAAGAGCGGTCTCGACATGCTCGTCGATTGGCTGAAGCTCCTCTGGTGGGAGCTCTACACGATCGTCCCGGGCTACTTCGTGCTCGTGCTGTTGCTCGGCGCGGCGCGTGCGTGGTTCTTCCATCCGGGGCTCACGCTTGCGGGTGGAAGCGTGCTCGTGCTCTTCGCGCTTGCGGTCATCGGAACGCTCTTCGTCATTCCGACCGCCGGTGAGGTTCCGATCGTGCAGACGTTGATGGCCTTCGGTCTCGGCGCGGGGCCTGCGGCAACGCTGCTCGTCACGCTACCTGCGATCAGCCTCCCCACGCTCTTCATCGTGCGAAGCGCCTTCCCGAAACGGGTGCTCGCGCTTGCGATGGCCGCGGTGATCGTCGCCGGGCTCATCGCCGGTGTCGTGGTCTCGCTGATTCCGGGCTTTTCGTAGCCAAGCGGAGGGTGCGCGCTACGCGCGCACCCGAATCCCCGGCTCGCTCGTGATCACGCCGATCTCCGCCGCACGCACACCGCGTGCGGCGGCTTGTTGAACGTAGCGCATCGCATCGGCCGGCGCGACCGCGACCAGCAAACCGCCCGAGGTTTGTGCATCGGCGAGGAGCAGGTGGAGCGCCGCTTCGACGTCGCCGTCGAAGCGCGTTCCCGTTTCTAGCGCATTGCGCAGGTTGGTCTTCGTGCCGCCGGGCACAACGTTCTCGCGTGCAAGCTCGAGGGCGCCGGCAAGGTACGGCACGCGGTGGGCGTGAATCTCGGCGCCGGCGCGTGCGCCGGCAACCATCTCGCGCAGATGGCCGAGCAGGCCGAACCCGGTGACGTCGGTCGCCGCGTGGATCGCACAATGCTCGAAGGCCTCGGCCGCGCCGCGGTTGAGGGTGACCATCGCGGAGATTGCTTCGGCGAGCGCTGCGTCGTCGATACGGTCGCTACGCCGGGCGGTCGTGAGGATGCCGGTGCCGAGCGGCTTCGTCAGCAAGAGCACGTCGCCCGGTTGCGCGGTCGAGTTTCGCAAAATGCGTTCGGGGTGGATCACGCCGGTGACGGCAAGACCGTATTTGGGTTCGTCATCTTTGATCGTGTGGCCACCGATGATGTTGATCCCCGCTTCGCGCGCCTTTTCGGCACCGCCGCGTAAAATCGCCCCGATCGTTTGCGGATCCATCGCTTCTGGAAATGCCGCAATGGCGAGCGCGCTGATCGGGCGTCCGCCCATCGCGTACACATCGGAGATCGAGTTTGCCGCAGCGATCGCACCGAACGTGTATGGGTCATCGACGATGGGCGTGAAGAAATCGACGGTCTGCACGAGGGCGAGATCGTCGCGAAGTCGATACACGCCCGCGTCGTCGGCGGTCGAGGTGCCGACGAGCACGTTTGGGTCATCGATCGGAGGTAGATCGCGCAAGACTTGCGCGAGGACGCCGGCGTCCATCTTGGCGGCTCAACCCGCGCACGAGGACAAGTGCGTCAGCCGATGCAGATCCTCTCTACTCACACGTCCGAAACCCCGTTAAGATGTCCCGCCGTTGCGGGCGATAGAAGTTTCTCCAGCGGGTAGTGACCATGCGCGCGCGCGTGCTCCACGCGCCGCCTCGCAGCACCTGATGATCGCCGAACCACGGCTCGGAGTATTCGCGGTACGGATCCGGCGCAAAGCCGGGATACGGACCGAAGGGGGTCGCCGTCCACTCCCACACGTTGCCGAGCATGTCGCGCGCGCCGAAAGGGCTCTCGCCTGCGGGAAGGGCGCCGACCTCGGTGAGCTCGCCATACCAGCCGTCGAGGTTTGCGAGTTCGGGTGTCGGCGCAGCTTCGCCCCACGGATAGGTGCGCCGCGAGCCGCCGGTTGCGGCAACTTCCCACTCCGCTTCGCTCGGCAAGCGCTTGCCGGCAAACGCACAGTAGGCTTCTGCCTCGAAGTAGTTCACGTTAACGGCGGGTTCGTGCGGCGCGAGCGGCAGCCAGCGGTCGAACGAACGGCGCTCCCAGCCGCCTTCGTGACGGCGCCAGTAGAGCGGATGCCGTGCCCCGGACTCACGCAGCCATGCGCGACCCTCGCTGCTCCAATAGATCGCGTTCGCGTAGCCGCCCGCGTCAACGAAGCGGGCGTACTCGGCGTTCGTCACCGGCTCGCGTGCGATCGCGTAAGACGCGAGATGCACGTCGTGCTCCCACTTCTCGTTATCGAAGACGAATGCGTCGCTCGGTCGAGCACCGATGCGGTAGGTGCCGCTGGGAATCGCTACGTGCTCGCCCGTGGGCCTACCCTGCGGCGCGGCGTGGTGTTCGGGAAGGCTGGGCTGCGGGTACGCGAGCCCTTGGCGCGTGTACACGATCGCTTCGCCGTGCATGTCCTCATGGTGGAGCGCAAGGCGATGGAGGTAGGCGGCGGATGCGCTCGGATCGCTGGTGAGATCCGCAAGCGTGCGCGCGAGTTGCTCGTCGAGATAGGCGAGCGTTCCCGCACGATCGGGCAGCGGTAGCGACCATCGGTCATCGTGCGCGATGCGCGCGGAATCGTAGAGGCGATCGCCGTCGTCGCGGATCGGCCGTCTGTTCGAGAGCGTGCGCGAGGTCCAAAACTCGGCAAAATAGGCGACGTGGCCGAGTTCCCAGAGCATCGGGTTCACGGTCGCCGCGAGCGGAACGTCGAGTTGCTCGTCGCGCAGATCGCTAACGTAGCCGAGAGTCCGCGCCCGCGCGTCGCACAGGGCGGCGCGAAGATCGAGCGCGCTCATAGGCGTGGCGCTTCTACGCCACGAAATCAAACTCTTGTGCGCATCGGCATCGTCTCACCAACGGCCGCGACGCGCCGCACGGGGAACGTGCAAACGGCGCAGCGCTATGCGGCGTTTCTGCGTTCTGCCGGCCACCGTGTCCGGATGCTACCGTTGTGGAGCGGTGAGCCGCTCGATATGCTGATCGCGCTCCACGCACGCAAGAGCGCAACTTCCGTGCGCGCGTTTGCGCGCGCGTACCCCGAGCGCCCAATCATTGCCGTGCTAACCGGAACCGACATCTATCGTGACCTCGCGCGTTCGAAGCGCGCACAGCGGGTACTCGAACTCGCCACGCGGATCGTCACGCTGCAACCCGACGCGCTATCGCGCATTCCGCCGCGTCTGCGCGCCAAAGTTACGCCGATCGTGCAGTCGGCAACGCCGCCACCGCGGCGTCGCGCCGTTGCGGGTGTAGGCCGGCGCGCGCAATTCTGCGTGCTTGGTCACTTGCGGGTCGAGAAAGATCCCCTGCGAGCCGCCTATGCCTTGCGCGAATTCGCGCATGATGCGCCGATCCGCGTGGTTCAGGCGGGAGCCGCACTCGACGAACGCTATCTGCGTGCCGCTTATCGGATCGCCGTGCGCGATCCCCGTTACCGTTACCTTGGGGAGCTCTCACATGCGCGCGCGGTACGTGTACTCGCCAGCAGCACGGCGCTCGTGTTGAGCTCGCGGATGGAAGGCGGCGCGAACGTGCTCAGCGAGGCGATCGCCGCCGGTGTCCCGGTGATCGCTTCGCGCATCTCGGGAAACCGCGGTATCCTTGGCGCGTCCTATCCGGGGTACTATGCGGTCGGCGACACGCGCGCGTGCGCGCGCCTGATGGCACGCTGCATCGAGGATGGCGCGTTTCTGCGGAGGCTGTGCGCCCACGTACGCCGGTTGAAGCCGCTCGTCGCGCCGGCGCGCGAACGTCGATTGTTGCTTGGCGTCATCGACTCGGCATGCGCGTCGTGAACGCGCCCGTCATTGAGACGGAACGCCTGCGCTTACGCGCCCACCGCGCCGAGGATCTCGCAGCGTGCGTTGCTATGTGGGGCGATCCCATCGTCACCCGGTACATCGGCGGCAAGCCCTCGAGCGAGCAGCAGACGTGGGCGCGCCTGCTGGGATACGCCGGAGCCTGGGCGCTGCTCGGCTTCGGCTATTGGCTGATGGAAGATCGCGAGAGCGGCGCGTTCGTGGGCGAGATTGGGTTTGCCGACTTCAAACGCGCGATCGCGCCTTCGATGCGCGGCGTGCCCGAATTCGGGTTTGCGCTTGCATCGGCGTACCATGGCCGCGGCTATGCGAGCGAAGCGGCCCACGCGGTTACGGCCTGGGGCGATCTGCACCTCACGTACGAACGAGCGGTGTGCATCATCGTTCCCGAGAACATGCCGTCGCGCGCCGTCGTGGAGAAGGTTGGCTATCGGTGCTTCGATCGCGCGACATACAACGACGCCCCGATCCTGTTCTTCGAACGGCGCGCGGCGCGTTCGCGCGTATCGTTCTCGCGCGACAGATAGGTGCGCTCTTGGGCGCGAACGTCGTCGAGGAGATTTCCGAGCGCGATGTTGAGATCGATGCGGTGCAAGCCCATACGCGGTGAGCTTCGGGGAATGCGCGGGACGCGGCCGCTGTAGGCTGGATTGCGCTGCACGTCAAGCCAGGTCGCCGTTGCGTCCCTACGGCAGCGTGCCAGAAAGAGACCACGAATCGTTACGGAGCCCATCTGCGAGACGAGTGGTGCGCGCCCGCCAGCGAGGGCTGCAGGATTGGTGCAGGCAATCGCCTCGCGCGCAAGCGGCGCGTGGCTCGCAGTCGGAATGAGTCCCTGACCGGGAATCCCAAAGAAGCTCGCGGGTGCCGGTACACCGTCGAACGTGGAGTATGCAATCACGCACCCGGTTTGACCGACCGCGCGGCAGAGTGGTATATGCATAAAGCTTCCGCCGCTCAGTGAGCCCTTGAGAACCTTGACGTTTCCTCCGAGCAAGATGGCCGAAACCATGCGTGCGCGTAGCGCAGGGTCGTCATCGACAGAGCGCTGGAGCAGGGTGATCAGCATCTGCGATCCCTGCGAATGCCCGATGAACACGACGGGCCGCCCGTGGTTGTGATGGGAGACGTAGTCGTTCCATGCTTCCGCGAGACTCGCGAATGCGATGCGGTCGATCGCTCGGTTTGCGGCCTCTCCCGACCTCATGGCGGCGAGTGTCACCTGTCGATACATCGGTGCCCAAACGCGGCATACGCTCGAGAATGGCTCCGCTTGAAGGCGCGCGGCGCGTAGCTGTTGCGGTTCGATACGCAAGCTAGCGTTCAAGGCCGCTTCGGTGCTAACGGTCGGATAGGCGTAAAAGCAGTCGAACCGGCGCGCCTTCTTGGCCGTGTGATCTCCAGCGCACGGATCGTTCGGTGTTCCCGGACGGCAAAGCCATACGACCTGCCGAGGCCCGGGCGGCGTTCGCGCCTTGCAGGCAGCGATGCCCGCGAAGGCAAGGCACGCCGCCAGGAGGGCAACGGGTGCGCGCATGTCAGACGCTTGCCGCGCGGATCGCTGCCACGAAGGCGTCGATATCGGCTTCGGCCGTAGCCCAATGCGTCATCCAGCGTACCTCGGGCTTGGCTTCGTCGAAGGTGTAGAAAAAGAACGCCTCTCGAGCGCGAGCGATCGCCTCGCGTTGCATCACGGCGAAGATCGCGTTCGCCCGCACGGGCCGCGTGATCTGGACCCCTGGAACGTCGCGCACGCCGGCGAGCAAGCGCTGCGCCATCGCGTTTGCGTGCGATGCATAGCGGAGCCATCGATCCTCGGCGAGCAACGCATCGAACTGCGCGGCGACATAGCGCATCTTGGAGGCGAGTTGCATGCCCTGTTTACGTGCGAAGGGCATCGCGCGTTCGCTGAGTTCGGGCCGGAAGAAGCAGATCGCTTCACCGCCCATCAGGCCGTTCTTCGTGCCGCCGAAGGTGAGGATATCCACGCCCACCTCGCGCGTGATCTCGCGCGGCGTCGAGCCCAGTGCTGCGGCGGCGTTCGATATGCGGGCACCATCGATGTGGACGATCAGCCCTTTCCCGTGCGCGTAGTCGCAGAGTGCGCGCAACTCCTCGATCTCGTACACATCGCCGTACTCGGTCGTCATCGAGACCGTCACGACCCGCGGTTGCGGGAAGTGCTCGCCGTGTCCGCCCAAGAGGTAAGGTTCGAGGTCGGGGATGCGCAGCTTGCCGTCGCGCGTGGCGATCGGAATCACTTTCGATCCGGTGAAGCGTTCGAATGCGCCGCATTCGTCGGTTTGAATGTGCGCTGTCGCGGGTGCCAGCACGGCCTCCCACGGCTTGACGGCGCAACTGAGCGCGACCACGTTGGCGCCGGTGCCGTTGAAGGCGAAATAGACGTCGGTATCGTCGCCGAAGTGGCGCTTGAACTGGGCGACCGCGCGACGGGTCCACGCGTCGTCGCCGTATCCGACCGCGTCGCCCACGTTCGCATCGAGGATCGCCTGCATGATCTCCGGCGCGACGGGGGCGTTATTGTCACTTGCGAAGCTGCGACTCTTCATAGCGTTACCGTGTTGCCGCGATGGGCGACGTCGGCTTTCCAACCGAACGCGGTGCGGGCGATCGCGGCGAGCGCCGCGGCCGATTCCGCTTCGCCATGTACCGCATAGAGATGCGGCGATCCGGTGGCGGTGCCGAGCCAACGCTTGAGTTCGTTTTGGTCGGCATGCGCGCTAAAGCCCTCGAGGTGAAGAATCTGCGCGCGCACCGGCAGGCTGTCGCCGTAGAGGTGGATCGTGTGCGCGCCGTGCGTTAGATAGTAACCGAGCGTCCCCGCACTTTGATAGCCGGGAAAAATAATGGTCGCCTTGGGGTCGGCAAGGTGGTTGTAGAGGTGATGCAAGATGCGTCCGCCGGATGCCATGCCGCTTGCCGAGATGATGATGTGCGGCCCCGCTACGTGATTGAGCGCCTTCGATTCGTCGGTCGTCCGGTGCGCGTGAAAGTTCTGCACGCCGAACGGCGTCGCGGGCGTGTCGCCCGCGATCGTCTTGTGGGCGCCGGGAAAGCGTTCGAAGATGTCATCCACCCTCTCGGCCATCGGGCTATCGAGGTGCACGGGAATCCGTGCCAGTTGCGGATCTTGTTGCTGGAGCGTCGCAATCGCGAGCAGGATATCTTGCGAGCGTTCGATCGCGAAGGCGGGAATCACGATCGCGCCACCGCGTGCGATGGCGGAATCGAGCGCGGTACGCAGATCGGCGAGCGGTTGTGGCGGATGGACGCGATCTCCGTAGGTTGATTCGCAGACGATGTCGTCAACCGCGCCGATCGGTTCGGGGTCGTCCAGGAGCGGGCGTCCGTAGCGTCCGAGGTCGCCCGAGAAGACCACGCGCCGGCCCTCGATCTGCAACGTGACGAACGCCGAGCCGATGATGTGCCCGGCGTTGGCGTACGAAGCCTTCACCACGCCCGCTACATCGAACTCTTGATGGTACGGCACCGCGCGTACGTGGCGCTTGGTGCGATCGACGTCGCGCTGATCGTAGTACATCGGCGGTGCGTATGGACGCTGGTGCTGATAGCCGCGCTCTTGCAGCTCTTGCTGGAGATGCGCCGAGTCGTCCAGTACGACGCCGAGCACGGCTTCGGTCGGCGGCGTGCAATAGATCGGCCCGGAGAAGCCGTCGCGCACGAGTTTGGGCAGGTAGCCGACATGATCGAGGTGGCCATGGGTGACGATGACCGCGTCGATGTCGTCCGCCGCGACCGGAAGCGGCACGTCGTTGAGTGAGCGCACATCGGTGACGCCTTGGAACATGCCGCAATCGACGAAGATATGCTTGCCGTCGACGGCAAGCAGGTGTTTGCTGCCGGTGACGGTGCCGGCGGCGCCTACGAATGTTAATTCAGCCACGGGTCTCCTGCGTTACGGCGGGTTTGTGCAGTGGATGCTCGCCTTGACGGTTGAACGCCACCGACGACGGGATCGCGCCGCGCACGTAGAGGTCGAGACAGCGATCGACGAGCCTGGCCGGATCGTCGTCGGTGAGGATCGTCGATCCCGTCTCCTTTTGTACCATTTGCGCGATCCGGGTGAATTCGTTGGAGATGCCGCCTGAATTCGTAAGGACGCCGATCAACTTTCCTTCGTCGTATGCGATGCAGAACTCGCCGAGCGTTCCGCTGCGTCCGCCGGCGAAGAGTACGAAGTCGGAGCTATGGATGTTGTGCGTTTCGCGCCCCATGAGGCCCGAGCCGGTGAAGACGATGGTCGTATAGGGCTGGAGCGGGGACCCGTATACGTTCACGTGCTCTTCGCGCGAGAGTGCGGGCGAGACGCCCAAGCTCTCCCCGCCGGACTCGTGTGCGCCGAGGACCGCTGCGTGCGGCAGGCCCGGGCACGCTCCGGTGACGATCGTCGCGCCGCGTTTGGCAATCTGCGCGCCGAGGCGGCGGGCCAGCGCAAGCTCCTCGGGAGTAATGTGACCGCCCGCGGAACCCATCACACCGATTTGGATTTTCATAGGTCGGAGAGTTTATGACTTCACAGAGGCCCACCTACCTCGACCTCGAGCGGCGCTGGAAAGCGCTCCGCGTCGCCGCCGACATGCGCGTGCGTGAGGTCGCGTGCGTCGGTGCGCCGCGCACGCTGCTCTGCGCCGAATGTGGCGATCCTTCGCTCCCGGTCGTCACCATTGCGGCCGGCATGCATGGCGATGAACCTGCGGGCGTTCTCGCATTGCTCGAACTTGCCGAGGAAAATGCGCTCGATCCGCGTTTTTCGTATCGCTTGTGGCCGTGCGTGAACCCGACGGGATACGAGCGTGCGACACGCGTAAGCGCCGACGGCCTCGACCTTAACCGCACCTTCGGACGTGGCGGTGCTTCGCCCGAGGCGCGCGCGATCGTCACGGCCAATCGCGATCGCACATACGTGCTCGCGCTCGATCTGCACGAAGACGATGAGGCCGAAGGGTTTTACTGCTACGCGTACGACGACGGCGGCATCGGTGAACGCGTGCTCGAGGCCGTGCACGCGAGCGGCGCGCCGTGTGATTTGCGAGGATGCCTGCGCCCCGATCCGCACCGCGAGGCCGCCGAGATCGGTGGGCTCTCGTTCTCCTTGTTGTTGCGGCGGAACGCCTCGGCGCGCACCCTCACCTTCGAAACCCCGTCGCGTAGCATGGAACTCGCGTCCCGGGTCGCCGCGCACTGCGTGGCGGTACGGGCGGCGCTTTCTCAGACTACTGTAAAATGATCATTTTGAGCTTGCTCGAAAGGGAGCGGCATCATGGCAGAGCGCGATCAACTTGAAGTCGATGTCCTCTTCGTCGGTGCCGGACCCGCAAGCTTAGCGGGCGCGATCCGTCTCGGGCAACTCGCCAAGGAGGCGGGGCGCGAACTCGAGATCCTGGTGATCGAGAAGGCCGCCGAGATTGGCAACCACGGGCTCTCGGGCCTCGTGCTCGATCCGAAATCGATCGAAGAGCTGTTGCCCAATTGGCTCGACCTGGGGGCTCCGGTCGAAGCGCCGGTGGGCCGCGACGAACTGTGGTTTCTCACGTCGGGCGGCAAGATCAAAGCGCCGTTCACACCGCCGCAGTTGAACAATCATGGCAAGTACGTCGCCTCGTTGCAGCGACTTACCAAGTGGATGGCGGAGCAGGCCGAAACCCTCGGCGTTCAGGTCTTCGGCGAGTTTCCCGGCCAGGAACTGCTGTGGCAGGGCGATCGTGTCGTCGGCGTGCGCACCGGCGACAAGGGTGTCGATCATGCCGGAAACCCCAAGTCGAATTACGAGCCCGGCGCCGATCTGCTCGCGAAGATCGTGATCCTCGGTGAAGGTCCGCGTGGTACGCTTGCCAAGCAAGCAATTCCGCGCTTGAACCTCGATGCGGGAAGAGAGCCGCAAGTCTATGCGGCGGGCGTGAAAGAGCTTTGGCAGTTGCCCGACGGACGCTTCCCGGCAGGCAGCGTGATCCACACGCTCGGCTATCCGCTCCCGCCCGAGACCTTCGGCGGCGGCTTCATCTACGGGATGAAGGAGAACGTGCTCGACATCGGTCACGTCACCGGGCTCGATTACAAGAATCCCACGACCGATCCACACAACGAATTGCAGCGCATGAAAGAGCATCCCGAGATTCGCAAGATGCTCGACGGCGCTACGATGATTCGCTACGGGGCGAAGGCGATTCCCGAGGGCGGGTTCTTTGCGATGATCCGTCCGTACGCCGACGGCTTGATGATCTGCGGTGATTCCGCCGGCTTCTTGAACGGCATGCGGTTGAAGGGCGTTCACCTGGCGATGAAGTCGGGCATGATGGCCGCCGAAACCGCGTGGGATGCGCTCCTGGCCGAGAAGTACGATGCGGCGCAACTTGCAGCATACGAAGAGCGCTTTCGCAACTCGTGGGCATTCACCGAGATGCGCGGCGCACGCAACTTTCATCAAGGTTTCGAACATGGCATGTGGGCCGGCATGTTCAACGCCGGACTCTCCACCTTCACGGGCGGCCGCGCGTTCGGGTTCATTGACAAGCTCTCGGCGAAGCCGGGCTACGAGCGCATGGAGAAGGCCGGATATAAGCCCGCGGAGACGCCGCGCGCAAAGGTTGACAATGTGCTGACGTTCGACAAACTCACCGACGTCTTCAACTCCGGCACGGTGCACGAAGAAGATCAGCCGTGCCATTTAAAGGTCGCCGACACGAACGTTTGTCGCGATCGCTGCACGGTCGAGTACGGCAATCCGTGTGCGTACTTCTGCCCCGCGAAAGTCTACGAGCCGATGTTCGAAAAAGACGGCTCGGGTAAGGTCGAGGGGCGTCTGCAGATCAATTTTACGAACTGCGTGCACTGTAAAACCTGCGATATTGCCGATCCATACCAGATCATCACGTGGGTTCCGCCCCAAGGCGGAGAGGGGCCCGTGTACACGGGGATGTAGCGTTTCCTGCATGTAACCGCGCCAACAATCCGGCGTCCCGCGCGCGGGGCGGAGCCTCTGCGACAAGAGTACGCATGAGTCTGCGCCCCGACTGCGTATGCTGATCATCGATGACAATAGCGTGGCAAGGCGGCGACGTAGCGGTGGTCGGTGCGGGGCTCATTGGCCTCGCGATTGCATTCGAACTCGCCGAACGTGGCGCACACGTACGCGTCTTCGATCGCGCAGAACCCGCACGTGCGGCGTCATGGGCCGGTGCGGGGATGCTCGCGCCGTACACGGAGCGTATCGAGGACGAGGTATTGCTCGCGCTGTGTACCGAGTCGCTTGCGATGTATCCGCAGTTCGTGGCACGCGTGCGGGGCGCGAGTGGCTTCGACGTCGAGCTCGCGCTCGAGGGCATCGTGAATACGGCGTTCGATTCCGCGAAACTCGATGCTCTGCGCGAGCACGCGCGCGAACTCGCGCAGCACGGCGTAGCGCACGAACTGCTCGATCGCGAGGCAACGCTCGCGGCACAGCCCGCGCTCGGACGCCATGTCGTCGGCTCGCTCGTGGTTCGCGGTGAAGGCTACGTCGATAACCGGCAACTCGGGCGCGCCCTCGCGGCCGCCTGTGAAGCCGCCGGGGTGACGATCGTGCGCGAAGCTCGCGATCTCGCGCTCGAATGTGACGCGCGCCGTGTGCTCGGCGTTCGCAGCGAGCGTGGGTTCTGCGCCGCGAGCGCCGTCGTCGTGGCGGCTGGGGCGTGGAGCGCCTCGATTCCGGGCCTGCCGCCGGAGTGCGCGCCGCCGGTGGCACCGGTCAAAGGGCAGATGCTTGCGCTTGCGATCCCGCGCGGGTTCGTGCGGCGCACGACGTGGGCGCCGGGGGCATACCTGGTTCCCCGGGAGGACGGGCGCCTGCTCGTGGGTGCGACCGCCGAGCACGTCGGCTTCGAGGAGCGCGTCACCGCGCTCGGCATTCGCAAGCTGCTCGATGCGGCGCTCGCGGCGGCGCCGGCGCTCGGGGATTTCAGCATTACCGAGACCTGGGCGGGCCTGCGCCCAGGGAGCCCCGACGAGCGGCCGATGCTCGGGCCGACGCCACGTGAGGGGCTGCTTTTGGCTACGGGGCACTATCGCAACGGTATTCTCCTCGCGCCCGTGACCGCGCGTTTGATTGCCGAGTACGTCGCACATGGTGACGCCGCGGCGCTCGCGCCGTGGGCTCTCGCTCGTTTCGGCAAAGAAGTGCGCGATGCGGCGCGAATCGGAGAGGCGTGAAAGCCGCAATCAACGGTCAAGACCGCGAACTCCCCGACGGCACGACGATCGCGCACCTGCTCGACTTGCTTGGAGCGCCGCGCTCGGGTATCGCGGTCGCGCGCAACGAGAAGGTCGTGCGTCGCGCCGACTACGCGACGAGCGAAGTGCGCGATGGGGACTCGATCGAGATCATCAAAGCGGTCGCAGGCGGATAATTATGACGGACATCCTTCGCATCGGTTCATACGAGCTCTCTTCGCGCTTGATCGTCGGCACGGGTAAGTATCCGTCCATGGAGGTGATGCGCGCGGCTCACGCGGCGAGCGGCGCCGTGATGGTGACGGTCGCGATACGGCGCATCAACCTCGACGATCCTTCGGGAAAAACGCTCCTCGACTACATCGATCGCGAGAATCTGCTCGTGCTTCCGAACACCGCCGGCTGCTACACCGCCAAAGATGCGGTGCTCACGGCGCAACTTGCGCGCGAACTGCTCGAAACCGATTTGATTAAACTCGAGGTGATCGGCGATCCGGATACGCTCCACCCCGACGCGCGCGAAACGCTCAACGCGGCAGAGCGCCTGGTGAACGAGGGTTTTACCGTGCTGCCGTACATCGGCGACGACCCCGTCGTGTGCAAACAGCTCGAAGAGCTCGGCTGCGCGGCGGTGATGCCGCTCGCGGCGCCGATCGGAAGCGGCCTCGGGGTCTGCAATCCATACACGATTCGGATCATCAAAGAGCGTGCGAAGGTGCCGGTTATCGTGGATGCCGGTGTGGGCACCGCGTCCGACGCGGCGATCGCGATGGAACTCGGCGTCGATGCGTTGCTGATGAACACCGGTATCGCGGCCGCACGGGATCCGGTGTTGATGGCCGAGGCGATGAAGCATGCCGTGATCGCGGGACGGGCCGCATATCACGCCGGGCGCATGGAGAAGCGCCTCTACGCGAACGCGTCGAGCCCCATGCGCGACCTGATTTCGACGAAAGCGATCTAGCCGGTGAAGTCTATCTCCGTAGCTGACCTCGCGCGCTGGCGCAGCGAGCAGAAACAGTTCGTGTTGCTGGACGTGCGAGAACCGCGCGAGATTGCCTATGCGGCGATTCCCGGCGCATTGACGATCCCGATGCGCGGGGTCCCGGCGCGTCTGAACGAGCTTCCCAAAGACCGTCCGATCGCCGTGCTCTGCCACCACGGCGGCCGTAGTTCTCAGGTTGCAAGGTTCTTGCTTGCGCAGGGGTTCGATGAGGTCGTAAACGTCGATGGTGGTATCGACGCTTACGCCGCGCGCGTCGATTCATCGATTCCTCGCTACTAAGCTACCGCCGCCGGCGGGCGACGACGAACCAGTGACGCGCATTCCGTAGCGGAGCGCGCGCGTGGGCCCAGGAGCCGGCGACGTCGTCCACGCGATGCTCGTCGATGCGTTCGAGCGTCCACACGGGCGCGAGTCGCGCGCGCAGCTCGTCCTCCGTAAAATAGATGTGGGCGATGCCGGCTTCGTCGCCATCGGCCGGCGCATAGACGCGCTCCTCGATGCGCACGCCATGCCCGTACCGGGCGTCGCGCACCGAGCCGAACGTGGCGTAGAGCAGTCCCGCCGGTTCGAGGGCGCGTGCGATGTGCTCGAGCTGCGTGGCGAGCGTGGCGCTCGTTCCGTGCAGCAGGGCGTGGCTCGAGAGGGCGGCGGCGGCGAGCCCGCCCGGCGCCTCAAGACTGCAGACCTCGAAGCCCGCGGCGATGAGCGCGGCCCGGTTGCGCCCGCTTCCGGTGCCGATCTCGAGGATGCGCGCACCCGGCCGGGATGCGAATGCGGCGATGAGCTCGAGCGCGAGCGGATGGGGCGGGCGCGGCGTATCGTGCGGCGAATCAGCGTTCATCTATGGCGACCGAGACGCTCATCATCGTCGTCGGCGGAGACTACCTGGCGTACGAAATCTGCCGCGAGATTTTGAAGACCGCCGGGCAACGTGTTGCGCTGATCTGGAAGCATGAGGAGGAGCGCGCGGCGCGGCTGCTCGCGCAGACGGTTGCGCAACTCTCGAACGAGCATCCCGATACCTTCGCGTTTCTGAACGAGGACCCCGCGGATCAGGCAAACCTGCGCCTTGCGGGGCTCGAGCCGCCCGAGGCGTCATCGGTGCAGCCGAATTACTGTATCGTCGCCGTCTCGCAGGACGACCGCCTCAACCTGCGCGTTGCGCTGCTCGCGCGGGATATCAACGAACGCATTCGCGTGACGATCCGCCAATTCAACCCCGTACTCGGTCACAAGATCCAAGAGGGTTTGAAGTACAATTGCACCGCCATCTCGCCGGCCGCGCACGCGGCCGCGACGTACGCCGCATCGGCCGTCGATCCGTCATGTTTTTACGCCCTGCCCTTTCCGACGCTCGAGACGTTGGTTGCGCGCGTCGTTCACCGGCGTGGGCGCGTGCTCGGCGAACAGCAAGGAAACGACTCGCCGGCAGGGCTCTTCGGTTTTTGCGAGCGCACCGCCGATGAGTTCGGCATCGCGGGGCTCAACGTCGTCGAAGCCGAGGCTCACTTGCGCGCGCGTATCGTCGCGATCGATGGCCACACGCCCTATCTGTGTCACGGCGACGAGGATCATGCCGACGAGACGTTGATCGGCACGGCGCTCGACGCGAGCACGCGCGTTGTCGTCTTCGGGCCGATCGCTGCGATCAAACGTACCTGGCGGCGCGCAGAACGCACGCATCGGCGGCCGCTTGCGCAACGTCTGCGTCAGACGGTTCGGGCCGTGCGCGTTTCGCTACGCCGAGTAGAACCGATGCTTCGCAACGTCTTCATCGCGAGCTTCGTGCTCTTTGCGTGTTTCTCGGTTTTCTTTACGTTCGCGCTGCACTTGAATCCGATCGAAGCGATCTACTTCGTCCTGACGACGATGACGACCGTTGGGTACGGCGACATCACGCCATGTCGAAATTGCGCCACCCAAGCGATGAACCCGCACGAGGTGATCGTGCTGCTCGTGGGCATGGCCACGATGCTCGCCGGGGTGAGCATCTTCGCGGTCTTCACCGCTACGATCACGGCGGCTCTCAATGCGGCCACGGTCCGTCGTCTGCGCGGATTGCGCCGCGTCACGCGTAGCGGGCATGTCATCGTCTGCGGCGCGGGCAACGTCGGGTCGCTCGTCATCGATTATCTACGGGAACTTGGCGAAGACGTCGTGGTCGTCGAGCGGAGTCCCGACGCGATCCTGATGGAACTCGCGCGCGACCGCAAGATCGATCTCCTGACGGGCGATGCGACCAACGACGATACGATCGCATACTGTTCTCCCGAACATGCCAAAGCGCTCGTGGGTGTGACCAACAGCGACACGGCAAATCTCGAGGTAGCGCTCGGTGCGCGTACGCGCATGCGCGAACGCGTCAATGCCGATCTTCACGTCGTGCTGCGGATCGACGACCTGGCCTTCGGTGCCTCGATCAAACGGCATTTCGGGATCGCGTCGTTCTCGACAACCGAATTGACCGCCCCGACGATCGCGGGCCTTGCGCGTTTCGAGAGTACGCGCGGACGCTTCGATATCTTCCGCGGCACCGAGCTCGAGCGTACCTTCCAACTCGCCGAGCGTTTCCAGGGAGCCGAGAACGCGCCGCCCCCGGCCCCGCCCGAGCGTCCGGGATACAAGGTACGCTGGGTACCACTCTACGTGTGGCGCGAGCATGGCACCGCCAAAGGGGTTGCCGTTCCGGTACACAAGTTTCAGGGCGATGCGCGACCGGGAGACCGGTTGCTCTTCATGGTTCCGTTGGACCAATTCGATACCAGCGCAGGAGGATAAGCGTGTTAGGCGAGGGAGACAAGCTTCCCACACGAACGCTTCTCGACGACGCGGGACATCGCGTGGCCACGCACGATCTACTCGGCGGGCATCTCGTCTTGTGGTTTTATCCAAAAGACGACACCCCGGGTTGAACGAACGAGGGCACGCAGTTTCGCGACATGATCGCCGAGTTCGAGAAGAAGAAGGCGAAAGTCGTGGGCGTTAGCCGCGATTCGGTCGAATCGCACCGGAAGTTCAAGGAAAAATTCGGATTCCCATTCATGCTGCTCGCGGATACGGAGTCGGAACTCTGTGACGCATTCGGCGTGATCGTCGAGAAGAACATGTACGGCCGCATGACCAAGGGCGTTGCGCGTGCGACGTTCCTGATCGATCCGCAAGGAACGATCGTGAAGGTGTGGCCGAAGGTGTCGGTCGATGGGCACGCCGCGGAGGTACTCGCATCGCTACCGTAATGGCGGCGACGATGCGCGTGCGGGTCGTGGGATCGAGCGCTTCGGTTCCCCGGCCCGGTCGCGCGTGCAGTTGCCATCTCATCCGCACCCGCGAAGCCAACATTCTTTTGGACATCGGCACGGGTGCGCTCGCGAACCTCCGCGAGGTGATGGACTATCCCGCTCTCGACGCGATCGTGATCAGCCACATGCACGCCGATCACTTCATCGACCTCATTCCGTTGCGGTATGGGTTGAAGTATGGGCCGCTGCTGCGCGACGAGCCGATGCCGCTCTGGCTTCCACCAGGTGGTGAGGCCCAATTACGCGCCCTCGCCGCAACCTTTGCCTCCGAAGGTCCGCACGATTTTCTGGACGAGGTCTTCGAGATTCGCGAATAC
This sequence comes from Vulcanimicrobiota bacterium, assembly GCA_027452165.1. Classification (GTDB taxonomy): domain Bacteria; phylum Vulcanimicrobiota; class Vulcanimicrobiia; order Vulcanimicrobiales; family Vulcanimicrobiaceae; genus REEB354. Next base: position 62,078 of record DAIDGX010000023.1, on the reverse strand, counting down.
GATCCGAAGGGCGAAGTGTACGTCGGCAACCTCACGCTTTCGTTTGCCAAAACGATCCACTACGTCGATGCCTATGCGATCCGCGTCGAGCGCGACGGCGCGAGCGTCTGCTACTCGAGCGATACGGCTCCCTGCGATGCGGTCGTCGAACTCGCGCGCGGCTGCAACCTGTTTCTGTGCGAGGCCGCGCTTGGGCTTGCGCAAGAAGAAGGGTCGGTGCGTGGGCATCTCTCGGCGGTCGAGGCCGGTGAGCTCGCGCAGCGGGCCGGCGCGCGCCGTCTCGTGTTGACGCACTACGGCACGGAGTTCGCCCCGGGCGAACTCGAAGATGCCGCGCGCACGGTCTATCGCGGCCCGTGTGCCGCCGCTGACGACGGCACCGAGCTCACGGTCTAGCGGCGTTAGTTCTCGAGCGGTGAGCTGCCGCGAGGAAGAGAAAACTGCACGAGCGCCCGTACCGGAGCGAGTCCGCGGCTGATGATCGCGCAGGGCGTGACGTGCAAGCCGAGTTCCTCCAGGCGCGTTTTGGCAGCGAGCAGATCGCGGCCGTTCGAGACGATATCTTCGAGCAAAAGCACGTGCATGCCGCGTTCGAACGGTCCCTCAACGAACTCGTTGGCGAAGGCGCCATATCCTTTCGGCTTTTTGCGCACCGCGATCATCGGGACGTTGCTCATCTGCGACACGGCGGTTGCGATGACCACGCCACCGAGCTCCGTGCCGGCGATCAGATCGGGAGCAATCTCGGTGATGAGCGGCACGAAGAGCCGCGCGATGCGCCGCAACACGTTCGGATCGGAGAAGAGCGCAAACTTGTCGATGTAGTAGTCGCTGCGCGCGCCCCCGGAGAGCACGTAGTCCCCCCGCGTGATCGCACGCTCGGCGATGATTTTACGCAACCACGCAACCTCGGCTGCGGGCCCGACGGGCCGGTCGGGCTGTCCTAAATGCTCCATTGCCACGCGTTCCAGTTCTCCACCACCGGGTTGGGAGCGAAGCCTTTGAATGCGACGTTGACCGGCTGCTCCTGCCGCAGCCAGTAGAGATAGATCTCCGGAACGTCGCGGGCCAAGAGCGCTTGGGTTTTTGCATAGGCTTGCTTGCGCGTCGCCTTGTCGTAGTGGGTGAGCGCCATCGTCTCGGCCGCGTCCATCTCGGGCGAGCAGTACCGGGAGTAGTTATACCCTCCGGGAGGCACATTCTTACACATCAGTTGGGCGCTGTCGTCGGGATCGATGCCCGCAAACCACCCGTCGATCACGATGTCGAAGTTTCCGAGCTGAAGGATGCCGCCCTCGCCTGCGGGCGCATAGAGCTGGGCGCCGGGGAAGACTTTGATCTGGGACTGGATCCCGACGCGGGCAAGCTGCTCCTGCAGTTGCACGGCGATCTGTTTGTACGTGATGTTCGAATTGTCGGTGACGAGCAACAGATCGAGCGGCTTACCGTCCTTCTGCAGGACGCCGCCGGGGCCGGGCGTGTATCCGGCCGCGGCGAGCATGGCCTTGGCCTTGGCCCGATCGAACGGGATCGAGTGCACGGCCGGGTCGTAGGCCCACATCCAGTTCGGGATGTCCTCGGTCGCAAGCGTTTCTTGACCGAAGGTCGCCGTTTTCACGATATCGGCTTTGTCGATCGCATAGGCGAGCGCGCGGCGAACCCGCACGTCGTTCAGCGGCGCGTGCGCCGTGTTCATCTGCAGGTCGTAGTAGCCGTTGACGTTCATCCACGCGATGCGGATGCCGGGCGCGCCGTGCAATTCGGGATAGGTCCGGATCGAGGCTTGGTAGATCCAGTCGATACCATGCGATTTCAAGAGCTCGACGGAGGTGTTCTCGTCGGGAATCACTTTGAGATCGATCCGCTTGAGCCCGGGTTTTCCGAGGAAGAAATCCGGGTTCGCCACAAGCGTGATGTGATCGTTGTGGACCCATTCACCGAATTTGAAGGGGCCGTCCGAGACGTTTGGCTCGCTGTTGAACGGAATCTGGTTGACGTTCGGATATTTGGCGAGCACGTGTTCGGGAGCGATCGGATACGGCTGATCGCTGTCGGTGAAGAAGGTGTTGACGAACGGCGCGAACTTTTCTTTGAGATGGACGATGACGGTCGACGGATCGGGCGTGTCGATCGATTTGATCTCGTCGTAGCCGTGGCGCGACACGATGTTGTTGTCGGGGTTCATTAACGCCTCCCACGACCACTTGACGTCTTTGCTCGTGACCGGGACACCGTCCGACCATTGTACGTCGGTGCGAAGATGGTAGGTGATCGTAAGGCCGTCATGGCTGACGCCGCCGTTTGCCATCGTGGGCACGACCTTGGCGAGCATCGGTTGCTGCACGCCTTTTTCGTTGGGATTGATCAACGGCAAGAACATGAAACGATCGACGAAGACGTCGGTCGTGTTCGAAGCCAGCAGCGGGTTGAGGTTCTTGGGCTCGCTCTGAATCGCGATGCGCAGCACCCCGGGAACGGTCCAACTGGGGTTCTCGCCGGCTCCGGAGCCGCTGGAAACCTTGGAGCAGCCGGTGACGAGCGCACCGAGCATCATGAGCGCTAGCAGACGTTTCACGTAGCCGTTCGAGCCTCCACGGAATAAAGAAGCGCAGGTGATCTGCGCTCCTTTAGTTACACCGCAGCTTTCGGTCCTACTGCGCGATTGCCTGGTAGCGCATCGTACCTCTCGTGGCGCGCGTGAAAGCGGCCGAGGCCCTGCGTCGCGGTCCGCAACTCGGTGATATAGCGAGCGAGCTCGACCTGCGGCACATCGGCTTCTACGACATCGCTCCCGGGCTCATCGGCGGGATTCATTCCCAATATCTGGCCGCGCTTGCCGGTCAGCTGTGAGATGACGGTCGAGGTATAGGCGGTCGGCACGGTCACGCGGATGCGTGCGACCGGCTCGAGGACGACGGGGCGGCATTTGGGCAGCGCATCGCGCACGCCCATGCCCGCGGCGGTTTTGAAGGATTGCTCGCTCGAATCGACGTCGTGGTACTGACCGTCGAAGAGCGTCACGTGCACGTCGGTTACCGGAAAGCCGCTCGGCCCGTGCGCGAGCGCCTCGCGCACGCCCTTCTCAACGGCGGGGATGAACTGACGCGGAACGACGCCGCCGACGATCGTCTCGCCGAAGCTCACGCCCGAGCCGCGTTCGCGCGGTTCGAAGCGTAGCCACACGTCGGCAAACTGTCCGTGCCCGCCCGTCTGATGTTTGTAGCGGGAGTGGACCTCGGTCGAGGTGGTGATCGTTTCGAGGTACGGAATCTGCGGTGCCGACGTCTCGACGTCGACCTTGTACTTGCGCGAGAGGCGCTCCACAGCGATCGCTACGTGCTGTTCGCCGTTGCCGAGGAGCACAAGTTCGCTCGTGACATCGGCGCGCGCGAGGTGTAGCGACGGGTCCTCTTCGACGATGCGCGCGAGCATCTGGAAGAGCTTGGCCTCGTCGATGCGCTCCTTGGGCTTGATCGCGATCGCGAAGCTCGGCTCGTCGAGCGGCACGCGCGGCAGCAGCACCTTGTGACCGTTGCTCGTGAGGGTGTCGCCCGTCTTGACCGTTTCGAGGCGGGCGATCGCTACGATCGCTCCGGGCCCCGCCTCGGTGAGGGCTTCCTGTTTGCGACCTTGCAAACGGTAGAGCCCGCTCGAACGCACCTTCTCGCCACCTTGCGCGATGTCGGTGAGCGTGGCGTCGGCCTTAATCGTGCCCGAGAGCACGCGCACGATGGAGAGTTTGCCCGACTGCGGATGAATGCTCGTCTTGATGACGCTTGCCACGACCGGAGCGTTCGGGTCGGGGAGGATCGGGCGCCCTTCGGCATCGAGCATCGGGGCGTCCGCCGGAGAGGGAAACCACCGCTCGATCGCACCGGCCAACGCGGCCACACCGGCGCCGCTTGCGCCGGCCGCGACGAGAACGGGGACGATCTGATCGTGCGAGCACTCGTTGCAGAGGTCGCGCTCCACCTCGTCGAGCGGCGGCTCGACGCCTTCGAGCAGCTCTTCCATGAGGTGGTCGTCAAAGTCGGCCATCGCTTCGAGCATCTCGGCATGGGCGCGTTGCACACGCTCGGCGATATCGGCGGGAATCGCGATCGCGCGATCGCTGCCATCGCCGAAGGCGAAGGCGTTCATCGTGGCCAGGTCCACGTACCCGCTCAAGCCACTATGCTTGTCGTTCTGCTGCTCACGAGCGAAGATCGGCCATTGCTCGGCGACCACATGGCGCCCGTACAGGCCTTGAAGCGCCGCAAGCGTACCCTCGTAATCGGCGCCCGGACGGTCCATTTTATTGACGACGAAGCAATGCGGGAGCCGGCGCGATTCGATTGCCGCGAGCAACGCTTGCGTCTGGACCACGCGCGCCGGATCGGCTTCGAGGACGATGACCGCCGCATCGACGCCCGAGAGTGCGAGCTTCGTCTCCTCGAAGAAGTCGATGAATCCGGGCGCATCGACGATCGTGACGTCGAGATCGCCGCACGTGCAGTGGGCAAAACCGACCGTCGTCGATTGAGCATGCGCGATGTCTTCGGGCTCGTGGTCCGTTACGGTCGTGCCGTCGCCGACGCTGCCTCGTCGCGGAATCGCACCGCACTGCGCAAGCAGCGCTTCGACGAGCGTCGTCTTGCCCGCGTGGTGCGGGCCGACAAACGCGACGTTTCTCCGGCGATCGATCTCCGGCATGGGCACGCTCCTTTAGGGGGCGTTTGCCGCCCCTAGCGACGTTTCGCGCTCGATTTTTGTTTGGAAGTCGTCCCTTTCGACGGCTTTGCGGCGGCCTTCACCGGCTTCTTTGCCGCAGGTTTCTTGGGTGCGGGTTTAGCGGCTTTCGCCGGGGCCTTCTTGGCTTTGGCAACGGCCTTCGCCGGCGCTTTGACGGCGGCGGTTTTCTTGGCTGGGGCCGCTTTCTTGGCCGGAGGCGTCTTTTTGCCAGTGACAGCCTTCTTGGCTGGGGCCGCCTTCTTCGCGGAGGTCGCTTTCTTGACGGGAGCGGCCTTCGTAGCGGCCTTGTGCGCCGTCTTCTTGGCTGCCGCGGGCTTCATCGCCGTCTTGACCGGGGCGGCCTTTTTGGCCGGAGCTGCCTTTTTGGCCGCGGCCTTCACGGGCGCTTTCACGGCCGGCTTCGCTGCCGGTTTGGCTGCGGGTTTGGCTGCGGGTTTGGCGGTGGGTTTGGCGGTGGCCTTGGCAGGCTTGGCAGCGGGCTTCTTGGCCGGCTTCTCTTCCGGCACATCGGGCGCGGCGGCTGTGGCGCCCTTACGCTCCTTCGCCTTTTTCGAGGAGGCGGCGGATTCGGCGCTGCGCTTCGATGAGCTCTTGGGCTCGTCGGCTCCGGCTGGTTTCTTCGTCGTGCGTTCCGGGCTCGCGGCACGTCGCTTGGGACCGCCGGTGGTGCGGGCGGCGCGTGCTTCGCGTTCCGAGAGTTCGGGCTCTTCGGGCAGACCAAGCTCCGCACGGCTCAGGCCGCTGATACTGCTGCCGGGCTGTGCGGGTTCGCTCGCGCGGGCCTGATGCTTCTCGATGTGCTCGCGTGTCGCGCGCAGCACGACCCGCGCCAAACGCCCGGCCACGGGGAAGACCAGCTCGTTGATCTCGCATTCGTCGAGCAGTGCGAGTATCGTGTCGAACGCTCCACCTTGATCCTTCGGACTGTGTGCGTCGGAACCGACCGCAACGCCTACGCCAAGCGCCTTGGCTTTGCGCAGCAAGCGTTTGTGTGCCGTAAGGTACTTCTCGCGCTCCTCGGGTGAGATCTCGCGGTAGAACGGGCGGGTGTTTACCTCGATCGCCATGCCGCGTGCATGAGCGATCTGCAGCATCCGGTCCTCGTAGACCTCGAGGGTCGCGTCGGTGGGCCAATGCCCGAACGTCGCCGGTTTGTAGAAGTGGCCGACGATGTGGCCGGGCAGCTTCTCCAAGTCGTCGAGCAGGCGCGCCATGTAGAGCTCCCACGCACGCTCGGTACCGACGTGATCCCAAAAGTGCGCGAACTCAGGATTGTCAAACGGCCATGCCCAATCGGCGCCCTTCTCGGGGTGTTCGATCGGAATGAAGTGCACCGAGCGGATGATGCCGTCGGGGCGCATCGCATCGACGATGTTCTGAGCGTCGGGTCTGGCGCGTGGATCGTTATCGACCTCGGCACCGATCGAGAAGCGCATGCCCTTACGGAGACCCTCGCCGACGATGCCGGCATGGGCAACATCGACGCCGGCCGTTTCGGCCGCGCCATAGAGATCGCCCGCATGGGCGAGTTTGAGCGCGCGGCGCACGGTGTGCACCGCGCCCGGATCCTCGAATGTGAGGTAGTTGATGTGGTCGGAGACCATCAGAAACCGCGGTGCATTGCGACGGCAGGCGTGGTAGAACCACAAGAAGAGCATGCGCGCCGAGTACGCGATTGGGCGTTCCTCGGCGAAGGGGCGATGCTCGCCTTTTGCGTGTCCGTGAATGTCGGGGATGGCCGAAATACGAGGGTCGCTCAGCGTTCTGCTTCCTTCACTCCGCGGGGAATCCAAAGCGACTTGCCCTGACCGCGCGCCGGCGCGGCTTTGGCGTCGGGCGTGCGCTGTTCCACCCACGGCACGAGTGTTTCGATCATGAGTTCGATGCCCTTTTTTACGAGATCGAAGGACATCGAAGGGTTCGATTCCGAGCCCGCTGCGATCGCTTGCGCGGGAAGGTACGGCACATGGACGAGGCCGGCCACCACGGGGGGCGCGGCCGCCTCCGTGAGTCCAAGCACTTCGTAGAGTGCCTGGTTCCCGATGTACGTACCGGCCGAATTGGAGACGTATCCCGGGACACCGTTGGCGTGCCAGCTATCGAGCACGCTCGTGAAGGGAATGTTCGAGAGGCGTGCATCGGCACCGCCGCGGGTGATCACATCGCCTTTGCGCATGACGCCGACGTTGTCGGGAATCTCGAAGTCGAGGACGTTTACGGCCACCCGCTCCATCGCGAGCGCGCTACGGCCACCGGCCTGCGCGAGAATGATCACGATATCGGGATTATCTTGCACGAGCGCCTGTTCGAATCGTTCGCGCACGTTGCGCGTTTCGACCGGAATCACGCGCACGGCAAGAGATCGCCCCGAGATCATACGACCGTCGAGGCTGCGTGCAACCATCTCGCTGGGACTGACTTTATCGCCGCCGAACGGTTCGAAGCCGGCGATGAGGACGTGTTTAGCCACCTTAGATAAGGTTAGCGTTCGCGCACGTCCTACCTTTCGGGATGGTACCCTTCCATCTGCAGGATCCGCGCTTTCATCTCCACGCCGTACCCATAATTGTGCAGCGCGCCCGATGAATCGACGACGCGGTGACACGGAAACAAGAGCGGGAGCGGATTGCGCGCCATGGCCTGTCCGACCGCGCGCGCGGCGCGCGGGCGCCCGATCTGCGACGCGACCCAGGCGTACGAGCGTACCTCACCGGGCGGAATCTGCGCGGCGGCGCGCAGGGCCGCCTGTTCGAAGGGCGTGAGGTCTTCGATATCGACGAGCGCGTCGTCTACGCGCCAGGTCGTGAAGAAGGTCTCCAGCGTTTCGCGCAGCCACGGAGGCGCCTCGGCGCTCACCACGGTGCGCCGCAGTCGCGCCTCGACGCGCTTGCACACGTCGGTTATCGGCGCGCCGGTGTCGATGCCGATGTAGGCGATCCGGCGCCCTTTGAAGCCCACGTAGAGGCATCCGAGCGGGGTGGTCACCGACGTCAGCTCGATCGGCGTTGCCCGCTGCTTGTGCTTGAGCTGTGCGATGTGCTCGACGACACGCTTGGTAAGATCGCACCCCGGCTCCGGCTGCGGCAAGCACGAGAGGCAATACGCAACGCCCTCGTACTCTTCGTAGAGGTCTTGGCAGGGGGGACAAGCACGCAGGTGATGGTCAACGGCTTCTTTGAGCGAGGCTTTGCACTCGCCTCGCACGTCGTCCCAGAGTTCGTCGACTTCACGACAACGCATGGAGAGGGGCTCCTTCGGGGGCAAGTCGTCCGATCTGCGGTCCGAGGATGCGGCGCAGGATTCGCACCGCACGGTGGACGTGCGATTTCACGGTGCCGATCGGTTGGTTGAGGATTTCGGCGATTTCGGGGTGGCTACGGCCCTCGATGAAGCGCAGGGTCGCGGCTGCACGCAGGTGCATCGGCAACTGCAGCAGGGCGCGTTCGACCAGCGCCACTTCAGCGTTGCGCTCCACGATCGCCTCGGGACGCGCCGGCCCTTCGTGGGACTCCCGCAGCAGCGCGTCGGGATCGGCCAATGCATCGAGCGCCACGTTGGTGGGGCGTTTGCTACGCAGCCGATTGCGCGTGACGTTGAGGGTGATCGTATAGAGCCACGGCTGCAGGCGAAGCTCGCTGCGCTGCTCGAGCGACATCTTTCCGAGGGCGCGAAACGCGCGGACGAACGCATCTTGGACGATCTCCTCGGCGTCTTCACGGTTGCCGGTCATGCGCAGGGCAAACCCGTAGAGACGGCGCTGGAAATCGTCAACGATGCGATCGAAGCTCTCGGTGCTCGGCACCGGGTGGTTCGACGCCTTGCCTTGCGGAATTTTCGGCGGCTTCGCCGCTTGTGGCACGTGGACTCCTGTGAGGAGTGGTGCGAGCGCGCTCATGACGAGACTTCGAACCACCCCAACCTCGCCTAGGGTTTCAAAACAGGCGGCGGCAACTCCCGGGAGGGGGTGGCCCAGGGGACGGGAGAACCCTTGGCCATGGTACACGAAGTGCCGCACGCACCATCTTGAGACCGCCGCGAGTCGCCGATGCGACGCGGCGGTTTTTCGTTTACGGCACGTAGCTCATTCACACGCGATGTGAGGGGACACGCTATGCAGCAAGTCATCGAACCGACGGAGATTTCGTTTGACGCGTACACGATGTGCAGTTTTATTCCGAAGCTGGAATCGGCTCGCGCCATCCCGCTTGCGCTCATCGGTTACCGTCGCAACGAGGATCCGTGGTTCGTCTGGCTCGTTCCGAAAGAAGGCATCAGCGCCGTCGGCTTGACCGACGATCCGTATTACGCCAAAGTGCTGCACGATCCGCATTCGTATTTTACGAAAAAACTTTCGAAATACGTCGAAGAGACGGGCAGCGTGAAGCGCGGGCTCGAGATGCTGATCGATTGTCATCAGAATCATCTGGCATTTACGCCACTGACGCATTTGAGCGAGATGCCATTCCAGCATCCGCTCGAAGTGGAACTCGTCGGCGCGTTTTAACGCGCCGACGAACGCCTTCAGGAGCGGTCGCCGCTCGCGCGAATCGTACGGTGATAGACGATTCGCACGGGCACGGCCGCTCCTTCGCTTTCCAGATGCCCGTCGATCGTGAGCGTGGCGTTGAGCGCGAGCAAGAGCGCGCCGTCGAGCGCATAGTAGGCGGTCCCGACCATGCTGACCGTCCCGCTGAGCTCCGCGCCCGGATGCTGCGGAAGCGTGCCGGCCATCGGCCCTACCGCGGCAAAGCGCACGCCGACGACCTGCGTGCCGTCGACCGCGCCACCGGGAACCCGGCGCAGGCTGCCGTGGAGGCGAGCGCCGCCCAGCGGTGAGGTCGCTTCGAAGGGCACGGAGCCGTGGAGGTGACGAAGGTCGCGCATCGTCGTCGGATCGAGTTGCGCAGCGAACGGCTGATTGAGGATGGTCAAGAAATCGGGGTCACCATCGACGCGGTCCTCGAACGATCCGTCGCGTAGCATCTCTTGGATGAATCGCGCGTGGACATGCGCGCTGCCGTTGTCATCGACTCGAGAGTAGGTCGCGGTGGCGACGAACCGTTCGGTCGTGCCGACGTGCGAGATCGAAAGATGCTGCGTTCCGTCGTAGCGGATATGGGTCGCCGGAAGGTTGGTGCCGATGCGATATGAGTCGTCGCCGTGAACGACGTAGCGCAGATTGCTCGGCGGTGCTACCGCGAGCAGGGCGAATGAGACGAGCAGTGCGGCGAGTCGTGAACGAACGTGCATCGATATGTCTCTACAGTATCATTCGCTGCAAGCGTCCTTTGGACTCATGCCGGCTGCGTCGAAATAGGCGAATGCGAGCAAGGTGACGAGCGGCGCCTCGATCAGTATCCCCGCAGGCACCGCGATCCACGGCGAGGCGATCGCGTGGTGCTGCCGCGTGAGCCACGTGCTTGCAGCCACCTCGATGATGCTCGGGATAAATTGCAGAACGAACATGAACGTCGCGCGCGTGAAGCGATCGGTGCCGATTGCCGCGCGCATGCTGAGCCCAAACGGGCGCCATACGAGCAACCACCAGGGGATCGAGTCATCGACGACCGCCACGACCGGCGCGTACACGATCAATACCGAAAAGAGAAAGAACACCACGGCGTAGAGCCAACCGAGGAGTCCGCCAGCGAGCGACGCGATGCCGGTCTCGGCGATCGCGACGGCGACGAACTCGATGACGATCGGCGCCCAACAACGTTCCAGGACGCGCAGCCAGACCGCGCTCGCGGCGCTCTCGCCGCGCAGGTCGGCAAGTGCGAAGGCGGCGACCACGGTGTCGAAGATTGGCACGAGCGTGAAATCGACCATATCGGGCGCGGCCGCCGCGTGCCATTGCGTCATACAGAGCGCGAACGCGGCGAGCAAGACGGCGGCGAGTACCGCATAGAGCGCGGCGTGGCGCGCGACGGAGGCAAATGCTCGTCCGACGATCGCGCGAAGCGGTGTGAGCGGCATCAACGCATGAAGAAACGCACGTCAACCGTGCTTTCGCACATGACGACCGCTTCGCAGTCGGTGAAGTGGCGCCCGTTGACGTCGATCAAAAAGTCGCCCGCCACGAATCCGGCGAGCGTACGGCGAATGCTGCGCTGAAATTTGTCGTGCGGCGCGCGCGCGCCGATCGCTTCGCGAACCGCCAGCGCGAGCACATCGCGGATGCGCAGCGGTGTCGCGAGCGCAAAGGCCGGCGAGCCGCAGGAGGCGACGGCATGGAGATCGAGCGGGATGCGCACGCGGATCACACGGCTAGTTTTGGCGCTGCTTCGAGGAGCCGCCTGCCGTCGCAGAGTATGCTTGCGTCGATGTCCCACTTTGGGAATGTCCCGGCGCAAGCGCTCGTGGACGCGGTCGAAAAGCACGTTGCCAAGATGGACGACGCGGAACTCGCGTCGATCCTCTGCGATGGCCTACCCGTTATGGGCATCGCTGCGGTGACCGCGCTCGTTCGCTCGATGTTCGAGGCGTTTCGCGATCGCGGCGAATCCTCCGAGGACGCGGCGGAAGGTGCGAACAGCTCGCTTACCGCGCTCGAAGCGGGCGAGTCCGATGCGGTCGCGTCCTTGATCGGCTATGCGTGCGAGAACGCCGGACTCCTGAAAGAGACGATGACGCACTACGCCGAGCAGCATGGCAGCATGCTCTCGGCGCTCCCGCGCCGGTTGCTCGACGGCATCGGCGAGCGCGTAAAGGACCGCGAGTGAAAGACGCACCGCGCCGCCGGCGCCTCGAACCCGACGAGCCGACCGGGGGGATGCCGATCTTCCCGCTCATCGTTCTCGTGCTGCTTGCGGGCTTTCTGCTCGGCGGGCTGCTGTGGCGTCTTCACAAGATGACCGCGCCCGCCACGGTTGCCACCGCGCCGCCGATCACGCCGTTGCCGGGATCGACGCCGACCCTCGCGCCGGAGGCTACGATCGGCCCGTCGGTCGCACCGAGCGCGAGTTCGTCACCGTCGCCACCGCCGGCAGCCTCTCCGAGCGCGGCGCCAAGCGCAGCTGCGCCCGCGCGGGTTGCCCCAAGTGCATCGCCGGCGACAACCGCAAAGCCAACGCCCACCGCGGCGCCGACCGTGATCTTCATCACGCCCAAACCGCGTCCGTCCCATCGTCCGACCGCGGCTCCGAGCGCGAGCGCAACACCTGGCGTCGCTCATTCGCCCGTGCCGAGCGCGACGGCAACGCCCGTGCCGATCGCAGGGTCAGCCGACGCGAATCATGCCGCAGCGATCGTGCGTGCATATCTCGGGGCGCTCGCGCGCGGCCAGCAGGCCGTTGCGACCGGGTATCTGCTGCGCGGCCTTCCAAACGAGTCGTTCATGTCGCCGAACGCCCGTGTGAACGAGGTGCGGGCACAACAAAAGCCCGACGGAAGTTATAAAGTGACGGCTGACATCACGACGCCGAACGGCGAGTACTTCGAGACGTTTTCGCTCGAGGCGGGTCCGAACGGCCTGCAAATCGCGCACCATTTCGCGATCAAAGTACAGTAGCGCCGCGCGAACGGCCGCGGTCAGCGTTCGGCGCCGATTCCGGTGTTTGCGCGAACTTCGAGTTCGTTGAAGCGATTCTCGGAATCGTGGTCGCGCGCGACGAGCGTCCCCGCGACCGCGGCGAGGAAGCCGAGTGGAATGGAGACGATGCCGGGGTTGCGTAGCGGAAAGAGTGCGTGTTCGTGCATGACGTCCGGACTGACGGCGATGAGCGCGACCGACGAGATGAGCCCGGCGATCATCCCGCTGATCGCGCCCGCGGAGCTGAAGCGACGCCACGTGAGCGCGAGAATCAGTGCCGGCGCGTTGGTGCTCGCGGCGACCGCGAAGGCGAGTCCCACGAGAAACGCGACGTTCACGCGGTGCAGTAGCATCGAGAGCGCGATCGCAAGCACGCCGAAGAGTAGCGCAGCAGAGCGTGCGACGAAAAGCTGCTCGTTCTCCGGGACGTCACCGCGCCGAATGAGGCTGTACCAGATATCGTGCGAAAAAGCCGACGCTGCGGTGAGCGTGAGTCCGGCGACGACGGCAAGAATCGTGGCGAAGGCGACGGCTGCGACGAACGCCATAAGCAGCGGTCCACCGAGAGCCTCGGCCAACAGCGGCGCCGCGAGATTGTTATTCTGATGGGTAACGATGAAGCCGTCTTTGCCAAACTCGGCGTTGAGCGCCTGAGCGCGTTCGGGATGACGCGCGATGTAGCGGATGGCTTGGGTGCCGTCGATGCGTTTTCCGATGTGCGCCGGTCCAACGATCGTCGCGGCGCCGAGTCCCATGAATGTGGTCAGCAGGTAGAACGTGCCGATCAGCGCCATCGCCCATCCAACCGAGGTGCGTGCGGCGCGCGCCGAAGGCACGGTGAAAAAACGCGTGAGGATGTGCGGCAGGCCCGCGGTGCCGAGCGCGAGCGCAAGTCCAAGCGAGAACAGATCGAGCCCGGCATGCGGCCCCTTGAAAAAGTGTCCAGGTTGCAAGAGGTTCGTGGGAATACCGCCGATGTGCACGCGCGTGGCAGCGTCGAAAAGCGCGCCGGGCGAGTAGCCGAAATGTGCGAGAACGAGCACACCGAGCGTCAGCGACGCGGCGAGCAACAGACCCGCTTTGATGATCTGCACCCACGTGGTCGCGAGCATTCCGCCGATCAACACGTACACGAGCATGAGCGAGCCGACGAGAACGATCGCGACGATGTCGTCGATGCGTTGGATGAGCAGGTTGACGATCGAGCCCGCGCCGACCATCTGCGCGACCATGTAGAGCAACGTGATGACGAGCGTGGAGGCTGCGGTGAGGGCTCGCACGCCACGCCCTCGCAGGCGGAATGCGACCACGTCGGCGACGGTGTAGCGCCCGACGTTCCGCATCGGTTCCGCGAGAACGAAAAGCACGGTGAGGTAGGCGACGATCCAGCCAACCGCATAGAGAAAGCCGTCGAACCCAAAGAATGCGATGAGGCCGGTGATGCCCAGAAACGACGCGGCCGACATGTAGTCACCGGCGATCGCCCAGCCGTTTTGCATGCCGCTGATCTCGCGATGCGCCGTATAAAATCCGCGGCTCGAGCTGCTGCGCGCCGAGGCCCAATAGGTGATGACGAGCGTGACCGCGAGAAACAACCCGAACATCACGACCAACGGGTCTGGGGTCACGAAACGGCCTCCGTCTGTACGCGTTCGGCGATACGGCGTGCGCGTACGTCGAACCCGCGGGCCGCGCGCATGTAGAGCGCGAGCAGCACCCACGACGTCACAAACTGTGCGAAGGCAAAAGCGTAGGCGAGCGTAAGCGGCCCGATCGCGGCGCGAGCCATGACGCCCGGTGCGAGTGCCAGGCTCGCGGGCAGCGCCAAGAAGAAGAGCGCAAAGAAGATCGAGGCTGGGATCACGAAGCGCCGGCGCGCCGTCATCAAGGCGCGAAATTCAGGATCAGCAGCAATCGTATCCCAGTCGCGAGGAGGCATGGGGTGCTGCATGCGCGGTCGTGGTCCGCGGTTACTCTTCGTCGGGCCAGCCGGCGATCTCACCGATCGCCGCGCTCTTGAGAACGCGCAAGCCGAGCATCGCGCACTTCATGCGCGTGGGGCTGATGCCGATGCCGACGTTCTCGAGGACGATCTCCTTCGAGAGCTTCGCAGCCTCTTCGAGCGGCATGCCCTTTATGGACTCGGTGAGCATGGAGGCGGAAGCTTGACTGATCGCGCAGCCTTGGCCGGAGAAGCGAACGTCGGCGATAACACCGCCGCGAACGTCGAGCTCCATGCGGATGCGATCGCCGCAGAGCGGGTTCACGTCCTCAGCGCTCGCGCTCGCGCGTTCCAGATGTCCGTGGTTGCGTGGGTTGCGATAGTGGTCGAGGATGAAATCGCGGTAGAAATCGTCCATCGTCTAGAGCTTGAAGACCCGCGCGGCCTTCTCGAGCCCCTCGATCAGCGCATCGACGTCGGCCCGCGTGTTGTACACGTACAATGATGCGCGCGCCGTCGCGGACCATCCCATCTTCTCCATAAGCGGCATGGTACAGTGGTGCCCCGCCCGGATGCAAACCCCTTCGGTATCCAAGATCGAGGCCATGTCGTGGGCATGGATGTCGGCAAAATTGAACGAGATCACGCCCGAGGCGCGCTCGGGATCGTGTGGCCCGTAAATGGCGAGCCCGCGCGGCGCGAGCGGCGCGAGGCGTTCGAATGCGTATGCGAGCAGTTCTTGCTCGTGGGAGCGCACCCAGTCCATGCCGAGCGATTCCAGGTACTCGACAGCTGCTCCCAGCCCGATCGCGTCGGCGATGTTGCTCGTGCCTGCCTCGAACTTCCAGGGCAGATCGTTGAACGAACTACGATCGTAGGCGACGTGGCGGATCATGTCGCCGCCCGCGAGGAACGGTGGCATCGCTTCGAGGATCGCGCGCTTGCCGTAAAGGACGCCGATACCGGTCGGTCCGAGCATCTTATGGCCGCTGAAGGCGTAGAAGTCGACGTCGAGCGCTCGCATGTCAACCGCTAGGTGCGGTATGGCCTGCGCGCCATCGACGAGGATCGTCGCTCCGGCAGCCCGCGCCTTCGGGATGATCCGTTCGAGCGGAACGATCGTTCCGAGCGTGTTGCTGACGTGCGTGATCGCGAGAAGCTTGACGCCTTCGAGCAACGTGTCGAGCCGGTCGAGGACGAGTTCACCGCGGTCGTCGGCCGGGATGAAGCGCAGCGAGGCGCCGGTCTTCTGCGCGACGAGTTGCCACGGAACGAGGTTCGAGTGATGTTCGAGCTCGCTCGTGAGGATGACGTCGTCGGGTCCGAGGTTCTGCAGTCCCCAACTATACGCTACGAGGTTGATCGCCTCGGTTGCGTTGCGCGTCCAGATCACTTCCTGCGTCGCGGCGTTGATGAAACGCGCGACCTTTGCGCGCGCCGCTTCGAATTCGTCGGTCGCGCGCGCGGCGATTTCGTACACGCCGCGATGGATATTGGCGTTATACTCTCGATAGTAGCGATCGATCGCGTCGATCACGACGTTCGGCTTCTGTGACGTGGCGGCCGAATCGAGGTAGACGAGGCGCTTGCCGCGTGACGTGGGTCGCGCGAGAATCGGAAAATCGGCGATGACGCGTTGGACCTTGGCGTCGTCGATCGCGATCATGCGGCGCCGACCTTTCGTTCGAGCGCAGAGCGCAGATCGTCGCGCAACGACTCGGTCGGGAAGCGCTCGATGACGGGTTCGAAGAAGCCGAGCGCGATCATGCGTTCGGCTTCTTCGCGCGTGATGCCACGACTCGTCATGTAGAAGAGCGCCTCTTCGTCGATCGCCCCGACCGTCGCGCCGTGGAATGCTTTGACGTCGTTTGCGGCGATCTCGAGTGCCGGAATCGAATCGACGTGCGCGCTTTTCGAGAGCAGCAGTGAGTCGTCGCGCAGCGAGGCGTTACTGCGCTGCGCGCCTTCCGCGATGCGGATGTTACCGAGAAATCGTGCTTGGCCGCGGCCGGTCGCCGCGGTTTTGACGATCGTCTCGGAGATCGAATCACCGGAGCGATGATCGACGGTAGAGACCACGTCGGCATGTTGCTCGCCACTCGGGAAGAAGAGCGAGGCGATCGTCGCCTCGGCGCCGGGTTCGGCGATCGTCACGGCGATATCGGAGATTGCAAGCGCGGCGCCGAGCTCGGCTGTCGCCCACGTCACGCGGGCATGACGCCCCGGGCGCGCGACCCGCGTGGAGAACGCCCGTGCGTCTTCGGGTGCAAATTGCGCGGCGGCGTAGGTAACGTGCGCGCCTTCGCAAGCGACGATCTCGCTGATGCCGCACGCAAAGCCGCCCGCGCCGATCTCGAGGTGCTCGACGACCGTGACGCGAGCGCCGCGTTCGGCAAGGACAAGCGTGTGCGGGAAGATCGATGCACCGTCTTCTGCCGCGTACCGCACGACGATCGGTGCGTCGGGCGCATAGTCGTCGGGAAGGTAGATGAAGGCACCGAGCCCGCCGTAAGCGAGCGTTAGCCACGCGTATTTGTGGTGCGATTCGAGTGCTTGGCGATAGGCGCGAGCGACGAGCTCGGCACGATCGCGGCGCGCGGTGGCGAGGTCGCAGACGATGGCACGCTCCGGAACGTTCGCGAAGCTTACGGCGCCGGAGCCACGCTCCGCAGCAGCGTCGTCGATCTGTGGCGACTCGAGATCGTATTTAAAATAACGGCTCGGCTTCTCGCGGCCGCTCGGCGTTGCGTGGAACCGTTCGAGCAACGCGGCGCGATCACCGCCGTCAACGAGCAGGCTAGGCAACGGCGCCGATCTCCTCGCGAATCTTATCGTACCCTTCGCGTTCGATCCGATGGGCTAGCTCGGTGTCGCCGGTCTTTACGATACGGCCGTCCATCATCACGTGGACGACGTCGGGCGCAACGTGCTGGAGGATGCGCGGATAGTGCGTGATGATCAAGAAGCCGGTATCACGGCCTTCGGCGCTCGCGCGCAAGGCCTTCACCGACTCGCCGACGTCTTTGAGCGCATCGACGTCGAGTCCGGAGTCGGTCTCATCGAGGATTGCGTACTTCGGTGCCATCACGGCCATCTGCAGCATTTCGAGGCGCTTCTTTTCGCCGCCGGAGAAGCCGTCGTTGAGGTAGCGGCCCAAGAACGAGGGATCCATGCCGAGGACGTCCATCATTTCGAGCAACAGCGCGCGGAACTTCGCCGGCGTCAATTCACCTGGGCGCACCGCTTGGCGGGCTGCGAAGAGAAAATTCGGAACCTTGACACCCGGAATCGCCGCCGGATATTGGAAGCTCAAAAAGAGGCCGGCGCGCGCGCGCTTATCGGCCGCAAGGCCGAGCAGGTCCTCGCCATCGAGGGTGGCGGTTCCGCCGGTCACGTCGTACTTTGGGTGGCCGGTGAGCGAAAAGGCGAGCGTCGATTTGCCGCTGCCGTTTGGGCCCATGAGCGCATGGACTTTGCCCGGCTCGACGACGAGGTCGATGCCTTTGAGGATCTCGGTGCCTTCGACGCTGCAGCGCAGCCCCGATATGCGAAGTCCACGATCGGACACGGCTGACTCCTTGGAACGGATGGGTGCTTCAGTAGCTTATGGCAGGCGCCCGCAGAAAGTCAAGGATTTACTTTACTATCTCGTGGCGCTCGTGCTAGGATAACGAGCGAAGTCATGCAGGGCGACCGTTTTTTTCAGACCACGCGCGGCAAGATCGTCGCGGAGCTGCGCCGGCGAGGCTCGGCCTCGGCGGCGGAGCTCGCCGCGCTCTTTGGCCTCTCGCCCAACGCCGTTCGCCAGCAACTGGTTGTGCTCGAACGCGACGGGCTGGTCGAGGAGACCTCCGTGCGCCGTGGCCCCACCAAGCCGACGCTCGAGTTCTCGCTGACCGCTGCCGCCGACAAGCTCTTCCCGCAGGGCTACGACAAGATGCTCTCGGCGGTGCTGCGCGAGGTGAAGACCAAGTATGGCGAGGGCGCGATTGAAGCGATCTTCGATAGCATCGCACGCCGCGCTGTGGACAAAGCCAAGGATCGCGTGACGGCACAGGCTCCCGAGGAGCGCGTCGCGCAGCTTACCGAGGTCTTGCGCGAGGGCGGGGTCGTCGCCGAATACAGTTTGATCGACGGCGGGTTCATGCTGCAAGAACATACATGCCCGTATTCCGGCGTCGTGAAGGAGCATCCCGAGATGTGCTCGGTCATTCATCACGTGCTGGACGAAACGATCGGCGGCGAGCGCAAGCAGACCGAGTCGCTCGCTGCGGGCGGTAAAAGTTGTACGTTCGAACTCAAGGGAGTTAGGTGACCGGTGGATTTTCCGAAATTTCAACGATTGGTCGAGGCGCGTCCGGGTTTCCAGACGATGGAGAATCCGACCGCGTCGGGTGAGTACTTCAGCGACTCGTGCGGCGACATGTACAACTTCTTTTTGAAGATCGGCCCGGGCGCCGTGATCGAAGATATCTCATATTTCACCACCGGCTGCGGATTCGGCACCGCCACCTGCTCGCTCGTCGTCGAGCTAGCCAAGGGGAAGACGATCGATGAAGCACTGGCGCTCGGCACCGGCGATGTCGAAGCGCAACTCGGCGGCTATCCCGAGAAGAAAAAAGACTATCCCGAGCGTGCGCTCGAAGCGCTGAAGATCGCAATCGACGATTATCGCGCGAAAGTCGCCTCCGGGACCGTCCCCGATTACGGCGCGATGCCCGCGCCCGAACGACGCGTGGCGGAACCGGTCGCGGTTGCTGCGTCCGCGCCGCTCGACGCCGACGGCAAAATGGTCATCCGGCTACACTGATTCATCGCCGACTGTTGTATTGCAGGTAGGGGTTCGAGACGCGCTCGCGTCCGATCGTCGTGCGCTCCCCGTGGCCCGGTACGACCGGCGTCGCGTCGGGAAAGTCCATGAGCTTGCGATGAATCGATGTGACGATATCCTCCATCGAGGTTCCGCCGAGATCCCACCGCCCGATCGCTCCGGCAAAGAGCGTGTCGCCGGTGAGCAGGCGGGTCTGCGTGCCATCGCTGCATGCAAAGCACACGCTACCGGGGGTGTGACCCGGCGTGTGCAGCACGTCGACAGTGACGGCGCCAATCGAGATGCGATCGCCGTCGCGCAGATCGCCGTCGAGCTTCACGACCGGTGGCATCGCCGGTAATCCAAAGCGCGCGGCAAGCATCGGCTGCGCCTGGTAGATCGGCAGGTCCTCGGGATGCAGTAACGCGACCGCGCCCGTACGCGCGCGCAGTCCTCCCACGTCCGCGATATGATCGAAGTGCGCATGCGTGTGGATCAGGTGCGTCGCAAGAAGGTCGAGCTTCTTCAACCGCTCAACGACCTCGGGCACGCCGTCCCCGCCGTCGACCACAATTGCCTCGCGCGTGGCTTCATCGCCCACGATCGTGCAATTGCATCCCAACATTCCAACGGCAAACGTCTCGATGATCACAACGCCATCATCCCATCATTGCAGGCACGCCGCGCGTGCGCATAGCTACTCCACGCGTATGGCAAAGTCGTAAAATCCGCCGTTGAAATAACCAAGCGGCGAGCCGGCGCGAGCAGCGCACGACACGACGCGGCCGATGAAGATCGAGTGCGTCCCCGCATGGTGTTCCTCTGCTACCTCGCAGTCGAAGTGCGCGATCGTGCCGGGAAGCACCGGTGCGCCCGTCGCGTCGGTCGTGTGCGCGATGTCGTCGAATTGACGTTCGCGCATCTTGCCGGAGAAACGCTCGGCAAGCGCTTGCTGGTCGGCGGAGAGCAGGTTGACGCAGAAGATGCGCGACGACGCGATGTAGAGGTTGCTGCGAGCGTCGCGGTTTACGCAGACGAGCACCATGGGCGGCTCTGCCGAGACCGACGAAAACGCGGTGAGCGTGATGCCGCGCGGTTCGCCCCGGTGTACGCTCGTGACGACGGTGACACCGGCGGGATAGTGGCGCATCGCCGCCTTGAACGCGGCCGCGCTGGTCGCCGCGTTCATCGGACCCGCGTGCCGATGCCCGTGCCGTCGCCGAGTGGGAGAATGGTCGCGTCGAGATCGGGGTGGGCGAGAAAGTAGTCGTTGAACGCGCGCATCGTGATTACGTCGGGGTCGTCGCCGTCCGCGGGCGGCGCGGCTACGCGACCATCGAGCATGCAGTTGTCGATGACGACGATGCCGGAACGCTTGAGCATCGGAATGACGAGGTCCAGATACGCACGGTACTGCGCCTTGTTGGCGTCGATGAAGACGAGATCGAGATTGCGCTGTTGGAAATTCTCGAGCAGCTCGAGCGCGTCTTGATTGAAGATCGTGATGCTGTCGTCTTCGCCCGCGCGCCGGAAGTACGAGAGGGCGACGTCGGTGCGGGCACTGTCGGGATCGATCGTCCAGAGCTTGCCTGCCGGAGGCTGCGCGAGCGCCATCCAGAGCGTGGAGTACCCATAGGCGGTGCCCACTTCGAGGATGCGATTGGCCTGCATCATCCGCACGATGACGCTTAAAAACCGCCCCGTTTCGCGCGATACGATCGGGATGCCGTCCGTACGGCCGTGCTGCTCGAGTTCGAGAAGGAGCGGGTGCGGGGCCGGGTGGCTTGCCTCCAGATAGCGTATGATCTCGGTCATCTCAAGAACCTGACTTAGCGGGAACCCCACGCCGACCTCCTCGAACTCCTCTGCCCGCATGCGTCGGCAACTACGGCTCTTTCCGCTCAACGCGGTGCTCTTTCCGGGAGCCGTGCTCAACCTCCACATCTTCGAACCGCGTTACAAGCAGATGATCAACGAGTGCCTGGAGTGCGGCGAAGGCTTCGGCGTGGTGTTGATCGCCGAGGGCGCGGAAGCGGGCGACCCAAACGTCATGCCGCACGATATCGGCTCAATTGCCGAGATCGTGGATGTGCAGACGCTGCCATTTGGCCGATATTTCATCTCGACAATCGGGCGCGAGCGTTTCCGGATTTGCGAGATTCTCCGGCGCGAACCGTACCTACTCGTCGATGTCGAGGTTATCGAGGAGGAGAGCGAGCCGGTCGCGCCCGCGCGCGACGCGGACGATGTGCTCCCCGCGGTGCGTGGACTGTTCGATGAGTATCTCGAGATGCTGATCGAGTTTTCCGGACAGGAACGCGGCGTGGAGCTACCCGATGGCGATCCGGCCGGTACATCGTATCTGATCGGCGATGCGTTGCAGGTCGCCGAAGCGGTGAAGCAGCGCTTGCTCGAGATCGACGACACGGGCGCGCGCTTGCGCGCGGAGCGCGATTTTCTCGAGCGCCTGCTCCCGCAATTGCGCCGGCTGCTGGAGCG
Source organism: Vulcanimicrobiota bacterium (assembly GCA_027452165.1). GTDB lineage: Bacteria > Vulcanimicrobiota > Vulcanimicrobiia > Vulcanimicrobiales > Vulcanimicrobiaceae > REEB354. The sequence goes on along the minus strand of DAIDGX010000023.1, from coordinate 40,565 downwards.
CCGGCGTCACGAACTCGAACGGCGCCGGGAACGTGGTGAGGACAACTCGTACCGCACCGATCAGGAGCGCTACTTCGGAAAGTTTTTCTCGCTCAACTAGCGCGGTGACGCGAGGATGCGCTCGGCGGATTTAACCACGTTGCGCAGCAGCGCAACGTTCGTCACCGGGCCGACGCCACCGGGCACCGGCGTGATCGCGCCCGCTACCTCGACCGCCGATGCGAAATCCACGTCGCCCCTGAGCACGCCGTCAACCACCGTGGTGCCGACGTCGATCACGGTCGCACCGGGTGCGATGTCGTTGCCGCCGATCAACCCCGGAACACCCGTCGCGACGACGACCACCTCGGCCATGCGCAGGTAGGGCTGCAGCGACGCGCTCTCCTTGTGCAGGACGGTCACCGTGGCGTCTTGTGCGAGCATCAAGAGTGCCACGGGGGCGCCCACGACGATCGACCGGCCGACCATCACCGTGCGCTTGCCGCGCAACGGCCAGTGCGGACTACGCTCGAGCAGCAACATCACCGCGGCCGGTGTGGCGGGGACGAACTCGGTCCCGCTGCCAAAGGCAAGGTGGCCTTGATTGGTGGGATGGGTCCCGTCCACGTCTTTGAAGACCGGGATGGCATCGGCGATCTCGCGGATCGACAGGTGCGCGGGCAGCGGCTGCTGCAGCATGACGCCATGGACGGTCGGGTCGTCACGCAGACGTTCGAGTTGCGCGCGAACCTCGACGGAAGTCGCATGCTCGGGTAAGCGGGCGACCTCGACGTCGATGCCGACGCGCTCGCCGGTGCGCACGAGATTGCGCACGTAGGCAATGCTGGATTCGTTTTCACCCACGAAAACGATCACGAGCTTGGGATGAATCCCGCGCTCGCGTAGCGCACTCGTACGTTCAAGGAGCTCCGTCCGCAGATCGGCGGCAAGAGCCTTCCCATCGAGAATCTGGGCCGACACGCGGTCGCGGTTTCGTCTATCGGAGGAGAGGCACCTGGAACACGTACGACGCGAAGTGCGTCTAGGATCGGAATTTGCGGCCGAAGCGTTTGCGAAAGCCTTCGAACGCTTCGTGCAGACCTACAACGTGCAGCCCCAGCGGGCGCGTTGCAGCCCCGACGTCCTCGAACGCTACTGCCGCCTCTTCGAGGCGGGCGAAGACGCGGCGCGGCGGCGCGAGGTGAGTTACCGCGGCGTCCCCTTACTCGCGGCGGTGTTGCCGAGCGGTACGATTGCCTTCGAGGGCGAGGTGGACGAGGATCGGATGGGCGACTGGTGAACCGGCGGCTCCGCTACGCTGTGATGCTCGGTGCGCTTGCACTTGCGGCGCTGATCGTCGTGCCCTTCTTTCGCTCGCAAGGCACCCGCCCCGCGGGACCTGCCGGCTGGGCCGGCTCGGCGGCGCCGGTCTTTGCGATGCATACCGATACCGGCCTTCCGGCCTCGCTTGCGAACTATCGCGGAAAGATCGTCGTCATGAACCTGTGGGCATCGTGGTGCCCCCCGTGTCGCGCGGAGATGCCCGATTTGGAACGCCTAGCCAAAGAGTTCGGCTCGCGCGGCGTCGTCGTCGTCGGCGTAAATCAGGGTGAATCGGCCTCGCGAGCGGCGGCGTTTGCGAGTTCGCTCGGCATCACGTTCCCGATCTGGGTGGACGATCAGCAGCAGTACGGTCGCGTGTACGCGGCGCTCGGGTTGCCGACCACAGTGATCGTCGGCCGCGACGGCATCGTCGAGCGCGGTTTCGACGGGCCGTTGACCCTTCCGCAGATGCGCGCGGCCGTCGCGCCGCTCGTGAGCGTGCAATGATCGCAACACTCGTTATCGCCTTGCTCGTGCTCGCCGGCGTCATCGTCGAGTTGATCGTACCCGGTAAACCGGTCTATCATTCCGGCTGGTACAACGTCGCCATCGTCGCGCTCGTCGTGATCCTCGCAATGCGCATGCGCGCGGTGCTCGTACCGCTGAAGACCGCGCGCGCGCGCGTGGGTGCGAGCATGGCCGCATTCGGCATCGCGATCGTCGCATTTGCCGGCGTCGCGAGCGGCCTGCTCGGGCCGAACGCGCACACCATCGTCGGCGCGCCGGGCGAACGCGTGCGCGCCGACGAGCTCGGCGGTACACTCGTCTTTCCGTTCGCGCATCAGGCGACGACGCCGGTGGCGTCGTTGCAGCGCGGCTCGGGCAGCCTGCCGATCGACGGGCGCCGCTACGTCGGGGCGTTCGTGCTGCACCCGGTGCTGCGCACGGTCGTCGAGGTCACTGCGTTCGACGCGCACGACACGCACTTGACGATCACTCAACCGACCGGGAATGCGTTCCTTTCGCCGGTGCTCATGATGCAGGGGCATCAATCGATCAGCGGCTTCGATCTCGCGTTCGATTCCTTTGCGGTGCCGGCCGCGCATCGTCAGGTAAAAGTGGTGCTCTTCCCGGCGCGGATCGCGGCGCAACTGCCCGGCTTCGATGCGCCGGCCGACACCGACGTGCTGCTCTTCGACGTTCAGAACGAGCGTGGCGACGAGTTGCACGGAGGGATCGGCGCTACGCCCGACGGTCGAGCGGTGACGCTCGCCGGATTGACGCTGCGCCCGAACGTCCTCGTCTATCCCGCAATCGAGGTCTTCTCGAGCCCACACGTGGGAGCGGTGCTGCTCGGCCTGCTCGCCGTGCTCGCAGGCGTCTTGACGTTCGTGCTTCCCGCAGGTAGGATTGCGAGACCATGACGATTCGTTTCGCGAACCCGTGCCCGCCGCAGCCGCATCAGGAGATGCCGGTCCGGTAGCGCGCGTCGTCAGGGAACACCGTACGAACGAGGCCGCTCCAACCGGAGCGGCCTCGTTCTTTTTTCGTCCGTAGGAAGTGAGCATCTCGTGCAAGTCGGAATCATCGGCAAAGGAACGCTCGGCGGCGCGCTCGCGCAGGCGCTCGATGCGCGGCCGCACGCGCCCGCCGTCATCAGCACCACGCGCGCAAGCGCCCACGAAAATCGCGCGCTCGTGCGCGAAAGCGAGGTCGTGTTGCTGTGCGTGAAGCCGCACGATCTGCCGAACGTCGTGCGCGAGATCGCGCCGGACCTGCGCCCCGAGCACGTCCTCATCTCGACCGCAGCCGGCGTGCGCGCCGATGAACTACGCGCGTGGAGTGATGAGCGCGCGCGAATCGTGCGTGCGATGCCCAACACGCCCGCGCGCGTTGGGCGCGCGATGACGGCGATCGCGCGCACACCCGCGTGCGACCGTGGAGCGATCGAGGTGGCGCGCGCGTTGTTCGACGACGTCGGCACGACCGTCGTGCTCGACGAGCGGCTGATGGACGCGGTGACGGCGGTGAGCGGGTGTGGGCCCGCCTATGCGTTTCTCTTCATCGAAGCGATGATCGACGGTGCGCTTGCGCTCGGCATAGCGTACGACGACGCGCGCGTACTCGTGGCGCAGACGTTGCTTGGATCGGCACAGATGCTGCTCGCAAGCGACCGGCATCCCGGCGAGTTGCGGCATGAAGTCGCGACGCCGGGCGGACGCACGATCCGCGGATTGCTCAAGCTCGAAGAACATGCGGTACGCGGAGCGATCGCCGCCGCCGTGATCGCCGCGGGCAGCTGAGGCGCGGCTAGAACTCGGTCGTGCTTGTGAAGCGAAAGCCCTCGATCTTGACCGTCGGCACGACGAGCGAGTAGCCGTGGCCGCCCGTGCGGTGCGCGTCGTTTGCCGGCGTCGCTCGCGCGAGCGCGGTGACGATGCTTTGGTTGAAGCGCAGGTTGCGCACGCCGCCGGTGATGCGCCCGTCTTCGATGAGGAAGGTTCCATCACGGGTCATGCCGGTGACGATCGCCTGTTTTTGATCGACCGTGCGTATGTACCAAAAACGTGAGACCAACAGGCCGCGTTCGGTGCCGGCGATCAGTGCTTCGGCGCTCTGCGTTCCCGGATCCACGACGAGGTTGAGCGCTTGGGGTCCGCTCGCGTTCGGCGCGGGTAGCGCGTGACCCGTGTTCGCGACGTCGAGTTTTCGCGCGTAATAGCTGTCGGTGACGAAGGCGCGTACGACGCCGCGATCGACCAGGGTCACGCGCGATTTCGGTTGCGCTTCATAGTCGAAGGGCATCCCCGGTGCGAGCGGATGCGCGTAATCGTCGCGCAGGGTGATCGTCTCGGCAAAAAAACGCTCGTCCAGACGGCCGGCAAAGAACGACGAGCCTTCGTCGTAGGCCTGCGCCGAGAAATGCGAGAGCAGGTAGGCGAGCAGCTCACCGCACGCGGCGGGTTCGAGGATCACCGTCCATGCGCCGGGCTCGACTGCCTGCGGCCGTGCGCTTGCGGCGGCTTTATGCACCGCCTGCTTGCCGATGCGCCCACCGTCGATGCGTGTAAGATCGGTTGCATACGCTTCGGCAAAGCCGCTCGAGTCGGCGGCAATCATCTTGACGTTGGCCTGTGCGTCGGTTCCGTCGAACGAGGCAAGCGCTCCCGATGAGTTGGCGATCGTGATGCCCATAGCCGACGTCGTGACGTATCCCGCGCACCAGTCATCCGCGCGTTCGCCCTCTTGAACGATCGCATCGCAGATCTGCGCGCGTGCGAACGGATCCGCAAGCGCCGTCTTTGCGACATACGCGCCATCCGGGGCGTGGGTAGTGCCGCCTGCAGGCAACTGCGGTTGATGAGGATCGCGTGGCGCGAGTGCGGCGAGGGCGATCGCCCGCTCCACGACGGCGGCGATCGAGGAGTCGCTCAGGTCGTTGGTCGAGGCGACGCCGGTGCGCCCATCGACGATCGCTCGCACGCTGATCGCATGGGTGATGCTCGCGACGTTTTGATTTGAGATGCCACGCGCGAAGCGCATCAGCGCTGCGTCGGCAACCTGCACGATCACCTCGGTCTGATCGGCCGTCGAGTGTTCGAGGGCGCGTTGTGCGATCGCCTCGCGTTCGGCGCTAGTCATCGTAGCCAACCCCGACCGTCACGCCTCGGAAGCGTGCGGGTGCCGCTGCCTGCGTGGTGCGTCCCGTCTGCATCGGTTCGCCCTTCCCGCAGTTCGGCGTTCCCCACGCGAACCACGAACGTTCGTCCGCGATTGCATCGCACGCATTCCAAAACGCCGGCGTCATGCCGGCGTACGTGGGGTTTTTGACGAGGCGTCCACGTTTGCCGTTTTTGATCTCCCACCCGATCTCGCACCCAAACTGGAAGTTCAAACGGCGATCGTCGATCGACCACGAGCGGTTGCTCTCCATGTAGATGCCGTCGCGCACGTCGTCGAAGAGATGCTCGAAGGGCGTTGTCCCCGGCAGAAGCGTGAGGTTGCACATGCGGATCATCGGCACGTACTCCCAGCTCTGTGCGCGTACGCAACCGTTGCTCTCGCGGCCGATGCTGCGCGCGGTGTCGTTGCTCATCTCGTACCCGCGCAAAATGCCGTCGCGCACAATATCGGAGGTGCCCGATTGCGTGCCTTCGTCGTCGTAACCGCAGGTTGCCATGCCGAAGGGCATCGTGTTGTCGATCGCGATCGTCACGATCGGTGAGCCGTACACGAGCCGGTCGAGTTGATCGAGTTCGAGAAAACTTGTGCCGGAGAAGTTGGCCTCCCACCCAAGCACGCGATCGAGTTCGGCGGGATGTCCGCACGATTCGTGAATCTGAAGCGATACCTGCGAGCTACCGAGGATCACGTCGAACGTACCGCTCGGACATTGTGGCGCGGTGAGGAGCGCGGTCGCCTCCTCGCCTATGCGCGCGGCGTTTTCGCGTAGCCGTGCGCTCTCCACGATCTCCCATCCACCCGATTGGTAGAGCCCGACGTCGCCCGGATAGGTGCGCGTCTGCACGTCGCCGTTGCCGACCGCCATTGCCTGCACGCCGCTGCCGCTCTGCATGATACGCTGTTCGATACGCGATCCGATCGTGCTGAAGAAGAACTTGTCGGTGCGCCAAAGATCGATCCACGCGCGCGCCACCGCTACTTTCGGAGTGGAACGTGCGAGCTTCTCTGCCTCGAGCAGGAGCGCGACGCGCTCGCCGAGCGGGACGACGGCGGGATCGCGTGCGATTGCGGTGATGAAACGATCGACGTAGGCGCGCTCGGGCGGCGCACCGAACGGTCGCCGTGCCACGGCAGCGCTCGCGCGCGCGATCGTAACGGCGCGTGCCGCCGCCGCGTCGATCCCGGCGTTGCTCACGTCATCGCTTGCGGCAAAGCCCCACGCCCCGTCAACGAGCGCGCGGATGCCGTAACCCGCGCTTTCGCTATCGGCAAGCGTCGCGACGATGCCGTTGCGTACTTCGATGCGTTCGGTGCGTCCGCGTTCAAAACGGACGTCCGCATACGTTGCGCCGCGCGCGATCGACGTGTCGAGAGCGCGTCCGGCGAGTTCTTCGAACTCCATTGAAGCGCCCTTTGCGCGCGGCCCTAGGGCGAACCTGCGACGATCGCCCGCACGTTGCGGATCGCGATCGTCCCGCTCGCGTCGTCGGGTGGCCCGATCGCGTAGATCGCGGTCAGCCGTGCGGGTTGTACGAAGGCGCTCGGAAGGCGCACGATCACGTGGCGCCAGCCGGGCCGATCGAGCGTGACGGCCGGGAGATAGAGCGCCTGATTCTGCGCGTTGCGTAAAGCGATTTTTACGTGCGCGCCGCTGCTGTCGTCTTGGAGGTCGAATGCGATCGCCACGGTGCCGAGCGGAAGCGGCACTTCGGCGAGCGCGTACGCGGCACGCTCCGTTGGCCCAAGCGCGTACCGCAGCGCGACGCATCCATCGCAACCGGCAATGGTGGTGACGAGGCCGTCACCGCCGCGCGGAACCGTGAGAAAGCGCGGGTGCGCGGAAAACGGCAGCGCAACATCGTGCGAACCGACGGTGACGCGAACGTCGGCGAGATGGTCGCCGAGCAGCAGCGAGACGAGCATATCGTGGGTGCCCGCGTCCAACTCGCCGTCGCTCGCGATGGTCCCGTGCTGCGCGCGCCACGGAAGCGTCGCCGGGAGCGCGAGCGCATAACCCTGCGCATCGTAGGCGCGGGCGGTTAGTTGCAGGCGCGCGTGCTCCGCGACGTTCGGCGTGGCGGGCAGAATCAACAGGCGTGCGGGGTCGTCGCTTACCTCCACCGGAATGCTGCCGCGCAGCGTACCGCTGCGCAGTAGGATGCGTCCGGTGCCCGGCGCTAGCGCGACGAACGCGCCATCGACGATGCGTCCAAGGGAGGCGGGTTCGACGCGCAGGCGCGGCGCGAACGAGGCGGGAGTGAGCACGTGCTCGGCCGCATCGATCGCGCTGAGCGCGAGGGGAACGCTTGCGCCGACGAATGCTCGTACCGCGCTCGGTTCAGCAACGATGCGTGACGCAGCCCCGACCGGGGCCTCGGAGTACACGAAGAGTCCGTCAGCGACGCGACGCTCGGTGCCGTCGGAGGGAACGTTGGCGAGGGTGGCTTCGGGGCTGCCGAGCGCGCGTACCGCGAGCGTCGAGGAGCCGCCACCGTCGAACGCCATCCCCCGCACGGCGCCGAAGGCGCTCATCAACGCGGCGAGCTCCGGACGTGTCACCCCGACCGAGTAGTCGGGTTGCCGGCCGTCCACTTCGAAGAGTAGTAACGTGCCGTCGGCGGTAATCCCCGCGCCGCTCGTCGGGATGCGCCCGTCGTAGCCGGGCCCGTTCGGGCCGTCCGGGTCGTGGACGTAGGTGCCGGAATCCAGGATGAGCGGGCCGCCACCGACCGCGGCCGCGATGTCGGCAAGGCCGATCGGAGCCAGATCCCCGCGTGCCGTCAGCGCGTCGCCGGGGTTCGGAACGCCCGTGCTGTCGTATGCGTTCAAGCCGATGGCGACGTAGTACCCGGGCGGTTGCTCGATGGTATTGTCGAGGATGCCGGTGACCCGATAGGTGGCGAAGGGGGGCGTTCCCGAGGTCGGCTGGATGGCGACGAGCGTGAGGTTGTTGCGCGGCGGCACCGGGCCGAACGACGGGGTGAGGAGCGAGAGACCGTCGCCGGGCGGCGGTATGACGTTCAATCCGTCGATCGCGACCGCGTTGCCGTTTGCGAGCGTAAGCTGCCCCGTAAAGGTGAGTTCGGTAATCTGCGGCGTTCCGTCGCGTTCGATGACGAGCGCGGCGCGTTTGCGCGGCGAGCGTTCGAGCACGCCGCCGCTCACGAGGACGTTCGTTGGTTGATCGGTGTTGCCGATGTCGAAGTAGTCGCCGTTGATGCCGGCGACTGCGCCGGTGCTCGAGGCCATCGTGCTCACGCGTTCGCCGGGCGAGGTGAGCGTGTCGTGCGAAAGGACCGTGTTTATGCTGATGTCGGGTCGATGCGGCGCCACCGAAACGACGTGGACGACGATCGGCCCGGCGTCGGTAACGAGGTCGTATTCACCGTACGCGATGCCCGGCGCAACGGTCGAGAGGGTCGGCGCGTCGGCGAGGATGTGCGGAAACGGCGCGGCCGGCGCGATCTGCACCGGCAGCACCGCGAGCACCAGCGCGGCGAGGTTCATGGAGCCCTCAACGTGCGAAACGCGCGGGCGGGTGCCACACGGCGACGGCGAGCGGATAACCGCCCGTGGCGAACGGAGCGCCCGCCACGCGTCGTAGCGTACGCGTGGAGAAGACGTCCACGCGGTTTGCGCGCGCGCACGGGATGTAGAGACGCGAGCGGTCGATGGCCGGTTTCCACGGCGTGCGGCAGGTCGATAGCGGCGCGTGTACCGCGCGCAGCGTGCGTGCGTCGAGGACGTAGATGTCGTTGTCATGTTCGTCGGTCACGAAGAGGCGAGCGTGCGTGGCGTCGAGGGCGATGCCGACGGGAAACGTGAGCCGGGCACTGCGGGCGACGCGACGCGGCACGGCGCCCGCGACGTCGAAGGCGACGACGCCGCCGGCGGAGGCGAACGGCGAGGTGAGGCTTTGATTCGAGACGGCGTAGAGCCGCGTGCCGTGCGGTGAAAGCGCGAGCGAGAAGACGCGAGCGACGGCTTTGAAGCGACGCTCCTCGACCATACTGTCGGCATTTACGATCGAGATCGTGCCGTCGTTGACGTTTGCAACGTAGATACGGCGACGGCGCGCGTCGATCGCGATGCCTTCAGCGGTGAGCCCGAGCACCCGCGTCGTGATCGCGCCGTCGGGGTCGATGCGTGTGAGCGCTCCGGCGCCGTCCAGATCGCGATCGGTCGCGTAGATCGCGCCGGTCGTGTCGTCGATCGCGAGTTCGTCGGTTTCCGCGATGCCCGGATAGGTATGCGCGTTCCACGGGTTCAGCCTGACGGCGGTGAGCGTGGTACCGTCGGTATTGCCGGCCGCGAGGAGGCCGTGAGGACCGATCGCGACGTCGCTCGGCGGACCGCCGATTCCAAGGACGGATCGTTGCGCGAATCCCGCGCGCGCGTCGTGAATCACGATGCCGTCGTCGTAACTTGCGACCGCGATGAACGAATGGTTTGCGGCGGGCGGCTGCGCGATCGCGATGCGCCGCGCGGCGAGCCCAACTGCGTTTGCGGCGACGAGCAGGGCGCTACGCGCATGCGGCGATTGCGGCACATGGTAGGCGCTCGCGTCCACGCTGCCCGGGCCCGTGAGGGTGACGTGGTACGGCGGCGTCAGGCCCTCGACGTCGAGCGGGATGCTGCTGCCGGGAAGATACGCAAGCGGGGCGGCGGCGAAGCGTCCAACCGCGCGCGGCGGATGCGGTGATTGCGGCGCCGCGCCGGCCATGGCGACGACGGCGACCACGAGGGCGGCGATACGTTGCGCGTTCACCGTGCTCTGCTCGCGGGTACGATGGCGGCGTGTACGCGTTGCAAGCCGTCGAGAACGTCGGTTCCGGGCGCGACCGCCGTCGCTTCGGTGCGCGCGAGATCGAGCGCGGCGCTCGCGATGCGAAACTCGTCGAAGGTTCCCGCGACGATCGTCCCGTCGGGGTCGATCGCGTATGCGCGCGATCCGTCGAAGACGAGGACGTAGATGCGCAGCTCGAGCGCCCGTGCGCGCGCGACCGGTTCGAGCCACGCAAACGGCTCGGGTGTCTCGAGCGCGACGACGCAGTAACCTGCGCGCCGATAGGCGGCAAGGAACGCCGGATCGAGCGCGTCCGTCGCGGCGATGCGCGCGAACGGCAGTCGCGCGGCGAGGCGTTCGGCGCTTGCTGCGGTCGGGTCGAGCGCGGCATCGGCGTCGAGCAGGCTCAGGCGCTCGTTGATGTCCTCCGGCTGCGGGCCGGCGCAGAGCGCGAGACGCAGGTGGCGCGGGCCGGCGGCGGGTGCCGGGGGCTCGGGCAGCGCGATGCGCGTACGCGGCGGCGTCCCCACGGTGACGATCGCGGTCACGAGCTCCTCTGCCCGGTCCTCCGCGCACGCAAGGACGCTACCGTCGCGATCGACGATTTGCGACTTGCCGCAATACGCGACCATTGCGCGTTCGACCCCGCACTTATTAGCTGCGACGAACGGCACGCCGTTTTCGAGGGCCCGCACGCGTGCGAGCAGATCGGCCTGCGCGTTCTCGAGATGCTGCGGGTCGCGACCGGAGGTTACCCAGGCCGTCGGCATGACGAGCAACTCAGCGCCCCGATCCACGAGTTCCCGCGCGATCTCGGGCATGCGTCCGTCCGCGCACACGAGCACGCCGAGCATTCCAAGCGAGGTGCGCACCGGTGCGATCTCGGTTCCCGGATGAAACCACTTACGGTCGAAGTGCCAGAGAAAGAACTTCTCCGCCGTGCCGGCAAGGGTGCCGTCGCGGTCGATGACGACGGCGCTATTGTAGAGCCGGCCCTCGTGACGCGTCGCCGCGCCCGCAACGATCGCGCACGAACGTTCCCGCGCGATGCGACGCAATGCTTCGAGCGCGCGCGCCACCGCGCCGTCGTCGATGCGGTCGTCGCCGAGTACGTACGCGGGAAACGTGGCTTCGGGCAGGACGAGCAGATCGCGGCCGCAAGCGGCGTCGTCGATGTGCGCAAGCAAGCGTTCGCTCTGCCGTGCAAACGCGTCACGGTCGTGCGCGCGTAATTGCAGCGCGGCGATGCGGAGGCGGCGGGTCATGGGTGCGACGTTCTACGTCGCGTACGTTCGGAGCCTTGCCGGAGGGGACGAACGGGACAAAACCGCGCAAAGCGAATAGGTGCGTGAACCCTCACGCCTCCCCATTTTAGGAGAACCCCGTGAAACGATCCCTCGTTTTGTCGTGCGTGTTGCTTGCAGCCGGAGCCGCTGCAGGCGTCGCGCACGCGGCGACACCCCATGCAAAGGACCCATGTGCGACCAAGCCGAGCAAATGGCAGCGCGAGCAGTGCGAGGACTACACGCGCTCAGCTCCCGGCGACGAGTATTTCGGACGCATGAAGCTGAGCTATCTTGGCATCAACAACACGTTCCACGATGAAGCGATTCGCGCAGGTGCGTACACGACCAATTCGGGTATCATCTCACGCGTGAATTTTGCCGACGAAGCGCTGAATGCTTGGGCCAAGCGGTACCCCGGCGATCCGCAACTTGCGCGTTCGTATTTCCTTGCGGTGCAGATGTACCAGAAGATCTACACCCAGAGTGCGCAGCAGAAAGCGTGGCGCTACATGCATCTCCTGGTCACGCGCTTCCCGACGACCTACTTCGGAAAGATCGAGCGCGCCGATCTCGCCCGCGGGTTCACCGAGCATTGGTTTGCCAAAGCACAGGCGTGCCCGGCACCCGTCCCCACCGCAACCCCGATGCCGAAGGCCGGAGAGCCGGCGATCGATGTGATCGAGCCGCCGTGTCTGCAGCCGACGCCCTCGCCGGCGCCTGTGGCGTCGAGCACGCCCTGACGGCGCGTATCGTTCCGGCATAACAAAAGAGAACGGCCCCGGGCGAACCCGGGGCCGTTCTCTTTTTGCGACCGTGTCGCGTTTAGAACTTCAGACCGAGGCCGAGGAACGGGCCAAAGCTGGCGCCGTCCGACGGAGCATTGATCTTGTTCCGGTACGATTCGCCGTCCACGCCTGCTTCAAGGAAGAGCGGGCTGTGGTCGAACGAGTACGTCACACCGATCTGCGTCTTCAGGATGTTGTACGCGAGCTGATACGACGGCGTGCCACTGGTCGAACCCTTGACGTTACCGTAGTACCACACGCTACCGAAGACCGAGAACGGACGGTCGAGGTCCGGGAGCTTCTCGGCACCGAAGCCGATGTTCGAGAGCTTCGGATAACCGGCGTTGTTCGCGCGGAACATGTAGCCGACGCCGACGTAGATGCGCGGGTTGGCAACCTTGAGGCCAAAGCGTGCGTCGAAGTCGTACTGACGGACCGTGAACTGCGGAACAGCCGCGTAACCGCCGCCGCCGATGACCGTGACGTTACACGCCGGATCGCCTGCGCCCGCGCAATTGTGCGGGTAGTTGATCTGACGGAAATCGCCTTCGAGCATCCACGGGAGGTTGAAGAGGTTGAACTCAGCGCCGCCACGGATGCCATACGAGAATCCGTTGCCGCTGTTGTTGTTCGAGGTCGTGCCCGGGTTGAACTCGTCGTACACCTTCGGTGAGAAGATGTAGTCGCCCGCAACGAACACGTCCTTGTACGGCGTCGCAACCGGTGCCGGGGTCGGCGTCGGCGGCGGCGTCGTTACCGGGGCTGCCGTCTCGACCGGGGCCGGCGTCGGGGGCGGGGTCGGCTGCACGTAGCGCACAACGACGACCTGCTTGTCGGGGACCCACTCAACGTAGGCTCCCATGCCTTCCGAAATCACGCGGACCGGGACCAGAACGTGGCCCTTCCACATCATCGGCGGCACGTCCAGCGGACGCGATTCGCCGTTGATGACGACTTCCGGCTTACCGACCGTGACCTTCACGTCGGCGCCGGGCTTGCTAACGTCCACCGTCTTCGTGGCCGCGTCATACGACACGGTCGCGCCCATTTGCTCGAACATCGAACGAAGCGGGATCAAAACGGTGCCGCCACGCACGAGCGCGGCCAACACACGACCCTTCTTCAGGACGTCGGGCTTGGTATAGACATGGTGGTCGTTGAAGAGAATGGGGACTTGCCCCGACGGCGGGGAACCGAAGTTCGCCGGCGGAGCCGCCATGGTCGAGCCCGATGCCTGCGCGATCGCGTTGGTTCCAATGTTTCCATGCGACGCGGAGGTGATCGGAGCTGCGACCGCGTTAAGTCCAAGGCCGGCTGCGAACAGCGCGGCGAGGACTCCGGTGCTCAGTCGCTTCAATGTATCCTCCTAGTTAGTATTGAGACCTCAGCTTGTTTTGGGTTTCCGCGACGCGAACGTCTGTTGGACCCGTGCTCCCGCCTCTCGGCGTAAAGGGCACGAATCCCCCCAAGACAATCTTGTTCCATCTGTTCGGGGGCCCGTTTGCCCCCCCTGCAGTAAGACCCCAGCTGTTTTCGGGTTTCTTGCCCGGAACCTTCAGGCGAGCTTCTCTTCGAGCTTGGCGAGAAACTTGCCGCGGTCGATGACGTACCGCTCGTGGGTGCCTTCGGCGACGGCCTCTTGCTCGTCGAAGACCGCAACCGCAAAGCTGACCCGAGGGCCGTCGATCATGACGATCTCCACCTCGGTGCGGACGATGAAGCCGACCGGAACGGGCTTGTGGTGTTCGAGATCGACGTGGGTGCCAAGTGAGACCGCGTCGGAGCCCAACATCGGTTCGAGACATGCGATCGCCGCATTCTCGATCAGTTGAACGAGCATCGAAGTGGAGAGTACGTCAACACCCGGATTTCCCGCTTTTTCGGCGGTCATCCATTCTTCGACGCGCGTCTGGAGGCTATACGAGCGACCAATGTCGAGTTTCGCGCTCATGCCCCCGGAGAATACGCGCTCAATGCTGCCTCTCCTCGAACCGACAGCGGGTTCTCAGGATTGGCCGCCAACCTAATGAATCAATTAGGCCGCCATGACCGTACTACGTTCGGATCGCGCGGATCGCGTGGATCGCGCGACCACCTCGATATAGGAGCAACATGCAGAACCACCGCTTGGCAGTCGCCGCGCTCGCGGCGACGCTCGCCCTCACCGCCTGCGGAAAAGGCGGCGCGCCGCGAGGCCCGGCGCCACTCAACGTTGACGTCGCAACCGCGGCTCGGCAGAGCATTGCGACCTACCTTTCGCTCGATGGACAGATTGCGCCGCTCGAGCAGTCAACGCTCGCGTTTCAACAAAGCGGACCGATCACGGCGATCTACGTGAACGTGGGTGACCGGGTGCGTGCCGGAGAGGTGCTCGCGCGGATCGACGATTCGACGCTGCGAGCGCAACTCGCGCAGGCCGAAGCACAGGCAACGCAACAGAGCGCGTCGGCGCAGGGGGCGACGATCGGTCTACCGGTGCAGCAGCAGCAGAATCAAGCCGCGCTCGCGACCGCGCAAGCCGCGCTTGCGAACGCGAAGTTGACCTATACGCAGGATCAGCAACTCTTCACGCAAGGGTACGTGTCGCAGTCGCAGCTCGAAGCGGCCCGTGCGGCGTACGTGCAAGCGGAGAACGCCTACAACAACGCGCAGGTGGGGATGCGCAACAACGTCGTGAGCGAGCAGAACGTGAAGGCGGCGCAGGCGGCGGCGCAGGCTGCGGCGGCGAGCGCGAACACGTTGCGCACCGAGATCGGGCAGACCGTGCTCTACGCGCCGTACGACGGCGTGATCACCGCACGCAACATGGATCCCGGTGCATTTGCCGGTCCGCAATCGCCGGTGCTTGCGATCTCGCGCGTGAGCGACGTCTGGGTAAACATCAACGTGCCCGACGAGGACTTGGCCTACGTTCAGCCCGGCGCCACGGTCTCGTTCACCTCGAGTTCCCTGCCGGGCAAGAGCTTTAAGGCGCGCATCGCAACCGTCAACGCGGTACCCACGCAAGGGACGCTCTCGTATCTCGCGCGTATTCGCATGGCGAATCCCGGCGATATCTTGCGCGGCGGGATGCTCGTCACGGCGACCCTCGTCAAGCAACGGCACAATGATACGATCGTCGTGCCGCGTTCGGCCGTCGCCCAGGTCGAGAGCGGCAGTGCCGTGTACGTGGTCGGCCCCGACAATAAGGCGCTCGAGGTTCCGGTTAAAATCGGCATCCAAACCGACACGCTCTCGGAGGTGATCTCGCCGAAGGTGCAGGCCGGAACCAAGGTGATTACGACGCGTCCGGACGCCCTCAAGAACGGTAGCGTCGTCGCGGTCGACAGCGCGGGGCCGCAGGCGTCGCAGAAGGCGGCCGGAGCGCAGTGATGACCTATCGCTCGCTCGTCGCGCGCGCGCTCGCCGCGGCGCTCGCGCTCACCCCGCTCGCTCCGGCACTCGCGCACGCGCAGACGCCGCCGCACGCAGCGCAGCCGATGCCGCTGATGACGCCGGCGCCGGTGCCGAGCGGTCAGGGTACGCCGGTGCCCTATCCCGCGTACGGAACGCCGGCGCCCGACATGACGAGGCAGCAGCCGCACGCGGGCGTGCCGCCTACCGTGTCGCTCGCGCAAGCGATCGACATCGCGGTCGCGCAATCGCCCGCCTTTGCATCGCAGCGCGCGCAGTATCGCGCGATCGCCGCAAAGTACGCCTCCGAGAAGAGCGCGCTCTTTCCGAACATCTCCGGCACCGCGACGATCACGCGGAATTACGGGTCGCTCGGAACGTCGGGTTCGGGTTCAGGGTCGGGATCGGGATCGTCGAGTGCGTCGGCCGGCACCTACGTGACCACCGAAGATGCCCGCGCGAACGTGACGCAGTTGATCTACGACGGCGGACGCGTGATCGCTGGCATTCGCAGCGCCAAGGAAGCCGATATCGCCGGGCGCGACACGCTGGTGCGCGATCTGCAGACGCTCGCCTTCAACGTGGCGAACGCATATTACGGCGTGCTGCAGGCGAAGGCCAGCGTCGAGGCCGATGCGGCGCTCGTGCGGCAGTTCGAAGCGGAAGAGAACGTGGTGAACGCGCAGATTCGCACGGGCGCGGCGGCTCGCTCCGACCTTGCCGCAGCGCAGTTTCAAACCGCGCAGGCGCGCGGCGCGCTCATTACCGCGCAGGGCGCCGAGATCGGTGCGGAATCGACGTTTGCCACCACCCTCGGGCTCGACGCCGATACGGCCGTCAACCCGCAGCCGCTGAGTAAAAACCCGCCGCAGATGAAGACGCTCGACTATCTGGCGTCGCTCGCCGAAGCGCTCCAGGCGCGCCCCGATTATCTGGCGGCCGAGCATACGCTCGAATCGTCGAAGGAAGGTGTGCGCTTCGCGAAGCTCGCGCGCTTCCCGCAGATCGATTTCAATGCGAGCAGCGGCAGTTCGCGCACGCTGATCGAGACGCCCAAACTTGCAACGCCGTTCTCGGGAAGCGGTTCGATCGGTGCGACGGTGAGCGTGCCGATCTTCGACCAAGGTCTCACCAACTACAATGTCGCAACCGCGGCGTCGCAACTGGATCAGGCGCAAGCGGCGCTCACCCAGACGCGCCTCACCGTACAATCGGACGTGCGCGGCGCGCTCGCGAACCTGATCTCGGCGCGCGCGAGCCTCGTGCAGGCGAACGCTGAACTCCAAAGCGCGACGGTGAACAGTCAAGCAACCGCCGCCCGCTATAAGGTCGGTGCGGCAACGATCACCGATATCGTGACCGCCAATGCGTCGCTCTCTACGGCGGAGCGCGATCAAATCACCGCGGTCTATAACGAACGGCTTGCCGAGGAGCGCTATAGCTACGCGCTCGGCACGAGCGATCTGAAACTCTAAGCGCGCCGCGCGCGGGGCGTACGGGGACGGTCGTCAAAGGAGCGAGGGTATGGCCCTTCATCCTTCGACCGTCCCCGTCTCCATTTCCGACCCCGTCAACGCCGCGATCCTCGCGGTGAGCGAGGATCGGCTCTCCGGCTTTCAGCGCGATCCCTTCGGCGAGATCGCCGAGCGTAGCGGCGTGCCGCTTGCAACCGTACTCGAGCGCATCGTCGCGATGCTGGAGGCGGGTACGATCCGGCGCGTTCGCCAGACGCTGATGTCAACCAACCTCGCGCGCGGCGCGCTCGTGGCCTGGCAGGTGCCGAACGAACGTCTCGACGCCGCATTTGACCATCTGTTCCATCGGGATCCGTTCTCTGGGCACGTGGTGATTCGCTCGACCGACGCGGTAACGCCCGGCAGCACGTATCGCTTGTGGACCACGCTCAAGGTGCCGCAGGGCTTCTCGCTGCGCAAGCACGCCGAGGTATTGCGCGGTGAGATCGGGGCCGAACATTTCCGCTTGATGCCGGCGAAGATGGTCTTCGCGCTCGGCGTCGGGCACGTGCGCCGCCGCGGCATGGAGCCGGGCGCGCGTGCCGAGACGCTGGCCGAGCCGACCAATACGGCGATCGTCGAACTCTCCGAGCTCGAGTGGCGCGTGCTTACGGCGCTCAAGCGTGAGTTCGCGCCGGCGGAGATCGTACGCGATCTGTGGCAGGTGCGCGCCGTCGAAGCGGGCGTCGCGCTCGATGAATTCGAACGCGTCGCGCGCGGGTTGACCGAACGCGGCGTGATCGGGCGCTTCTCGACCTTCCTCGAACACGTGAAGCCGACCGCGAACAACGAGCGCGTGACGCGCTACAACGCGCTTTTCCATTGGGCCGTACCGGAGGGGCGCGAAAGTGACGCCGGCCGCGAGGTGGGGCGTCACTACGTGATCACGCATGCGTACTGGCGCGAGGGCGGCCCGGAGTTTCGCAACGTGAACATCATGGCGGTTGCGCACGGAATGGAGAAGGAGCGCGTGCTCGCGCACAAAGCGGCGATCGACGAACATCTACGTGAGGCCGGAATCGACTTCACCTACACCAACGTGTTTTGGGGCGGACGAAGCGAGATCAAACCCTCCGAGATTACGCCGGATGCCTACCGCGCGTTCTGCGCGTCGCGCGGCATCGACCCCGCAACCATGCTTGCGGAGCCCGGCGACGACGCCGGCGCCCTGTAAACGCCGTTCCACCATCACCCAAGGGAGAACTCGACTTGAAGCGATTCGTTGGTCTTGCGCTCGCGCTCGGCATGCTTGCCGCGGGCTGCACCAAAGTCGGCGGCGGCGGCATCGACGGCCGTGCGAACAGCTGGACGCATCCGCACGTCCTCACCTTCGCGGACGCCGGCGACGTCAACACGCTCAATCCGCATCTCGGGCAGTTCGCCGATATCGGCCACCTCTCGTCGCTGACGATGGCGTACCTCGTCAAGTGGGACAAGGATAACAAGCCGTATCCCGAGCTCGCGACCGAGATTCCGACGCAGGCGAACGGCGGCGTGAGCAAAGATGGCCTGCGTATCACGTACCATCTTCGTCACGGTGTGAAGTGGTCGGACGGCGCGCCCTTCACCGCCGACGACGTGGTCTTCTCCACCAAGGTCGTGCTGAATCCGGCCAACAACGAGGTTGGCCGCACCGGGTGGGATCTGATCACCAAGATCGACGAGCCCGACAAGTACACGGTCATATTCCACTTGAAGAAGCCGTACTCGCCCTTCATCGAGACCTTTTTCTCAACGGCGGGCGCGAATCCGTGCATTCTGCCCAAACATCTTCTGGCAAAATATCCCAACATCAACAACGTTCCGTATAACAGCCTGCCGATCGGCATCGGGCCGTTCAAGTACGAACGTTGGGATCGCGGGTCGCAGATCGTGCTCGTCGATAACCCGCTCTACTTCCGCGGCCGTCCAAAACTCGACAAGATCGTCTTCAAGATCATCCCCGACCGCAATACGACGCTCGCGCAACTCCAAGCCCACGAGATCGACATGTGGGATCTCGTGCCGGGAAACTACCTCGCGCGCGTTCAAGCGATCCCCGGCGTCTCGACGATCGAGGTGCCCAGCTATTACTACGATCACCTCGACTTCAATTTGACGAATCCCGCACTCAAAGACCCGGTCGTGCGCCAGGCCTTACGCTTGGCCTACAATCGCGAAGAACGCTTGGTGAAGATCAACCACGGGCTCGGAAAGCTCTCGGACTCGCCGACCCCGCTTGATGCGCCGTACGCGGTCAACGAACCGCTCGTGGCGTACGACCCGGCAAAGGCGAACGCCATGCTCGACGCCGACGGCTGGAAGCGCGGCCCCGGCGGTATTCGCGAGAAGAACGGCGTGAAGCTCAGCTTCGTGTACGCCATCTACGCGGGTACGCAGGATGTGGATGACGGTATCGAGTTGCTCCGCGCAAATTGGAAGAAGATCGGCGTGGACTTCACGGTGAAACACTATCCGATCGCGATGTTCTTCGCCCCGCTGCAAGAGGGTGGCATCGTCTATAGTAACAAATGGGATATTACGAGCTTCGCTTGGCAAAACGAAGCAATCGGTGATTATTCTGCGATCTATAGCTGCGCGAGCTTTCCACCGCTAGGTCAGAACAACTTGCGCTGGTGTGATCCGGTTGCCTCGAAGGCGATGACCGCGCTCTACTCCCATTACGATCAGGTGCAGCGCAACCCGGACGTGAAGACGTTCGTGGATCGGTTTTACCAAGAAGTGCCCTCGATCATCACCGATCAGCGCGTGGATGTGTACGCCGTCAATAGCGACATCAAGCACTTCCATCCCAACGCGATCACCCCGTTCGATAACTTTATGAACGTCGATATCTAACCGCACGCCGTGCCCCGTGTCGCCGCAGGATGACACGGGGTACGCGGGGTCAGGTGAGCACGTAAATGGCGAGGCGTTCGATGACGCCGGCGTTGCCCATCGCGTAGGCGGCGCCGCCGGGGAAGCGGGCTTCGAACATCTCGGCGTAGGGGCCGAGCTTTGCCGGCAACCCGTGCGCGGTGCCGAAGTATGCGGGCAGTACCGTGACGGGCTGCCCGATCGTGATCTCACCGGGTACGAAACGTAGGCGTAGATCGCGCGGTGCAAGTTTCGGTGCGCGATCGACCTTCGGTGCGTACAGCTCGGCCGACGCGAGACGTTCGCCGCTATAGAAGCAACTGAGGAAGAGCCGGTTGCCGTCGTCACCGCGGACGCAATAGGTGTGCCACCCGCGCTGCGGATAGCTGAACGCTATGCCGAGCGCACGCTCGACCTCGGGTTTCGTGGTTCGCGTCACGTCGAACGCGATCGTCTCGGTAAAGAGGACGATCGGCCGATCTGCAGGTGGCGGCGGAACCGCGGTGTCGCGTTGCGTACGTTCGTAGATCCCGGCAAGGATATCGACCGCTCGCTGCATCGCAAAGTCGGGCGTGCGTTCGTCGCTCACCAGATGCCGCCGTTGGAGGGAAGGTTTGCCTGGGCGACGCCGAGCAGCACGAGCAGTGCGAGCGAGGTGGCGATGTACCACGTTCCGACGCGAACGCGCGCTCCGAGGGTCATTGTTGCGGCGCGTGGATCGGGTGCGCCGCGCAACGCGCTCAACATCGACGGAACGCCCAAGATCGCGAGGAACGCGACGAAGATGATCGGCACGTGCAGCATGACGGAGGCGGCGACGAAGAGGGCGATACCGGCGATCCACAGCGGTGGCCAAATCGCGCCGATCACGCGGCCGCCGTCAAACGGCAGCACCGGCAACATGTTGAACAGATTCAGAAACGCGGAGAGGTCGGCACACGCGAACCAAAAGCGCTCGTGCGTCGCAACGCCGAGGCCGAAGCAGGCGAAGGCGAGCACGAGGCCGGTGACGGGCCCGGCGAGCGCGATGTACGCGTCTTGCTCCAGATCGGGCGCCAAGGCACCCGCGGTGAACGCGCCGAGGAAGGGCACGAAGACGGGCGCTCGTACCGCGAGCCCATACTCCTTGTAGGCGAAGTAGTGCCCGAACTCGTGCGCCGCGATTGCAAGCGCGAGCACGACCCCGAGTTGCCAGCCGAAGATCGTGACGTACAGCCAGATCGTCAGCAGGAACGTCCAGCTCGAGCCGAGCAGCGCGAGCAGAATTTTGAGTTTGCCGAGGGCCACGGCGGCACCGGCCGCGAGCGTTCCCCAACCGCCGGTTTTGCGGGCGCGGAGCCGCCCGGGCGGGGATTCGAGCGTCGGCTCGTGCGGTGTCGCGGGCGCTTGGTACTCGCCCTCCGTGGGACCTGGTTCGTGCATGGCAGAAGGCTCTTCGACATGAGCGTGCCATCCCGTGCTGCGCGTATCCTGATCCTCGGCGGCGGCTTTGCTGGCATCGCCGTTGCCCGGCGGCTGGAGGAGCTCTTGCGCCCGGACGAGGCGGATATCGTGCTCGTCAGTCGCGAGAACTTCTCGCTCTTTACCCCGATGTTGCCGGAGGTGAGCTCGGGCGCGCTCGACGTGCGTCACGTCGTGACGCCGATTCGTTCGCAGTTGCGCCGCACGCGCTTCGTGCTCGCCGACGTTCATGCCCTCGACGTGGCCGCGGGCAGCGTCGATCTGCGGCACATACTGCAGCGAGCCGACGATCGGTTGCCCTACGATCACGTCGTCCTGGCGCTCGGATCGACCACCTCGACCTTCGGTCTGCCCGGGGTCGCCGAGCGCGTCTTCGCGCTCAAGACGCTTGAAGACGCCGGCATCTTGCGAAATCGGCTGGTCTGGCTGCTCGAACTCGCCGACGCGAGCGACGACCCGCATCTGCGGGCGCGATTGCTCACGGTGACGGTTGTCGGCGGGGGATTCACCGGGGTCGAGGCGGCGGGCGAGTTGGTCGAGCTGTTTCGGAGTGTGCTGCACCTCTATCCGCGCGTCAATCCTGCCGACGTGCGCGTGGTGCTCGTGGAGGGTGGCTCCGCTCTGCTGCCCGGATTGCCGGAAAAGATGGGGCGCTATTCGGCCGAGCGGCTACGCCGGCGTGGCGTGGAGATCGTGACCGGCGACGGCGTCGCGCGCGCCGACGACGATGGCCTTGTGCTCGCGAGCGGGCGGCGGATCGAGACGCGCACGATCGTGTGGAGTGCGGGCGTGGCTCCTTCGCCCACGATCGCGGCGGCCGATCTCCCGCGCACGAAACGCGGCGCGGTGATCGTCGAAAGCGATTGTCGCGTGCGCGGCCAGAGCAACGTGTGGGCGCTCGGCGACTGTGCCGCGATTCCCGATGCTCGTGGCGCCATCTATCCGCCGACGGCGCAGCACGCCATTCGCGAGGGGCCGCTCGTGGCCGAGAACATCGTCGCAACGTTACGCGGTAAACCGACGCGCGCGTTTGCGTTTTCGTCGCTTGGCATGATGGCCTCGCTCGGCGCGCGCGAAGCGGTTGCGCAACTTCCCGGAGATCGGGTGCTGACGGGGTTTTTTGCCTGGTTCCTTTGGCGTTCGTACTACCTGATGCGCTTACCGGGGCTCGATCGGCGCTTGCGCGTCGCGTTCGACTGGGCGCTTGAGTTGCTCTTCCCGCGTGATATCGCCGAACTTCGCATCTATACGCGGCGGGCGCAATCGAGCGCCGCCGGGGATGCGGGCTTGCCGGTGCGCGAAGAGACGGGCGTGGCTCCGTAGAACGGTACGCGGATGGAACTGCGTGAGCCGATCGAGCACCTGATTCGCGATCCCAAGGAGTTCACGCGGGGCGTCGCCTTCCCCGATCCGGCCGAGATCCGGCTCTACGACGAGACCTTGCGCGATGGCGAACAGATGCCCGGCGTCTGCTACACGCCGCAGCAAAAGCTCGAGATCGCAAAAGCACTTGCCGAGATCGGCGTGCACGTGATGAGCGTTGGGTTCCCTGCGGCCTCGGACGGCGACCGCCGGACGCTCCAACTGGTGATGGACGCGAAACGGCGCGGCGAGCTCGGCGAGGTCGAGATCGTCGTGATGTGCCGGAGCAATCGTAAGGACATCGACGTCACGATCGAGACGCTGCGCGCCGTCGGCGTGGATCCCGCGAAGGTGACGTTTTTCATCTTCACGAGCGGAAGCGATCTGCACCTGAAATATAAGATCGGCAAGACCTTGCTGCGTTTCGAAGGTCGTGACGAGAGCGAATGGCTCGACCTTCCGGTCTCGTTTTACCGCGATGCGAACGTCCGCATGCAGTGCGATGCGATCCGGTACGCACGGGAACAGGGCGTCGAGCACATCGAATTCGGCGGCGAAGACGGCAGCCGCGGCGACGTCGAGTACTTCATTTCATACTTCAAAGCCGGGCTCGATGCAGGTGGCACGCGTCCCGCGTGGCCCGACACGGTGGGATGTCTTACCCCTGAGGCGATGCGCTGGTACGGGACGCGCATCGTCGGTGCGCTTCCGGCTGGTCTTCCGATCGTGGCGCACCTGCACAACGACTATGGACTGGGCACGATCAACGCGATCACCGCGACCTCGTGCGGATTCAAGGTGATCTCGGTGACGGCGAACGGCTACGGCGAACGCGCGGGCAACGTGAAGCTGCACGAGTATGCCGTTGCGATGCGCGTTCTCTACGGCATCGAAATTCCGGGATTCAAATACGAGAAGTTGCGTGAGCTTGCGCGCTTCATGGAACGCATGAGCGGGATTCCGATGCAACAGCACGAGCCGATCGTCGGGACGCGCGTCTTCGCGCACGAGTCGGGCATTCATACGCACGGCGTGCAGATCGATCGTCGTATCTACGAAGCGGTGCCTTCCGAACTCGTCGGCGCACACACGAGCTTTGTTTTTGGTAAGCATTCCGGTGCGGCGCTCGTCGAATCCACGCTGCGCTCGCACGCGCAGAGGCTCGCCCAACACGGCATTGAGGTGACGCCGGACCTTGCGCATCGCGTCACCGAGGAGGTCAAGCGTATTCGTGAGGAGCGAGCGGCGTCGAGCACCGCCGCCGAGACGATCGCGCTCTACGAAGAGGCCACGCGACGGTTAGCGATCTCGGATGAGGATTTGGCCTCGATCGCGATCGCACTCGAGCGCCCGCACGCGGTCACGGCGGGTTAGCGGCGCGCTAGCCTGCCCGCCGTGGGCCGCGTTCGGCCAGCGCGAGCGCGACCGGCAATCCGAAGAAGACGGTATGTGCAATCGCAACGTTGAGGATGTGTCCGGGCGTCTTCGAGAGTTGGGTTGCGTGGCCGAGCGGGACGATCAGCCAGAGCATCACCACCATCACGACGATCCCATAGGCGAGACCACCTGCCCACAGGTTGGCGCGCAACCAGGCGAAACGCCGATAGAGCACGAGAAAGAGCGTTGCCCAGGCCGCTGAGACGGCAAGGTCCATCAGCAGTCCCATGAACGCCATGCCCCAGCCTCCGGCAAAGGCGCCGTTTCCAAAGACGTTCGATGCGTCCCACTGATAGAGTTGAAGCAGGCATTGGAGCGGCGCAATCTGTTGGGCGACCGCGCGCTCGACGACCAGGTAAAGGGAGATCGTGGTGTTTCCGATGCACGCGGCGAGCGCAACGGCGAATGCGTCTGTTTGAAACCGGGCCTTCATGGCCTAGATAACGCGTTGACACCTTCGGGTATGACGGGTGCTCCGTCGTCCGGTGAAATGTCGTCTAGCGTGCCACCATTGCGTTGACGTAGTGCGCGATCGCTACCTTGGCCGCTTCGGGAAGACCGAAGAACGCGCAGTTGTAGTTGGGCGAGGCCTCTTGGTGCGCGACGATGCGGGCATGCGCGACAAGCGGCGTCGGATCTCCGGGAAGAGCGAATCGTAGTTCGACCGTCGAGCCGACGGCGATCGCGTCGTCACAATTCATCAGGATGCCGCCGACCGAGATGTTCGTGGTGCGCGCGGTCCGTTGCGATCCACCATCGACGCGATAGCTTACCTCAAGGTTGGCAAAGACGCGCACGTGGGCGCGGGTGAGCCCGTTGCTCGTTGGTACCTCGTGTCCGTGCTTGACGGCCGCGTGGCGCCGAGCCGCATCGACCGCGATTGCCAACTGGTCGGCCAGCCGCGAATCGCTCGTGTCGAGTGCGATCGTGCAGTTGGTGCGGGCGCCATTCGCAGCGCAGGAGGCGATGCGTCCGTGAACTGCTGCTTTCGGGACGCCGTGGGCGGTGAAATCGAACGAGACCCGGTCGCCGATTGCAAAAGACGCGACGGCGCGCAGCCTGCATTCACGCAAGGAAATCTGCTCCACGATGGCCATGACGGGGGGCGCCCCGTTCACGCTCACCATCGTCGGTGACTCGAGCGATCCGGTTACATCTTCTTCAGTCAGGGACATATCGTGTTTTTCGACCGTCCGGCGCCTTGGGATTAGGGGCTAGGCGAGCGCCCCTAAACGAAAGGTTGCAACGAAGGCCCGGAAGACGGTTGGGAGGTCGTTATCGACGAAGCGGACAGCGCGGCTCCCGATGCGTTCGAAACCGGGGATTAGCGCCACGTAATCCGCCTGCTCGACTTTGGCGAGCGTTATCTGCATCTCGATTGGAGCCTCGAAGGTGAAGGGGCGCGCGTCGCGCGCGCGCGCGATCGCCTCGGCGGCCCCGGCGCGAATCGCCGCCTGGGCTGCCCGCGGAGAGATCGAGTTTGCGCTGAAGACGCCGATCGACTCTTTGACGATCGTCCCATGCACCCACGGCATCTGCCGTTGCACGCCCTCAACCGTGGTGCGGTCGCCGGTGACGTAGAGCAGCGGGATACCGGCGTGACCGAGCAAGGCGGCATTGATCGTGGCTTCGCTGCAGCGTATGCCGTTGACGTGCAGGTCGTAGATGACCGAAGGCGTGTAGGTATGGCAGAGGACGGCATCGCGGTCGCCTATCGCGCCGTGGTACCCGACGAAGAACGCGCCGTCGTAGCCGTGCGCGTCCTGCACCATCGAGAACGGCTTGCGGTTGCCGAAGAGCACGCGCACGTCGCCAGGAAGATCGTCGAAGAGCAGATTGCGCATCGGTCCATGTGCGTCGTTGACAAGGACGTCGGTGGCGCCGGCCGCGCGCGCACCGTCGATCGCCGCCGCGACCTCCTGCGTGTAGTATCGCCGATAGGTGGCGTATTCGGGGTGGGGCGTGCGTGCATCGACCTGATCCCAGCTGCTTACGCCGGCAACGCCCTCCATGTCGCTCGAGATGTAGAGCTTCATGCCGGTACGTTCGCCGCGTTGCCCAAGCGCATGGCGGTGAGAAAGGCGTGAAACGCGCTTGTGTAGTCGCCGCTCGTGAAGCGCACGGTGCGCCCCCCGATGCGTTCGAAGCGCGGTAGCAATTCCATGAAATCCGCCTGTTCGGCTTTGACCGCCTCGATGACGAGCTCGATCGGTGGCTCGAACGTGAACGGTTTGGCGGCAGCGAGGTTGGATATTGCATCGCGCGCGCCCGCGGCGATGGCGTGGCACGCGGCCTCGGGCGCGAGCGAGTTTGCCGCGTAGTAGCCGACCGCGTCCTTCACCACGACGCCGGTTGCCCAGGGCAGCGCGCGCCGCGCGCTCTCGACCGTCGCGCGATCGCCGGTGACGAGCACGACCGGCGTGCCGTAGAGACCTAGCAGCGCCGCGTTCAGGAGGGCCTCGCTGCACGGCGTCCCGTTGACGCGCACATCGTAGATCGACGTATCGCTGTACGTATGCGCGAGCACCGCACCGCCGCTGCCGATCGCAGCGTGATATCCGGTGAAGAAGGCGGCGTCGTACCGCGTCTGCGCGCCTTCCGCCATTGAGAGCGGTTTGCGTGCGCCCGAGATCACGCGCACGTCGTCTGGAAGTTCATCCCAGAGCAGATTGCGCATATCCCAGTGAGCGTCGTTGACGAGCACATCGCACGGTGCTACCGTGCGCGCGCCGTCGATGGCGGCACGTACCTCGCGCGACATGTAGCGGCGGTACGTCGGATACTCGTGCGGATTTGCCGGATCGACTTGGGACCAGGAGCAGACGCCTGCGGTCCCCTCCATGTCAGCGCTGAGGTAGAGCTTCACGCGCTTGCTCGAGCCCAGTCTGTGCGGCGACGTTGCGCGGGTTGACGCGCAGCGCGCGTTCGTAAAGCGGGATCGCGGCCTCGTATTTGCCCGCGGCGAGATACATATCGCCGAGTTGCGTGATCGCTACGTCGTCGTGCGGGTGCGCCGCGATGCGCGCTCGCAGGGTGGAGAGCTGTGCCATCACGGCCGGCGGCGGGCCTCCACCTTGGACGCTCGGCGTCGCCAACTGCTGCGGTTGAAGCGCGTGTTCGCTTGCGCCCTTGCCGAAAACCGAGCCCGAGACGCCAAAACCGACGCTGAGCAGGTAGAGCATGAGCCACAGGAAGCCGAGCGCCAGGACGGCGACGATCGGCAGGTAGATGCGCAGCGGAAGTCCGCGCCGCGGGGGAGACGACATCGACACGAAGAGTCGTTTGGACGTATGCCGAAGCGATTCATTCGTGATCCCCTCGGAAGCCGAGCTTCAATTGCTCTTTGCCCATCTGAACCTGCGTCATTTTCGCGGCGAGGTGCCCGATTGCCGGATCGCATACAATGCGCGTTTTTCTAACGCCGCCGGCCGGATCACATACACGAAATACCCGTTGTTGATCGAGCTCTCGCCCAAGCATTTTGCAAAGTATCCCGAGGCGCTCGAGGAGACGCTGCTGCACGAGATGATCCACGCCTGGTGTTACGCGAAGTGGCGCGATACCGGGCACGGGGTGCATTTCAAGCGCAAGATGCGCGAATGCGGGCTGCGCTCGATCTATCATGATCTCGGCAACGTGCGGCCATTGAACGAATCGAGCAAGCGCTACATCCTGCGGTGCGAGCAGTGCGCGTTCGAGGTGCTGCGGCGCAAGCGGCCGGGCAAGCCGGCAAGCTGCCCGCGCTGCGATAAACGTGGCTTCAACCCCGCGTTCCCGCTCACGATCTACGAAATCACCGGCTTGGACGCGGTGGGCGATACGCTCGGGGGCCGGCGGGCGGCGCAACGAGGCGAGCGTTAGCCCCGCAAGCGACCTAAGTCCGGGCCCCGGCCGCTCCGGTTGGGCAAGATAAGGGAGCTATGACCACTGCAAACGGCACCCTCCCGAACGGGGCGGTCAAAACGCGCGTCGAGACCGACTCGATGGGCAAGATCGACGTCCCCGCCGACAAGTATTACGGCGCGCAATCGGCGCGTTCGCTCATCCACTTCGACATCGGTGAAGGCAATTGGCCGAAGGATCGCATGCCGAAGCAAGCCATCGTGGCGATGGCGCAGTTGAAGAAGGCTGCGGCGCTCGTCAATCACGACTTGGGCAAGCTCGACGACGAGAAAACGAAACTCATCGTACAGGCCGCCGACGAAGTGATCGCGGGTAAGCTTGACGATCATTTCCCGCTGCGAATCTGGCAGACGGGCTCGGGCACGCAGACCAACATGAACGTCAACGAGGTGATTTCGAATCGCGCGATCGAGATCGCGGGCGGCGAGATGGGCTCGAAGAAACCCGTGCACCCGAACGACCACGTGAACATGTCGCAGTCGTCGAACGACACCTTCCCGACCGCCATGCACATGGCTGCGGCCGAGGCGATGGTCGAGATGCTGCCGGCGGTGAAGCACCTGCGCGACGCCCTCGACGTGAAGGCGAAGCAGTGGAAAGATCTCGTCAAGGTGGGGCGCACGCATCTCCAGGATGCGACGCCGATCACGCTCGGTCAGGAATTTTCAGGCTACGTGACGCAGCTCGATCGCGCGATGGTCGCGATCAAAGAGTCGCTCGAGCACATCTACGATTTGGCGATCGGCGGTACCGCGGTAGGTACCGGTCTGAACGCCCATCCCGAGTTTGCCGAGCGCATGGCGAAGAAGCTGGCCGAACTGACGGGCCTGCCGTTCCGCTCGCATCCGAATAAATTCACGGCGCTTGCCTCGCATGATGATTTCGTCTTCGCGTCGGGCGCTCTCAAGACGCTCGGCGCCGCGCTCATGAAGATCGCAAACGACATTCGCTGGCTTGCATCGGGACCGCGCGCGGGCATCGGCGAGTTGATTCTGCCGGAGAACGAACCGGGTAGCTCGATCATGCCGGGTAAGGTGAATCCGACTCAGTCCGAGCAGATGACGATGATCGTCGCCCAGGTGTTTGGCAACGACACCGCGATCAGCTTCGGCGCGTCGCAAGGCAACTTCGAACTCAACGTCTTCAACCCGGTGATCCTCTCAAACTTCCTTCACAGCTGCCATCTGCTCAAGGACTCGTGCACGATGTTCCGCGAGCACGCGGTCGAAGGGCTTCAAGCAAACGAGCCGGTGATCGCCAAGTACCTCGGTGAATCGCTCATGACGGTTACGGCGCTCTCGCCGAAGATCGGATACGACAAGGCAGCCGAGATCGCAAAAAAGGCGCATCATGACGGCACGACGCTGAAGGCTGCGGCGCTCGGCCTTGGGTACGTCACGTCGGACGAGTTCGACGCGATCGTGATTCCCAAGGAGATGACCTATCCCAAGTAGTTCGCGCGGCGAACGATGTGGCGACGGGCCGGCAGCAATGCCGGCCCGCGTGCGCTTTCGTCAACGCCAGTGAATAATGTGGCGCAACGCGAGTGAGAGCGCGGCGAGCACGAGCGCGGCTGCGACATAGATGAGCAACTGGCGCGATTTGAGGCGTAGCGAGAGGCGCGCACCGATGGGGCCGCCGAGCAACCCGCCCGCGACGAGCGGAAGAATATCTTGAAGCTGGATGTCGTGCTGGAACGCATGGACGGTGAGGCCGACCGGTGAGGTGAGGACGATGCCGAAATGCGAGGTCGCGCTGATTGCGTGTGCCGGTAACTCGGAGAGATAGAGCAGCGTCGGAACGATGATGACGCCGCCGCCGATACCGAAGAGGCTGCCGACGAGGCCCACGGCAAAGCCCGCGACCACAGCGAGACGGTACGACATACCTTTGAGTTCGTGAACGTCGCGATCCTCGATGCGCGCGCCGACGCGCTTCTCCGCGTTGACGATCATGTCGATTGCGACCACTACCAAAAACGCGCCGAAGATCCAGTCGAAGGCCTGAGGTGAGATGTGGTGGACCAGGATCGCGCCGATGATGCTGCCGGGAAGGCCGCCGAGCGCGATCAGCAAGCCGAGCTTGATGTGTACGCGCTTTTGCAGCAGATACGTCGTCGCGCCACTGCCGGAGTTGGCTACGACCAGGGCGAGCGCGGTGCCCGCCGCCTGCGCCGGGGCGAGCCCGAAAAACAGGCGCAGGATCGGCACGAGAATGAATCCGCCGCCGAGTCCCACCATCGAGCCGAAGATACTCGAGATAAACGCTGCGACGAAGAGTTCGAGGAGGGTCTGCATCAGACGTTTGTCGCTTCGTTGCCCTTGACGTCGAGAATATTGTAGATCGCGATTGGGTCTTTTTTGCCTTTGACCGTAACCGCTTCGCGTTCTTCGGCAACGACGAACTCTTTGACTTCTTGGTAGGTGTAATCGCTGATGATGATCTCGCCCGCTTTGGCCACGTTGTAGAGGCGAGCCGCGAGGTTCACGTTGTCGCCGATCACGGTGTAATTCATACGTGAGCTTGCGCCGAGGTTTCCCATCACGACGTCGCCCGTATTGATCCCCATCCCGACCGTAAACTCGCGCTTACCCTCGGACTTCCACTTGGCGGCAAGTTCGAGGATCTTCTTTTGCTGCGCGACGGCTGCACGAACGGCGTTGGCGGCGTCGTCGGGCGTTTGGTACGGCGCGGAGAAGACTGCCATCACGCAGTCACCGATGAACTTATCCACGTACCCGCCGTACTGAAAGATGATCGCGCACATTTCTTCGAAGTACTCGTTGAGTTGTGCGTAGATCGCCTCGGGCGTCATCGTCTCCGACATCGCGGTGAAGCCGCGGATGTCGGAGTAGAAGATGGTCGCTTTCACCTTTTTTCCGGTGAGCGCAAGGGCGCTGCGTGGATCGTCTTGTTTGAGAATGTCGCTCACGATTGCGGGGCTCACGTGCATGCCGAAGAGGTTCGTTACCATGCGCCGGTCCGCACTCTCGCGCACGACGCGCTGGATCGAGACCAGCAGCGTCGCGCCGAACATCGCGGTTCCGACGTGCATGACGTCAACCCAGTAGAGCGTGCTTGCATAGAGCAGCGACATCGAGATCACGTACGCTGCGACCAGGAGCAGGCAGAGGATGATATTGCGCGTTGCATTGCCGTAGGTCACGAGCAGGCTCAGGAGCAGCGGCAGCAGGAAGATGAGCGCGATATCGAGCGACTGCGGCGCCGGCGTGATGAAGCGATGGGTCAGCAACTGGTCCATGAAGCGCAGATTGCTGAAGACGCCGGGAAAGCGGCCGAACGGTGTGGTGATAAAGTCACCCAGGGCTTGCGCGGTCGCTCCGAGGACGACCAGCTTGCCCTGCACGAGTTGGGCGAGATCGGCGGTTGATTCGGTCATCGCGTCGGCGAGCGAGATGCTCATAACGAACGGAACCGTCGCTTCGGCGGCACCGACGCGCTGGTCGATGTCCTGACGCGCGAGTTCGTGGAACGGCAGCAGATACATCACGCCGTCGTGCGAACGCGGGACCGGTGCGCCGCCGAACGCACCGCTCGAAATCTTCTTCCCGGTGTAGGCTTGCACCGCAGCGCTCGCAAGCGAGAGGTAACGCGCGCTTCCCGCCTTGATGACGAGCGGCTGACCGAGCAGGATGCCCGTCGATTCGACGGTGGAGTAGCCCTGAGCGGTTGTGAACGGGGAGAGCGACGGGGCCACGGGCTCGACGCCGAGCTGTCCTGCGCTCGTCGTGTTGATGACGAAGGGCAGCACCGTCGGCATCGCCTTCATGCCTTGCGCGAAGGCCGCGTCCTGCGTGGGATCGCTCGCCGGGTCGAGGAAGTCGATGTCGAACATCGCCGTCTTCGCGCCGGCGGCTTTGAGTTTCGCGAGGAGCTTCTCGTAGATCGAACGCGGATATGGCCACGCGGGCAGTCCCGCATTCGCATTGTCGATCGACTCTTCGTCGATGCGGATGAGTACGAGGTCGTTGCTAGCTGCATCGACGTTGATCGGCCGGTAGTGGAACGCGCCGAGCAGGTTGTGCTGCTCGATGAAGCCGAGTGCCTGATTGACGAAGGTGTAATCGGCGACACGGTTTGCGAACGTTGCAACACCGGGTGGCGCGAGATAGAAGGCCAATGCGGCAAGTGAAGCCACAAGGGACAGCGCGACGGCCAATACGAGCGGTCGCAGACGCTTCATGTGCGTTCTCCTATCTCGCGCGCCGATGCGCGAGCGAACTCGGAAGCTGGTCTAGCTGACGCGGCCGACGTAGCGACGGTCGCGCGTGTCGATGCGGATCACGTCGTCGGGGTTTACGAAGAGCGGTACGTTGACGATGGCGCCGGTCTCGAGTTTTGCCGGCTTGCCCGTGTTCGTCGCGGTGTCGCCCTTGAAGCCCGGATCGGTCTCGACGATGCGCAGTTCGACGTGCGGCGGCAGATCGACGCCGATCGGCACACCTTCGTGCAACTGCACATCGACGATCATGCCGTCCTTGAGGAAGTCGGCGGGATCCCCGATCAGATCGCGTTGCATCGTATAGTTCTCGAACGACTCCTGGTCCATGAAATGGAAGCCGTCGGCATCGTTGTAGAGCATCTGCATCTGGCGGTTTTCGACCGTAGCGCGTTCGAGCTTTTCGCCCGCGCGGAAGGTGCGTTCGAGCGTAGTGCCGGTCTTGACGTTCTTGAGGCGGGTGCGCACGAAGGCGGCGCCCTTACCCGGCTTCACATGCAGAAACTCGATGACGGTCCAAAGTTGGCCGTCAACGAGGATGGTGACGCCGTTGCGGAGATCGTTCGACGAAATCATGACCCGGGGCAATACGGGCATCGGGACCGATAGCCCTACCGCGCGGCCTCCCTATCGGAAAAGCTTGAGGACCTGCTCGGGAAGTGCGTTGGCCTGCGCGAGGATTTGCAGGCCCACCTGCACGTTGGTCTCGGCGAGGGTGTATTCGCTCGACGCGGCACCGATATTGGCGTCCCGGATGGAGGATTCGGCGCTCTGGAGGTTCACGGCGGCGGTATCGTCGTTTTGCGCATCCTCGCCCAGCCGCACGATCGTCGCGCCGAGCTGGGCCCGGGTGCCGAGCACGCTTGCGAGGGCGTAGTCGATCTGGCCGATCGTGTCCTGGGCCGCGATGGTGGGATCGCCGCCGTTCGGCGCTACCACGGTGACGCTCGAGATGCGCAGGCTCGCGGTCGAGACCGAGGGCAGGCCAAGGTCGATCGCATCGCCTTCCTCGGAGCCCGAGAGTACCGAGAGCGCGGGCTGGTTCGCGGCGGTAATCGCGGCGCTTGCCTGATGCACCTTTATGTAGGCCGTTGAACCGACGTCGTTTGCGCTCACGTTGCCGATCGTCGTATAGACGCCGTCGAAGAGCAATGCGCGTTCGTTCGGCGCGAGCAGATAGGGTGAGGTTACAGCCGTCTGCGACGCGGTATCGTAGTACGTCTCCTGCACCGCTATGCTGACGCCGGTGTTGACGACCTGCAGTTTGATCGTGCCGTCTTGCGTGCTGACAAGGGGTGTCGAGCCGTAGCCGAGGGCAGTGAGCACCTCCCACGCCCCGCCGAAATAGTTCGGGATTTTTGTCGGAAAGTTGATCGTCGTTGATGCGACGCTGCCACCGATCACCGTACCCGTCGCGACGACCTGCGTCGTCGTTCCGTTCGGCGGCGGAAAGTTACCGTTGGTCGTCTCGACGACGTATGCCGTCGAACCGATCGGTGCACCGTCGGTCGGCGTGCCGCCGAAATTGAACGAGAAGTTTCCCGGCCCGAACCCGCCGCTGATGAAGGTGCCGTTGATGTTGAAGAAACTCGCGTTGGCGGCGTGCGGTTTGGTAAAGGTGGCGATGAAACTCGAGGGGCTCATCACTTTCTGGACGACGACGACTTCGTTCGTGGCAAAGGTGCCGTAATCAACCTGTAAGGTCTCTCCGGCATAGAGCGGCTGCGACGAGCTGTTCAGCGTGACAAGTTGCGTGCCGACGGCGATCGCGCCGACGCTGTTGGCGTTCAAGATCGAACTCGCCAGATCGCCCGTGGCTACGTTGGTCGAGAAGACGGCGTTGACCGTGCCGTTGGCAGCATCGACGGACTGCACGGTGACGGTCGCGCCGTCGAGCGAGAAGATGCTGCCGGGTTGAATGTAGGCTGCGTCGCTGACCTTCACTGTCTGCGCGGCCGGGGATGCCGTGACGTTCTGGAGGATGCGGAAATAGATCGTGGGCTGCAAGGCTTGCGTCGTAAAAACGGCGCTTGCCAGGAGCAAGCCGCTGCCCGCTATGCTCGACGATGAAGCGAGCACGGTGTTGGCGGTGACGTCGAGACTCGCAGCTTGCGCGGGAACGAACCCCGAGTGGCTACCATCGAGCAGCGGTTGCCCGTTGAAATTGGTGTTTTGCGAGATGCGGTTGATCTCGTCGAGAAGGGCGGCGATCTCCGTTTGCAAATCGGCGCGATCCTGCGTGCTCGAGATCGAGGACGCTGCGTTCACCGCGATCGAGCGAATGCGTAGTAGGATGTTCGTAACGGTAGAGAGCGCACCGTCGGCGACAGCAGCGGCATTGCGTGCGTTCGTGACGTTTTGCGAGGCGCCGTTGAACGCATCGACGCGTGTCTGTAACCCTTGCGAAATCGCCAGCCCCGACGGGTCGTCGGCGGCGCTCTCGATGCGCAATCCGCTCGAGAGTTCGCGCGAACTCTGCGCCAAACGTGCCTGTGCCCGGCGCAGATTCAACTCGATCGCGTCGGAATTCAGATTGTTCGCAATGCTGAAGCCACCCATGGCAGCAGGCTCGCTAGTGGGCTTTCTTTGCGAAAAGGGAGATGGGATTCTCGGTGCCGCTGCGTAGGCGTTCCAGGTTTTCGCGATGGGTGTAGATCACGAACACCGCGACGAAGATGCCGAAGATCGTTTCGGGGATCGAACGCGTGAAAAAATAGAGCGCAAACGGCGCCGCCAGGTTCGCGAGCATCGAGCCGACCGACGAGTAACGCGTGATGATGAGCGCGCCGACGACCCAGCCCGCCACGACGATCAGTCCGGCCGGCCACGAGATCGCGAAGATCGCGCCGAGCGCCGTTGCGACGCCTTTGCCGCCCTTCCAGCGCAGCCACGGTGAGTAGCAGTGGCCGAGCACCGCGCATGCTGCAGCGATGCTCGCGAGCGTGTCGGAGTAGTGCGCGGCGACGAGCGTTGGGATCACGCCCTTGGCTGCATCGAGCAGCAAGACCGCGGCGGCACCCGTCTTGCCGAGCGTGCGCAGCGCGTTCATCGCGCCGATGTTGCCCGAACCCGATTTACGGATGTCGGTACGGTAGAAAAGGTGGCCGATTACGTACCCGAACGGAATCGAGCCTACGAGAAATGCAACGAGCGCCGTTGCTAATCGAACCAGAAGCGGGAGCACCATGGTTGCTGCGCGCCGCCCTACCCGTCGTCCTGCTCGTTATCGCGGCGAGCGCGGAATTCGAGCGTCAGGGGAACGCCCTCGAAGTCGTGATGTTGCCGAATGGTGTTCTCCAAGAACCGCTTATAAGACGGTTGAACGAGATCCGGATCGTTGCAGTGGAAGACGAAGACCGGGGGATGTACGGCAGGTTGGGAGGCGTAGTACACCTTGAAGAGCTTGCCGCTAACCGCCGGCGCCGGATGCGCGAGGACGGCGTCGCGGATCAGAGAGTTGAGCGGTGCGGTTGCGATGCGCCGATCAAGATTTTCTGCGACCTTGTTAACGACCGGCATCAAACTCCCCAAACGGCGCTTGGTTTTGGCCGAGAGAAACGTGATCGGTGCGAATTTTGCAAACGGGATCAGATCGTGAATGACATTCGAGAGTTCGCCTTGGCTGTACTCACCCTGTTGTTCCAGCGCGAGATCCCACTTGTTGCCGACGATGATGAGGCCTTTGCGCTCTTCGATTGCGATGCCGGCGAGGCGACGATCCTGCGCGGTTACGCCGAGCATCGAGTCGAAGACGAGGATGGCGATGTCGCAACGCGAGATCGCGTTCAACGATCGCAGCGCGGCGTAGTATTCGATCGCGCCGTGCGCCTCGGGTTTCTTGCGGACCCCCGCGGTGTCGATCAAGCGAATCTTACGATCGTGCCAGGTGAGGATCGTATCGATGGCGTCACGCGTGGTGCCGGGAACGTCGGAGACGATCGCGCGTTCTTCGCCGATCATCGCGTTCAAGAGCGAGCTCTTTCCAACGTTCGGGCGTCCGATGATCGCAAGTGCCAATTCGCCCTCGGGGAGCGCGTCGGGAGCGCTCGGCGGGAGCAGATCGGCGATCCGGTCGAGCAGGTCGCCCGTCCCCTCGCCGTGGATCGCCGAGACCGCGACGGGCTCGCCCATCCCGATCCGGGCAAACTCGGCATAGATCGACGCGGCAGCGCTCGGTGACTCGCACTTGTTCGCCACGAGAACCATCGGTCGACGCTTGTTGCGGAGAATCGCGGCCACGTCCTCGTCGAGGGGATGCAATCCGGTCTGGGCATCGACGACAAAGACCACGACGTCGGCCTCGGCCGCGGCGGCCTCGGCTTGGCGGCGGGTAGCATCGGCGAACCGATCGCCGTGGGCCGCGTCGGCGTCGGGGTCGATGCCCGCCGTATCGACCATGCTAAAGGTTCGCCCTCGCCACTCGCAGATCGCGTAGAGGCGATCCCGGGTTACACCTGGGGTATCCTCGACGATGGCAAGGCGTTGGCCGATCAGGCGGTTGAAGAGCGCGCTCTTGCCGACGTTGGGCCGGCCGATGATGGCGACGGTGGCCGGGCGCAGCATTGCGCCGTCGGCGGGTTCACGGAGTTGCACGGGCTCTCCATTCGGAGTCCCCGCGACCGACCCCCACGCGACCGGAGGAGGAACCGCGTGGAGCGAATGGCTTCGGACGCCACCATGTCCAAAATCTATATCGAAACCTTCGGCTGTCAGATGAACGAAGCCGACTCGCAGTATATCGCCGATCGCGCGGCGGAAGCCGGCTACGACATCGCCTCGAAGCCCGAAGAGGCGAACGTGCTGTTGCTCAATACCTGCACCGTGCGCGATAACGCCGAGCGCCGTGCGTACGGCCGGATGAACCATTTCAAGGTGCTCAAAGAGAGCGATCCCGGCGTGCGGCTGGTGGTGATGGGGTGTCTCGCGGAGCAGGACCGTGACCGCATGCAGCAGGTCGCGCCGCACGTCGATGCGGTCTTTGGCACGAAGGAACTCGTCGAGCTCGGCGATCGTTTGGCGCAGTGGCAGCCGTCGTTTGCACGGGTGCAGGACACGGACGAGGGCGACGACGTGGGCCTCGAACGGGCGTTGATGATGCCGCTCGGCGGTACCGCCGACGCGGTGACCGACGGGTTTTCGCATCTGCGCGGGTTCGTCACCGTGCAGCGCGGCTGTTCGTACTATTGCACGTTCTGCATCGTGCCGCACGTGCGCGGCCGGTTCGATCACCGCCCGATGCGCGAGATTCTCGACGAGGTCGTGGCGCACGTAGCCGCGGGTGCCCGCGAGGTGATGCTCGTCGGCCAGACGGTCAACGCATGGAGGGATCCGGCGACCGGCGAGGACTTCGGCGATCTATGCAAAGCCGCCGCTGCATTGCCGGGACTCGAACGGCTCACCTTCATCTCGCCGCATCCGAAGGACTTTACCGAAAAGGTGATCGCCGATCTCGCCACCGTGCCGCAATTGAACGCGCGCGTGCATCTACCGCTGCAGTCCGGCAGCGACGCGATGCTTCGGCGTATGAATCGCAAATACACCCGCGCGCAGTTCGAGGAGAAGGTTGCGCTGATCCGGCGGTATCTGCCCGCCTGGGCGATCACGACCGATATCATCGTCGGGTTTCCCGGCGAGACCGACGATGATTTCGAAGCGACGCTCGACTACGTGAAGACCGGCCTCTTCGCAAACGCCTTCATGTTCATCTATTCGATACGGCGCGGCACGCCGGCTGCGCGTTGGGAACAGGTTCCGGCCGAGGTGTCTTCGGCGCGTTTTGCGCGGCTTGTCGATGCGCAAAACGCGGCAACGCGAACCTATCACGATCGCAAAATCGGCTCGACCGTGCGCTGTTTGATTCAGGGGCCTTCGAAGAAAGACGCAACGAAGCTCGCGGCCAAGGCGCTCGATAACGTTACCGTGATCGCGCCGATGCCACCCGACTACGACGAGGCGCTCTACGCGCGCGAGCCGTGGCTCGACATTGCCGTCGAAACCGCGCACGTGTGGGGCTGCACCGGCTCGATCGTCCGCCGGGCTGAACGCTACGCCGATCCGGGAACGCGGGTCGCGCTCCCCATGATCTCGCTGCTGTAACGAGCGTGAGCGACGTCAAGTTTTCGCCGATGCTCGAACAGTACTTCGGGCTGAAAGCCAAGCATCCCGAATCGCTGTTGCTGATGCGCGTCGGCGACTTCTACGAAGCGTACGGCGATGACGCCGAGACCGCCGCGCGCGCGCTTGCGATCGCGCTGACGAGCAAAGAGGCCGGCGGCGGTCGCCGTGTAGCGATGGCGGGCGTACCGCATCATGCGCTTTCGGGTTATCTACACAAACTCGTCCAGCAGCGCTTCATCGTGGCGCTTGCCGAACAATTGGAGGCCCCGGTTCCCAATAGATTGACCCGCCGGGACGTCGTCCGGCTGGTCACGCCGGGAACGCTGATCGAAGAACAATTGCTCGACGGCAAATCCCATAACTACCTTGCCGCCGTCGGCCGCATCGGAGAGACGTTCGCCATCGCGTACGCCGATGTTTCGACGGGCTATACCGCGGCGACCGCGATCGGCGGGGAGAGCGCCTACGACGATATGCTCGCCGAGCTCGGCCGCATCGGTCCCGCCGAGATCGTGGCCGATCTCCCGACCGATCTGCGCGCAACGATGGGAGCGGCGCTCGAAGCGCTCGGTGCGCGCCTCGCGGCTCCCGCGATCGGCCTCGTCGCGGCGCGCGAGCGGCTCGAAATCGACGGGTTTTCGCTCGAAGAGGCAAGCGCAATGCAGCGCGCGCTCGACGCGCTCGGCGAGTTCGTGCGAAAGACCGGAATCACCAACGGAGCCAATGGCCTGCAAGCGCCGCAGTTCTATCACCGGCGGCAGTTTCTGGTGCTCGATCCTGCTACGCGCAAAAACCTGGAACTGAACCGCGCGCAGGGCGCGAACCCGCGTGCGACGCTCCTTGCTACGCTCGATGCGTGCGCGACGACGATGGGTTCGCGGATGCTTGGCCGTTGGATCGTTGCGCCACTCGTCGAGCGCGATGCGATCGCGGCTCGGCACGACGCCGTGCAAGCGATGCTCGACGAGCACGCGCGGCGTGACGCGACGCGTGAGATATTGAAGGGATGTTTCGACATCGAACGCATCGCACAGAAGGTGCGCTTCCGTCGCGCGCTTCCGCGCGACCTTGCCTCGCTGCGGCGCACGCTCGAGGTGATCCGGCCGCTCGCTTCGGTCGTACCGGCGGCGCTCGCGGCAAGCGTGGCGCGCGTGCAAGGCTTCGATGACCTCCACGATGACCTGCAGCGAACGCTCGTCGATGAGCCGCCCGCGCAACTCGGCGAGGGTGGTGTCATACGCCCCGGCGCCGATCCGGAACTCGCCGAGTGCGTGAGCCTGCGCACGGACGCGCGTACGCGCCTCTCGGAGCTCGAGGAACGCGAGCGCGAACGCACCGGTATCAAATCGCTCAAGATCAAGTACGCGAGTGCCTTCGGCTACGCAATCGAGATCAGCAAGGGGGCCGTAGCGAATGTGCCGCCGGACTACGTGCGCAAGCAGACGCTTACGAACGGCGAGCGTTTCATTACCCCGGAGCTCAAGGAGCTCGAGCTTGCGATCAGTACGGCGCAAGCGCGACAGGAGCGTCTCGAGGCGCGCCTCTACGACGCGTTGATCGAACGCGTCGCGGCGCGCGTTGACGACCTGCTGGCCGCCGCGGAGGCCATCGCCGAGATCGACGTCTTCGGGGCGTTGGCCCAGTGCGCGGCCGAACGCGGCTACGTGCGCCCATCCTTCGACGAGGCGAGCGAGATCGAGATCGTCGACGGGCGGCATCCAGTGATGGAGGCGATCCTGCGCACGAACTTCGTGCCGAACGACCTGCGTCTCCGCGCCGATGCGCACCGCTTCATCCTCTTGACCGGTCCGAATATGGGCGGCAAATCGACGTACTTGCGTCAAGCGGGCTTGCTCGTGATCATGGCTCAGCTTGGATCGTTCGTTCCGGCCCGCTCGATGCGCTTGGGTGTGGTGGACCGCATCTTCACGCGCATCGGCGCCGGCGACGATCTCGCATCGGGGCAATCGACGTTTTACATGGAGATGGCCGAAGCAGCCAACATCCTGCGCCGCTCCACGCGCCGCTCGTTGCTTCTGATCGACGAGGTGGGGCGCGGCACGGGCACCATCGACGGGCTCTCGATCGCGCAGGCCATCTGCGAGTACCTGCTCGGTCTCGAAGCGCAGGCGCCGATGGCGATCTTCGCCACGCACTTCCACGAGCTTTGCGCGCTCGCCGATCATTGGAACCTGGTTGCGAATTACCATATCACGGCGGTTGAGAATACGGCCCGCGGCGGCGCGCCGGTCTTTTCGCATCGCGTGCAACCAGGGAGTTCATCGCGGTCGTTCGGGATCGAGGTGGCGCGGATGGCCGGCTTGCCGGAGGCCGTTATCGAGCGTGCGACGGAGATCTCCGACGCGCTCTCGGGGAATGCCGACGTGGAGGTACAGGCCCCGCTACGACGCCGTATGGTGCGCGTGACCGAGGGCGAGC
>DAIDGX010000022.1 GCA_027452165.1 Vulcanimicrobiota bacterium | reverse complement strand
GTGCGCGGCGGCCGCCCCGCCGTGCCCCGCCGCCGCGCGCCGCGACGGCCCGTGGAACGCGAGGAACACCAGGCGGAACATGTAGATCGCCGTCAGCAGCGCGGTGAACAGCCCGACGACCCACATGATCGTGTGGCCGCTGGCGAACGTGCTCGAGAGGATCTCGTCCTTGCTGAAGAACCCGGAGAAGAAGGGGACGCCCGAGATCGCGACCGCGGCGATGAGGAAGGTCCAGTAGGTGATCGGGAGCTCGTCCTTGAGCCCGCCCATCCGCCGCAGATCCTGCTCGCCGGCGAGCGCGTGAATCACCGCGCCCGATCCGAGGAACAGCAGCGCCTTGAAGAAGGCGTGCGTCATCAGGTGGAAGATGCCGGCCGCGTACGCGCCGACCCCCATCGCCAGGAACATGTAGCCGAGCTGCGAGACCGTCGAGTACGCGAGCACGCGCTTGATGTCGCTCTGGACGAGGCCGATCGTGCCGGCCATCAGCGCCGTGGTGACGCCGATCACCGCCACGATCGTGAGCGTCTCCGGCGCGTGGGAGAAGAGCACCGCGTTGCGGCCGATCATGTAGACCCCGGCCGTCACCATCGTCGCCGCGTGGATCAGGGCCGAGACCGGCGTCGGGCCCTCCATCGCGTCGGGCAGCCAGGTGTGTAACGGCACCTGCGCCGACTTCGCTGCCGCGCCGATGAAGAGCGCGACGCAGATGGCGAGCAACCATGGCGTGGGTAGTGACGCGACGCTACCGAAGGTATCGGCAAACGTAATCGAGTGCACGTGCGCGACGATCGCGATGATCGCGAACATGATGCCCACATCGCCCGCGACGTTAATGACGAACGCCTTGCGCGCCGCCGCAACCGCCGAGGGCTTCTCGAACCAGAAGCCGATGAGGAAATAGGACGCGAGGCCGACCAGGCCCCAACCAACGAGCAATCCGACGAAGTTGTCGGAGAGCACGAGCGTGAGCATCGCAAAGACGAAGAAATTCAAAAACGCAAAGAAGCGCGCAAACGCCTTGTCACCGTCCATGTACCCGATCGAGTACACGTGGATCAGAAAGCCAACGCCCGTGATGATGCTCGTCCACAAGAGCGAGAGCGGGTCGAGCAACAGTCCAAACGTGAAGCCTGGCATCCACGAAACGAGCGCTTGATGCGCGCCGACGAGATTCGCCCCCGAACTCGCGATCGACTGGGTGCCGTCGTGCCAGGAGAGCAACGTCGCCACGAACGAGGCACCCAGGAGCGCGGAACCAAGCGGCCCTGCCAGCTTCTTCAGTTGCGGGCCGAACGTCCAATTGACGATCGCGCCGAGTAGCGGCAGAAGCCATAATGCAAGCAGGTAGGGATAAAAACCGGGATTGCCCATTTGATAGTGCTGCATCGGGCTAGCCTTTCATCAGCGCGACGTCGTCCACGTCAACATGACGCGCCGTCCGGAAGACCGTCACCACGATCGCGAGACCGATTGCAGCCTCGGCGGCTGCCACGGTGATGACGAGAAACGCGAAAATATGTCCGGCGTTATTACCCCACGCGCGGGCGAACGCCATGAAAAGCAGGTTCGCGGCGTTGAACATCAACTCGATCGACATGAGCACGATCAGCGGATTTCGGCGCACGAGCACGCCCGTCACGCCGATGAAAAAGATCACCGACGAGAGCGCGATGTAGTCGTTCAGCGGAACCGACATCGGCAGCATTAACG
This sequence comes from Vulcanimicrobiota bacterium, assembly GCA_027452165.1. Lineage (GTDB taxonomy): Bacteria > Vulcanimicrobiota > Vulcanimicrobiia > Vulcanimicrobiales > Vulcanimicrobiaceae > REEB354. Next base: position 129,669 of record DAIDGX010000022.1, on the reverse strand, counting down.
GTCACCTCCGCGCACGATTGCCTCGCGCATGTCGCGTCGCACTTCGCGTGCTTGCTTTTCGGTTGAAACATAGGGCGTACGATCGCCCGCGAGCAGAATGACGCCTATGACGGCGACCATCAGCACGAGCGCCGTTACTTCGAACGGCAACAGGTACGTCGTGAAGAGCGCCTTGCCGAAATCGGCGACCGAGCCAAAGACGCCCGCGGTACCTGGCGGTCCAAGCGGCACGCCGGCCGTTGTCGCCGACGCAACCGGCGCGACCGCGTGCGCGACGCCGTAGGTGAGCGCGCCAAGTGCGATCAGCACGAGCGCGATCGCGGGCGCCGCGATCTTGGGCAGTTTGTTCTGCCCCATCGCGAAGGGTGCAACACCCGACGACAAGAGCGCGATGACAAAGAGGAACAAGATCAGGATCGCACCCGAATAGACGATCATCTGGATCACCGCCAAGAACTCGGCGTCGAGCATCAGATAGGTCGCGGCGAGCGCCGTAAAGTGCAGCAGCAGGGCAACGACGCTGTACACGGGCTTCTTGGCCGAGACGGTCCAAATCGCCGATGCCAGAAGGACGACCGCGAGAATTCCAAATGCGAGCATCTAGCCTGCGAGCCCCCGTCGCTGCGTTTTGAGAATCTCACCGCGATGCGTCGCACCGTATCCGGCGGTGATGTCGATCGTGGATTTGATCTCGGCAACGCGCCCCAGATCGGCGGGAATGCCGTTCGGGCGCTCGTCGGGCGGCGTGCCGACGCCCGCCTCGGGCGGTACCAAGAGGCGATCTTTGGCGTAGATGAACGAGCCGCGGCGATAGTCCGCCATCTCGAACCGCGGCGTCAGCACGATCGCGTCGGTCGGGCACGCCTCCTCGCACATGCCACAAAAGATACAGCGCAACTCGTCGATCTCGTAGCGGGCCGCGTGCCGCTCGCCCGGCGAGGTACGATGATCGGGCGAATTTTCGGCGCCGATCACCGTGATCGCGTTTGCGGGGCACGCGCTCGAGCACAGCTCGCAGCCGATGCAGCGCTCCTTACCGTCGGCATAGCGCCGCAGTTCGTGGAGGCCGTGGAAACGTGGCGCGTGCTGCTTCTTCACCGACGGATACTCGATCGTCGGCCGCTTCACGAACATGAACTTGAACGTGATCGAAAGGCCCTTGAGGATCGCGCCCACGTTGTAGAGTTGTTTTCTCATCGCTAGCCCTTGAAGGCGACCCAGATCGCCGTGATGACGAGGTTCAGGGTTGCGAGCGGCAGCAGCACCTTCCAGCCGAACGCCATGAGGCGATCGTACCGGAAGCGCGGCAACGTCGCACGCAACCACATGTAGAAGAACATGAAAAAGCCGACTTTAAGGATGAACCACACGATCCCCGGCACCATTGCGAGACCAAACGGCGCGTTCCAACCGCCGAGGAAGAGCAACGTCGCGATGCACGAGACCGTGAGCATGTTCACGTACTCGGCGATGAAGAATAGCCCGAAGCGAAGACCCGAGTACTCGGTGTGGAACCCGGCGACGAGTTCGGTTTCGGCCTCGACCAGATCGAACGGCACGCGGTTGGTTTCGGCGACCGCGGTGATGACGTAGATGATGAAGCCGAGGATCTGCGGGAGGATGAACCACGTCTTTGCCTGAGCGTTGACGATGCCGTCGAGCGAGGTCGTACCGGCAAGGATCAACACGCCGATGAACGAGAGCGACATCCCAAGTTCGTAACTGATCATCTGCGCCGTCGAACGCACGCTACCGAGCAGCGGATACTTCGATCCCGATGCCCAGCCGCCAAGCGAAATGCCGTACACACCGATCGAAGTGATGGCCATCAGCAGCAGGATCCCGGCGTTGACGTTGCCGATCGCCCACGCGCCCGAGGCATCGGCGCCGAACGGGATGATCGCATAGACCGAAAACGCGGTCAGCAACGAGATGAACGGCGCGAGCCGGTAGATCAGCGGATCGGCCGTCTTCGGCGTAAGATCTTCTTTCAAGATCAGCTTGGCGGCGTCGGCGGCCGGCTGCATCAAGCCCCACGGGCCGACGCGATTGGGGCCTGGGCGTAGTTGCATCCACCCGAGCACCTTTCGTTCCGCGAGCATTGCGTACGCAAACGTCGTGACCACGACGAGCAGCAGAATCGCCGACTTGACGAGGACGATGATCCAATCAGGAACGTGCACGGTTAAGCTCCCACCTCGGCAGGCTGACGGCGTAGCGCGGCGATACGGTCATCGTGCGAGCACGTGCCGCCGCCGTCCCAGATCGAGCGCGCCGGGCTCGCGGGATGCGCGACGCCTTGCGCGTAGCGCGCCTCGCCGAGCGTCGAAGCGAGCGGTTTAGCCGCGCGCGCGATCACCGCGGCGTCGAGTTCCTCGCTCGTCGGAAGCGGCAGGTCGAATTGCTGCGCGAGGCCGATCACCATCTCGAGATCGGAGAGCGTGCCGACCGGAGCTTGCAGCGACGCCTCGATCGGGAGCACGTCACCCGCGATGTCGATCGTGGTACCGCTCTTTTCGAATCCACCCTTTGCCGGAAGCACGAGCGTCGCGTGACGCGCGGTCTCGGTGAGAAAGAGCTCGCTTACCACCACGAACGGCGTCGCGTCGAGCGCTGCTCGCGCGGCGTCGGGATTCGGAGCGTTCCGCAACGGGTTCACACCGAAGAACGCAAGCACGCCGTATCCGCCGCTTGCGGCGTCGGCGAAGATCTTCGTGCTATCCGCTCCGCCGTCGGCAGGGAGCATCCCCATGGCCTCCGCACCGCGCGCGTTTCCCTGCTCGCTTGCGATGTACGCGAGCGGATTGCGCGCCGCAAACGCCGCCGCGAGCGCCGCGCCCGTCTCGAGGTCCACACCGTCCCACACGATCGCAACGCTGCCGGCCGCGTTTGCAGCCGTCGCCGCCTGCGCTGCGGTCGCCACATCCGTATGCGCGAACGTCGGGGTTACGCCGCACGCACCCAGGCGAATCACACGCGCGCCCTTGCGCGTGGCCGCCTTGATCACACGCAGCCACAAGACCGGTGCAAGTTCGGCGACGTCGCCCGCGATCACGATCGTCGATGCGTTTTCGAGCGCTTCGTAGCTCGCACTCGCACCCGGAGATGCTTGCCGCTGACGCCCCGCACGCCAATCGAGGTTTTTCACGCCGAGCGCGCGGAAGGTGTGCGCAAGCAGATAGGCTTCTTCGTTCAGAAGCCGGCCGCCGCCGAGTGCCGCGATCTGTTTACCGGAGTTCTGCGCGTCTTTGATCGCTTTCGCCCACAAGGCAAACGCATCGTCCCAGCCGACCTGCACGAATTCACCGTTCTGCTTGTAGAGCGGCTGCGTCAGGCGTTCCGGCGACGCGACGTAACCGATATTGTAGCGGCCGCGATCGCAGAGCCATCCGTCGGAGATCGCGTCGTCGCTCTCGACCGACATGGTGCGCACGAGCGTGCCGTAGCGCACGTCGGCGAATTGGCGACAGCCGACGGCGCACTGCGTGCAACTCGTCTCGGTTCGGTTGAGATCCCATGGACGCGACTTGAAGCGATAGGTTTTCGAGGTAAGCGCGCCCACGGGGCAAAGCTCGGTGACGTTGCCCGTATAGTTGTGGCGATACGGATCGCCGGTCGCGGTCGCGATGATATCGTTGTGCCCGCGATCCTTTACCACCAGTTGCCGCTCGCCCGCGATGATATCGTCGAAGCGCACGCAACGCTGACAGACCACGCAGCGTTCCTCGTCGAGCACGATCGTCGGCCCGAGATCCACGCCCTTCGGTTTGCTCTGCTTCGGATCCGCGACATCGGATGCACCGCGGCCGTACGCCATCGCGTAGTCCTGAAGGTCGCACTCGCCGCCCTTATCGCAGATCGGACAGTCGAGCGGATGATTGACGAGCAAGAGTTCGAGGATCATCGAGCGTCCCGCATCGACCTTCTCGTTTTGCGTATGGACGACCATGCCGTCGGCAACCGGGGTATTACACCCGATCTGCAACTTCGGCATCCCCTCCACCTCGACAAGGCACACGCGGCAAAGCCCGGCGGGGCCGAGCTTCGTGTGATAGCAATAGACCGGGATCTCTTGCTTGATCTTCTTCGCCGCCTCGACGAGCAACGTACCTTTGGGAACCTCTACCGGCACCCCGTCGATCGTCAATTTCACCATTTCAGTAGCCTGCTCGGCCATCTCTATCCAACCCATAAGCGAGTGCAAAGTGTAGGCACGATCGCGTCGCGGTCATGCCGGCGTCAACTCGTCAACAAGCCGCGCCTCAAACTGTTCCGGAAAGCGGTTCACCACCGACTTCAAGAACGGTTCGATCGAATCACCGAGCGCGCAGAGGTTCAACCCGGTGATCGTACCGCTCACGCGACGCATCATGTCGAGGTCGCTGCGCAATCCGCGCCCCTCGACGAAGCGATGGAGGACGCGTTCGAGCCAGTGCCCGCCTTCGCGGCACGGCGTGCACTGGCCGCACGACTCGTGTGCGTAAAAGCGCACCGAGTTGAGCGCTGCCTTGACGAAATCGGTCGTATCGTCGAAGACGGTAAACGCCCCCGAACCGAGCATCGAGCCGGCCTTCGCCATCGATTCGTAATCGTACGGAAAATCGAGGTGCTCTTCGAAGATACAGGCCGACGACTGTCCGCCGGGCTGCACCGCCATAAAGGTCCGGCCGGGACGCAAGCCGCCCGCGATCTCGATGATCTCGCGCACGGGCGTGCCGATCGAGACCTCGTAATTGCCGGGCTTCTGCACGTGTCCGGAGACGGAGACGATCTTGTAGCCTTTGCTACGCTCGGTTCCGACGGCCGCAAACCACTCGGGGCCCTTCTCGAGAATGGGCACGAGATAGGCGAGCGTCTCGACGTTATTGACAACGGTCGGCATACCGTAGAGTCCCGCGATCGCGGGGAACGGCGGCTTGAGGCGCGGCTCCCCACGTTTGCCCTCGAGCGAGTTCAAGAGGCCGGTCTCTTCGCCACAGATATAGGCGCCTGCGCCGCGATGCGCCGTCACCTCGAGATCGAGCCCCGTGCCGAGGATATTCTTGCCGAGCAGACCCGCGGCGCGCGCGTCGTCAATCGCCTTTTGGAAGATCGCGTACCCGCGCTTAAACTCACCGCGAATGTAGATGTACGCGTGCGTGCAGCCGATGCCATACGCGCCGAGCAGGATACCCTCGAGCACCAAATGCGGCGTCTCTTCGAGCAGCATGTGATCTTTGAACGTGCCGGGCTCGGCCTCGTCGCAGTTGCACACGAGATAGCGAGGCTTGCCATTGTCCGGCAAAAAGCTCCATTTGCGCCCCGTCGGGAAGCCTGCGCCGCCGCGGCCGCGCAGCCCGGAGGCATCGCACGCCTTCATCACGTCGGCGGGTTTGAGCTCGCGCACCGCGCGCGACCACTGGGCGTACCCGCCGCGCGAACGATAGACGTCGATGTCGCGTAGGTCGGCCTCACCGATCCCCGCCGTCAACACCTTAGTGACCGGCATCGTTGTACTCCCCACTCGTCGTGTCATCGTGAGCTTGTCGAACGACCGCAACGCCGCGCGCATCGCGCACGAAACGCTCGTTCGAGCGCGCGGTAAACGCGATCTCTTTCGTGACGAATCGATCGAGCATGATGACGCCGCTAGCGTCGCCCACGCCCCCCGCATTATTGGGCTCGGTCGCACTGAGCGTGCCCGGCGACTTCCCGCCCTGTGAAACCTGGGTATCCTGGCGCACCTTCCACGTGCGCTCCGGCGTCGCCGTTTGCGCGAGCGGTGCGATCGGATGGGTGCCCTTACGCATGAGATCGAGCATTTCGTCGATCATCGCGGGGGTGAGGTTGTAGAGAAACTCGAGATTGATCTGCATGCACGGCGCTTTGTCACAAGCCGCCAAACACTCGACCTCTTCGTAAGAAAAGAGCCCGTCGCCGGTCGTTTCGAGGTGCCCGATGCCGAGCTTCTCACGGAAGCGCGCCATCGTCGCCTCCGCGCCGTTGAGTTCGCACATCAATCCGCGACACACCTGAAGCATGTACTTTCCGACCGGTTTACGGAAGAACAGCGTATAGAACGAGACCGTCGATTCAACGATCGCCGGTGAGAGATCCAACAACTCGGCCGCAAAGCGCATCGCCTCGCGTGAGACGTAGCCTTGATGATCTTGGAAGAGGTGCATCATCGGCAAGAGCGCCGAGCGTGGATGCTCGTATGTCGCGATGAGCGCCTCGCACTGCGGACGCAACGTCGCCGCAAGCGCCTCGAAATCAAACGTCACCGCATCCCCCTGAGCTAGTTGAAGGGCACCATCCGACATTAGCGGTCCACCTCACCAAAAACGGGATCGAGCGATCCGATCTGCACGACCAGATCGGCGATCAGATTGCCGGGAGCCATGCCCTTGAGCGCCTGCAGGTTGTACAGGCTCGCGGGCCGCGTGCGCAGGCGGTAGGGTTTATTCTCACCGTTGCTCACGATGTAATAGCCGAGCTCTCCGCGCGGCCCTTCGACGCTCTGGTACACGTCGCCGGGCGGAACGCGAAAGCCCTCGCTCACGATCTTGAAGTGATGGATCAACGCCTCCATCGAAAGCGCGATCGTCTCCTTCGGCGGCGCGACGATCTTGGGATCATCGATGACGACGGGGCCGGGCTTGTCGAGTTTCTTGCGCGCCTGCTCGACGATACGCATCGACTCTTCCATCTCGTCGAGCCGCACGAGAAAGCGCGCGTAAGCATCACCTTCGGTACGAGTCGGGATGTCGAACTGATAGTTTTCGTAACCGGTGTACGGAAAGGCTTTGCGCACGTCGTACGCGATGCCCGAGCCACGCAGCGCGGGACCGGTGACGTTCCATGCAATCGCGTCCTCGGGGCTAAGATTTCCCACGTCGATCGTGCGATCTTGAAAGATCGGATTGGCTTGCAAGAGGCCGCGTAAATCCTTCATGCGGCCCGGGAACTTCTCGATCAACGCATCGAGGCGCGCGAGATACCCGTCCGGCAGATCGCCGTTGAGCCCGCCGACGCGCAGGTAGTTCGGATGCATGCGCGCACCGCCGGTTGCCTCTTGCAGATCGAGGATGTTTTCGCGCAGATCGAAACAGTAGAAAAAGACGGAGATCGCGCCGAGATCGATCGCATGCGTGCCGAGTTGCACGCAGTGCGAGGCGATACGCGTAAGCTCGGCTTGCAACACGCGAACCACTTGCGCGCGTTCGGGGATGTTCGCCGAGATGCCGAGCAGTTTCTCAACCGCGAGCACGTAGCAGAGCGCGTTCGACGAAGGCGCAAGATAGTCCATGCGCTCGACGTTCGTCTGCACTTGCGTCCAAAACAGGTTTTCGCAGTTTTTTTCGATGCCGGTGTGAAGGTAGCCGATCTCCGGCTCGGCCTTCACGACCGTTTCACCCTCGATCTCGAGCATGATCTGCAGCACGCCGTGCGTCGAAGGATGCTGCGGCCCCATCGAGAGCACCATCGAATTGCCTTCGTGCGAGACGATCTCGGGGGTCAGCGGCGTCGTGGACATCGTCATTGCGATTCACCCGCCTTCTTTACTTGCTCTTGAAGCGCTTCGAGGGTGCGGCCCGTGGGCGGCGTTCCCGCCTGCACGTTGCTCTTGAGCGCGAACGCCGGGCGTGGCGCGCGCTCGCGCGCGGGCCCGCGTAACGGGTAATCCTTGCGTAGCGGATAGCCTTCCCAATCGTGCGGCATCTGAATGCGGCGCAGATCGGCGTGGCCGTCGAAGATGATGCCAAAGAGGTCGAACACCTCCCGCTCCGCCCAATCCGCCGAGCGCCACAGGTGCGTCACGGTCGGCAAATGTTCGCCATTCTCGATCCCGCAGAGCACGCGCAAGCGCGCCGGCGTACCGATCTGTGCCACGGTCGCAGCCGCGGTCGGCATCTTGAGCAGATGGTACACGACGTCGAAACGCGGCGTGCGACCGAGATAATCGACCGCAGCGAGGTCGAGCAGCATCGTGAAGCCCTCGGCTCGCAGGGCGGTGAGGCGCGCGAGCAGAGCCTGCGGGGTCACGCGCTCGATCAGCGCGTCGTCGATCGGCGGGCGCAGGCTCGGCGGATCGATCGCGGCACCCGCGATCGGCGGTTGTTGCGTGCTTGGCATAGTCGTCTCTTACGAAGAAGTGAAGTGCGCGTTACGAGCGGGCAAGGATTCCGCCGCGACCGCCTTCGCGAATCTGCTGCTGAATCAAGTTCACGGCATAGAGCAGGCCGTCGGGCGTGGGCGGACAGCCGGGCACGTACACATCGACCGGGATCACCGTATCGACGCCCTGCACCACGGCGTAATTGTCGAAGACGCCGCCCGAACTCGCGCAAGCGCCCATCGAGATCACCCATTTGGGATCGGCCATCTGATCGTACAGGCGCTTCACGACCGGCGCCATCTTTTGTGAGACGCGTCCCGACACGATCATCAGATCTGCCTGACGCGGCGAACTGCGAAAGACTTCCGAGCCCAGACGCGCGATGTCGTACTCCGCCGACGTCACCGTCATCATCTCGATCGCGCAGCAGGCGAGGCCCATCGTGAGCGGCCATACCGACGAACTCTGCGCCCAGCGCGCTACGTCATCGAGCCGCGCGAGCAGAAATTGTCCGGGACCTATCTCCACTGGAATCCGCCTTTCTTCCACACGTAGGCATAGCCGATCGCGAGCACGATCACGAAGACGATCATCTCGGTCAGCCCAAAGACACGCAGCGCATGCATTTGCACGGCCCACGGATAGAACGACGCTGCCTCGACATCAAAAATAACGAAGAGCATCGCGATCAGGTAGAAGCGCACCGGAAAGCGGCCGTGCACCGCCGAGGTCGGCTCGACACCGCACTCGTAGGCCTCTTGCTTCTGCGGGTTCGGCTTTGCACGCCCGAGCAAGCCGGGTAGGAACGTAAAGAGCAATGCGGCCGCAAGCGCGACCACTAAATAGATGGCGACCGGTCCGTACGGATTCATGGCTTGGGATTTTTTTCGCAAACATGGTCGTTTACCTGGGAAACCACCGCGCGAGCGCCAGCCAATTCCGGGACATTGGAGGACAAGAGAGGCTACAATGGATCGCTCCGCATGAACGGAACGACAAACGTCGCACGTCGAGGGTGCGGCACGTCACGCTAGAGAATGCGAAACGAAACGCAATGCTCTTTGCAAAGGACACTCATACGATATGAAGCGCCCGGCGATGCTCTTAGCGATGATGGCGAGCGTGCTCGTACCGGCGATCTCCGGATGCGCGGCCAGCACGGCGAGCACGGCGAGCACGGCGAGCACGGTCTCGCCGCCGGTCTACGTGCACATGAACGGAAAGAACGACTTCTTGGAACCGCTCGTCTTCGTGCGGCCGGGACAGGCGGTGATCTTCGTCAACGAAGACACGGGCGTGCACACGGTCATCGGTTACAACGCGCAAACCGGCGCCACCGACGCAAGCATCAACGGGTCGCTCCCCGGCACGCCCGGTCCCGGACACACGGTCTCCACCTACCGCGTCGTACTCCGCAAGGCGGGCGTCTATCCGTACTATTGCTCCGTCCATGCGACGTTGGCCCACACCTATCACACGGACGTTCAGCCGGCGCACCGGGTCGGAGTTCACGGCTTTGCCGGCGCGATGGGCGGCACGATCGTCGTCACGAGCGACGCGGCGCTTCTGCAGGCAAACCCGTCCACCAGCGCGCAACGCATCCTGACCGATTATTTCGGCGGATAACACGCACGCTCACAGGCGAGCTTCAGGATGAGCGCGTACTCATCGACTCATGCGCAACGTGGTGCTGGGATTCGTGATGCTGCTCGCGCTCGGCGACAGCTGCAACAACAACGTCGTCGGCGTGCAGACATATGGGACGGTGACCGGACGCGTGCTCGATGCGACCACCAACCGTCCGATCGGTAGCGCCCTCGTGTCGATCGGTTCGCTCTATACAACCACCGCCGATCCGCAAGGCGCATTCACGCTGCCACGCATCCCGATCGGCCGTCAAGTGATCGACGCCCGCATGCCGGGCTACAGTACCGCTCACGCAACGCTGCTCGTACGCAACGCGCAGACGACATCGGCGGGATATCTGCGCCTGGTACCGCTCACCATCGCCCCCGGAACGCCGACACTCCCACCGCCGGCGACGCCGACACCCGAGGCGAGCGTCGCTCCTCAGTGGACGCCGCCGGGCTACACCGCGCCGCCGAGCGCTTCGCCGTCGCCCGCAAGCGCACCGTCACCCTCGCCGGCGGCGAGCGCCACGCCTTAGGGCTCGATCGCCGTCCCGAGTGCTTTGAGATCGAGCGCGTACCCTGAGACCACCACGTAGGCGCGCTCGCACGCGAGTGCCAGGCGCTGCTTCATGCGCCCGAGGACGTCACGAAAGAGCCGTGCCGACTGCGCGACCGGCACGATATCCCAGCCGACCTCTTCCGCCACGACCACGACCTCGGCGAACGAGTTGAGCATTGCCTGCGCGAGTTCTGCGGCCTGTGCATCGATGCGCGCCTCGAACGCCGCGAAATCGTCGTTTAGTTCATCGATGTGCATCGCGATCCGTGCGGCGAGCCATGTGCCGAGCGCATCGACCACGAGACACTCGCCGGACGATGCGGTCGCGAAGAGGGCCAGGAGCTCAGCGTGCGTGAGCGTCGCGCTCTCGATCAGGCTCCACTCACGCGGGCGTTCGCTCATGTGCCGCCGTATCCGCGCGTCCCACTCGGGATCCCCGGCATCGGACATCGCCGTCGCCACGTAGCGCACGCGACGACCCGACGCACGCGCAATCTGCGTGACGTAGCGACTCTTTCCGGAACGCACCGGACCGGTGACGAGCGTGACGGGCATGCGCATGCCTTCGCCGTTCGCGTGTTGAATGCTGCTCGCGTATGATCGTCGTACAGACGCTCGCCATCTCCGTTGGCCTCGTACTCGTCGCGCTCTCGCTGAACGATCTCTTTCAATCCGTGATCGTTCCGCGCGCGGTCGCGCGCCGCTTCCGTCCGAGTTCTTACCAGACGCGCTGGCTGTGGGCGCTGTGGCCGAAGATCGCATGGCGCATCCACCCTCGCAACGACGACCACCGCGAGGATCTGCTCGCCATATTCGCCCCGCTCAACCTCGTCATCACGCTCGCATTGTGGTCGCTGATCTTGTTGGTCGGTTACGCGCTGATGTTCTTCGCGCTGCGCGACGACGTACGTCCGGAGATCACCAGCTTCGCGCAAGCGCTCTATTTCGCCGGAACCTCGTTCTTTACGATCGGCTTCGGCGACTATGTCGGCGCCGGCGGCGTCACGCACTTGATCTCGCTCGCCGCCGGAGCCTCGGGACTCGCGGTGGTCTCGACGACGACCGCGTATCTTTTTGCACTCTTCGGCTCGTTTCAGGCGCGCGAAGCGTTCGTCGTGAACACCGGCGCGCGCGCGGGCGCGCCGCCGAGCGGCGTCGGCTTGCTCGCCATCTCCGGATACGTCGGCACCATGGATAGCCTCCCGGATGTCATGCGGGACGCACAACAGTGGTGCGCCACGCTTATGGAGACGCATCTCGCCTATCCGATGCTCGCCTATTTTCGCTCGAGCCACGACAACGAATCATGGGTCGGTACGCTCGGCACCCTCCTGGACGCCTCAACGCTCGCGCTCACGACCGTCAAATGTAACGCCGGCGAGGCGCGCATCTTTCACAATCTCGGACGGCACGCAGCGATCGACCTCGCGCATCATTTTCGCGTGCAGGTGTCGCAAACGAACGCGGGGATCACACGCGAGGAGTTCACGACCGCGTGCGAGCGCTTGGAAAACGCAGGGTTCGAACTCCACGAACGCGATCGCGCGTGGGAGCGCTTCGCGGCACTACGCGCGGAATATGCGGGCGCGCTCAACGCTCTCGCGCACTACTTCGCGATCCCGCCGTTGCAATGGGTTGGCGATCGTTCGCCGATCGATCACAACCACCACCATTGACGCGCTAGAAGCCGTGGGAAGCGTCGTATTTGTGCAGAAACGCGCGCGCGTCGTCGATCGGGAGCGCGAAGCCGATCGAGCGTTCGTCGTCGAAACGCGACTCGGCTATGCCGATGATCTCGCCCGTATCGGTCATGAAGATCGGGCCGCCGCTCTCGCCCGGGACGATCGGTAGCGAGACCTCGAGCGCGCCCTTGCGCACCGACGAGAGGCGCCCGACGTTCACCGAGGTTTCGAGGCCCAATTGCTCGTCGGCGAATTCGTCGGGAATCGGATATCCGAGCACGCCCACGTCCCGCCCGACCTCCGCATCGAGATGCGCGGAGTGGCCGAGTCGGGCCGGGATCAGGTTCGGAGCCTTCGTGCGCACGAGGGCAACGTCGAGATTTTTATCGAGCGCCACCACGCGTGCACGCACCTTACGGGTGTTGTCGATCGTCGCGTGAATCCGCCAGGCGCCATTGACCGCGTGCGCCACGGTGAGGATGTCGCTTCCCCACGCACCGCTTGCCACGACGATGCCACTCGCATACGCGTTGTCGTACCCGTCGCTCTTTCTCTCCGGTGGAACGCGCATCGTGAGCAGCACGACCGCAGGACGCAGCGTACGCACCGACTGGACGACGCGATCGTCGGGATAGTCGGGCGCGCATGCGGACATGACGAGCGAGAGCGCGATACAGAGCGCGAGCGGCAGAATACGCATGGGACGGCGCCGTTGTTCGCTACGCGGGCGCCTCGATCCGCTCGACGAGCACATTACGGAGCAGATCGATGCCCGCGCCCGAACGAGCGCTTACCGCCAGCATCCCCGGCAGATGCGGCACCTCGCCCGAGGCTGCGTCGATCTTGTTGAAGACGATCAAACGGGGGGTCGCGTCGAGCTCGAGATCGTGGAGGATCGCTTCCACCGCGTCGCGCTGGCGCGGCCAGTCAGGGTTTGCGGCGTCGAGAACGTGCACCAACAGGTCGGCCTCCCGCAGTTCCTCGAGCGTTGCGAGAAATGCGTTGACCAGATCTTTGGGAAGCTCGGTGATAAAGCCGACGGTGTCGGCGACACGAGCATAGCGACCGGGCGCCAGGTACACCCGCCGGACCGTCGGATCGAGCGTTGCAAAGGGCTGATCGGCCACGAAGGCGTCCGAACGCGCGAGCGCGTTCAAGAGCGACGACTTTCCGACGTTGGTGTACCCGACGAGCGCGACGAGCGGCTCACGGTGCGGCGCGGCCCGCCGGGTTCCTCGCTGCCGCCGTACCTCCTCAAGCTGTCCACGCAAGACGCTGATCCGCGATTGGATGCGGCGCCGATCGACCTCGAGCTTGGTCTCGCCGGGGCCGCGCGTACCGATGCCGCCGCCCAAGCGCGAAAGGTCAGCACCGATGCCGATCAGATTCGACTGCCGGAATCGTAGTTGCGCAAGCTCTACCTGCAGTTTCCCTTCACGGCTGCGGGCATGCTGTGCAAAGACGTCGAGGATCAGCATCGTTCGATCGACGATCGGCACGCTGATGACGCGTTCGAGGTTCTTGCGTTGGCGCGGGCGCAGATCGTTGAGCACGAGTACGACTTTCACGTCGAGTTCCTTCGCGCTTGCGGCAATCTCTAGCGCCTTCCCGCTCCCGACGAGCGTCGCAGGATCCACATGCGACCGCCGCTGCACGATACGCTCGACGATCTCGGCGCCGGCGGCTTGCGCCAACGCCTCGAACTCAAGGAGTTCGGGTTCGAGCGGGCGTTTCGGGTCGTTTGTATCTACAGCGACGACAAGCGTTCGATCAGCCAACGTAATCCTTCGTTGTAGCGCGGCCCGGGACGGAAGAGCGCATCTTGGATGCGCGCGTTGGGAACGATAAAGACATGCCCCTCGCGAACCGCGCGCAAGCTACGCCATGGCTCCCGTCCGAGCACGTCGCGCAGGTGCGTATCGGTGCCCGTGACGATCGCGTCGGGCTGCTTGCGCAAGAGCGCTTCAGCCGTGTACTCGCCCCATGGCTGCAAGAGGTCATCGGCCGCATTGCGTCCTCCGGCAAGCTCGATCAGACGGCCGAGATACGAGCCGCGACCGGCCGTCCAAATCGGCCCGGTTTCAAGCGCGATGAAGACACGCGGCCGTTCGCGACGCCGGCGTTCGCTTGCAACCAGGCGTGCGGTCTGCGCTTGCATCGCACGGATCACCGCGCGGGCGCGCGCCGAGCGTCCCGTTGCGGCGCCGATCTCGCGGATATCGGCGAAGATGTCATCGTACGAGTCGTCGGGCAGCAGCACAACGCGGACGCCCGCACGCTCGAGCGGTTTGAGAAAGCGCTCCTGCGAGGGAATTGCGAAGACCACGTTCGGCGCAAGCGCGATAATACGCTCGACGTCAATACCTTCGAAATCCCCAACCCGCGGGACGCCGCGTGCTTGGGGAATATCCGCGGAGAATTTCGAGACGCCGACGACATCGACGCCAAGCGCGAATGCGTCTTCGGTCAACGACGGAATGAGCGTGACGACGCGCGTGCTCGCAGCGGACGCTGCGCCGGCCGAAACCACGGCACATACGGCAAAGATCGTCAGCGCGAACAGGCTTCGACGAATCGACACAGCGTCTGATCTCCTGGAAAGAAGCGCCGGTGGAGGAACCCCGCAAGGATGCGGTCGCGTGCGGCCCCGCAATCGCCATCACCGGTGTAGGCGGAGGTCTCATGCATGTGCGAGGTAGCGTAGTGGAATTCGTAGCCGCGCACCGCCGCTCCCGCATCGTCGAACAACGTGGCACGTGCCGCGCGCATGGTGCGATAACCGATCGTGAGCCGGGGTGCCGCAATCGACGTCGAACCGCGCAACGCGCCGACCATCGCAAAGGTTCCCTGCGGACAGACAAGCGTGTCGGCAAGATACATATACCCGCCGCACTCGGCGTACACGGGAATGCCCGCCGCGATTGCATCGCGTATGCTTGCACGCATCGAGGTGTTCTCGCTGAGCGTCTGCGCGTGCAACTCGGGATAGCCGCCGCCAAGCCACACCCCTTGCGTGCCGGCCGGGAGCGCGCGATCGCGAAGCGGCGAGAAGAGCACGGGACGCGCGATCGAGCGTAGCGCATCCATCGTCTGTTCGTAGGTAAACCACAGCGCTTCATCAGCAGCGACGGCGATCACCGGTCCGGCGCACTCGGTCGCCACGGTTGCAACCGAGGGTGCGGGTGTAAGGAATGCGCCAAGATCGCCGCTCCCAACAAGCGCGTCAGCGACCGCATCGAGCACATCGGCCAGCACGTCCGCGCGTTCGACGTCGATTCCAAGATGGCGCTCGGGGATACGCCACGCCGGATCGTACGGCAGCGTCGCAACGAGGGGAATCCCGACGCTTTCGCATGCGCGCCGCACCGCACGCACGTGCGCCGTCCCTCCGGCACGATTCAAGACGACGCCGGCAATGCGCACGCGCGGCTCCATCGTGGCGCATCCAAGGGCGATCGCGGCCGCTGATTGCGAGAGCCGCCACCCGTCGATCACCAGAAGCGCGGGAATATCTGCAGCGGCGAGCACATGTGCGCTCGAGGTCTCGCCCGCATCGTCGCCGTCGAAGAGTCCCATCATCCCCTCGATCACCACCGTCCGCCCCGCCTCCTCGGCGCGCCGCAGATCGGCCACGACACGTTCGGGACCGTCGAGGAAAAGATCGACATTACGCGCGCGCGCGCCGCACGCGCCTTCGTAGAGTCGCGCATCGAGAAAATCCGGTCCGACTTTAAACGGAGCGACGGTATGGCCGCTGCGCGTGAGCGCGCGCGCGAGCGCGAGCGCCACGAGCGTCTTTCCCTCGCCCGTACCGACCGCGACGACACCGATAGCACGTTCCACCGCCGGTCGCTTCAAGCAGGTACTCGCCCGCGCCTGTGCAACCATCGCGCCCCAGGTTTACAGCGCGGGAAACCGGTGAAACGCCGGTGCGGTTGCGCCACTGTAAGCAGGGAGCCGTCTCGACACCACTGCCGCAAGGCGGGAAGGCGCGAGACTCGGAGCGATCCGGGGCGACGATCTGCGAGTCAGGATACCGCCGTATAACCATTGTGCTCGCATTCCTCGCATCAAGGAAGGGAACGCCATGTTTTCATTACACGCGCTGCCGCTCGTGGCAGCGTCGATCGTTGCCGCCGCATCGCCAGCGCCAACCGCAACACCGCCGCCGCAGATCATTCGCGTCGTCACCTCGGACCGCACCGGGGAAGCACTCTCGCGCGCCGTTCGCACCACGTTCGTCGTCACCAAAGCCGAGATGGCGCGCGAGGGATTACGCACCGTCGCCGACGCGCTCGCGCAGGTGCCGGGCATCCAACTCCAAAGCTACGGCGCCTTCGGCGCGGGAACGTCGATCAGCATTCGCGGAAGCTCGTCGAGCCAAGTCTTGGTCCTCGTCGATGGCTTGCCGGCAGCCGGCGCGCAGACCGGCAGCCTCGATCTCCAAAATTTCAGCACGTCGGGCCTCGATCGCATCGAGGTCGTCGAAGGCGGCGGCTCTACGCTGTACGGATCATCGGCGATCGGCGGTGTCGTCAACATCATCACCACGAACAAGGGCCAGTATGGCGCGCTCGCGAGCCTCGCATCCTTCGGAACCTCCGTGCTTCGCGTCGATACGCCGTACGTTTCGATCGGCCAAACCTATGCGTTGAACGATTATGCGCTCCCGGGCGGCACGACACGCCAAAACGCGCAAGCTCGACAGAACACCCTACTTCTGCACGACGCACGCAGCATCGGCGCGCTCGATGTCGCCGCAAGCTATGACCTCAGTAACACCGAGGAGGGCGTGCCCGGCGAACTGACCGCCTTCTCGCCCACGACCACCTTGAACGAAGTCAACCAAGACGCACGCATCGCCTTCACGCATCGGCTGCGCCGGGCTCAAACCTCACTCGACCTCGGGGCATCGCGTCTCAACGCCACGGATACGTGCGATACCGCGGTGGACGTCAACTGCCCGAATTCCTATGTGACGCCGCTACCATCAACGTTTTCGTCGCTCTTCGGTGAATCGCGACTCGCACTTGCGTTACGCAACGTCAACGGCGACGAACGCTATCGTCTCATCTATGGGTTCGACGCATCACGCGCTTTTGGAATCCTTCAAGACGGCGTCGATCCGATCGTGACGAAGCCTGCCTCACAGACGGCGATCTACGGGCAATCGCAATGGTTTGCCCGCAACGGCGATTCATGGTATATCGGAGCCCGCGGCGAGAGCGACTCGGGCAACGGATCGCTCTCGCCGTCGGCCGGATTGAGCGCGTCGCTCGCGCCCACGCTGCGCCTCAAGCTCAACGCATCGACCGCGTTTCGCGCGCCGAACCTGGAAGAACTTTATTTCCCGAACGCGAGCAATCCGAATTTGGTACCGGAGCATACGCGCAACGCCGATGCGACCATCGTTGACAGCGCGCTCCTGGGCGGTACGAGCCTCGGCTGGTTCACGACGAGCGGCTCGAATCTCATCGTTTTCGACCTTGCGACCTTCATGCCGCAAAATATCGGACATGCCTCGATCGCCGGCCTCACGTTCTCGACCAAAACCACGCCGTTCAACGGCGTCGTCACGAGCCTCGACGTAACGAACCTATACCGGGCGCAGGATCTTCAAAACAACACGCGTCTGGATGGCCGTGGACCGGTATTTTCGGCGCGTCTTGCCCTCACGTACACCGCCCCGCGCTCCTCGCACATCGACGGATTCGGCATCTCCGCTACGACGCAGGGCGCGCGCGGATACGTCGATCCGACGGCGCCCCTGTACGATCAACCAGCCGCGTACACGCGCATCGACGCCTATCTCGGCTACCGCATCACGCCACACATCATCCTCGCGGTCCGCGGCTACAATCTCGGCAACGACCGGTACGCCGAGTTCGGGTCGTTCTCGCCCACGTCGGAAGCCTACGATCTCTACCCGATGCCGGGGCGTTCGTTCGGACTGGAACTGCGCACCAAGTAATCGCCATGCGCTTTCGGTTACGGCACGGCAAGAGCCGCTTGCAGTGCCGTAACCAGGCGCTCGTTGGAAGGATCGTCGAGCACCGCCACACGAATCGCCGCGCGCTCTTCGAGCCCGCGATAGCTACGGCAGTCGCGCACGACCACACCGCAATCAACGAGCTTCGCAAGGACGCAATCGAGAGCGTCCGCCGCGATTGGAAGCTCGATGAAGAGATAATTTGCAACCGAAGGATATGGGCGCAGGCCAATGCGCGCCAAGGCTGCGCAGAGTCGCTCGCGCGCTCTCGCCGTGCGCGTGCGCGTCACGTTCGCATAGGCGCGATCCGCTAACGCAGCCACAGCGATTGCAGCATCGAGACTTCCCACGGGCCACGACGGCAGATGCTCGCGCATGCGCGTGGCAAGCGCCGGGTGCGCGATCGCATAGCCCACGCGAACGCCGGCGAGCGCGTAGAACTTTGTGAGCGACCGGACGACGATCGTGGCCGGCGTACCCACCGCACGAGCGATGCACGACCGCTCGGGCACATAATCGGCAAACGCCTCATCGACGATCAACGCGATACCACGAGCCCGAGCACCGTCGATCAGCTCGTCGAGATCCGAGGCCGGCATCGCGCTCGCGCTTGGATTATGCGGCGTGTTGACCATGATCCCGTGACGCTCGCGCGCAGCAATGCTGAGTAATTCGCCCGGATCGGGAAGAAACGCATCCCCAAGGGGGACGGCGATCATGCGCGCGTGCGCTGCCGCAATCGCTCGAGCGTACTCGCTAAATGC
Source organism: Vulcanimicrobiota bacterium (assembly GCA_027452165.1). Lineage (GTDB taxonomy): Bacteria > Vulcanimicrobiota > Vulcanimicrobiia > Vulcanimicrobiales > Vulcanimicrobiaceae > REEB354. The sequence continues at coordinate 110,946 of DAIDGX010000022.1, read as the reverse complement.
CGGAACCGGAACGACCCATCCCGAGCGCGCGAACGTCTGGAGCGCCGCATCGAGCAGCGCCGCGCCACCATGGCCGACGACGACCGTATCGACGGGGACCGCATGCTCGCGCGCGATCGCGAGGCGCAATGCATCGTATGCAGGCGATGGATACGGAGCGAGCATTCGCGGGTTTGCGGCGGCGGCGGCAAGCACACTCGCGACCCCCGCGGGTGGACCGTACGGGTCGATGTTCGCGCTGAAATCGATGAGGCCGTCGCGCGGGACGCCGTAGCGTGCCGCAACGTCGTCGAGATCGCCCCCGTGAACGATCATCGCCGCATCGCCGCGATGCCAACGCAGAGCGCCGCCGCGATCGAACCGGCGCAAAAAGTCACGCGCATCGCGCGGCGGAGGTCACCCGCTCGCGGCGGACGCCAACCGGCGCCGATCCGCGGGCTCGGCGCCGGAATGCCGTCGTACGAACGTGGCGCGCTCAACTCCACACGTAACGCACCGGCCATCGCCGCCTCGCTCCACCCGGCATTGGGGCTGCGATGCAAGCGCGCATCGCGCAACGCCACGTGACATGCCGCACGAGCATCCTCGCCGCACAGCAAGGCGCCAAGCGCCAGCGCACCCGCGCCCAGGCGCGCGGGAATAGCATTCGCGACGTCGTCGAGCCGTGCCGCAACACGCCCGAATCGCGTGTAGGGAGGTTCGATATGGCCGATCAGCGAGTCGAGCGTGTTGATCGCCTTGTACGCGTATGCACCCGCGACGCCGCCGATCGCAAGGAAGAGCAGCGGTGCGACAACGCCATCGCACGTACTTTCGGCAATCGACTCGATCGCGGCACAGGCGATGGCGCTCTCATCGAGGTGCGCCGTATCGCGACCGACCATCCGCCCAACCGCCAAACGGGCTGCTGCAAGATCGTGCGCGTCAAGGGCATCGGCGACTGCGCCCGCGTGATCGAGCAGACTCCCGAGCGCGAGCGTGCTCGCGGCGGCCGCCACGCGAAGGGCGCTTGGCGCGTGATCGAGACATGCGCCCACCCCCGCGCAGAGCGCGACCACGCCCAGAGCGGCAAGCCCGCCACCTACGAGTTCATTGGCGACATGCCTGCGCATGTGACGCTCGGCATCGCGAGCGATCGCGGCAATCGCCGAGACCGGATGCGGGAGTGCGGGCGGATCGCCGGCGCAGAGGTCGAGCACGACCGCGGCAGCCACGAGATACGTGCGCTTCAACCCGCGCCCACGCTGCGCAGCGGCACCAGTTCCGCAAGTGCAAGATGCCGATCGATGAGGTCTCCCAGCGCATCGAGACGATCTTCACGACGCGTGCGAACGGAGGCGAAGCATCCCGCCGCAGAGCGCCGCGCATGCGCGCGCGCATAGACGAGTACGTCGTGGCGAAAGTCATCATCGTCGAAGACGCCGTGCAGATAGGTGCCCATCGCGTTCCCTGCGACCACGCCGTCCCGCTCCCACGCACCGTCATTGGTCCGTAGCATCGCAAATGGGCGACTCGCTGGGTCGTAGGCGGTGACCCCGACATGGATCTCGTAGCCATCGATCGCGCGCGCGGGACCGAAGATCTCGCACGTTCCCCGCACCTTCACCGTCGTCTTCGTCCGCTCGAATCGCGAATGGATCGGCAGCAACCCGAGCCCGTCGGCCGCGCCCCCGCTCTCCACCCCATACGGATCCTCGATCCGCGAACCGAGCATCTGCATTCCCGCGCAGATTCCGATGACGAGCGTGCCCGCACGCGTAGCGGTCTCCGCGATCGATGCGGCGATGCCACGTTCGCGCAGCCATGCCAGATCCGCAAGCGTATCCTTGCTGCCCGGGAGCATCACCACATCGGCGTCGCGAATGCGATCGGGCGCGCCCGTATAGATCAGATCGACGGACGGCTCCTCTTCAAGCGCGTCAAAATCGGTAAAATTCGCAAGGTGCGGAAGCGCGACGACGGCAACCCGCAACCGGTCGCCATCGCTACGCCACGCACGCTCGCGCGCGCGCTCGCGGGGTGCGGAATCCTCTTCGTCGAGACCCGTCGTATCGAACCACGGCACCACACCCAGGTTCGGAATACCGAGCCTCGCGTCGAGCGCACGAATGCCGTCGTCGAGCAGCGATACGTCGCCACGAAAGCGATTGAAGGCGTACCCGGCGATGCGCCGCCGGTCATCGGCATCCAGCAGCAGCATCGTCCCTGCGACCGCAGCGAACGCGCCGCCGCGGTCGATGTCGGCGACAAGCAAGCAACGCGCATCGGCTTCGTGCGCGACCGCCATGTTGACGATATCTCCCGCGCGTAAGTTGATCTCGGCCGGCGATCCGGCTCCCTCGATGACGATCACCTCAAACTCGCGCGCCAGGCGCTCGTAGGCCGCAACGACGTGTGGCCACAGCGATCGCTTCGCCGCGCCGAGAAAGTCGCGCGCGCCAAGCGTCCCGGCCATCACGCCGTCGAGCACGATTTGCGAACCCGTGACGCTCGTCGGTTTGAGGAGCACGGGATTAAAATCGCTGCGCGCGGGAATGCGCGCGGCCTCGGCTTGGAGCGCTTGCGCCCGCCCGATCTCGCGCCCATCCGGCGTTGCCGCGGAGTTTAAGGACATGTTCTGTGCCTTGAATGGTGCAACCGCGACGCCACGACGGACCAGCGAGCGGCAGATGCCCGCCGTCATCAATGACTTACCGACGCCGGAGCCCGTTCCAAGGACCATCAGCGCATGGGCACGCCTCACCACGCGCGCGACCACGGCGGTCCCGGATGGTGTTCGTCGCGCAGACGCGCATCGATGCCATGCCGGGCGTCGAGCACACGCGCCCACAACCAGATAACGTCGGAGAGCCGGTTGATGAAGCGCAAGAGGTTTCGTTGCAGTTCCTCGCCCGCGGTGACGGCTCGCACGATCGTTCGCTCCGCGCGCCGGCAGACCGTCCGAGCGACTTCGAAGTGCGCGCTCGTGCGATGGCCACCGGGAATCGTCCAGTCGCCGGGAAGCCCGCTCGTGCTCTCGAGGCGTTCGACCAACGCATCGAGATGCTCGACCATCGCATCGGAGATTTCAGGGACGGGCTTCCTGCCGTGCGGTTTCGTCGATATCGCCGACCCGACCGAAAAGAGCAGGCGCTGAACCCCAAGCACGTCACGCGCGATCGCCTCGTCGTCGCAAAACGCGCGCGCTACACCGAGCGTACTGTTGAGTTCGTCGATACAGCCGGAGGCCTCGACGCGCAGTTCGCCTTTGGAACGACGCTCGCCACCCGGAACACCGGTGGTTCCGTCGTCACCGCGGCGCGTTGAAATAGAAGCCATAATTCCCCCTTTTTCGCGAGGTAGAACGATGCAACAGCATGTTCGCCCGACGTATCCTGACTTCGCGGATCCTCGCGTCTTCGCGTCACCTTCCCGCCGTTGTTACCGACAGTGGCGTACGCGCGCTCCCCGCTTACAGTGGCGCGACCGTGCCGGATTTGCACCGGACTTCCGTACGTAACGAACTCCGCAAAGATTCGCGGTAGGAACTTCGGGCTCCCCGGCCAAGGCGCGAAGTTCATGCCACCCTTGCGCCTTTCGATCCTCGCGTGCATTGCGCTCTGCGCGTGCGCCACGAGCCTTCTCGCCGGGGGCGTCTTTATCGCGCCGCACGTCGTTCTCGCCGCGCTCCTTCACCCGCACGACGGCACGAATGCGACGATCGTATGGCAACTGCGCATGCCGCGCGTTGCAATCGCGGCTGCGGTCGGTGCGGCGCTTGCGATCGCCGGCGCGCTCCTGCAGGGCCTCCTGCGCAATCCGCTCGTCGATCCCTATCTCACCGGCGTCAGTGCGGGTGCGGCTGCCGCGATCGCGCTCTCGATCCTCGCCGGCATCGCAACGCCGTGGCTGCCGGCGCTCGGTTTTGTCGCCGGGCTTGGCGCGGCCGTCGTCGTTGCGCTCCTCGCGCGGAGGGGAAGCGGCATCGACGCCAATCGCCTGATTCTCGCGGGCATCTCGCTCTCGGCGCTCTTCTCGGCGATCGTTGCGTTTGCAATCGCGCGCGCGGACTCGCCCGACGCGGCCCAACAGATTCTCGCGTGGCTTGCAGGTTCGATCGCCGGGCGCACCTGGAGCGATTTGCGATTTGCGCTGCCGTATCTTGGCATGGGATCGATGCTTGCGATCGCCTGCATTCCCGCGCTCAATGCGCTGCGTGCAGGCGACGTACGCGCGCGCACCGTCGGCCTCGACGTCGATCGCGCGCAGTGGATGATCCTCGCCGCAGCCTCGCTGCTGACCGCCGCGAGCGTCACGCTCGCAGGGATCGTCGGCTTCATCGGTCTCATCGTGCCCCATCTTGCACGCCGCGTCATCGGCTCCGATGCGCGCAGCCTTTTGCCGGCAAGTGCTTTACTCGGAGCGGGCCTCTGCGCGGTCGCCGATGCGATCGCGCGCTCGATCATCGCGCCGTCGGAACTGCCGCTCGGCGTTCTGCTCGCTTTTATCGGCGTACCCGCGTTCCTCTACTTGTATCTTCACCAGGAGCAGCGCGTGTGATCGCGTTGCGCCAAGTGACGATCGGCATCGGCGGGCGCACGCTCGTGCGTGAGATCACAGGTGAGGTGCGTGCCGGCGAATTCGTCGCGGTCCTCGGCCCAAACGGGGTCGGAAAGACCACGCTCTTACGCTCGCTTTGCGGCCTGCGCTCCCCACAGGGCGGCAGCATCGTACTCGACGGGCGTGATATCGCTCACCTGACGCCGCTCGAACGCGCACGTCACATCGCCTTCGTGACGAGCGACGATGCGATGACCGATGCGCTCACCGTGCGCGAACTCGTCGCTATCGGTCGTTTCCCGCACCATGCGTGGTGGGAGTGGAATCCCACGGCAGGCGACGAGCGCGCGGTCAACGATGCACTCGATCTCGTGAAGCTTCAACCCTTTGCGGAGCGGCCGTTTGCGACGCTCTCGAGCGGCGAGCGCCAACGTGCGTGGATCGCCATGGGACTCGCACAAGGCACCCCTATCATCCTCTTGGACGAACCCACGAGCCATCTCGACGTGCGCGTGGCCCATCGCATCCTCGCGCTCTTGCGCGACCTCGCGCGCGCCGGGCGTACGATCGTTTGCGTTCTCCACGATCTCAACGAGGCCGCCAGCTACGCCGATCGCCTGATGCTCCTCGGATGCGAACGCATGCTTGCCTTCGACGAACCCGCGCGCGTGCTCGACCCAACGATTGTCGAGAGCGCGTACGGCATCGCGATCGAACGCCTCGATACCTCGCGCGGCCCGCGCGTCTTTCCCGTCCTGTAAAGCGCGCTAGTGATGCGACCAGATCACGCGAATCGCATCGCCGACGACCCAACCGCGCTTTCCGCGTAGCGGGCCGCTTGTGACGACCACGCCGACCGCATCATCGGGCGTGGACAGGTACTTCGACTGCACGAAGTTATCGACGCATGCCTCCACCGTTGCGCGGGTGCCGGCAGGTGCAAGCGTGGCATGGGGCAAGAGCGCGCGCATCTGATCGAACGAGCCCCCCTCATAATCACGCATACGAAAGCGAGAATCCCAAATGAATACGTCGGGATCGTCGCTCGTGCCGTAGAGCGCGACGCGGTCCCCGACCTGCACCTTGCATCCGCCATGCGGGGGCGCGCCTTTTGCGCCCGGCGCATGGGCGAGTGCGGGCTGCATGTACGCGAACGCCGCCAGCATGAGGATCGATGCGACGGCCTTACGAAGCATCGCTCGACCCCGCTTCGTGAACGCGCACCGCCAGCACGGCGAGATCGTCGCGCATCTCGTTGCCGCCGAGCGCGCGTACCTGCGCAAGCAACTCGTCGGCGAGCAATTGCGGCTGCGCGCTGCTCGCGGCAATCAGGGCTTTCGCGCCTTCTTCGCCAAGCAAACGGCCCTGGCGGTTGCGCGCCTCCGTCAACCCGTCCGTTGCGAGCACCACGGTCTCGCCGTCTTCCAGAAAGACGACCTTGGAGCCGAACGGTTCCTCCATCACGCCGAGCACCGGCCCCGTAACCATGAGTTGCTGCACGTTCGTGGAACGACGAATAAAGGCCGAATCATGCCCCGCGCTCGCGTAGCGCAACTGTAAGGTTTCCGTGTCGAGCACACCGACGAACATCGAGACGAACAGGTACGGGTTTTCGACCGTCTGCGAAAATGCCGTGTTGAACTCTTGTAAAATCGCGCCCGGATCGCGGCGGCGTAGCGCGATACCGCGAATCGTAAATTTGATGAACGCGGTAAGGACGGCTGCGTCGATGCCCTTACCGCTCACGTCGGCAATCAGTAGCAAGGCGAGCGTATCGGAGAGCCGGTAGAGATCGAACACGTCACCGCCGACGGCCAAGTGGCTGCTTGCCGCGAGGTACGCGCTCCCGACCTCGCAATTGGGCAAGGGAACGGTTTCGCTGCGGAACGCCCGCTGCAGAATCTCGGTCGTCGTGCGCTCTTCTTCGAGTTCCCGATTCAGCCGTCCACGAAAGCCGTTAAAAAGGATCGCCAGCAGCCCGAAGAGGAGCACGAAGAACGCTCGGGCGTACGCGGTGCGATTCACCTGTTCTTGGGTGCTACGCGTGAGCGAGGCGCTACGCGCGGCAAGCATATCGCGCAACGATTGCACCGCACGATCTTCGACGTCGGTGAAGACTTTGTTCTCTTTGTCGATCGACGTGACGTCGCGTCCGGGATGTGCGAGCAAGGGCTCGGCGATTTTACCGCGCCAGCTGCCCTGCAACGCAGCGTAATCGCTTAGCAATCCGGCTCCGGCCACGAGGCCCTCGGCATGGAGCGCGCGACGAACCTCCACAAGCTTGCCGTCGAACCGTGCCACGAAGCCCAGGTACTGCGTATAATAGAATGGGTCGTGCGTAAGGGAGAAGCCGCGCACGGCGTTCTCCTCGTCGATCTGCAGGCGGCGCATCTCCTCGAGCGCAAGCTGCGCGCGCACGATGCGCGACTGCGCCGCGAAGGTCGCGGCAATCGAGGCTCGAGTTTGGAATGCCCCTTGCACCGCGATCACGACCGCGATCACAAGGAAAGCCGTCCACACGACCGTTCCGGGAATCGACGTAAACGAACGACTGCTCTTCACAATGGCAGCGACTTAGGTAGCATACGTATGCGGGCGCATTCCCTAGGGGTCGCCATCGGCCTTTCCGAACGAGGTTGGGCCATGCATACGCATCTGAGCCCAGGTCTTTTCAAATCCTACGACGTTCGCGGCATTTATCCGTCAGAGATATCCGACGATATCGCCTATGCGATCGGACGCTGCTTTCCCGATCTCGTCGGGGGCCGGCGCATCGTCGTCGGGCGCGACATGCGACCGTCGGGCGAGCGGCTCTACGCGGCGTTCGCGCGGGGCGCCACCGAGACGGGCGCCGAGGTCACGTACATCGGCCAGGTCTCGACCGACGCGCTCTACTTCGCGGTCGGCAAGTACGGCTTCGATGGCGGCGTGATGATCACGGCATCGCACAACCCCGCGCAATACAACGGGATGAAGTTCACCCGGAAGGCAGCCGAAGCGATCTCGCTCGAGACCGGCCTCGCAACGATCCGCGACCGCATCATGGCGAACGACCTCCCGCCCGCAGCGGCCACACCGGGCGCGATCCTCGAGCGTTCCGTGCTCGACGATTTCGCCGAGCATTGTCTTGGATTCATCGATCGCACGCGCATCAAGCCGTTCAAGGTCGCCATCGACGCAGGCAACGGCATGGCGGGCGAAACGGTGCCCCATGTGTTCAAGCATCTTCCTTGTGAGGTACTACCGCTGTACTTCGAACTCGACGGCACCTTCCCGAATCATCCCGCGAGCCCGATCGAACCCGAGAACATGGTCGATCTGCAAGCAGCGGTGCGCAAGCACGGTTGCGATCTCGGCGTTGCGTTCGACGGGGATGCCGATCGGATGTTCATCGTGGATGAGACGGGGGCGTTGATCGACGGTAGCACGGTCACGGCGCTCGTCGCACTCAACACGCTCAAGAAGCAACCGGGAGCGAAGATCCTCTACAATCTCATCTGCAGCCGCAGCGTTCCCGAACTCGTCGAGAAGGCGGGCGGCATCGCGATCCGCTCGAAAGTCGGACACTCGATCATCAAGAAGATGATGCGCGAGCAAGACATCGTATTTGGCGGCGAACACTCGGGGCATTTCTACTTCAAAAACAACTGGTACGCAGATTCGGGGATGATCGCGCTGATGCAGTGCCTCGAAGTCTTCAGCGAAGCGAGCATGCCGGTAAGCAAGGTCATCGCGCCGATCGACACGCGGTTTCGCTCCGGCGAGATCAACAGCGAGGTCAAGGACGTCCCGGCGAAGCTCAAAGAACTCGAGGCCGCCCACGCGGACGCCACGATCGACCGGCTCGACGGCATCACGATCTCGTACCCCGACTGGTGGATGAACATTCGCCCCTCCAACACCGAGCCGTTGCTGCGACTCAACGTCGAAGGCGATACGAAAGCCCTGATGGAACGCCGGCGCGACGAAGCCCTCGCGTTGATCAGGCGCTAAGCGTCACTCCCCCGTGAGCCGCGTCGATACCGATGCCATGCGTCGCTACGAGCAGACGCGCGACGATCTCGTCGCGCGTCTGCTCGCGGTCGAGCCGTTGCTCGGAGACGAGCGCGCCAAGAGCGTGCGCCGCGCGCGCACACGACTGGAGCGCGGAAGGTTCGTGCTCGCCGTCGTCGGCGAGTTCTCGAGCGGCAAATCGTTTTTGCTCAACGCGCTCCTAAACAAATTTCGCTATGAAGAATCGGCGGGCGGTCAGCGGACGCTTGTGGGACTCCTCGCTACGGACATCAACCCTTCGACCGCAACGATTACCGAACTCGAATATGGCCCCGCCGACGAGGCCCACGCCATCTATGACGACGGGCGCACGGAACGCATTCCGCTCGATCGCCTGAACCGATTTATTGCGGTCGGATCGGGCGGGGTAGGAACGATCCACGACGCAACCAAGGACGAGCGCGATGCGCCAACGCGCGTCGCCGTCACCACGAACTCGCCGTTTCTCGAGCGTGGCTTCGTCGTCGCCGACACACCCGGGCTCGCATCGATCAACCCGGCACATCGACGCGCGACGCTGCAATTTCTCCCGACTGCCGACGCGGTGCTCTACCTGATCGATACGCAGCAGCCGTTCACCGAAGGCGACGCATCGTTTCTGGGCATCGTACGACAACATATCGACTCGATCTTTATCGTGCAGACGAAGATCGATCTCTGGGAGCAGCCGCAGGGCGACGGACGCCCGGCGTGGGAGCATGCCTACGATCGCATCGCGACGCTCGCAGCCGTCCATGCGCCGGGAACCTACGTGTACGCGCTCTCGGCACGCGAGTACGTCGAAGGGCAGCTCGCCGGCGACGCGAGCCGCACGCAAGCTAGCCGTTTCCCTCGCTTTCTCGATGCGCTCGACGCATCGTTGATCCGCAATACCGGACGTGCTCGCCTTCGCCGCGTGCGCGACCGCGTTTCGTCGGCGATCGCCGACGAACGCGCGCAGATCGACGGCGACCTCGCAATGCTCGTCTTCGACGAGGCCACGCTCGCCGCCAAACGAGCCGCGCTCTTGCCCCACCTCCACGAACTCGATGAACGCGCGCATGCTGAGGGCGCTTCGCTCCTTGCGCTTGGTGCTCGCGTGCGTCAATCCATGCAAGACCACGGCGGCAATCTTGCCGACGATCTGGAGCGCGCCCTCGCGCAAGCGTTCGACACGGCCGACGTCGCACGGCTTCGCGACCGCGCCCGGCTCCACATAATCGTCGATCGCGTCGTCGCCCACGTCGTCGAAGAGTTCGCACGAGCGACCGCGTCCGGTGTCGCTGGCGAGATCGAGCACGCGCTCGAACGCGCCGAAGCGATCGTACCGATGCGCTTCTCGCCCAACGACGCGGCGGCGCGCGCGTTTAACGCCGAACCGGGCACGAGCCTCTGGAACGGCGACGTCCGCGATGCAATTCGCGCAACGATCGTACTCGAGGCGATCGGGGGACCCGCGATCGGGCTCGTCCACGACATCGCCACCCGCTTTGCGACACGCCGCGACGGCGCATACATGAAGCGTGAGTTGATCGCGGATCTGCGCGCCGAGATCTTTCCGCGCTTCCGCACCGAGGTCTTGGCGTTTGCCGAGCGTGTCGCCGCACGATTGCAACACCTGTACGATGAGCTCGCACAAGCGATCTCTGCTGCCGTGGTCGATAAACGCGACGCCGAGGTGGGCAGCATCGACCGCGCGCTCGCCGCGCGCGAACGCAACGACGCGGCGAGCGTTCAGGCTGCGCTCGAACAGCGTCGCGAAGCACTGGCGACCGAAATGGAGGCGATGCGTGCGCTTGTCGGCACGTTCATGGAGCACGACGAAGAGATCGAGCCGGCCGATCCGGGAGCGCATGCGGTGCGCATGGCACACGATGCCTCGAGCTTCGACCCGCATCTCTACGATCTCGGCTTGCGTCCGTCGCGCTGGCGTGTCGCCGTCCTTGGCGGACTTCGACGCGGCAAGACGAGTCTGATCAATGCGTTTGCCGGCCGCGCCGTGCTCAACGACGACGTGGCCGGCAGCGTGCGTTTTCCCGTTCACGTGAGATTCGGCGAGCGCGAGGCTGCCTATACGCTCGGCGCCGGCGGCGAATGGCGCGAGATTCCCTTCGCGCAAGCGACGGCGCACGCGTCCGAGGCGCCGGTGCTCGTGCTCGTGCCGTGGACCCTGCCCCGCGAGCTCGTCCTGGTCCATGCGCCCGCTTTCGACACCGGCGAAGCAAGTGCGGAGGACGTCAACGTGGTCGCCGCATCGCACGCAAGCGAGATTCTGTGTCTCTTCTCGCGCCAACTCTCCGATCGCGAGTTGAGCCTCTACGAACGCGTTGCCGAGTTCAACAAGCCGATGCATTTCGTGCATACGATCGCCGATAACGAGGCGCCGAACGAACGGCGCCACGTCGTCGAGCTCGCACAGGCCTATTTGAAAGAGCGTAACATTCCCGCGGAGCGCATCTTCGTCGTCTCCGCGCACGAGCATGACGAGGCCCGCCGCGCCGGACGCGCGCCCGCAGGTTGGAACGAAACCGAGGCGCTACGCACGACGCTCGAATCGCACGCCGAGGCGCACATGGTGCGCTTGGAGCGTATGGCGCGCGCTGCGCAAGAGCACGCAGCGGTCGCGCAGCCGGCCAAGCCGTCAACCGAGCAGCGATCGGGGTTCTTGGCACGCATCTTTGGTAAGGGGCGCTGACACCCCGGCCGTCGAACGTACCGGGTCGGCTATGAGGATGACGATAGGCCCCGCATTTCTTGCGATCGGGGACGGCACATCGACGTTCGGGCGGCTCGCCGTCGAGAACGGACGCATCGCCGCGGTACTTCCCGCGGACGGCGCATCGGATCTCACCCTTCCCGCGGGCAGCAGTATCGCACCCGGGTTGATCGACGTCCACACCAACGGCGCGGGCGAACTGCTCTTCAATCGCGATCACGGCAACGCCGTGCCCGTTGCGGCCGTCGAGTACGCACGCATGGGCGCGACGGGTTTCGTCGCGAGCATCATGACCGCACCGTACGAATCGATGCTACACGCCGCCTCGGATATCGTGGATGCGGCACACGATCTCGAAGAAGACGCGCCTCGTGGCGCGCGCTGTCTCGGCATCCATTTCGAGGGACCGTTCCTCAATCCAAAGTTTCGCGGCGTGCACCGGCTCGAGTGGCTGGTCGCACCGACTGCAGATCGCGCGCGCGAGATGATCGATGCGTGCAAAGGCGCGTGCCTGCTCGTCACGATGGCGCCCGAGATCGACGGCGCGGCCGATGCGACGCGCGTTTTTCTCGAGCACGGCGTGGTCTGTTCGGCCGGCCACACCGGCGCCCACTATCGCGAAGGTCTGCTTGCGATCGGCATCGGCTTCCGCTCGCTCACGCATGCGTTCAACGGCATGCCGCCGCTGATCCACCGCGATCCGTCGATCCTCGCCGCGTTCATTCAGGACCGCCGTACGCTCGTGCACGTCATCAGCGACGGCTACCACGTCTCGCCCGTGATGGTCGATATTCTGTATCGCACGCTCGGGGATCGCATCGTGCTCGCAACCGACGTCATGCCGGCCCCCGATCCGAGCTATCATATCGACGGCGGCGTCATGCGAGCAGCCGACGGCACGATCGCCGGAAGTGCGCTGCGCATCGACCAAGCGGTACGTAACTACATGTCGTACGCCGAGATCTCGTTCGCCCAGGCGGTGATGGCGGCAACGCACGCTCCGGCGAAGTTACTCGGTCTCGAGAGCGAGATGGGACGCATCGCTCCCGGCCACCGCGCCGACCTCTCGTTCTGGGACGAAGACTACACGATCTTGGGCACGATGGTCGGCGGCGAGATCGTGTACGGTCTGGGCGCGGAGAAAGCCTCGCTCGCGTCGTAGCGAGTGCGCATGAGCGAATCCGCGACCGTTGCGCGGAACGCCGCCGTTCTCGAAACCGTCTTCGGCGACCGCTTCCGGCGCAACTTCGACATCCGCTTCTGGGACGGAAGCGAACTCCCGAGCATCACGGCCGAACGCGATTTTACCTTTGTCGTGAACGATCCAGGCGCCCTGCGCCGAGCGATCGTACCACCCGTCGATCTACACGCAGGCGAAGCGTTCGTCACCGGTGCAATCGACGTAGAAGGCGATCTTTGCGCCGCAATCTCCACCTTGAACCACGCGAGCGAGACGCGTTCGATGCTCGAACGCGCGCGCATTGCGCTGCTGCTCGCACGGCTGCCGCGCAATAGCCGCGCAAACGTGAATGGAGCAGAATTGCAAGGCGCGCTGCACTCACGCGAACGCGACCGCGCCGCGATCGCCTTCCACTACGATCAGCCCGTGGCGTTCTATCGCGGCTTCCTCGATCGCGAGCTCGTTTATAGCTGCGCATACTACGACGACGGCGTCACGGCGCTCGACGATGCACAACGTGCGAAGCTCGCGTACGTGCTGCGCAAACTGCGCCTGGAGCCTGGAATGACGCTCCTCGACATCGGCTGCGGCTGGGGTGCGCTCGTCATCGCGGCGGCACAGCGCGGAGCGCGCGCGCTCGGCATCACGCTCAGCCGGGCGCAGCACGACGAAGCCAATCGGCGGATCGATGAACTCGGGCTGCGCGAACGCGCGAGCGTGGAGCTGCTCGACTACCGCGATCTGGGCGAACGGCGCTTCGATCGGATCGCGAGCATCGGCATGGTGGAGCACGTCGGGCGCAAAAAGTTGCCCGAGTATTTTCGCGCGGCGTTCACCGCGCTGCGACCGGGCGGCCTCTTTCTCAATCACGGGATCACCGAGCAGAGTCCGGGGCGCACCGCACCGAGCAACCCCTTCATCCGCCGCTACGTCTTTCCCGACGGTGATCTCACCGCGATCGGCGACATGCTCGCAATCGCCGAGCGCGCCGGCTTCGAGGTACGCGACGTTGAGAACCTACGAGAGCACTACGCGCGCACGCTGCGCGCCTGGGTCGCAAATCTTGAAAAAAACGCTCAGTGCGCGATCGCGGAGGCAGGCGCCAGCGCATATCGTACGTGGCGGCTCTACATGGCAGCGAGTGCGGTCTCGTTCGAAGGCGGATCGATCGGCCTGCACCAGTCGTTGCTCGCACGCCCCGACGCCGACGGGCGCGTGACGATCCCCGCGACCCGGCGCGATCTCTACGCGTAGCGCTACAGGCTGCGGTCGATCAGCGAGCGCACCGCGCCGGTCGCCAGCCGCACCTCGATGAGCGAGGCGATGCTGCCGCCGAGTACGAGCAGCGCGCCCACCACCGTCAGCGCCGTCGGCAGCCACGCCACGACGGGGGCGATGACGCTGATCGCTACGAAAAGGCTCGCCGCGACGAAGAACCCGATCGCGGTATAGTAGAGCGTCATCGCATATTCGAGTGCATACGCGCGGCGCTTGTAAATTTCGAGCTCGGCACGAAGGAAGACGTGCTCCGTCGAGTGCGCGGTATGCGTGCGCGCCTCGTCGATGAGCACGCGCGACCGGTCGAAGACGCGCGCGACGCGACTGACCGTGCTCGCGAGCAGATTGCCGCAGGCAAGGATGAAGATCGCGGGCGTAATCATCTGCGCGATGATCGCAACCGCCGAGGCCGTCTGGTGCAGCGCGAGACCGAAGAGCATGCGTTAGGACGCGGCCGGTGCTTCCGCGGCGCCCTTGGCGCGTTCGAGCATAGCAGAACGCAGCATGGAGAAGGCGGCATAGACCACCACGATCACAACCAGCCACCGCACGTAGGTAAGCGGTAGCGATTTCACGATGAACGCAGCGATCAAGACGCCGGGGATGCCCCCAAGCGTCAATCCGAGCGCGGCTTTCAGGTCGTATGCATTGAATTTCACAAATCGCGTGCTTGCGATCGGCATGAGAAACGCGCACGAACCCATCATGATGGGGAATGCGGCGCGCGGGTTCATGCCAAGCATGCTAATGAGAATCAGGCACGGTGCGTAGAGGCCGATGCCGACCGTCATCAACGCACCGAGGCAAAAGTTGATGACGATGCCGATAACGAGCAGGGTTCCGCTCAAGCCAAGTGCGGTACCCCCGCCCGGAAACAGTTTCAGGTTCGTCATCACGAAGAGCACGGCAGCGACCGCAAGCGCACCGCCCATGCCGATTTGAACGTATCGTCGCGGCCAACGCGCGACGAGCCCTGCGCCGAGCCACGCCCCAGCGACCGACGCCACGATGAGGGCGACCATCGTGAGCGGATCGACGCCGATCACGGTAGTATAGATCAGCGCTTCCGCAACCGTCGGCAACGTATGACCGACGTTCAGCGTTCCCGGAATCCTTTCGTCCGGCACCAGCTTGAAGAACTTGAAAAGCGAGGTCGTCGGTGCGAACGACCCGATGCCGAGCGTATCGAGGAAATCGGTAAGCAGTCCAATGCCGACGTGACCGATCGACGGCATTACGAAGCCGCCAAGTTTGGGCATCTCGCGCAGCCATACGACGGCAAAGCCGATCGCGACGACGGAAAGGGCAATGATAACGATCGTCAACACGCTCATAGCCCGCTGCTTCGGTGCCGGCAAGCCTCACCTCTGCCGGCGAATCCACTCCTCGATGGTCGGTGGAGGTCCGAGCCCGCACGAGGTCAAGGAGTGCGGGGTCCGTCATCCGTCAGCGCACTGCCGAGGCGTTGAAGTACGATGCGCGCGGGTGGTGCATCACGATCGCTGCGGTGGATTGCTCCGGCACGATCTGAAACGCCTCGGTAAGCTCAACACCGATGCGCGCTTGCGCGTCGAGGACGCGGAAGGCGATCTCGTGCTGCGAAAGGTCGGGGCACGCGCCGTAGCCCCACGAGTAGCGCTTGCCACGCTCGGCCCCCAGGCGCAGTTCGGTGCGGATACGCCGATGCGTCCACTCCGCAAGTGCCTCCGCCGATTGCACGGTGAAGCCGTGCAGAAAGTACGACTCGCTATAATCGGCCGCAGCTTGCAGCGCCTCGGTGCGTTTCGCCGCCTCGGTTCCGATCGTTACCACCTGTAAAGCCACCACGTCGATCGGCAGGCCCTCCTGCGGTTCGCGCAGGTAATCCGCAAGGCAGAGGTGCTCGCCGCCGATCTGACGCGTGAACGGGAAGCGCCCGATCTCGCGCGTGCGCTCCTGCGGATCGTAGAGTACGACGTCGTTGCCGATGCCGGCGGCCGGATAGTAGCCGTACGCCACCTTCGGCAACAACAGGTCGCCGCGCGCAGCTTGCGTTTGGTAGCGATGCAGCCGCGGTTCGAACTCCTCGCGCATCAACGCCTCGAAGGCCTCGCCCTTCGTGTTGCTCGCGCCCCACGAAAGCCGGTAGAGGCTCTTGAGGTCGAAGCAGGGCCACAGCTCCGCGACGTTAAGGTCATCGAGCGTCACCGCACCCCAAAATGGCGGCACCGGAATATCGACGTGCTCCGCCTTCACGGCCGAGATCGTCGGTTCGCTTGCGTGATGCGGTGTTGCACTGCGAAGACGCTCGCGTTGCGCAAAGGCTTCGGCACGCTGCCGTTCGATGAAGCGTTCGCGTTCGGCCGGATCGCTCGTGAGGCGATCCATCACCTCGAGTCCTTCGAAGGCATCCTTCGCATAAAAGAGCCCGGGCTCAAAATAGCGCTCGCCGTCGTCGAGCAGCGCGATACGCCGGCCAAAATCGCGATTGATCGCGGCGCCTCCGACAATCACCGGATAACGCAAACCGCGCTTATCTTGCTCTTCAACACAGATCGGCATCTGTTTACTCGTCGAGACCAAGAGCGCGGAGAGGCCTATCGCATCGGCATTCACCTCGACCGCCTTCTCGAGGATCGTGTTCATCGGCACCTGTTTTCCGAGATCGTGCACGGTATAGCCGTTGTTCGCCAGGATCGTGTTGACGAGGTTCTTGCCGATATCGTGCACGTCGCCGAACACCGTGGCCAGCACGACCGTGCCTTTGGTCGTGCCCTCTTTGCGTTCGAGAAACTGCTCCAGGTGCGCAACCGCCTTCTTCATCACCTCGGCCGATTGCAGTACAAACGGCAGAATGAGCTCGCCCGCGCCGAACTTGTCCCCGACATCCTTCATTGCAGGCAGCAGAATCTCGTTGAGTACCCCAACCGGCGTGCGCGTCTGCAGGGCGATGTCAATCTTGGCCTCGATGCCGTCCTTGCGGCGTCGCAAAATCGCCTGATGAATCTGCGTTTCGATCGGCAGGTTCACGTCGGCATCGTTCGTGTCGCCTTTCGACTCGCCGGCATGCGTCTGCGCCGTCTCGAAATGCTCGATCAACCGCGCGAGCGCGTCGGGCCGGCGATTGAAAACCAGGTCGTCGCAGAGCTCGCGAACGGTTGCATCGAGTTCGGCGTACGGCGTGATCTCTTTTGCGTGCACGAGCGCCGCGTCGAGCCCCGCATCGACGCAATGATGCAAGAATACCGAGTTGAGAGCGGCACGCGTCGGTGGTTTGAGTCCGAAGGAGACGTTCGATACCCCAAGCGAGGTGAGCACGCCGGGCAGGGCGCGCTTGATCAAGCGAATGCCCTCGATCGTCTCGATCGCCGAGGTTGCGAACTCCGGCTCGCCCGTCGCAAGCGTAAAGGTGAGATCGTCGAAGATCAGCGCGCCGGGCGGAAGCCCATATTCGCCGACCACGATCTCGTAGATGCGCTTGGCCACCTCAAGCTTGCGCTGCGCGGTCTTAGCCATACCCGATTCGTCGATCGTGAGCGCAACCACCGCCGCGCCGTGCTCGACTGCAAGCGGCAGCACAACATCGATCTTGGCACGCCCAGCCTCAAGGTGAACGGAGTTCACGATTGCGCGACCGGGATAGTTTTCGAGCGCGACCTGCACCACGCGCGCTTCGGTCGAATCGATCATCAGCGGCGCTTCGATCGACTGCGCGAGACGGCGCACCAGTTCGCGCATCTGCACCTCCTCGTCGGTGCGCTCGGTCAACGCACAGCACACGTCGAGGACGTGTGCGCCTCCTTCGACCTGCTCGCGCGCGACGAGCATGATCTCGTCGTAGTTGTCCTCGAGCAACAGCCGTTTGATCTTGCGCGAGCCCTGGCTGTTGATGCGCTCGCCCACGAGCAGCGGGCGCGGCTCTTGTTCGAGCGCGGCCGCGGTCATCGCGCTTGCCACCTCCTGCGCACCGCCGGCAGCACGCGCGCGTACCGGATAGGCGGAGCCGAGTTCGTCCAGGCCCGCGCGCAGCGCTGCGATATGTGCGGGCGTAGAGCCACAGCAACCGCCGATCGCCTCGATACCGAACTCGCGCACGAACGAGAGTAACTCGCGCGCAAGCTCCGCAGGCGATTCCGGGTAGATAGTCTCGCCCTTGGGTCCCATCAGCGGCAGGCCTGCGTTCGGTATGACGCTCACGAAGCAGCGCGAGTTCTCGGCGAGATAGCGCACGCTATCGCGCATCTGTGCCGGGCCCGTCGAGCAGTTGAGGCCGATCACGTCGATCGGCAACGCATCGAGCGTGGCCGTAATCGCGCGAATATCGGTCCCGAGCAGCATGCGGCCTTCGGTGATCAGCGTCGGCTGCGCTTGGATCGGCACGCGCCGGCAGCCCTCGGCGAAGGCGCGCGTGATGCCCGCGATCGCGGCCTTGAGTTCGAGCAGGTCTTGCATCGTCTCGAGCAAGAGCAGGTCGGCTCCGCCATCGACGAGCGCACGAGCCTGCTCGCCGTAGATCTCGGCGAGTTGTGCGAACGTGATCTTCGAGAGTAACGGATCGGAGGACGAGATCAGCATGCCGGTCGGCCCCATCGAACCCGCGACAAAGCGCGGACGATCGGGCGTCGCAATCGCATCGCAGGCTTCGCGCGCCAGGCGCGCCGCGGTGACGTTGATCTCGTAGGTCTTCGCGCCAAGACCGTACTCGTCGAGCTTCAAACGCGAGGCGGTAAACGAGTCGGTCTCGACGACGTCGGCACCCGCCTCGAGATACGCCGAGTGGATCGCGCGGATCGCATCGGGCCGCGTGAGCACGAGGGCTTCGTTACAGCCCGCATATCGTTCGCCGCCGAAATCGGCGGCGGAAAGATCAAGCGCCATGAGCTGCGTGCCCATGGCGCCGTCAAAAAGGAGAACCCGCTCGGAGAGCAGGCGCACATATTCATTCAACTACGTTGTACTCGCTTGTTCGACGGCGAAGTCGGCGTTCAGCCGGATCGCTCCGACCGCTCGCCCAGCCCGATTATACACGATCGGCTCCGCAAAGCCACGGAGTTCGGTGGCATTCGAGACCGGGGCGCCGAGGGCGCGCAGCGCGGCCAGGGTTACGGGCGGCCGCGCGCGCCCGCCCGTTCCGTCGATCACCTTGCTTGCAAAGCCGAGCCCCTGCGCGATCAGCGCCACGCCGTGCACGCCTTCGGCACCGGCCTTACAGGCAATCGCACCGCCCGCCGCCTGCATCAGCACGCTATCGAACTCGCCCGTTCCCGCCACGTACTCGGGATAGGAAACCATCGCATCGCGGATCACGAGCAGCGCCATCGCATCGCGCGGCGCGATCCCGGCAAGCGCGGCAAAGCGCGCGAACGCCATCGCGGCTTTACGCAGTCCGGTGGCATAGACCGGAATGCCGCAGCCATCGACACCGAGCGGCCAGGCCGACGGATCGTCGTCCGACATGCGGGCGCAAAATGCCAGAATTGCCTGCTGCGCCGGGTTCTCGGCTTCGAGATACGTATCGATATCCGCGCCCATCACCTTGCAGAGCGCGAGGATTCCCGCATGTTTTCCCGAGCAGTTGTTGTGCAACGCGGTCGGCTCTTCGCCCGCGCGTTGCATCGCTTGCGCTGCGCGTTCGTTGTATGGCAGATGCGGGCCGCAGCGCAGCGCGCTTGCATCCAGGCCGATCTTCTTTAAAATTGATTGCACCGCTTCGACGTGGAACGGCTCGCCCGCGTGCGAGGCGCTCATCACCGCAAGTTCCTGCATCGTGAGATCGAAGGCCTCGCGCACGCCTGCGGCCACCGCGGCGGCGGCGATAAACGGCTTCGCGGTCGAACGCAGGAACACGGGCGTTTCGACGTCGCCGACGGCGAAGAGTACGTTGCCCGCCGGCGTTGCGGCGCAGGCGGCGACGTGATGAACCGATTCGACGATATCGCCACGCGTGACATCGACGATGGGAAGGCCGGAGGGTTGCTGCACGATGTTCCGTTCGATTAGACGAGAGCGGGCTCGATCACGACCGCATCTTGTTCGGCAAAGACCGGATTGCTCAAGTAGCGCTCGCCGGTATCGCACGCGATCGTCACGATCGTCTTGCCCTTCGACTCGGGACGCGCGGCCACTTGCAACGCCGCCCATAGGTTGGCGCCGGCCGAAATGCCGATCAACATGCCCTCGTCGCGCGCCGCGCGGCGCGCGGTTGCAATCGCATCGGCATCGGTGACGCGCAGCACCTCGTCGTACGCCGTCGTATCGAGCACCTTCGGGACGAAGCCCGTCCCCGTGCCTTGAATCTTATGCGGCCCGGGCGCGCCGCCCGAAAGCACCGGCGAGGCATCGGGTTCGCCCGCGATGATGCGCACGCCGGGTTTACGCTCTTTAAGCAAACGTCCAACACCCGTCACCGTTCCGCCGGTGCCGACCATCGCGACGAAAACATCGACGGCGCCATCGGTATCGCGCAAGATCTCCTCGCCCGTAGTGCGATAGTGAATCTGCGGGTTCGCCGCGTTTTCGAACTGCTGCGGCATGAAATATGCATCCGGAGCGTTCGCCGCGACCGCGGTCGCCTTACCGATCGCACCCTTCATCCCCTCGGCACCGGGTGTGAGCACGACCTGCGCACCATAGGCTTTGAGCAGGTTCCGGCGCTCGATCGTCATCGTATCGGGCATCACGAGAATGCAGCGATAGCCCTTGGCTGCGGCGACGAACGCAAGCGCGATCCCGGTGTTCCCGCTCGTTGGTTCGATGATCGTCATGCCCGGGCGCAAGCGACCGTCCGCCTCGGCGGCCTCGATCATCGCGACGCCGATGCGATCTTTGACGGAGCCAGCCGGATTGAACGACTCCATCTTGACGAGCACGGTTCCGGGTAACCCCGCGTTCAAGCGCGGGATCTTCACCAGGGGCGTGTTGCCGAACGTATCGGCCAGATTCTCGTAAATTCGTGCCATGATGCTCCCCAGAACATCGCGTGGGAGCAGAGAGTTTTCCTTCTGGAGGCGAACGTTCGTTCGTAATGATCTCCTTGGAGAGCGGGGCGCTGTACGCCGGCGCGCTCGATCTGTGGATCGATAGCATGCGTTCACGCGAGCGCTGCTACGTCTCGCACGGCCACGCCGATCACGCGCGCGCGCATCGAACGGTCGTCGCAACGCCGAACACGGCGCGCATCTGCCGCGTGCGCTTTTCGCGCCGTACCACGCGTGCGCCGCAGCTCTCGCTTCTGCCGCACAGCGAACGCCCCGATCGCTCGGTCACCTTCGAAGAACACCCCTTCAACGTACCGTGGTACGAAAGCGAGCACCGTCTGACGCTCTTCTCCGCGGGACACGTCCTTGGCAGTTCTCAACTGCTGATCGAGGGCGAGGCGGGCGCGTTCGTGTACACGGGCGATTTCAAACTCGCGCCATCGCTCACGGTCGAGCCGCCCGAGATCAAGCGTTGCGACGTGCTGCTGATGGAGTGCACGTTCGGGCGGCCGCAGTATGTCTTCCCGCCGCGCGACGAGATCGCGGGCGAGATGATCGCGTTTGCACGCGAGTCGCTCGAATGCGACGCGACACCGGTCTTCTTCGCCTACTCGCTTGGAAAAGCACAGGAGGCGATGGCCATTCTTGGCGCCGCCGCCCTCCCGCTTGCCGTACACGGTGCGATCGACGCGATGGCACGCGTGTACCTCGAAGCCGGCGTCGTGTTGCCGCCGTACGAACGCTACGACGCGCAGACGTTCGATCCGACGCGGGTGCTCATCTGGCCGCCCGGCGGCAAGGCGTTGCCGCCCGCACTGCGCGGTCGCAACGTGCGCACGGCCATCCTCACCGGCTGGGCGATCGATCGCGGCGCGTTTTTTCGCTACGGCACCGAGCGCGGTTTTGCGCTCTCCGATCATGCCGACTATCCGGCGTTGCTCGCCTACGTCGAACGCGCTCAACCGCGCAAGGTGCTGCTCAATCACGGTTGGCGCGACTTCACGCATCGCTTGCGCGCCCTCGGCATCGACGCCGAATACCTCGAACCCCACGCCCAGCTCTCGCTCTTCTGAGCGCTCGCTGATTACGTGCGTGCAGGCGCGCTAATCGACGCCGATATCCCAGAGCAGGCCGAGGTCTTTTTTCGCAAACGTCTTAAATGCGATCAGCGTCTCGGTGGATTCGATGCCATCGAGCGCGGCGATGTGCTCGGTTACGAGATCGTTCAAGTCGTCGTGCTCTTTCACCCGCGCAATGGCTACCATGTCAAACGGTCCCGCCACCGAATAGGCCTCGGCGATGCCTGGGATCGCGAGCAGATCGTCGGCGATCGATTTCAAACGCGGACGTGCGACGTTCATCAGGATAAATGCCGTTACCATGCCCGCGCCTTCCGTGCCGCGAGGGCATGGCCCTTCGCGCCACTCCTTCAGCGGTCGAGCCGTCGCTCGCGCTCCGCTCGGATGCGTTTTGCGCGTTCCGCAGCATCGGAGGGGACGCGGGCGTTCAATCCGCGCACGATCTCACGCAGGCGCGAGGCCGCGACGATCGCGATCAGCGTCATACCGGCTGCGGTGAGGATCGCATGTCCCGGTACGCGCGAAGCGCCCAAAATCGCGCACATGACCGCGACGAGGGCGGTGAGCGTTTCCCAGCGGCGCATGCGCACCCACTACCGCGCGAGGCAGGCCTGCGCCTGCGCGCGAAGAGGCGCGCATGACCTTCCCGATCGATGCGATTCGTGCTGCCTTTCCCGCGCTTGCACGCACCGACGGCGGCGTGCCCCGGCGCTATCTGGACAATCCCGCCGGCACGCAGGTTCCACGCCGCGTCGCCGACGCGACCGCGCGCTGCCTGATCGAGACCAATGCAAACCTCGGCGGCTTTTTCGTGACGAGCATCGCGGCCGAGGCCGTCACCGACGCGGGCCGCGCAGCAATGGCCGATCTGCTCGGCGCGCGCAGCCCGCGCGAGATCATCGTGGGCCCGAGCATGACCTCGCTCACCTTTCGCCTAGCGCGCGCGCTGACGCGCGAGATGGAACCGGGCGACGAAATCGTCGTTACGCAGATGGATCACGACGCGAACGTGGCACCGTGGCTCACGATGGCGCAGGAGCGCGGCCTCACGATTCGTTCGGTTCCCTTCGATGCGGAGAGCTGGCGCGTCGAGCCAGCCGCCTTGGACGCCGTTTTGAGTGACCGCACGCGTCTGGTCGCCTTCACCTATGCAAGCAACCTTACCGGCTCGATCAACGACGTCGCCGCGCTCGTGGCGCGAGCCAAACATGCGGGAGCGCTCACCTACGTCGATGCCGTCCAGTTTGCGCCGCACGGCTTCATCGACGTGGCAGCGCTGGGCTGCGACTTTCTCGCCTGCTCGTCCTACAAATTTTTCGGACCGCATCTCGGCATCGTCTTCGGCCGTGCGGAACTGCTGCAGGAGCTTGCGGCCTACAAAGTGCGGCCGTCGTCGGACGAGATTCCGGTACGATTCGAACTTGGCACGCCGCAGATCGAACTCTTCGCCGGACTCGAAGCGAGCGTCGATCACCTCGCGTGGATCGGGGAGTTGGCCGGCGAAACCGGCGCGCGCCGCTCGCGCATCCGCCGCGGCTTCGAGGTCGCGAGCGGGTACGAGGCCGAACTCGCACAGCATTTGATCGACGGCCTTCGCGCGATCAAGGGTATTCGCATCATCGGCATCAGCGACCCATCGCACGTGAACCGTCGCGTGCCGACCGTCTCCTTCGTCCACGATCGCGTCGATCCCGATACGATCGCCGATGCCCTCGGCCGCGAGAATATCTTCGTATGGAGCGGTCACAACTACGCGCTCGAGGTCGTGCGCCAACTCGGCATCGACGAGGCGACCGGCGTGGTTCGCATCGGCGCTGCCCACTACACCACGCACGACGACATCGACGCCGCGATCGACGCGACACGACGCGCCGTCGCATAACACGAGGGGCTGGAGTTCGACTCCAGCCCCTCGCTACAACGGCCGATGAAGACGCGCGGTTATTTGTTCTTGAACTTCGCGACGCGCTTTTCGTTGTACGCGGCAATGCCTTCTTTTGCGTCTTGGCTCTTGAAGAGCAGCGATTGCAGCTCGCGTTCGAGCGCAAGCGCGTCTTGCAGAGGCAACTCCGCGCCGGTTTGGACGCAACGCTTGATGTGGCCGACGGCCATCGGCGCTTTGTTCGGCGTGCAGAATTGACGCGCAAAATCGGTGATCTGCGCGCGGAACTCGTCGGCCGTACCTTCGAAGATGTCGGTGATGACGCCCCAGTCGAGCGCCTGCTCGTAACTGAAGGTCTTGCCCGTCACCATCAGTTCGATGGCGCGCGACTTCCCGACGAGGCGCGCGAGGCGCTGGGTTCCACCCGTTCCGGGAAGCACGCCGAGCGCCACTTCAGGCAGGCCGATCTTGCCCGCATCCTTGCGCGCGATACGAATGTCGGCCGCCATCGCGATCTCCATGCCGCCCCCAACGCAGTGACCGTTGAGCGCCGCGATCACGAGCTTCGGCGTCTGCTCCAGGCGAATCAGCGTCTCGTTTGCGTGCAGGCAGAACATGTACTTGAACTCGGGCGTCACCGCGTTTAGCATCGCGATGTTCGCGCCGGCCGAGAAGAATTTCTCACCCTTACCGGTGAGTACGACCACTTCGACCTCGTCGTCGAAGCGCGCATCGAGGATCGCTTCGTCGAGCTGCCGCATCATTTCGTGCGTGTAGGTGTTGGCCGGCGGATCGTCCATCTCGATGAACGCGATGTGTCCGTCCTTCCAATAATTGATGACGCGCTTGCCGTCAAAGGGGCGCGCCTCGCGCCCAAAGGGCGTCTGCGCCGTCAGGCTACCGTTTCCGCTCATGCTGTTCTACTTTCTCTAATTGGCGCTCAGATTGCCTTTGGGTGCAATCCAGTCGGGGTTTTTGAAGTACGCGGCGAGGACCGCGTCGTCGGCCGGGGTGGGCAGCACGCTTGGCGCATAGGCATCCCACTCGGCGCGGGTGAGCTCGCGGCCATCGACCGTGTAGTATTTTCCGGCGTAATCACCGATCTTGCGATTGAAACGCATATCGGGGGTGTAAAGCTTGGTCTCGCTTGCATTCACCTCGTTGACGCGCGCGACCGTGGCTTCGACTTCGGCGTGAAACTGCTGACGGGCGCGTTCGTTCAACGATTCCTTATCGACGCCGTCCGTCGTCTTATCCTCGTCCACGCGTCCTTTGATACCCCAGGTATAGGCCCACTGCGCCGAGCCCGAATGATCGGTCCCGAAGAGATCGAGCGAGCCCGAGATCCACTTGTTATAGTATTTCTGCTGCATCGCAACCGGAATAACGCCCGCTTTGGCGATCCGGCGTAGGCCCGTGATGCCGGTTCCCATGTGAAAGGCCTCTTCGCGCAGCATTGGGCCCATTGATGACGCGAGCGGCGCGAAGCTCGAGTGCGAGAGCATCGTCAATTGAAACTTGCCGTCGCGATCCATGAAGTTCGTATAGGCAAAGAAATCGAGCCAATGCGTCACGTCGTCGTTGAAGGCGTTGAGCAGGCGATTCTTCTTGCCGAACGCACGGCGTTCGAGCATCTTCTGCGCCTCGATCTTGCCCTCGCTGCCGAAATGGTTCACGAGCAGATGACACATCTGATAGCCATGGCGCGTCTCCTCGACCATGATGCGCACGAGCGCGGCCAGGTCGTACTCGGAGGGCGCATTGTTGACGAGAAAGCGTTGCTGCTCGTTTGAGGCGAACTCGGTATCGCCTTGAAAGACGATCATGTTCAAGACGGCGTCGCGCATGCGCTGGTCGGGAATCTCGCGGACCTTCTCCCAGCGGCGTTCGCCTTTGAAGTCGCCGAAGAAGATCTCGCTCGTGGGCAACTCGCCATACTTGGCCTCGAAGGTGTAGCCGGGCATGAAGCGCTCGATGAGCTCCTGGTCGAGCCCGATGTCGCTCTGCCAGTCCTTGAGCAGATCGATCCAATCGTCGAAGGTGGAGATCCGTGCCATGGTCGTGCGTCGGCCTTCCCCGGGAGGCGCTCCCGTATGACAGATTTAATGGTATCCGTAAGAATAATGATATATTACGCCATCGGTAGGGGAACGTGTCAATAAAGAGCGTGAATCAGCGGCCGATCACCCGGCCCAACTCCTTCATCTTCACCCTCTACGGCGACGTCGTCGCCCGCCACGTGGCCGACGGCGCCCTGGGCATCGCGAGCTTGGTGCGGCTGATGGCCTCGTTCGGACTCTCCGAAGCGGCGGTTCGCCAGGCCGTTTCTCGCATGTCGCGCCAGGGATGGCTGCAGGCGCATAAGGTGGGCAACCGTGCCTTCTACCGGGTGACCGAGCGCGGCAAGCGTCGCATCGACGAGCTGAGCCCACGCATCTACGGCCCGGTCGTCGAATGGGACGGCCGCTGGCGCATGCTCACCTATGCCGTGGCCGAGAAGCAACGCGAGGGACGCGACCGGCTGCGCAAAGAGCTCGCGGTGCTCGGCTGGGCCCCACTCTCGGCATCCACATGGCTCTCGCCGCGCGACGCGCTCGCTGAGGTCGAGGCCGCGGCGCGCGCGGCGGGGGTGCACGAAAATATCGACCTCTTCGTCGCGACGCACAGCGGACCGGGAAGCGACCGCGAGCTGCTGCACGCTTGCTGGGATCTCGACGAGATCGCAAACGCTTATCGCGACTTCATCCATCTCTACGAGTCACGCTTGGCGGACGAGCGCGAGCGGCAAGCGCTCACGCCCGAGCAGGCGTTCGTCGAGCGGCTCTGGCTCGTTCACGACTATCGCAAGTTCACGTACATCGATCCAGGGCTACCGAGCACCCTCTTGCCGGCTCACTGGCCAGGCACGACCGCCGCCGCGCTCTTTCGGGAATACTACGCCACGGTCGAGGCAAAATCGATGCGTTTTTTCCGTCATGTCGCGGGCCAGGCAGCCCCGGCATAGGCGTCGAAGCCCCCGCGCCATGCCCAAACGGATTCTCCCTTTCGCACTCGCGGTACTGGCGCTCGCGCTCGCCGCGTGCGGCGCCAACCCGAACTTTAATACGTTGTACGGCACGCCACAGCCGACGGCCACCGCGAGCCCCACGCCCGATCCCACCATCACCTCCGCGACGGTCATCGTCACCGTGGCCGGCTCACCGCTTCCGAATCAGCCCGTCACGCTGTTAAACGACGTGAACGGCGTTCCCGGAACGCTGATCGCCACGCAGAACACGAACGCGACAGGGGAGACGATCTTTGCCGGACTGACCGGCGCCGCGCCCTACTGCTTCTCGACGACCTACACACCGACGACGCCAGGCCTGACACAGACGCGCTCGTACTGCGGCGTCTATTGGCAGAACCAGGTTCCGCTTTCGTTCTAAGCCGCTACTCTTCGTCTTCGTGCAGATGCAGATGGCAACCGTCGTCTGCATCTGAGAGGACGTCGCGCGCCTCGTTCAGCACCGCTCGCGAGAGCGGACGAACGGGCGGAGAGACGGAACCATCGGCCGCGAGAAACGCGGACTCGCTCCACTCTTCCCACGTCTCGAGCGGCTCGCCGTCCACCTCGGCCGGAAAGCGCACGCAGAATCCCTGATCGAGATGCACGCCGACCACGAGCACGCGGGTTCCGCGCGGAAAATAGGTGCCGTCCTTCCACAGCGTGCCGTAGGTGGTATCGTAGTAGCTGCCGATTTTCAGCGGTTCGATCGTATCCATCCTCGCATTTACACGCCGAACGGGTTCATCGGTTTCTCGCCGATGAACGTAAGGACGCTCTTGGTCTCGCTGTAGAGGCGCATCGTCTCCATCCCGAGTTCGCGTCCGTATCCCGATTGTTTATACCCGCCGAATGGGACCCCCGGAAAGACCGCGTACGGCGTGTTGATCGCGACGGTGCCGGTGCGGATCGCGCGCGCGACACGATTGGCGCGACCGATATTTTCCGACCACACGCTCGCCGAGAGCCCGTATTCGCTCGCGTTGGCAATCGCGATTGCTTCGGCTTCGTCGGCAAACGGCACGAACGTGACGACCGGACCAAAGATCTCTTCGCGCGCGATGCGCGCCTGCGGCGTTGCCTCATAGGCGGTCAGGCTCCAAAACATGCCTTGCGCGTTGGGCCCGTCGAGCGACGCGCGTTCGCCGCCGAGCAGCACGCGCGCGCCTTCGCTACGCCCGATCTCGCAGTAGTTGGCGATCTTCTCGAACTGCTCGGGCATCGTGATCGCGCCGACGTGCGTCTGGGGATCCTCCGGATTGCCGACGCGCACGTTGCGCGCCCGTTCGACGAAGGCGGCGACGAAGCGATCGTAGATGGCCCGCTGGACGAGCACGCGTGAACGCGCTTCGCAGGCTTGGCCCGCGTTGTAGTAGATACCGTAGATCGCGGCGGCGACCGCGGCCTCCAGATTGGCGTCATCGAAGACGATCGACGGCGATTTTCCGCCGAGTTCGAGCGTCACGCGTTTGAGTGTATCGGCCGCGGTCTTCGCGACGATTTTGCCCGTCGCCGTGGAGCCGGTGAACGCGATCTTGTCCACCAGCGGATGCTCGACGAGCCATTGCCCGAGTTCGCGTCCCGATCCGGTGACGATGTTGAGCACACCCTCGGGAACGCCGGCTTCGAGCGCGATCTTGCCGAGTTCGATCGCGGTGAGCGGGGTTGAGGGAGCCGGTTTCAGCACGACCGCGCATCCGGCCGCGAGCGCCGGCGCAACCTTCCACGAGGCGAGCAGTAGCGGAAAGTTCCACGGAATGATCGCGCCGACCACGCCGACGGGCTCGCGCACGGTGTTCGCAAGATAGGTCGGCAACGGCGGCGGCATCGTCTCGCCGTAGTTTTTCGTAGCAGCGCCAGCGTAGAATTCGAAACAATCGACAATCGCGCCCATCTCGCCCTTGGCGGTCGAGATCGCTTTGCCGTTGTCACGCACCTCCATGAGCATCAAGTCGTTGGCGCGCTCCGCGATCAGGCTCGCCATCTTGTTGATCACCTTTGCGCGCCGCGACGCGGCCATCTGCGACCACTTGCCGCCGTCGAACGCGGTGCGCGCCGCGCGCACCGCACGATCGAGATCGTCCTGCGTCGATTCGTGAACCTGCGCGATCACCTCGCCGGTAGCGGGGTTGCGATCCTCGAAGGTTGCGCCGGTTTGGGTAGCAGTCATATCCTGTTCGTCATTCCTCGTTCGGGCGTTCAAAAATGGTGGCGATGCCTTGGCCGACGCCGATGCACATCGTTGCGAGGCCGTAGCGTCCGCCGCGGCGGCGAAGTTCGTGCAGTAACGTCGTCGCGATCCGCGCGCCGCTCGCCCCTAGCGGGTGGCCGAGCGCAATCGCACCTCCGTTGACGTTCGTCTTGGCCGGGTCGAGTTCCAGGTCGCGCATGCAGGCGAGCGACTGCGAGGCAAAGGCTTCGTTGATCTCGACGAGGTCCAGGTCGGCCACGCGAAGACCCGCACGGGCGAGCGCCTTGCGCGTCGCGGGAATCGGTCCGAGCCCCATGACGTCAGGCGCAAGGCCCGCGCTTGCAAATCCGGCGATACGTGCGAGCGGACGCCATCCGCGTTCGCGTGCATACGCCGCCTCCGCGAGGACGAGCGCGGCCGCACCGTCGTTGATCCCCGACGAGTTGCCGGCCGTCACCGTTCCGCCGGGAACGAAGGCCGGCTTGAGTTTCGCAAGGGTCTCGAGCGTGGTCTCGGGTCGCGGATGTTCGTCGCGCGAAAGCGCATCGAGCGTCACCAATTCCGCGTCGAAGCGACCCGACGCGATCGCCTCCGCACACTTGCGTTGCGAATCACACGCAAAACGATCCTGTTCGGCGCGGGTGAGCGCGTACTGCTCCGCCACCTTCTCCGCGGTCTCACCGAGCGAGATCGTCCACGCCGCGGGCATCTTCGGGTTGACCATGCGCCAACCGAGAACCGTATCGAAGAGCTGCGCGCCGCGAGCAAATGCATGCTCCGCTTTCGGCAGCACGTAGGGCGCGCGCGTCATCGACTCGACGCCGCCCGCGATCATCACCTCGCCCTCGCCGCACGCGATCGCAGCCGCTGCCGAGTTGATCGCCTGCAGGCTCGAACCGCACAAACGATTGAGCGTGACGCCGGGCACATCGATCGGAAATCCGGCGAGCAGCGCGGCCATCCGCGCGACGTTGCGATTATCTTCGCCGCTCTGATTCGCCGCCCCAACATAGACGTCGTCGATGCATGCGGGTTCGATACCCGCGCGCTCCACCGCAGCGCGCATGGCAAACGCGGCAAGATCGTCGGGACGAACGTGCGCGAGCGCACCGTTGAAGCGCCCGATCGGCGTTCGCACGGCGGAGAGCACCCACACCTCACGACCGGCAATCATCGCTCGATCTCCATCTCGGCCTCGAATTGCTCGCTCTCCTCGTCGGCGTCGAGCACCCAGAGCGCACGATGCGGCGCAAACGCCTCGCCATCATCTTTCGCCGTGCGTCGCAAAATGTGCGCGATACGGGCTCCTCCGATCTCGCGCCCCCACGCAAGCGGACCGATCGGATAGTTGACGCCAAGGCGCATCGCAAGGTCGATGTCATCGGGCGTCGCGACGTTCTCCTGCACCGCGATCACCGCTTCGTTGACGATCGAACCGACGACGCGTCCGAGATAGAGGCCAGGTACGTTCTCCACGAGTACGACGCTCTTTCCCAGAGCCTCGAATAATTCTTGCGCGACCGCGAGGGCGTCGTCCGACGACGATTCGAGATCGACGATCTCCACGACAGCCTGCGTTTCGAGCGAACTCAAGATACCATAGCCCACCAGGCGCTCCGGATGACGCATGCGCTTGATCGCGACGCCGATATCGGTTGCATAGGCATCGGCGAAGATGACGGTGTCGGGTCCAAGTTCGCGATCGAGTTCAACGAGGAGCTCCGTGCGATCCGTGGCCCCGTCACCCACGTCGAAGAGCACGGTGGTCTCCGGTGCGATCTCCTCGAGCATCTCATCGTTCTCGACGCGCCGCACGTCGCTATAGCAACGCGCGAGCGATGCCGCGAACGCATCGACCGCAGGGCCGCAGCCAAGCACCGTCACGCACTCGTCCATGACGTCGCCCGACGGCGGCGGCGGCACCAGGTCGAGCCGCTCGGGACCGCCGTTTGCGTAATCGTAGAAGCCACATCCGGATTTTCGGCCCAGACGCCCTTGCGCAACGAGCGCACGCTGCATCGGCTGCGGCTCCAGTCGCGGCGCCCGTAATCGCTCGTACACCGACTCACTGGTTGCCAAGTTGACGTCGAGACCGATCAGGTCCATTAACTCGAAGGGCCCCATGCGAAAGCCCGCGGCACGCGCAAGCGCATCGAGCTCTTCAATCGTTGCGACGCCACGCTCGAGCGCGCGCATCGACTGCAAGTAATACGGCCGCGCAACGCGATTGACGATAAACCCCGGCGTATCCGCGGTCATCACCGCGGTCTTTCCGATGCGTTCGACGAACGCGTGCGCCGCCGCGATCGTCTCGTCGCTCGTCTCGTCGATCTCGACGATTTCGACCAATTTCATCGCCACCGGCGGATTAAAAAAATGGAGTCCGATCACGCGATCGCGCCCGGCGAAACCTTGGGCGATCTCGGCGACCGAGAGCGAGGAGGTGTTGGTGGCAAGCAGTGCCTGCGGAGCAATCGCGCCCGCCAACTGCGCGAAGACGCTGCGCTTGAGCGAAAGTTGCTCCGGAACCGCCTCGATCGCGATCGCCGCCTCGCTCGCCGCGGGTATGGCATCGCTCCACCGGATGCGCGCGAGGAGCGACGCGACATCGCCACCGCGCGCCGCGTCGCGCTCGATACGCGCTTTGCCGCGCTCCCGAGCCCCCGCATCGGGCTCAACGATTTCTACGATGTAGCCGGCACGCGCGGCCACGCAGGCGATTCCTGCGCCCATCGTTCCGGCGCCCACGACGAGTACGATCTCTTGCACGGATGCCGGTATTCGCGAACGGGTCCGTAAACGCTTCGTTGAATAGCAGCGCCATGGAAAAACCGCACTGGCCGCTGCGCGCCTCGTCGTACGTTCTCGACTCGCCCTATATGCGCGTCCGGCGCGATGAGATCGAACTTCCCTCCGGGAGCGTGGTGCCATACTATGTGCGCGAGTCGCACGGGTTCGTTATCCTTTTTGCGCTGACGCCCGAGCGCGAGGTCGTCCTGGTACGTCAATACCGCTACGGCAACGACACGATCGCGCTCGAGCTTCCCGCCGGAAGCCTCGAAGCCGGCGAAGAGCCGCTCGCATGCGCAAGGCGCGAACTACGCGAGGAGACGGGCTACGAGGCACCGCGGTGGGAGCCGCTCGTTCGCGCCGCCGCCGAGCCCGTGCGCTCGAACGCGGTCATGCATGCGTTCATCGCCCGCGACGCGGTTCGCACCGCGGAGCAACACCTCGATCCCACCGAAGTGATCGAACCTTGTACGGTGACGCTTGACGAACTCAAGCGCATGCTGCGCACCGGCGAACTCGGTTCCGTCGCCTGCATTGCAACCGTCTATGCGGCGCTAGATCGCATCGGGCCGTAGCCGGCGCCGCGAGCGGCGCGCGACCGGCGCTCCACCACGCAACGCGGCGCGTAACGCACCGAGCGCGCCGAAGGGATAGACGCGATCGCGGTCGCTAGCAACGACGACGAGATCGTCCGGCGACGGCACGAACGCGCGTAGCGCCGCGGTTCCTGCCTGCGTGAGCACGTTGAGCCCGGTCGAATACGGCGTCAACGCCGGAACGACGATCAGACGCGCGCCGGCAAGGAACGCAGGGACGTACGTCCCCGCCCCGAGCGGAATGCTCGGATGCAGATGTCCGACGATCGCACGCGCTGTCGCAAGCACCTCGTCGCCGTGCGCGAGCGTCCAGCCATCGCGCTCGATCGCCTCATGCGTAACGCCGAGCACGTCCGCGCCGCGCGAACGGCCTTCGTGATTGCCCGCGACGAGCGTCACCTCCGCCTCGCTTCGCAGCGACGCCAACGCCTCGGCGACGGTACGTGCAGCACCGGCGCTCATGTGGCTCGCGTGGATGACGTCACCGAGCACAACGATCTCATGCGCCCCTATCCGCCGCGCGGCAATCCGCAGCGTTTGCACGCACTCCGCCGTGCTCCAGAGCGGCAGCGCGCCGCCGACCACCTCTTCGTAGGCTAAATGCGCGTCGGCTGCGACGAGCGTGCGGGCGCGCTCGAGCCAGAGCAGCCCTTGCGGGAGCGCGACGACGCCGTCGGCAAGCGCAGCCTGCGGCGCGGAGGGCAGCGGTGCGCTCACGTGCCGTACGTCAGCGGCAGCGTCGGATCCGCCTGCGCGACGAGCGGATCGGGAGACTCACCAAGCAGCGCGAGCACGCGCTCGTGCAGAGCTTCGAGCATGGTCGCGCGATCGTCCAGCACGACGCTATCACCGAACGACGAGGTGATGATCCCAAAGGTGAACGGGGTCGCCGCGGCCGGGTGGAGCACGCGTGGCGGTTCCACAATCGTTGCAAGGTAGGCGCGCGCGCCGGGCGCATCGAGCAGATCGTGCATGACCGTCCGCAACGTCTCGCGCAGCAACGGAAAGTCCGGATCCGCCCGCCGGATGCGCTCGTAGATCTTTGCGCTGTTCCAACGCTGCGATGCGCGGCGCAGCGTGCGACCGCCGGCTCGGCGCAACACGAGCAGGCCCGTATTCGCGACGTGCCGGAAGGTGTTGCGCAGCACGTGCGAGTTGCGTAACCCCTCCAGGAGGTCGCGGTCGAAATGTCGCTCGTCGAGCATCGTGGCCCATACCTCATCGGGCAGATGCACGTTCGGCGGCAACGCCACCAAGAAGCCGTTGTCGTCGGTCGTAAGTTGCGTGTTTGCCTTCGCGTATGCAAAGATCCGTGCGCCGACGACACGCGCGAGGACCTCGTTCACGCGACGTCCCGCGCAGGTATGAAAGGCAGCGGTCTGCCGGCGATCCATACGATAGAGTTCGATCACCGGGCGACCCTCTTCGGGCACGGCCGAGAGCGCTTGTTGCTGCGCGATATAGCGGACCACGTGGGCGGCAGCCGCACCCTCGAGCCCGTAACGCTCGCGTAGGAGCGCATGCGCACCGGCTCCGTCGCGCGCGCGCAGCGCGCGCGCAACCCCCACGCGCAGATGCGTGATCTCGGCGGCGAGCGCGCCGGAAATCCCCTTGATGTGCGAGCTCCACGTCGGCACCGTCGGCCGCCCTGCGTAGGGCTCGGCAACGACACCGCCGCTGCCAACTTCCTTGACGCGCAGCGAGCGCCCGCTCAGCACGAACACGTCACCAACGCGAAGCTCGCTAGCAAAGCCTTCCTCGACGCGCCCGACATCGGCACCGTGCACGCGCACGTACACGTGATCCTCATCCGGTATGGTGCCGACGTTTTCGAAATAGGCCGCGCACACCTCACGCCCAAGTCCATAGATCGCCTCGCCGTCGAAACCCACACGTTGAACGTGCGCGGGATCGGCGCCGGCGCCGCCCCCCGAGAGGTATCGTGCGCAGCGCACGAGGTCGTCACGTTCGAGGTTGCGATAGGGGTACGCGCGTCGCGCTCGCGTGTGAAGTTCGTCGATCGCGATGCGCGTGTCGTAGCAGACGCTCGCGACCATCCACTGCGCGAGCACATCGAGCGGAGCCTCCGGCACCACGACCTCGTCGATCGTGCCGGAGGCGATGCAACGGCGCGTGGCCGCGGCTTCGATGATATCGTCGCGATCCTGCGCGATCACCACACCCTGCGCGACCGCACCGGGACGATGGCCGGCGCGGCCGATCCGTTGAAGCGTCGGCGTTATCCCGCGCGCTCCGCCGACGATCACGACGCGGTCGATGAAGCCGATATCGACGCCAAGTTCGAGGCTCGCGCTGCACACCACCGTCCGCACGTGTCCGGCGCGCAGTGCCGCCTCGACGCGATGCCGCACGCTGCGTTCCAGCGCCGAATGGTGCACGCCGATGCGTGAGAGGTCGCGCGTGGGTTGCGGCGCGTCACCGCTTATCTCAGTAATAGCGTGAGCCTCGCCGAGCGCCTTCGTCATCTCGTGGGCAACGCGTTCGGCCTGGCTGCGCACGTTCGTGAAGACGAGCGAACTGCGCACGCGGTTCGACAGTTCCACCGCACGCTGCGCGACGGTGGCGAGCGGCGCGACCGCACCCGCAAACGGGATGTCGATCTCGACGCGGATTGCACGCAGAGCGCGATGATCGACGATCTCACACGGGCGGCCGGCACCTGCGACGAAGCGCGCCACGCGTTCGAGCGGGGCGACGGTCGCCGAGAGTCCCACGCGCTGCAGCGGGCGTTCGAGCAGTTCCTCTAGCGACTCCAAGAGCAAGGCAAGATGTGCGCCGCGTTTGTTGCCGGCAAGTGCATGCACTTCGTCGATAACGACGGTTTCGAGCGCGCGCAACGTGGACCGGTAGCTTGGCATCGCGATCATGACCGCCAGCGATTCGGGGGTCGTGACGAGGATATGTGGGGGCCGCGCGAGCATCAAGCGACGCTCGTTGTGCGGGGTGTCGCTCGTGCGCACGCCGGTGCGCACAAAACGCTCGCGAATGCGCCCGCGACGGCGCGCTCCGCGCTCGCTGTTCGGCCGCTCGAGCAGGCCCATCTCGCGCAACGGCCGGCGCAGGTTGTGCTCGATATCGTAGCCGAGCGCGCGCAACGGCGAGACGTAGAGCGCAAAGGTGCGCGCCAGCAACTCGTCGTCATCGCGTCGCGCCGCAAGACGCGACATCACGGGAAGAAACGCCGCGAGCGTCTTGCCCGTCCCCGTAGGCGAACAGAGCAGGTGCGTTTTTCCCTCGAGTCCGAGCGGCAACGCGTCGCGCTGCGGCGGCGTAGGATCGACGAGATGCTCGACACACCAACGCGCGACGTCGGGGTGCAGCGCGTCAAAAACTGTCATGGGCTCGAACGAATGTTCGAGCCCATGACCCCGGGTTCTTTGTCGTCGGACTACTTCGCGGGGACCGCACCCATCGAGTCGGCGATCAACTTGGCGGTCACCTCGACGGTCTGATCGCTATCCTGCGAACCGCTTGACGAATGGTTCATCGTGGTTTCTTCGATCGAAAGCGGCACTTGCTTCGCGATGTCGTACACGATCGAGGACGTGACGTCGGCGTGTCCGGTTACGCCGCCCTGGTAGGTCACCGTGCGCGTCTCCGAGATCGGCATCGCGTCGCCGTTCGGTTTGCCAAGCGTGTAGTCGCTCGACGCGCTAAAACCGGCGCCGTTCGAAGCGACCTTCCAATGACGATTCGCGTCGATCAGCGCGGGATCGACGAAGTTCGCGCCGAGAAAGCGCATGATCGTGTACTCTTCGGGATGCACGGTCGCGTTCGGATCGCAGATCACCGTCCCGGTTCCGTAGGTGACACAGGTCGTCGCCTTCGTCGAGTGCCCGTTGTTCGCGTGCTCGGTGATCGCGAGCACGAGGCCCTTATCGGCTTCCTCACGCTGCACGACCACCGAGATCGTGCCGCTGTCGCCCGTGTTATGCGTGTATGAATCGACGCCGCTACCGCCGCCGGCGCCACCGAGGCCATTGCCCGAAAAGCCCGAGTTGTGCACCTCGGTACTCTTGCTCAGCGCGTACGTGAAGGAGAACGTCAAGGTGCGCACCGGCGCAGCTTGATCGGCTAGCGCTGGAGCGCTCACGCAAGCGCCGAGTAATGCCAGTGATACGATTTTCGCAAAAGGATGCTGCATGCGCGACACTACGCGCACGTGCGATCGAATCCTTGCTTTTCTGCTTGTGGAGGTGACGAAGCGGCGGGACTACGCGTACGCGTTGATGTGCGTACCGAGCCCGATCGACGCGGCGAGGACATTGGCCTGAATGGCGGCGAGCTGCTGGGTCGCCTTCAGCGCACCGTAGTCGATGCTCTGCGTGACGCTCGACGCGGCGAGACCGGTCGCGATGCTTTGCAGATCCATGGGTGAATTGAAACCTCCACCTCTTGTATCGGTAGATTCAGACGAGAACTCTACCGGCAGCCGCGAGGTCCCCCATGAGCCCGTTGACCCAGACCTTCCTCCGACTCACCGCGATCATCGCCATCGGCGTGATCGCCCTGATCGCCCTGGCTTTTGTCCTCAAGATCGTCCTCGTCGCGGCGGTGATCGCCGCGGCCGTCATTGGCGGCATCTTCCTCTATAACCTCATCCGGCGGCGACTGAACCTCCCGGCCGCTCGGTCATAAACCCGGCCAAGGCAGCGCTCACCACCTCCGGCTCCTCGAGCATCGGCAGGTGCCCGCTTCCCGGTGCCACGACCAAGCGCGCCGCCGGAAAGGCCGCCGCGGTCGCACGTGCGAGTTCCGGCGGAATTCCCGCGTCGAGCGCGCCTGCAAGCACGAGCACTGGCATCGTCAACTCGGGTGCGATGTCCTGTGCACCGTCACGCAACGCCATACCGCGCAGCATCGCGGCGAGTCCAGGCGCCCCGTTGTTCCGCGCGATCGCCAGCGCTCGGTCGTAGATATCCGGATCGTGTTCGCGCGACCGCGACGCTATGCCACCCTCGAGCATCTCGCGCAGCAGGGGCTCGCAGTCGCCGGAACGATCGAGCCTCTCGGCCGCTGCCAGACGCCATGCTGCACGATCTCGCGAGTCGGCGTCGATACGACTGCAGACGAGCGCAAGACGCTCGCAGCGTTCCGCATACATGCGCGCAAACGCCAGCGCCACGTAACCGCCGAGCGAGTGCCCAACGATCGTCGCGCGCTCAAGCGCGAGCGCATCGAGCACCGCGGCGATATCGCCAGCAAGCGTTTCCATCAAGTACGGGCCATCGGGAACGCTCGATGCACCCATGCCGCGCAGATCCGGACGAACGACGCGATAGCGTCCGGCGAGCGCGCGCGTCTGCGCGTTCCATATCTCGCGCGAAAGCGGAAAACCATGGATCAACACGAGCGTTTCATCGCCGTTTCCATCCACGCTCACGTCGATCGTCGCGTCGTCGTTTCGAATCTTCACCGCGTTCGCGCCACTCCGTCACATCACCAAAACTTGCAATCGAGCCGGTAATACTGTATAAGGTAGGCAACAACCCTGGTTGCATTGGCACCCAGAGAAAGGATGACTCCACGCACATGGCAGTCAAACGTGCAAAGAAGGCAGCGCCGAAGCGCGCCGCCGCAAAGAAAGCCGCTCCGAAGCGTAAAGCTGCGGCGCGCAAGAAGACCACGACGCGTAAGACCGCGGGCCGCAAGAAGGCAACGCGCAAGAAGGCAACCCGCAAGAAGGCGACGCGTAAAAAGGCCGCAGGCCGCAAGAAAGCAACGCGCAAGAAGGCCGCTGGCCGCAAGAAGGCAACGCGCAAGAAGGCGACCCGCAAGGCCGGCGCTCGCAAAACGACGCGCAAGGCGTCGGCTCGCAAGACGACCCGTCGCAAGGCCACGCGCCGCAAGAAGGCCGCAGCCTAACACAACGACCGGCATTCGTGCCGCTTTGCGAGTCGCGTCCGCGACTCGCTTTTTTTTTTACGCCCGGCGCACCAACGGTTTGAGCACGTAGGCAGCGAGCACACAGGCGATGCCGATGCCTCCTCCGATCGCGAAGGTCAGGTGGAGACCGATACGCGAGGCGGCCGTTCCGAGCAGCAACGAGCCGAGCGGCACCATGCCCACCGCGATCATGGTGTACACCGAAACGACACGCCCGCGCATCTCGTCGGGCGAAAGCATTTGGATCAACGTGTTGGAGGCACCCAAAAACGCGAGCGTTCCGAGCCCGATGAAGAAAAATGCGGGAATACTCGCCGGTATCGCCGTCACCAACGAAAGTGCAAAGACGCCGGCCGACATCACGCCGCCGGCGATCACCCATTGCAACGAGCGTCTCGCGTGCGGCGGAAATGCCGCGGTAATCAAAGCACCGGCAAAGCCGCCAACGCCGGCAGCGGCGACCGCCCATCCAAGCTCCTGCGCACCACCATGCAACGTGCTCACGATGAATGCCGGCATCAAGTGATTGTAGGGTCGCACGACCACCGCCGTTACGACGAAGACGCCCATGATCCAGCACAAGACCGGATGCTCGAGCAGAAAGCGGATGCCCGCGCGAATCGAGACCAGCATCGGCTCGTCGTGCGCCGCGCTCGGCGGCGACGAGGCCATCTGCGAGATCGCGAGGATGACGGCGAGCGTGGCGACGCCGTTGGCGAAGAACGATCCGGCCACACCTACCCAGACGATCGAAAGGCCGGCGAGCGCCGGGCCGATCACGGCGGGCGCATTGAACGCGACGGAGGTGAGGCCGATTGCGTTTCCGACATACGGCCGCTCGACCAAAAGCGGAGTCCAGCTCTGGCGCACCGGCGCATCGAACGCGTTGGCGGCCGCGTTGATCGCCGACATCACCATGACGCTCGTCAGATCCAGTCGATGCGTCATCGCAAGGACGGCAAGGCCGAACGCAACGAGCGACATCGTAAGGTTCGTCGCAAGCAAAACACGCCGGCGTGGAAATCGATCGGCAACAACGCCCGCAAGCGGGGAGAGCAGCAGCACCGGCACCGCGCGCGCCCCTCCGATGATGCCCAAATCGAATGCCGCGCGATGCGGCGAGCCGGCCAGTTGAGCAACGAAGTAGCCCATCGCGGTGAACTGCATCCACGTGCCCAGGTTGGAGACGACGAGCCCGCCCCACAAAAGGCGGAAATCGCGGAAGCGCAACGCGGCGAACACGCCGAATGAGGTACGCGATGCCGATCATCCGCACCCGCGACCTCCGCAAGGTCTTCCGCTCGGTCAAACGTGTACCCGGCCCGCTGGGCGCATTCCGAACGCTCTTCTCGCGCGCGTACGAGGAAAAAGTCGCGGTGGACGGCGTGACGATGTCGCTCGAAGCGGGCGAGTTGGTGGGCTACATTGGTCCCAATGGCGCCGGCAAGTCCACCACGATCAAGATGCTCACGGGCATCCTGGTACCATCCTCGGGTGAGATCGAGGTGGCCGGAATCGTTCCCTACGAGCACCGCTCGCAAAACGCGCGCAACATTGGGGTGGTGTTCGGCCAGCGCAGCCAGCTCTACTGGGATCTGCCGCTCGCAGAATCGTTCGAGTTGCTACGCGCGATCTACGGCATCCCACCAGCCGAGTACCGCCGCAATCTCAATGCCTTCATCGAACTCTTGCAGATGGACGAGTTTTTGCGCACACCGGTTCGTCAGCTTTCGCTCGGCCAACGCATGCGCGGTGATTTCGCGGCCGCAATGCTGCACGATCCCAAGATCATCTATCTGGACGAGCCGACGATCGGTCTCGACGTCGTCGCAAAGCAAGCAATCCGCGAGTTCATCGCACGCATCAACGCCGAGCGGGGCACCACCGTCATTCTGACGACGCACGATCTTGCCGATGTCGAGCGCCTGTGCCGTCGCATCGTGCTGATCGACCACGGCCGCATCGTTTTCGACGGTGATATCGATCAGCTCAAAAACGAATACGGAGCGCAGCGCACGCTCGTGGTCACGTTCGAGTCGCCGGTCGAACGCCCGCACCTCGATGGGGCCGACCTGGAGAGGAGCGACGGAATGACCGCCCACTTTCGCTTCAATCGCACCCGCGAACGTGCGGACATCTTGATCCGCCAGGCGAGCGAACGCTATGCGCTCGTGGACGTCACGCTGGAGGAGCCTGATCTCGAATCGATCATCCGGCGCATCTATACCGAAGGCTACGCACAACCGGAGGAAGCCCAACGATGATTCTCTCAAGCGGAACGAAGAAGCCGAAGATCCACGCGAGCGCCTACGTCGCCCCGACCGCAACCATCTCCGGCGACGTTACCGTCGGCGCCGGAAGCGCGATTCTTCACGGCGCGATCGTCGTCGCCGAGGGTGCACCGCTTTCGATTGGCGCCGACTGCGTGATCATGGAGCACGCGGTCGTCAAGTCGAGCGGCGGTTCGGCACTGCAGTTTCCCATGACGATCGCCGACCGCTGCATCGTCGGGCCGCACGCCTTCGTCGTCGGAGCAACGCTTGGAAAGGGCGCGTTCGTCGGCAGCGGCGCGAGCGTCTATAACGGCGTCACGATCCCGGGAAACGGGCGCGTCGAGCCGGGCGAAGTGCGCAAGCCGAACGGCGACTTCTTCGAAGCCATCTTTAACATCGAGCAATCCCCCGACGCCGGCGCCAAAGCCGCGCAAGCCTACGCGCAGTTCCTGCGCAAGACGCACGCTCAGGACACCGTGCTCGACGCGCACGTCGGCACCGCGCCGAGCGCGCGCCGCGCTTCCTCGTCGCGCGACGACGCCTTGACGGCTCCGGTCGAAGCAGACTCCATGGTCGATGCGATGATGCTCGAAATTCAAGAAATGGAGTTGCGCCGGAAAGAACGGGGTAAGAGAACTCCTCAGTAGTCGAGCGAGCGCGCGCAGGTCAGGCACGTTGGCCTCGCAAAGCATCTCTAAAGCACGCCTAACGTGCGTACGCCTCATGGGACTTTATACCCAGGGTGGCCGTTCGTTTGAGGAATCCAATGCATCCACGATCGTTCACCCTAGTCGCCGCGCTTGTTCTCGCTCTCAGTGCGACTGGCTGCTCCGGCGTACCGAGTTCACCCTCCGTCCCACCGTCAGGTCCGACCAGCGTTACGTATCCGGCCGGATCGACGCACAGCGTCAGCCTGAGTCCGGCGGGAACAACGATAAATTTCTCCCCGTTTCCAGATGGCCACGCGCAGAGCATCACCCTAAAGGGCTCGGGTACACTGCAAGTCGGCACCACGGAAGCGCCACCAACAAGTCCCCCGTCGCAGGCTTCGCGCGGGCCGGCCGGCAGGCACCTGCACGCGATGAACCAGTGGAGCTGGCCCCAGTCAGCCGTTATAACCGGCAACATTTTCCTTTGGAACACCACGAAGGTACCGGTGACCCTTAACATTCCGACGGGGACGTTTAACCTCGGCAGCGGCTCTGCCTCAAGCGTTGAGGCAGTCGTCTTCTATTATGATGGTTCAGAGCCGCTGGACAAGAACTGGTATTTCCTGGCAGAGGGATATGTTGACCCTGCAGCACCGGACAACAACGTCTACACATACTCAGAGCAACCACTGGTCACGATTGCTCCGGGGGACATCTTGACGCTCGGTGTGGTCGAAGGCGTAGGGAATTTTAGCACACAACTCCTCGTACCGACCAATGCATGGCCGAATCCCCTTGTTAGCGTGAGCCCGGCATCGTTGTCGATGACGCCAAACAGTACAGCGACGGTTAATCTCACGGACAGCTGCGTGTTCTGCGGTATTCTCGGTCAGCAGATCCTTTTCGGTACCGTCGAAATATCCACTCCAATCGGCGTCACATCGAGTAATGCAGCGGTTGCATCGGTGCAAATGAACTCTGCGATCCTTACGGGGCAAGCGACCCCCTCCCAATATGAGATAGGTTCCGGAAACACGAGCGGCACCGCAGTCATCACATTTACCGATCTATTCGGAAACACCGCGAGCGTCAACGTCGCGGTAACTGCGCCCACGCCGTCGCCCACGCCGTCGCCCACGCCCACACCCACACCCACGCCCACGCCCACACCCACGCCCACACCCACGCCCACGCCGTCACCCGCTCCGGTCACGGTGAACCCGACCTCGCTCGCACTCGCGGGCACAGGTAGTAGCTACGCGCAGATGCTCACCGTTTCGCAGCCGGGATATGCCGGTGCGTTTACGGCGAGCGGGTGCAGCAGCACCATTGCAACCGCAAGCGTCGGAGCCACATCGAACGGCAGCGCAACGGTGACCGTCACGGGCGCCGGCTCGGGTGGCTCGTGCAACCTTGTCGTCACCGGCGGGGGAGGGCAATCGGTCACGATTCCCGTCACCGTCTCCGTCACCACGATCACGGGGAATTAAGCGATGAAGAACGCACAACGGCACACCCTCTTCACGGGCGCTGGACTCCTCTCGCTCGCACTCGCTGCATGCGGTGGCGGTGGCGGCACGACACCGGCGACGGTGCCGACGCGCCTCACCGCACCCACCCAACCACAGAGCGTGGTTGTGAGCATCAGCATCCCATCGCGCTCGAGCGCTGCGAAGCGCGCTCCGCAGTACATCAGCCCAGGCACCGCAACGATGCAGGTTGCCGTTTCACCGGGGCCCGGCGTCGTCGCTCCGAGCCCATCGAGCACGACGGTGCCGTGCAGCGGCTCCACCTGCACCGCGACCGTCGGCGCCTATCCGGGGCAGAACACCTTCACGGTCAATCTGTACGATGGCAACTCACCTGCAACACTGCTCTCGACCGCCA
The DNA here is from genome assembly GCA_027452165.1 of Vulcanimicrobiota bacterium. Lineage (GTDB taxonomy): Bacteria > Vulcanimicrobiota > Vulcanimicrobiia > Vulcanimicrobiales > Vulcanimicrobiaceae > REEB354. Next base: position 67,944 of record DAIDGX010000022.1, on the reverse strand, counting down.
CGCACACGGCGACGATCGCTGCGGGCATGAACGCGATCAACTTGAGCTTCGGCGGCGTGCCCGCAAGCGTGACGCTCACCGCGAGTCCCGCGAACTTCACCAGCGGTACCGCCGGAAGCTCGACGTTAACGGTCTCCGCGGTCGATGCCGATGGGTACCTCATCTCCGGCACCTATGCATCGCCGATTCCGCTCACCGTCACGCCCACCGGATACGTGACGTTGAGCCCCACGAGTGTCGCGTCATCAACGCAGACGGTGACGGCGACGTATAACGGCGCGCCGGTCACCTGCAGCTTCACTGGCCTCTCCATCGGCGCAACCAACGGATTCGGCATCACCGGCCCGGCGGGTGGCCTCATGATCAATGCGAGCGGGTGCAGCGCCGGTATCACCATCTCACCGTCCTCCTCGATCACGCTTGCCGTTGGCAGCACCCAAACGGTAACGCTCTCCGAGTCCGGCTACACGGGGTCGTTCTCAATCCAACAGCCCGATGCGTGCACCGGAGCCGGATACGTCACCGTCACGCAGATCAACGGCACCACATTCAACATTCAAGGCGCAGCGCCGACCGTACCTACGCCGTGCGCGATCGTCTTCCAAGATGCGAGTTCACCGGTCAACTCCTCGACACTCACCGTCTCCGTTCAGTAGCCCACGCCGCGTACAACGGCACGTTTCTACCATGCGATGGCCCGTCGCCCGACGGGCCATCGCGTTTTTTGTTATACTTCCACAGTGAGAGCTGAACCGTACTTCGAGTTTGCAAAAAAGGCGTTCGCGCGGGAGTCCACCTATCGCATGGAGGTTGCAACCGAAGTCGGTTCGCTCGTGCTGCGGGTGTATCTGCTGCGTTCGCTCTGGACGGCACTCTACGCGCAGAACCTTGCGCCGCTCAACCTTCCACTCCATGCGATGATCACGTATGCCACGATCGCGCTTCTGATGTCGCTCGTCCTCGAGATCGATGGTACGCGGCTCATTCGCGAAAAGCTGCGCGAAGGAACGATTGCGACCGATTTGATGAAGCCGATCTCGGTGCCGCTTTACTTCTTCGCCGACGGCCTCGGACAGACCGCACTGCACGCCGTGCTAATCGTCCCATCGCTCCTCTTCTCGCTACTGCTCGTGCGCATCGACGTTCCGCGGCCGGCCGTGCTTGGCGCGTTCGTTCTTTCGTTCGCGCTCGGCTACTGCGTGAATTTCTTCCTGAACTTCCTCATGAACTCGATCGCGTTCTGGACGCTCGAGACGTTTGCGATTCAACTCGTGGTGCGCTGGGTCTCCGATCTGCTCTCGGGGCAGATTATCCCGCTCACCTTCTTTCCCGGCGTGCTCGGGCGACTGGTCTTCGCGCTGCCATTCGCGGCAATCTACTCGACCCCACTCTTGATCTACGTAGGCGTCATCGCACCGTCGGCTTGGGCGAGCGCCTTTGCGACGCAGATCGGATGGCTGATCCTCTTCGCCGCGCTCTCATCGTTCGTATGGCGCGCAGGGTCGCGGCGCGTCGTGATCCAGGGCGGCTGACGGTAACTGCTCGCCTTACGGGACATCCCACACGACGAGTTCGCCATGCCCCTTGACCGCGAGCGTTTTGACATCGAAGCTGCGCACCGCGTCGCCGGCTCTCAGGCTCTCGCCGTTTACCTCGACGCTGCCGTCGGCGACGAAGAGAAAGCCATGGCGTTGCGGAGCAAACTCACGCACGATCGTGGTCCCTTCGATACGGGCGACCGCGAAGGTTGCGTCCTGCGTGATGCGGATCGGTGCATCAACCGCCGCCTGTCCGCTCACGATCGCAAGCCAGCGATTTCGACGATCCTCAACCGTGAAGTCCATCTGACCGTACGAAGGGGTTTGGCCGAGCGCACCCGGCAACACCCACATCTGCACGAGGTGCAGCGCACGATCGGGCGCATTGTTGTACTCGCTGTGCCGCACGCCGGTACCGGCGCTCATGAATTGCACGCCGCCCGGCCCCACGACACCGTGGTTACCCATACTATCTTGGTGCGTGAGTTCACCGTCGAGCACGTAGGTGACGATCTCCATATCGCGGTGCGGATGAAGCGGAAATCCCATCCCGCCTGCGATCACGTCGTCGTTGAAAACCCGTAGCGCTCCCCACTGCATGTTCTGCGGATCAACATACTCGGCGAAGCTGAACGAATGGTACGTCCGGAGCCATCCGTGATCGAAAAAGGCGCGCTCCTGCGAGCGTTGGACGGCAAAGGTTGGGGCGGTAAGGCTCGTCATGGCCCCCCTATCAATCGTTGTGGGGTGCTCCAAGGTTGCGCAGCCGCCCGAGCAAGAGATGGTAGTAGAGCATGCCGCGCACCGGGCCTAACGTTTCGAGCACGGCGGGTAGATCGACCGCGATATCGCCGGAGAGCGCGCGCACGGTGCGTGCCACGCCAGAATCGCGAAGCGGGAAGACGTCGAGCCGGCCGAAGCCACGTAACAGGACGACCGCGGCACTCCACGGACCGATACCGCGCAGATCGGTAAGGCGATCGGCGGCAGCCGCCGTGGGAAGCGCGTCGATCTCCCGCTCTAGGATCGCCCCGCTTGCCACGACGTGGGCAACGGCGCGCAGGTGCGCGCGTTTGCTCGCGGAGAGGCCCACCGCGGTGAGCACCGCGTCATCGGCACCGAGCAGCGCGCCAGGCTCGGGGAACGCGACGAGTTCAACCTTGCCGAACGCGCTGCGGGCACCGAGCGCTTCGACCAGACGCCGCATGATCGATCCCGCAGCGTGGATGCTAATCTGCTGAAAGACGATCGCATGCGCGCACGCCTCCCACATCGTCGGATAGCGCGGCGGATGCAGGCCGCGCAATTCGCACGCGAGCCGATGCAACCACGCGATGCGTGCGGCGCGAACCGGCCAGGCCTCGATATGCGCATCGACCCCGAGCATACGCGCTACGATCGCGCGCACGCGTTGCGCGTCGCCGCCCGTCGCGCAGACCTCCAGATGCCCGGTTCCCGCCTGCGTGACGCGAAGCGCGACGAGCCTTCCCGCGCAATGCACGGCACGGTAGTAGGCGCCGTCGTCCGCAACGACATCGACCACGTTGTCCGCCAAACGCCGTAAGGCTTCGGCGGTGAGGTCGAGGCGATAGGGCGCGGTAACGGGGAGTCGCTCCTGGACGGGGAATCGCTGCATCAATGCTCGCTGCCTATCTCCAGTACTGGCGCATCAACGTATTAACGATGCTCGAGTATCGTGCGAATTTCCTCATGTGGTTCGCCTTCTCGATCGTCTATCACGGGGTAGCGCTCGGCGCGCTCTATGTAACGATGCGTGAGTTCCCGTCGATGAACGGCTGGAGCTTTCGCGATATGTTCTTTCTCTACGCGCTCTGGATGACGGGACACGAGTTGCACAACACCCTCTTCTTCAACGTGGTGAGCGTACCCGACTACGTGCGCGAAGGGCGTTTCGACCGGTTTCTCGTGCGCCCGCTCGACACGCTCTTTCAAGTGCTGACCGTCCCCTCGCAGACGATGCCGGACAGTTTGATCTTGGCAGCGATTACGCTTGCATTCGCAACGTCGGTCGCGGGCCTGCATGTGGATTCCGCACTGATCGCGGGCATCGTGCTCGTCGCCATCGGCGGCGCGCTGATCGACCTCGGCATCTCGCTTGCGGTCGCTACGATCTCGTTCTGGTTCGTTCGCGTCGATACGCTTCGCTGGGTCGTAATGTCGCTCGAACAGGACTTTACCCGCTATCCGATCAGCATCTATACCCGCGGCGTGCGCGTCGTCTTGACCTTCATCTTCCCGTTTGCCTTTATGAATTATTTTCCGGCAACATTCTTCTTGCACAAGACCGACGTCGGCTTGCACCTGAACCCGGAGATCGGCCTGCTGACACCGCTCGTCGGCCTGGCATGGCTCACCGTCTCCTATGGATTTTGGCGCGTGGGACTGCGCCACTATCAAGGCACGGGATCGTAGGCGCGAAGGGCTCCCGCACGGACGAAACTAACTTCCAATGATCGTGAGATCGCGTGTCGCGCTCTGGTGGTTTGCTGTGGTCCCGGCTACTCTGTTCGGGCATGTGCTCGCCTATGCCCTCGGCGGCCGGCCGGTGATCGATGCGCAGCACGCGTACTTGGCGCCACTCCTCGAGATCTCGCTCGTCGTCCTCACCGCCGTCGTGGGAGCCTCGCTTGCGTCGGCCCTTATGCGAACGCGCGGATTGACGCTTACGACGACCGGAACGACCGGCCATCTGGTAGCGCGGCTCCTTCCGCTACAGTCGTTGCTCTATGTTGCGCTCGAACGCGCCGAGGGCAATCTCCCCACGCTCATCGGTCTGCTGGCACAACTTTTCGCGGCCTGCCTCGCCGCCGCGGTCTTGATCGCCGTCGTGCGCTTGCTCGCGCGTTGCGAACGTGCCGCCGACGAGGCGGCGACGTTTATTACAAGAGATCGCACGGCGCGCGCGTCGTGCTTTGTCACCCGTTCCTCAACGACCCCGGCCTTCGCGCTTGCCGTGCGAGCCGGATCCTCGCGCCTCCAGCGGCCGCCGCCCCTGCGATAGACGTCCTCCCCTACATTCACGTCTTCGCTCATCTCATCACGTCCTGGAGGTCCTCGTGCGATCGTTGGTCGGTCTTGCCCGCGCGTTCGTCGCGCTCGTTACCCTGCTCGTTGTTAGCCCCGCGATCGCGCGCGCGGTTCCCGTCTTCGCAAACGGGCAAGGCGTTACGTGCGAAACCTGTCACACCACCTTTCCGGGCATGACCCGCTACGGAATGATGGTGATGATGAGCAACTTTCAGATTTTGAACGAGCACTTGCAGAACAAGGCGCTCCCGATCGCGTTGCGGCTCTACATCACCTCACAGCTCGCGAATGCGCAAAACCACGGCCAGACCACGGTGAGCGACCTTTCGTTCCTCGGCGGTGGATTTGCCGGAAAGAACTTCACGTGGTATGCGGAGCAACACGTCATCGACAGCAGCACCATCGGCGAAACCGAGCAGATGTGGCTCTCGTGGAACGGCTTGCTCCACGGAACAAACTCGATTCAGGTCGGGAAATTCCATACGCCGTTTCCGTTCATGCCCGCGCATGCGTGGACGATCGGCAGCTACCTGCTCGCGACGCAGACGACCGGCCAAAACGACTTCAACCCCAACGACGCACGTTGGGGCTATGCGTTCAACGGCATGTCGAACGAGTTCATGTACAACTTCTCGTACCTGACCGGCAGCGGACCGCTCGGCGACGCGCTCGACTACAACACGTCGGATCATCCGCGAACGCTCGATGCGAACATCTCGTACGGCGGCATGAGCGAGCCGTGGAGCGTCGGACTGGTCGGCATGCGCGGTTTCGCACCGCTTCACGATGCGGCAAACCGCTACGCCGGTAGCGATGCATTCACGCGCGAAGGTATCTATTTTGGCTACCAGACGAGTCGCTGGCATCTGCAGACGATGTACTACCACGGTTACGACGCGCACCCCGATCTCGCCGAATACAACGTGCCGCTAAACGGCGCGATGCTCGAAATCGGACGCGACATCGGCTGGAAGAATCACCTCCTCGTTCGCTACGACGTGGCCACGTCCGACACGCTCCAGCGGCAATACATCTTCGACTACGCGCACAATCTGCTGCCGAATCTTGCGATCATCGGCGAAGCGCTCGCCGGACCGCAGCAGCGTCCACAGTTCAGCCTCCAACTCGCCTTTGCGGGACCGTTCCAATCCGGGAAACGCTACCTGCTCAAACGCCAACCAACGGTCGGTGCATACGTCGTTCCGGTCGACGCGTCGGCTGCGACCGCCGGAGCGGCACCCGCGCCGGCGCCGGCAATGCCGGGCGGCGACGCCAACATCGGTGCCGCGCTCGTTGCCAAGAATGGCTGCCAAGGGTGTCACGGCGCCGCGTTTCAAGGCAACATCGGACCGAAGCTCTTCGGCATCGAGCATCGTCTTGCACCGGACCGCATCGCGCTTGCCATCGAACAGCCGCGGGCGCCGATGCCGAACTTCGGTTTCACGAAAGAGCAAATATCCGACATCGTCGCGTATCTCTCCAACCTCGACGGTGGTGCAGCGAACACGCGCCCGGTCGTTTCGTTCGATCCATCGCCGCCGACGACGAAGTCGATCATGACGGTACGCTTCCCGGGGACGGTACCGCATGACGTTCACGCAACGGCGACGATGGAGATGGGGGCGATGGAGATGCAACCGGTCACGATTCCTCTAGCGCCGACGAGCGATCCGCACGTTTTGAGCGCGCCGGTTCGTTTCTCGATGGGGGGACCATGGACGATTCATCTGGAGTACGACGGAACGACGATCGACGTTCCGGTGGCGGTCGGCGACTAATGCGCCGCGCACATTTTCTCCAAGCAAGCGCGGGCGCGATGGCCGTAGCGGCGTTGCCGCAACTCGGCACGCGTGCGCTCGCAAGCGACACGATCGACTACACGCTCACGGCCGGTCCGGTAGCCTTTTCGCCGGTGAGCGGGATCGATTTTGCCGGGGTCGGGTTCAACGGCGCGATCCCGGGCCCCGTGCTGCGAGCTCGCTTCGGTCAACGCGTGCGCGTGGCGTTTCACAACCGCTCCAAAATCGCGACCACGGTGCACTGGCACGGCATGATCATCCCGAACGACATGGACGGCGTCGCCGGCATCACGCAGCCCGCGGTGCCGCCGGGCGGGGACTTTTTATACGAGTTCGCGCCAAATCCACCGGGGACGCGCTGGTATCACGATCACGCGGGTCAAATGGGATCGGTGCTCGGCATGTTCGGCATGTTCATCGTGGAGGATCCGCACGACGAGCCGGCCGACGCTGAATTTGCACTCGTCTTCCACGACGTACCGGATATGCGTAGCGTGATGGCCGCGTTGCATGGCACGAGCGATGCACCGATGGTCGATCCGATGGGCTCGCCCGAGATGATGGGGATGCGCATGGGCGACAAGATGGGCGACGAAGCAGCCTATATCGCGCATTGCGTCAACGGCGCGAGCTATCCATCCACGAAGAAGCTCGCGGTGAAGGTCGGTGACCGCGTTCGGTTACGTATCTTGAACGCGAACCCGAGCCAAACGCGCTATATCCGGCTAGCCGGGCACCGGCTGCGCGTGACGCATAGCGACGGCAATCCGCTCGCGCAACCACTCGAGATCGATGCGCTGCGCATCGGCGTGGCCGAACGGTACGACGCGTGGTTCGAGGTCACGAAGCCCGGCGCGTGGCTCTTACAAGGGCTTTCGTCCGATCCGCTCGTCTTCGAGCAAGCTGTGGTGGTGCACACGCCCGGTATGGAGAACGCGCCGCCGCTCGGTTCGGCGCAGTCGCTTGAAGGCGTGGACTACTTCACCTACGAGAAGGCTGGCGGCATCGGCACGGCGGTCGATACCAGCGGCGTGAACCTTCGCAAAGAACTGCACTTGGGTGGCGGCGCGTACGGTTCGAGCCGGTGGACGATCAACGGCGCGGCGTGGCCGCACACGGCGAAGATTCTCGTGCATCGCGGCGATCGCGTGCTCGTGCACTTCACCAACAAGACCGACATGGATCATCCGATGCATCTGCACGGCCACACGTTTCGCGTGGTGGAGATCAACGGCAAGCCGCTCGCGCGGCCGCTCGCGAAAGACGTCTCACTCGTCCCCGCAAACGGCGGCACACTCACGTGGATCTTCGACGCAACCTCGCCCGCGGGGCGCTGGCTGCTGCATTGTCACAACGAGATTCACATGATGGACGGCATGATGACCGAGGTAGATTACGTCTAAGCGCGATGCCTAGCTCTCGATCGTCACCGCGTTCATGACGTCACCGACGCGCAGCGCATCGAGCGTCTCGAAGCCCTCGGTCATCTGACCGAAGACCGTGTAGTTATTGTCGAGAAAGCGTGCGTCGTCGAGACAGATGTAAAATTGCGATCCGGCGGAGTCGGGCTGCGACGAACGCGCCATCGCGACGGTGCCGCGCAGGTGCGGATGCGCATTGAACTCGGCTTTCAAGCGATAGCCTGGGCCGCCGGTCCCGTTGCCGTCGGGATCGCCGCCTTGAACGACGAAGCCCGGTTCAACGCGATGGAACGTGAGGCCATTGTAGAAGCCGGCCTCGGCCAGCTTCATGAACGCGGCCGCATGCATGGGCGCCTCGCCGGGAAAGAACGTAAAGACGATCTCGCCTTTGTTCGTGCTGATGCGGGCGCGCGCGGTGCGGGCACGCTCGGTGTATTCGGCAAGCTCGTCGGCTTGCGGGGGTGAGTACGACATCGTGCCACAATTGTACGGCGGTGCCCGGTCGCCTCTCACGTTTGAAGCCGGCGCGCCTGCGGTACGTACAGATCGTCCTCCCATGCACCTCCACCTGCGCATCCCTCCTGACCCCCGCCACGCCCGCACGGTTCGCGATGCCCTTACGGGCTTTGCCGCACTCCAAGGGCTCACCGAGGAAGACCGCGAGGCGCTCCTCTTTGCGGTGGGCGAGGCGCTTGCCAACGCGATCGAACATGCGCAGAGCAGACGCGATCTGGAGGTGTCGGCAAGCGCAGACGACGAGCGCATCGTGGCGCGCGTGGTCGATTTCGGGCGGGGCCTTCCAGCGACACCCGCCGAGCGCGTTGCGCTGCCGGGCGGCCTGGCCGAGCGCGGGCGCGGCATCCCGATCATGCAACGATGCACCGACCTCTTCGCGGTCGAAAGCGTGCCCGGCGAAGGCACCACGGTGACGCTCGAACGCCTGCGCCGCGACGCTGCTACGGGAAGCCCTACTCAGGAAACGACCGTCGCCTCGTGAAACGTCTGGACGGTATGAAGCGATATGCCGCCCTCTCACTCTGCGTGTTGCTCGGTGCGGTCCCCGCGCCCGCCAAGGATCCCGGCATCGCCGCCATGGTGGCTGCGGTGAGCGTCGCGCGCCTGCGTGCGGACGAGACAAAGCTCGTCGGTTTCGGCACCCGCAACGATTTTTCCGAGACGTCGTCAACGGCTACACACGGCGTCTTTGCGGCGCGCAATTGGATTCGCGCGCAATTCACACGCATCGCGGCGACGAGCGGCGGCCGCATGACCGTCGCGCTCGACACCTACATTCAACCGAAGATGCCGTTCACGCCGCGTGCGGTCACCGAGTCCAGCGTGATCGCCACGCTACGCGGCGACGAACCCGGGCCGATCTACGTGATGTCGAGCCATTACGACGACTGCAACGGTGATTGCACGAACGGCACCCGCGTTGCGCCGGGCGCCGACGACAACGCCTCGGGGACGGCGGCGGTGCTGGAAGCGGCTCGCGTGATGGCGCCGCACCACTTCCGTGGCACGATCGTCTTTGCCACCTTCGACGGCGAAGAACTTGGATTGTGGGGATCGCAGCATTACGCCGGCGAGCTGCGCAGCGCGCACGCGGACGTGATCGCCGACCTCAACAACGACATCATCGGCAACACGCACGGCGGGGACGGCATGCACGAGCCGGGCGTGATTCGCGTCTTTTCGCAAGCGTTGCCGCTCGGGGCGGTGCCCTCGCGCGTCAACCTGGTCGGCTCGGAAAACGACTCGCCGTCACGCGAGCTAGCGCGTGCGGTGGGTCCGCTCGTGTCGCTCTACGTGCCGGGCTTCCGGGTACGCCAAATCTACCGTGCCGATCGTTTCCTACGCGGTGGCGATCAGGAGTCGTTCCAGGGCGACGGCTTTCCGGCGATCCGCTTCGTGGAGCCACACGAGAATTTCACGCATCAACACCAAAACGTGCGCGTACAAAACGGCGTACAGTACGGCGACCTGCTGCAGTTCCTCGACTACGACTATCTCGCGAACGCGACACGCGCCAACGTCGCCGCGCTCGCGTCGCTTGCGCGCGCACCGGTCCCGCCGAGCGACGCGCAGATGGTGATGAAGCATCTCGGGTACGACTCGACGCTACGCTGGCACGCATCCCCGGGGGCAACGTCGTACGACATCCTCTGGCGTGCGACCGACGCCGCCATGTGGCAGCACGAAAAGAACGTCGGCAACGTAACGCAAGCCACGGTGCCGGTGAGCAAGGACGATTTCATCCTCGCGGTGCGTGCGTGCGATGAACGTGGGCACTGCAGCTACGCGAGCTACCCGACGCCGGTCCGCGTGCGCTAACGTCTTGTTTGGCAGCCCAAGAATGAGCCCTACGATGCTACGCGAGCACTCGACGCTTTTCGGTTTAGCAACTGCGCTGATGTGCGCGATTGTCGCCGGCGCGGTAACTCATTGGTCTCTTCTCCTGATGGCGGCGACCGCCATTGGAGGGATCTTCTTCTTCCCGCGCTGGTTCTACGGGTTCAAAGAAGCGCGCGCGCTTCGTGACGCGGATTTCGAATTAGGCTCCGGCAAGTCTGTTAGTTGGTACGTCGAGCCGCCTCCGAATCAGCTGATCGCTAAAGCTCATAGCGAGATGCACGACGTGGAGGCCGGTGAAGACGCGTGAGACGCAACATGCATTAGCGCACGCGTTCCGCGTGCGTTAGGTACGGAGGCGGGACTCTCCGGCATTAACGGAGGCCATCAGCGCCGTGAACTCTTTGGGGGCGCGGAAGATCATCGGTGGCTCGCTCTCGCCGAATGGTTCAACGCTTGCAAAGCCCGGATCGAGCTCCTGCACGCGGGCGATAACGGCACCGACCAAGCCTTCGGGTGACGATGCGCCGGCGGTGACGCCGAGCGTCGTCACACCCTCGAGCCACTCCGCAGCGATCTCGGCGGGGTCGTCGGTAAGATACCCGCGCGCGCCGAGTTGCGCGGCGACATCGCGCAGGCTGCGCGAGTTCGATGAGTTCGATGAGCCGACCACGATGACGGCCTCGCAATGTGGAGCGAGCGCGCGCACCGCGTTCTGGCGATTCTCGGTCGCGTAGCAGATATCGCTGACCGAGGGTAGTTCGACGCGGCCGAAACGCTCTTGGAGGATGGCGATGATACGCTGCACGTCGCTCACGGCGAGCGTCGTTTGCGAGACGACAGCGAGCGGCTGCGGTCCGTCGTGCACGAAGACACGCGCCTCTTCTTCGTTTTGGATCAAGGCGATCGCACCGGGCGCTTGCCCCATCGTGCCCTCCACCTCTTCGTGGCCGGCATGGCCGATCAACACGACGCGACAGCCAGCCTCGGTAAAGCGGCGCACCTCGCGGTGCACCTTCGTTACCAGCGGGCAGGTGGCATCGATCGAATGCAACCGCAGTTCGGTCGCGCGTTCGCGCACCGCGGGCGAGACGCCGTGGGCACTGTAGACGACGAGCGAGCCTGCCGGTACTTCATCGAGCTCATCGACGAAGATCGCACCACGCGCACGAAAGCCTTCGACGACGACGCGATTGTGTACGACCTCTTTGCGCACGTACACCGTTTCACCGGCGGTACGCAGCAACTCGTCGATGATATCGACGGCACGATCGACGCCTGCGCAAAAGCCGCGCGGCTGGGCCAACAAGATTCGTTTCATGGTGGGGATAGGTACGGTTTGGCGGTCGGTACGAAGCAGTCCCGCTGCGGGCATGCGACCAAAGTCACCAGCGGTGCGTGGCAAGGGCCTCCCACTGCGCCGTATCGGTGCCATCCCAGTCGAAATAGCAGACGCCGAGCGCGTGAAGCGCACGTGCCTCGTCGAGGGAGGCGGCGATCTCACCGGCCGGCGGGGCGCCGTTCGGCCCAGCGGCGACGGTCTGCCCGCCGAGGCTGATCGGCACGGTACGCCGTGCATAGGCCCGCAGCTTTGCGTACGAGGCGCGTAAGAGCGTGCGTACGACGGCGGGCGTCGTCGGGTTGCGTCGCATCATCCGCCAGTAGCTCATCGGCTGCAACACGCTTGCTTGGCGCGCGATGGCCGCGTAGGGATAGTCGCTTGGTCGCAGGTGTTCGAGATACGGATCCTCGACCGTCGCGACCAGGAGATACGCCGGCCCGAGCGCCTCGCGCACCTCGCGCAGATATCGCGCGAGCGCGATCGTCCCTTCGGGCGCTTCGCCCATGAATGCATCACCACGCTCAAGATCGATCGCAACGCCCGCAAGCGGCGTTCCCGCCGCCGTGTGGTAGAGCGCCGTGCGCACGCTTTGCCGTACGTCCTCAAACGAGCGGTCGCGCGGAACGGTCCACCCGATCGTGCCGATGCCATGCGCGGCCAGCCCGTCGATGATCGCATCGACGATCGGCTTCGCGCGTGGGGTGATCTCCCAGTAGGCTCCGTACGCCGTGCGCAATTCGACGTAGTGCAGGTGCGCGCGCACCGCTTGAGCGACGATCGCCTGCGGATCGAGTCTACCCACGTAGATGTCGTCGCGCGGATCGTTCGTAAAGAACAGCCACATGCCGATGCCGCTGGCACCGGCGAGCGGCGTGCGCGGCGCCGCGGGCGGCGTGGTCACCGCCGCAAGGCGCACCGTGCCGTATCCACGGCGAGCGACAACGTAGCGATACCGTGCATCCGGATGCACGGTCGTATCGCGATACGTACTGCTCACCCCATGCAACGTCGCGACGACGACATGCGTCCCGCGCGCATCGATGCGCACGATGCGCACCGTGCGTTGCGCACGTGGAAACCAGCCGATCTGCACGAGACGCGGGCCGAGCGCGCGCGCGACGACCCGCGGACCCTTCCATACGCGCGTGTCGGTGCGCGCGACCACGGTACCGATGGCGGGCTCCTTTGCACGCACGGTGATGGCGAGCGGGCCGTCACGAGTGGTGCTCACGATCGCCGCGGGCATACCGTAGCGCATGCGCGTCTGCCATTGCACGTAGTTGCCGGGTGACGCCCAATGAAAGTCGCTGTTCTCGAGGATGCGCGTGGGCATCCCTCGCGCATCGAAGAAGCGGGTCTCGACCAGCCAGCGCGCGTTCCCGTCGGGATCGACGCCGAGCGGGTGTGTGACGAGCGTAAAGCGCACCGCCGGGTTGCCCGCATAGATTGGCCCGCTCGGCGACGGTGACGGCGACGGCGATACCGGTCCGAGGTTCACGGACGCGAGCGCCCCGAGGATCGCGGCGCGCACGCGCGCGAGCGCCTGCGATCCGCCCGGCTGTTGATCGCCCATCCAATCGTTGACGAGCAGCGAAAACGTCACCGGGCCGTGTATTGCGTTCTGCACATAACCCGAGAGCGTGCGTACGTGACGCAAGCTGCCCGTCTTAGCAAAGACGATTCCGGCGAGCGGCGTGTTCGCGAAGCTCTCCTGCAACGTGCCGCGCACGCCCGCAACGGGAAGATCTTGGAGCACGATCGCGCGATCGGCGCTCGCCCAGTCGTACTGCAAGATCGCGACGAGATCGTCCGGGGTGATGCGATCGTACGGCGAGAGACCGGAGCCGTCAGCGATGTCGAGCGTGGCGGGATCGATGCCGATACGCCGCAGGAATGCCTCTTCGAGCGCGCGGCCGTTGGCGGCGGTTCCTGGAACGCCCCCTTGCACGACACCGAGTTGCTTGAGCAGCAACTCGCCGATCAGGTTGTCGCTCGGATACCAAAAATCAGCGAGCAGTTGCGGCATAGCGTCGGAGCGATGCGCCCACAGGACGATCGCCTGCGGCGGCGTGCGCCCGTTCTGCAGCGCGCCGTCAACGCGTATCCCCGCCGCCGCGAGCGCGCGCGCGAAGACGTCGCCTGCAAAACGCGCGGGATCCGGAACGCTCGGCCCCACGTCGCCCGAAAGCGGCGCATCGAGCGGATAGCTTCCCGCCACCTCGATCGTATCGGGCGCGTTCCAGGGACGCACCAGGCGCGACGTATCGTCGGAATCTGCGGCGCCGGTACGCAGGTCGTTGCGCACCTCGAAGGCGCTCGTCTGGGGCCGCACGCGCACGATCGCCGGAGCACCCACCTGCGGGCCCGGAGCGAAGGTCATGTGCGCGGTACCATCGTCGAGTTCGAGCGCCGAGACGACGGGAGCATATCCGTACGGCAGATCGTCCACTTGCCATCCCGACCCATAGCGCTCTCCATCGAAATAGGTCGCGTCGGTGACGACGGAGCCCGTGATGCGTCGCACGCCCGCTGCGGCCAGCGCCGCGGCGGCGGCGCGAAGATCGGCTCCGGTCAAAAGCGCATCACCGCCGCCGCGCAGATAGACGTTGCCGCTAATCGTACCGTTGACCGGCCTCGCATCGGCCGCAACGGTGGTGATAAAGGCGAACGAGGTGCCTAAGCGTGCGAGCGCCGCCGATCCGACGAGCAGCTTGAAGTTCGACGCGGGCACGAACTCGTCGTCGGCGTCGCGTGCGATCAGGCGGGTGCCTCGCTCGGTATCGAGCGCAACGAGCCCGACGTGCGCACCGCGCAGCGCTGGATCCCGCAGCGCCGCATCGATCGCACGATCCAGGGCCGCGATCTCGGGGGCCGTCCACGGCACGCCTGCCGCATGCGGCGGTACGAGCGGCGCGGGTGACGCGAGGGCAAGCAAGAAGAACGCGCAAAGCGCGCCATACGACGCGAGCTTCATCGACACCGCCATTCGAGTTGGAGCGAAAGGTTCCCATGGACGCAGGTTCGCCAGAGCATCGCATCGAGACGTACCCACACGCCGAACCGCACGCGTGGAAACCGCATCTGCCCCCGGGGCGCATCGAGCGCATCTATACGCATTGGTCGGGCGGCGATTACGCAACCGTGTACCCCGCATACCACTTCTGCATCGCGCGCGCCGCGGACGGACGCATCCTCGTCGTGCAGACCCATGACCCGCGCGCAAATATGCGCGATGTTTACGCCGATCCTGAGGTACCATACGCTCCGCATACCTACCGGCGCAACTCGTTTGCCCTGGGGATCGCAATCATGGCGATGCGCGATGCCACACCCTCGAATTTCGGCGCTTTCCCCCTCACGCCGGAACTGATCGACGCCCTCTGCCTGGTCGCGGCCACGGTTGCCGCCCACTACCGTATTCCAATCGAGGCCGAGCACGTGATGTCACATGCCGAAGCGGCAATTCGTGACGGCTACTTCGGCGATGGTGACGACGAACGCTGGGATATCGCGCGGACGCAAGCAAACGCGCATCCGCTCGTGCCGCACGACGCCTTGGCCACGGGCGATGCGCTGCGCGAGCGGATGCGCACGTACCTGCGCTAAGGCAGCGACGCCCTCATCGCAACGAGCGTCTCGTCGATGTCGGCGGCGGTGTGCGCGGTGGAGACGAACATCACCTCGTTCTGCGAGGGCGGCAGCAAGATGCCACGCTCGAGCATCGCGGTGTAGTACGCCGCGTACAATCTCTTGTCGGCCGCGAGCGCATCATCGTAATTTCGCGTGGGCGGGCCAGCGCGGAACTTAAAATCGACGATCGACTCGTGCTGCACCACCGCGTACGGCAGACCCGTCTCGCGGAAGATCGCGCGGATGCCGTCGGCCAAGCGCTCGCCGATGGCGCGCATGTGCTCGTAGTACTCCGGATGTGCTTCGAGCACATCGAGCACGCGATGCGCCATCCCGACGCAGAACGGATTGCCGCCGTGCGTTCCGCCGGTGAAGGTTTGACCACCAGGCGCAAGCACGCCCATGACATCGGCGCGCCCGCCAAATGCGGCGATCGGCACACCGCCGCCCATGATCTTGCCGATCGTCGTCATGTCGGGCGTAACGCCGGTCGCCGCCTGCGCGCCGCCCAAGCCCAGGCGCAGCCACGTGATCACCTCATCGAAGATCAGGAGCGCACCATAGCGCGTGGTACGCTCGCGCAAGCCCTCCAAAAAGCCCGTGACCGGCGTAACATAGCCCATGTTGCCGACGACGGGTTCGACGATGATCGCCGCCAGGTCCGACTCGCGGCCGCGCAACAGCGTATCGACGCTTGCCAGATCGTTGTAGCGCGCGACGATAACGTCGTGCATGACGCCGGCGGGGATGCCGCTTGCGCTCGCGTCGGAGGTGTGCGCTGATGCGCCGGCGTTCAACAGCGCAAAATCGGAATGCCCGTGGTAGTTTCCGGCAAATTTCAATATCAGCGCACGCTTCGTGAACGCCCGCGCGACGCGAATCGCGCTCATCACCGCCTCGGTTCCCGTGGTTACAAAACGCATGCGCTCCATCACCGGAAGATGCGCGCGAATGCGCTCGGCAAGCCGTACCTCCTCGGGATGGGTGGTCCCCCAGACGAAACCATGCCCGGCGAGCTCGTCGAGCCCGGTGACGAGCGCGCGATGGGTGTGTCCAAAGAGCAGCGGACCATAGGCCATGATGTAGTCGATGTAGCGATGCCCCTGCTCGTCGTAGGCGTAGGCGCCGGCGGCGCTTGCCTGGACGAACATCGGCACGCCGATGCTCCACCCGGAGCGCACGGGGGAATCGCAACCGCCTGCAAGGACGGCTCGGGCTCGTTCGATGGTGTTCACGCGTGCCGGGGTACGGCGCGAGGACGATGCGCCCCTCGGCGCCCGTGGTACGCAACGGTAACCGGAAGGCAAGATCGTTTTCGCTTGTTCGACCATACATGCGATTCGCACGCCAAACATCATCGAACACAGGAACTTGCCAGCTTACAGACCCAAGGAGTCGGCTGCTGCGGGTTGCCCCCGTGCACGCACGAACATGGAGGACTGGAATCTATGGCGAGTTCGCCCGTCTCCCTGAACATCGGAAACACCGGATTCATGTTGTTATGCGCGAGCCTCGTCATGCTTATGACGCCCGGACTCGCATTTTTCTACGGCGGTCTTGTTGCGCGCAAGAACGTCCTGAGCATCATGATGCAGAGCTTCATGTCGCTTGGCTGGACCACAGTGTTATGGATCGCGTTCGGCTACTCGATGTGTTTCGGCCCCGACATTCACGGCTTCATCGGCAATCCGATCACCTATGCATTTCTCAACGGCGTCACGTTGAGCACGATGTTCACCGGAAATACGGCAGGCATTCCGCTCGTCGTGCACATCGCGTACCAGATGATGTTCGCGATCATCACCCCCGCACTCATCACCGGTGCATTCGCCAATCGTGTGACGTTCAAGGCATATTTCTGGTTTTTGACCGCATGGTTGATCTTCGTGTACTTCCCGTTCGTGCACATGGTGTGGAGCCCGGATGGTATCCTTGCGAAGTGGGGCGTCGAGGATTTCGCCGGCGGAATCGTGGTACACGCTTCAGCCGGTTTCGCCGCGCTTGCTTCCGTGTTGTACGTCGGACGCCGTGCCGTGATTGAGAACAAGCCTCACAACGTGCCGCTGATTGCGCTTGGAACGGGGCTCTTGTGGTTCGGATGGTATGGCTTCAATGCCGGCTCGGAACTGCGCGTTGACGCGGTGACGGCATCGGCATTTCTCAACACCGACATAGCCGCGTCGTTCGCCGCGGTGGCCTGGCTCCTGATCGAATGGGGCTACGGTCGTCAACCGAAGTTCGTCGGTCTTCTCACCGGCGCGGTCGCTGGTCTTGCGACCATTACCCCGGCAGCAGGATACGTATCGCCCGTTACCGCGATCATCATCGGCATTGCCGCGGGCTTGGTTTGCTACTATGCAGTCGCGCTGAAGAATCGCCTCGGCTGGGATGACGCACTCGATGTGTGGGGCGTGCACGGCGTCGGCGGATTCCTCGGCATCATTCTGCTCGGCGTTTTCGGGGCGGCAGCGTGGAACCCCAACGGCGCTAACGGTTTACTCGCGGGAAACCCGTCGTTCTTCGTCAAGCAAGTGACTGCCGCAGTCGTTTGCAGTGCGTATGCATTTGGGTTCACCTATGTGATGCTGTGGCTCATCAACCTCATCACCCCGGTTAAGGTCGAACGCGAAGGTGAGGAGCAGGGGCTCGATATCGCACTGCACGGTGAGGAAGCCTATCCCCTTGGCGTCTAGTCTCGTCTCCAAAACTGCGTGTGTAGCCGTGCTGCTTTTCGGCAGCACGGCTACGCATGCACGCGGCACCGAACAGCCAATGCCCACAGCGACAGCGAGCGCGATCGCCAATCCGTGCGGATCGATTCTCTCGATCGTCAATCGTCCGGCGATAACCACCACGACCTGCAACGTCCAGCCCGGTCACGTCGAGGTGGAGAGCGGGTGGAGCACAATGGTTACCACAGGGGCGGCCGGTGGCATCGTGAGCGGAGGCGGCATCACCGGCATCCGCATCGGCACCGCGCCGCACCTTGACCTGCTCCTTGCACCGCCCATCAGATCCAACTCAAGTTCCGGCACGAGCGGATGGAGCGACTCCGGATTCGGTCTCCGTGACGTGCTGGGATATTCATCGAAGTGGCTATGGGGCGTGAACGGCGTCGTAACCGTGCCGACCGGATGCAGGGCATGTACAGCTGGTGGCATGCAGTACACCGGTAATTTCAACTGGGCATACACGGTGAACGCCACGATCGGGGTCAGCGGGACGTTCGGATTCAATCAGTTCCGTGGATACAACAGCAGCGGGGGTGCACAGCCGTACTTCGCATTCGCGCCGTCGCTTGAAGCGACAGCCAATCTCCCCGGCCCGTCGATGCTTTTTGCCGAGTACGCGTACTATTCGCAAGCGGGCATCGGGCTTGGCGGCAAGAGCATCGTCGATGCCGGATACGTGCATGGAGTCGGCTCGAATCTTGCCGTGGACATCGAGGTCGGCGAGTCGCCGACGCTGCTTGCCGGCCAACGCCAGCACTACGTCGGCGCCGGCTTGACGTTCATGCACTAACCTACGGGTCCAGCAGCCCCACAACGGTTACGATCCCTTCTGAGCTCCGGCATAGAAGATCAGCTTGACGACCGCTTGCGGCGCCGTGATGAGGGTGTTCGGATCGCCGTAGGCTGCGTAGAGTTCATAATTCTGCATCCGCAGGTGATACGCGACCGAGACGTTCGTGCAGACCCCCTCGCAGTTTCCTCCGCCGTTGGGCTGCGGCGGCATGCCAACGATCCGCCGCAACCCGATCGCCACCGAAGAATCCGGCGTAATCTGATATGCGTAACTCGCGTTGTCGAACCATTGCACCCTGTCGGGCCCATTCCCGTGCATCCATTGCGCCGTGTTATCGAGCGCAAACGTCAGTAAGCCGCGTGGCCCTGCGCGCAACGTCGTCGAGCGATACCACGTATCGAGCCGCCCGAGGCCATAGCGCCCGGTGTAGTACTGAAGTTGCGTGGGCGTCGTGGACGATCCATGCGTCGGGAAATTATTGAGATTGTTCTGCATCCCGCTGTGATAGGTGAGGCTGAACCCGCCGTTCTGGGAGATCGGCGTCATCACCGGGCCGAACCGCCAATAGTCGGAGCCGGTGTAGAGCTGCACGTCGATCGTGCTCTTGGTAAGGAGATCGAGCAGCATCTGCGTATCGCTCTGTGCCGCGCCATAGTGCGCACCCTGGTAACGGTCCATGAAGAGATCGACGCCGGCGGACGACAATACGTCCTTGCTATCGAACGTCCAGACGCGGGCGGTGTACAATCCATACCCTGCGACCCCGGGATGCGAATCGAATCCGTCGGCGGGGTTGAACTGGCTCCCAACGCGACGCATCGCCCCGAAGAGCGCATAGTGTTGGTTGATGAATCCAGCACCGCCGTCAATCCAATTGCCCTGCGACGGCGTGCTGACGGGCGTTCCGCTCTCCTGCGCGTCGTTGAGATATGCGCTCAGGTACTTGCCGTTCGACCAGGACATCCCGCCCTGCGTCGTCGTGTCGAAGAAGCCGGGCAACGCCGTGATGACGTGTTGGAGCGCGCCGTTCCAATGCGAGTCGGGCGAGGTATAGTTGAGCGCGCTCGCGGCATCCGTGCGGTTGACACCGATCGCGTCGAACCCTGCAAGGCCGAAGAGTCCCTGACGCCCTTCGAACGCAAATCCCTCGCGCGGCGTCGGAATAGCGGGCGTATAGAGCGTGGTGCGAAAACCGCAGATCGCGCAGTTAAAATCGCCGTAATAGCTCGCTGCTTGCGTAAAGAAGGGCCGAACCTCACTGTAGGTACGTTGATACACGGTCGGCGAGATCGACTGCTGATCGAGTTCGACGTCCGAGTAGTCGGGATGAAACGTCCCAAAAAACGATGCCGTTTGCGCGACCGGAACCGAAAAATCCAGTCCAACGCGCGAGGTCGATCCGCCGATCGCACGGCTTGCCGCTTCGCCAAGGGCATAGGTCGCGATTCGAGGTTTCGGCAAAGGAGCGCGTGCGACGAGACTGAACGTGCCGCTCCCCGCATACGCGGGATCGTCGGGGTTCGTTTGGGCGTCGCCCGCCGACCACACGTCGAGTGCACCGGTCGCGCGCACGTAGCGCACGAACTGCAAGCGCCACACGCCGGCGTGGGCGCCGTGAATCACGGCGAGCGGAATCGCCATCGTGACGACGTAGCCGTGGGCCGTCACCGCGCCATACGAGCGCCAGTGCGGCGCAAAATCGACGTTTTCGCTCGAGGCCTCGTTGTGGGCACCGAGCGGATTCGACTCGAACTGATACTGAAATCCGCCCGGTCCCGTCGGCCACAGATCGACCCAGACGACGTCGTCGGTCCAGGCGATCCCCCCGTTGATGTTGCTACCTCCAACCACGGTATTATTCGCACGCTGCGTCGCGACGATCGGCACATCGCGCTGCGATGCATCAAAGCGGACGTAGAGATACCTGCCGTCGCTAGAGACGTAAGCGGTCGTCGCTTGCTCTGCCTTGCGCCCGTGAGCAACGTCCCACGTGAGTTTGATCGGGGAGGCCGCCGACCACGCTGAAACCGGTGCGTTCGGAGCAAGCGGGGGAGGCGAGGCGATGGCGGGTACGCCGAGCGTACCGACGAGCGCAAGAAGAGCAATCACTGGAAACACTCCTTCGAATCGACTTATGTACGTGCGGGCGAGGTCGGTGTTTCGAGCGTTCACGCCGTACGAGCCCCGACGCGGCGCTAGCTGGCGCGAGGTCGCCCCTCTTTCGACACAGGTGCATGACGGGAGCGCTCGACTAGGGGTACAGTGAGCGATATGGCGCACATCGAGATCGAGATTTCCCCCACGAGCAACATTCGGGAGCTCGTCGCCGCGTTGCCGATTGCGGCGAACGTCCTGACCCAATTCGGCCTGGGCTGTTCCGGCTGCAGCGTCAGCAAGTACGAGACGATCGAGCAGGGCGCAAAGGCGCACGGGCTGCGGGTCGAGCCAATCGTCGCGGCCCTCGCTCAGGCGCGCCTCTCCGGCTTCGTGCCCCTGATCGCAAACGAGGATCGCACCGCAATGCGCCGCGCGCCCGGGCAGTTTAGCGGGCACGCGCGCATCGCGCATGTGGTACCGATCATGTCGGGCAAGGGCGGCGTGGGCAAATCGCTCGTTACCGCGCTGACCGCGATCGGCTTACGCCGTCGCGGCCTTTCTGTTGGCATCCTCGACGGCGATATCACGGGCCCCTCGATTCCCAAGCTCTTCGGACTGCGCACGCCGCTTGCGATCGAGGCCGATCCCAACGCCCCGAAAACGGCGCAAGGAAATCCACAACCGCTGATGGTGCCCGCCGTATCGCGCAGCGCGATCGAGATCGTCAGTTCCAACTTGCTGACCGACAAAGAAGATACGGCGATGATTTGGCGCGGCCCGATTCTCTCGGGCGTGATCCGGCAATTTTACGAACAGGTGCTCTGGAGCGATCTCGACGTGCTGCTGATCGACCTTCCCCCCGGAACCTCGGATGCTCCGTTAACCGTGCTGCAATCACTTGCGGTCGATGGCGTGGTGCTCGTGACGATGCCGCAGGCGCTTGCAACGATGATCGTGCGTAAAGCGGCGAACCTCGTACATCAGTTGAAAAAACCGATCCTGGGGGTGGTCGAAAACATGTCGTACTTCGTGGCGCCCGACACCGGTGCAACCTACGAGATCTTCGGGCCATCGTATGCCGATCGCGTGGCCGAGCTCGCGCAGGCCCCGGTCTTCGCGCGTCTGCCGATCGATCCGCGCAAAGCCGCGCTCGCCGACGAAGGACGCGTGGAAGAGATCGACGACCCCGTATGCGATCAACTCGCCGACGCGCTGCTCGCGTCGCTCGCCGCGCATCCCAAGCCCAAAGAGACGATTTCTCTGATCTGATGACGGCATTGCGGCGGGTCATCCTCCACGTCGGTACGCACAAAACCGGCACAAAAACGTTCCAGGCGTTTTTAATGGAGAATCGCCTGCCGTTCGCCCGCGCTGGAATCTACGTGCCGGCCGCGGGCCGGCACGCCTTGAGCGAGACGCACCTCTCGCCCGGCCATCATGCGCTCGCTTGGGACCTGCTTGCCGGCCGGCGCGCGGTGATGGACGAGGTTCTCGAGGACATCGATCGCGCAAACGCGCCGACCGTCATCCTCAGCGCCGAGGACCTACAGTACCTCGCCGCGCTCCCGCAGCACGCCTCCTATGTGCGGGACGCGTTTGCGGCGCATGGGTACGTAACGGCGATCGTCCTGTACCTGCGCGCGCAGTCGTCGTATCTCGAATCGCTCTACGCCGAGTTGACCAAGGCGCTCGTTCCGCAACCGTTTCATACGTTCATCCGGGACGCGTGCCTGCGCGGTACGGTCGTCACCGAAGGACTGCCGACCGTTCCACTCGTCTATTCGCAACTCATCATGGGCTTTGCCGCGGCGTTCGGACCGCAAAACATCGTGGTGCGGCCATACGCTGAGCAGGCCGCCCCGCGCGCGCTCATCGACGACTTTCTCCAGAGCATCGCGCGTTTGCATGGAGGATTGGAGATGTACGATCTGCACTGGACGTTGACCCAGGCCAATCGCCGCGGCACATTCGGAGCGGTGCTTGAGCGCATATATGAACATCGGCCCGATGCACGCGCGAGCAATCTGGACGACGAGGTACGCCTCGCCCCGTTCGCGCCGCTCACCTACGACGAGACGCGCGCGGTGATCGATGCCTTCGCTAACGACAATGCCCAGGTCGAAAGTATGGCACGCATTCGCATCGCGGGAGCGCATCGCGAAGACCTTGCGCCGCCCGACGATCCACGTTGGCGCATCGCGCGTGCGCAACACGACACGCTCAACCGCCTCTTGCGCTAATCATCTCGCATCGTAGGCGAGGTGGCCGCCGACCCACGTGGCCAGGACCCGCGCATCGGCGAAGCGCCCATCTTCGAGCGGATCGCGATCGAGCATGACGAGGTCGGCGCGTAATCCCGGCGCAAGATTGCCGGTCTGTGCTTCGGCGTAGCCAAATCGCGCGGCGTTAACCGTGTAGAGTGCGAGCGCTTCGTGCGGATCGAGGCACGCGTTCGGCTCTTGCTGCGCGCACGCGGCGTGCATGCCGGCGAGTGCATCGAAGGGGCACACGGGGGCGTCGGAGCCGCCGCATACGTAGGCACCTCGATCGACGAGCGCGCGCAGCGGATTCATGCGTTCACGGCGCTGCGCTCCCAAACGTTCCTCGTACATGCCGCGTTCGCCACCCCAGGTCGCGTGAAATTGCGGCTGCATCGAGAGCGTGATGCCCATCGCCGCGCACGCCTCGATGTGGGTCGGGTCGGGCATCTCGAAATGTTCGATAAAGTGACGCGCTCCACGCGGCGAGGGTTTGCCGGCAAGGACGCGTTCCCACGTGCGCACGCACTGCTCGATCGCTGCGTCGCCGATCGCGTGTACGCCCGCAGCGATGCCGCGCGCCTCGGCTCCGGCGAAGTACGCGAGCACGTCGTCATCGCTCATACGCAGGTGGCCCGCGCCGCGGCCACCCTCGTAGGGTTGTGAGAGTGCCGCAGTGCAACTGCCGATGGAGCCGTCGAGAAAAACATCGCCGCCCACGTAGGGTAAGCCGAGGTCGTGGGCGATCGCGGCGTCGGCTTCGCAGATTTTCGGATGCACGACGAGCGGCAACGTCCGCAGCGCGTCGATATCCTCGGCATATCCGGCGCGATCGCGGCCGAGCAATTGTGCGTGTACGTGCGCGATGCCGCGAGCCACGGCAAGCTCCGCAGCGCGCCGTTCGCTCGCACGCCGCGCGTGCGCCGGTATGCGAGCGATAAAGCGCGCCTGCGCTTGCCAATTCGCATCGAGAAAGAGCCGCCCCGTGGGTTCCCCCGCGTCATCGCGTTCGATGCCCTCGGTCTGCGGGTCGAGCGCAAGCCATGCGAGCGTTCGGCGATTGACGATGCACGAATGGCTATCGACGCGCACGAGCATCGCGATTGTTTCCGCATGGTGGCGTTCGAGCGGGCGCGCGTCGGCGCGAGCGCCGTCGCTCCAGAGCGCGTCGTCGAACTGCCCCGCATAGAGCATCTCGCCGTCGCGCGGCGCATGCGCGACCGCTACGTCGAACTGCGCGTACGATCGCACCGCTGCAAGTGAGCGCGTATCGGCGTAGGAGCCGGCCTCGGCCAGATGCACGTGGCAGTCGGTGAACGCCGGCAAAAGCGTGGCGCCCTGCGCATCGATGCGTTCGACGGAAACCCCTTGTATACGGGCGTCGAGTGCCACGATCGCGCCATCATCGACGAGCACGGAGCCGTACCGAACGAAGCGGCGCTCGTCGTGCCGGTACGCGTAGGCGCGCGCGTTCTCAAAGAGGATCACACGACCTAGTTCCGATGCACCGATGAGGAATCTTGCAGCAGTCCTGGGGAAAAGGAACGTCATGGCCGTTGCGCGCATGTCAGCGCGCATGCCCTTCCCTCGCATCACGACGTTTCTCGCGCAGATCTTCCTTGTCGTCGCGACGCTCTTTCCGTACACCGCTCGCGCCGCAACGGTTCCACACGTGCGCGTTCCGCTGCTGCCTTCCGAACCGGCGATGCACGGCGTCGTCGATGCGTCGTGGAAGGACGCCGTACGGTTGCCCCTTGCCTTCGACTTTACCAATCGCCGGCGCACGCAACGCGCGAGCGCCGTGTACCTGGCACAGGACGCCACCGGACTCGACGTTGCGTTCGTAATCCATCAACGCGCGCCGATCGTGGACGCCACGCGAAGCAACGGATCGGGGGTCTATAGCGACGATAACGTTGCCGTCCAGCTCAATCCGCAAGGCAGCAGCGGTTTCGGCTACTCGTTCGCCGCGAATGCTCGTGGCGTGCAAAGTCAGTCGTCGAGCGAGAACACCGCCTATGCGCCGATCTGGACCTCGGCCGCGACGACGTCGAGCACGGGCTACACCGTGACGATGCACATTCCGTTCGGCGCGATTCGCTCGGGGCGCTCGCACGCGTGGCGCGCGCAGTTCGCACGGTACTCCGTCGCACGCAATAACCTCATCGTATGGGCCTATAGTCCTGCGGCGAGCTCAGCTACCGATCCGGCCTACATGGGCGTGATCTCCGGAATCGGCCAATCAGCCGCCGCAAAGCATGCCGCACGGCCGGCCCCACGCATTCAACCATATCTTCTTGGCGTGGCTCGTTCGGGCATCAATGGCGGCTCGACCTCGCAAGCCGGACTCGACGTAGCGCTACCCATTACCTCGACGGCGTCCTTCGTAGGATCCTTTCATCCCGATTACTCAAACGTCGAGGTGGATCAGCAAACGATCTCGCCGACAGCGTTCGCACGACAGTATCAAGAGGTGCGCCCCTTCTTTACGCAACTCGGAAATTCGTTCGAACATCATTTCGGCTGCCTCGACTGTCCGACACTGCTCTACACGCCGGCGATTCCAACATTTCGCCAAGCCTATGGGTTGGAGGGCACGCAGGGACCGGTCGGTTTCGGCGCATTCGACGCCGTCGGTGCGCAACGCACCGACGCAGCGCAGGCAGCGAATTACTACCTCGAGACGCCCGGTGCAACCTATGCTGCGACCGTGGAACGCGTGCAGGCGCTGACGCCCGCAGCGAGTGACACGACAACCGAAGTGAACGGCGGATATCAGAACCAGCATAGCCATCTCATCGGGTACGGTAACTTCGCCCGCGAATCGGGAACGTTCGTGAGCGATCCGAACCAGAGCACGTACAGCGAGATTGGCGGCGGGTACGCGGGCCCCACCGCTTCGCTCGTCGTCGCGCGCCAGTTCATCGGCGCGCAATTCGCGCCGCTCGACGGGTACACGGCGCAGAGCGACACCGGCGGATACGAGGCTATGGGCAATCAAAAATACATTTTTCCCACCACCTCGAAGCTCAACGATATCTCGCTCTCGGGTTCGGTATCGCGATTTTGGAATCACGTAGGTCAGCCTGCGAATTTCAACGCAAATTATCAAATCAATGTTGATTTTAAAGACCTGCTGACGCTCCACGTATACCAGCAGTCGGACTTCGTGCGCACGTACGATGGCGAGTTTTTGCCCTTTGCGATCGGCAACGGCGCCTTTGTTGGGTACAACCTGTCGTCGAACTTTCCGGCCGGCGTCGTGTTCTCATCGGGCGCATACTACCACGGCGAAGCCATCAGTTGGAGCGCTTTCGCGACCGAACCGCTGCGTAAGGAACTGAGCATCTCGTTCAACGCCAACGAAAACATCTACGGATCGCACGTTGCGTCGGAACCGTCGTTTCGCGATTGGCAAAACTCGGCGGCGTTGAACTGGCAATTCTCTCGCGCCGCATCGTTCTCGCTCGGCGTCCGGCGCATCAATGGGATCAATTTTCCCAACTCGTTCCAGCCGCCGGATTTTACACCGGTCTTTGCCGACAACCTAAGCGCGGCGTTTCACTATCTGAACGGGCGTAAC
Source organism: Vulcanimicrobiota bacterium (assembly GCA_027452165.1). Classification (GTDB taxonomy): domain Bacteria; phylum Vulcanimicrobiota; class Vulcanimicrobiia; order Vulcanimicrobiales; family Vulcanimicrobiaceae; genus REEB354. The sequence goes on along the minus strand of DAIDGX010000022.1, from coordinate 41,351 downwards.
GAGTTCTATCTGGTGTACGGCGATCCCAACGCGTTTGCGACCGCGCACGCGATCTTCTTCAAATGGATCCTGTACGCAGGCGCCCCCAAGGGAACGTGAGGCGGGCGGAATGTGCCGGATCGCTCAGCCTTGATTGCATCATGGCTTACAGGGAGTAGCTACGAGCGTACACCAGGGCTCCGACGGCGAGCGTCCCGAGTCCAAAAGCAATCGCTGGCGTTCCCGAGCTTGCAAAGACGAATATCCAGCCTCCGAGCGCAACGAACGCCGGCAGGGGGAAGAGCCACATGCGATACGGCGCGCGTTCGCGTTGTAAGCGAAGCGCGAAGAGCGCGGCGATCTGTGCGATCGACTGGATGAGCACGCCTGCGGCGGTAAGCGCGTTGATCACTTGGTCGAGCCGAAAGAGACAGGCGACAAGCGCGATGACGCCCATGATGACGAGGGCAACGTCGGGAAAGCGCTCGCGTGGATGCAGGTGCGCAAACGGCTTCAAGAAATTTCCGTCGGCAGCTGCCGCGTAGGGAATACGCGATCCGCCGAGCAGCCCGCCGTACGTGGATGCGAAGGCGGTGACGAGGATCAGCACGGTGACCGCAATCGCCGCGCCGGGACCGAACGCACGCTCCACCACCGCCGCTGCAAGATGCTGTCCGAGCGGGGGCAGGGTGCCGTTGGCCAAGGGAATGTAGCTATGCCAATCGAGCGCCCCGAGGATGCCGAGTTGCATCGTGACGTAGAGCGCGGCAACGAGCAGGATCGAAAGAACGATCGCCCGCGGCAGCGTGCGCGCCGGTTCGATCACCTCATCGCCCACGCTGCTTGCCTGGCCGTAGCCGAGATAATCGTACATGGCGATGATCAAGGCTTGCCCGAGCCCGGCACGCAACCCGCCCCAAAGCGAGTCGTGCGGATCGAGCGTAAACGCACGCACCGGCGAAAAATGCATGTAGGCTGCGACACTCACGCAAAGTAACGTAACGACCGCCACGCCGAAAAGCACCACGCTCACCCTCGAAATGGAGGTAATGCGACGGTAGAGCGCAACGAGCGTGACGATGCCAACCGCGATCGCGAGCGCCTGAATGCTCCATGCATGCGCGCCGATCCACGGCACCAAGTAGCCCGCGTAATTCGCAAAGCCGATGTAACCGGTCGCCTGATTGAGCGGCACGACGAAGATCGCTTGCCACACGAAGAGAAAGGCGAGAAAGCGGCCGATGCGACGATTGCCGAATGCGCGCAGAAGATAGCCGTAGGTACCGCCGGAGCCGGGATAGCGCGAGCCAAGTTCCGCCCACACGAGGCCGTCGCAGAGCGCGAGCACCGCGCCGAGCAGCCACCCCACAAGCGAGAGCGGTCCGTGCAGCGCACCGAGCACGAGCGGGATCGTGATGAGCGGCCCGATGCCGATCATCGAGATCACGTTGATCGCAACCGCGGCGCGCGTTCCAACGCCGCGAATCAGCGTGGTACTTATGGCACGAGCACGGACGACGGGCGGGTACCGAGCCACGACGCAAGATCCGTCTTCGCCGTGAGGTAACGTCCCGTGCGCAGTTCGTCGCGAAACTCGCCGAAGGTGCCGAAGGCTTCGGCAAAGGCGTCATGCTTGTGGATCGACTCGTAGTTCACTTGGCTTGCGAAGAGGAACGTGGCGTCGGGCAGATCGGCGTACATATCGAGCGAACGCGCGAGGATGCCGCGCACCACGTCCTCGACGAACTTCGGGTTATGATGCGCTTTGTTCACGACGAAGAACTCGTCGGGGCGTTTGAGCAGATCGTACGTCTCACTCGACATCGAGCTCTCGACGATCTCCACCAAATCTTCGGCGCGCAGCGCGCCCGCATGCGCCTCATCGACGCCGAGCAAGACCGAGCCCCGGCCACGCTGATTGTGCGTCGCTCCCGGCAACGCGTCGAGCGCGCGTGCCGCATCCTCATGCGAAAACCCCGCATCCATCAGTTCGTGCATCGAGTGCTCGCGCACCATCTGCTGCGCGCACGGACACGCGGTCATTCCTTCGGCCTCCACGCCGACCACGCGGCGCGTGCCGCGCTCGTCTGCATGCGCGATCCCGACGAGCGTGTAGGTCTCTTCGCCACGCTTTCCGCTCACCGGCGTCCAGCGCTCGAGACCGAAATCGGCGCGCAAGCGAACGTCGGCGCGCACGGCGCGCTGACTGCGCACGATCTCGCGTGCAATCGATTCGACCAATCGCTCGATCCGCGCGGGCTCGCGCGTCGCCGCCAGCACGTCGAGCGTGGTCTCTTCGAGGATCTCCGAGAAACGCGACATGTGCACGCCGGCCTTGTCCGGAGCTAGATCCGCCACCATCGTGAACTCGCCGTTGAAGACGCGCGGGCGCCCGTCGATCTCTAACTGCACGATGCGCCGCACGCTCGATACGCCGACGCGGTTAAGCGAGAGCCGCACCTCAGGCTGTTCCTCTTGGCGATTTGCCTGAAAGTGCAGGCTGCGCGCGAGTCGCCGTATGCCGTTTGCGTCTTCCTGCGCGCCCGGCTGCACGAAGGCAGGAGCGATCTCGGCAAGCGGTATCGCGTTATACGGGCGTTGTGCGAGCGGAAGCTGCGCGACGCCATCGACGGCCAAGAGGTCGATATCGATGACGCGTGCCTCGAGCCGCGTCGTGGAGGTGCGCCCAACCGCCACCTCCACCTCGCGCAGTAAGCGCTCGAGCGACTCGCCCTCGAGGCCGGTATCGAGCGCGGCGGCTACGTTTAAGAACGCCGGCCCCTGCGCACCGTCGGCAGCTGCGCTTTCGTAAAACGCGGAGACGGCACGGATGGTCGCTCGTGCCCGCAAACGCTGTAGGGCCGCAAGGATGTTGGCTTGGCGGTCGCCGAGGTTCGAACCGATTCCGATGTGGACGTCGTGCATTTCCTCGGTTTTCGCCATAACGGCGGGCCGTTGCTGCTAGCAGATTCCCGACGAACCGCGAATGGGTGGGGCGGGCTCATGATGCTTACCGTACACGTTGCTCGCGAGGGCGGATTGCTCTCGTTCACCGATGCGCGCGCGACTTTTAGCGCATCCGACGCCGCGGGCGCGCGTACCGCGCTCGCAAGCGCAGACGAGGCGCGCCGCCAGGGTGCTTGGATTGCGGGCTATCTTGCCTACGATCTGGGTGCGGCGTTCGTGCACGAGCCGGTGCGAACCACGCACACGCCGCTGCTCGTACTCGGCGCCTTCGACGAGCCGTTCGAAGATCGACTACCAGACCTCGCGGCGCCGCCATGCTCGCCGCTTCGTCCCTCCCTCGAAGCCGCGACCTACGGACAGGCACTCGCAGCGATTCGCACGGCAATCGCAAACGGCGACGTCTATCAAGTGAACTACACCGTTCCCTTTCACTTTGCGATCGACGGCGATCCGTACGCGCTGTGGTGCGCGCTCGCCCGCCGCACCGGCGCTCCCTACCAAGCCTACGTTCACGACGGCGAACGGCACCTGCTCTCGTGGTCTCCCGAGCTCTTCCTTGCCTTCGACGGCCGGCGCGTCGAGACGCGGCCGATGAAGGGCACGGCGCCACCCGACGATCCGACGCGCCTGGACAACGCAAAAAACCGTGCGGAGCATGTGATGATCGTCGATCTGCTACGCAACGATCTGCGCCGCATCTGCGACGACGTGCGGGTGGAACGCCTGGGCCACCACGAGCGCTACCCGACGCTCTATACGATGACCTCGACGATTGCGGGAACGCTGCGCGACGACACGTCATTAGATGCAATTTTCGCGGCAACGTTTCCGTGCGGCAGCATCACCGGAGCCCCCAAACGCGCGGCCGTTGCCGCGATCTCCGCGCTCGAACCGCAGCCGCGCGACGTGTACTGCGGGAGCATCGGTTACCTCTCGCCACGGCGGCGGGGCTGGTGGAACGTGGCGATTCGCACCGCCGTCGTGGACGCGCGCGGCCGCGGCCGGTTCGACGCAGGCGGCGGCATCGTCTGCGACTCGGACACGGCGGACGAAGCGCGCGAGGTGCGACTGAAGACGCGCTTCCTTCGCGATGCGACCGCGCCGCTCGAGTTATGGGAGACCTTTGCAAGCGATGCCGCTGAAGCCGTGCGCGACGCGCACTTTGCGCGTCTCCACGCGAGCGCACGCGCATTCGAGATCGACTACGACGTAGCGGCCGTGCGCACGGCATGCGCGCCTACCGATGGGGACGAGTTGCAGTTGCTGCGCCTCCGCCTGTACGGCGACGGCTCGTTTCAGGTGCGCCGCGCGCCGCTCGAACGCAGCAGAGAACCCGTACGCATCTGCATCGCTCCCGGGCGCGTCACGAGCGACGATCCGTGGCTTGCGATCAAGAGCGCGTGGCGCCCCGCCCACGACCGTGCCGCCGCCCACGCGCAAGCACGTGGCTGCTTTGACGCGCTGCTCGAAAACGAGCGCGGCGAGCTGACCGAGGGGACCCGCACCACGCTCGTCGCCGATCTCGACGGGACGCTCGTGACGCCGCCGCTACGATGTGGGCTGTTGCCGGGGATTTTGCGGGCGCGCATCGTAACCGACGCAACGGCGATCGAACGCGTCCTCACCCGCGCCGACCTGGAACGAGCGCGTGCGATCTACGTCGGAAATTCTGCGCGTGGACTGATGCGCGCGCATCTGATTGGGTAAGAGAGTGGAACGATGAACAGCGCCCTTTATCCGTACGTGCTCGAGCCGAAGGCGGCGCCTGCGATCTGGGGTGGCGAGTCGTGGAAGTGCTGGGACACCAATCCGGTCACGAACGGCCCACTTGCCGGTGCTACGATCGCCGATCTGCGCACGAAACTCGGGGCGGATTTCCTCGGCACGATTCCCCCCGAGCGCATCTTTCCCGTACTGACCAAGATCATCGACGCGCACGACGCGCTCTCGGTGCAGGTGCATCCCACCGACGCCTATGCCCAGCGCGTCGAGCATCAGCAGAACGGGAAGACGGAATGCTGGTATATCTTCGATGCGAAGCCCGGAGCGGAGTTGGTGCTGGGATGGACGCGCGACACCACCCGCGCCGAATACGAACGCCGTGTTGCCGATGGCACGCTCGGTGAGATTCTGCGCCGCGTTCCCGTGCGTCGAGGCGACGCCTTCTATCTTCCGGCCGGCACGCTGCACGCGATCGGTGCGGGCATCGTCCTCTTCGAGACACAACAGGCAAGCGATCTAACCTACCGTATTTTCGACTGGAATCGCGTGGGCGCCGATGGGAAGCCGCGCCAACTGCACGTTCAGAAGGCGGGCGACGTGCTTGACTTTCATCGCAGCACGGCCGGTGCTACGCAGCAACTCGCGTATCGCTTCGAAGGCATGCAACGCACGGCGGTGATCGCGGACTCGCGCTTCATCGTCGAGCGCATCGTGGCGACGAGCGAGCCGGCCTCGCTTGCCACCCACGACCGTCCGCTCATCTTCATGCCGGTCGATCATACGCTAGCAATCGAAGCCGGAGGCGTAACCGTGACGCTCGAGCCGGAGCAATGCGCGATCGTCCCGGCGGCCGCGGCATGGTGCACGCTTTCGACCGAGGCCCGCAGCGAGACGCACGTGATGTTCGTCACGCCGCCCGCATCGCGCGCCGCCTACGCCGCGCAGATCTTGGGCGCCGGCATCGATCCGCATCGCGTCGATAGCTTTATGGCACAGTTCGCATGACGATCGACGAGTGGACCAAACTGCGCGAGTCACAGAACGAACTCGTGCTCGACTCGGGACATCTGGGCATCCAGCGCTTCTTCAACCTCGACACGCGCGCGTACGAGGACGGCGCGTTGCCCGGTCGCGTGAAAGAACTGTGCGGCTTGGTCGCGTCGCTCGTGCTGCGCTGCGACGACTGCATTACGTACCACGTCGCGCAGTGCGTGAAAGCCGGCTTCTCCGACGCGGAGTTGCACGACGCGATGAACGTGGGGCTCATCGTGGGCGGATCGATCGTGATTCCACACCTGCGCCGCGCCTTCGAACGTCTTGCCGAACTTCGCACGCTGGAGTGACGGCCTTGCGCCCGGCCACGGGCGCGACGCACGCGGCATCTTGACGATCGGCGGCATCGCCGCCGATACCTTGGCCGAGCGCTTCGGGACGCCCGCGCTTTTCATCGACCTGCGCGTACTCGACACGGCACTTAGCGGGCTGATCGACGCCGCGCGCCCGCACGCGATCGGCATCTCGTATGCCGGCAAGGCGCTGCTGCTCGCGGGGCTCGTGCGGTTTCTCGACGCGTACCCGATCGGGATCGACGTTAGCTCTCTCGGCGAACTCGCTACCGCCGAACGCGCGGGGTTTGCGGCAAAGCGCCTGACGCTCCACGGCGCCGGAAAGACCCTAACGGAACTCGACGCTGCACTCGCGGGGCGGGTGGGACGCCTGGTGATCGACGGTATCGACGAATTGCGCGCGCTGTGCGCGCGAGCACATACGGGCGCCCTCGACATCCTGCTGCGCCTGAACACGGGCATCGAAGCGCACACGCACGCATTCGTTCGAACGGCGGGTGACGAGAGCAAATTCGGCCTCGCGCCGCATGAGCTGGACGCCGCGCTCGCGCTGCTGCGCAAAACGCCCGTCCTGCGCGTGCGCGGCGTTCACGCGCACATCGGCTCGCAGATTTACGATGCGGCGCCCTTCGTTGCGAACGCGCGCGCGCTGCAAGAGGCGCTTTCCCAGGTGCATGAGAGCGGCTTCGCACAGGCCGACACGATGGTGATCGGGGGCGGCTTCGGCGTTGCGATGCGCCCTGGCGAAGCCGGAGCGCTGCTGGATAGCGCCGCCGTGCTCAACGCCGTCGCAGCGGAACGTGACCCAGGAATGCATGTCGAGATCGAGCCGGGCCGCGCACTCGTCGCGGCCGCAGGAACCTCGCTCTATCGCGTGCTCGCGATCAAGCGGTTCGATCGGCGGCGCTACGCGATCGTCGATGGGAGCATGGCCGACAATCCGCGCCCCGCGCTCTACGACGCGTACCATCACGTGACGGCGGTGCGTACCTCAGATGCAGCGGACATGCCGACCACGGTGAGCGGACGTTCGTGCGAAAACGACCGGCTGGCAGACGCGATGCTTCCCGAAGATCTGCGCGCGGGCGATATGCTTGCGCTGTGCACGACCGGCGCCTACACCTACAGTATGGCGAGCAACTACAACCGCTTCGAACGCCCGCCCGTCATCGCGCTCGGCACCGACGGTGTCCATCCGTGGACACGGCGCGAAACACTCGACGACGTGCTAGGTCTTGACGTTTGATCGCTCGCCGGACCTTGATCGAAACTTTCCAGCATCCGCCGCGTATAGGCGTACGTGATCACGATCCTTGGAGCGGGCGGCGTTATCAGCGCCGAACTCGCAAAGATTCTTTCGACGCAACGCGAGGCGTTTCGCTTAGTTAGCCGGCGCGGCACTTCGCTCTCTGGTGGTGAGGTTGTCACTGCCGATCTTACCGACCGGGATCAAACGATCCGCGCTGTGGATGGGAGTTCGATCGTGTGCGTGACCGCCGGCCTCGCGTACGATCGCCGCGTATGGGCGCAGAGCTGGCCACTCATCATGAGCAACGCCATCGAAGCATGCAAGCGTTCCAACGCCAAACTGCTCTTCTTCGATAACGTGTACGCCTACGGCCGCACCGGCATCATGACCGAGAGCACGCCATACAATCCGTGCAGCACGAAAGGTGAGATTCGCGCGGCGATCGCTACGCAACTCACGCAAGCATGGGAGCAGGGTTCGCTCACGGGCATGATCGTGCGCGCTGCCGACTTCTATGGCCCAAGTGCCGCGACTGGCATCCCGAACCTCCTAGTCTTCGCTCCGCTGAGCAAAGGCCAGAGCGCTTCCGTCCTTGCAAACGATGCGGCCCCGCACTCCTATACGTACACGCTAGACGCGGCGAAGGGCATTGCGATGCTCCTCGCTGACGAGAACGCGTGGAATCAAACCTGGCACCTGCCGACGGCACCCGATCCTTTAACCGCGCGTGCGTTCATCGAGCAAGCGGCACAAGCATTTGGCGTCAAGGCTCGCTATCGCGTTCTGCGTCCGTGGATGGTTCGAGTATTTGGCCTCTTCGACCGGACCACGAGCGAGCTCTACGAAATGCTCTACCAGAACGACGCGCCATATCTGTTCGATTCCTCGAAGTTCGCAAAGGCCTACGGGTTCGCCGGAACGCCCTATGCGCAAAGCATCGTGGATACCGCCATGTCCTATACGAGGCCCTCGCCCTAACGCGTAGCCCCGATGCATCCGGCAGGCTCCGGGTGGCGTTCATGAGGTGTATGAGCACCGAAAAAGCCACCTTTGCCGCCGGATGTTTCTGGGGTGTTGAAGCCGCCTTCTTGCAGGTTCCAGGCGTCGTAGATGCCGTGTCCGGCTACACGGGCGGGACGAGCGTTAACTCGACATACCGCGAGGTCTGCTCGGGTCGCACCGGTCATGCGGAGGCGGTCGAGGTCACGTTCGATCCCACCCGCGTGCGCTACGAGCAATTGCTCGACGTCTTTTGGCAGATCCATGACCCGACGCAGGTAAATCGGCAAGGGCCCGACGTCGGCTCGCAGTACCGCTCGGCGATCTTCACGCATGCCGCTGCGCAGCAGGCCGCAGCCGTTGCCTCGCGCGAGCGCGCGCAGGCGTCATTGACGAAGCCGATTGCGACCGCGATCGAGCCGGCGGCCGTCTTCTATCCGGCCGAAGCCTATCATCAGCGCTACTTCGAACGCCACGGCGTTGCATGTCACATCGCGGTGCCGAAATGAGGCGCACGCATTTTATCGGCACGCTTGCAGCGGGCGTTGCGATTGCAGCGACCGGAGCGCGGGCCCGCGCGTATGCCGTGCGTCATACCGAAGCGCAGTGGCGCCGTATCCTCGGCAATCGTTACTACATCCTACGCGAGAATGGCACCGAACCCGCCTTCTCAAGCCCGTTGATCGCCGAGACCCGGCCCGGCATCTACCGTTGCGCCGGATGCGCGACGACGCTCTTCACCTCGCGCATGAAATACGATAGCGGTGACGGGTGGCCGTCGTTCACCACGGTGCTACCGCACACGACGCTCACGCGTATGGATTACGAGATTCCCGGCGAGCCGCGCACCGAAGTCCATTGCGCAACCTGCGGCGGGCACCTTGGCCACATTTTCAACGACGGGCCGCCACCGCTACACCTGCGCTACTGCATCGATGGACTCGCGCTCGTGTTCGTTCCTGCGAAGGTCAGACGCTAGGCGAAGGCGACCTTCGGCACGAAGCACCGGGACTCAAATGCCGATCCTACATCGTGATAGGAACACGTGGATGTGATGGCGGAAAAACAACGGGTCGGGCCGGTGCATGCACTGCCCGCGGACTTCAAGAAAGCAATCGCGGCGGATGAAGCCGTCTCCGAGATCTGGCCGACGCTCACGCCGCTAGCCCGCAACGAGTGGATCTGCTGGGTTACCTCAGCAAAAAAAGACGAGACGCGCGCCAAGCGCATTGTGGTCGGTCTCGATAAGATGCGCAAGGGCATGCGCCGCCCGTGCTGCTGGCCGGGATGCCCTCATCGCTCCAGCGTCGTCAGCCGTTCTTGATGCGCTTCGAGCGCAGGGTGGTCGAGTCGCCCGCTTGCAGGCTCTGGTTATAACCGAGCTTCGGCCGGCGCGTTCGGATCACCGTGACCGCAACGCCGTCCAGCTCTTCATCGCCCGCACTCTCAACCAGGAGATACGCATCCCCGACGCGCACGCGCGCCGATGTCGCAAAACGCCGTCCAGCACGTTTCGCAAGTGTCTCGAGGTGCTCGACGAGGTCGATGCGCGTCGAGGGGAGTTGCGCCGGAAATAGACACAGTTCCGTGCCTTTTGCCGACGGGCGGTTGCGGACCTCACCGGCAGGCTCCGTGAGCTTGCCATCGCGGATGCGCACCGATTCACCGGCGCTGCTTCGCAACGCCGCGAGCAGCGCGGACCACGTGAGGCTTTGCGGCGTTCGTTGATGCATCGGCACGGTCTTTCGGCAGCGTCATGCCGCTGCCATTTGCCCGCGCGACCTGCCTTACTGCATCGATGGGCTCGCGCTCGTGCCTTCGAAGGCGGCACGATACGCGTGGGCGAGGTTCGTCATCATGACAAGCCATGTTACGCCGCCGACGACGCCTGCCGCTTCGACGAGCGGCGGGCGAGCACTCACGAGCCCGGCTATGCCAAGAAGCACCGCGCACTGCATGCCCCCAAAGGTGATCCACGAGCGACGCAGGTCGAGTAGGAGGCCCGGGCGCGTGACATCGTCCTGACCGCGCACCATCGTCGAGATCGCACGCACGCCTAAATGCATGATGTGACCGTTCACCATCTGCCCCACCCAGCCGATCAAGAGCGCGTAGCCGAACGCATTTTGCCAGGGCGCTCCCGCGAGCACGCCCGCGCCAAGCACGAGAGCGCATGCGAGCCACACGAGCGAAGCCGCTACGAGGGCTTGCGGCGGGCGATGCGGCCGAGTCGCACGGCGCAGGATGTCGACTGCATCAACGATGTAGAGCAGACAGCCGCATGCAACGAGCGCGGCCCCGATCGTGCGCGCGATCGCAAGGTCGCCGGCGAGACCGCCGGCCAAGAGCGGTGCGCCTACCACGAGCACGCTGCCGACGATTGCGTGCAGGCGCGCAAAGCGCGAGCGCACGCCGCAAATGGGGAACATGGTGCGCGCCGCAACGCCGACGATGAGGATCGTAAACCACCCAAAGATGCCGAGCATGGCGTGCGCGGGCGGCAGGCGCACGCTCCACGTTGCGGGCGCGATACCCTCGAGCGAAGCGAGCGCACTGAGCCCGAGCGCGACGACGACGCCGAAGATCGCGAGCGTCATCGTGAGCGCGCGAGCAATCGCGCGTTCGGTTGGCTCGGCACGCCGTCCCTGCGCAAGCGTGACGAATGCCGCGGACAGATAGACGGCAAGTGCAAGCGCGATGGCGATTGCACCGGCAACCAGCAACACGTTCTGCGTGAGCCATCCGGCGACGAACGATGCGACGCCAAGGGCAAAGAGCCCGAGCGAGGCGCGCGCCGCCGACTCCCCGCGCCACGGCCGATCGGTGAAGCCAGGGATCACGTGCAGCAAGATTGCAAGTGCGGCCATCGTGACCCATCCAAGCGCAACCACGTGAATCCATGCAATCGCACCGGGCGAGATTCCGCGTACGCCAAACGTGAGCGCCGTCGTTACGAGCAGTATCCACGACGCGCCGTGCGCCAATTGCGCGAAGAGCAGCGCCCACGGCGGAATCCATTGGCGTCGAAAGATCATCATCTAGGCAACCTCTTCGGGTCCCGGCTTCATGAGACGCACGATGCGCACCAAGCCAAGCGCAGCCGCAACAAAAATGCACGTGGCGATCGCGCCCTGCACTCGATTGCCGTACAAGTACGCGCCCGTTCCAAAGAGCGCCGCGTACACGGTGGTGACGCCGAGCGCCCATCCAAGCAGCGCATTCGGCAAGCTATCGGGCGACGGTGCGCACCCGCTGCGCGCGCGCACTCGCGCCCAACCGGCTCCGGCTGGGCGCACGGCCTCGTAAAAACGCACGAGCGTGGTCTCATCGACTGGCGGGGTGACGAGCGTGACGGTCACCCATACGACCGTCGTGATCGCAACCGTCGCGATCAACGCGAGCGACGGATCGAGCGGATGGCCGGCCCTTCCAATCATGAATATCCCAAGCGAGACGGCAAACGACGCGACCATCGCGCTCACTTCAGTCCACGCGTTGATACGCCACCAGTACCACCGCAACAAATAGATGAGCCCCGTGCCCGCGCCGACATCGAGCATCAGGTTGAACGCGTCTTTCGCGGTATCGAGCACGAAGGTGAAGCAAATCGCGACGATCATCAAGAGCGCCGTCACGATGCGTCCGATCAGCACGTAGTGTTTCTCGCTCGCTTCCGGTTTGAAAAACCTGCGGTAAAAATCGTGCACGAGGTACGACGTACCCCAGTTCAAGTGCGATTCGACGGTAGAGCGATACGCGGCAAAGAGGCCTGCGACCATGAACCCAGCCCAGCCTGTTGGAAGAAAGACGAGCATCGCGGGATACGCGATATCGTCACCAATCAGATTCGTTTGCACGGCAGGGAACGCCTGATGAATGGCGCCGAGCGTGGGATAGACGACGAGCGAGGCGATGGCGACGATGATCCACGGCCACGGACGCAGCGCGAAAAAGGTGATCTGGAAGAGCATCGTTCCCCACACGGAATCGCTCTCACGACGCGCGGAAAGCATGCGTTGCGCCACGTAGCTTCCGCCGCCGGGCTCGGCTCCGGGATACCACACCGACCACCATTGGATCGTGAGCGGGATGATGAACAGGCTTAGCGCCGCCGGCCAATTTGCGAAGTTCGGCAAGATGTCGAGGATGTGCGGGTGCGCGGCGCGCACGGCGGCAAAGAGTCCTGCGAGCCCGCCCAGCTTTGCGACCTGCGGTGCGTGCAAAGCGTAATATGCGGCAGCGAACGCGCTCGACATCGTGATGACGAACTGGATCGTGTCGGTCATCATGACGCCCCAGAGCCCGGCCGTGGCGGCGAAGACGATCACCACACCGCCCGCAACGCCGAGCGTAACGACCTCGGGCAACCCGAAGAGCACGCTTGCGATCTTTGCGGCGGCAAGATTGACCGTTGCGATGATCATGACGTTGAAGAATAGGCCGAGGTAGATCGAGCGAAAGCCGCGCACGAACGCGGCGGCTTTCCCCGCGTAGCGCAATTCGTAGAACTCGAGGTCGGTGAGCACGCCGCTGCGGCGCCAGAGCCGTGCGTAGAAAAACACCGTCGCCATGCCGGTGAGCAGGAACGCCCACCACTGCCAGTTCGCCGCCACCCCTCCGGTTCGAACGAAGTTGGTCACGAGGTTCGGCGTATCGGTGGAGAAGGTCGTCGCGACGAGCGAGATACCGATCAGCCACCACGGCGCTTGGCGCCCCGCCGCGAAGAACTCCGCGGTATTGCGTCCGGCGCGCCGCGCGAGAAAGATCGCGGGCAGGAACGTGATACCGAGCGAAACGACGATGATGATCCAGTCGAGGCGCGTCAGGTGCATGAGGCATGCCGTTTCGCGAAACGTCGCGCGTCGCCCCGTGCGGGGGCACAACGGCCCGCGCCGAATGAGGCGCCCATGCGTACCCGTCTTGCCTTCGCCGTAGCGATCGTGATCGCCGCGATGAGCGCGCTCGAGATCGTCCGGTGGAACGTGTGGAGTTTCGGTACCGACACGGGCACGTTCGCGCAGATCGTCCTCCATGCGTTCCACGGCTTCACCGACGGGCCCGAGGGGGGGACGCATTTCCGCTTCCACTGGTCGCCGATACTTGCCGTGCTCTGGCCCGTGGTGGCGATCACCCGTTCGCCTTTCGCACTGCAGATCGTGCAGGTGGTGTTGATCGCGCTCTGCGCCGTGCCGCTCGCCGCGATCGTGCGCACGTATGCGGGCGAGAGGTGGGCGACACGCGTGGGGATTCTCGCGCTGATCTATCCGCCGCTGCTCTCGGTTGCGTTTGAGGAGTTTCACGAACTGGCGTTCTACCCGCTGCTGGCGCTCGCGCTCGTGTGGGCGGCGGATCGCGCCCGATGGGGATGGTTTGCGCTCTTCTCCCTTGCGCTTGTACTCATTCGCGAAGATGTGTGCGTGGATCTCGTGGTGATCGGCATCGTGCTCGGTATCTTCGGAATCGTGCGGCGGCGCACTGACGGCGCGGGGTTGCTTGCGGGCGAGCCGATCGAACCCGAGCGACTGACAATTGCCGGTTTTGGCCTCGCCGCACTCTCGCTAACAACGCTACTCGTCTATTTTTTCATCGTGGTTCCGCGTGCGGGCGGCTGGGCGCCATCACACTTCTACGACTATCCGTTCGCGCACGGCCCGGTGCAGACGGCGCTTTCGGCCTTCACGCATCCCCTCGAGCTCGCCCATGCGGTGATCACCTTCGGCCGGTTCACCTATCTGCTCGAAGCGTTTGCACCGCTTGCGTTTTTGCCGTTTTTGACGCGTTGGACGTGGCTCGCGCTTCCCGGCTTTGCCGGCGTCCTGCTGGCGAGCAGTTCAATCGTCTGGCGCATGGGCTTTCACTACTCGCTCTTGTGGGCACCGTGGCTGGTGCTTGCCGCGGCGTGGGCGCTCGTGCATATGGCGCGCTCGCGCGGCGAGCAGGTCGCGCGACGGTGGTGGACCAACGCACTCTCGATCACCGGCATCGTACTCGTGGCGTTTAATCCGATGCATCCGTTGCACTATTTGCGTGCCGAACCCTATCAACATACGGCCAACGCGCTACGTGCGCTCGCGTGCGTTCCGCACGACGCGCCGCTCGATACACACGATCAATGGTTCGCGCACGTCGCGCTCGCCTATCCGCACTCGACGAACATCGACAACGGCGTCGCGCGCTTCCCCGGCTATATCGTCTATGCGACGGATTGGCGCAACGGCTACGTCGATACCGTGCTCATCCCGCGGCTCGATGCCGCCGTTCGCGCCGGACGATACGCCATTGCGTGCCGCTTCGGCACGGTCGTCGTACTCCGCCCGACACGCCGATAGCACTATCCGGGAGTAAATGAAAACCCCGAAATAACGATCTCCACCGGCTTGCCGTCGGTGGGCGGCCCTCCGAAGAGCCAAAGATTCATATGCACGGGAACCGGCGTCTGCGGCACGAGTTGGAGATAGTTGGGCGGCGCGAAGGTCCACGAGGCGTACATGCCATTCGTTCCGTCGGTCAAACCGCTCATGTCTTGAAACGTCACCGAGCGGCTCGTCCAGGTAAAGCGGTGGGTGCTAAGCCCGGAATTTGCGGATGCGTCGAAGGCAAGCGTATTCTGCCCCGGCCCGGCAATCGCGGGCCAGACGGTCCAATTGCCGTGCTGCGTCTGCGCGCCGCCCCACGTGGCAAACTCGATATCGATTTCGTTCGTTCCATCGGGGCCGACACTCGCGGGCGGATAGGTGAAGAGGCCGAGCACAACGTTGTTATTCATGGTTTCGGGATGACCGACCACCTGAAACTGGTACGCGCCGAAGCCCAGGCTTTGATTCATCACCACCTCCGCGGTGGTCCAGGTACCGTTGACGTCGGCGATCGTGAGGTGAAGAAAGCCGTTCGCATCGACCCAGACGTTGTTTGCACTAAACTGGTTTGGGCCGGGGCCGCCGTAGTCGGATCGCACGCTCCAGGAATAGCCCGCGAACTGGACGCTCGATGCGCCGGGGTTCGACGGCACCGAAAGAACGTTGGGCGTAGGACCCGCGGAGGCAATCGGCTGCATGCTTGGCGCAAGCGATGGTGAGACCAGGGGGGCCCCACCGGCGCCGCAGGCCGCGAGGGACACAACCATGAGCATCGTTACGGCGCTGCATCGCATAGCATGGTTATCGGCCGGCAAATTCATGTTCGCGCAGCCGATGGCATGAGCAGCGTGCCGGTTCTACGTTGTGGGTTCTGCTCGAATCTCGATCAGGCGGCTCGGGTCCAATAGAGATGCGGCACGCAGGACGCTCGCGGCGGATACATGACGAAAAGACGGCGCCGCGGTCAAAAGCACCCCGCCCGAGGCAACCTCCGCGCGTAGCGTCGCGTACGCGAGCTGCGCTGGATCGCTGTCCCTGAGAAGGGCGCGCCCCTCGATCGCCGCGCGTGCCAGGCGCAGCGTGGCTTGCCCAACTGCGCGACGCTGCAACCCGCGCATTTGCGCGATGACAGCGCGCTCGACGGTCGCTGTCTCACTCGGCTTGCATAATGCGATGACGACGAGATAGCCGCGCTTCTGATCGGCCACATAACGGCTCTGTATGCGCGTGGAGATTCCGCGCTGATATCGCATCTCACGCACTAAACGGGAATCGACATCTCCACCAAGTACTTCGTTGAGCATCACGAGCGAGGGATATCGAGCATCGCGCATGCTCGGAAGTGGCTGCCCCATGACCACCTCTGCGAGACGTGAGGTGCTCGTAAGGTTTCGCTGCACCGGTTTCCAGGATCCGATCGGACGTTCATCGTCGATGAACGCTCGATGCGAGACCGGCCAACGGCCGAACGATCCGGCAAGGATGCCCGCAACGTGCCGCTTCGAGAGGTCGGCAACGATAACGACATCGGTGAGGTGGGGGCGCAGATGCTCGGCAAGGTAGCCTGCGATCGTTCCTTGCGTGAGCGCCTGCGATGCGGGAGGCGTGCGCACCCGTGCCTCATCGGAGAGTAGCGCCGAAAGAAATGCCGCACGCGCCTGCGCCGCCGATGGCTCGCTCCGATGAGCGGCCATGGCGAGTCGGACCATCGCAGCAAATCCACGTGGTACGCGCGGACGCAACGCCTTTGCGAGCGTAAAACATGCGGCGCGAAACGACTGCTGCGGTCCGTCTGCGGAAAATGATGGTCCAAGAACGAGATCGACAGCGTCGTGGGTGAGCGCGTCGTGGACGACGCGATCGTTTGCCGGTACGCCACCGTGCGCGAGCGCAAGCCCGGCCGCTTCTTGTTGCATCGCTGTCTCACCGGTCTGCAGCGACGACCAACCTTGGATAAACCCCCGTAGATAGAACCCCTGGAGTCCGCGTTCACGGATATACGTGACGTGCAGACCGTTTGCGAGCACGAACGATGCGTGGTCGAAGATCGCGGACGACGCGACAGCGCCGGCGCGCGGCCAAATCCAGGCCGGAGGCCTCTGTACCGGCGACGTTCCATGAATGAGCGTCGCATCTGCCTCGGAACGTTCTGGTAGGGTGGCCTGCGGCGCAAGCGGATGTTTGTTTCCTATAATGACAACCGCGGCACGTGGGATCACGGCGTCACTCGCGATGAAGTGCACGAGCGCACTCTTCGATGCGGCGGCAATGCGCTCGCTCGGCGAGCCGTGCGAGCGTGAGCGTAGCTCGCGATCGATCTCACGCGCCGAAGCGTCCGGGTCGTCTTCGCTGACGATGAAGTCGTGATAGAGCGCAGCACGTGCAAAGGCAACCGTGGAGTCGAGCAACGCAAACGAGCCCACATGCCGCACGTTATGCACGATAATGCGTTCAACCGTCGAAACACTTTCGCCGCGCCGGACCGTGACCACCACGTGGATGAGTCCGCCTGCCGAGTCGAGATCGGGAATCACGCGCAGGGAACGAACGTGCCCAAAGGTCATGAGTGAGGTCAGCGGGCCAGGCGTCGCCGCGAGGACTCGCGCGAGCAGCTCACTGTCAACGAAGCGCCGGTCGAACGCGCCAGGAACCGCAAACGCGACGTCGAGGAGGGTGTCTTTTTGCGACCGCTCGCCCATGATCTGCTGCACTGTTGGAGGCACCCACGACGCACTCAAGACCGGCCTCGCAATAGCTGGGGCACGTGCGCCGTGCTTCGCGCCGGTGAAGAGCGATTGCGCTTCGGCGAAGACGACGTGGGGCGGGACATTACCGACGACCGTTAAGATCGCGTTGCTCGGCGTGTACCACCGCTCGTACGCAGCGCGAATTCCGCTCACATGAAGGCGACCCACGCCCTGCGACGTGCCGAGCGGCGAGGCTCCGGCAGGCCCGGCGAAGGCGGCGCGCCGTGCGCGCGCGAGGAGCACTTGGACGGGCGTACGTTGATCAAGCTCACTGACGATCGCGCGGCGCTCCATGCGCCAGGCATCGGGCGCAAACGTCGCGTTCATCATGCGATCGGCTTCAACGTGTAAGAGCATCTGCAGATCGGAGCTCGGCCCATCGAGCGTGTAGCGCGTCTCGTCCTCGTCGGTATAGGCGTTCATAGCGCCGCCGACGCGCGCAATCGCCCGGCGCAGCGTCGCTGCGGGCACATCGGTGGTCCCCTCGAACATCATGTGTTCGAGAGCATGCGCCGTACCCGCATGGGCGCGGTCGAGGATGCCGGATCCCACGTCGTATGAGAGCATCACGTGCACGCGCGGGAGTCCGCTCTCGCGCAAGACGGCGATTCGCAATCCGTTCGAGAGCGTCTCGGTCACCGGGTGCCGCTGGCGTACGACAACCTGTACCGCGCCACCCAATTGTCCGGCATGCGGATAGAAGAGCGCGATCAGGCCAATCGTACCGGCAAGAAGGATGAGCGCCGCGACAATACCCGAGCGACTCACGCGCGTGCGTCTCCCGTCCGCTCGGCGCGAATCGGCACGAACGAAAGCGACACCGCCACCGCGAGATATGCCGCCAAGAGTACAGGATGCATTGCCGTGCTGAGATTTGCTGGGTCCATGACGTCGGGCGACTGGTTAAGCGCGAAGAGGTACCACCAGATTCCGACAAGGATTGTTGCGATCAAACTCGACGAGAACCAATTTGCTGCCGATACGAGCGCAACCGAGAGCACGATATCACCGACGGCAAGACCGAGCAGATGCGCCCGATCATGCCACATCACGATAAGAGGGAGTTGAAAGAGCAGCGTCGCGCTGATGATCGCGGCAGATTTCCACGACGTATATTGTGCAACGTACGCCGGGAACTGCGCAAAGATGCCGCCTGTGCCTTCCGCGCGTTCGCATAGCGTGATGCGACCGGCGAACACAAGCGGAAGCAGCAGCAAGAGCGCTTCGCCAATCCGGATCATTCCGGAGAAGACCAACCCGGTCCCAAGTGCTGCAAGAGCGGCGCTCGCGAGCAGGCCGCGGTCGAGCACCAGCATCAGCCGAAGTTCCGCGCCCACCCGTGAGAGCCACAGTGGCCGCATCGCGCCAGGAAGCTCGAGGGTGGGGAAGAGCGTCTTACGGGGACGCCGGCTATCCTGAGGTTCACCATCCAAGGGAGCAAAACGCGAAAAAATGGCGAGCGAAGACAGCAATGCGACGATCCCAGACGCGGCGAGGAGCACTTGGTTCGCGACAGCACGATACGAGATCGGAAAAGTGCTCCAGAGAAGCGCTTTGCCACCGGGGTTCGGTGTGATCCCGAACGTGAGGCCATGGTGACCGAGGCTTACGGCGGCCACATCGCTCAATTCGTTGAGCGAGAGTGGATCCGGCAAATGACCGCCGGGAATCGCACCGAGCGCGAGCGCGCCAAGCCAGCACACCGCAACGAGCGTTCCGCGCAACCACTGATGACGGCCCGCAACGTTATCGATCAGCAGACCAACGCCCGCAGCCATGGGGCCGAGAGCAAGCGAGACGACCGCATACGAACGGAGAAAGGCGGCCGGATTCTGACCGATGCCGTGAAACGCGGAGGTAACGAGCGCCACCACACCACACACGAACACGAGCGACTCCACGTAGAGCGTCCCGGATATCCAACGGGCCACGAGGAGTTGGACGTTCGATGCGGGCGACGTACGCAACCACGTCCCTACGCCGAAAGGTAAGCGATCGAGATACACGCTCTGTGCCAGCAGTACGAGCGTCACCAGCGCCAGGAAAACGACCGTCAAGACACCGGCGAGGGCACCTGCCGTCGGCGAAGCGAGCAACACGCGATGGCCACCAGCCGTCAACGTCGCATACGGCGCGTTTGGCGTGGGAAGCACGAGTGCCGAAACCACCGCTACAAAAAGGAGCATCACGTACGTCGATGCTTCCCGGGAGCGGTTGCGCAACTCCGCAGCGACCATTGCGACGATCGGCTGCATCATCGCTCCCACAAGACCGGCGTTGACGTTGACTCGCGTATAGCGGTCGAGAGCTCCGTCGCGTTGCCGCTGCGGGATACCGTTCCCGCGTCGAGCACGAGAAACTTGGCGTTCGGGACTGCAAGGTCGGAGTAGATATGCGTTGCAAGAATGACGACGCGCTCAGAATTTTCGCGCGCGGCATCGATCATGTTCTTGCGTTCCCGTTCGTCAACGCCCGCGGTTGGCTCGTCGAGCAAGAGCACGCGTGGATCTCCTATGAGCGCGGCGCAAAGGCCCAAACGCTTGAGCATACCCCCGCTGTAAGTGCGCAATTGACGATGCGCATGCGCGCCGAGTGCCATGCGTTCCAGAAGTGCCGCGGCTCGAGTGGCGCACGCGCGCCCGTTCATACCGCGCAATCCACCTAAATAGCGAAGAAATTCCATGGCGCTCAGATGCGGATAGACCCCGAATTGCTGCGGTACGTACGACATTACCGCACGATATGCGTTTCGGTCACCTCGAACGTCCACACCTTGCCAGCGAATCGCGCCGTCGTAACGATCGAATACCGTCGCGAGAAGTTTCAAGAGCGTGGTTTTTCCGCTTCCGTTATGACCCAAAAGGCCGGTTACACCCGGCGCAAAGCTCCATGACAGACGGCGGACTCCACCGTTACCGCCATACGTCATCGACAAATCCGCACATTCAAGCATGACTCACACTCCCACCGGCATCGCGCCCGCACGTTGTAACGTTTCCATTGCGGCAAGGACGCCCCCGCTTTGCCGTAGCGCGTCGAACGTTCCTGATTCCACGATTCTTCCATTAGCAATTACGGCAACCACATCCGCATCGCGCGCTAAGAGAGTCTGGTGGGTAGCGAGAATCATCGTACGCCCCTTTCGCAGGGTACTCAACGCGTTACGCACCGCGTTTTCGTTCATCGCGTCGAGTGATGCCGTTGGTTCATCCAATATGGCAATGGCGGGATCGGCGAGTAACAGGCGCGCAATCGCAACGCGCTGTCGCTCTCCACGCGAAAGACGCGCTCCGCCTGGGCCGATTTCACCGTCGAGACCTCCCGCAAGGCGATCCAAAAGATCGCCGGCGCTCGCACGCTCGAGCACGCCGATCAACGACTCGTCGCTCGCGCCGGGCGTGAAAAAACGCAAATTTTCTCGCAAGGTGCCGTTAAAAAGGTAGGGGTCGTCGGGCATGTATCCGATGTTTCGACGATATGCATCGAGATCGTACGACTCGATCGGCCGCCCACCCACGGCAATGTGCCCGCAGGTTGGGGAGACGGCTCGGCAGAGCGTATTCAACAAACTCGACTTTCCACCACCACTAGGTCCAAGCAGCACGACGAAACTTCCGCAGGGAATTGAGAGCGATATCTCGTCCAGGGCATCGCGCGCCGCACCCGGATAGCGAACGCTAACCTCGACGACTTCGATGGAACCATCTCCAAGATCCAAGCCAGCAGCGCCCCCGCTCGCCTCAGGCGGGATGGCAAGAATCGTTGCTACCCGGGTCAAACCCGCGAGCCCTTGTCTCAACGAGCTAAGAAGCATCGCAATCTGTGTCGCCGCCGTCCCCATCAGGATGATGGCGAAGCAGTACGTCGTAATGGCCGTCACCGCAAGCTCGCCGCTGATCACGCGCTGCGCTTCATACCAAAGTAATGCGCCAAAGACCGCCATGCCGACGACGTTGATGGCCTGTCCAACGATCCCCTGAGCGACCGCAATTTCTCGTGCTTTTCGGTACGCGCTACGGAGTTCCACATCGACCTTCGCCGAAACCGCTTCCTGTTTTACCGCAATCTTAATGAAGAGCGCGTTTCGGAGCGCCTCTGCCACGAGCGATAGCGCGCCCGCACGAAGCTCTTGAAGTCTCACGGTTTGGCTCGAAAGATACCGCATCGCAAGATTGACGAGAACGAGCGTGCACGCCGAGGCACACAGCGCGATCAAGGTTCCGCGCCATTCGAGCGTCATCATGAAGGCGAGCGCGACGAGGAACTGCCCGGAGTAGCGAATGAGGCCGATGACTTTCGTCGTCGCGAAGCTTTGAACCAAGCCGATGTCGCCGCTCCAACGCGAGGCAACGTCACCGATCTGAAATGCAGCAAGGCGACTCATTGGTAACGTCAATAGCGTACGCAAAAGACGGCTGCGCAAGCGCAATGTGACCATTTCGCCGGTAATCGAAATTAAATACTGTTGTGTCGCACTCAAAATGCTCTGCACCACAACAATGATGCCCAGTATCTCCGCAGCTTCCCGTAGGGCAAAAAGCTGATCTGAACGCGATCCCGTCAGAAACATCTGCATGGGCGGAGCGAGGAGCGCCGGGATCGCGACGAATCCGATGCCCATCATGAGCGCGATGACGGTCGAACACACGAGCCATATTTTCTGGTTTCCGAGCGCGTCCATCGCTATGGCGATACGTTTCACTTCCAAGCCCTCAAAATGGCGACGGTCATAGGAAGACGTCGTGCGATGTCACGGCTTTGAGGATCTTCATTATTCGGCTTGAATGGGTTCACGTGTCCAAAATAGCCGGTGAACGACCCCTGCATCAGAAAAAATTCATCGACGTAGCCACATGCCGGCCTCAGCTCCGCGACCCCAGAAAGAGCCTTTCGGATGTCCGCGGCGAGTCCAATGTCATAACGGCGGCATGCACTCAGCATCGCCCCGGCAAGCACTTCGCCGTACCCGCTCGCGCGCTCGTCGTACATGAAACTTGCTGCGTACCAACGAGCTGTTGCAACAAGCGCCTCCGACCCACGTTCCCAGAGTTCAGCTATCGCGGGGGGATGCCACGACGCCCACTCCGACGGGGAAGGAAACGGACACGCGGCCACACGCGCCAATTGCACGCGTACCTCAAGCCCGGTAGGGTAGAGGAGGTCCTCTGGGGTGCAGCGCTCTGCAATTTCGATCAACGGCGATGCAACGGCGTTGTTAATCGCATCCCCATATGTTGCCGCGAGTTCCGCTGCAAGTAACGTATTCGGGGCTGCGCGCATCGCAGGTTGAACGCGGTCCGCGTAAGGGTATGTCGGTCGGCCGGAGTCTCCCGACGCGAGTCGGAGTCCGAGCAGCCAAAGCGCGTTCGAGGGTAGATCGCACTCCGGAAAGATATCGGGCAGTTGCATCAGCCACTCGAAGGCTCGGTCGCGCGCCGCGTCCTTTTCTCGATCAAGGTGATTCACTCTAGACTCCCAGTTCCTGCGACACGCATGACATCAAAAGCTGTTCGTACTGATTTTCAGGCTCGCGTACCGTTAATGGAATAGCACCGATGAGCTTACCGGCGATGTCGTCCGGTAGCGCAGCTAGCAACAGCATATCTTCCCGGCGACCGGCTGCCACGGCGTCCGCGAAGAGCACATTACGAGCCAGCGGCACGATCGCACTCACAGGCTCGCACCGCACGTGCGGCCCGCACCGGAGAGCGGTAACGACAGCGATAAGATCGCGCACTTGGCGTTCTGTACCGGTATGGCGCGAGAGCCACAATGGATGAGCGATCGCAAGATTCTCGAGTTCCGCCACGTAACGATCGGCATCTATCTCGATTCCGAAAATATGGGCATAAGCATTGGCAGCAAGAAACTCGGGCCCGGATACCTCGCCGCAAAACCGGCGAGCAAGCGAGATCTTCTTCCGCCACCAGGTCTTTGGTGCGGACAACTGCGCTCCGGACTGCTCGAGGAATCGCAGCACGATGAGCGCCTCGGCGTACGCAAGCGGTGAGCACGCGACGAACGCCTCAAGATGCTCTTCGACGACCGCGGTGACCAGCATGACGAGATCCCGGGGAGGGTTGTATCGATGCGTGCCAATGTTCATGAGATTGAGCGCCGTTGTCAACGCGTCCCAGTCCGACGAGCGCAGCGGAGCGATCGTAGAGCTCATGCCACCTGTCGCCTTTCAGTTTGAACAGCAGCTAATAACGTTGCGACGAGGGTGGTATGATAACATCGCTTCCAGCGCTCCTCGTCGGTCCAGTCGCTGACACGCGCAAGCTCCGTGATGCTCGCGGTAAACGCTCCGCATGCGAGACGATTCTCGAGCAACAGGCGCGCTGCGGCGTCCGTAATAGCACAATGACCGCAATTCAGGAAGGCGGTGCAGAGCAAGAGCTCGGCAACAAGATCGAGATCGCCTTCGCGACAAGCCACCGCAAGGCAAAGCCTAGTTGTGCGTTGCATTGCAGCCACCGCGTCGTTACTTGCCAATTCGAGCGCTGGACGCAGGCCAAAATCGGTAAGGTAAAAGACGGCGTGCGTGAACGCATACATCTCGCGCCAGGAAAAATACACCGCAGCGTCATCCCGAAAAAGCACGGTTCGCTGCAATGCATCGCTCAGAGCATTGTCGTCGATATTCGCATTGACCAAATACCCGTTATATGCGAGGTCGGCACGCCGAAACGGCGTGTAGTCAACACATGCGACCCGTGACGTTTTGAACCACGAACGCGCATGCACGGCCGCAAGTGAATCGCCGGCTCCCCCGTTGCGCTCGAAGTCAGCTGCATAGCCGATCAGAAGCGGGACGTTATGATAGTAGCTAAACGCGGCTTGCCAGTCGAACGCCTGAAGGCATTTTTCGGCAAAGGCGTTCAGACGCTGCAGTGCCGGCGCAAGTACCATACGGCGCTTACGGAGGTTGCCGAGCAGAAAAACCAATTCACCAAAGGCTTTCCCTGACAACTTCCAGTCGCTCTGCCCGTCAGATTGTGGATTGAAACGCTCCAGATTCGCGACGAGCCACGAGAGACCGTCGTCATAGATACCACCCCAAATATCCACTGTCCCACGTTACCTAGTTGATGTGCAAACACGGAGAGAGAGGCGACGACCTTGGCGCGCGATGCGCGAAAGGCCGCCGCCCATATAGCCTCCATCGTAGATCGGCACGAGCTCCTTGCCGATAACGCGGACGCCCCTGGCGTTGATCCCTGTTAGGCTAGCTCTTAGCCATGCAGACGGCCCAGCCGCTGCCGAAGAGACAGGCCCAGTCGGCTTCCTGGACGGCATCCGCCGAGAAATTTTCGGTCTGCTCGGGAAGGTCAACAACGTTTGCTTGAAGGCTTGAAAACATGAAGAACTCCTTGTTGAAAGTCGAGTAAACAAACGTATCGAATACGCGCGTCCACTTACGAACCCAATGGAGAATTAGAGACGAGACGAGCCGAGCATATGCACTGCTAGCTTATTCCGAATGCCCACACCTGAGATCCGCGATGTTTTTGCGCGTCATCGCCACGATTGTATGCGTTAAGCGATACCGCTCTTTGCTAGTTCTGACAACACAAAGAAGCCCCTGCGCGAATGCGCGTAAAATCGCAACCGCGTCTCGGCAACCAGAGTGACAGAATGCATATATATGACGAGGCGGCATTCATGGCCGCCCTCGCGCACTAGGGAGCTACCGCGGTGCGCTCGTTTGCGAATTCGTGTTCGTGCAGCCAGGCGGCCTGACGAACGGTGCTCTTCTTCTGCGTCCACTCGGCGAGCATCTCGGGCGCGATCGCATGCAAACGTTCGAGCACGCTGGGAACCGCGGTATTTGCCGCGAGTTCGATGCGATGACCGTTTGGGTCGTGGAAGTAGATCGATTGGAATATCTCGTGATTGACGGGGCCGAGCACCGCAAGGCCGCGCGCTTCGAGGCGTTGCTTTACGCGCTCGAGCGTCGCGACATCGTCAACCTTGAAGGCGATGTGTTGCACCCATGCGGGCGTGTTTGGATCCCGGCCCATGGGCGGCGAGTTCGGAATTTCGAAGAAGGCGAGCACATTGCCGTTACCGGCGTCGAGAAACACGTGCATGTAGGGATCGGGCTCTTTGGTTGAGGGCACGCGATCTTCGGAGATGGCGAGCAAAAACGCCATACCAAGCGTCTCTTTGTAGAATTCGACGGTCTCCCGCGCATCGCGGCAACGATAGGCGACGTGATGGATACCTTGCAGCATTGTTAGAGCACCCCGCGCAGTTCTTGGTCTTTTTCGATGCTGCGGAAGAGCGCGCCGAAGTTGCCCTCGCCGAACGAGAGGTTGTTCTCGCGCTGGATGATCTCGATGAAAATCGGGCCGATCAGGTTTTTCGTAAATATCTGCAAAAGATACCCGTTCTCGTCGCCGTCGAGCAGCACGTTGTGCGCGCGGATGCGCCCGCGATCTTCCTTGACGCCCGGAACCCGCGCAAAAACGTCGGCATAGTACTCGTCGTCGATGGCGAGCGTCTGGATGCCACTGCCCTGCAGACGATCGAGCGAGTTGAGGATATCGCGTGTAAGGAAGGCGATGTGCTGCACGCCCGGGCCGTTATATTCGCGCAGGTATTCGGCGATTTGATCCTTATCGGATTTCGGTTCGTTGATCGGGATGCAGAAGCTCCCATCAGGCGAACGCAGCGCGTACGAGGTGAGGCCCGTCTTTACCCCGCTGATATCGAAATAACGCACCTCGGTAAAGCCGAAAATGTGCTTGTAAAAGTCGGCCCACCGCTGCATGTGCCCGGCCGGGACGTTGTTGGTAAGGTGATCGACGCGCAGAAAGCCCTTCTCGTTTTCGATGCGCGGCGTCTCGGCGAGCGCGAAGTCGTTCTCCCAGATCGTCCCCCGTTCGCCGAAGCGTTCGATGAAGTAGATGAGGCTCTCACCGATGCCGTAGATGGCGGGATAGGGAAGATCGCACGCCTTGGGATCTGCCGGACGCGCTCCACGCCGCACCGCTTCGTCGCGCGCGAACGCCGCATCATCAACACGCCATCCCATCGAAGACATCGACGGTCCGTGCGCCTGCGCAAAGCTCGCGGCGTGCCCTGCACGCTCGGCGTTCAGCAGCATGTGGATGTCGTTTTGCTGCAGCACGTCGATCGCTTTATGCGGATGGCGGCGCGTCCGCGAGAACCCGAATGCGCACAAAAGCTCCTCGATCCGGCCCGTCGTGGGTCCGCAGAATTCGGTGAACTCGATGCCGCGCAGGTTCAACGGGTTGGAAGTGCTCACGTGACCGCTCCTTCGGGTAGGTGCTAGGCCTACTGTAGTCCAGCGGAACAATCAAGAAAAGCGGAGAAAATCGCATGTCATCATCGATTTTTTTCAAGGAGTTTACGGTGAAGCTCGAACTCGATGCCCTGGAGGCGCTGGACGCGGTGATCCGCCTCGGAAGCCTTGGGCGCGCCGCGGAGTCGCTCGGGAAGACGCAATCCGCGGTGAGCTATCAGGTGAAGGCGCTTGAGGCGCGCTTGGGTATTGCGCTCGTCGATCGCGGTGGCTACCGCATCCGGCTGACACCCGCGGGCGAGGCGGTCGTGACGGAGGGGCGCGCCTTGCTCGACCACGCGCAGCGCATTGAGGCGTTGGCGCGGCAGTTCGCGCAGGGCTGGGAGGCACGGCTCGAGGTGGTGCTCGACGGGATTCTGCCGCTGCATCACATGCTCGCCTCACTCAAAACGCTTGCCGGGGAAGGCATTCCGACGCGCGTGCAGTTGGCGGTCGAATTTTTAGGCGGCGTGCAGCAGCGTTTCGAAATGGACGAGGCCGACCTGATGCTCGTCAAAGATTTCGAACCGCGTCCCGGCCTTGCCGTGGAGGCGTTGCCGGAGATCGAGTGCGTGCTCTGCGTCGCGGCTGACCATCCCCTCGCGCGACGCCCGCGCGTTGCACTTGCCGAGTTGCAGCGGCACGTGGAGTTGACGGTTCAGGACTCGTCAGGTATGGGCAAAGACCAGCAGTTTGGCGGCGAGCGCGTGTACAATCTCTCCGACTTCGCCGCCAAAAACGCCGCGCTGCAGATGGGGCTGGGCTTCGGCTGGATGCCTCGCTACCTGGTTGACAAAGAGCTCGTGCGTGGAAGTCTTTGCGAACTCGACTACGTCGGTGGCTCGCGCTACCGCTTCACCCCATGGCTCGTCTCGCGCGCGAAACAACCACCTGGCCGCGCGTTGCAACGTCTGATGAGCTTACTGCGCGCAGCGAGTTGACGCGCGACACCGGCGTTTGGCAGATGTCGTACCTGGCAACCTCGAACGAACAGGACTCATGAAGACGCTTGGAGCTGTGCTCGCGTTCGTCGCTCTCACCGCGATGCTGCCCGCGCCCAGAGCGCCGCTCTGGAGCGCCGCGGTTGACTCGCGGACCGCGGATCAGTGGATCGCCGAAGCCCCCGGAACGATCTACGCCTTGCGCGACGGTCGCCCGGTGGCGCTCGACGCGGCGACGGGGCTCGCGCGCTGGACCTCGAGCCTGCAGGCTGCGGGTGCGCCCGCCCTTGCAGGGCGTGCGCTTGCGGTTCCCGTGACGCATGGCGCGGTATGGATTGACGCGCGAACCGGAAGGCCGATCGCCCGGCGGAGCTTCTTGGAAACGCCGCTGCTCGTGGGTTCTGCCTCCGACATCGTCGCGGTCTTCCGGTCGGGCACGGTCGAAGGCTTCTCCGGCGAAGGGCGCCTGCGGTGGCGCCGGTCGCTCGGCCCAATCTACGAGTCAGATGCCGAGCGCCTCGGAGCGGATGGCGTCTTGATCTTCGGCATCGGCAGGCATACCGGCGCGCTCGTGCTCGACGCATCGAACGGACATGCCGTCGGCTACGCAACCGACGTCAACGAGCTCGTCGGAGATGACGGACGCTACCTGTGGTTCACGGTCGTCGCCGGCGGGATCAAAGGACTCGATTTGCAAACGGCGCGTTCGGTCGCGGTACATGGCGCGGTTATCGCCGGCGCCGTCAGCGTCGAGCACGCGATCGCCATCGCCGTGATCAACGGGCGTCTTGACGAGATCGATCTCAACGACGGGGGCGCGCCGAAGCACCTCGCCATCGACGGCCGCTGGGTCGGGGGCCCCTTAGACGGAAAAATCTTCGTCGAGCGCAGCGACGGTCTGTACGTCCAGGCGCTCGCGCCGGCATCGCGACCCGTGAAGATTGCATCGTACGCGAGCCACGTGCGTTACATCGGCGACGATCGCAGCGTTGCCTACGTCGGATTGCGTGACGGAACACTCTTTGCCGTCGATCTTCGTAGCGATGCCATTGTCGAATCGGTCGCAACGGGCTGCTCGTTCTATGAAGGCTTCTCCGCGACCGGAAAAACCGCATTCGTTCATTGCGATCGCGGGAATGTGTCGCATCTCGTCGCCTTCCCTCGAGTCGGCTTCTAAGGAGCCATCGAGCGGGCCACGCTCACATGGAGAGACCCGTTTCGATCGCCTGAATCTGGGCGGGAGTTGCGCCCGCGACCCCTCCGGACGGCGGATTGATGTACCACAACATCACCCCGCCGAGCGGCGGAACCACAGCGTTTGGGTTGCTATTGTTCGGGCATGCACCCGTGGTGAAGCCGTGGTGCGCAAACGCGCCGAGCGTTTGCAGCGTGGCGCCGGTTGGAATGGCGACGCCCGGGTCCCCCGCAATGTCGGTTCCCACCAGCGTCTTCGACGCCGGGAAAGGGCTCGAATACCCCGGCACGCCGAGCACGTAATCGGCCACGTCACATTCGGTCGTCGCAACGTCGTTGCCGAGATAGGTCATCACGTTGATCCAACTGATATCGCCGGCAAGCGGCTCACCCGTGATGGGATCGGTCGCGCTGAGAACGGTTCCGTCGCCCACGCCTTGCGTCGTATCAAAGACGGCAAGCGTTATCAACGCGTTCGGCATAGCTTGGTGGACGGCTGCGATCATCGCAACCAAATGCGCGGTACGCGTCGCGGTGTTGAGTTCGGTTTCATCGTCGAAATCAACCCCGTCGAAGCCCATGGTCGCAAACAACGAGTGTAGATTGCTCACGAAACCTGCCGTGTTGCCGTCGAAGAGAAACGCGCAGGAAGGACTCGATCCGCCGAGCGTTAGCAGCGCTTTGATACCACGGGCATGCAGCGCGGCGATATCGCCTGCGGTGGTGAAACCTTGTGTAATGTCGCCCATCGAAACGACGTGTCCCGCCGCCGCGCTCGTGCATCCCGGGCTTCCGTCGGTACTGCCGTCGTTCACGAACCCCGGCATCACGTTGACCGCCGTCATGCCGCTAGGGATGACGTTCGACCCACCGCTATCCCACCCGAGATAGTAGCCGACGAACTGCGCGGACCCGCTGCTGCCCGGCGTGGGCGGCGTCTGCGGCGTGGGCGTGGGCGCGGCCGACGCGGACGGCAACACGACGCCGGGTCCGCTCCCGCCGCCGCCGCACGCGGCGAGCGCGAGCGCGCAGGTAATGGCGCCCAGAATGCGCGCGATACGAGGTGGCATCACAACCCGTTCGACACCGGCGGGGGCTTTTCGTCCCCACGACCAACTAACGCCCGATGATCGACGACGGCAATCGAGATCTCGACGTAACCGCACTCATGGCCAAAGTCCACGAGCAAATAGGCGGGAATTTCGCCGCTTCGCTTGTATCGTCGGCGGGGTCGATTGAGGCTGACATAACGACGCTCGTCGCCGGCATGGAAGAGGCACTACAAGCGGCTGAGTCCGCGTCCGCGGTGCGAACCTCGCTCGGCAAATCCCCAATGGTACGCCGCTTGCAGCCTTTCCAAGGTCTGATCCTACGCGCACTCGCGTATATTCTTCGCGATCAGCGCAATGTCAATGCCGCCTTGATCGAAGCCCTGCGCAAGTCCATGCGCCTCAACGTTCGGCTCGCCGAAGAACTCGACCGCCTCAAAACCGGGCAATCGCGCACGTCGTGAGGATCGGCCTTGTCACACCATGGTTCGGACGCGACCTTTTGGGCGGCGCCGAGCGCCTCGCTGTGGATCTCGCCGACCGGCTTGCCGAGCGCGGTCACGATGTCACGGTGCTGACGACGTGCGCGCCAAGCTGGAGCGCGCCGTGGAATCGCAACGTACTCGCGCCTGGCATCAGCCGCGATCGGGCCATTCGAGTCGCCCGGTTTCGCGTTGACCACACCAACACCGGAGCGTTCCGCGAGATCAACCGCGCGATCCTCGCCACGCCGCACGACGCATGCACTGCGGGCTTACGCGTAGCGGACGAAGCCACCGAAGCTGCATACGTGCAGCATAATATCAATTCGACGGCACTCTTGGCCGAACTCGCACGCAACGCAGCCGATTACGATCGGATCCTCTTTCTGCCATATCTGTATGGCACTACGTTACGCGGTTGGCATATTCCACGCACCCGCAGCGCCATCGTTCCCTGTTTGCACGACGAGCCGTACGCCTATCTCGAACCGGTCGCTGCGATGATGCGCGCCGCGCCACTCCTCCTCTTCAATAGCGTGGGCGAATACGAGCTCGCGCGCCGCCTCTACGGGCCAAGCATTGACCGGCGCGCCGTGGTAACCGGTTCCGCGGTCGATGCACCACGCACGGTTACATCGCGTTCACCGATCCTCGGCTTCGTTCCGGAGACGACGCCGTACGTGCTTTTCCTTGGCAAAAATCGGGACCAGAAGGGCCTTTCGCTTCTGCTTGATGCCTATCAGCGGTTCCGCGCACTCGATCCCGACTCGACGCTCCAACTCGTCATCGCGGGCGAGGGAACCGAACGCGAACAGTCCCCAAGCGTGATCGCTTTGGGCAGGGTGAGCGATGACGACAAGGCGCGCCTTCTCGCATCAGCGCGCGCGCTCGCCCAACCAAGTGCCAACGAAAGTTATTCCCGCGTGTTGGTCGAGGCATGGTCGTACGGGCGCCCAACGGTCGCTCATGGGGATTGCTTAGCGACGGCACTCCCGATGCGTGAGACGGGGGCGGGTTGGCTTGCCACGGGTGTTGCCGAGTGGCAGCGCGTGCTGCACGAGATCGCGCGAGCCGACGACGCCGAGCTGAGCGCGCGCGGCGAGCGCGCCGCAGCCTGGATAGCGCAGCATGCCAGTTGGTCCCGCGTCATCGATCGATTCGAAAGCGCACTGATCGATCGGTCGCCATCCGATAGCACAGGCAAACGACCGGTCGTGCACGCACTCGGCCACGCTCAATACGGTGACGCGCTGACTAAGGCGGCGCTACGTTTCGATGCGGCGCTGCGCGAACGCGGTCGCGTATCGGTCGTCACCGCACGCGAGCGAGACCCACGCTTGGGCGGCCTCGTACGCGATACACTCGACGTTGCACCCGACGCCGTGCGCATCGCCTATGCCACGGGCGGCCTGCCGCCGGACCTGACCGGCTCCGACATCCTCGTAACGGCAGAGGCACAGCTCGCGCAACTCATGCAAGCCGCGCATCGCGCTCGGGCGGTCCTTGCACTCAACGAACCGACACAGCGCGCGTTCGCCTCCGCCGGCATCCCCGCCACGGTGCTTCCACCCGCATTCGACGACGTCGCCTGGAATATCGCGCCGGATCAAGCAATGCTCCGCGCATTACAAGGAGCAAATCTTGTTTTATACGCGGGTACCGTGGACTCATCAAGCGGATTGCTCGAGATATTTGAGACGTTCGAGAATTATCTCACTTTTGATTTCGACGCGCGCCTGGCGATGGTCGGCCCGATCGTCGATCCCGACTATGCGGAGAAATTACACCGCGCGATCGAGTCCGTGCAACTCGAACATCGAGTCTTTCTTCCCGGCGTCGTTTCCACGCCCGCGTTAGCCGCATTCTATCGCAGCGCCCGTATCTTCGTTTGCAATCGATCCTGGCTGGACACGGGCGAGGCGTTGGTCGATGCGCTGGCGTTTGACCTTCCGGTCTGCGCGACGTCAAACGAATATACGCAATCGCTCATGCGTGGCTGCGGCGTGTTGGTCCATCCGGCGCCGCGCATTGAGCTTGCAGCCCTCTGGAAAGTCCTCATATCGGACCCTGAGGTTCGCGCCACCGTGATCGCCGGTCAACGTCGGCGCGTCGCCGAACTCTCGGCGAGCGCATCGCTTGACGTACTCGAAGCCGCCCTTGGTGATGCGTGATGAAGGCGAAGCGCATCGGCATCGTGGTCCCGCGCTGCGGAGAGCGAGCACTTGGTGGCTCCGAAGCATTTGCACTGCGACTCGCACGCGATCTACAAGAGCGCCATGACGTCGAGATCGTAACCACGTGCGCGCAAAGCTATCTGACTTGGGCAAACGATTTTCCACCTGGACCCGGACGCATCGACGACGTCGCCGTACGGCGCTTCGCGGTCGATTCCCCACGTGACGTCGTCGCGTTCAATCGTCTTTCGCGTCACTTGCGCTATCGCATCGGTTCCTCAACACAAGATGAACAGGAGGCGTGGCTACGAGCGCAAGGTCCCCTTTCGACGCCGCTGCTTCGCTTTCTCGTGGAGGATGATTCGTTTGATGCATTCATCTTCGTATCGTATCTCTACGCGACCACATATTTTGGGCTTCCGCTCGTGCGCAATCGGGCGATGCTTATCCCGCTAGCCCACGACGAGTGGCCAATCTATCTTCCGGCATGGCGCCAGCTGTTTGAGTCCGTGCGCGCGTTCGCCTTTGCGACCGATGAGTCGAAGGCGATGCTCCAGGGATTGTTTCGCCGCCAGACGATCGACGGCGAAGTGATACGGCCGTCGGTGGCCCGGGATTTCCCCGAAGCCACACCCGAGGACACGGCGCTCGAACCAACGATGCTCTACCTCGGCCGCATCGACGAATCGAAGGGCGTGGCAAATCTCATCGAGACGTTCGGTGCGTATCGCGCCGCACGACCACAGTCATCCTGGCGTTTGGTCCTCGCTGGACCTGGGCACGAAGCTACGGCGTTTGCCGACGGCATTCGTTACACCGGTCCAGTCTCCGAGAATGAAAAATGGCGACTGCTCGGCCAAAGCTCGCTTTTTGTCATGCCAAGCTATCACGAGAGCCTGTGCATCGCCCTGCTTGAGGCGTGGGGTGCTGGACGTGCCTCGCTCGTCAACGGTTGGAACAGCGTGCTCGTCCAACAATCGACGCGTGCGAATGCGGGCCTGTGGTATCGCGACGCGCGCACTTTCGCAGCCTGCCTGGACGAACTCGCCCCCGCGACGCGCGCGAGGCTCGGCCGTCAAGGGCGAGCGTATGTTGAACGGACTTACCGCAACGGCAACGCCCTTGCGGTCGTGGAGCGCGCGCTCGCACGCCTTGGCTGTTAAGCGGTCTTGCCGCTCTTCATTGCACGGATGACTTGCAAGCGTTCTTCGGCGAGCAATTCCAGCTCTTCAACCCGCGCCCGCGTCTGGACGAGCGTTTCACGAACCTCGGCCGCGTCATCATGACGGGCGGCGACCATGGCGTCGAGCTTTTCGATAATCGCGCCTTTGGCCGCGAGTTCCGCTTCACGCGCGTGCAGCTCCGTTTGCACGCGCTCAATGACGCCCAGCCGTTCATCGGCAACCGCTCGAAACCGTTCAGCAGCGTCGCGCGCATCGCGCACCTGATCGCCTAGAGCCCGCATGCGGCGCTCCATATCCTCGATAAGCGCTAGGCGTTCCGTTGCCGCCTGATGCTGGCGCTCGACCTCCTCGTGTAGTTCCGCGTTAAATCCCCGAAGCCGTGCGACAAGCTCGCCGTCGCTTGCCGGGCCAGGAAGCTCGTGGCGTCGCTGCAACGCAGCGATCGATTCGGTAAGCCGGTCGATCAACGCAAGGCGTTCTTCGGCAGCGGCTTTGAGATCGTGAATCTCACGATCCTTCTCGCGCAATTGAATGCGCAGTTGCACGAGTTGCCGACGGTTCTGTTCGATGATTCGTTGCCGATACGCGGCTTCCTCACGGGCGATTGCCGGGTCGATCGTCGGAATGAATGCGCGCGAGGGGGGCACGAAGAGGAAATTCGCCGCACGGCGCGTCGCGGAGATCGCGGGCGCAATCAGCCCATCGGTCACGCTGTAGGCGGTATACCCAAGGGCCCTCAGGCGATCGAGGGTACTCTCGCGCTCGAGCTCGGGGGCGCTTACTTCGATCAACAGCAGCGGTGCATCGCGTTCGAGGAGCGCGCGCGCACCCTGCAGCACCGCCGCATCTTCGCCCTCGACATCGATCTTGATCAGGTCCACGCGGGCGATGTCGTGTTGTGCAACGTAGTCGTCGAGGGTTATCGCCGGAACCTCGTACCGGTTGCGGACGGAGATTGCCGGACGAGGCCCGATCGTGCTGTAGGCTGCATCTTCGCACTCCGCAAGTTCGACAAAACCGCTCTGCGCGGCAGCGGCATGGGTGCTGATCTCGATGCGATTCGCGACGCCCGCGCGCTCTGCGTTACGCGCCAACACAGCGCGATTGCTCGCCACCGGCTCCAGAGCGAAGATGCGAGCCTCCGGGAGCGCCTTTGCCCACGCAACGGTGTGAACACCGATATTGGCGCCGATGTCGAGGATTACCGGCGCGACGCAATCGCGCAACGCCGCACAGACAACCGCGATCTCACCCGCTTCGAACGAGCCGTGAAAGAAGAGCGCCGTGCCGATCGTCGAGGGATAGAAGTACTCAAGTCCCGTGAGCCGGTCAACGATCGTATCGCCGGTCCACGAAAAGCCGAGGCGCTGCTGCTCGGCCTCGTCAACGAGGAGTAGGTCCCCATGCGCTTCGTTGCTCAGCCAGCGCTGGCTAAAAATCTCGTCGTCGTTCACGATTCCTGATGTGGCGGGGACGCTTCGGCGGGTGCGCCGAACCCTCTGACCGGTGAAGGCAGTTCGCCAATCCGGCAGGGTTTCCATCGTCACCCCGTGTCTCAACGGCGCGCGCTTTCTTGCCTCAACGATGCGCAGCGTGCTGCACCAATCCCACACCGATATCGAGTACATTGTGGTGGACGGCGGCTCGACCGATGGGTCGGCCGAGATCGCCTCGTCCGATCCGCGCGTGCGCGTCGTCATGATGCCCGGCGCGAGTCAGGCTCACGCGATCAACGCCGGGTTTGCGCTTGCCACAGGCGCCTACTTCGCCTTTTTGAACGCGGATGATCTGCTCGAGCCGGAGGCGATCGCCCAGGGCGTTGCCCTGCTCGAACGGAGCACGGCCCCCTTTGCCTATGGTGAAGCGACGTTCATCGACGACGAGGGACGCGAGATTCGCGCGTATCCGGTCTTCGAGCCGACGCTCGAACGGCTGGAACGCGAGTGTTGCGTCTGCCAACCGGCGACGCTGATTCGCGCCGAGGCGTTTGCGCGGGTGGGCGGAATCGACGAAGGCTTCGACATGGCCTTCGACTACGATCTCTGGTTCCGCTTGCTCCGCGATGGCAGCCGGCCGCTCCACAGCGCCACACGTTGGGCACGCGCGCGCATGCACGGCGACACCAAGACTGCGCGCAACGCGGAACGCATGTACACCGAGGTGATCGCCCTGTTGCAGCGGCATCGCGGGTACGTGCCGTTTAGTTGGGCTCACGCCTACGCCGATTACAAATTACGGCGCACAGATCAGTTTTTCGATCCGCCGAGCGGTTCGCTCAAGCGCACGGCGCTGACGCTTGGTCTTGGATTGCTCAATAACCCGCGTCATCTCTTGCGCTTCGCCGGTGAGTTCACCAAGGAAACCCTTCGCTTACGAAAAAGCAGGGTAGGCGCATGAGCGATCCGTTAGTGACGATCGTCACTCCATCGTACAATCAAGGGCGATTCATTCGCGCGACGATCGAAAGCGTGCTGACGCAAGACTACCCGAATATCGAGTATATCGTCATGGACGGCGCTTCGACTGACGAGACCGCTGAGGTGGTAGCCACGTTCGGCGACCGCGTGCGATTCATCTCCGAAAAGGACCGCGGCCAGTCGCACGCGATCAACAAGGGGTTTGCCATGGCGCGCGGAGAGATCGTCGCGTGGTTGAACTCCGACGACATCTTCCTTCCCGGCGCCGTTCGTCACGCGGTCAACGCCTTCAACGCCCATCCCCAGGCCGGTGTTGTGTATGGCGAAGGTTACCAGATCGATGAGTTCGGCGGTGTAAAGTCCCGCTTTCCGTACACTCAACACCACGATCTATGGAAGCTTGCCTACGTTTCCGATTACATTCTGCAGCAAACCGTCTTCTTTAAAAAATCGGCCTTGGATGCGGTCGGGCCGCTTCGCGAAGACCTGCATTACGTGATGGATTGGGAGATCCTGATTCGCTTGGGCAAGCGCTTCGATTTCGTATATGTGCCCGAGTACATGGGGTCGCTGCGCGAGTACGATGCGGCCAAGACCTCGGCCGGAGGCGGACGGCGTATTCGCGAGATCGGCGCCATGCTCTACGAGCACACGGGCAATCGATTTCCCCCGGGACTCCTCGTGTACGGTCTTGCGTCGTTCAAACGCGACCTCGACGCGAAGGTACAAGCGCTTCCGCCCGCGCTTCGCTTGGTTGGGCGCGCCTGGCGACGGGTCTCGTTCTTCGTCGCCGATCGCTGCATCGCACGTGCTAGCCTGCGCGGACAGGCCTGGTATGGCGACGGCTGGGCCGCGCCGACGATTCGCGTCATGCTGCCCTATGGCGCTGGACGCGCGCGTCTGCGCGGAAAACTTCCCGGAGGGATTCCCGGGTTGAGCGAGCAGCGGGTACGCATCGCGATGCGCGGCCGAGAGTTGGCCGCGGCGACCGTTACCCCTGGTCCCTTCGAACTCACCTTCGACGTGCCCGAAACGGAGGAATGCCCCATCCTCACCGTGCATGCCGAGCACGCGTTCGTTTTTCGCGACGCAGGCATTTCATCGGATAAGCGCAAGCTGGGGCTTTTCATCAACGACGTGCAATGGATCGGAAAGGAAGATCGTGCGTAAAGGGTATCTCTCGATTGTAACGGCAGCGACGCTTGCCACGCTCATCGCCGGTTGCGCGCAGCCGGCAGCTACCGGATCCGGCGCACCAAGCGCGTCGCCCCTGCCGCTGCCATCGACCGACCCCGTGCTTACGAACGCGGGTGACGGCATCATCATCGGGGCAGGGTGGTTCCCGCTGGAACATTTCAAGGGACAAACCTTCCACTGGGCCACGAACGACGCTGAAGTGACGGCGTGTCCAGATGCCAACGACCGCACACTTGCGTTGCAACTCGAACCCGGCCCCGGTATCAACGGATCGCCGAGACCAACCGCGCAGATCACGATTACCGGCAACCACGGTGACGCCGCGACCGCGCGCATCAAGGGCTCGCAGTTCGTCAAGGTGCGCATCGGCTCGGCCTTCCCCGCAGAGACGTTTGCCATTCACGCCACAACGATGAATCACGCTTCGCCCAACGGCGACAAGCGCATTCTGAATTACCGCATTTTGGGCGCGGCCCTTGGTTCGTCGATCGCGGACTGTAAACGTGCGATCGTGCGTGACGGGTCGCCGCTCGCGCTTGGAGCGAACTGGTACACGTACGAAACCTACGCCGGACAGTCGTTCCGTTGGGTTGGAAACGACGCGCAGTTGAAGCTTACCGCGGCGCAGCCGAAGCCATGGTCTCTCGAGTTGACGGTCGCACCAGGGCCGAGCCTGGGCGAGCCGCTTAAGCTCATCGCGAGTGATGGACACGGCCATACCGCTGCGGCCGTGCCCTTCGGACCGCCAAGCGTACCGATGGTCCTGACGTTCGCGTTGCCGCCGGAACCCGCCGGAACGACGATCACCC
The DNA here is from genome assembly GCA_027452165.1 of Vulcanimicrobiota bacterium. GTDB lineage: Bacteria > Vulcanimicrobiota > Vulcanimicrobiia > Vulcanimicrobiales > Vulcanimicrobiaceae > REEB354. The sequence goes on along the minus strand of DAIDGX010000022.1, from coordinate 3,229 downwards.
TTTCGACACCGACGAAGAATCTGGTGGTTCACAGCGATCCACGCAAGATTCTCAACTTCCGCGTCTTCAACGCGGAGGTGCGCCCGTAACATCATGCACGACCGCGCGGCGCGCGTGCAGGAGTTGCTCGCAGAACTCGCCGGCATCGAGGAGCAGCTCGACGCGCTACCCTCGAATGCCGGCAGCTCGGCGATAGCCGGCGCGCTCGAGGAGCGCGACCGCCACATCGCAGATTTGCAGCGTGACGCCGACGAACGCTTGGCAACGATTGAGGCGGTGGTACATGACGCGCAGGAGCGCCTCGCGCTGATCGATCAGTTGAGCGCCGAGATCGAGAGCCTGAACGCGCGCCTAGCCGCGCTGGAAGCCGAAAATGCGGTGCTTGCCGAGGCCGCTGCGGAGCGTCTAGAGGCGCTCGAAATCAACGCGGCGGCGGTTGCGGCCCTGCAAGCGGAACTGGAGCGATACGCACAAGCTCCTTGAGCACCACGACCTGGCGCTCGAGGAGCGCGACACGCTCGTCTTGCGCCTGCGGAGCGCCGGCATCGAGCGCATCAACGCGTACCGGCAAGCCCATCCACCAATCGTCGGCGCGCTCGTAGCCGAGGGCACGCACGAGTCCGGGGCACGCGCCTTCGAAACGTTCGCCCAGATCGCGGTCGAAGTAGTTGCGCCAATCACCAGCCATGCCGTTGCGATAATGGCTGAACTCTTGCTTCTCGCCGCGCTCGCGTCCGCTGCGCGTTGCGAACGAGAGCCGCCGCACCACGGTTGCGAGCGTAGCCTCGGGGGCCTGCCAGCCGAAGAACGCGAGGATCGAGCGAAAGGTGGCGAGCTCGCCGGCGATCAGCTCTTCGTAGCGCACGACCAACTCATCGCGCGTTTGCGCGCGCCCGGCCCACGAACGCTGCGCGATCGACGACTCCCAAAACGTGTACATGGCCACTTCGAGCTTTCCGCGTAGATCGAGTTGCAGCAGCGCGGGTCGTATGATGCGCACGTGCTCCTCGGTCACATGACTGTAGGCGACCGAGAAGGCCCACGACACGATCGAATCGCGGGGATCGCGCAGGACCACGATGCAGCGGTCGGTGTCGGCGCGGTAGCGGCGCCAGTCCTCGTAGCGTACCTCGTAGATGGGCCCGGCGAACACGCCATCAGCTTCAGCGGCGAACTCGGGCATCCCGTAGGTGCCGCCTTTGCTCGGATATGAAAAGCGCAGGTTCTGCAACGCAAAGAGCTCGGGATCGGTCAGCACGTCCTTCACCCACTGACTCCCGGCCTTGCCGAGCGTAATATGCGCGAATCGCACGGGCTACGGCGCGAAGACGCGAAAGTTGAGCACGCGCGGATCGGCGCCGCTCTTGAGCCCCGGCGCATCGACGTGCAGACGAATCATGGTTTCGCCAGCCGGCCACGGAAGATCGACCTGTTCGAAGCCTTTCACCGCAATATCGGCGACGGTGCTACCGTCGGCACGCTGAATCTGCAACGTGAACGGCTTCGAGCCGACGCCCGGGCCCGGCTCGATGGCCATCGCCAGCCGCTCGTTCTCGCCGCCCGCGGCGAGAACGATCTCGGCATCATTGTTGACCCAGCGAAAGCGTTTGCCCGCGAATGTCTCGAGCGGATACCAGCCCTTGCCCGGCGTCTGGTGCGGTGGCAGCACATCGGGAGCAGCGCGCTCAACGGCAATGGAAAAGACGCGGAAATTCAACGTGCGCTCGTCGCTTGGAGCCTTGGCGCCGCCGCCGAGCGCGCGCAACGTGATGCGGTGAATTGCCGGCCGGCGTGGCGGCAGCGGAATCGTGACGGCCTCCTTGCCACGGACGCGCACCGTCGAGCTGGGCGCGCCGTCGATTTCGACCTCGAGATCGAACGGCTTGAGCGCGACGCCCGGACCGGGTTCGAGCATGACGCGCAGCTTGTACGCGACCGGCTGAACCGTTGCGACGAGCAGTTCCGCGTTGTCGCCGGCCCACCGAAAGACGGCACCGCCGTATTTTTCGGCCTGGTGCCATCCGCGTCCAAAGGCAATCTCGGCATCCGGCGCGGCGATTTCCGGCACGGGCGCAGCATGTTCCGCAGCTGTCATGGACGCCGGTTTCATCGGCGTGGTATCCATATCCCTTGAGAAAAAAGGCCCTTACCGCATCGCCCTTGGCTTGATATCGAACTGGGCCGCCGTCGCATCGCGGTAGAACATTTTGACCGTGTCGAGCGAATACTCCGCGAGATCCTTGCCGACGAGACTCAGCTTCGCGAGGATATCGTTGGTCACGGTGATGATATGGCAGCCGATCGCATCGGCCTGAAAAATATTGAGCAGTTCGCGCGGGCTCGCCCAGATGAGGCTTAGATGCGGGTGGGGCCGCATGATCTCGAGCGCTTCTTCCATCAAGGGCAGGGGATCACGCCCCGTGTCCGCTATGCGCCCGGCGAATACCGAGATGCAGCTTTGCGCGCCGCCCGCCAGAGCCTCGGCCACCTCACGCACTTGGCCGTTCGTCATGAGCGCGGTGACGTTGAGCTTGATACCGTCGGCGGCGAGCTTGCGGATTAGCCCCGCAGCGCTCTCCGCTCGTGTGTTCGTGACCGGAATCTTGACGAAGACGTTTGGTCCCCACGTGGCGATCCAACGCGCTTGGCGTTCCATCTCATCGAATTCGTCAGCGAACACCTCGAAGGAGATCGGGCGGTCTGGAATTGCCGCGAGGATGTCGCGCGCAAAGCTCTCATAATCGCCGATACCGGCTTTCCGCATGAGCGTGGGGTTTGTCGTGAACCCACTGATGGCCGGATTCGCGTACATCTCTAGCATGCCACGCTTGTCGGCACCGTCAGCGAAGATCTTCACACTAAGATTCACCGTGCATCGTCTCCAGAGATTCCTGATCCACTATGCAGCGAATCGCGGCAGCAAGTGAGGGTACGGTAAAAGCCGCCCTGTTATCGGTGGCGCTTTCGGCGTAGCCGTAGTCGATGAATATGGTGCTACAGCCGGCCGCGTTTCCTGCCTGCACGTCTTTCATGCGGTCGCCGATCAGGTAGCTGCGGGCAAGATCGATCGCAAGCTCGTCCCGAGCTTGCAGCAACAGGCCGGGCTTGGGCTTGCGGCAATCGCAGCCATCGGCGTTATCGTGGTAGCACGTGTACACGGCGTCTGCGGATACTCCCTGTGCCACCCGCGCGTTGATGCTTTCGACCACAGGTCGTGCCTGTGTTCCCC
>DAIDGX010000021.1 GCA_027452165.1 Vulcanimicrobiota bacterium | reverse complement strand
AGATAGGCCGGATGTGGAAGCACCGCAAGGTGTGGAGCTGACCGGTACTAATCGCTCGGAAATTTTAAACAACGCCATCGCTCGTTTGGCACTGGAAGTTCTTCTCTGTACAGCTTTCTCGACCGCGATCGACTTGGAGCTACGGCTCGTCATCGCGGGCGAGGATCAAGTTTCTGGCGTCCATAGCGGCGGGGTCCCACCCGTTCCCATCCCGAACACGGCAGTTAAGCCCGCCTGCGCCAATGATAGTCGGACCGCAGGGTCCCTCGAAAGTAGGTCGGCGCCAGATTATACGAACGCGATAGAGCCCGTTGCAGCAGTGCAGCGGGCTCTCGTGTTTTTGGGATCCATGGTAATGCTTGTGGCGAAGTCTCTAGCTATGCTGGCGGGGAATACTATGATGCCCATGGACGATCGGATCGGCCGTTCCGTAATGCCTGCGAACGCTCCTTACGTCGCGGTTTGCTTCGATCTCTTTGGAACGCTAGTCAGTGATGATGGCGTTGCGTTTGCGGGAGTCGTGGCGGCGCTTACGATGCTGCCGGCCGAGCGGTGGGCGATCGTGACGTCGTGCGGTGACGCGCTCGCCCGTGCGCTCGTGCGTCGCGCCGGCCTTCCGGAGCCGCGCATCCTTGTGACCGCAGACGACGTCGCACGAACGAAGCCCTCCGCTGAACCTTATCGGCTCGCGGTGGCGCGCCTGAAGGTCAACCCGGCGCGCGCGCTCGCGGTCGAAGATAGCCGCGACGGCCTTGCTGCCGCGCGAGCTGCGGGACTCGATACGCTCGCAATCCTGCACGGGCGCGGTGTCGCGTTCGCACGTGACGCCCTCTTCGTCGCGGAGCGCTTCGCCGACGTGCGCTGGTCGATCGACGATGGTACGATCGGCTTCGAAATCGAGCGGTAATGCGGACGCTACGCCGGCGATGGCGTCGCTGCGGGATCGGGCGGGAAGACGCGGTTGATAGCGTGGCTGCTGCGCCACGCACGGCGCTGTGCGCGCATGCGCGCACGATTGGCCTTTACCTGGGCGCGTTGCGCGGGTGTAAGTATGCCCATGATTTGTGCATGTAACGCCTTGCGAGCGCCTGGATCCGGCGCGCTACCTTGAGGATGCGCAGCTCGAAATTGCTTGATGGATGCGCGAATCTGCGCACGTTGCGTTGCGCTGAGACGGACATTGTGAAAGATGCGGCGCGCGCGTTGGAGCCGGCCCGGCGCTCCGTGATGCGTGGACGGTGACGCAGTCTGTTGCGCGCCCGCGGCGAACGGGATCGCAAGAAGAAGGCACATGGATGCCAGGAGTAGCGCAGGGAGTCGTTTCATGGCGCCATCGTACTCCTTGCGCCCGAACCGCGTGGTGAACGAGGGGTTAGAGCCGCGTTATGCGCGACCGATGATCTCGAGCCTGGTCCCCGCCGGGTCCTCGAAAAAGAAGGCGGGGTGGCTCTCCATCGCATCGCTCCACGCGAGCTGTTCGGCGCCCAGTTGCATGGCGACTTCGGCCAGCGCGGACAGGCTCGCAAGGGGAACGCGGAATGCGATCCGCGTGTCGTTCTTGCGGTGGAGCGGATCTTCGATGAAGCCGATGAAGCGCCGCGGCTTCGTCGGATGTTCGGGTTCGTAGTACTCGATGACGTTGTACGTGTCGAACTCGCGATGCCATCCACCGTTTGAATCGATGTAGGCATAGCGTTTTTCGGTCAGGCCAAGGCGCGGTAGCAACTCGTCGTAAAATGACTCGACCGCCGCAAGCGAGCGCACGCGGCAGTCGATGTGATCGAATCCAAAGAATTCCGAACCGCTCATTGGCTATGCGTGTGGCTTGATAGCGACTGCCTTCACGCCGTCGCTTGCATGCATCTCGAACCGCTTGAAGTTATCGAAGAAGAGCTGCGAAAGCTTGCGCGCCTGTTCGTCGTAGGCGGCCTTGTCGCTCCACATGTTGCGCGGGTTGAGCACCTCGCTCGGCACCTCGGGTACGCGCTTGGGAAGGAGAAGACCGAAGAACGGTTCCTTTTCGAAGTCGGCTTCGATGCGTCCCTCGATTGCTGCGTTGACCATCGCCCGCGTGTGCGCAATCGACATGCGTTTGCCGATGCCGTAGGCACCACCGGTCCAACCGGTGTTGACGAGCCAGCACTCGACGTCGTGCTCTTCGATCTTCTTACCGAGTAGACGCGCGTACACGGTCGGGTGATGCACCATGAACGGCGCGCCGAAGCACGTCGAGAACGTCGCTTGCGGCTCGGTCACGCCGCGTTCGGTGCCGGCGACTTTGGCGGTGTAGCCCGAGAGGAAGTGGTACATCGCTTGCTCGCGCGAGAGCTTCGCGATCGGCGGCAGCACGCCGAACGCATCGGCCGTGAGCATGATGATCGTCTTGGGATGGCCGCCCTTGCTGCCCGGAACGATGTTCGGGATGAACTCGAGCGGATATGCCGAGCGCGTGTTCTCGGTCTTGGCGTCGGAATCGACGTCAAGCGCTCGCGTTTGCGCGTCATAAACGACGTTCTCGAGCACCGTTGAAAAGCGATTCGTCGCGGCCCAGATCTCGGGCTCGGCGCTCGGCGAGAGGCGGATGACCTTTGCGTAGCAGCCACCCTCGAAGTTGAAGACGCCGCTCTGCGACCAGCCATGTTCGTCGTCGCCGATCAGCGGCCGGTGCGGGTCGGACGAGAGCGTGGTCTTCCCGGTGCCCGAAAGGCCGAAGAAAATGGCGACGTCGCCGCCTTTGCCGACGTTCGCCGAACAGTGCATAGGAAGCGTTTCGCGTAACGGCAGCAGGTAATTCATGACCGTGAAGATCGATTTCTTGATCTCGCCGGCGTATTTGGTGCCGCCAATTAAAATGATGCGACGCGCAAAGTTCACGAGGATGAACGTGGAACTGCGCACGCCGTCGCGTTGTGGATCGGCTTGGAAGAGCGCCGCGTCGACAACGGTGAACTCTGGTGTAAAGCCCGGCTGCGGTTCATCGGTCGAGATGAAGAGGTGGCGCGCAAAGAGATTATGCCACGCGAACTCGGTATAGACGCGGATCGGCACGCGGTAATTCTCGTCGGCGCCGACGTAGGCGTCGAGCATGTACACGTCGCGGCCGCGCAGGTAGTCTTGCACGCGATCGAAGAGCGCATCGAAGATCGACGCCTCAACCGGTGCGTTGGTGTCACCCCAATCGATATGCGCGTCGCTCGACGGTTCCTTGACGAACGCCTTGTCCTTCGGTGAGCGGCCGGTGTGCGGGCGCGTATCCACGATGAATTGACCGTCGCGGCCGAGGACGCCCTCATGGTTGCGCAGCGCGTGCTCCATCAATTGAGCAGCGGTGAGGTTCTCCCACAGCGTCTTAGCTTGCAATTTGTCCGGAACGGTAAGAATGGTCCTGATCCTCGTGGCGTGTGAGCAAATGACGTAAGTACTGCTTTTTTCGCTCCGCCGAGCCGCGCCTGCATGCAGGCCCTCCAAGCTTGGTCTCCCAAATGAGCTGGTATGCCCATGCCTCGATCGATCGTTGCGGCCACCATCGCGGTCGCCGTCTGCCTCGTGCTCCCCGCTGCCGCGCGCGCGGTCCTGCCCTTCCACTTCGGGGTCTTTGCCTCGGGCCCGCTCGACGGTATCACCGACGTTCCGGGCGTGCGCGTCGGTCAAGTGACTTTAGTCGAAGGGAGCAATGTGCGCACCGGGGCGACCGGCATTCTGCCCGACGCGGATCCGTGGGATGACAAGGTTGCGGCCGCGACCCTCGCCTTCAACGGCAACGGGGAGATGACGGGAACGCATTGGATCAACACCTCGGGGTACCTCGAGGAGCCGATCGTGCTCACCAACACCTTGAACGTCGGGAAGGTGGATGACGGGGTGGTGGATTGGGTGATCGAGCACCATCCGCAAGTGGGGCGCACCGATGATGTGCCCTTGCCGGTGGTCGCCGAATGCGACGACCAACTGCTCAACGACATCCAACTGCGTGCGGTCACGCAAGGCGACGTCGTTCGGATGCTCGATGCCGCAAAACCAGGGCAATTCGCCCGTGGAAGCGTCGGCGCCGGCACCGGCATGAAAGCCTTCGGTTTCAAAGCCGGTATCGGCTCGGCCTCACGCGTGCTTCCTGCGAGCCTCGGTGGCTATCGTGTCGGCGTCCTCGTGAACGACAACACCGGCAGTTCGCGCGACGCGCTCACGATTGTGGGCGTTCCGGTCGGCGAGCGGTTGAAGAACCAGTACCAAACGATCTTTCCCAAGCACCTCTCGCGGGCCTCACTGCACGGGCGCATGGCCAGCGGCTCAATCATCATCGTGGTTGCAACCAACGCGCCGCTCGATAGCCGGGAGTTGCATGCGATCGCGCTGCGGGCCGGGCTCGGTATGGGGCGCACGGGGTTGACGTCGGATGTCGGGAGCGGCGATCTCTTTATCGCTTTCTCGACGAGCGAAGTATTCAAACGCACGGGGAACTTTCGCATCGCGCCCCCGGTGACACCGATCGTGGAGAGCGACACGGTGCTCAACGCGCTCTACCGTGCGACGGCGGAGGCGACGCAAGCAGCGATCTACGATGCGCTCTTCGAGGCGAAGACGATGAGCGGCAACCGCGGCATCACGGTCTTCGGGCTACCCGATGCCCGCGTGCTGAGGATGCTTCGCGAGGCGCGGGCGATCCAGTAAATCGTTCACCGTGGCATTTCTTGAAACCGAACGTTTGATTCTTCGCACGTGGATGCCGAGCGACGCGGACGCATGGGCCGCAATCGCGTGCGACGAGCGGGTGCTCCGCTATCTGCCCGTGAGCGGCCCGCCGTCGCCCAGCGACATCGACGCATGGATTGCGCGGCAGATCGACGAGCAGGAGCGCGAGGGTTTCTCGTGCTGGCCCGTGCTGCGCAAGCGCGACGGCGTGCTGGTCGGGCGCTGCGGCCTGCACCGCTTGCCCGACGGTGAGGTCGAGATCGCCTGGGTATTCTCATCCGGGGTTTGGGGCAACGGCTACGCGAACGAGGCAGCCACCGCGGTTATGGCGTTTGCGACGGAGCACCTGGCGCTGGCACGCGCGGTCGCGCTCGTCGATCCGCGCAATGCGGCCTCGATCGCGCTGGCGCATCGCCTCGGGATGTCCTTCGACCGCGTGGTGCGCGCGTACCGGCGCGATCTCTTGAGGTACCTCACTCCCCGCCGGCACGAACGCTAACCTTCTTGTAAACGATTGACTGCGTACGCTGATTTCTTTATACTCTAAGTGTCCTAGTGTATTAAGACGCAAGGACAAATTGCAAACGTATGAATCTCACCTCTCTCTACGTCGATGATGACTCGTCGTTGCCCGTGTACGTGCAGTTGCAAGAGCAAGTGCTCGCGGCGCTCGCGCGCGGCGAGCTCGGCTCGGGCGAGCAGTTGCCAAGCGTGCGCGACGTCGCGGCGGCGATCGGGGTCAATCCGAACACCGTCAATCGCGCCTATGCCGAGCTCGAGCGCGGCGGCGTCGTCGCGACCCGGCGCGGGCGCGGTACGTTCGTCACGCAGCGGCGTACTCGCGGCAGCGACCTGGGCCGGCTTCGGGAGATCGCCGAGCGGTTCGTCGCCCACGCGCGTTCGCTCGGGTACGACGGTGCGCAGATCGTGGGTGCGGTGCGGGAAGAGATACGGCGCGGACGCGCCGCGCAAAGGAGCAGGCAATGAACGCATTGGTGATTATCGGGGTCGTGTGGCTGACGATTCTCGGGGTGCGCCGTTACAGCGAGCGCCCCCGCCGCCGCGAGCGCCCGGCCGACGACGCCTTCAGCCACGCGCTGCTCCCGACACGTGACTGGCGCTAACCGGGGCGGCGCCCCACGCTGGCGGCGGGCAAGCCCCGGGCAATCGAGCCCCCCTTTGGCGTAGGAGGGACTAAAGTTGCCTAGTGGTGAAACCGATAGCTGTACCTAGAGAGGGGAAGGATCTCTTCTCGTTTGGCGCTCGTGCCGGGATTCATGGAGGACTCAGGGATGGGACAAGGTTTGAGCATTGCCAACAATCTGTTGGCGAATAACGTATCGCTCAACCTTAACAAGAACCAGGAAGCGCTGAAGAATATTGTCACGCAGCTTTCTTCGGGCTTGCGGATCAATTCAGCCGCCGACGATCCTTCGGGTCTTGCAATCGCAACGAACCTGCAGACGCAAGTGGACGGCTACAATGCTGCCGTTCAGAACGTGCAGAATGCGAACAATGCGGCGCAGGTCGCGGAAGGCGCCTTGCAGACCACGACCGACATCCTTCAGCGCATACGCTCGCTCGCGGTCGAAGCGTCCTCCGACATCAACTCGAACAGCGACCGGCAGAACCTGCAAGTCGAAGTCTCGCAGTTGCTGCTCGAGGTCAACCGGATCGCCCAGAACACGAATTTCAACGGACAGTCACTGCTGGATGGGTCGCACGCGGGATTTCAAGCCGAGCAAAATGCGACGGTGACCGTCACCGCAAATACTGCGCTCGCCGGCGGCGCGGTGTTGCTTGATAACGGAAACTTCAACGACCCTCCACGCCCCGCTGGCTCGAATGCGGTGGTGACGTCGCTTCCCGGGTGGACGCTGAGTGGAAACTTCGTACTCATCAATGGGAATGACGGTTTCGACCCGGCCGTTCCGACCGGTTTCCAGGCGCTCGGACCGTTTTCCGGTGGAGCCTCGGCAACGCAGACACTCAGCGGACTGACCCCGGGGGCGGCCTACCAACTCACGTATCAAGCCGCCGACAATGCAGGCGCCTTTGTCGGCGTTACGGCAAACGGCGTTAACGTCACCCCGACGAATGCAGCGACGGTCCACACGGGTTATGCAACCTATACGACGCAAGCTTTCACTGCCAATGCGGCCGGGCAAGTGACGGTTTCGCTCATCAACTCGGGTGCCGGAAACAACCAGTTTACCGATGTGCAGTTGGTCCCGGTGAGCCAAGTGGCGGCGACTAACTTGATTGCGACGATCTCCGCATCAAGCGCGAACTTCAATACGACGGTTGGAACTGCGGTTGCCTATAACGCCCTCGGAACCTATGCAACGGTCGATGGAACCATCGAATTGCAGGTGGTGAATACGGGCGCCTCGATCGCCGTCCAAGAGACGTTTTTTAATAGTGCTACCGGAGCCGTGTCGGTCGATTCGACCCTCTACGGTGCCTTTCAAGTCTCTGCAGACTTCGAGAACGTATCGATTGCAATCGGTGGCATTTCAGAGCTTGACGTCGGCAGTACCGCGTACGTAAAGATCGGTCAAAACGTCGCAGCACTGACGAATCCGAACAATCCGGCGTTCAACTTCCAGTCGGCTGCCAACGAAGGCGACGTCATTCAGGTCGGTATCGAGGCGACGAATACCTCGACGCTGCGCGTTTCGAATATCAACCTCGCGCTCTCGGCGTCAAACAACCCCTCAATTGGGGCGGAGGACGCGATCGGACAGATCGACAACGCGCTGCAAATCGTGCTGAACCAACGCGCCCAGATCGGCTCGGTCGTCGTGCGGCTCAATGAGGATGCCTCGAACGACAACGTTGCCGCCGTGAACCTGCAGGCATCGGAATCCTCGATTCGCGACCTCAACGTCGGTCAGGCAACGACGGAATTCACGAAGCTCCAGATCCTCGTGCAGGTCGGCACGTCGGTTCTCTCGCAGTCGAACGCAAACGCGCAGTCGGTCCTCGGACTCTTCCGATAGTTCGCCTCGATTCGATCGACAAACGAAGAGGCGCCGCGATTGCGGCGCCTCTTCGTTTTCACACCTAGCCTTGCATCGCGATGAATGCGACCTTCAATGCGCGCCCGAGCGAGGGGCGCATCTCGAACTCGATCAACGCTTGCGCGGTGCGGTCCGCGGTTCTGTTTGTCACGAACCACGGCGGCTTAGGCAGCAGCGTCGCACCAAACCCGAAGAGACTGCGCGGGAATGGAGCGAAGGGTGCGTACACCACGCTCTTCTGCGCCTTGTCGAACAGGTAACGGTTGTGCACGACGCCGATGCCGCTGCGTACGTCATCGATGGTGTGGCCCGGATAGGCGCCCCACGTCGTCTCGGTGAGCAGGAAGCCGACGCCGGTCCACGCGTTGACGGCGACGCAACCGAAGCGCAGTGCCGCGATCGCAGCGTCGAGATCGGTCGCGTGATCGCGCAGCGTGCGTGGATGGACGACCATGTTCCCGCCGAGCGTGCCCCAGAGCCGGTCGTTTGCGAAATCGACGGCATCGCGCAAAAAGTCCGCGGTATCGCCTGGAAGCGTCGTCACCGTCAGCAGACTCGCGAAGGCTTCGATTTCGAAAGTCGCCGAGGCGCTCGTCGCATCGACCGTCACGAGGGTACGCGGCGTGAAGCCCTCGCCATTCGCGCCGAAGCGTTTCACGTCGCCCTGTTCGGCAAGACGCGCACACCGTTGCCCGGCCCCCGGATAGTACGCCGGACGGTCGCGCAATTCGCCGAGCACGGCTTCGATGTGTGCGATGAGTTTGGGCGTGCCGTCCCAATCACGCGGCAGGATCAGCACTTGCGAGGCAATGCAATTGAAGCCGCCGTTGTGCATCTTTTGCGTGACGATCTGCTCTGCTTGGAAGCGGAAGTCCGCGTCGCTCCATGGGCCCGGCACGACGATCGTCGGGCTCACGTTGCCGAGCTCCGATGTGATCGGTTTGTCGAGTACGGGCTCGTTGCGATGCTTGCGTTCCTCCATATCCGGTCCGTCGCCGAAGACGATCTTGTCGTGGGTCTTGTCGCTGCCGGTGATGTGGATCTGATCGACGAGCGGATGTGCGCAGAGCGCCTTGCCCACGTCGGGGCCGCCGTACGCGAAGCGCAGATACCCTCCGTCGACGAGCGGCTTGAGCGCGCGTTCGAAGATCGGTCCGAGGTAGTCGTTAACCGGATTCATTTTTAAAACGCAGACGGCGCCTTTGGCGATCAACTCGTAGAGCACGTCGAGCGGCGGTATCGACGCAATGTTCCCGGCGCCGAGTACGAGCGCAACGCGCGGCTGCGGGTTCGACTGCTTGTACCAAACCGCCATCGTCTCGCGCAGCGTCGCGGGCGTGACGCCCGGCTGCATCCAGACCTCCGCGCGCACGCCGTTCAAGAGCAGCCGGTCGTATGGACTGCGTGGAAAGACCTCGACGACGGTCTGGCCGTCCGGACGGGCGTGGACGCGGTTCGATGCGATGGAGGGCACGCCGTCACGCGCGATCTCACGCAGCGTGAGGATGTACCGGTTGAGCGCGTAGAGGAGCGCCCACGGGCCGCTGATCCACTCTTCCCCGGCGAGCGGTGTCCCCTCGACTCCCTTTGCCTTCGACGCGGCGGCAGCCCAGTGCTCGGCTTGCTCGTAGGTCGCTTCGCGAATCTGCTCGAGCAGGTCGGCCTTCGCCGAGGCGGTGAGGGTGAGCCAGCGTTTGGCCCCTTCGCGGAGGTCAGCAAGCGCGTGGTCGATGTCGTCAGAGGTTGCAACTGCGGTCATGGTGCGAGTTTCGACCTTTGTCACGATGCTCCGGTTGAAACAAGCAGGCCATCCCCATGGTAGAATCTCGCCGGAGGTACCAGATGGCCAAACGACGACGCACATCCCGTGTCTCGCTCGTACCGCGCCTCGGCCCGCCGCAGAACCGGCGACCGGCTGGGGCCCACGAGACGGCGAGACGCTACGATCGCAAGCGAGAAAGGGCCGCTCTCCGGCGGGAAGCCGAGAGCGGCTTTCCATATGCGGGGACGGTGGCGCTAGCGGGGCCGTAGCGGCCCATCCTTTGGCTCTAGAGGCCGCTTGTGCCCGGAATGTGGCGTCGCCTAAGGGCAGACCCTGCAGGGCCCGCCCAGGCGGCTGGATTGCGGCGGCGTAGGAAGGGGATAGGATGGAGAACGGCCCTACCGTGAGCGCGGCGCAGGGGTTGCAACGGGCAGCCCGCCTGGATGCACTCGGACGGACGATCGAGGCTCGCGATGCCTATCTCGACGTGCTACGCCGCGACCCGGCCAATCACGACGCGCTCCTTGCGCTTGGAACCTTGCTTTTCAACGCCCGGTACCGGCGCGCGGCTCGGCTGACCTACGAACGGCTCCTCGAGTATTATCCGCACGACCTTGCTGGGCTCGTCAATCTAGCAAACCTCGAGCTCGAGGCCGGCGATGCGGAGCGCGCGCGGCAGCTGTACGCGGCGGCGCTGGCGATCGACGACCGTTGCGCGCGCGCGTACCAAGGATTGAGCTACGCGCTCGCGCGTCTGGGCGACGAGCCTGCCGCTGCGCGTCATCGCGAGATCGGCTTTCGGCTGGAACCGGTCGTCGTGGCGCCGTATCGAGGCGAGCGCGCGCCGGTCACCGTGCTCGTACTGCTCTCGCCGCAGGTGGCGAACGTAGCGACCGATCTTTTTTTGGACGACACCACGTTTGCGACGATCAAACTTTTTCCCGAATACATCGATGCCAAGACGCCGTTGCCCGTCCATGACGTCGTCTTCAACGCGGTGGGCGACGTGGATAAGGACCCGGGCGCTCTGAACGCGGCGCGACGCGTTGCCGTGGCATCGACGCGGCCGGTCATCAATGCGCCGGAGGCGGTCGCGCGCACCGCGCGCGCGGCGGCCTACGCGCGCTTTGCGGGAATCGACGGCTTGCGTGTCCCGCGCGTGCGGCGCCTCCGCCGCGACGAGTTGCTCGATCTCGCGTGGGAGCCGCCCTATCTGCTGCGCTCTCCGGGATATCACACGGGCGAACACTTCGAGCTCGTCGAGCGGATCGCCGACGCCGCGGCGGTCGCCGAGCGTCTCCCTGGGGACGAGTTGCTTGCGCTCGAGTTCTTCGACGCGCGCGCAAACGATGGGCTCGCACGGAAACTGCGCGTGATGTTCATCGATGGTGTGATGTATCCACTGCATCTCGCCCGCGCAACGTCGTGGAAAGTGCATTACTTCACCGCCGATCGGGTTGATGATCCCGACGCGATGGAAGAAGAGGCACTGTTTCTGAGCGATCCGCGTGCCGTTCTCGGGCCACGCGCCACCGGCGCACTCGCTGCATTGCGCGATCGCATGCAACTGGACTACTTCGGGGTGGATTTTGCGCTCGATGCCGATCGCCGGGTGATGCTCTTCGAGGCCAACGCCACGATGAAGATCGTCCCAGCCGCCGGCGATGCGGCGTTGACGCCGCGTGGCCTCGCAGCGCAGGCTGCGCTCGATGCGACCCGTGCGATGGTGCTCGCGCGCGCAGCAAAAGGAAACGGCCGAGAGCACGATGCTCCGGCCGCTCCAAGCGTGTAGGCAGCGTGCGGGGTTAACTGATTAGCTCGCGCTCCACCATGATCGTACGCGGGTCGATCAAGTGCTTGTTGAGTCCGAGCTTCTCCGCCGGTACGCCGAGTGCAAACGCGACGAGCTGCGGCAGGTGGAACGTGGGGAGGTCGGTGCGACCCCAGCGCGCTCCGGCATCCTGCTGGTAGCCGTCGAGTGCGAGGTGGCAGAGCGGGCATGGCGTGATCACGGCTTCGGCGCCGTGATCCTTGGCCATGCGCATGTTCTGACCGACCATATTCGGGGCGATGCCGTCCTTTTCGAGTTGCACGTGGAATCCGCAGCAGCGCGTCTTCCCGGCGTAATCCACGGCTTCGCCGCCGAGCGCTTCGATCACATCCTCGAGCGAATGCGGGTTGCGAGCCGATTCCCAGCCGTTCACGTTTTCCGGGCGAATGATGTGACAGCCGTAGAATGGCGCGACCTTCAAGCCGTTGAGCGGGCGCACGACCATCTTGCGTAGGTTATCGAGACCGATGTCGTCGATCAGCATCCACAGCAGATGGCGCACCATGACGCCGCCATTGTACTTTGCGCCGAACTTGCCCAAGATGGCGTTGGCTTGATCCATGCGCTCTTCGCTCTCGAGCAGCTCCTTGTTTGCTGCGCGCATGTGGCCCGTACAGGTGGAGCAAATCGTGATCACGTCATCGAGGCCGAGGGCTTCGGCCTGCGCGTAGGTGCGGGCGTTGAGCACGCGCGCAACGTCGCGGTTGATGTCGTTCACGACCGAGGCGCCGCAGCACGAGGCCGCGGTAAGCTCGATGAGCTCGATGCCGAGTTTATCGGCGAGCAGCATCGTCGAGTTGAAGAGCTCTTTGCACGACTCTTTGGCGACGCATCCGGGAAAGAAGCCGTACCGTTTCGTTTCGCGCGAGCGCGACGCGCGATGCGCGTCGAGCGGGCGGTCTTCAGGAAGAAGGGTGGCTGACATTAGCTGACCGGAACCTCCAGGGATTCGAATATGGTGCGAACTTCGTTGACCTTCGGGATCGGCTTCACGAAGGGCGGCGGCGTCTTGCCGCGGTAGGCCATGCGCGGGGCGAGCGGAGCAAGGGCCTTCAGCAGGCCGACCACGTTGAAGCGGCCGACGGTGCCCAAGATGACCTCGGTCTCGGCGAGCATGCCCGTCTGTTTGATCGTCTTGGCGACGACAAGCGCGTGGCGTGGTCCTCGCTCGTTCAACATGACGCGATCTTTGATGGCGGCGCGTTTGACGTCGACGATGCGGTTGTTGGGATCGACGTGTTTCGGACAGTACGAACAGGCGTAGCAGTGCGCGCAGAGCCAGAGATAGTCTTCCGAGATCTGAGCGATGCGCTCTTCGCGCTTGCCGTCGCGGACGTCTTCGATGAAGCGATACGCATACGCGATCGCGGCCGGGCCGGCAAACGCCGGATCGACGCTGACGACGGGGCAGAGCGCGTAGCACGTGGCGCACATGATGCAGTTCGCAACATCGACGAGCTTCTTCATGTCGTCGGGCGAGACGCGGCGCTCGGTCGCGTGGTCGGCGTCTTTGTCCTGCGGCTGAAGGTAAGGCTTCAAGCGCGCATATTTGTCCCAGAACGGGTCCATATGCACGACCATGTCCTTCATCGGTTGGAAGTTCGGCATCGGATCGACCGCGATCGAACCGTCTTCCTTGACGACATCCTTGCAATTTGTTTTGCAGGCGAGCGACGTAACGCCGTTGATGTTCATCGAACACGAACCGCAGATTGCCGAGCGGCACGAGCGGCGGAACGAGATCGATCCGTCGATTTCCGCTTTGGCGGTTTCGAGCGCATCGAGTACGGTCGTCGCTTCGGGAACCTCGACCTCGATGAGGTCGCGGTGGGGAATCGTATCGACTGCCTCGTCGAAACGGAAGATGTCGAGTTTGATCTTAGCCATCGTTTAGTACGTTCTCACCTGCGGTTCATACTTGGTGATCGTGACCTTGCGCGAGTAATCCATGCGCGGCGAGCCGTCGGATTGACGGTACGCGAGCGAATGTTTGAGCCAGTTTGCGTCGTCGCGGTCGGGGAAATCGGTGCGCGACTGCGCGCCACGCGATTCGCGGCGCTCGAGCGCGCTCTTGGCGAGGGCGTATGCGGCGTCGATCAGGAAGTCGGTCTCGAACGTGGAGACGAGGTCGGTGTTGAACGTCGAGGACTTGTCCATCACGTACACCCCAGCGTCGAACTCCTTGCGCACGCGGTCCATCTCGGCGACGGCTTCGGCGAGCCCAGCTTCGTCGCGGAAGATGAACGTGTTTTTGCTCATCGTCTCGTTCATCGCGGCGCGAAGCTTCGGCGCGCGGGTGCCGCTGGTGCGCGAAAGCAGCTCCTTGATGCGATCCTTCTCGGCTTGCAGCGTGCGCTCCGAGCGGCGAACGTCGCCGACGGCTTTGATGTACTCGACCGCGTGGCGGGCGCTGCGGGCGCCGAAGACGATCGTGTCGAGCAGCGAGTTGCCGCCGAGGCGGTTTGCGCCGTGCACGCTGACGCAGGCGCATTCGCCTGCGGCATAGACGCCGGGAATACGCGTGGCGCCAAATTTATCGGTTTCGATCCCGCCCATCGTGTAGTGTGCACCGGGAAGAATCGGAATCGGCTCGTGGATTGCATCTTTGCCCGTCGCGTCGAGCGCGAGCTCGCGAATCTGCGGTAGGCGTTCGAGAATCTTTTCGCGGCCGAGGTGACGCAGGTCGAGCAGCACGCAGCCATCAACGCCGCGGCCTTCGAGAATCTCCGTCCACTCGGCACGGGAAACCACGTCGCGTGAGGCAAGCTCACCCTTGTTCGGCGCGTACTTGAACATGAAGCGCTCGCCTGCCGCGTTGAGCAGGTAGCCGCCCTCACCACGCGCGCCTTCGGTCATGAGGACGCCGTTCTCTTTGAGCGTCGTCGGATGGAATTGCATGAACTCCATGTCCATGAGCGGGATGCCCGCTTTGTATGCGATCGACATGCCGTCGGCGGTCGAGGCGTAGCCGTTGGTCGTCTTCGCATACATGCGACCGGCGCCGCCGGTCGCGAAGATCGTGGCCTTCGCCGTGATCAATTCGAGCTCGCCGTTGCGCATGTTGTACGCGACGACACCCGTGCCGATACCGTCTTCGACCGCAAGCGCGGTGCAGAAGTACTCTTCGTACACTTTGACGCCGAAACGCTCGAGCTGCTCCCAGAGCGTGTGCAGGATGACGAGGCCGGTGACGTCGGCGGAGTAGCACGTGCGCGGTGCGCCGGCGCCGCCGAAGGGGCGCTGCGCGATGCGGCCGTCGGGCATACGTGAGAAGATGCATCCACGATGTTCGAGCCAGATGATCTGCTTGGGAGCATCCTCGCACATCGCTTCGGCTGCGTCTTGATCGCCGAGATAGTCAGAGCCTTTGACGGTATCGAAGGTGTGCGCTTCGGGGCTGTCTTCTTCGCGGTTGCCGAGTGCGGCATTGATGCCGCCCTGCGCTGCACCCGAGTGACTACGCACCGGATGCATCTTGGAAACGATGGCAACGTCGGCACCGAGTTCCGCGGCTTCCACCGCGGCACGCATGCCGGCAAGACCGCCACCGATAACGACTACGTCGTGCTTGATCACGTGAGCCTTTCCCGGGGGACAAAGAGAGGACGGTTTGCTTCTTTATACTATCCGGGTGGAGGGGGTCCCCACGACAATTATCGGGCGACGCTTGCTTCTAGGCGGTTACGTCGGCGGCGCCGGCAGGGGAATCCCCCTGCGACTTGCTCCCGCGGACGTAGAAGCGGTACTGATTTTTGCCTGCTTGTTTGGCCTGATAGAGCGCTTCGTCGGCGGCAAAAAAAAGCGTCTGCCCCTCGGTGCCGTCGGCCGGGAACATTGCGACGCCGATCGAGGTCGAGAGCCCATTGCGCCGCAGCGCCGACATGATGCGCTCGACGCCGCGCGTGGTTTGCTCGCGATCGCTCTGGCCCATGATCAGCACGAATTCATCGCCCGCATACCGCGCGACGATGTCGCCCTTGCGGGCGTTTTTCTTGAGCACCTGCGCGAACCGCTTGAGAGCGAGATCGCCGAGGCTGTGCCCTCCGGAGTCGTTGATTTTTTTGAGATCGTCGAGGTCCAGGATGACGAACGCAAAGGGCGTGTCGTAGCGTTCCGAGGTGTGGAGTTCACGATCGAGCATTTCGGTGAGGGCACGGCGGTTGAAGATGCCGGTGAGGGCATCGGTGTTGGCCATCCGCTGCGTCTCTTCCAGGAGCCGTCGCGTCTCTTCGTAGAGGCGGGCGTTCTCGACCGCGATCGCCGCTTGTGAGGCAAAATCGAGCAGCACGCGCAGTTGGTTCTCGGTGACTTCGGCACCCGGCGGATCGTCGGCGTAGAGCATGCCGCGCACGACGTCGCGGGCCACGAGCGGTGCGACGCAATACGATCCGCGGGCATCGTGGAGCGGCGCGTCGGGATCATCGCCGTTGCCGTAGGCCAGTTGCAGGTCACCATGGGCCACGTCTTCGAGCGTCGAGCCTTGGCGATAGTCACGCGGGTCGAGCGCATGGTTGACCGTGCCGACGGCATCGCAGTCGAGCCGCCGTACGATCGTGGTGCCTTCGATCACGTCGAAGAGCACGACGCGCTTGAACTTCAGGGCTTCGACGACGCCGCGTAACACCATCGAGAGGATATCGTTGATGTCGAGCGTCGAATTGATGGTGGAAAAAACTTGTTGCAGGACGAAGAGTTCGGCGTTCTGCTGGGCGTATTCGTCCCGCTCGGCCTCCAAGA
Source organism: Vulcanimicrobiota bacterium (assembly GCA_027452165.1). Lineage (GTDB taxonomy): Bacteria > Vulcanimicrobiota > Vulcanimicrobiia > Vulcanimicrobiales > Vulcanimicrobiaceae > REEB354. The sequence continues at coordinate 38,232 of DAIDGX010000021.1, read as the reverse complement.
TGGCGACGCGACGGCGTAAGCGCTCGATCTCTTCTAGGAGCTCAGCGTCTTGGGTCGGCCCGTCGGACAGGTTGGCGCCCATCTTTTACTGTAACGTCTAGGTTGCGAGTTTTCTTTAGGTCGGGTCGGTAGTTGAAGCAGTTCGTCCATCTCCACGTACACTCGGAATATTCCCTGCTCGACGGGGCTTGCCGGGTGGATCGTCTCTGCCGCCGGGCTGCCGAGGATGGGGCTCCGGCCGTCGCCCTGACCGACCATGGGGTCATGTATGGCGCCATGGAGTTCTACTATGCCGCCCGGGATACGAAGCTGACCCCGATCATCGGCTGCGAGGCCTATATCGCGCCCCGGGGGCGTTTCGACCGGACGGTCCGCGACGAGGCCCACGTGACGCTCCTGGCAGCCGACCTGGTGGGCTACCGGAACCTCACCGCCCTCATCTCGAAGGGATTCCTAGAAGGCTACTATTACAAGCCTCGCATCGACCTGGATCTGCTGGCCGAGCACAACGACGGGCTGATCGTGCTCTCCGGCTGCATGTCGGGGCTCGTCGCCGCCCCGCTTCTCAAGAACGACTACGCGACCTCGGTCAAAAATGCCAAGATTTTCACCGAAATTTTCGGCGACCGCTTTTATATCGAAGTGATGCGTCACGGAATGCCCGAGGAGGACGTGATCAACGACGGCCTCGTCAAGGTGGCGCGTGAGTTGAGCGTGCCGATCGTCGCGACGAACGACTCACACTATCTCGAGCAGCGCGATGCACCGGCGCACGACGTTCTGCTGTGCATCGGCACCGGGAAGACCGTCTCGGACACGAGCCGGATGAAGTTCTACTCGGACCAGTTCTACGTGAAGTCACCGGAGGAGATGTACGCGCTTTGGCACGACCTCCCTGAGGCGTGCGAGAACACGGTCAAGATCGCCGATCGCATCGACATCAAGATTCCCGAGAAGATCTTTCATCTGCCGCAGTATCCTGTGCCGCAGCCGCCTGCGGCACCCGGCGAAGAGCGCACCGCCGAAGGGTACCTGCGCGAGATTTGCGAGGCCGGGTTGATCGAGCGCTACGGACCCGAACGCGCGCGTGACGACGCGGCGTTGCGCGAGCGCCTCGACTACGAGCTCAACGTCATCAACACGATGGGATTCGCGTCCTATTTTTTGATCGTATGGGATTTCATCAAGTATGCGCGGGATCACGAGATTCCGGTCGGACCGGGGCGCGGCTCGGCGGTCGGCTCGGTCGTGGCGTACTGCCTAAAGATCACCGATCTCGATCCGCTGAAATACAATCTGATCTTCGAGCGGTTCTTGAATCCCGATCGCATCTCGATGCCCGATATCGATACCGATTTTTGCGTCGAGCGGCGCGATGAGGTGATCGCGTACGTCACCGAAAAGTACGGAAAAGAGCGCGTCGCGCAGATCGTTACGTTCGGTACGATGGCCGCTCGGGCGGCCGTGCGTGACGCGGGGCGAGCGCTCGGCGTGCCGCTCCCTGAGGTCGATAAGGTGGCCAAGATGATCCCGTCCGGGCCCGGCGGCCTCTCGATCGAACAGGCGCTCGAACAGATTCCCGATCTCAAGCTCGCGTACGCGGGATCGCCACAGATTCGAAAGATGCTCGACACCGCGCGCGATATCGAGGGACTCGCGCGCAACGCCGGAACGCATGCGGCGGGCGTGGTGATCTCGGCGGGGCCGTTGATCGACTATGCGCCGCTCGTGAAGTTCAACGACGGCGGCGTGAACACGCAGTTCGATATGGTATGGGTGGAAAAGATCGGCTTGCTCAAGATGGACTTTCTTGGGCTGCGCAACCTGACCGTCATGAACACGGCGGTCCGTGAGATCAAACGCACCGTCGATCCACATTTCGACCTGGCGAAGATTGCCGACGACGACAAGAAGACCTACGAGATGCTCTCGCGCGGCGAGACGATGGGTGTGTTCCAATTCGAATCGGATGGATACAAGCGCTTTTGCAGCGATCTAAAACCCTCGCGCTTCGAAGATATCATTGCGCTCGGCGCGCTCTATCGCCCGGGACCCATGGACCTGATCCCCGAGTACGTGAACAACCGGCACGGGCGTTCCAAGCCGAAGTATCTGCATCCCAAACTCGAACCGATCCTCGCCGAAACCTATGGCGTGCCTGCGTATCAAGAACAAGTGATGCAGATGGCGCGCGATCTTGCCGGCTTTACGATGGGGCAAGCGGACGAACTGCGCAAGGTGATGGGGAAGAAGCAGAAGGACAAGATCCCCATGTACCGCGAGAAGTTCATCGAGGGCGCCAAAGCGACGTCCGGAATCGAGCGCGATCTTGCGGAGCAAATATTCGCCTTCATCGAGCCCTTCGCTGGCTACGGTTTCAACAAATCACATGCGGCGGCATACGGGTGGATTTCGTACCAGACGGCCTATCTGAAGGCGAATTTTCCGCTGCAGTATTTGACCGCGCTGATGTCCTCGGTGCGCGACAAGACCGACAAGCTCGTCGAGTACATCGACGAGGCCAAGAAGAATGGCATCACGGTACTCCCGCCCGACGTCAACGAATCGCTGATCGATTTCGCGGTCGTCGGCGATCGCATCCGCTTCGGTCTCGCCGCGATCAAGGGCGTGGGCGAGGGCGCGGTGCAGAGCATCATCGAGGCGCGCGATGCGGGCGGAAAATTCGAGGATCTCTACGATCTCGCCAAACGCGTGGACGCAAAGCAGGTCAACCGCCGCGTCTTCGAAGCCCTGATCAAGTGCGGCGCGCTCGATGCATTGCCTGGCAATCGCGCGCAGAAGCTCGCCGCGTTGGAGTCGGCGCTCGAACTCGCGGCGCATGCGACGCGCGAGGCAGAAACCGGACAATTTTCGCTTTTCGGTGATGCCGCCGAGCACGCGCCGGCCCTCGTGCCGACGCTGCCGCACGTCCCTGAACCCGGTACGCGAACGTCGCTTGCATGGGAGAAGGAGACGCTCGGCATCTTCGTCTCGGGTCATCCCCTCGCCGAGTATCAAGAACTGCTCGTGCGCCAAGGCGCGATCCCGATCAAAGACCTGCGCAAGGTGGAGGACGATGCGTCGGTGACCGTCGCCGGTATGGTGACGGGCGTGCGGCGCACGTTGACGAAGAGCGGCCAGCAGATGTTGATCGCGCAGATCGAAGATACAACGGGTTCGAGCGACGTGATCGTCTTCTCAAAGCTCTATCCGGTCGTTCAGGGCCTCTTTACCGATGACGCAATTCTCGTCATCAAGGGGCGCGTGCGCCTGCGCGAACGCCCGGGTGCCGTTCCGGGCGAGGAGACCCCGGTCGAACTTTCGGTGAGCGCAAACGATGTGAGCGTGTTCGTGCCCCCGGCACGTGGCAGCGCACCGGCGGCGCCGGCGCGTGGGTGGCATGTCGACGTCGGCTCACGCGAACAGATCGACCAACTCGCAGCGCTCGTCGATGAGTGGCCGGGCGACGTGCCGCTCGTCATGCACGCGCGCGGGCGCATGCAGCAGCTCGGGCGCACCGTATCATCCGATCGACGGCTCTTGGGTGAGCTGGAACGGATCTTCGGACGTGGCAACGCGCGCGAAGGCATGGTGGAGAGCGAACGCGCGTGACCCTCATGGTGGTGGGCGCGCGCGATCGCACGTGGGTGACGGCGCGCTCGCGAGCGTTCGTTTCAACGCCGGATATGACGCAGCGGGTCGCCGAGATCGTGGCGGGCGTTCGTCTGCGCGGCGACGCGGCGCTCGTCGAGTGGGCCCGTAAGGTGGACGACGCACGCTTCGATTTGGCGAAGCTGCGCGTGCCGATTCCGATGCATGACCAAGCGCGGGCGCTGGTAGCGCCAGAGATCGCACGCGCGCTGAGCGATGCCAAAGAACGCATGACGCGTGTGTACGAGCGCGAACGCGACCGGGTTTGGAGCGATGCCGACGGATCGACCCTGACGCTCGGCGTGAGGCCGTACGCAAGCCTCGCCGTGTACGTGCCGGGCGGCGAGCGAGCGCGGCCGTCTGCATTGCTCGCCGGGGTGATTCCCGCGCGTCTCGCGGGCGTCTCGCGGACGATCGTCGTGACGCCTCCGCGCGCGGATGGGACCGTGCCACCGGCAATCCTCTATGCGTGCAGCCTGTGCGAGGTGGACGAGCTCTACGCGATAGGCGGTGCGCATGCCGTCGCGGCTGCGGCGTTTGGTACGGTATCGCTTGCGCCTGTTGAAAAGATTATCGGTGGGCGCAGCCCGTGGGTGCTCGAAGCCAAACGCCAGGTCGAGGGTACGTGCAACGTGGATATGCCGGGCCCGTCACCCGCCGCGCTCATCGTTGTGGACGATACCGCGAGCAGCGAATTCATCGCGGTCGACGTTCTCGCATTGGCCGAGCGCGGCCCCGATGCAACGGTCGTCGTTGTCTCGGAGTCGCGTGCGGTACTCGAGTCGATCGCCCAGTTGTTGGAGACCCTTGGGGAGACACGATTGACGCGCGCGTGTTTCCTCGTGCATGCAGGCTCGCGCGAGGAGATCTTCGCGGTGCTTGATGGCGTGGCGCCGGATCGCGTAGCGCTGCACGTTCGCGATGCCGAGGCATTCCGGGATCGGATCGGCAACGCGCGGGCGATCTTTATCGGTGAATCGTCGTCGATCGTCGCCGGCGAGTTTATTCTTCCGTGCAGTTACGCTATGGCTGAATTTACGCGGCCATTCGTGTGCGTGGCCGTGTCGCCCGAACGCACGGCGCTCGACGCTCAGACCCTAGCGGCACTCGCCGAGCTCGAGGGTTTACCGTTTCACGCCCAGAGCGCACGGCTACGCGGAGATCTCGCGTGAGCCGGAGGGCTATTCGTCTCGTCGCGTTCGATCTCGACGGGACGCTCGTGGGGCGGGATCTCGTCATTCGTCCGCGCGTGCGTGCCGCGATCGCGCGCATGCGCGACGCCGGAATACCGGGATGCATCGTGACGGGACGCATGTATCGGGCAGCGGTTTCATACGCGCGCGAGTTGGAGCTGGACGCACCGCTCGTGTGCTATCAGGGAGCCGCGATCGTCGATCCGCAGCGCGACCAAGTGCTTTGGGATGCGCCGCTCGATGCGGCGACGGTACGCGTGCTGATCGATCTCGTCGAACGGGATGGCCATCACCTGCAACTCTATCGGAACGACGAGTACTACTGCGAGCGGCGCAATCGGTTCTCCGACCTCTACGCGGGTTTAGCAAAGGTGCAGCCGGTCATCGTCCCGTCGCTGCGGGAGAGTTTCGCCTACAGCCCGGCGACGAAGGCGGTGATTATCGACGATCCGGATGCGGCCGCGGCCTATGAAGCCCGCCTGCGGGATGCGCTCGGCGGACTCGCATACGTGACGCGAAGCTATCCCGAGTTCATCGAAGTGCTCAACCCGGCGGTGGATAAAGGCGCAGCGCTGCGCTATGTCGCCGCGCATCTCGGCATCGCGCCTTCGGAGGTCGTGGCGGTCGGAGATTCGTGGAACGATACGCCCCTCTTGCAAGCCGCGGGTTTCGGAATTGCGATGGGCTCGGCGCCGGCCGAGTTGCTCGCGGTCGCGCACGCGTCGGTCGGGAGCGTCGAGGATGACGGTGTTGCCGAGGCCATCGAACGGTACGTGCTCGCATGACGCCGCGTCGCCCGCCCCGCAAACGTCGTCGCGCGTCGGCAACGCGGCGGGTACGCCCGTTTTGGTTGTTGATGCTGCTCGTTGCCATTCTGGCGGCGATCGGGGCCTATGAGTTTGCGACGTGGCCGGCGCTGCGGCCGCATACGATTGTCGTTACCGGAAATTCCGAGGTGAGCAGGGCGGATATCCTGGCGCGCGCCCGGATCGCGCTCGACCAGAACATGTGGCTCGAGAATACGGCGGCGATGCGCGCGCGTATCGAAGCGATTCCGTACGTTGACCGAGTGGCCGTCGTGCGTCGTTTGCCCGCAACCATCATCGTGAGCATCACCGAGCGCGTGCCCTATGCGGTGTTGCGTAGCGACGAGCAGGCCGTGCTCGTGGACAAGCACCTGCGGGTGCTTGCGCCGTACGGCGGTATGACGAAGCGCTCGCTGCCGGTCTTCGTGGCGGGTTCGCTACCGCCGTTGGTCCCCGGGACGTTCGTGAAGGATCCCGGCGTCGTCGCCTTGCGCGACGACGAAGCGGCGCTGCTTGCAGCGCACGTTACTCCCGCGACGTTAGCACACAATATCTACGGGGATCTGGTGGCGACGTTGCATGGCGGCGTCCGCGTCTTGCTTGGCGACGAAGCGAATCTCGCAAAGACGATTCCGCTCATCGAGCCGATCCTCACGCAGGTGGCACGGCACGGGCGTCCGATCGCCGCCATCGACCTTCGCGCCCTCAACGCTCCGGTCATCGTGTACAAATAGCGAGAGCGGCTCGCGTACGAGCCGCTCTCGCTGTCTCTCCCGCTGTGCGCGGCTTCGGTTAGTGACTGGTGAGATCCAGGTACACGAGCACCGCGCCTTTGAGGAGCGAGAGCTTTACCTGGTCGCCGGGATGGACTTTGCCGAAGTCAACGCTGTCGCGGCCTGCCGAAAGCGTGGTCTCGGCGCCGTTATCCATCGTCACCTGGATGTGTTTGCTATCCACGACCTTCTGGACCTTGACGGTGTAGGTGCCGTCCGGGATCAGGCTGGCATCGATGGTATTGGCGGCCAACGCAACCGCGGGGGCGGCGAGCAGGGCCAGAAGGGCAACGAGCGTTAACGGTCTGTACACGATATCTCCAAGTGGAATGGAATTTTGCGGGGGATACGATCTAAGATGATAGCGCAAGTGCCCCCGGGTCTTCTAGGGCCTGCGGCCCGGAATTTTCATTTTCGGAAAACGCAAGCTGTCCCGTCTGGAACTGGCTGACCAGATCGCGCAGGTTATTCGCCTGTGCACGCACCTGATCGGCGCTCGCGGCCATGCCGGCCACCCCGTCGGCATTTTGACGGCCGAGTTCGGCCGACTGCTGGATGCGGGTCCCCAGGGCTTCGATCGAGGTTTGCTGTTCGGTTGAGGCGCGGGCCACTTGCGCGGTGCGGTTTTCGATCTCCGAGACACTCTCCAAGATCTGGTTCGAGGTGATTGCCTGTTCGCGCATGGTCGCAGCGGCTTCGTGCGTCATCGCGCCCATCTGTTCGCTTGCCTTGGCAAGTTCTTCGGAGGCACGGGCCTGCTCCGTGGTTGCCACGCTGATCTCGCTGACCAACTGCGCTACCTCGGTAACACGCGCACTGATCGTCTCGATCATCGAGTTCACGTTACGCGCGCTCTCGGCGTTGCTCTGAACGAGCGAATTTGCGCGGGCCGTGCGATCGAGCACCGCTGAGGTGCGGCGTTGGATATCGGCTACGAGCGAGCCGATCTGTTTGGTCGAGCTTGCCGAGTTTTCTGCGAGCTTACGCACTTCGTCCGCGACGACCGCGAAGCCGCGGCCATGCTCGCCGGCACGCGCGGCTTCGATGGCGGCGTTGAGTGCGAGCAAGTTGGTTTGGTCGGCAATCTCTTCGATCAAGCCGAGAATTTCGCCGATCTGGCGCGAAGCGCCATCGAGGCTCTGCATCTCGGTTACGACATCGGCGACGGTATCGCTGATCGAGCCCATGCCTTTGGAGAGCGCGAGCACCTCGTTGCGGCCTTCGCGCACTTGTTGATCGGTGACGTTGGACTCCGAACGAACGCGTTCGGCATTGCCCGCGACCTGAACGATCGAGGCCGACATCTCTTGGGTGTTCGCGACCGCCTGCTCCACGACGGTCGCGAGGTTGAGCAAATTCTGATCCATTTCCTGAATCGATGCGGTCATCTGCGCAACGGCGCTCGAGATATCCGAAACACGCCGTGCGACCGCTTCGGCGTTGTCGGCGACGGTTCCGGAGGCGGCAGCAAGATCGTGCGAGTAGTTTTGCGCCTGCGAGAGCGCAGCGAGTTCGTCTTTCGCGCGCGTATCGACTTGCACGGAGATCACGCTCGACTGCTCCGACGCGGCGAGCACCGTGCGCGACGCGTGCTGGATCTGGCCGATCATCGCGGAGATACGGCCGGCGAATTCGTCGATCGCCTGTCCCAAGCGTCCGAGGACGTCGTTTCCGTGCCAGTTGATGCGTTGCGAGAGATCGCCGACGCCCATCGCCTCGAAGACTTCGACGCACCGGCCGATGCTACGCAGCATCACCGAACGCAACCACGATGCGGAGAGGAACGCAACGACGATCGCCGCGATCATGCCGAAGATCATGGCGATCAAGCCGAAGTTTCCAGCTTGAATCAGGCGTCCGTAACGATCGGTCGCGAGGGCGTTGAGCGCCTCGAGCATCGTGTTGCCGTCGGTGCTTTGTTTTTCGTACGCGGTACCGGAGGGGCCGTTGATCTGCGTGAGCGCGTCTGCGCGTTTCCCCTCTTGCAGCAGGCTCACTGCCGAGAGCGCCTGGAAATCGTAGGCGCTCGCGCTTGTGCCGAACGTGTCAACGAGTTTGCCGATTTGCTTGGCGATGCTGTCGGAGTTCGTCGAGCACTGCGTTGCCGAGAGATCGTTCGCACTTGCCTTGGCGACGAGGTTCGGCGGGCAGAAGATGTTCGTCATCTTGCGCGCATCGTCAGGGAATTGCTTGACGAGCGTCTTGGCAAGTTGTAATTGTGCGGCGGCCTGGGCCGGATCGGTCGCGGTAGCCGCTTCGAGCGTAGCGGAGCGCAGGCTGTCGGCGTCGGCCGCAACCTTCGCGTACGCGAGCTGACCGGCAATGACCCGATGATCGAGGACCGAGGCTTGGCTCGTGATGCCGTTCATGGCCCAGAACATCACGGGGATTGAGAGGATCATGACGAGGATCACGAGGCCAAAAGCCAACGTGAGCCCGCGTTCGAGACTCGTGCGGCGCGCTTCCATATCAGTGAAAACATCGGCATGAGGAGTCCGTCAATTTATGGTTGGCTCGGATAGCAGCGCCAGTTCCCGTATTTCATGCACAGGCTATCCCCAAGGAGTCGCTTCCGCAGCGCAAAAGTCTCGACGAGGTCATGCTGGCGGGGCCCAACTACTAGTAGGGTTTCCAGCACCCGTCCCCAATATATAGCGGTTAACGCCCTTTCTGGAGTGACAGGAACGAACGGATGAAGCACGAGACCGTGTGCGGCCTCGATATCGGCACGACCAAGACCTGCGCGGTCGTCGCCGTGGACGGCCCGAACGGGCTCGAGATCGTCGGGGTTGGCGAGGCCCCGTCACTCGGCATGCGCAAGGGCGTCGTGGTGGATCTCGAGGAGACGATCAAGTCGATCGAGGCCGCGACCGAGCGCGCCGAGCGCATGGCCGGTGTTCACGTCGGCGACGTCTTCGTGGGCATTACCGGTGACCACATTCGTTCGACGAACAATCGCGCCGTCGTCGCGACGACGAGCGAGGATCGCGAGGTTTCGGCGGCCGACGTGCGTCGCGTGATCGACGCAAGCAAAATCATCAACTTGCCTGCCGATCGTCAGATCATTCACGCCCTACCGCGGTATTTCACGGTCGATGGGCAAGAAGGCGTGGACGATCCGGTCGGCATGGCCGGCGGGCGCCTCGAAGTCGATACGCACATCATCACCGGCGGTACGACGTTCATCACGAACGTGCTCAAGTGCGTGCATCGCGCGGGCTTGGAAGCCGCGGGGCTCGTATTCGAACCGCTTGCAAGTTCGCACGCGACCCTTTACAGCGAAGAGAAACAGGTCGGCGTGGTGTTGCTCGACATCGGCGGCGGCACGACCGACATTGCAGTCTATTCGCTCGGTAGCGCGATCTACACCGCGACGATACCCGTCGGCGGCAACATCCTTACGAACGATATCTCGCTCGGGCTGAAGACCTCGCTTGCCGAAGCCGAAGAGGTGAAGAAGCAGTTCGGCGCGGGCGTGGCCGAGAACGGCGAACAGACCTTTAGCGTGCGCGGCCTTGACGGGCGCACGACCAAAGACGTGACGACGCAGCAATTGCGCGCGATCGTCGTTCCGCGCGTGCTCGAAACCCTGCGTATGGCGAAAGCGAAGATCATCGAGAACGTACCGCGCGACCTCGTGCTCGGCGAGGTCGTCTTGACGGGTGGCGGCGCCAGCCTGCCTGGGCTCACCCCGATTGCCGAAGAGGTGTTCGGTTTACCGACGCGCGTGGGTGTGCCGAGCGCGGTCGGCGGCCTCACCGACGCGATCATGCAGCCGCAGTACGCTACGGCGATCGGCCTCGTGCTTTTCGGCGCGAATGGCGAACTCGAACCAGGCGAAAGCGCGCGTCGCAGCGGTGGCGGCGGCGCACAACTCTTGACGCGAATCAAAAACTGGTTCGCGGACCTATGGAACTGACACCACGACGCGGTTACACCCCCATCCAACTCTCGTTCATCGAGGAGCATAACGATATGGCAGACGCCCGACGCTTCCAACCCGAACACTCCGCCGCGATCAAGGTGATCGGTGTCGGCGGAGGTGGCTGTAACGCGGTCAACCGCATGATTCAAGCCGGACTCTCCGGCGTGGACTTCTTTGCGGTGAACTCCGACGTGCAGGCGCTGCGCAATGCGCTCACCGAGAACACGGTGCATATCGGTAACGGCATGACGCGCGGCCTCGGCGCCGGCGCGAACCCCACGCTAGGGCGCGAAGCCGCCGAGGAATCACGCGAAGACCTCTCGCTGATTCTCGATGGGGCCGATCTCGTGTTCATCACCGCCGGGATGGGCGGCGGAACCGGGAGCGGCGCGGCGCCGGTGATCGCGGAACTCGCCCACGAATCGGGCGCGCTGACGATCGCCGTCGTGACCAAGCCCTTCGCCTTCGAAGGCAAGAAGCGGTTGCAGACCGCCGAGCACGCGATCGCAGAGCTCGAAACGAAGGTCGATACTCTAATCACGATTCCGAACGAGCGCATTCTGCAGGTAATCGAAAAGCGCACTCCGCTGAACGAGGCCTTTTCCTATGCGGATGACGTGCTTCGTCAGGGCATTCAAGGCATCAGCGACCTGATCACGCAGCCTGGCCTCATCAACCTCGACTTTGCCGACGTAAAGACGATCATGACCGATGCGGGCTCGGCGATGATGGGCATCGGTGAAGGCACGGGCGAACATCGTGCCGCCGATGCCGCGCAGAAGGCGATCGCGTCGCCGCTGCTCGAAACGACGATCGAAGGCGCGCGCGGCGTGATCTTCAACATCACTGGTGGCCCCGATATGGCGATGTACGAAGTGAACGAGGCCGCCGAGATGATCAGCCGTGCCGTTGACAACGACGCGCAGATCATTTTCGGCGCTTCGATCGATCCGAATATGACCGGCAAGGTTCGCGTGACGGTGCTCGCCGCAGGTTTCGGAACCGCGCGCGCGTATCGCCCGACGATAGCTTCGACCACGTTCGACACCGGTAAGCTTGACGCGGTGACCCCGATGAACATGGATGACATCGAAGTCCCTGCGTTCTTGAGATATCGCGGCTAAAGAAAGACCTACGTGGAGAACGGCTTCAGCGCGCGCGTGCTCACCGATTCGGTGAGCACCGCGGGCGTTCGTTTGACGACCCTCGAAGTGCGCTTTCCGCGCTTCGTGCTTAGCGAATTTAACACGCACCGGGTGTTCTCGCGCAATAGCGCGAGCAGCAGGGCCGTGCCGACCAAGAAGATGATCGAGCGCGTGCTGCACCATCCGGCGATGCCGGTCGAATGGGGTGTGAATAAACCGGGAATGTCGGCAAGCGAAGCGCTTACCGATGCACACGCCGACCAAGCAAAAGCCGAATGGCTGCGCGCACGCGATAGCGCCGTTGAACACGTGCAGAATTTGCAGCGGTTCAACGTGCACAAGCAGGTGGTGAACCGCATCCTCGAACCTTTCATGTGGCATACGGTGATCGTCACCGCCACCGAATGGAACAATTTCTACGCGTTGCGCTGCGCACCGAACGCGCAACCCGAGATCCGCGTGGCCGCAGAATTAATGCGCGATGCAATGGCGGCATCGACACCACGCCCGGTTGAAATCGGCGACTGGCACCTTCCGCTCGTACAAGATGACGAGCACGACATGCCGATCGACGAGTTGAAGAAGATCAGCGCCGCGCGCTGTGCCCGTGTGTCGTATCTTACGCACGACGGGAGTCGTGACATCGCAAAAGATATCGAACTCTGCGAGCGCCTGCGCGCGGATCGTCACCTGAGCCCCTTCGAGCACGTCGCAACGCCGAGCGGTGATGCTGCATTCCATGCGAACTTTCGCGGCTGGGTGCAAATGCGCAAATCGATCGAGGCTGAGCTGATCGACGCGGAGTAGCCCGGAGTACCCCGAAGACGGCCCTCGAGGACATTAAGGGAAAACTCGTTGCCGGGATGTTGCGAAAATTGCGCAGATATGCGATAACAGGGCTCCGGGCGTTTGCTTAGATTAAGTGACGCACGTTAGATAATTGAACGCATAGCAATGGAGAACGGGTGTGGCCCTCTCGTTTCGGCCCCGGACGGTTTTGTCTGCGGGTGAGTTTCCTGCTATATCAGAGGACGCGCTTGCGCGCGTGCCACGAGCGATCGCATTCAGTGCGGGTGTCCTGCCGTATCGGGTAGAGGACGGCATGCTCCACGTCCTGGTCGCCGAGGACCAGCCCGAAGCCGAGTTAGTCGAGCTCGAGCGCTTCACGGGGCTGCCCACGAAAGCGCTGCACGTCCCAGGTGCGCTTCTGCGCAAGCGCCTGGAAACCGCGTATGCAGGCGTCACCGCCCGGTATCTTGGCGCACACGACGACGCAGCGCCCGCGATTCGCACGCTCGATGCGTTGCAAGCCGATGCGATCGCGTCGGGCGCGTCCGATATCCACCTTGAACCGTGCGCAAGCGGCGGCCGCATCCGTGTTCGCGTCGATGGCGTGCTTCGAGCATCGGGACATCTTCCCGACGAACTCTTTAGGCAGGTCGTCTCGCGCGTCAAGGTGCTTGCGTCGATGGATATCTCCGACCGGCGACAACCGCAGGACGGCCGATACGAGATCGAGTACGGCGGACGCGCGATCGACGCGCGCGTTTCGTCGGTGCCGACGTTGGAAGGCGAAAACGTCGTTGTACGTCTGCTCGACGTCCACACGCACATCCCAACGCTCGACGAACTGGGCATGCCGCCGGATATCCGCGTGCGTTTCGCCGCGGCAATTCACGCGCCCCATGGATTCGTCGTGGTCTGCGGTCCGACCGGAAGCGGAAAGACGACGACGCTCTACGCCGCGCTCGCGGAGCGCAACGTCGAGGGGCAGCATCTGTGCACGGTGGAAGACCCGATCGAGGCACGTCTCGCCGGCGCGACACAAGTGCAGGTCAATGCCAAGGCGGGCCTCACGTTCCCGGTCGCGCTCCGTGCCTTTCTGCGGCAAGATCCGAACGTTGTCATGCTTGGCGAGATGCGTGACGCAGAGAGCGCACAGGTGGGCATCTCTGCGGCGCTCTCCGGTGCGCTCGTTGCGACGACGCTGCACGCAAGCGACGCGCCGCGTGCCGTGGAGCGCATGACGGACTTTGGATTAACCCGAGCCACGCTTGCATCGGGAATATCGGGCATTCTCGCGCAGCGCCTCGTTCGACGTCTTTGTGAATGCTGCAGGCGTTTTGCGCACCCCGATCCTCTCGATGCGTCATCGCTCGGCCTTGAACCCGATTCCCCCGTCTTTCACGGAGTCGGTTGCGACGCGTGCGCGGGCACGGGTTATCTCGGACGAACCGGCGTCTTCGAATACCTCGGTATCGACGAACGCCTACGCTCGCTGATCGCGGCGGGCGATTCGAGCGGTGAGATTGCGCGCGCAGCCACGCTATGCGGGTATGCTCCGATGATCGATCATGCCAAGCACCTGCTCGAAGCCGGTGTGATCGATCTGGCGGAGCTGCGCCGCGTTCTCGGTCGCGAGGAAGCGCGATGAGCGACGCCCTGCTGCCACTCCGGTTGCGCGACCTTCTGCATGTGGCCGACGTTCGCCAGGCGTCCGACGTGCACGTGCATCCCGGGTGCGCCCCGGCACTGCGCGTCGATGGCGCGCTATCGTTTATCGAAGGCGCCGCGATCGAAGCTGCCGAGGCCGCAGCGTTGGCACGGCTCCTTCTCGGCGAGACACGAGTTCGTGAGCTATCGCATCGGCACGACGTAACGGCGATGTGGTGCGACGAACGTGCGCGTCGAATTCGCGTCCACGCGTTTGAGGCGAGCGCCGGTATCTGTCTCTCCTTACGGCTGTATCGTCAGGCGGCGCCGACCCTCGTCGAACTCGGGCTACCCGGCGCCGTCGCGCCGCTCGCCGCCCGGAACTGCGGTCTCGTGATCTTCGCTGGCCCAACCGGTAGCGGAAAGTCGTCCTCGCTTGCCGCGTTTGTCGCGGAGATCAATCGGAGCCGTGCCTGCCGCATCGTGACGATTGAGGACCCGGTCGAATTTCATTTTTCGCGGGGGCGAGCGCTGATCTCCCAGCGCGAGCTTGGGCGAGACGCGGAGAGCTTCGCCGATGCCATCGTGGGCGCGCTGCGCGCCGATCCCGACGTCATCATGATTGGGGAGACACGGGAAGCATCGACGATGCGAGCGTTGCTCATGGCCGCGGAAACCGGACATCTCGTGGTCACGACGTTACATACGGGGAGCGCAGCGCAAACGATCGATCGTATCGTCGACGCGTTCGAAGGTTCGCAGCAGCGAGATATTCGAGCACAACTGGCGCGGGCGCTCGCGGCGGTCGTGTGTCAACGGCTCGTCCCGCGCGGGAGCGGCCAGGGGCGAGCGCTCGTCGCGGATATCTTGATCGCCAATGATGCGGTTCGAAATGTCATTCGAGAAGGCCGGACCCATCAACTCGAGAACGCTGCGCTCCTTTCTCGCGACGGTAGCGACGAATCCGGCGCTCGCGCTCTTGCACGGGGCGCACGTACGGCGGCGACGCACGGATGAGCGTCACCTATCGGTACACGGCAAGGACGGTTGACGGCGTCTTCGTCGTCGGCTCGCTCTCCACGGCCGATCGGGACACTGCTGCCGCTCATCTGCGCGCCCGCGCGCTGCTCGTGACATCGCTCGTCCCGGCGCAATCGGCGTACGGAGTGCTCGCGTCGATCTCCGGGATCGTGCCGGTGGATGCGCGGGCGCGCATGATCGCGATTCGTTCGTTCGCAACGTTGCTGCGGGCCGGCGTTCCGATGGATCGAGCCCTCGCGGTCACGATCGAGCATTGCCGCGACCGGCGCCTACGCGAAGCGTGGTCGTCGGTTGCGAGCGACGTCGAAGGAGGTGTGAAACTCTCCGAGGCGATGCGGAGTCGCCCGCACGAGTTCTCGCGGTTGGCCGTCGCGATGGTCTGCGCGGGGGAGCTTACCGGCGACGTCGACGCGGTATTGGACCGTCTCGCGACGCTTTTGGAGCGCGACGTGGCGTTGCGCCGGCAACTCATCGCGGCGCTGACATACCCTGCGATCGTCTGCGCCATGGCCCTCGGGCTCGTGGTGTTCCTCGTGACGCAGACGGTCCCGTCATTTGTCGGCTTGTTCGCAAACATGCATGTCGCGCTTCCCGCGACGACGGTCTTCTTGATAGCGGTGGGCCACGTTCTCGCAACGCCGAGCGTGTGGCTTGCCTTCGCGCTTCTTGTTGCGAGCATCGTGCTGCTCAACCGGGCTGTCGGGTCGCGCCGGACTCGCTCCTTGCTCATCACCGCGCAATTGAGGATCCCGGTCATCGGAACGATCGCGCGGACCGCGCTTGCAGCGCGCCTCACCCGCACGTTGGGGACGCTCCTCTGTGCGGGAATACCACTCGTAACGGCGGCCGAGGTGACGATCGACGTCGTGGGAGATGGTCCCTTCGCCGATCTGTTGCGCTCGTCGGTCGCGGCTATTCGTCGCGGCGAGGGTCTCGCGCGTAGTTTTGCGTGCGCGAACGTGCTCGATCCATTAGTGAAACAACTCGTGCGGGTAGGGGCCGAAACGGGCGATCTGGACTCGCTGCTTCTACGCGCCGCCGCGCACCTCGAGGCTGATCTCGATATGGCTTTGAGTAGTCTCGGAACGCTGATCGAGCCGGTGATGATGATCGGTCTTGGTACGATCGTCGGCGTTATTCTTGCCTCGGTACTGATTCCGCTTTATTCCATAATAGGGAGTATCAAGTGAACGATCCGGCTGCGAAACGCAATCACGTCATCGAATCCCATCACTATCTGTGCGAGCGAGCGGCGCGTAAATTCGTGCGCGACGGCATCGATCGCCAGGACCTCGTTCAGATTGCAGCCATTGGCCTGATAAAGGCGGCGGACCGTTATGACGCCGATATCGGAACCCCTTTCGAGGCGTATGCCTGGGTCTATGTTCTCGGCGAACTGATGCACTACGTGCGCGACGCCGAGCGTACGATCCGGGTCCCGCGTCGCGTGCTCGATCTCAAACGGCGGTGGCTTGGTGAGCAGTCACGCCTGCGATGCGCGCGTGGATGCGAACCTACGGATAACGACGTGTACGAAACACTGAACCTCGGTCGCGAGGACGAGTGCGAACTACGGTTATTCCAGGAAAGCGAGATAACGATGTCCGTGGACGCGATTCCGCCATCCAAAGCGCTCGTGCTCTCGTACACGATCGACAGCCATCTGGACCACGTTACGTTGGTGGACGCGCTTGAAACACTATCGTCAGTCGAACGCGAAGTGATCAAAGAAATCTACGAAAACGATCGTCCTCTTGGAGAGGTTGCGCAGCGCCTAGGCTACTCACGGCGCCATGCGAGCCGGCTGCATAAAAACGCATTGCGAAAGCTGGCGCCGTTTGCGTGTCACCGTGCAGGCTAACATGGGCACCGACATACGCACACGCAAGAGCGGTACGGAGTGCAATGACATACGAACACGAACGTGGGTTCACCCTCATCGAGATGATGATCGTGGTTGCGATCATAGCGATCCTCGTAGCGATTCTCGTTCCGAATTTCGTTCGAGCGCGCGCCCAGGCACAGACGGCCGCTTGTGAAGCCAATCTCAAGGAGATTGCGACCGCGCTCGAATTGTATCAAACGGACCACGAGCAGTACCCCACGGCCAACAACAGCCCGGTCGTGGCAACCGATCCAAACCTTGCGCCCTACCTCAAGCAGACGCCGATCGATCCGGTTAATCCGGCGGGTCAATATACCTACACGACGGTAAACCCGGCGCAGGGAGATGCATCGTACACGATCACCTGTCCAGGCCAGCACGATCCCGGGACGATGAGCGCGATCGGCGGTTCCGCCGGAACGCAGCACATCGAGTACTCCTCGAATGCCGGGTTTACGGCCGCCCAGTGAACGTCCCCGATTTGGTCCGCCTGACGTACGCACAGACTTCTTACGCAAACCCGGCAGCTGTGCTCGTCGCATTCGGTGCGGGGATCGTGACGAGCGTAGGGCCGTGTGTGGCACCGCGGTACGTTGCGCTTGCAGCGCTGGTGAGCGGTGCGCCGGGCAGAGCTCGCTTGCAGCGGTCCGTTGGGTTCATGATCGGTATCGTTGCGGGCTACGTTGCGCTCGGGATGCTGGCCTCCTCCGCGGTACGAATCGCGCAGGGGGCGCCGTGGTTGTACGGCGTGTTGGCGGCCGCGCTCTTGGTGGGCGGCGTGGTGACGCTGGTCGTACGTACGGGCCACACATGTCGCGCGCATCGAGGGATGCTCGACACGTCACACGGCGGTGCCTTTATGCTCGGCGCGGCTTCGGCGTTCGTTGCATCCCCGTGCTGCACGCCGCTGATTGCGGCGGTCGGAAGTTACGCGTTTGTCGTTCATAGGCCGGCCTTTTCAGCCGCTGTCATCGCAGCCTTTGCCCTTGGTCACGTGCTTCCGCTCGCGAGCGTAATTTTCGGCGTCCGCGCGCTGGCGCCGGTCGTTCGCGGGTTGGGTGGCGAGTTCGTATCAGCTGTCAGCGGCGGGCTCTCGATTGCCCTTGCGCTGTACTACGGGCTGCTCGCGTGATCGATGTGCCGCAAACGCTGCGTCGCATGACGGCCGTCGTTATCGCCGTCGCGCTTGCCGGCGTGCTTCTTCACGCACAGATCGCATCTGCGCTCGTGACGCGCGGCGATGATCTGACGTACCGCGGGGACGCCGTGCGCGCTCGGCTCATGTACGAGCGTTCGCTGCTGTTTTCACCCGGCGATCCGATCGCGGAGGACCGGCTCGTCTTTTCGGAGCTCATGACGCATCGCCGTTCAGCGATTGAAGATGCGCTCGAGAGGAGCGCGCTGTTCCTTAAAGCCGATGCCGCGAGCGACGAGGTACGACAGGACCGAGCGCTCGGGCTGCAGATGCTTAAACGCTACGCGTCGGCCGCGCAAGAGTTTGCTGTGGTGGGGATGCGACGGCACGATGCGCGGGCGCTCACGTTTGCCGGTATCGACGCCCTCCATGCGGGGGAGACGGCGCGCGCGAGGCGATGGCTCGATGAGGCACTTCGCTACGATCCGGCGGATCTTGCGGCCCGGCGCGCTCGCAATCGGGTGACGCGATGATTGCGCCGTGGTTGGCCGTTACCGTCTATGTGTCGGCTCTCGGAGCACAGCTGACCCTTGCGCGATGGCGACTAGCGCAACGCGCGGTGCCTTTGCGGGTGACACCGCTCGGGGTGATGGTCGCGTTTGCCGGAGTCGTGAGCCTCACGGTTGCGATCGTCGTGCGCGGCGTGACCCCGCTTGAGCCCGTGTGCTGTGCGGCGTTAAGTGTGGCCGCCATAACGGATGCGAGCAGCGGGTATGTCCTCGACGTCACGTCGATCGTGAGCACCCTTGCCATCGTCACGCTCGCCGCGTTCGAGGGCAGGTTCGAATCGGCGCTCCTCGGAGCATGTGCATGCACGGCGGTCATGGGCGTAATCTATATGGCAAGCGCTCGGCGAGGGCTTGGTTTGGGGGATGTGAAGCTGGCTGCGGCGATCGGGGCTGGGTTCGGGTGGCTCTGCGGTATCATCGCCCTTGCTGCAGGGTTTGTACTCGGCGCGGTGGTTGGCGTGCTCGCGCTTGCGATGCGTGGAGCCGATCGGCGCAGCATCATTCCGTTTGCACCTGCACTCGCGCTGGGAGTCTTCGTTGCCTTGTGCTGGAGTGCGTATCGTGGCTGACTATCGTTCGCTTCCGCTCGGCCTCGATATCGGAACTTCTCGCGTGCGCATGGTGCTCCTCGAGCGTGGACGCCGTGGTTTCGTGCGGTTGCGTGCGGTTGCTGCCCGTAGCCTGCCAAACGCCGGATCGAGCGCCGGCCGGCCACAAGAGCTCGGCGCAATCATCGCGAGCATGCGGGCGGAGATCGGGACGAAGGAGCGCCGGTGCGTGCTTTCGGTCGGCGCCCCCGATGCGCTCGTTCATACGATGACCTTTCCAAAGATGACCGGACTTGAGAGAGCCGGCGCCGCGAGACTCGAAGCCAAACGGATCGCTCCCTGGGACGTCGAGGAACAGGAGAGCGTCGTGCGGGTGCAGATCGCGGAACGCGCGGAGTACCGGTATGTCGTGGGGGTGCTGCGTACGGCGGTTCTTGCCGCACGAAGAGCCGTGGTGCGCGCCGCCGGGTTGCGGCTCGTGGCGCTGGATTACGACGGCTTTGCGTTGCAGCGCGCATTTCCCGATCTCGATGCGATCATCGATATCGGCACCCACCGTTCGCGGCTGCATGCCTTTATCGCCGGGACGCCGTGTTCGTGGTATACCGATGTGGGCGGAAGCGATATGACGAGCGCGATCGCGGCCGAGTTTGGACTCGATGCCGAAGCCGCGGAGAAACGCAAAAGAATCGTTGGCCTCGCCGGTATTGAGAACGGTAAGGTTGCGCAGATCGCTACGAACCTTTCGAGCATGATCCACGAGGCTCAGCAAC
This sequence comes from Vulcanimicrobiota bacterium, assembly GCA_027452165.1. Taxonomy (GTDB): domain Bacteria; phylum Vulcanimicrobiota; class Vulcanimicrobiia; order Vulcanimicrobiales; family Vulcanimicrobiaceae; genus REEB354. Next base: position 18,355 of record DAIDGX010000021.1, on the reverse strand, counting down.
GCATAGCGATTCGGCGTGTGGGCGTAACGGGCAATGGGGCGCGCCTGACCGAGATCGTGGCGCATCTCCGTCTGCACCGCAGGGACGTCGAGATCGACGTTCCCGTCGCCGAGATACTGCGTGGGGATGCCTATCCGGACGATGTCGTACGCTCGGCGGCGACCGATTGGGCGCACGCGGCAGGCCTCGCACTGCACGCATCGGCTTAGCGTATGCGATTTACCTATATCGACGATACCGGATCGAACGTGATTCGGGCTCTGCACGCGATCTCCGTGCCGCGCGAGATGCGCTCACCGCTCGCGGCGGTGATGACGATGCTGATCGTGCTCACGACATGGTTTTTTTACGAGCAGCATCTCGTTCGCGTCGCGGTGCGAGAGGACGCGGCTGCGCTCAGGGGTGTGCGCCTTGCGAGAAGCGCGCTTGCGGCACGTCGCCTGGAGCGCGTCGATTTGGAACGCCTCGTACGTCTCGATACGAGCATCCGCTCCGTGCGTGCGACCGGCATTCGTATCGCAAATCACCTTGCGCGCTTGGGCAATGCTCTTCCGGCGGATGCGTGGGTTACCAGCATCGCGAGCGATGAACGCGGGGTAACGATCGATGGGCGAGCATTGCGTTTTGTGACGCTTCCGTCGCTGATGGTCGCGGCGATGGACGCATCGCCGGGCGCATCGACGGTCCGGCTGATGCAGGTGACGCGACTTGGCAACGCGCGGGCGATCGTGTACGAGGTTCGTGTCGATGAGTGACGCATGCGGCCGATGAGGTTGAGCGTTCATGCTCTCGCACGGCTGACGTGGGTCGCCTGTACCGCGCTCTTCGTTGGTGTGGGCATCGGGTTGATTTGGTGGCCAAGCACGCTCGCGATCGACGCGCTGCAGCGTCACGGCCGCGAGGCGTACGAGCAGACGCGCGACGACGATGCGATCCTTGCACGAGGTTCGGGGCTCGTCGCGATGCGTGCTCGGGTTGGCGCGGAACTTGCGCGGTTTGCACGGCGACGCCAGAACGGGCTTCTGATCGCGGGAACGCTACAAGATGTATACCAGATCGCGGTTCGACACCATGCCCGTATCGTCAAGATCGCGCCGGATGCGTCCGCAGCGATCCAGGATCGCCGTGCGGTACTCGAAGCATCGGGCGGGCTGACGATCGTTCTACGCGGGCGATATCCCGACCTGATCGCGTGCATCGCCGAGGTGGCTCGAGGCGATGTGATCCTGGGCCTTTCACGCGTCGAATTGTCACTAGCCGATGGAGATGACCATGAACACCCGCTCCTTGATGCAACCTTGCATACGACGGTCTATCGCGTTCACTTCGATCCGCCGGCTGCGACGGCGAGGCACGTACATTCCGCATCTGTTTGACGATCAGCGTGAAACGCTCGAACGGCTCGCGATGATGCTGCTGCTTGGTGGGGTCTGTATGTTACCGCTTACCGGGCAAAGTAACGGGAAGGTCGATGCCGCCGTGGGCGGCGTGCGGGTGGCCCCGTCGGCTCGTATGCGTTTGGCGCCGGTTGCGATCGCGCCGGTTGCGCCGCGGCGCGATCCGTTTCGCGCGCCTGACTCCGATGCGTCGACGGCCGTCGGCGGTCTCGTCTTGCCGGAGAATGCCGGTGGAGACGCTCCGGCCTTCGGGCTCGCACATGGTGCGCTCGCCGTGCGTGCCGTCGTGCTCGGCAGAGAGCCCCGTGCGCTCGTCGAGATCGACGGGCACGTCGCCGTCGTGCGCGTCGGCACGCGACTCGCAGGGGCGATGATTACCGGGATCGACGCGCATGGGCTCACCCTTGCAGGCGGACGCCGGGTTGCACTCGATGAGGCCGCGCGATGAGGCGTGTGTTGGGCATCCTGTTTATTGCCCTGCTCGCGTGCGGGCGAGCGGATGCTACGGCGCACCTCGAAATCGACGTCCACAACGCCGATATCGCCGACGTCATCGCGTTGCTCGCGGCAGAGTCCGGCGTGAACATCGTCGCCGACGGTTCGCTCAAGCCCGAACGCGTGACCCTCACCCTGCATCACGTTACGGTCGATGAGGCGTTGGCTGCGCTCGTGAGTTCGCACGGGCTCCAGGTGCGCCGTGATGGTAACATCTTGATCGTCGGCGCGGCCGACGCGATGAACCGTCGCTACGATGCCGCAAACTCGCGGCTCGGAGCTCAGACGATCGTGTTGCATCTCGTTCACGCCGACCCGGACGTGCTGGTCAAGGAACTCGCGCCTGCACTCCCGGATGGAACCGTGCTGGTGCCCGATCGCCGGACGGCGGCGATCGTGGTTACGGGGGACGAATTCACCATCGCCCGCGCACGACGGCTGGTACGCGCCCTCGATGAAGATCAGGGAAGCGGCGGCGAAGGAGCGCTCACACGCTCGTACGTCATGGAGTACGTACGAGCCAAGGATGCGATTGGCGAGCTCAAGGTACTCGAGCCGGACGGCACCTACATCGAAGACGCCAACCATAACGCCGTCGTCGTGCGCGGCAATCGCGACGTCCAGGCGGCGGCGACGAAACTCTTTGCCACGATCGACCGCGCGAGCCCGCAGATATTGCTCGAGGTCAAGGTGGCCGACGTGACCCCGCGCAACGACGACGTGAACCTGGGCGTCGAATGGGGCGGCGCTGATTTGAAAGGAAATCAGACATTCGGCTCCACCGGGTATGCGTTTACGCAGGGCGCGATTCCGGTGAATGTCCGGCTCAATGCGCTCATATCACAAGGCCGTGCGCAAATACTGGCGACGCCGAAGCTCGTAACGCTCAATAATCAGGAAGCCGATCTGCTGATCGGCGAAACCTATCCGATCGTGTACAACACCTCCGTGCTCGGTGGTCAGAACGTGCAATTTGTGGATATCGGCGTGAAATTGCGCCTGACACCGACGATCGGCAGCGACGGAACCGTGACCGCGGAACTACATCCGGAGTACAGCGAACTGCTCGGGGTGAGCGGTAATGGCTACCCGATCATTGCGAACCGCAAAATCGACTCGGTCTTGCGCGTGAAGGATTCGCAGACCATCGTACTCGGCGGGTTGATGCGCGACGTTACGAGCGAGACGATCTCGCGGATCCCCGGGCTTTCGCAAATTCCGGTCTTAGGGGCGTTTTTTCGCAATAAAGCCGCTCACCACGAACGCGACGAAATCGTGTTTTTGATTACCCCGCACGTGATCGAACCGCCTCGAGCGGCTCTGGGCGGCCGATAAAATTTCTTCAAAGACGGGCGTTTTCGCAAGGGAATACGGCGTTTTCTGCTAATCCGTCTGGAAAATTAGCTGCCCCCTTTCGAAAGGACAGTATGACCAAGAACGAGTTAGCTCGTGAGCTCGCAGAAGAGCTCGAACTGCCGCGCAAACAGGTTGTCGAGATCATCGAAGCCATCCTCGAGAAGATGATGGATGTCCTGAAGTCCGGCGACAAGGTGCAACTCACCCCGTTCGGCCAGTTCAAAGTTCGCGATCGCGCGGCGCGCATCGCCCGCAATCCGAAGACGGGCGAGCCCATCAAAGTGCCCGCGAAGCGCGTGTTGAAATTCATCGCTGGTCGCGTGCTGAAGGAAGCCGTCGGTACGGCCAAGCGCGGCGCTGCGAAGCCCGCAGCGAAGAAGGCTGCCCCCAAGAAGAAGGCCGCCGCAAAGAAGGCGCCGGCCCGCAAGGCCGCTCCGGCGAAGAAGGCCGCTGCGAAGAAGGCTCCGGCTCGCAAGGCCGCTCCGGCCAAGAAAGCCGCCGCGAAGAAGAGTGCGGGCCGCAAAAAGGGCCGCTAAGCACGCACGTAACGCGTAAGAAAACGAGCCGCCTGCGACCAGGCGGCTCGTTTTCTTTGTGCGAAGCTGCGCGACGTGTCCTATACCTCCATCGTCGATCTCTTCAAAATCGGGCTCGGTCCGTCGAGTTCGCACACCGTCGGTCCCATGCGCGCGGCTGCGCTTTTCGTCACCGAACTCGCACAACGAACCGCGTTCGACGCGGGCCTGCGCGTGCAGGTGGATCTCTACGGATCGCTTGCGCTCACCGGCATAGGGCACGGCACCGATCGTGCGGTGATGCTGGGCCTTGAGGGATACCGTCCCGACGCGATCGATCCGCACGAGGCCGAGGCGCGTGTCGCGGCGGTGCGCGCGCGGCGCACGTTGCTGCTGGGCGGGAGGGCGCCGATCGCCTTCGATCCCGAGAGCGCGATCGTGTGGCATCGCTCCGAGGTGCTCGCGGGGCACAGTAATGGGATGGTCGTGCAGGCTTGGCGTGACGGCGCCATGCTCCTCGCTCGCACCTATTACTCGGTGGGCGGCGGTTTCGTCGAGGTCGAGGGGGCGCGCTCGGAACGAGCCGAGGTGCGCGAGGTGCCGTTTGCGTTCGCGTCGGCGGCGGCGTTGATCGCGTGCGCGGCCGAGCGTGCCTGTGACATCGCCGAGATCGTGCTGCTCGATGAAGACGCGCTACGTCCGCGCGCGCAGACGCTTGCCTATGTGGATGGTATCCTCGACGCGATGACCGCCTGCACCGAGCGTGGCCTTGCAACCGACGGCGTGCTTCCCGGCGGGCTCAACGTACGCCGGCGGGCGTCGCGCATCTATCGGCGCTATACGGAGCGTCCTAGCGACCCGCTCGCGATGATGGATTACGTGAACGCCTGCGCCATGGCCGTCAACGAGGAGAACGCGGCGGGCGGACGTGTGGTCACCGCCCCAACCAACGGTGCGGCGGGCGTGCTGCCGGCGGTGCTGCACTACTATCGGCGTTTCACCGATGCGCCCACGCGTGATGGCGAGCGGCGGTTGCTCCTCACCGCAAGCGCGATCGGCGCACTCTACAAGGCCAACGCCTCGATCTCGGGTGCCGAAGTGGGCTGCCAGGGCGAGGTGGGGGTGGCCTGTTCGATGGCGGCGGGTGGGCTTGTGGCGGCGCTCGGCGGCAGCACGGCTGAGGTCGAGAACGCGGCCGAGATTGGGATGGAACATAGTCTGGGCATGACGTGCGATCCGATCGGCGGACTCGTGCAGGTGCCGTGCATCGAACGCAACGCCGTTGGCGCGGTACGCGCGATCCACGCGGCGCGTATGGCGATGGAGGATGCGGGCGATCATGTGGTCTCGCTCGACCGCGTGATCGCGGTGATGTACCGCACCGGACTCGACATGCAGGCCGCATACAAAGAGACCTCGCTCGGCGGCCTTGCCGTGAGCGTGGTGGAGTGCTGACGAAAGCAGGCCGCACGCGGAAGCGCACGTAAGCACATCGTGGTGTTCCGGTACCTTACTGCGGGCGAATCCCACGGCCCGGCGCTCGTCGGCATCCTCGACGGGATCCCGGCGCGGCTCGCGCTCGATGTCAATCGCATCAACGAAACGCTTGCGCGGCGTCAGGGCGGCTACGGCCGCGGCGGACGCATGAAGATCGAGCGTGATACGGTTGAGTTTCTTGCAGGCGTGCGCGGTGGTTCTACCCTCGGCTCGCCGATCGCGGTGCTGGTACGCAATCGCGATTTCGATACGCCCCACGTGCGCGCGTTGATGGATCCGCTCACCGGTGGCGGTGCGCCGCTCACCAACCCGCGCCCGGGCCACGCCGATTACGCCGGTGCGCTGAAGTATCGTCACACCGATCTGCGGAACGTGCTCGAACGCGCAAGCGCACGGGAAACCACGATGCGCGTGGCGCTCGGCGCGATCTGCGCGCAGTTTCTCGAAGCGCTCGGCATCCGCACGCGCAGCTACGTTCACCGCATCGGTGACGTGGCCGCACCCGAGCTCGACGAGTGGTCGCAGTCCGACGTCGAGGCGAGCGAGGTGCGCTGCCCCGATGCGCCAAGCGCGCAGCGTATGATCGCGGCGATCGATGCCGCCAAAGCCGCGGGCGACACGCTTGGCGGCACGTTCGTGGTGCGGATCGACGGCGTTCCCGTCGGCGTGGGAAGCAATCGTCAGCCCGATACACGGCTCGACGGCGTGCTCGCGGGTGCGCTCATGGGGATGCAAACGGTCAAGGCCGTCGAGGTGGGGCTCGGCGCCGACGTTGCGGCGCGCGCCGGATCGCAGGCGCACGACACTTTCGCACTCGACGGGGAAAACGTCGTGCGCGGCAGCAACCGCGCGGGCGGCATCGAGGGCGGCATGAGCAACGGCCAGCCGATCGTGCTGCGCGTCTCGGTGAAGCCGATTCCGACGTTGATGAACGCGCTCCCCTCCGTCAACCTGCACGACAAGACCGATGCGCCGGCGACGATCGTGCGCAGCGACGTCTGCGTCGTTCCGGCGGCGGGTATCGTCGGCGAGGCGATGGTGCGCCTCGCGCTCGTGGGCCCGGTCTTGGAAAAATACGGCGGTGATTCCATTGAAGAGACGCGTGATAATCTCACGCGCGCGAACGCCGCTGCCACCGCACTCTTCGAATCAGCACAGGAGGGCGAATGAAACAACACATCGCGCTTGTCGGCTTCATGGCCGCGGGCAAATCGACGATCGGCAAGAAACTCGCGCGCAAACTGAAATGCGCGTTCTTCGACACCGACGATCTGATCACCAAGGATCACGGACAGATCTCGGATATCTTTTACGAAGAGGGCGAAAAAGCGTTTCGCGAGTACGAGCACGTGGCCATCGCGCACGTGCTCGAAGAGGGCGAGCCCGGTATCATGGCCCTTGGCGGCGGCGCCCTCACGTACGAACCCACGCAGAAGCTCTTAAAAAAACGCAGCTACCGCATCTTCATCAAGGTGACGCCGGAACAGGTGCTGGAGCGTCTGCGAAAGAGCCGCCGCGTACGCCCGCTCCTCGGTCCAACGCCGTCACTTTCGCGCATCAAAGAACTCTACGGCAAGCGGATGCCGCAATACGCCCATGCGGATCTCGTGCTCGAGGCCGACGGCATGAGCACCTCGCAGATCGTCGATGCGATCGTGCAATGGACGCACAAGAAAGGCATCGAGTTCTGAACGACGCGCTCAACGACGAGGTATTCGTTTCGAACGACCTCGGGTATCCGGTCGTCGTCGCCGACGACGTGCTGCCGCACGCCGAACGATTTCTCACCGAACGTTCGCAGGCGTTCGTCGTCCTCTTCGATGGCGAAACGCACGTGCGTCGTTTGGCGCGACGGTTGGCGCGCCATCCGCGCTGTATGGGCGTGCGAGCGGTGACGCTCGGTGAAGCGCGCAAACGCTTGGCAACGGTGGAAGAGGTACACGAAGCCCTGCTTGCGCTTGGGGCAGCCCGCGATACGCTCGTCGTCGGGGTCGGCGGCGGCGTTGCAAGCGATCTTTTTGGGTTTGCGGCGGCGACCTACATGCGCGGTGTCCCCTACGCTCACGTCGCGACGACGCTCGTCGCGATGGTCGATGCGGCCGTCGGTGGAAAGACCGGCGTCGATCTGCGCGCGGGGAAGAATCTGGTCGGCGCCTTCAGCGATCCGGTCGCGGTGTTTTCGCACGTCGATGCCCTGCAAACCCTCGAATACCGTCACCTTCGCGAAGGTCTTGCCGAGATTCTCAAGGCTGCGATCATCGAGGGGAACGAGTTTTTTGAGGCCATCGAGAACCTCTCGCCGCATCCGTTTTGGCGCTGGCCCTGGCAAGCGATCGTCGCTGAAGCGGTGCGGGTGAAGATCATGATCGTGATGGACGATCGGCTCGAGCAGGGCATGCGCGAACTCTTGAACCTGGGGCATACGTTTGCGCACGCGTTCGAGACCGCGAGCGGATACCGCGTGACGCACGGCGCCGGCGTGGCCCTCGGCCTGCGCGCCGCGTCGCTCTTGGCGTTGCGCACCGGGCGCTTCTCGGAGCGCGAGTACCTGCGCGTTCTCGGTACCGTAGCGCTGCTCGGCATGCCGCTGCAGACGCGTGTCGATCCCGATGCGGCGTATCGCGCGATGCAAAGCGACAAGAAGCGTCGTGACGGCAAGCTACGGTTTGTGCTTCCGCGGGCGATCGGCGACGTCGAATACGGCGTCGAGGTGCCCGAACGCACCGTGCGTTCCGTGCTCGCGCAACTGCGCTATACCCCGGAGTCTCTTGGCTAGCATCCGCGCGATCGACGCGCTTGCGGCGATCCGTTCCTCGCGATTCGACCTTCCGCTCACCTACGACGCGGGCGAACTAGCACTTTCCGTCGGCGACGTCGTGCGTGTCCCGCTCGGAAATCGCGAGGTGGTCGCGTTCGTCGTCGCGGAGCCGCGGGTGATCGAAGCCGATCCACGCGTCAAACCCGTGAGCGAACGCCTCGACGTTCCGCGCGCGTTTGACGCAACCGGGCTGCAAATGGCGCGCTTCGTGAGCGAGTATTACGTTTGCACGCTCGGCGAGGCGCTCTCCGCGGTGGTCTTGTCGGGAGCCATTCCACGCACGGTCGATACGTTCGTCCGTACGCTCGCCACGCCCACGCTCACGCGCTACCCGTCGGTCCCGCCGCGCCTCGTGCGCACGATCTGGGAGGCATTTCCCGACGGCTTCGCGTTGGAAACGCTCCTGCGCCATCCCGACGCGCGCCGTGCCGGCGATCGGGCGACGCTGCTGCGCTACGTGCAGGCGATCGTTCGCAGCGGCGAGTTGCGACGTGAACGGCGCTTTGTGGCGCCCAAGACGCAAAGCTATCGTGTGCGCGTGCTCTATCCGGGCGCGGCCTCGATCCGCGGGAAGAAGGCCGCCTTGCTTGCAGCATTCGTGCGCGAACAACCGGGTGTACCTCGCGCGGACGCCGTGCTGGCCGGATTTTCACCGGCCGTCATCGCTCGGGCAGTCGGCGCGGGGGCGATCGACGAACGCGAGGTCGAACCGCGTGCCGTCCGCGAGCGCGCGCCGGTTCCGCCCCCACCGTTTGCGCCGACCGCGGAACAGTCGGCGGCTCTGGCACGGATCGACGCGTGGCTCGATGAGCGCGGCTTTCGCGAGGCGCTGATTCACGGCGTGACGGGAAGCGGGAAGACCTACGTGTACGTGGAGGCGATCAAGCGCGTCGTACGCGAGGGCGGTCGCGCGATCGTCCTGGTTCCCGAGATTTCCCTCACACCGCAGACGGCGCGCCGCTTCGAAGCGGCATTTGGAGAACGGGTGGCGGTGTTGCACTCAGCGCTCTCCGAGCGCGAACGGTTCGATGCGTGGCAGGCGTGCATGCGCGGCGATATCGACGTGGTGGTCGGCGCGCGCAGTGCCGTCTTCGCCCCGCTCGACGATGTGCGGCTGCTCGTCATCGACGAAGCGCACGAACGCTCGTACAAGCAAGACACCTCGCCGCGATATCACGCCGTAGCCGTGGCGCGCGAACGGATGCGGCGCGCGGGAGGATTGTTACTGCTCGGGAGCGCGACGCCCGCGCTCGAAAACTTCGAGGCCGCGCAACGCGGCGCGATCGCCTACATCGGGATGCGCGAACGTGCCACGGCGCAACCGATGCCGGTCGTGCGCGTGGTCGATCTCGGCAAAGAGTTCGAGACCGGGAACAAGCGCATCTTTTCGACGGCGTTGACGCAAGCACTCAGCGAGCGTCTCGAGCGCGGCGAAAAGAGCGTGCTCTTCGTCAACCGTCGCGGAAGCGGAAGTTTCGTGCTCTGTCGTAGTTGTGGCTTTGTCCCCGAGTGCGCGCGCTGCGACGTCTCGCTCGTCGCGCATCGCAGCGAAGGCCTGATGCGCTGCCACTACTGCGATCTGCAAGCCCCGTTGCCGAGCAGTTGCCCGGCGTGCGGATTGCCGACGATCCGTGAGTTCGGCATCGGAACCGAACGTGTGGTTGACGAGATGATGCGGCTCTTTCCGCGTGCGCGCGTGGTGCGCATGGATTCGGACACGACGACGCGCGTGGGCGACCATGCGCGGCTGCTCGGCGAGTTCGAAGAGGTGGGCGACGTGCTCGTAGGCACGCAGATGGTCGCCAAGGGGCTCGACTTTCCGACCGTGACGCTCGTCGGCGTGGTCGCCGCTGACGTCGGGTTGCACGTTCCCGAGTTTCGCGCCGCCGAGCGCAGCTTTGCGTTGATCGCGCAGGTGTGCGGGCGGAGCGGACGCGCGCGTCCGGGCGAGGCGATCGTGCAGACGTACGCGCCCACCCATCCGGCCATCGTGGCTGCCGCCGCGCACGATTACGATGGATTTGCGCGCCTCGAGCTCGCCGAACGGCGGGCGTTACAGTATCCTCCGTTCGCGCGGTTGGTCTATGTGGGCGTGATCGGACGCAGCCGCAGCGCCGCGTGGGACGCGGCGCTGCGCTACGCGCAGCTGCTGCGCACCGCGGAGGTGGGCGAGGTGCTCGGTCCGGCGCCCTATCCGATCGCGCGTCTCAACGACGAGTGGCGCTTTCGTATCGCGCTGAAGACGCGTACGCCCAAGCCGATGCGTGCGGCGCTGCGCGAGCGCATCGTGCCGCTTGCGCGCGCCGATCGGGCCACGCGACTGGCGATCAACGTCGATCCGTGAGCCGCCACCGCGGCTAGCGAAAGCGTCCCGTGCCGGTCGTGACTTGCAGGGCCCGGGTCGGGAAGAGCAACTGCGAGAGCAGTAAGCCTGCGACGAGTTGAACGGCTGCAAACGCGGCATCGATGCCGAAGGTGACGGCGGTCGAAATGTTTTGCTGAAACGCAAAGAGCACGCTCTCGTAGCTCAAGCTGCCGGGAACCAGGACGAGCAGGGCCGGTACGAGCATGATCGCTTGCGGGATGCGCAGGAACCGTGCGCCCAGGTTCGCGACGATGCCGCAGATGAATGCCGAAGCAAACGCCGAGACCTGGTGAACCGAGGTGCCGCCGAGCGTGTGCGAGATCAAAAGCGCTACGAAACAGGCGGCAAAGACCCATACGAAGTCGCGCAAGCGCGCGTCGAGATCGACGCAGAAGCCGATGGCGATCAGGACCGAGGCGAACATCCACAGATGACCCGGCACCGGATGGGTCTGCACGTCGCCCATGCGTAGGAGCGACGGCCCAAGGATCGCAAAGCCGAGCAACGCGCCACAACTGAGGGCGAGCAGCACGGAGAGCACCTTTCCCAAGCGTGCAACGCCGGCGACGAGGTCGCCGTTGGCGAGTTCGTGGAGCGCAAGGGTCAGCGAGTATCCCGGTAAGAGCACGACGACGCCTGCAACGATCGACACGTAGATGTTGGTCGGGCCGATGAACTTGGTGAAGATGGCGAGGATCAGCGTGCCGACGAAGGCCGCGATCACCTCGAAGAGACGCGCGATCGTATTGTTCTTGGACGCTAGCGCCGAGATGATGCCGGTGGAAAGGCCGATGCACCCGGCGACGAGCAACTCGCGAACGCCCGCGCCGAGCAAGATGCCCACGGCAACGGCGATACTCGCGAGCGCAGGGATTTGCCAGAGGGGATTGAGCCCGGGCCAACGGCGATCGATGTTCGCGACTTGTACGCTCGCCTCGCGAAAATCGATCTTTCCCGCGCGCAGCTCGTCGTAGATCATGTTGAGTAAGGAAATCTTACGCAGGTTCACGCGCCCCGGCTCCAAGCGCATCAGGACGAGCTTTTGGTTCCAACGCGGACCGATCGCGATCGTGATGCTGGTTGGCAGGGCGAGGATCTGCATCGTGAGGCCGATGGCGCTTGCGATGTCGGAGAGCGTGGTCTCGAGCGCGTCGGTCGCCAGCCCGGCGAGGTGCAATTCGCGCGCCATCGTGGCGACGAAGACCGCCTTCGGGTCGTCGGCAATCGCCGATATCGCGTCGCTCGTGCTCTCGCTCACGCCTGCACTATACGCGCAAAAACAAAACCCGCCTCGTTCTCGGAGACGGGTCCGTTGAATCGTATACGCGCGGGCGTTACTTTTTCTTCGAGGCGGCTTTCTTGGCCGGGCTCTTCTTTGCGGTTGCCTTCGGCGCGGGCGCGGTCGCGGCACGCGCGATCGCCTTCGCAAGGCGCGACTTCTTGCGTGCAGCCTTGTTCGGGTGAATGATGCCCTTTTGCGCGGCTTTGTCGAACTCCGACTCGACGCTATGTGCAAGCGCGGGGTCTTGGGTGGAGACGGCCTTCTTGTACACGGTCTTCAGGCGGGTCTTCGCATCTTTGTTGCGGACCGTACGCTTGTCGGTCTGACGCGCCCACTTCTCGGCGGCCTTGATGTTCGGCAAAGAAAAACTCCTTAGGATGGCAACGCGCCGTAGTATAGCAGAGGCCTTCCCTCGGACGCAAGCTGCTTAGGGCCATGAGCGGCCCTACGTGGGTTCGAGGAGGATCTTCCGGTAGCTCTGGTACCGGCTCTGGGCGATGCGTCCCTGCGCGAGGGCGGCTTGGACGCCGCAGTCCGGCTCCCGGAGATGGGTGCAGTCGCTGAAGCGGCAGGCGCGCGCGGGCTCGACAAACTCGCGAAAACCATGTACCAGCGCGGCCGGTTCGATCTTGCCGAGGCCGAACTCGTTGACGCCCGGACTATCTATAAGGAAGCCCTCTCCGAGGCGATAGAGCCGGGCGGTGGTGGTGGTTTGGCGGCCCAGGCCGTGGCGCGAGACCTCGCCGACGCTCGCGTCGCCCCCAAGCGCGCGGAAGATCGAGCTCTTGCCAACGCCCGAAACGCCGCACAGGAGCGCGTGGCGGCCATCGATGGCGGCGCGCAAGGCGTCGATGTTGCCTGCGGCCTTGGGGTTGACGACGACCACGCGGTAGCCGAGCACCTGGTAGAGCTCGACGAGCTGGTCGCATTCCCGGCTCGAGGCGAGATCGGGCTTGGTGAAGACGACCAGGGCTTCGAGATCGTCGAACGCGGCGAAGGCGAGGAGTTGATCGAGCGTCACCAAGCGTGGCGGAGGATCGGCGAGCGCGGTGACCGTGGCGAGCAGGTTCACGTTGGCGGCGATGGTCTTGGCGCGTCCGTCGACGGTGCGCCGCTCGAGCACGTTCGCGCGCGGTTCGGCCCGGTCGATCACGGTCTTGTCGTCTTCGAGAATGCGGACATGGACGATGTCACCGGGTACGGGCATGAAACGCTTGCCCGTTTGCCGGCGCAACTGTGCCACGCGCGGGTGCGTTTCACCATCGAGTGAGACCCATGCGGCGTTTTTTCCGGTAGAGACGACGAGCGCGCGCTGCAACTCGCTCATGCGAATGATTGCGGCCGTGCCGCGCCTAACGTCACCGGGAGAATCGTGAACGCCTGCACCCTTCGCTACCGGAACATTCCCGACGATGCCGAGATCGGCGTCGTCGAGGTGTTGGCGCGCACCGCGGCGGGGCGCGTCACGTGGCAACGCAACCGTGAGGGTGAACCGGCATACGCACTCGTCGAGGGCGTCGATACGGCGCTCGTCGAGCGCTTGCGGGCACGAGCGTCGGCCACGGTGACGGAGAGTCCGATCATCGCGTGTGCAGTTTTCCCTAGCGTCGCCGAAGCCTTGCCGCACCTGCTCCATGCGCTTGGCGGCCCGGGGCGGCCGGCAGGCGTCCGCACGTGCGAGCAGCTAGGTACGGGCATTCTGATCGAATGGGACCTCGAGGTTACGGGCCACGACGTGATTCTCGGTTGTATCGAGATCGAATGCGCGCGCTTTGGGAGCGCGCGCCGGACCGTGCTGCTTTCGCCGCTCCCGCTTGCGTGGTGGACGCGGATTGCGGCGCAGGGGTTGGGAGCGCCGGAGATCGCCCCCGATCGCGTGCTCGAAGCGCTGCTCGAGGGTGCACATGTCCCTCATTAGCACGCTCGCCAACTATCTCGGCTACACCGATATCTTCGACATCCTCGCGACGAGCGTCTTGATCTATTACGTGCTCTTGCTGATTCGCGGAACGCGTGCGGTGCAGATTCTCACGGGCGTGCTCGTGCTCGTGGGATTGCTCGGACTCGCCAACCTGCTGCGGCTCTATCTGCTCGGGACGATCTTGCAATGGCTCGTCGTCGGCGCAGCGGTTTCGCTGCCGATCGTCTTTCAGCCCGAACTCCGGCGTGCGCTCGAACAGATCGGTCGCGGCGGCCTGCTGCACATCGGTGAAGAGACGGGCGAATGGACGCGCCCCGAGGATCGAGCGGTGCTCACCCTCGCACGCGCCGCGTTTTTGCTCTCGCGCAATCGGCTGGGCGCGCTCATCGTGATCGAACAGCAGAGCGGGCTCAAGGAGTTCATCGAGAGCGGAACGCTTCTCAACGCCGAACTCTCGGCCGAGCTCTTGCTCGCGCTGTTCATGCCGCGGTCGCCACTCCATGACGGTGCCGTCATCGTGCGTGAAAACATCCTCGAAGCCGCCGGGTGCTTCTTGCCGCTGGCCGAGCAGTCGCTTGCGGAACGGCGCGTGGGAACGCGCCATCGCGCCGCGATCGGCCTCACCGAGCAGACCGATGCCGTGGTAGTCGTCATCTCGGAGGAGACCGGCGCTATCTCGATCGCGCGTCAGGGCAAATTATCGCGCCCGGTTGAAGAAGAGCAGCGTTTGGTGAAGATGCTGCTTGCGATTACGCGTCCCCCGCGCGATCACCGGCGCTTCAACGGTAACGACGTCATCACGCAGTTGCGCGCGCGCATCGCACCATCGCGTGACAAGGGACAATCTCGTGCAGATCATCCGAAAGAACTTCGGACTTAAAGTCCTCTCCCTCGCCCTTGCGATCACCGGGTGGGCGTATTTTCGATTCGCTGCGAACCCCGTGATCGCGGCGCGCTTCGATCAGCAGCTCTCGGTTCCGATCGTCGCGGCGAATCTGCCGGTCGGCTACATTGCGCGCTTCACGGACAAAGAAGCGGTCGTGACCATTGCGAGCAAGCGTAACCAGCCACCGATCAAGCCCGACGAGATCAAGGCCGTGCTCGACCTTTCCGACAAAACGGCGGGCGTGTATAACGTGCCGGTGCAACTCGTTGCACCCGATATCGCCGTGCAGAGTTTGAGCCCGGCGTCGGTAAGTCTGACGATCGAACATATCGACCAACGGCCGTTCCCGATCGCCCTGCACTATTCTGGGGACACCGATCGTGCGATCGTGGTGAACTCGGCCACGGTGAATCCCCCGACCGTCACCGTGCACGGACCCACGAGCCTGCTCTCCGAGGTCGCGGCGGTGCGCGTGGATATCCCGATTCCCTCCACCCCGCTGGACTACGATTCCATGGTCCGTCCGGTTCCGGTCGATTCGCTTGGGCAGGAGATTACGGGTCTTGAGGTCGCACCGGACCTTGTGCGCGTTCAAGCGATGTTCGTACAGAGCACGGGAGCACGATAGGAGTACGGTGGGTCGATTTTTTGGAACCGATGGCGTTCGCGGTGTTGCGAACGCCGATCTAACGCCCGAGCTTGCCTTCGCGGTGGGACGGGCCGGCGCGACCGTCCTCGCACATTCGAGCGACCGGCATCGCCCGGTCATCGTTGGACGCGACACCCGCTGCTCCGGCACGATGCTCGAAGCGGCGATCGTGGCCGGCATCACGTCGGTCGGGCGCGACGTCGCGAGCGTCGGCATCGTGCCCACGCCGGCGGTCGCACGCGCGACCGTCGCCGAAGGTGCGGCGGCCGGCGTGATGATCAGTGCCTCGCATAATCCGATCGCGGACAACGGCATCAAGTTCTTCGGTCCGGACGGATTTAAGCTGTCGGATCAGATCGAGTCCGAGATCGAGTCGCTCATCGGGAACGAGTCGCTTCCCCGGCCGACCGGTACCGGAATCGGCGTTGCGCGGATAGCGCAGAATCTGGGCAAGCACTATTACGACGAACTCTACGGCACCGGGGTCGATCTGCACGGATTGCACGTCGTCGTTGATGGCGCGTTCGGCGCCGCGTATGCGATTGCGCCGTATGCCTTGCGTAAACTGGGCGCGACGGTCACGGAGATCAACTGCGAGAACGACGGCGCGCGAATCAACGTGGAGTGCGGCGCAACCCATCTTGCGCCCCTGCAAGCCAAAGTTCGCGAACTGATCGCAGCGGGAGAGGAACACGTCGTCGGCGTGGCGTTCGACGGCGACGCGGATCGCGCGCTCTTCGTCGACGAGACCGGTGCCTTCGTATCGGGCGATCACGTGATGTTTGCCATCGGCCGCGCGCTGCACGATCGCGGCGAGTTACGCGGCGATACGATCGTCGGCACGGTGATGAGCAACATCGGCTTCGAGCGCGCGTTGCAGCATCACGGGATCACGCTCGTGCGTGCCGCCGTCGGCGATCGGTACGTGCTCGAAGGGATGCGCGCCGGCAATTTCGTGCTTGGCGGCGAGCAGTCGGGGCATATCATCGATCTGCGTCGCAATACCACGGGTGATGGACCGATGACCGCGGTGACGCTCTTCGGTATCGTGCGGGCCAGCGGGAAGCGGCTACACGATCTCGTGCGCGAGGTCGTCGTCGCGCCGCAAATCCTCGTCAACGTTCGCACGCCGCACAAACACGTGCTCGAGGACGCCGGCGTGCGCGAGGCGATTGCACGGGCGGAACTGATGCTTGAAGGGTCGGGCCGCGTCTTGATCCGGCCCTCGGGGACGGAACCCTTGATCCGGGTGATGACCGAGGGTGACGACCGGGCCCGGATCGAGGCGGTGGCCGCCGAGCTCGCCCGGACCATCGAGCAGACGGCCGCCCGACTGTAACGGAAGTGCAAAGGCGAGGCAGGAGGGCGGCCTTGGCGAGCTGAACCGAAAGACCCAGTCGCGAGGCATAGCTTCTCGCGACACCTACGCCTGCACAAGAGCACTGAATCCGGCTTGGGCGCCGGAGCGGGGGACTCCCAGGAATAGGGGTGAATGGGCCGGTCGGCCCTAGGGCGATCTTTCCCGTCCGAACCCGTCAACTAACCTCGCAAGTGTTGTGAAAGAGGAGTTTTTTCTTGCGTCAAGCGTTAGCTGCCGGGGCATTTGCCCTGTTGCTGATCGGATCGTTTGCCGTCGCGGATGCTCAGCCGTCTGTTGCGCACCGTCCGGTAATGGTTTCCGCCCATAAGGCGGTCCCCGTGAGCCCCGATGTTGCCGAATGGACGGCGCGTCTGATCGTCGCCTCCAACCATGGCGCGAAGAACGGACAGATTCGTTCGTTCGCCGGCGGCGTGCTTGCCCGGACTTCGAAGATCGCCCAAGAGCTCACCAAGAGCGCGCTTAAATTCCTGGGCGTTCCCTACGTTTTCGGCGGGACGACCTCGGCCGGTTTCGATTGCTCGGGCTACGTCCAGCATGTCTTCGCGATGCTCGGTATCAGCTTGCCGCGCACGGCCGACGCCCAGTACTACGCCGGGAAGAAGATCGTCGGCGGTATGAAGCCGGGCGACTTGGTGTTCTTCCAGACGTATCTGCCGGGCCCGTCGCATGTCGGGATCTACCTTGGCCACGGCCGTTTTGTGCACGCGAGCTCGCATGGCGTGATGATCTCGAGCCTGTCGCAGTCGTACTGGGCCCATCGTTTCATCGGCGCGAAGCGCCTGATCGCGACGCGATAGCTACCTCGCCCGAGCGGGTCGCGGACGAGTCGCGGCTGGCTTCCGTCGCCTACATCGTCTGGCCGATTGCGATCTACGAGCGCGTTGCGCCGCGCGATGAGGTCTCGGCCTGGTACCGCTTCCACATTCGGCAGGCGCTCTGGTTTGGCGCGATCAGCACGCTCGTGGGGTTTGCTGCGCTCGTGTGGCCGTTGGTTGCGAGCACCATGCTCGGGAACCTGACCGCGACGCTCTGGATCTACGGCGTCGCGATCCTCCTCGACTGTACGCTCTTCGTCATATGGCTCGTTCTCGTGATGCGCTACAGTCGTCGAGCAAGGCACGGCGAGCTTTTCGACGTTCCCTGGGTCGCTCGCATCACCAAACGCTGGAGCACGCCGAGGTAACAAGGGACCGCGGAAGAAGCGCCGTATTCTCGCCCGTCGCCGTCATTGGGAGCAGATCCCAAAAGACCGATGGGGTGTAGCCAAGCGGTAAGGCAGCGGACTTTGACTCCGCCATGCGTTGGTTCGAATCCAGCCACCCCAGCCAAAACAGCACAGACCGGGCACTGCCCGGTCTGTGCTGTTTTCAGCCGGTATGAAGGGTGTCGGCGGAGTCAAAAGTCCGCTGCCGTTATCCTATCCCTCGATAAGCTTGCGCAGCAGTTTCCGACCCGTGCGCCGCGCCCACTCCGAGAGTTTCTGTCCGCAACGCCAGTGATCACCGCGATGCTGCGCCGACATCGGCTAGTTGGCCAGCAGAAACGGCATGACGGCGTCAAGGAAGCGATCTGGGGCTTCAAGGTGCGGCATGTGACCGCCCTCGAAAATCGACACACAGTTTGCGCGGGCATCACGGAATTCGTGCTCGCGCCACGCTGAGGACCGTCGCTAGCCGGCGCTCGTTTCGTAGATACGCGGGCAGAGCAGCGTGCCGGTCTTCTCTTGCGAGAGGCCATCGATCGTGTTCTCGCTGATGTTGAATTCCCACGTATCGGGAAAGCCGCCCCATTTC
>DAIDGX010000020.1 GCA_027452165.1 Vulcanimicrobiota bacterium | reverse complement strand
ATGCGACGTTAGCGCACGCTCTAGAAGTCGATGGGCGACGGTCCCGACGAAGTGCTTTGGGCTCGATGGTATTAGGGCGTCAGCTCTCTGACTTCCCCAAACAGCGCGAAGGCTACAGGAGGAAAGCGACGGTACAAGCGTCGGCCCAATTGGTCCGAAACGCGAGGGAAGCGCCAGAGGATCTACGAAACGAAGGCGCGACCGAGGTCCTGATACGTCCAACTCTCTCGCCTTAGCAGGTTAAAGGTATCGACATAGTAGGGATCGGCCTCGCAGTATGCCGCAGCTTCAGCGAGGATGCCATCCGGTGCGCGAGTATCCCAAAGCGGATGCGCGATCAAGACATCGTTGCCTCCGGCGCGGAAACCAGGGAGAGCACCGTATTGCTGCGGGGTACAGCCGAATGATCCGCAAAAAGAGTCGCGGAGCCTCATCGCCGTCTCGATCCAATCCTCCAGTTCGGGAGTGCTAAAGGTGCCGTCGAGTCCACACCTGTAGCTGCTGTCCTTTAGAAGACGTAGTAATGCCAATCCGAGGCGCCAATCAAGGAGGCTGTGATACGCCATGTTGCGGTACTGCCGCAAACAATCATACCCAGCCGAATCGCAGGTACGCCTATGGTGATCTGAGAGCAGCGACCCAATGAAGGAATCTGACCGCGGGTTCACGTCAGTTGCGGAATCAAGCACGCCCAGCCAGTGGTCGAAGCACCAGTTCATGAATCCTGCTCCGTTCGGCAAGTAGTCGCCGAGCAACACCTCGCCCATACGAACTCCGCTATCGTCGCGGACTTGTCTGACGTTGCTTATTTCAATTTCGTCGGGATCGACATCAAGTCTCTCTGCTGCAATCGAGCGCACAATGAACGCCGCGGAATAGAACGCGGCTTTCACGCCAACGTGGGGCAACGATGGATCAAGCACGATTCCATTCGGAACTGACCAAGGCCTGATCCTAAGGACATCAGTCGTCTTGGGGGAGGCCAGCGCAACCGCCTCGGGAACGGTTCCAGCAAGCGGCGAGAATTGCACTTCGTCAGGTTGATTTTGATACCGCACGTCGATCCATTGATTGTCGAGTGCGCGACCGTTTGGGCGCCGTGCGGAACCTAACTGTCCGGTGAATAATAAACCATGACGATCGTTAATGCGGTAGACGCGGCCGGCCCTAGATAGCGCGATTGCAGAGTTGGTCGAACCAACATGTTGTGCTTGCGATGCATCAGACTCGGCGATTGCGCTGGCTCCGGCAATCAATATCTCGTCCTCATCAGGCGCATCGAAGCCTCTACCGAGGTTGGTTCGAAAACCCAAAGGAACGACGATTCGAAATACACGGAAACCATGAGGCTCATCCAGCAGCGCACCGCAGTTCGGGCACATTAGATCCTGGGGTTGAGCATCGCTGGTCCTGGTTTCATGGCATCTCTCGCACCGGGCCATCCAGCGGCTCCCTCCAAGTGGATTGGGTGCAGATGGAACGAATCCCGTCGCTCCGCGATAAAGTAGCGGAGCCGTAAAGCCGATCGCGCGGTATGTTCGCTTATCTTTCGTTTTTTGAGAGCCCGGCGCGAATTCGGTTATTGCTAGGTCGAGATCGCGATCCACAGTAAAGGCCTGTTCACCGCGCAAGCCGTGATATAACAATCGGACTCGAGATGGCATGCCGAACATCGGAAGAACTGCAGCTTCCGCGAGCCTCTCGGCTAGCCCATCGGCTGCGATTTCGCTGTTGCTTGCCGCGCGCTCGATGGCATCATAGAGCCGAGTCCTGGCGTAATCTTCGAGCGACTCTCGCTGGATTTGCGTATTACCGCTTGTTAGTACGTTGGCCACGTGTCGCACGTCGTCACTTGTAGCGAGCCAGTTCTTAACCGCATCACGACGCGATGCATCTGCGATCCAATTAGACGAAAGGCCAAGCTCCCCGTGGGAATCGGGGGGCTGCAGTGCTTCGCTCCAGGTCACACCCGCTGCGCGAAACGCTCGCCGAAGCACCTCTTTCGCCATCAAACGCTGCGCTATTTCTTGTCGGGCAAGAGATAGAAAGGGCACAGGCGGCTTGTCACCGGTGATTCTGCGTGGATTGCGGTAATAAAAGTCGTCATGGCTTCGGCCGCGGCAAAGTGTAAGAACGTTAGCGAAAGGCTGTCCGCGCCTACCAGCTCGCCCAGCACGCTGCTGGTAGTTGAAGCGCATTGGCGGCATATTCGCCAGCACAACCGCCTCCAGGTTTCCTATGTCTACGCCGACTTCCATTGTGGTAGTAACGCTGAGTACATCGATCTCGTCAACCTCGGGGACTAGACGATCTCGTTGCCCATCGAGATTCACAACAATATCGCGAAAGAGGCGTTGCCTTTCAGCTTGGTCGCTTGTTTGAGCGGTCATCTCCTCGCAATGCAACCGCAAAGGCTCGCGAAGCTCTACGGCTTCCTTTGCGTAATAGTTTCTATCGTGAAGGGCGGCGCAATTGGAGCTAGGGAATTCGTTCAAACCCGAAAGACAATTTGTGCATACACCGAGATAATGCAAATGGTCTCGCCGACAATTACCGCAAGTCCAAACAGGGTCCAACGGCTCGGCGATCCGCACCGCAAGTTTGCGCGTCTGGATGATCAGCCCGGAGTGGCCGCCCTCCCGAACAACAACGTCCCAGACAGCCTCCCTCAGATCTCTCTCGGATATTCCTAGCCAATCAGCACACGTGCGGATGAAATCACGAACTTTTGCGCGAGCAGCCTGCCAATCAGGCCACTCTACCGGAGGCGGAAAGTCCTGTTGCTCACTGGGATAGCGATACAGGTCCCCGAGAATTCGAATGAGCGCGTCACACACGCTTTCGAGTCGTTCTGCCGTAACGCCGATCGCAGCAGCGATTTCGGCTACGCGCGCCTCAGGAACGCCGCACCGTGCGTATCCTAGTCCAGCCGATTCAAAACCAAAATACAAACGGCTGAAGAATACTTGCGCAATCTCTCCGGCAACCTTTCGCCGAAGCAATTCACGAGCTTCGATCCCTTCAGCGGACAGATTCTCACGCCACCCTGCGTCCTCGCGGCTAAAATCAAAAAGTTCGGTCCACCGCCGGTACTGACCATCGAACCGCATTTCTTGATATAGCAGATCATTGCCGGCCGGATTGAGGCCAAGTCGTTTTAGCCGTTCGATTAGCAGTCCCGGTTCGCGCGCATCATAGCGACCTTCGAAGAGCAACCGCACAGGCACCGTGCGTGATCTTGCCGTTTCGCGCAACGTCGCAATAGCGGCGTCAGCCTTCTCCTTTTTGGCTTGAAGCATCTCACGCACGTCTGTGTCGTAGTCGTCCCTTATCAACCTTGCCGCATCTTTGGCAAGTGCGGATAGCTCCGCTACAAGCTCGGGGCTTCGTTGCGCCAAACGGATCGACGACGCGCGAACAGCATGGCCCGTGTTTGACAGATCCTCCAGCAGATCCAGGCGAGCCGTGCATTCGTGCTCTAGCTCATCATAAAGGGTCTCGCGCACCAGATCGCTATAGTGAGATCGCTCTATGCCGTTAGATAGTTTGGCCGCCTCCTCGCGGCTATCGGAGAAGAGGACCAATTTCCGATTATCGCGACCCAAAAAATAAAACAGCTCCTTTGAGAGTAACTGCGTCACTTTTGAGAAGCCCGTACGAAATCCGCGTATCGGTGAAAGCTTATGCCTCCGCCGGGTATAGTCCGACGCGCAGCGTGGGCAGACGGACGGCAACGCTCGCGTAACCCGAGCATCGTCAACAGAGGCTGTCGGCAATAGGAACAAGTATCCGCGAATCCACGGGCCATTGGGGAATAGGGCGCCTCCATCGCCAAGTTCCACTTTGGCGGTGACGACATTAAGTGCCGCGGGCGTCCAGTTCGCAGATATGGGCCCTTGCGCAGCGTACGACGGTTGGCGCCACGTGCGTGCCTCAGAGTTGAGTGGCGCACTGCCGCGCGGCCAGAACACCGCATACTGATCGTACGTACGTCGCTCGACAAAGCGGGCAGCTTGTTTGTCAGGTATCCCCTCGATGTCTGCGTCCGTTCTCAGGAGTTCCCAGGTTCCGTCGGGTAAATCGAGGCGGCTCCCGCCGAACAAGAGAGTGCCGCATTGCTCGCAATACAAGAGCTCAAGAATCCGATGATATTGAGAACACATGATCGACGGGTCGATGCTCAGGCGCCCGCAAGGGCGGTCGGTGTCGGCGTCTTGTGGATCAACGCAACAATTCGGCGCCGCGCACGCCCAAAGGCCTTCGACATTCCGGAAGAACATATGAAATCGAAACGAAGGTAGCTGCTCGGCTGGGTTATCGCCAGACTCATAAAGGCTGCGCGCTATCAACAGACCTCGCGTCGCGAGCCTCTTCTCTTCGCTCGGTACAGCCGCGCCGAAGAGTGCGTCGCTAACGGCTGTCAGGGGGACTGCTCTTGTTTCGCCGCCGTCGCTGCAAGCTGATACAAAGCGTGCCGTAAGGTCAGAAGCACGATTGCGAATCGCGGCGCGCAGCCGGTCGACTCCGGTTCCCTGCACCGGCTGCAGAGCGAGATCGTCGGCCACAGAGTCGAGATTCTCCACGAGGTCGCTGGCACGATCGTCGCCGATGCGCGCGAGGGTTTGTAGCGACTTATACGGCTTGAGGGGTTCGCTGGGCGTCCGCGGTACGGCTTCGTTGTACCCGGGGATAATGTCGTCGGTCGACCACGGGACGCCAAAGAATTCAGAGAGGTAACGAACGCTCTCGTCGTCCCTCTCAAGTGAGGCACTCGACGCTAATATCCTAAGCTTTGGACTTGTCGGGGAGAGGCCCAGGCGATCCAGTAATAGCCGAAGGAGATAAGAGACCTCGGTTCCGGCCGTGCCGCGATAAAGATGCAACTCATCTATTACCAGATGGAAGATGCTGGAGTCTTCGCGGAGCCACTCTCGCGTCTTGTCGAAGATTGCACTGTCAGAATCGCGCATGAGCATGATACTCAGCATGCTATAGTTTGTTATAAGGATGTCGGGTGGGGCGTCTTGCATGTCCCACCGGCACCGCATTTCCGCGCCGTCCAGACGTGGAAAGAAGTATTGGACGTCCTCGTCACCGGTCTGCCGTCCGTGCTCGCGGGCCTCATTGGCCGCAATCTCCATCTCCGCGAGCTTTTGAGCTAAGTC
Source organism: Vulcanimicrobiota bacterium (assembly GCA_027452165.1). Classification (GTDB taxonomy): domain Bacteria; phylum Vulcanimicrobiota; class Vulcanimicrobiia; order Vulcanimicrobiales; family Vulcanimicrobiaceae; genus REEB354. The sequence goes on along the minus strand of DAIDGX010000020.1, from coordinate 41,181 downwards.
GTCGATACGACCCCGGTCTGGCGCGCCAGTAGCTCGGAGCTCGTGTCCGGGCACCGGTGTGGCGCCGTTGTACCTCCCGATATAGATTTTGTTGCCGCTGCGGCGTTCATCCATCCATCCCCGACCATCATCCGAATCCAAAGCTCGCCTCAAACGGCTCATTTGATCTTCTACTAGGGCGTTCATGGGATACAAGATTAGTGCCCGGACCGCCGCCGGACGCGTTTCGTGCCCACGCTGCGGTACGCGTAAGGACCTAGTGAGCCGCCCGTTCGATCCGACACATTGAGCCCGCCATGAATCGCTTCGCCACCAGTCGTCCGCGTGCGGTAGCATAGCGTTGGGCGCGGACCATCCCTGCGACTCCTTTGCAAGCTGCGCGAAGATCGGGAGTAAGAACGATTCTGTCTTCCCGGATCCGGTACCGGCAGTTACGACTGCATTGTGGCCGGATAGGGAACGCGCGAGCATCTCTAGCTGGTGGCGATGAAGCTTGAAATCGCCTATCAGCCCGCACGCACACATTTGTTGAAAGTCCGATAATATGCGAGCAGTAAGTCCCGGAACGTCTTCCACTGTGATCGTATTGATCGTCTTTCCGGAAGACTGATATCGCGCAAGCAATTCTATCCAAGGCTCTTGCGCTACGACGCCAGGTGCTTCCAGCAAGCGCAGGCGCTCATTTTCGACGCCAGGGTATTGTGTACCGAAGGCGGTCCTAATGTATAGGAGAAAGTTCCTGCGAATAGTTTCGAACGCACCGATAGGATCGTTCACGACCACCCTCCATCACACGAGTTCAGAATCGACCAATACTTGCCGAAGTTTTCCCGCTAGAACTTCTGCACATTTGCGAGGCACGCTACAGTAAATATCGAGATTGCGTTCAGCGTCGCCTTGCGTTACACGGGAAGGAGCGAGGCCTGAAAGCAGCGTTAGGCTGCGGGCAAGAGTGGCGGGCAATGGAACACTTGTAGGAACGGCAAGAAGTTGACGCTTGCCATCATAGCGCAAAACGTTCCTGCCGACGTCGGCGAGGTAGAGCCATCGTCCCCAATGACGATCGACTGCCGCAAGTCCTTCAGGGCGCCGCATAAGATAAATAGTGCGGGTCGTTCGTGGATCGGAGTAGGTACTAAGCCTGAATTGCTCGCTGCTTCCTGGCACTTGGCCATACACGAGCGACGTCTCGGAGAAATCTTTCCTGGGCCATGCCGGATCCTGATCTTTTTTCCAGGATAGGGCCGCTTCGTAATCTTCTAACCCTTTTGCACAGGATAGCAGCGACCACGCTGGCGGCTGTGGGATAAACGGAACAGCGCATCGCTCCGCAATCCGCGATAGCACACTTATTTCGGTAGCCTCAAAAAGCAGCGCGGATGGCGCGTAGCCGCCACAGTATGGTTGTTTTTGCGCAATCGGCCAGGCATCAGCCCGGAAATGCATACGTGCTTCTCTCAGGATGCTAGCCGCGCGAGTATTCCGGGAACCGCATAGCAGTGCACGAGGCATTCCAGCGGTGGGAATCGAGACAACCAAACTTGGCGCAGCATAGCAAACCCTTGATGAAAGTTCTTCGCTAAAATCGCAATGCGCCAATTCCTGAAAAATACGAAGCGTTCGGTAGCGCAGGAACGTTATCGGCTCATCGATGGCTGTACCATCTTTTTCCGCGTTCGTATGCAACACGTCAAAGGCGCGCCGCCAGGCATGCCATGAGAGCTTGCGCCTCGCAGACAGCACTGCCAGTAGCTCGTCAGCCGCGCGCAACGCTGGCCACCTTTAGGTAGCGCTTCCACAGCGCGCTCAACTTCAGATTCTGCAGCGGAGCAAAGCGTTTCCGCCGGTTCCACACTACCTCTCGCCACAGCCTAACGGCCTGTCGATCACCGGTTGCTTCGGCGACCGGTTCAGACGCGGATATCCCAGGGCCGCAGAAATGCACGATGCCTTCCTTCGCATCGAGAATCCAAATCGCGGGCCAGTCGAGGTCAATCGGCAAATGCGGATTTGCCACTACCTCACCTACCCGGCGACCCACGATAAAATAGTGACCATGTTCGGGGATCTGCGGGAAGACAGGAAACGTATCCGCGCAAACTGCGCCTGTCAATAACGCGCCGGCAATCCACGGGCCTTCACCGGCGTCAGGCTCAGCGATGCTTGTTAATAGTTGGGTTCCGAGTCCATTCATAAAGCAACTCGGCTGCGCCTGGCGCCAATCGGGGTCATCTTCGAGAAAAAAAGTTAAGCGGCGTCTAACACTCGCTTCGGAACGCACTTCAGCCGTTATCGGCTCACCTAGCGGGAGACGCTTTGGTAGGAGTAGTGTATCGGTATCAATGCCGCGCTCAAGCTTGGCGGACCCGATCCAAACCTGGTCGTTCGATCCGGCGCCAACCACATTCACCATCGGACGCGCAAAATCGAAATACGAATTCCCCTCGGAACTCTTGATGCCGCCAACTAGCTTAATGCGCGCAGCAGATGGGAGCGCAAGCTCGGGGACGTGATCGCGTATGTGAAGATCGCTCGCGGCTCCGGGGGACGCATACAACCTCCAGCGGCTAGGCAACCCTTCAATGATTGGAACCTCGGCCAACGCTACTTCGCCGCTATCGTTCCAGGCGCGTAGATGCGGAACCACATCATCATGTGCCGCGACCGTAAACGGTACATCGCGAGGAAGTCGCCAGACTTCAACGAGGCCAGGGAGCTGTAAAGGAAGGCCACTTACAAAAATTCTTACTCTGCGCGCAGGGAAACGAACACGCCAGTGAGTTCGCAAATCTACAAAGCCTCGTGTGCGGCGCCAATCTAGAGCTGCGCCGTTAAGTTCCTCGGATTCGCGAGATCGAAGTGGCGATGACCAACCGGGCAGATGCTCCTCGCATTCATAAGTGGTTCCCGTGTGATTATCATCGTCGTCTGTCAGCGTCAGACCATCCTGCGGGAAGTCCGCGCTCGATGCTACACGCAGGCGAACGATCGCGCGCTTTGAGACATTGTCAACACGCATGCAAAGGCGAGCGACCGATTGGGTCTTTTCATCACCCGCATCGAACCACTCACCGTCCCACTCCTCAAGTTCAGTGTTAATGATATCCAGAAGAATTGAATAAAAGTCGGGATCGGCGTCGGGGTCTTTGAGTAGCTCAAGAGTCGAATGACGTAGAATGCCAGCCCCGTGTCGTCGAATTGATGCAGCGAGCTCCAGATCGTTCGGCGTATCAGTCGGGTCGAGCGTAGCTGCTACAAAGATTTTTGTTAGATCTCGCCGTTCATGCTCGGTGAGAATGGCCTGTGCCTTCGGCAACCCTACGTGAATCCAATTGCCGGCGAATCTCACGCTAAAGACTCCCAGGTCACCACCTCTATCGCGGTTGGACCAGACTTCAAGGTCGTCCCATAAAGTCAGCATCCGATCGAAGGATGGCGGGGTGCCTTCCGCGTCTTCGCGACCAAGAAGTTTCCAGAGCCTCTTATAGTAAGCGTGTGCAGGGAAGTCACCGGCCACTCCAACAGCCAACACGAATAGCGCCAGGAATGCCAGGTAGGGAGGAAGTGCAAGACCCCGACCCCGCCAGCCAGCCAGCGTTTGAAGAGCTTTCTGACATAGCCCTGCGCCGGGTTTTGCCCACGGTGGTCCCTCTAGTGTTGCCTGGACAAACGTGGGAATGCATCCGGAGCCACCAATCGATTCAATTAGGCGTTCGTCCACGTAGAGGAAGGTGGCGCGCCCTGCCATTTCGGGCCGAAAAATCTTCGATCCGATTGCATCATTCCACTGAAGATAGGATTCAGGCGGTCCGTCCGGCGGCACCATTCTTCTGTTCGGCTACCGCCCCTTGCGCCCCGCCGGGCCTTTGGGCCCATTCGTTAGGCCGCGCCGGCAAGAGGCTCCATTGGGCGTCAGAAATCGGCGCGTTAATCCGAGCGCAGGCCGGAGCTACCGCCGTCTTCGCGGAAACGCAGGCGGTAACGACCTATTACGTGGCGGAGAGAGTTGATCTTGACAAGGCTGCTCAGCCTGTTTTGCGGCGCTGGAGGAATGGACCTCGGGTTCGAACAGGCCGGCTTCGACATCGGCGCGGCATTCGATATTCGGCCAGATGCCGTGGCGAGCTATAACTGCAACCTCGCATCCTCGGTTGCGCGGATATCTGACATTCGAAACCTGAAGGCCGCTGATGTTGAGAACGCGATGGGCACGCCCTTCGGAATTATAGGAGGCCCCCCGTGCCAAAGCTTCTCGATCGCTAATTCTTCGCAGTATGGAAAGGATCCAAGACACCGTTTACCGTTTCGGTATGCTCGCTTGATCGCAGACTTGAATCGTTCAAATCGAGTCGCGTTTTTCGTCTTTGAAAACGTCCCTGGGCTCCTGAGCAAGAAATACTCGCACCGTTTTGCGCTTTTGAAGGCAGCCCTAACGCGCGCCGGGTTCAATATCACCTGTTGCGTCCTCGATGCGAAGGACTTTGGTGTTCCGCAAACCCGGCAACGCCTATTTATCGTGGGCATAAACAGACTATTGTACCCTAACCTGTCATGGCGGCCGCCGAACCCGAGGAGGAACGCGAAGGCGCTGTCTGTTCGCTTCGCTATCGGAGGTCTTCCAGAACCGACGTACTTCAGCGATTACTCGCCCGGCGACGTCATCCCGTTTCATCCGAATCACTGGTGTATGACACCGAAATCGCAGAAGTTCGCAAGAAAAGGCGCGCTTGTTTCTGGCAGATCAAGCAATAGAAGTTTTAAGGTGCTTAGCTGGGAGAAGCCGAGCCTCACGGTATCATACGGTAACAGAGAGGTCCACATTCATCCAGATTGCCATCGGCGGCTTAGCGTCTTTGAGGCTATGCGCCTGCAGGGCTTTCCCGATAGCTACGCGCTGCAAGGTACACTCTCATCGCAAATAACTCAGATAAGCGAAGCCGTACCTCCGCCACTCGCACGGGTAGTAGCTGAGTCCCTAAGGCGGCAGCTTGCGCAAACGAAAGCACCAGCGAGCCTAGCCTTGAAGGTGGGCTCATAACGGACTGATTCGGGCAGAGAATAGCAGACTCTGTATTCCAATGGCTGATAAACCCACGGCATCTAGGCGCAGTTGGAACATGTCGCGTATTCGCGCAGCGGACACGGAGCCGGAGATTTCGGTGCGCCGTTACTTGCATCAGAAAGGGCTGCGATATCGACTCCATCTTACAACTCTCCCTGGAAAACCCGATCTGGTTTTTGTTAAGCGACGCGCTTGCGTTTTCGTCCACGGCTGCTTTTGGCACGGCTGCACGATGTGTGTCGATGGAACGCGCGAAGTTAAATCTAACCAAGGATATTGGTCCGCTAAGGTAGCCGCAAATAAAGAGCGTGATGCCAGGAACAGGGCTCAACTCGAACAACTCGGCTGGACGGTTTTCTCCATATGGGAGTGCGAGGTCGCCAACAAGAATCGCCTAGAGGCCTTGTTCCGTGCCGTTACAAGCGTGGCACCCAAGCCTCTTTATGCTAACCGTAGCCTCAACGATGCGTGAGGACTAACCTCGACCTCTGATCGAAATGTTGCCCGCTGGTCACGGGGATCAGCGCTTCGCGAGAGCACGTAGTCCGTTGGACCCAACCGGAGCGCCGACGCGATTCATTCTTTAGCGCATCTCCGTCGCGTCGGCAGGAATGAATCGCCTCGACGCAATCAGACAACACCATGGATACCGCAGCAGCTCCCCACGCCGGGCTTTACGAGCGCGTTTCCCTCGCACGCGGTGGCGACTCAGACGAATTACAGCATGTTGTTCGCCGAACTGCGGCCCAGCTCGTCGAGCGTGACACGACTACGGATCGGCCGGGTGTGTTGTTCGGGCGTATTCAATCGGGAAAGACGCGGGCTTTCCTTGGCATCATCGCGGAGGCATTTGATCACGGCTTCGACGGTGCAATTATCTTTACCAAAGGGACAAAGTCGCTTGTGCGCCAGACGATGCGCAGAATGGCGAATGACTATGGCGACCTCAAGCATCGGGACATCGTCCAATTCTTCGATATAATGGAGCTCCGAGCAAATCTCACAAGCTACGTGCTGGATCAGAAACTGATCTTTGTAGTAAAGAAGGAAGATGACAACCTTAAACGCCTTCAACTTGCATTTTCCGAGACGTATACCATGCTTTCGGATCGGAAGTGGCTGCTTGTAGACGACGAAGCAGATTTGGCCTCTGTTAGCTTTCGTCGCATACCCGGTGGCGGAAAAGAAGTTGGCAAAATCTCGAAGAAGATTGACGCCTTCCGCTCGGGGCTTGCTAAGGCGGCATACCTACAGGTTACTGCGACTCCCTATTCATTGTATCTGCAGCCGGAAGAGGACGTTTACCGGGCTGGCGAGCTGCTCTTTCGTCCGCGTCGGCCGGCGTTCACGGAAATTTTGAAGTCACACGACGCATATGTTGGTGGTGATTACTATTTCGAAAAATCAGATGATGAAACCTCGGCGGCGTACTATTTCTATCATGACGTTCCAGTTTCCGAGCGCGACGCGTTAAAAAAGGAAGACGGACGCCGCCTAAAGCTCTCGGACGTACTAACGTCCCCGAATTCGCGCGTCGTAACGTTAGCCATCATGAACCTCATTGTTGGAGGTTGCATCCGTAGACTTCAAGACAGCACCAAGGACTCTATTCCGAGAAAATATGCGTTTCTATTTCACACAGAGCAAGCACGAGCCTCGCACAATTGGCAGGAACGCGTTGTCATCGAGATCAGAAATCAGCTGACCGGCCTGGCAAAAAGCGACGCGAAGCAGCTTGACGAGTTGATCGCGGTTTCGTATTTAGACCTGGAGCGATCGATAAAGCTATCTCGGGCCGCTTATCCTGGCCTGGACGAGGTTTGTGCTGCGGTGAAGCTCGCTCTCATAAACGAACACCTTATGGTGACAGTGGTAAATTCGGACGCCGAGATCGAGTCGATTCTCGATGAAAATGGTCAGTTGGAATTGCAAAACCCCTTCAATATATTTATCGGGGGACAGATCCTCGATCGCGGCATTACGATTAGTAATCTCATCGGATTTTATTATGGCCGAAATCCGCAAAAAGCCCAGCAAGATACCGTCTTGCAGCATTCCCGCATGTACGGCGCTCGCGATCTTGCCGATCTCCCAGTAACGCGCCTCTATGCGCCTGATCGAATTTACAAACTCATGAAGACGATTCATGAATTTGACGCTGCTCTTCGATACGCGCTGGAGGCTGCTGACGGCGCTTCTCCGGACGTCTATTTCATCATGCAAGACTCGAAACGAAATATCATCGCTTGCAACCCGAATAAGATTCTTTTTTCAGACATAAAATCAGTGCGCCCTGGGCATCGCATTGTTCCCACTGGGTTTCGGATCGTATCGCCGACTGCGGGCCGGAAAGATCTGGAAACTCTCGATAAGAAAATCGCCAATCTAAGGATTACCGATAATACTCCAACTCTCGTCGACTTGCCGATTGCATGTGAGCTCCTCCGACTCGCACAGCGAAATTTCAAATATGAAGAGGGAGATGATGATCGCGAAAGCTTCGTAGCCATACTTCAGCACCTGTCGACGGCGACGCCAAATGAAGCTGTCAGGGGCAAGGTGTGGATTCTTTTGGCAGGCCAGTCCGAGGCGCGGAACGTCAGCCGCGAACGCGAAGGTGGTCGATTAAACGACTCTCCTGATACGAAGCAGCAAACTGACGCGGCCAAGAGTACTTCGGAAGTTCCAACTCTGATGCTGCTGAAACAGCGGGGCGAGAAAGAGAAGGGCTGGAGCGGTCTTCCATTTTGGTGGCCGGTCGTTGTGGTGCCGAGTGACGCAACGATCGCAGTATTTGCTGAGAAAGCCTCTGAGTGACCTATCGCCGCTCTCGGTAGACGAATTGTGAAATTCTTGGCTCCGACCCCTGGCCGCATTCGCCAGTTCTCGACTGCCAAAACGAACGAAACACTCAGCCTGTCCTCGCGGCGTGATGGGTTACCGCCACCTATGCTACGCTCGCTTCGCTGTGCTTGGCGCCAGAGAGCTTTGCTGTTGCAGAACTAGATCGAGACCCTCGAGCGGATAGCCCAGACCGAAGGCCCGGATGTACGTAGGGACGCAGAGAACTGCGCGACCAGGGACGATCTCGTCTAACAATCGTCTAACAGACTGGCCGGAAATGGCCGGAATCGCGCGGGATCGGCCGGGAGTGAAAAGTGCGGAATCCCCTGAAAATCGAGGTTTTTGGTAACGGCCGGGACCTGCCGGGACCCCACTTCGAGAATTCGATTCCCGTTGGCGCTACCGCGGGAGTATCTTCGCAAAGCCTTCGCGCGAGTCAAAGCGCTGTAAGCGCCCGGCTTCCCCATCGAATGCTCGACCGGCACGTAGAGCAAGGGGTTACAGGGAAATAGGCAAACCCTTGCTTGAACGGGTGGACCTCGACGACGCTGCTTGCGGAGGCGACCAAAGATGATGCGAGCCCTGACGACGCTCTTGATTTTAGCGACCTTGCTCGCGCTGCCGATTTCCGCGGCGGCCATCAATTATACCAATGGGTTTATCTCAATTTCCAACAAGTCGAACTTTGAGGTCGAAGTAACCATCGACCACGTTTTCCTTGGTGGCAAAGGCTCCCAAATCGGAAGAGTCGTCATCCAGCCGCATACCAGCGTTAACGCGAATGGGTGTTGTTACGCGGCAAATTCCGAGTACATGATTACCCCACACTGGGTCGACGATAAGAAGGTTTCCGGAACTCGGATATTCGCTGGGCACGGAACGATTTCTCCCATTCGCATCACCCTTCGGCACTGCACCCATGGCGCAAAGCCGTTTGGATTTGCGCAGGTCGAAACGGTCCTCGTCCCCTATGGCGGCAGCCGTAACGGGTTAATGAAGGTCGTTCGCGTCGACCAGGGATGTCCATAAGATAGGTTCAGCCGAACCGGCTTGGCCGTCGACTGGTTTCACTCGCTCGCCGAGGCGCAGGCCCACGGAATCACGTGGATGCACAGCTACAACACGACGCACGCGAACTCCGCGCTCGGCTACCAAACTCCCACAGTTTTCGCTGGCCTCATGACGGGACCGAGACCAGGCGTTTAACGATCAGGGGGAGTCGATGGAGCAGGTGCCGTTGCTGTAGTGAACGTCCTGGCGGATCGGTGAGCCGCCGGTCGTGTTGTGGAACGTCTTGAGCGTGGTACAGATGTGCTGCACGTCGGTCCGGTTGCGCAACACTGCGACGCTAACGGACGTCGAGAATTTTCCGAAGGGTTCCGTCTCGCGAATAGTCACCAGGTCCATGGGTTTGACCACAAAGACGTGGCTCTCGCTCCCGATTCCATTTACGCGCGAATAGACGCGTATCCAGTGGCCCGTATCGTTGACCAGCTTGATCACCGTGTGTTCGCTGGCCCGCGCAGCGCACGGCACGATGAAGAGCGCAAAGGCGAGAAGTGCGATTTTTTTCATACCTATGAAATGTTGACGGGCGCTCGAAAGTTCCCTTGATGGGCGGGCATGATCCGCCGTGGTGCGAGCCTAAAGTCCACCTTGTGGTGGAAAGTAAAAAGCTGGGCAAGCACGTCTTTGACCTTCGCGTGAGCCTACGGGGCATCGCGCCCGAGATTTGGCGCCTTGTCAGCATCAGCGCCGACGCTACGCTCGGCGATCTGCATCAAGCCATCCAAGGCGCCTTCCGCTGGGATGATTGCCATCTGCACGAGTTCGTGATCGGCGGCAAGCGCTACGAAGAGGGCAAAGGCTCGCGCACGGCGCTGCGCAAGCTGCTGCACGTGGGCGAGCGCGCGCTCTACCGCTACGATATGGGCGATGATTGGGAGCACGATATCGACGTCGTTCGCATGTACGAAGTCGCCACGCGCCGTCACCACCCGAAGGTGCTCGACGGCGCGCGTAACGGTCCGCCCGAAGATGTCGGCGGTCCGCCCGGCTACGCGCACTATGCGCGGGCGGCCGATCCGCGCGCGCTCGAAGCCTTCGATCCGCAGCGCGCTACGTGGCGCGCCCAGGCCTTCGTGCAGGATGCGAAGCCGGCGAAGCGCGCGAAGCCGGCGAAGCGCGCGAAGCCGCGCGCTCGCAAGCCCGCGGCGGCCCAGGCGGCGCCCTGCGCGCTCGATACGCTCGTCGAGCTGTTGCAGCATATGCCGGCCGCCATTCCGCCCACCCGCCAGGCGGTGCTCGGTTTCTTTACCGGACTCTTTGCCGGGCCGGTCGTCATGCCGTCGGCGTGGCTGCCCTCCCTCTTTGGCGATCCCGACGTGCTCGTGTGGGGTAATGCACAGACGCAACTCGCATTCGGCGTCGCGATCGACGCCTATAACGACGTGGGGCAATCGGTGTACGACGCCACCTACGACGGCATGACGTTCGATCGCGATTGGGCGCGCGGGTTCATGGCGGCGGTCGCGGCCGGCGGCGATCGCTGGAAGCGCGCGCTGCGCCACGACGAGTTCAAACTGCTCGCTGCGCCGATCGTGTTGAGCGGCGGACCGAACGCCGCCGCAGTGCCCGTGCCCGATGCAATCCGTCAATCGATCGCGCCGATGATCTCGTGGTGGCGCGCGCACCCGAACGAGAGCATGGGAACCGGCGAAACCATCCGCCGCACCGAGCCGAAGACCTCCGCCAACGATCCCTGCCCGTGCGGCAGTGGCAAAAAGTATAAGCGCTGCTGCTCGCCGCTGCGCGCCGTGTAGCGGCTCTCCAGGGACTGTCAGCCCGGCGGGGGATAAGTAAGGGTGGCCATGACCGAACCCAAACCGCGTGTGGCGGTGATCGACGACGAGCGACGGATTCGCGAACTGTTGGAGCTCACGCTCGCGCATCACGGCTATACCGTGCAATCCGCGCCCGATGGGCCGAGCGGACTCGATTTGGTGCGCGAATGGGAACCCGATATCATCATCCTCGACGTGATGATGCCGAAGGTCAGCGGTATCGAACTGCTGCCCATGCTGCGGCGACAGACCGACGCGCCGATCGTCATGCTCTCCGCGCGCGGCGAGATCGATTCGAAGGTCGAAGGCCTGGCGCACGGCGCCGACGACTATCTTAGCAAGCCGTTCGAAATGGCCGAGCTGCTCGCGCACCTGCAAGCGAAATTGCGTCGCCCGCATCTCGAAGGGCGTCGCGTGCTCGGCTACGACGATCTCACAATCGACCTCGACAAACACGAAGTCATGCGTGCAGAAACGCGTATCGATCTCTCGCCGCTCGAGTACGATCTGCTCGTCACCTTGCTGCGCCGCCCGCGCCGTGTCTTTAGCCGAGACGAGTTGCTCGATCTCGTGTGGGGCGAAGACAAAGAGGTGGGAACCAACGCCGTCGAGCGTTACATTTCATATTTGCGCGCAAAGATCGACGAGGGTCGCGCGCGCCCGCTGATTCACACCGTGCGCGGCGCTGGATACACGTTGCGTGCGGACTGATCGAGCCTTCGCGCGCTTTTCGCAGCGCCTCACGCGCGGGTACGTGCTGCTCGCGCTCGCGCTCATTGCGCTCGTCGGCCTCACGTCGTCAATTTTAGCGTTCGTCCTCTATGCCGTGAACTACAATCAAGCGCTCGATTCGCAACAGGCACGCGTGATGCAACGCGTGCAGTACTACGAATCGCAGCATGTCCCGCTCGCGGCGATGGCGCCCAAGATCATCGTCGATGAAGAGCATTCGCGCTCGCATATCGTCGTTTTCGATACCCACCATCATCGTCTCGCGGGCGCATGGGGGCATGCGAGTCGCCTCGCGATCGTCCTTGCCGTGGCGCTCAACATGCATCCGCGCCACCTGCACGTCACCGGCGGTGAGGTCATTCTCGTTCCGGATTTCGACGGCTTTACGCGACTAATGGGCCGCTATTGGAGCGTGTTGCTGCCGGTAGGGTTGATCGCGGTCCTGCTCGCGTGGCTTAGCGGGCGCACGATCTCGCGCCGCGCCACGCGACCGCTCGAAGACGTCACGCAGGCGTTGCACGCAATCGCAGCCGGTGACCTTACGCCGAAGATGCTTTTGCAGAGCGACGCGTCGTTGCACGAGCTTACCGTCGCCTACAACAACGTTGCGCAGCGTTTGAACGAGGCCACGCTCGAGCGCCATCGTCAAGAAGCCGAGTTACGTCAATTCATCGCCGACGCCGGACACGAGCTTCGCACGCCGCTCACCATCTTCATGGGATATCTCGACGCGCTTCGCTCGGGCATCGTCACCGGCGAAATAGCAACCGCCCGCGTGCACGAAACGATGCTCGATGAGAGCCGCAAGATGCGCAACATCATCGAGAAGCTCATCTTGCTTGCGCGCATGGAGCGCGAGGTTGAGCCCGTGCGCGAACGCGTCGATCTGCAGTCGGTCGCCGCGCGCGCGGTCGATGCGCTGCGTCCCCTTGCGGGGGATCGCGTTCAGCTCACGCACGCCGATGAAGCGGCGCTGCTCGGCGACGACGGCGAGCTCTACGAAGCGGTAAAGAACGTCATCGAAAACGCGGTGCGCTACGCGCCCGAGTCGCCCGTTACGGTGAGCCTGGCGCGCGCGAACGGCGCCGCCATTATCGAGGTGAGCGATCGTGGCCCCGGCATGGCGGTGGCCGACGCCCAGCATGCGTTCGACCGCTTCTACCGGGGCGCCTCACACGGGGAGATCGAGGGCTCGGGGCTGGGCCTTGCCATCGCCAAGCGGGCGGTGGAGCGGGTGGGCGGCACGATTTCGCTCGAATCGACGCCCGGTGCGGGCACGAAAGTCTCTTTGTCGTTCCCAGTACCAGGCAATCCCGGGGTGAGTCCGAAGTAACCGCACGAAGCGGAGGCGGCGCTCGGCGCCGCCGGGTTTTTCTGTGTTCGGAGGAACTGCCTTGATAATCGAAGCCGCCACGACGGGTGTTTCGCGGCGCGTTGACCTCGGCGCATTTTTACGGGTGCGCCGCGCTGCGCTGCGTCCCACCGATGTGGGTTTAGCGGAGAATCTGCGGCGGCACGTACCGGGTCTCCGGCGCGAAGAGGTTGCAGCATTGGCCGGTATCTCGACCACGTGGTACACCTGGATCGAACAAGGCCGCGAGATCAACATGTCCGCCGAAGTGCTCGAACAGATCGGCGAGGCGCTGCGCTTGCGCCCCGACGAGATCGAGTACATGAAACTGCTCGCAAGCGACATCGCGCCGCTCGAGTGCACGCTCGAACCCGACGTTCCCGACGCGCTGCGTGCCCTCGTGGAGTCCCACACCGCGGCCCCCGCATACATCGCAACGCCGCGCCTCGATATCTTGGTGTGGAATGACTACGTCGCCAAGATTTTCGGCTACGACCAAGACGGCGACGAACTCTCGCGCAATATTCTGTGGCGTCTGTTCTACGATCCGTCGCGACGCGATCTCTACGTTGACTGGGACGGAACCGCGCGCGCGGCCGTCGCGTCGCTGCGCCACAACTACGCGCAGTACCACGGCGACCCGTACTTCGATCGCTTGATTGCTACGCTGAAGTGTCATCCGGATTTCGCAAAGATGTGGGCCCTGTGGGAGATCCGCACGCCCGGCCTTGCGCCCTTCCGCATCAAGCACCCGTCGCTTGGCCACGTTGAACTCACGACCGTCCAAGCCAGCCTCGGCATCGCGCCGGGCTGCTATCTCGTCGTCTTTAGCTCGAAAAAACTCTCCTGACGGAAGAAACCACAAGCGCCCCGGTTGTTTGAACAGCTGGGGCGCTTGTGGTTCCCGATCCGAATCGCGGGAGGTTAGTTCTTCGCGGACTCCGCGACGCGCTTGGCGGTCTCGGTGAACGTCTGCTGCGCTTCGGTCGCGAGCTCGGCGAGCTTGACCATGTACTCTTTGCGCGTTTCGATTAGTTGGTTCGTGAACGCGAAGGTACGCTCGACGAGTTCGGTCGCGGTCGGGAGCTGCATCGAGGCGGCTTCCTTGGCGTCGACGGCCGGCATCTTGGCCGCGAGATCGGTCATCGCCGCGATCGACTTGACGTTGAACTCTTGGGCCTGCTTGAGGCTGTTCAGGAACTCGCCCTGAAGGCGCTCGAAAAATTCGTTGTAGCTGTTCATGTAACTCACTCCTACTGCTTGCTGCATGCTAAGTTTACCAAGCAAATGGGAGGTGTGTCAACCCTCGCCTCGTCTTTGTTGGTGAGGCCTCCTTTAGCGGTCCACCCCTACGAAGCCGCGATAGACGCGGATGAGGGTCTCTTTCTGCTCCGGGGTTAAGCGCGGGTCGAGTTTGATCGACGATTCGACGGCGTCAGCCGCCTCGTTGCGCACGTCTTCGTCCAGCAAGCCCGCCTGGTGGTAAAAGGTCTCGGCCGAGAGGTGCAGGGCCTTGGCGATCTGCTTGAGGACCTCGGCCGAGGGCTTATAGAGGCCACGTTCGACCTGGCTCAGGTACGGGTTGGAGACCTTGGCCAGGTCCGCCAGCTGGCGCAACGAGAGGTTGGCGAGCTCGCGCTGGGTGCGGATGAACTCGCCCAGCCCCTTGAGATGGTCGCGGTCGTTCATGCCGGTACCGGTCCTTCGTTGCGCACGTAGCGGCCGGGTGCGGGTGGGCCGCCCGCCGGCAACTCGTAGGGGGCGCGCATCGGTCCGCCGTGCGCTTCGGCCCAGACTGCCCAGTCTTCCCACCAGCTGCCCTGGTGCTTGGTCGCGCGTACGAGCCATGCGTCGGGGCTCTCGCCGGGTTCGGTGTGGTCGGCCGTCCAGTAGCACGCTTTCGCGTTGCCGGGTGGATTGCAGATGCCGGCCACGTGACCGGAGTTGGTGCGCGTGTAGTGCACCTCGCCGCTGACATATTGCGAGGTCATGTACGTCGTGCGCCATGGGGCGATGTGATCGGCTTCGGCGCCGAGCACGTACATGGGCGTCTCGATCGCGCCGAGGTCGATCGGTACGCCCGCGAGCACGAAGGCTTTCGGCACGATCAGCAGATTGTGCAAGTAGCAACTGCGCAGATACTGCGAGTGCATCGCGGCGGGCATGCGCGTCGAATCGCCGTTCCACGCCAAGATATCGAATGCGGGCGGCTTCTTGCCCATATACCAGTTGCTCACGACGTAGCTCCAGATCAGGTCGTTGGCGCGCATCCAATTGAAGGTGCCCGCCATCTCGCTCGACTCGAGATAGCCGCGCTCGCTCATCTTCTTTTCGAGCTTCGCGATCGAGGCCTCGTCGGTGAAGACACCCAGATCGCCCGGCTCGGTGAAGTCCACGATCGTGTTGGTGGTGGTGCAGGCGCCGATACGATGCGCTTCGCCCTTGGCCGCAAGCCACGCAAGCGCGAGCACCGCCATCGTGCCGCCCAAACAGAGCGCCGCGATGTTCACCTGGGGTGCGCCGGTGATGCGTTGCACCGCATCGAGCGCGGCCAGAATACCCTTCTCGAGATACGTGTCCATCGTGTAGTCACGCATCGACGCATCGGGGTTGCGATAGCTAATCATGAACGTCTGGTGCCCGTGTTTCACCGCCCACTCCACGTACGAGCGGCCCGGCGCGAGATCCATGATGTAGAACTTGTTGATCCACGGCGGCGACATCAAGAGCGGCCGCTCGTGCACGGTTTCCGTCTGCGGATAGTACGCGATCAGCTCGATTAACTCGTTGCTGAACACCACTTCGCCCGGCGTCGCCGCCATATTCTCGCCAAGCTTAAACGGCGACGTATCGACCTGCTTCGGATAGCCGCCGTTGTTTTGCAGATCGTCGAGAAACTCGGCCAGGCCCTTCATCAAGCTCGTGCCGCCCGTATCGACGGCTTCTTTTACGACCGTGGGATTCAGCCACGGCAGGTTCGACGGCGCAA
This sequence comes from Vulcanimicrobiota bacterium, assembly GCA_027452165.1. Lineage (GTDB taxonomy): Bacteria > Vulcanimicrobiota > Vulcanimicrobiia > Vulcanimicrobiales > Vulcanimicrobiaceae > REEB354. The sequence goes on along the minus strand of DAIDGX010000020.1, from coordinate 25,360 downwards.
GCGAATCCATCAGCATGTTCATCGCGAAACGCGCTTTGCGTTTGGTCGCTTCGGGCAAACGCGATTGCTCGACGATTTGCTGCGCATGTTGACGGCGCACCAGATACTCTTCAAGCATCGAGAGCAGGAACGGATTCGACTGCCACGCCTGATCGCTAAAGCGCTTATCGCCGTTTGCGGCTAGCACCGGCGGCGGATTCTCGCCCTGCATGCGACGCAGTGCATTCATTGCAACGGTCTGCTGCGCGAGCATCCACCCGCTCATGATGGTGCCCATGCGCAGCGGATCGGTCATCACGTCCATCGTGACGGCGCGCAGCGCATCGTTGAGCGCTGCCGGATCGGCACCGCTCATATCCAAGCCATAGCTGAACTCTTCTAACGGTACCGATCCAATCATTACATGTACATCCCGCCGTTGACGTCGTAGGTAGAGCCGGTGATGAATCCGGAGTTTTCATCGACGAGGAAGCGCACCACCCGCGCGATCTCGCTCGGTTCGCCCAAACGATCGACCGGCGTGCGGCTCTTCGCCCCGTCGATTGCGGCTTGCGGCATCAGCTTCACCATCTCGGTCGCGGTGAATCCGGGTGCCACCGCGTTTACGGTGATGCCGCTACGCGCGGTTTCGAGCGCAAGCGTCTTGGTGAGGCCCAGCAGGCCCGCTTTTGCGGCAGCATAGTTCGCCTGTCCGAAGTTCCCCATGTGGCCAACCACCGAGCTGATGTTCACGATGCGTCCGTAGCCGCGCTCGAGCATGTGATCGAGCACCGACTTGATCATAAAAAACGGTCCTGAGAGATTGACCCCCAGAACCGCGTTCCATTCGTCGATCGTCATCTTGCGTGCCGTGTGATCTTTGGTGATCCCGGCGTTGTTGACGAGAATATCGATCCGCCCGAACCGCTCGATCACCGCGTTCGTCGCCGCGACGCAGGCGTCGTACTCGGCAACGTTGCCTTCGAAGAAGTGTACGAGCTTCGCCGAGCCGTTGAGCGATGCGCGCAGGGTATCGGTGCGTTCGCGATCGGCCGGCATGCCGACCACGGCAACGATTGCGCCGTCGGCCGCGAGGGCGGTGGAGATGGCGCCGCCGATTCCGCGTGACCCGCCGGTCACGATGGCGACGCGCCCCTCGAGGCTCTTTAAGGCACCCGAGGCGGCTTCAGTTGAGGTAAAAGTCATACCGGGTAGATTGGTCGCCTACGCTATCTAGACCTAGCCCCCGATAGTAAAAACCTAGCGCCCGTCGCCCTGCGCCGCTGCTCAGGCCATATCCAGGCCGCCGTTGACGTGGAAGGCGGCGCCGGTGATGTACGCGCTGTCGTCTTCGCAGAGAAACTTGACGACCCGGGCGACCTCTTCGGGTTTGCCCAGGCGCCGGGTCGGGATCTTTTCGACCACCTTGGCAAGCGCTGCCTCGGGCATCGCGGCCACCATCTCGGTGCCGATGAAGCCGGGCGCGACGACGTTCGCGGTGATGCCCTTGTTGGCCATCTCGAGCGCCACGCTCTTGGTGAAGCCGACGAGGCCGGCCTTCGACGCGGCGTAGTTCGCTTGCCCGATGTTGCCGGTCTCGCCAATCACCGAGCTGATGTTCACGATGCGGCCCGACCCACGTTCGATCATATGCTCGAGCACCGCTTTGGTCATGTTGAACGCGCCGGAGAGGTTGACGTTGATCACGTTGCACCAATCGTCGCTCGTCATCTTGCGCAGCGTCTTATCGAGCGTGATGCCCGCGTTGTTGATCAGGAAATCGACGCGTCCGTGCGTGGCGAGCACTTCGCCAACGACCCGCGCGCAGTCATGGAAATCGTCCACGCGCCCTTGATGCAACGAGATAGACGCGCCGCTCGCGCGCAGCTTCCCGGCGCACGTTTCGGCCGCGTCTTTGCCTTTGCTATATCCCGCCGCTACATGCGCGCCCGCCGCCGCGAGCGCGGCGGTGATCGCGGCACCGATGCCGCGCGTTCCACCGGTGACGATAGCTACCCGACCAGAGAACATTCACACCTCCGCAACAAAGCTACTCTCCGTTGTGCGCGTGCAGCGTCGCCGTTTCCCGCGTGGTCAACGAAGCACTACGGCGTAGAAGCCGGCGCCGCGGTAAGCGTCGGCAGCGGCTGTGCGGCGGTTTGCGCCGGTGCGGGCGACGGCGTGTAGCTCACGAGGACCGTGAATGTCGTTGGCGCGGTTGCGCTTGCAAGCGTTTCGTTGCGATCGACGCCCGCTGCGCGTACGCGGACCACGACGAACGCATTGCCGCCCGTTGCGTTCGGCATCTGCGCGAACGCATGCGCTACGAACGGGACCGACGCGCCGGCAAAAAGTGGATCGTACGCGCCGCTCGTGGGATCGCCAAGAGCACTTGGCGCAAAGGGTCCGCGTGCCACGAACGCATCGAAGGCGCCGAGCGCTTCGGTCTGTATCGGCGGTTCGCCAGGGGCATACGCGTAGCGAGCTAGCGTGCCGCGCGTGGTGTCGTAGCGATAGGCCCATGCGTATGGCCGATGCAGTGCGTCCTCGGCAAAAAAGTCGAGCTCGTGGCCATCTCCGTTGGCTATCCCGAGCACGTCGGCCGGCGGGACGAAGACGGCCCATGCGCCGGCCGCTTCGCTTGCGAGGCGTTCGTTCAAGCGATCCGCACGCATCTGCGCGTCCGCGCGCGCGTGCAGACGCGCCGCGAGCGACGTGAGGTGTGCCGCGAGCAGGACGAGGCCGCCGATCGTGACCGCGGCGATCGCCGTCGCGATGAGGGTCTCCACAAGCGTGAAACCACGTTCCGCATGGCGCATATGCGTGCAAGTGCCGCACGATTGCTTCAAGCGGACACTTTGTGTTACAAAGTATCTAGCGATGACCGATTTGGAGCGAGCGCTGCTCGATATCGCCGAGGTGCGCGAACGCCTCGCCGAGACACAGCGATTCAAAGGCTATTCCGGCGTGGCGGCGGCTGCGTCGGGCGTCTTTGCGCTCGTCGCGGGCGCGGTGCAGGCCGTGCTCGTTCCGCTGCCGCAGAGCGCGCGCGAGGATCGGCTGTACTTTGCGATTTGGTTCACGTGTTGCGCCGCAGCCGCGATCGTCAACTACGGTGCGATCGCGCACTGGTTCGTGAGCGATGCGAGCGCGCGCGACCGTTGGCAGACCCGTACCGTCGGGCTTGCGATCTTACCCGCGCTCGTGCTCGGGGCGGCGCTCTCGTTCGCGCTGCTGCAACGCGACCACGTGAGCGACCTTCCCGGTATCTGGTATGGCTGTTATGGTGTCGGCCTTTTTGCGTCGCGCACGCTCGTGCCGCGCGGCGTCGTCGTGATTGCGGCGCTCTTCTTGCTCGGCGGAATCGCACTCATCTTCACGCCGCCCGCGATCGCGTTGTCGTGGTGGATGTTGCCGCTCGGCTTCGGTCTTGGGCAGATTGCGATCGGCGCGCTCGTGGTGCGCGATCGCGCGGTGGACGCATGAGCGCGACCAATCTCGATCGCGTCTTTCATGAGCGCGGACGCCTGGCCATCTGCTCGACGCTCCTCGCCCACCCTGACGGTTCGTCGTTTACGCAGCTTCAGGATGCGTGCGAATTGACCGACGGCAACCTCAACCGCCACCTGCACGCGCTCGCGGAGGAGGGCATCGTCGCGACCGAGCGCGTCACCGGGCGCGGCCGGCCGCAAACGATCGTACGCATCACACCCGCCGGGCGCGAGCGCTTCCTCGGCTATATCGATGCGCTCGAAGCGATCGTGCGCGAGGTTCAACGCTCCGCGAAGCCGAGCGAGTCGCCGATGCGAACGGTTCCGGCGCGCAGCACGTCACAGTAAACGCCCATCCACGTGCTACGCTGCTGCGCAAGATAGCGCAGCACCTCGGGCGTGCTTGCGCCCGTCGTCTGATCGTACGTCGTGGTGACGCAGCGTTCGATTGGATAGCGCACCCTCAGGCGAACCTCGCCGCAGCATAACGCGCGTCCGGTGAGATCATCTTCAACGAGATGCATCGTCGGCGCAGCGTGCACGAAGAGGTTCGGACGAAAGCGTTCCGGCTCCAGCGCAAAGCCGACGTGCGCGCTCACGCCCGCGAGCCAACGATCGACGATCAGCGAGACCGGCGCGTCGTCGAAGTACCGCCCCGCGTCGTCGCGCAGTACGAGCTCCACGCCGCGTTCGCGCGCAGCCCCGGTCGCATGCAGCGGATCGGCGCCCAGGTGAAGCCGCTCGTCCTCTTTGCCGCGATAGGTCTTTCCGCGTCGAGGATGCCCCTCGCGTACCACGAGTGCTCGCGTGCGGTCGCCGGCGAGCCCGTCGGACTCCACCGTCACCTCGTCGAGCGCTTCGCCGCGCAGGCTCTTTACCGGATAGCGCCAGATGCGTTCGAGGGTTCCGATCTCCATAGGTCATTCTTACCGAGGAAGCGCCCGAAATCCTCAAGAACCGCGCCGCCATGAACGAGATGCCGGCCTATCCGCTGCGAGCGTTGTCGATCGGAGAGATTTTCGATCGCGCCGTTACGATCTATGTCAAGAACTTCGTGCTCTTCACCGCAATCGTGCTGACGGTACTTGCGCCATATGCGGTAGCCCAGTATGCCCTGTTCTCCGGTCAGGGCGGCTTCGAGCAGATCTTTACGCAAGCGCAGCACCCGAACGTCCCGGTCCCAACCCTGCCGCCGGGCGCTCTCGTCGGGATCGTCAGCCTCGCGTTCTTGGCAGTGCTTTTGGCGCCGTTTGCAAGCAACGCCGTCGCGGTCGGCGTGGCGGAGGCCTATAGCGGTCGCGCATCGGGGTACGCAGCCGCCTACAAGCGCGTCCTGCGCCGGGCGTTCCCCCTGCTGCTCACGCTCATTACCTCCGGCTTGATTCTTCTTGGAACCTATATGGGTCTGGGCATCGTCGTCGTGATCGTTGCCATGATCGGGGTGGCATTCGTCAAGCCGTTCCTGCCGCTAGCCGTGCTCATCTTCGCGATTGCCGTAGCGTGCTTTCTTGCCTTGATCGTTGCGCTGATCATGCTCGTAATGATGTCCACCTTCGCAACCTATGCTACCGTGTTGGAAAATGCCGACGTGGGGCAGGCGATCCAGTCCGCATTTCGCCGCATCTTCAGCCGTCCCGAATTTACCAAAGCGTTCTTGATGGCACTCGCCTATCTCGCAATCGAGTTCGGCGTTATGGTTTTGGCGGGTAGCCTGGCGTTCGCGGTCCTGATGTTCATGCACAACCTCGGCCTGCAACTCGTCTTCTCGACGATCCTTAATGCCGTTTTGACCGCATTCATCACGGTGCTCTTGGCCGTCTATTACTTCGACGTTCGCACGCGTACCGAAGGGCTCGACCTCGAGGTCGATCTCGGACAGCTCGTCTCGAACCCGTGAAGCCTCTTCCGCCGCACGATATCGTGCGCGCGGTGCGCGCAGAACTGCGCGTCCCCGGACGATACGACCTCAATCCGCATATCCGGCAGCGCGCGTACAATCCGCTCCAATGGGCGGTTCGGTGGATCGTGGATCGACTGCACGACTTGGAGCATGCGATCGCATCGCACGTTCACGTAGCACCCGCAACGAAGAGTGCCATCGGCGACCTGATCGTCGCTGTGGCGCTTCTAACGGTGGCGTTCATCGCTGCGCGGCTTCTGCTGGAGGCGCAAATCGAGCGCGCTCAGCACGGCGAGACCCATACGCTCGCCATTTCGCGTAGCGCGCATGCGTTGAACCTACGCGCCGCCAGCTATGCCGCCGATGGTGAGTATGCGCTTGCGGTCCGCACGATTTTTGCCGCCGCGGTGACGCTGCTCGACCTGCGCGGCGTGGTGCGTGACGAGGAGAGTGCGACGGTGAACGAACTGCGTCGCGCGCTTCACGAACGCGATGGTACGGTCGAGATGCCGTTCATCGAGATCGCGCGCGCATACACGAGCGCCGCGTACGCCGAAAAACCGACCGATGCGGACGCGTGGGAACTCGCGCAGCGCGCCTACGGCGAGTTAACGCAAAGCGTGCGCGCATGAAGCGCCGCGCGACCGAGTTTATCGTCCTGGCCGTTGGCATGCTTGTGATCGTGAGCTTCGCGATCGCGGGAGGTGCGCGCCCCACCTCAACGCCATCCACCTACGACGGCGGCCCCTTCGGTTACGAACTGCTCTACAACGTCCTAGCTCGCGAGCAGGTCGCGGTGTCGCGTTTGCGGCTTCCGCTCGGGCTAGCGCCGCGCGATATCGGCGTGTTGGTGATGACGCGCGGACCGCTCGATGGCGGTATCGCGAGCGCATACGACCCAAACGATCTCAAGCGCATCGAAACTTTGGTAAAGCGTGGCGGCACGTTCGTCGCGTTTCTTCCGAGTACCGACAAGATGCCCAAAGCCTTCGCGGCATTGCCGAAGGGCCGGGTGTTGCGGTACGACGTCATGCGATACGACAACGCGATGCTTGCAAAGCACCCGCGCGACGCGGCGACGATCTACTCGGCGCTCGCCGGACGTGGCCCGGTGTACTTCGACGAACACGTGCAGGGCTACGACGACACGCGCTCGTTTTGGTCGGTGCTGCCGCCCGCCGTGCACGATGCATGCTTTCTCGCGCTCGCCATGCTGCTGCTCTTGTTGATCGACGCGAACGCTCCGTTCGTTCCGCCCGTCGCGCTCGAGCCGCCGAGCGACCGTGACTCGTCGGCCTACATCGCCTCGATGGCTGCGCTCTTGCGACGCGGTCATGCGGCGCGCGCGGCTATCGCGCGTTTCGCGCGCACCTATCCGCGCGACGAGGAGCTTGCACGCTTTGCTCAGCTTTCCAACCCCAGCGACGCCGTTTTAATACGCGCAGCGCAAATTGCCGCCGCACGGCGAAAGGATCATCCGTGAACGACTCTCCCTCCGTACACGATTTGGCGGCGCGACTGCGCGAGGCGCTCGGGCGTGCGATCGTCGATGGCGATCGCGTCGCGTTCGGGCTGCTCGTTGCAGTGCTCGCGCGCGGTCATGTGTTGATCGAAGGTGTGCCCGGGACGGGCAAGACGCTTGCGGTTCGTGCGTTCGCGGCCGCGCTCGGCCTCGATTTCCGCCGCATTCAATTTACGCCCGATCTGATGCCCGCCGACGTGATCGGTACGACGGTGTTCAACCCGCAGACGGCGAGCTTCAGCGTGCGTCCGGGGCCGTTGCACGCGCATGTGGTGCTGGCCGACGAGATCAATCGCACGCCGCCCAAGACGCAAGCCGCTTTGCTCGAGGCGATGGAAGAGGCGCGCGTGACGATCGACGGCGAGCCGCTCGCTCTGCCGCAGCCCTTTATCGTCTGCGCCACGCAGAACCCGATCGAATACGAAGGCACCTATCCGCTGCCCGAGGCACAACTCGATCGATTCATGGTGAAGGTCGAGACCGGCTATCCCGCAGCCGAACGTGAACTCGATTTGCTGGCGCGGGTCGCCTCGGGCTTTGACGCCCGTGCGCTCGACGTGGGTGGAATTACGCCCGTTACCGACGTGCGCGCGCTGCTCGACGCGCAGCGCGCCGTGCGCGCGGTACACCTTGCCGATGAGGTGCGCGCGTACATCTATGCGATCGTCGCGGCAACGCGCTCGCATGCGCGCCTTACCCTCGGCGCATCGCCGCGCGCAGGCGTGGCGATGCTGCTCGCGGCGCAGGCTGCGGCCGCGATCGACGGGCGCAACTACGTTACGCCCGACGACGTCAAGGACGTCGCGCCGCTCGTGGTCGCGCATCGCGTGATCGTGCAGCCCGACGCCGAGATCGAGGGCGCGACCGGCGCATCGATAGTGGCCGAGGTGCTTGCGAGCGTACCCGTACCGCGTGCGTAAGATCTACCTGCCGTTCGCACCGGCAGCGCGCCTGTTCTGGGCGCTCGGCGCGATCGCGTTTCTGCTCGCCGCATCGCCCGGCGTGCACGTGTTCCTTTTGCTGGCTGAACTCGCGGCCATCGCGCTTGGGCTCGGCATCATCGCCGACTGCGCCCTCGGACCCTCGCCCCGAGCGTTGCGCGTCGAACGCGTACTTCCCGAACACTTTGCGTTACGCACTCACGCCGAACTTCGCTATGTGATTGCAAACGGCGCACGGCGTACGCTGCGCGTGGGCATCGCCGAGGCACCGCGGCGAACGCTTGCCTTCCCGCATGGCGACTGCGTGGTAATCGCGCCCCCGCGCGCTCGAACGACTGCCGTTATGCGTGCCCTGCCGACCGAGCGGGGAAGCGATGCCTTCGAACGGCTCTATCTCTGGTACGAGAGTGCGGCGCTTGGGCTCGTGCGGCGGCGCGCGATCGTCGATAGGCCCGCTGCGTTTCGTGTCTATCCCGACCTCTCCGCGGTCGAACGCTACGGCACGCTGCACGCACGCAATCGCCTGATCGAAGCCGGGTTGCGGCGCATGCGCATGCGCGGAGAGGGGACGGAGTTCGAGAGCCTGCGCGACTACGCTGATGGCGATGCGTTTCGCACGGTCGATTGGAAAGCTACGGCGCGGCGTGGCAAGTTGATGGTGATGCAGCGCGAGGTTGAGCGCAGCCAAGACGTGATGCTGCTCGTCGATTGCGGGCGCTTGATGAACCCGCGGATCGGCGAACAGCGTAAGCTTGATTACGCTGTCACAGCGGCACTTTCGGTCGCATCGATCGGATCGCTCGCGAGCGACCGCGTGGGCGTGGTCGCATTCGCGCAGAGAATTTTGGTCGCGCGCGCGCCGCGCTCGACTGCCGCATCGGTGCGTGCATTAGCCGACGTGCTCTGCGACGTGGAGCCACGATTCGAGGAGTCGGACTATGCGCGAGCCTTCCGGTATGTGGGCTCGCACCTTCACCGGCGCAGTTTGATCGTGCTCTTCACCGACGTAATCGATCCGGTGGCGCAGAGCACGATCCTAGCCGAGTTGCGCACGCTCACGCGGCGCCACGTGGTCCTTTGCGTGTGTATGAACGATGCGGCCGTGAGCGACGCGCTTGCGATCGTGCCGCGGAGCGTCGACGATGCCTATCGGCTCGACGTCGCGCTCGGCCTCATGCAGGAGCGCGGGGTGGCCGCGCGTACGCTCGAGCGCGCGGGCGCAATCGTGCTCGACGCGCCTGCGGCTAAGCTCAGCGTCGCGACGATCGACGAATATCTACGCATTAAGGGTCGTGCGTTGTTGTGATGCGGCGCTCGCGTCCCGCAAAGGCGAAGTAGAGCACGAGCAGGATGCCGGTAATCACGCCCACGGCTACCCGGGGTGCGGCCGGCAATCGTAGCGGGGAGTAGAAGCCCTCGATCGTTCCCGCGATGACCAGCATCGAGGCCACGCCAGCGATCAGCACGCCTGCGCGCGCGGCGCTCGTGCGAATCGCGTCGCGACGGCGCATGCGACCGGGCGCGATGATGCCCAGGCTTATCAGCAATCCGGCGGCGCCGGCGATCTGAATTGCGGTGAGTTCGATCACACCGTGTGGCGCCACGGTCACCCAAAAATCCGGGCCGAACCCGGCATTGGTGAAGAGCGCGCCAACACCTCCGAGCATGAGCCCGTTCTGCGCGATGATCGATACGGTGAAAATTCCGAGCGTGACGCACCCTGCAAACGCCATGATCGCGACGCGTACGTTGTTTGTGATGATCTCGCTTGACATCAGCGGCGATTGGGTGGGATCGAAGGCGAAGTTCGAGTCGTGCAGACTTTTCTTGATGACCGAGGGGATCAGTTGCTGCGGCAGCAGCGCGTATGCATCGCCCGGACGGGTGCGAATCGCGACGTAGGCCACGATCGCCGTCACGATCGTGAGCGCCGTGCAGAGCGCGAAGAGCGCGAACGAGCGGCGAAATTCCGCCGGAAACGTATGCGTGTAGAAGTGCGCGACGCGCTCCCAGCCCGTCGTCGCGGCGGCGCCGTACACGTAGGCGTGCGCGCGCGCGACGAGGCGGTTCAGGTACTCGAGCACGCGCGCGTCGTATCCGCGGCCCGTCGCGTAGGCGAGGTCGCTCGTTGCGGCGCGATAGAGGCGCCCGATCGCTTCGATCTCCTCGGGAGCGAGTCGCCGCACGCCGCGTTTCGCGGCGCGCACGAGGAGCGCATCGAGCGTTTCCCACGCCTCGGATCGGCGTTCGACGAAGGTAGCCTGCGTCACCGCGTCCCACTTACAGAACCGATGGACCGAACCCTAGAGGTGCGCACGCCCGAATCGATCGCGTTCTCCTACGAGCTCGCGGGGCTCGGCACGCGCTTTCTCGCCGTGACGATCGATCTCGGCATCCAGATCGCGATCGCGTTCGCGATCGCCTTCGGCATCGCCGAGATCGGCTCGCACGCGCCGAAATCGGCGAACGTGAAGGACGATCTGGCGACCAATATCGCGATCGCGTTCGTCGTCGTCACGCTCTTCCTCGTGTTCTTCGGGTATTTCATCGTCTTCGAAGCGCTCTGGAACGGCCAGACGCCCGGAAAACGCATGCTCGGCATTCGCGTCGTGCGCGACGGCGGCTATCCGATCGACTTCACCGCCGCGCTCGTGCGCAACCTCATCCGCGTCGGCGAGTTCGCGCTCGGCTTCTATCTGGTTTCGATGTTCGCGGCGCTGCTCTCGCACGAGAATAAGCGCGTCGGGGACCTTGCCGCGGGCACGATCGTGGTGCGTGACGCGCGCATGGAGGTCGAGCTCGCCGCGCTGCGCGATCTCGCGAACGAGCCGGTATATGCGGCGACCGCCTACGTGTCGGGCGACGAGCGCGCCCTGATCAAACGGTTTCTGGAGCGTCGCGACACGCTGCTCCCCGAGCGCCGCGCGGTGCTCGCCGCCTCGATCGCCGAACGCGTGCGCGCGCGCCTTCCGGCCGACTTGCAGCGCCTCAACGACGAAGACTTGCTCGAACGCCTCTAGGCTAGGGGCGCTTGAAGCGCGTGGTCAGATCGCGGGCGAAGCGCAGCGCGTCTTCTTTCGTGCGATCGTAGACCTGCTTTGCTTGGCCCTTGTTCATGTGCTGGCCGTGTTCGAGGTAGAACGTAACGCCTTCACCGACGAGGATCGTGCCCGCATAGGCGATCGCGCCCTTGATCGCGATGCCGGCAACCGGAACGAAGCCGACGAGTTCGCGCGCGAGCGTGCGCCAGCCGAAGCCGCCGCCGATGACCGGGAGCAGCTGCCACATGCGCTGCACGTCGGGATCGCGCCCGTAGGCCGCTTGAATGTGCAGCAGCAGCATCATCTGGATGCCGGTGATCGCGACCATGTCGCCCGCCGAGGCAAACGCGCCGAGAACGATGCCGACGACCGGAATGTGATCGACGACGGCGCTCGCGAGCGCGACCTTCAGCGCGTTGTTCGCGGCGTCGCGCGTGAGCTTCGCGGCGACGGTTTCGCGCAGCGCCGGCAAGCGGCGCCCGACCGCGATCTCGACGCCCTTCGAGGCATCGACCACGTGCGCGAAGACCCGGCCGCGCAGCGCGTCGCGCGATAGCGCGTGGACGACGTACTCGCCGGTGCTCGATGCGGCGGGGAGCGTCGAGGGGCTGCTCGGCGTGCCGGCGGGATCGACCGTGACCGCGAGGATCGGCACGCGCAGCGTCTTGAGCGGTTCGAGATAGGCAGCCTCGGCGTCGCCGCGGCGGCCGAGGAAGATGACGACGCGCACTTCGCTCGTCGCCGTGGGCAGCGGCCGGCTCGGGTCGATCGTTTCGAGACAGGCGGCGGCGTCGAGCGGAATCGAGCCGTCGTCGTGCCCGGAGAGCAAGAGCGTGCGCAGTTCGGAAACGAGCGCCGGATCGCCGCACAACAGAAAGCGAAACGGCTTGCGCACGTTCGCGTGCACCGTGTTGACGTCGATGCCTTTGCGAACGAGCCGGAAGATGTCGCTCGCGCCGAGTGCTGAAGCCATCTAGGTCGTCGAGAGTTCCTTGGTCGGATCGTCGGTGTAGTCGAGATAGATCAACCCGGTGAAGATCTCGAGCGGCCAGGCGTGCATGCCGTGCTCGTTCGCGACGTCGACGGGCGACTTCTTCGTGCGCACCGCTTCGTCGAGAATCTCGGTCGGATCGGACTTGATGTCGGCGGCAAGAATCGTCGCGACCGTCACGTCACCGGGCGTCAGCCCGTCGTGGAGCATCTCTTCGTACGGCACGCCGTCCATCCCGAAGCGCTTCATGAGCGCGTATTGCAGCGTTGCGTAGCGCTGCGGCGAGGTCCCGAGGCCGAGCAGCGTGATGCGCGTCGAGAGCTGGCGCGTGCGTGCCATGTTGAAGAGCTGATCGGCTTGCGACGCGGCGGTCGCGGCGTTGTTGAACGTCGTCGCGAGCTGCTGCACCTGCGGCGCGAGCTGGTTGTACTGATACTGCGAGATGTCGCCCTGGAAATTCAGGTGCACGTTGTTGAGGTCTTTGAAGAACGCGTCGAGATCGCCGAGCCCTTGATCCATGATCGTGAGGCCGGCGCGCGCCGCGTCCACGGAGCGGATCATGTCGCTGTCGGCCGCGCGCATCTCGGTGAACATGCTCGGATACGACGGCAGCACGGCGAGCGAGTCGGTGGGAATCGGGGTGGTGTCGAGCGGCGCCTGCATCTCGTTGAGGATGTCGCGGCTGTCGCGCAGCAGCCCGGATTCTTTGTTCTTCTCGAGCGAACCCACGCCGTTGATCGACTCGCTCGAATCGGCGAGCGCGCTATTGATCGAACGCGACATCACGTTGATGTTCTTGAGGATCGCTTCCAGGCGTGAGCCGTGCGGCGGATTGATCGCACTGAAGTCGGGAACTTCGTATTGCAGCGCGTCGAAGCGCGCGTTGATCTGCTTGAGCTGATCGCGGCCCTCGTCGCGCCGTGCGCCGATCTCGGTGTTGGCTTGCGCCTGCGAGGCCTGCGCGTCGGCGAGCAGCCCGCGCAGTTGGCCGAGGTTCGGCTGCGTGAGGTTGACGTGCTGGACTTCCATCTGCTGCAGTGCGGCGATACGCGCGTTCGCGAGATCGCGCTCCTGCGTGCCGCCCTTCTGCGCGGCTTCCGCGAGCGTCTGTTCGCTCTTGTTCGGGAAACCGAGGGCGAGCTGGTCTTGGCCGAGGCCGAGCAGCGCTTCGGCGTTGCCCGGATCCGTCTTGAGGATATTCTGGAATTTCACGGCCGAGTATTCGTACCGCGCGCGCTCGCGGTCGTTGAGCGCCTGCACGAGAAGCTGCTGCTCGGTGACGTCTTTCGGATTGAGTTCGGGATACCCGAGCAGGTGATTGACGCGCGCGCCCGGATCGGGGTGATCCTCGAGATATTTCGTGACGAGATCGCTGTGCGCGTTGCCGAGCGCGTTCAAGTGCGCGAGCATCGTCTCCATCGCGTCGGGATCGTATCCGGCGCGCGACATGAGCTGCAGACCGGTGCGATCGGCTTGGAGTTCGTCGGCGCGCGAGATCTTCGCGACGGCGCCGGCCTCCATCAAATTGCCGAACTGGTAGATGATCGGCGAGAAGAGCGCGGCGACGCCGAAGAGCAGGTTGAGCGCTTGCGCCTTCGACTGCATGGTGAGCACGTGGCGGCGCTCGATGTGCCCCGTTTCGTGGCCGATGACGCCCGCGAGTTCGTCGTCGGACTGCACGAAGTCGATCAGGCCTTCGTTGATGTAGACGTAGCCGCCGAGCGTCGCGAACGAGTTGACCTCGGTGTCCTTGATGATCTTGATGTTGTACGGAACGTCCTTGCGCGCGACTTCGCGCCAGACGTTGTTCGCGATCTTCTGCACGTAGGCGTTGAGCAGCGGATCGGTCTCGATGACGTTGGTCTCGACGATTTGCTCGTCGCTCATGCGCCCCATCTCGATCTCGGATTGGGTCGAGACCGCGCGCGCAGGTGCCGGGCATATGGCACCAACGATCGAGAGAATCACGGCCAGGGGGAGGATGCGACGGAACATGGGTTCGCCTACCTTTACTTGGGAGCTCGTCCTTATGTTACGGCCCGAGTCTGAAAGAATCCAACGCTCGGCCGGCCTCGGACGTTACATCGGCTCTCTGTGTATTGGATGTGGATAATGGCAAGAACTTGCGAGTCGCTGTGGATGCCTGAAGGCGGGTTCCCCGGCGATCAGAAGATCGCTCCCCAATGGCGTTGATCCGTGGTCGGGGCCGGGGCCTCGAATTGATGTTGGCCGATCGCGAGTTCGAAGGGGCGCTCGCCGAGTTGGAAGCTCGGCTTACCGAGCGACCCGACTTCTACCGTGGCACGGCGGCGACGGCGGTCGTCGGCGCCGAACCGCCGAGCGCGGCCGAACTGGCGGCGCTGCGCGCGCTCCTCGAGACGCACGGGATCGAGCTCGGCGGCGTCGAGCAGGGGCACGCTGCGGAGGAGCTCGCACGCCGTCGCGCGCTCAAGCCCAAGGGCGAACTCAAACTCTCGGATTCCGCGCGCTCGCTCGTCGCCGACTTCGCCGGTGCGCGCGCCGACATCGCGCAGCGTCGCCGCAGCGGGCAGCCGAGCGTGCGCCGCTCGGCGCCGCAAACGGCGCCCGCGGCGGCGGTCGCGCCGGTGCAGGCGAACGTGCCGCTTCACGTGGCGCCGCAGCCGCCGGGTGTGCTCTATCACGTCGGCACGCTGCGGGGCGGGCAAGCGCTGCATCACGTGGGCAACATCGTCGTCGTCGGCGACGTCAATCCGGGAACGGAGCTGGTCGCGACGGGCGACGTGCTGGTCTTCGGGCGCTTGCTCGGCGTCGCGCACGCGGGCGCGCAGGGCGACGATCGCGCGCGCGTGTACGCGCTGCAGCTGCAAGCAACGCAACTGCGCATCGCGACCTCGATCGCGATGGACGAGGAAACGCGCACGCGTTCCTCGGAACCGGAGGGTGCATTCGTGCGCGATGGGAGAATCGTCATCGCGCCGTTTTCCAAACTAGGGGAGGTACGCGCAGAGTGAGCGGACGACGCATCGTCATCACGTCGGGCAAAGGCGGGGTCGGCAAGACGACGACGACCGCGAATCTCGGTGCGGCGCTCGCAAAACGCGGCGCGCGCGTGATCCTCGTCGACGCCGATATCGGCCTGCGCAACCTCGATCTCGTGCTCGGGCTCGAGAAGCGCATCGTCTTCGACGTGGTCGAAGTCGCCGAGGGCCGCTGCCAGCTGCGCCAAGCGCTGATCAAGGACAAACGCTTCGAATCGCTCTCGATTCTGCCGGCCGCGCAGACGCGCGACAAAGACGCGATCACGCAGGAGCAGTTCGCGGCGATCGTCGAGCAGGCGGCGGAGCTCGCGGACTACGTGCTGATCGATTGCCCGGCGGGCATCGAAGCGGGCTTCCGCAACGCGATCGCGGGCGCGAAAGAGGCCATCGTGGTGACGACCCCCGAGGTCAGCGCGATCCGCGACGCCGATCGCGTGGTCGGCAAGCTCAACGACAAGCAGATTCCGATCCGTCTGATCGTCAACCGTCTGCGCCCGGCGATGGTGAAGTCCGGCGACATGCTCTCGGTCGACGACGTCTGCGAGATCCTCGCGGTCGAGCTGCTCGGCATCGTGCCCGACGACGAAGAGATCATCGATACGACCAACCGCGGCGAACCGGTCGTGCTCGACGAGTCGGCGAAGCTGCGCGTGATCTACGACAAGATCGCGCGCCGCTTGGAAGGCGAGGTCGTTCCGTTCACTAATTTCGATTCGCAAGGCTTGTTCGGGCGTCTCTTCGGCGCTCTGAAAGCGGGGTAACTCCATGCACGAACTCCAACCGATGCACGACGAAGCACCGGCCGCGGCGCCGGTGAAGCTCGGCCGCGCGATCGTCGTCACCTCGGGCAAGGGCGGCGTCGGCAAAACGACGACGACGGCGAATCTCGGCACGGCGCTCGCGAAGCGCGGCGCCCGGGTTGCGCTCGTCGACGCCGACGTCGGCTTGCGCAACCTCGACATCGTGCTCGGACTCGAGAGCCGCGTGAAGTACCACGTGCTCGACGTCCTCGACGAGAGCGTCACGCTTGACGAAGCGCTCGTGCCCGACAAGCATACCGGAACGCTCATGCTGCTCGCCGCGGCGCAGACGCGTGAAAAAGACGAGGTCGACACCGAGAAGATGCGCGAGCTCGTGCAGCGCCTGCGCGAGAAGTTCGACTACGTGCTGATCGATTGCCCGGCCGGTATCGAGATGGGCTTCAAGAACGCGGTGGTCGGCGCCGACGAGGCGATCGTCGTCTGCACGCCCGAAGTCTCCGCGGTGCGCGACGTCGATCGCGTCGTCGGCCTGCTCGGCAACAAGTTCAAACCGCAGCTCATCATCAATCGTCTGCGCCCCGCGCTCGTGAAGAAAGGCAAGATGCTCTCGGTCGAGGACGTGAACGCGATCCTGCGGTTGCCGCTGCTCGGCGTGATCGCGGACGAACCCGAGATCATCGTGACGACGAACAAGGGCGAGCCGCTCGCGCTGCGCGACGAAGGCGCGACCGCGAGCGCCTACCACGCGATCGCCGCGCGCATCGCGGGCGAAGACGTGCCGGCGCCGACGGTCGAAACCAAGGACTCGTTCCTCGATAAGCTCGGCTCGTTCTTTGGAGGGCGCCGCGCATGATCGAGTGGCTCAAAAAGATGCTCGGCACGCAGAACTCGAGCTCGACGGCGAAGGAGCGTCTGCGTCTCGTCCTCATGACCGACCATCTCGCGCTCGCGCCCGAGATCATCGAGAACATGAAGCGCGATCTCGTCGACGTGATCTCGCGCTACGTCGAAGTCGATCGCGAAAAAGTCGAGATCGACTTCGAACGCGAGGATCGCGCGCTCGCGATGATGGCGAGCATTCCGATCATCGCGGTGAACCGCCCGACCGGCGGCGGCGACGACGGCGAGAAGCCGCCGGTGACGAACGAACGCGCGCAGGCCGAGGCGACCGCATCGCCGAGCACGGCGTCGCCGAGCGGTGTATCGGCAAGCGCGAACGCGAGCGCCGAGCCGCCGAAACGGCGGCGCCGCAGGAAGCAGCCGTCGGGCAAGCCCGCAACGGCCCACTGAGGCAGCTGCCCTTCAACTGTACGGTTGCCGTGCGCGGGTCGTAAGCAGAAACGATGGCGGTATTGACTCTCGGGATCGAAGCGCGCCGATACGTGCGCAACTTCAACTGGACGCTCGCGGTGTCGTGCGTCCTGATTTCGCTCATCGGCATCGTCTGCATCCAATCCGCCGACCTGCACAGCCCCGACGCGAGCGGTGAAGCGCGCAAGCAACTGCTCTACGTGTTCCTCGGCGTGCCGCTGATGGTGGGCGTCTCGTTCATCGATTACCAGAATTACCGGCGGTGGGCGCCCGGGTTGTACGTCATCAATCTGCTGCTGCTGCTCTTCATCTTGCGCGGCGGGCATTCGGCGCTCGGCGCGCAGCGTTGGATCTCGCTCGGACCGCTCGGCACGTTCCAACCCTCGGAACCCGCGAAGCTGGTGCTCGCGATCTCGATTGCATGGGTGCTCTGCCGCAGCACCTACGACCGCATTCAAGACTTATGGAAGCCGCTCGTTGCCGTCGCGATTCCGGCACTCCTGATTTTGAAACAGCCCGACCTCGGCACCTCGCTCGTGGTGCTCGCGATCCTGAGCGCGCAGTTGTTCTTCGGGCTGCCGAAGCTCGGTGATTTCGCGATCTACGCGATGGGCGTACTGACCGCGGGCGCGCTCGCCGTCGGCACGAACGCGATCTTGAAGCCCTTCCAGAAAGCGCGCCTGCTCGTCTTCTTGAATCCGAAGGCCGATCCGCAGGGCGCCGGCTACAATTTGAACCAGTCGAAGATCGCGGTCGGCAACGGTGAGTGGCTCGGGCGCGGGCTGCATCACGGTACGCAAACGCAGCTGAATTTCGTGCCGGAGCATTCGCGCGACTTCATCTTTACGGTGCTCGCCGAGGAGTTCGGTTTCTTCGGTTCGGTCGCGCTCGTCGCGCTCTACGGCCTCGTGCTCTTCGGCGGCATACAAACGATGCTCGCGGCCCGCGATCGCTTCGCGTTTCTGCTTGCGAGCGGCATCGTCGCGATGCTCTTCTTTCACCTGCTCGTCAACATCGGCATGACGATCGGCATCATGCCGATCACCGGCATTCCGCTTCCCTTCATGTCCTACGGCGGATCGGCCATTTTGACGAACTTTGCCGCCGTCGGCGTCTTGCTCAACATCTACTCGCAAAAAGACCGCGACGTTTTAGGTAACGCGTAGCGCGACGTCGACCGGGATACCGGCGCGCACGCTCTCGGTCACCACGCAGTACTCTTCGAAGATCTCGCGGCAGCGCGCGATCCGTTCGTGCTGCTCGGCGGGCGCGTTCGCGTCGAGCGCGACCGAGACCGAGCGGATGCGTACGCGCCCCTGCGCGTTGCGCGCCATCGCGACGTGCACGTCGGCGCCGAGCTTCTCGATGCGTACGTGCGCCTTCTGCGCGCAAAAGAGGAAGCTCGAGGCGAGGCACGTCGCGACCGAGGCGCCCAGCATCTCACCCGCGCTCGTCGTGCCGGGTGCGCCGAGCGGCGGCCCTTCGCCGCTGACGAACTCGTGCGCGTTCTCGCCGTCGACGCGCACGCGAAATTCGTACGCACCGGTGAGCTCCATCGTCAGATGGATCGTCGAGGAGAGGTCGTTCGTACCGGTCATGCGTTCACCATAGCCGTCCGTGCCGAAAATGCGAGGAAGATGAGCGCGCCGAGCGCCGCGAGCGTGCCCGTGACGCTCGCCACGACCGCGGGGAGCAGGGGGCTCGCGAGGATGCCGAGCAGCACCATCGCGCATGCGGCAGCGACGGCGATCGCGGTCGCCGCAACGAGCATCCGCGACGGGCGCACGAACGGCGTTCCCGGGCGCGCGCGCACGATGTAGACCGAGAACTGCCCCATCGCGACGATCGCGAGGAAGGCGACGCTGCGCACCTGCGCGATGTCGAGATGGAAGAAGCGCCACGCGGCGGCGATCGTGAGCGCGATGGAGAGTGTGGTCGCGACCGCGGGAAGCAGGGCGCGACGCAAGAGTGCCGCAGCGTTCCACGTCGAGCGTCCCCGGGCGCGCGGAACGTTGTCGGTTGCGATCGCGAGCGTCACGCCGTCGTTGAAGACGAGCAGCGCGACCATGAGCTCGGGCGTGAGCAGAAACTCATGGGTGATGACGAAGGCGACGCTCAAGATGCCGACGATCTCCAAGTATTTCACGAGCTTCATGATCGTGTAGGTGGTCATGCGGGCGAAGATCGCGCGGCTGCTTTCGATTGCCGTCACGATGTTCGCGAGGCCGGACTCGGTGAGGATGATGCCCGCCGCGGACTTGGCCACGTCGGTCGCGTTCGCGACCGCGATGCCGATGCTCGCGACGCGCAGCGCCGGCGCGTCGTTGATGCCGTCGCCGGTCATGCCGACGATGTGCCCCTCGTGCTGCAGCCCCGTGATGATCGCGACTTTGTCGTTCGGATAGATCGAGGCGTGAACGGCCGCGTCGGGAATGCCGACGGCGCGCGCGACGTGCAGCGCCGTCGACGCCGTGTCGCCGCTGAGCAGGCGAACCTCGACGTCCATTGCGCGCACGCGCGCGATCAGGTCCTTCGCGTCCGCGCGCGGCGGATCGGCGATCGCGATCAATCCGGCGAGCGCCGTCGTCGCGCCGCTGCGCACCGCGACCGCGATGACGCGTCCGCCCTGGGACGCGAGCGCGCGCAGCGTCTCGTCGAAGGTCGCGGGGACCGATGCGCTCGCGGCGCGCAGCACGTCCGGCGATCCTTTGTAGGCGGTAGCCGGTGCGCCGCGCCACGACACCTCGGCGGAGCTGCGTTTCGCGGTCGGATCGAACGGCACGAGGGCGCTTCGCGCGAGCGGCGGGATCTTCGCATCGGTCGCGGCCTGCTGGATCGCGACGTCGATCGGGTCGCGCCCCGCCTCGTCGGCAGTCGCTGCCGCGAGCGTCACGACGTCCCGTTCGGAGAACGGTGCAAACGGCGTGCAAGCGACGACCGCCATGCGATTCTCCGTGATCGTGCCGGTCTTGTCGGTGCAGAGGATGTCCATCGACGCTGCGTCTTCGAGCGCGGAGAGGCGCGTGACGAGCGCGCCGCGACGTGCGAGTTCGAGCGAGCCGAGCGTCGTCGCGAGCGTAAACGCTGCCGGGAGCGCGATCGGAACCGACGCAAGGAGGATCACGATCGAGAAGATCGCGACGTCGGCGATCCCGTAAGCAAGGTGCAGCGCGACGCTCGCGACGACCACGACGATCGCGAGGCTGATCGCCGTGAGGATCGTGACGAGGTGCACGACGAAGCGCTCCAACTGTCCCGGTGTGCGCGCGGAGCGAAAGAGTTCGACGGTCTTTCCGAATGCGGTCGCCGTGCCGATTGCGCTGACGACGGCGTCGGCGTCGCCGCGCACGACCGTGCTGCCCGCATAGGCCGTCTCGCCGGGTGCGACCGTTCGCGGCGCCGACTCGCCGGTGAGCAGCGATTGATCGACGGCGATGTTGCCGCGCGTCGTGCTGACATCCGCCGGAACGATCGCACCGACCGCGAGATGCACGAGATCTCCGGGCACGAGCTCTTCGGCGGGCGCGGTTTGCCAGGTGCCGTCGCGCAGCACGCGCGCGCTTACCGTAATCTTCGCGCGCAGCAGCTCGATCGCGTCGCGCGCGCGTCCCTCTTGGATCGTCGCGATCGCCGCGTTGAAGAGGAGCAGAAATGCGACGGCGATGCTGTCGGCGTAGCGCGCGGTGAAGAGCGTGAGGACGAGCGTGAACTCGAGCAGCCACGGAACCGGGCCCCAGACGCGCGCCGCAAGATCGCGCAGCGGATGCCGCTTCTCGGCGGGAACGGCGTTGGCGCCGTACTGCGCGCGACGTTCCTGCGCTTGCCGGCTGCTCAATCCGCGCGCGTCGCTCATGATGCCTACGTGCGAGCCACGATGCCGTACGTCTCCTCGGCGACGATCGTGAGGTTCGCGATGCCGTCGAGCTCGGCGCGCTCGACCGGCGTGTGGTAGAGGATCCAGGTCTCGCCCGCGTGACGCCGCCCGGCGATGCTCGCGAGCGTCGCGCGCAGCGCCTCGGCGTCGAACGGATTGAAAAGAAAGACGACGAGGTCGCCCGGCGGGTACTGCGCGATGCGCGCATCGTCGCGAACCAAGCGCAGATCGTTGCAGCGCCGCGTCGGAACCCGCGCCTGCGCGAGGTTCTCCTTTGCGACTTCATACAGGCTCGGCGAGACTTCGATGCCGTAGACCTGGCGGAACGCATAGGTGCTCGCGAGCAGCATCGCGCGCCCCATGCCCGCCCCGACGTCGACGAACGTCGAGCGTTCGATCGCCTCGTGCGGCACGTGCGCGAGCAGAGCGCGAAAATCCGCGACGGGGACGGCCTCGTAGTGCGTCGCGTGAGCGCCCGCGTCGCCGACCGCCTCGGGCTCGAGATCGGTGAGGAAGAGCACGGCGTGTGTGGTAACACCGTAGTCGTGATCGAATCGTCGACCGCTCGCACGTTCGGAGTTGGGCACGGGTGAAGCTTCCCTATCGCGTCGGTGACTCTTGCGCGCTGCCGCTCGGCGACGGGCGCCGGACGCGCGCGCGCATCGTGGGACACGTGCATCACCTCGTCGATCTCGCGATCGAAGATGCGAGCGGGCGCGACGTGCTCGTCGTGCGCACGACCGATCGCGCGCTCGTGCTGCAGCGCTGGCAGCGCATCGCGCGAGCGAACGCGCAGGTCGATACCGCCGTGCCGCGTCATCCGCGGATCGTCGGACCCGCGCACGCGGAGCGGCTCGCCGCGCGCGCGCTCGGCGCTGCAATTCCGGACGAGCGGCCGCTTGCGGTGCGGATGCTGCATCGGCACACGGATCTCGGCCCGCTCCTCGGCGCGCTCTCCGGCGACGCGATGCTCGTTCTGAGCGAGCCGCTCGCGCCCGCCGCGCTCGCGCTGCTGCGGGCGTGGTGCGAAGCGCATCCGAGCGCGACGATCCGCCTCGACGGCGAAGGCGCGACGCAGCTTGCGGACGTCGCGTCGTGGCCGGTCTCGCGCGTGGTCCTCGCGGGTGAGGTCTCGCTTGCCGGTATCACGGCGCCGCGCGTGCGATGGCTCGATCTGCTCGTGCCGCTCGCGACGGCCGCCGTCGTCGATGCGTTTCCCGAGCTCACCTCACTGCGCGCAAGCGCGCTGCGCGCCGAGCTCGACGTCGCGGCGCTCGCGCGCCTGCATGCGCTGCGCGCGCTCGACTGTTCGCACGTGCGTCTGCGCGGCGCCGACGCGCTGCCGCGGCTGCGCGCGCTGCGAGCGCTGCGCGTCGCGAGCGTCGAGCAACCGCCGTCGCCGGAGGCGATCGCCGCGCTGCCGCTGCACGCCCTCGCGATCGAAGCGCAGGGGACGCTCGGCGACCTGCGCGCGCTCGCGCGCTGCGCGGCGTTGCAAGAGTTGGAACTGCGCGAGCTTTGGCAGTTCGCGATCGAAGACGTGACCTTCGTACACGAGATGCGCGCGCTGCAGCGCGTGGAGATCGACATCGGCGGGCGGCGTAAAAACGTCGAACTCTACCGGCGCGCCTCGTGGGCCTATCCGTGGCCCTTTGCCTACAGCCGCTAAGCGCGGCCCATCGCAGCCAGACGCATGCTCTGCACGTAGCGTTCGATCGCCTCGGTCACGCGCGGATCGGGATCGCGCCAGGCAAGGCTCTGCAAGTAGCGGCCGCGCGTGGATTTCACCCCCGGAAGCGGGCGCGCGTGCAGTCGGACTTCGCCGTTGGATCCGCCGTTCGGCAGATCGAAGCGTACGGTAACGTTCCACTCTTGGCGCAAGATACGCTCGGTGATGATGCGCGCACCGCCCGTGCTCAAATCGATCGCGGTTCCGACGAAGATGCCGCTCGCGTCGGGAACCGAGTAGCGCACGGGAATGTTCACCTCGATGCGTCGATCGGCGCGCATCTCTTGCAGGCGCGGCTGTGCCGAAACGACCGTCGCTTCGGGATCGCGGCCGCGAGCGGCGCTGATCGAGCGGCGCTGCTCGTGACTGATGAAACGAATCAATGCGTCGTGGACGTCGTCGGCCATCGCCTCGAAGGCCATCGCGTAGCGGAAGGTGCGGTCGGCCGGTACGTAATTCACTTTCACGAGCTTGCCCGCGAGCCGCAGTGCCGCGGCGTCCGAACGCGGCAGATAGAACTCGACCCCCGTGCGCGGCTTGAGCATCGTGCGCGCCTGGAGCGCGCAGCCGCCGCCCGAGATGTCGGTGACGGTCGCCGGAATCGGGACGCGCAGGCCCGCGACGCGCAGGTCGACCCGCACGAAAAGCGGCTGCCGATAGAAGAGGCGGCGATTCTGGGATGGGAGCGACAAGGATGATCCTCCTGCACCGATCATCACTGAGACTACCCGTATCTGAAGCATGCCCGAGGGCCCGGCGCCGTGTCGAGGGACCTTCGGCCCACGAGCGTTCAAGTTTATGCAAATCGTGACCACGGACGTCTCGTGCAGGTCCGCTGTGCCGGAGGCCGGAATCGAACCGACGTTTTAAGATTTTCCGTAGGGAGCGGTCGTAGCAGCCCGCGCGTCGCCCGCAGACTCGTGCGATCCCGAGGCGTAGCCTCGCAGGGTCGTCGTCGCGAAGTGCGTTCGAAGGCCGGAATCCGCGCCGCCGCCCCTCAACATAATTGAGGACAATTTGTCGAGCGAGATTCTAATCTCGAGCGACCCGTTGGAAAATCGGGTCGCCATCCTTGAGAACGGCACGCTTGCCGAACTCTACATCGAGCGCGAAGAGCGCGTCATCGGGTCGATCTATAAAGGCAGGGTGCAGAACGTGCTGCCCGGGATGGGTGCCGCGTTCGTCGACATCGGCCTGGGGCGCAATGCCTTTCTCTACGTCGACGACATCAACAAGCAGCCCCTGAACATCGGCGACGTCGAGATCACGCACGGTCACTCCGGCTTCACGATCAGCGAGAAGGTCAAGAAGGGCGACGATGTGCTGGTGCAGATCGTCAAAGAGCCGCGCGGCCTCAAAGGCGCGCGCATCTCGACCAACATCTCGCTGCCCGGACGCTACCTGATCCTGATGCCGACCGGCAAGTATTCGGGCGTCTCGCGCAAGATCGATTCGGCCGACGAGCGCAACCGCCTCAAAGGCGTGATGAAGCGCATCCGCCCCGAAGGCATGGCGACCGTCGTGCGCACCGCCGCGGCGGGCGTGAGCGAAGCCGAACTGATCGCCGATCTCGGCGTGCTGATCCGCATGTGGCACGGCATCCTCGAGACGTTCAAGCGCGCGCCCTCGCCGTCGCTGCTGCATCGCGACATGAACCTGGTCTACAAAGCGGCGCGCGATTTCGTGACCGCCGACGTCGATCGCGTGCTGATCGACGACGAAGCGGAATACCGCAAGGTTCGCGAGTTCCTGCAGCTGCTCGGACCGCAGCACCTCGAGCGCGTGCAGCATTACAATCACGGCCGCGACCTCTTCGCCGACTACAAGATCGACGAAGAGATCGCGCGTTTGATGAAGCCGAAGGTCAATCTGCCGTCGGGCGGTTCGATCGTCATCGAGACGACCGAAGCGCTCACCGTCATCGACGTGAACTCCGGCAAATTCACCGGCGGACGCAATCTCGAAGATACGATCGTCAAGACGAACATCGAGGCGGCGACCGAGATCGCGCGCCAAGTGCGCCTGCGCGACATCGGCGGGATCATCGTCGTCGACTTCATCGACATGTCGTCGGAGTCGGCGCGCAACAAGGTCATCACCGCGCTCGAAGACGGGCTGCGCCGCGATCGCACGCGCGCAACCATTCAGTCCTTCTCGAATCTCGGTCTGCTCGAGTTCACGCGCAAGCGCGTCGGTAAAGATCTTTCCGGTCAACTGCGCGGTTCGTGCCCGACGTGCAGCGGTCTCGGCAGCGTGCTCTCGCCGCAGTCGGTCGCGATCGAAACGATGCGCGAAGTGCGCGAACACGCAGCGAAGGCGCTCACCCACGCGCACGACGGACTCTACGTCGAAGTCGCGCCGAGCGTCGCCGCGCAACTCGAGTTCTGGTACGAAGACGAAATCGAGCAACTCAGCGGCGAGCTCAAAGAAAAGATTCACGTTCGCGTCGATCCCATGCTCCATCCGGAGCGCGCGCGCGTCGATCGCGTCGCCCACGTCAGCCGCGACGGCGTCGCGCTGCGCGTCGGCGACGAACACGACGTGGAACTCTTGGGCGGACGTCTGCCCAATCCCACGTCCGCGGCGGCCGTCATCGGCGGCCACATCGTCGAGGTGGAAAACGCGGCGAACAATGCGGGCAACTCCGCGAAGGTTCGCATTCTCGATATCGACGACGCAGACGACTACGTGCTTGCAGAACTCGTAGCCGGCGGCGCTGCCGCTGCGGCGAAGAAGAAGGGCCGCAGACGCGGCGGCAAGCGCAAGGGTCCGGTCAGTGCCGCCGAGGAGGCGCAGCAGC
>DAIDGX010000019.1 GCA_027452165.1 Vulcanimicrobiota bacterium | reverse complement strand
GGCGGCCGAGAAACGACGGCGGGTCGCCTTCGCAGGCACCTCGGGATCCGGGTGGGTTGGATTCGATTGCACGAATGAGACCTTTCATGCCCTCAGTAATTAGTTCCGGCAAGTGGTCTCACGTCAAACTGAAACGGAGGGATCTTGGTGCTGCGGGTGAAGGCGGCGCTGTGGTCACGCAAGACGGTGATGTTGCCTCAAGGTTGCGCAGGTTACGTAATCACGGAAGCGTGGAAAAATATATCCACGAGGAGCTCGGATACAATTACCGTCTCGACGGCGTTCAGGGCGCCGTACTATCAGTGAAATTACGGCACCTGGCTGAGTGGACGGAACGACGGCGACGAGTCGCCGCGGGGTACGACGTGCGCCTGGGCGAGGTGAAGAAGCCTGCTGTGATTCCAAACAGCCGTTCCGCATACCACATCTACCCCATTCTCGTCGATGAGCGTGACGCCGTTCGTTCCGAGCTGCGAACGCAAGGCGTCGAGACGAACGTTCATTACCCGGTGCCTTGTCATCTTCAGCCAGGCTACACGGCGCTCGGATACGGGCGAGGGGCGTTCCCGAATGCTGAATATCTCGCAAATCATGAACTGTCGCTCCCGATCTTTCCCGAAATGAGCGAGGAGCAGATCTTCTACGTTTGCGACCGCCTTATGAAGATGCTCTAAGTATAAAGCTCCGATACGCTTGCAATATATGCGGCTTCCGCATCGGGATGGTCATTGACATAGACTCTGAGCGGACCAGCAAACTTCGACTGTGGTGCGGCGAGCACCGTGATGCAGGAGATGGGTTCGTCAACCGGTGTTCCCCATGAGTGGAGCTCTTGCGTGATTGGTAGGAGACCTACCTCACGAGAAACGTCGGCGACGAATCTCGCGGAGAGGCGCGAAAAGTTACGAGGTACGTCGCCTGCGTACACCGCGCCACCATTTGAATGGTGAATAAATGCGTTCCCTGTCGGATTAAGGACGCGAGCGATTTCGCGGATGTACGAGGCTGCGACATCCTCTTCCATATGGACGAAGGAGCCAAACGAGAAAACAAAATCGATGCTGGCGTCCTCGACCATGGGCATGGTCAGCCCGTCGTTGACATAGCCACGAAAAGTTGAATGTTTTGCGAATCGCGCACGACATGCATCGATGCAGCGTGGTGCGAGGTCAACGGCGACCAACTCTTCGGTGTGCTCGAGCAGGAACTGCGTCCAGCGACCATACCCCGGGGCGATCTCAAGGATACGGCGCGCGGGTAGGTAGCGTTGGAGGCGTGGGAAGAGAAACCAATACCATTGCGCTACCGTTCCGCCCATGTCGTTGGACCAGCGATCGCCTTGCGTTGACCAGTCTTCGGTCTCTTGCCAACGCCGGTAATTCCATTCGATATCTTTCATGGTGAGACTCTCATACGAAGAAGCGGTAGAGTTCGGCGCCCGTTGCCTCGGCTACCGAGAGCGGGACGTCGGGGGCGGTGATCAGGCGTGTAAGCGCGCCGAGCGCACGTTCTACTTCGAGCACCGCGTCCGACGGTGGCGGTAGGTGGTAACGTGCACGGAAAACGGGTGTCTCTTTCGGCATACCCAGTTGACGCTTGAAATGGATAAGGCCCTCCCCCTCGGAGATTCCGAGATCGAAACTCGACAAGCCGAGCTCACATGCGTACGCCATGGCGCGATCGAGCAACAGGTTGTTCGGCCGAACCTGGAGTGCAGTTGGATCTGAGGCGGCCCATTTGTAATAGAGTGTCGATCCTTCTATGAGCAGGACGATTGCCGCGATCGGTCGCTCTTGCGCATAGGCGGCGAGCACGCATCCCCGATCAGGCATGTATGCGGTGGCGATCCGCTCAAAAAACGATCGACCCTGAGGGAGCAGATGAAATTTTTGCTTTCGTAGGCTGGAGAAGAGCGGATAGAAGGTTGCCAAGCCCTCTTCGCCATGAAGGCGACGGACGGTTACCCCAGAGCGCTCGGCTTTCGTGACAAACTGCCGATGGCTCAAGTGACAACGCGCGCGCACTGCGCCGATGTCGTCGAGCCTAACCTCGTGATGAACCCCGGTCTGAACGGTCTGGTCGGCCAGAGCTGTGTCGAGCGCACGGCAGCGAATGCTCCACGGGATGAGCCCGTCGGCGATCCAGCGTTCGAGTTCCGGCCACGCGTCTCCAAGGGGCTCGCAGACGTCGGAAAAGGCAAATGTCTGATGGCGAATGCCACGAAAATCGTTGACGCGAGCGAAAGGAATGCCGCCGACAATAGCTCCCTTGCATAACACCGCAAGGACGCCAAACGCGAAGCCATACTCCGAACAGACCGTGCGACACCACGTGTCCGATTGAAAGAGCGTGGGATGCGACGTGTCGAGAAACGCGCTCCACGCGGGATCATCTCCCGAAAGCAGGTGCAGCGATCTTTCCGGCGACACGTTCGAGATACCGGTCACAAGTAGCCGAGCGCCTCCAAACGCCTGCGCACCGTCTCTTCTTCATCGGGTGTGTACGGATTGCTTTCATGCGGCGATAGCGCAGGCTCGGACGTGGCTTTGTTATGCGAGCGTCCCGATCGATCGGTGCCGTCAACGTCTGCCGGAAGCGGAAGGTCGAGCAATCCGTAGATCGTTGCGGCCACGTCCTCAACGCTGAGTTCGCCCACGCATGAGAATGATGACCCCCAAATGCCGGCGGGGCGGTGAGAATGATAGGTGCCCTGATGGACGAAGGTATGCGGATCCAAATGCAAGTCACCTTCTACCGATTTCCATTTGCCGACCAGCGCGACGGTGTCCGGAACGCACTCAACGATCAACTCTGGTAGGTAAGGTGTCATTGGTCCCCAAAAGAGTTCCTCGCGACGCCAGACGTTTGCAACGAGCGGATCGCCAGTCTCCGTTGTCGTGGCGAGCAGGTCGTCACGGATCATATCGCTGAGTTTTGTGACGTCGCGGGGATGCACGGTTCCGGCTGGAAGCAGCGTGGCGGTGTTCACGCGAATAGCTGCATACGATCCGATGGCATCGACGCAAAAGGCACGGCTATGGTTCCAGTCGATATCCATTCGAACGTTGACGTTCTCGAGCCCGCGCGCTTCAGCGGTTTTGTGAATCAGCGAGGAACGCAATGCCAAATAGCCGCGCGAGGCGAGCCACTGCGTGATCGAGAATGCACGCTCGAACGTACCAAAGCCATGATCGGAGTTCACCAGGAGTACGGGTTCATCGGGCAGAGACGCGAGGAACGTGCCAAGTTCGGCATCGGTGATTTCCAAAAGGGTGTCGGTTACTTCGTTTGCGGCGCCGAGGCGATGGCCCAGGTGGTCGATAAACGAGAAAAATAGCCCGATGCAATCCCACGTCTTTTCGCATGCAAGTTCACGGGCGATTCGAAATCGGGCGCGCAGGTTTCTGACCAGCGAATCTTTCTCCGTAGAAAATTCATCCTCGGAAAAGTATCCCATATCGGACAGACGATCTACCCACGCGGCGTCGTTGCAGATGGGGCCATTCGCCGGTGCGTCCCACCCGGCGAGGACGAAGCTCGTATCGGGAAGAGGCGAGGTGATGGGGAAGCCGATGCTTGCAAACGAGCGTTTCGCATCAGCAAGCCGGCGGTGAAGCGCATGACGTGTAATCGCATCGTGGGTCACGATCGGCGGATCGTACGCATAGGATGCTTGTTTCCAGGTGAGGATGCCGGTCTTTCCCGGGTTCATTCCCGTGTACATCGCGACCCAGGCGGCCGGCGTGATGGGAAGCGCGGTCGAGCGCAGCGGCGCTACTGTGCCGCGTGACAACGCCCTCTGGAGAACGGGCATGCGGCCCGTACGCAACATTCGCCCGAGCGTGCTCTCGTCGGCCCCGTCGAGGCCGAGCCACAAAATACGGGTGCTCATATCGCACACGATTGGCAGAACAGCCCGCGGAGCCTGCCGTTCACCATGCGCGAAGATCGGGACGCTCGCGGGTGCGCTGCGGCCATGGGACGGGAGGGGGCGCAAAAGGTAATGTTTGCGGTGCGCGATATACGAGGAGCGTAAATTCCCATGGATAATATGCGTGGCGTATTTCTGAAAATCGAGAGAGCTGTTCGATGGCGAACGACAGAACTGCAGCGGGGTTTTCATAGTGGCCAAGCTCGCGTTTCCAATCGACGTGCGACGTGAGGAAATTGGCAGCTATGCCCTTGGTGGCCCCATCGAACATTGCCCGGAGCATCTCGCGAATAAAGGCTTCCCAGGCCGAATGGCCGCAATCAATTCGGAGATTAAAGATACCCGATTCGACCACGTAATCGGCTTTTTCCAGAGGGGGCGGAGCGAGGATGTCCCGGACCCGGACGTCGAGGTCAGGGCGCCTCTTCTTCGCGCGCGTTATCATATCGGCGACAATGTCACTTCCGCTATACCGAGCGTGCGGGTAGTGGCACTCGAGGAAGTCCGCAAAGTGTCCGAGGCCGCTGCCCACTTCGTGGACGGTAAAGGGTGCAAGTTCGTGGGCGAAGACCTGTGCAATCGCGGCGAAGTTGCGCCGCTGGACGTCCTCGGATCGCCATCCAACCGCGGCAACCGTGGAGTGCTCATCGAGAAGGGCTCGGTATTGGCGAATCAGTGACTCTGTCTCGGGGCGGGCGCCGTCGCGCATAATCAGTTCCTTTCTCAATCCATCATGTGTATCGGCTACGAGCGCGAGGAACGAGAGATAAGGGTGCGAACACGCGCCGATAATGAAGGGCCGAGGAGATTGACGTGAAGGCACATCGGTTGCTAGTCCTTGGGATCGATTGCGGTACCCCGCAGATCATCTTTGATCGCCCCGAGTGGAAGATGCCGACGCTTCGCGGCCTGATGTCGCGAGGCACCTATGGGATATTGAAGTCCGTCGTGCCGGCGATTACGGTTCCCGCTTGGGCGTGCATGGTAACTGGCAAGGACCCGGGGGAACTCGGCGTGTATGGTTTTCGCAACAGGACCGATCACACGTACACGGGGCTCGAACTTGCAACCTCGCGTTCGATACGCGAACCGGCTGTATGGGACAAGCTCGGCTCGTTTGGTAAAAAAGTGGTCACGGTGGCGGTTCCGCCATCCTTCCCGCCAAAGCCGGTCAATGGGGTGCAGGTGGGCTGCTTTCTCACCCCAAGCGCGCACAGCGAGTATACCTATCCAAGCTCGCTGAAAACCGAAATTGCACGAGCATGTAGTGGCGAGTATCTGCCGGATTGCCCCAACTTTCGCGTGGAAAACAAAGATCAACTCATCCGTCAGTTGTACGACATGACGGAACGGCGCTTTCAGATGCTGGAACATTTGATTGAGAGGCCGGACTGGGATTTTTTCATGTCATGCGAAATCGCGACCGACCGTCTTCATCACGGCTTCTGGAAATACTTCGATACGCGCCACCGCGATTATATTGTGGGGAACGCTTATGAGCACGTCATCCGCGACTACTATGAAAGTTACGATAGTATGCTCGGCCGTTTGCTTGCGCGTATCGACGAGGGATCAACGCATATATACGTTGTTTCCGATCACGGCGCCAAACGAATGGATGGCGGCCTTGCGATCAACGAGTGGCTCATCAAGGAAGGATACCTGCGTCTTCGCTCATACCCGGCGACGCCAACGCCGTTTGCCAAACTTGACATTGACTGGTCGCGCACGAAGGCCTGGGGAGAAGGCGGCTACTACGCGCGGGTGTTTCTCAACGTATGCGGGCGCGAGCCGGAGGGTACGATAGCGGTAGGGGAGGTGGAAAGCGTTTTGGAGGAACTTTCGCGCAAATTGCGCGCCATCTCGCGACCTACAGGTGAGGCCATGGCGACCGCGGTCTACCGGCCAGTCGATATCTATCGCGAGGTTCGTAACGTTGCTCCCGACCTCATGGTCTATTTCGACGACCTCCACTGGCGCGCCGTTGGAACGGTAGGTTACGGAGCGATCCACACGTTCGAAAACGACACCGGCCCCGACGACGCGAATCACGCACAGGATGGCATCTACATCGAGGCGCTTGCCGGCGAGCAAGGGCGCGGATATGCGGAGCCGTGGCAGTTGCTCTCGATGGCGGATCGGTTTTTAGCGGCGGCAGGCGTCAAACGCTAGAGCCCGCGCGCGCTCGCGACCAACTGCGCGGCGCGGTAGAGGGATTCGAATTGCCCCGCGTCGGTCCACCAACCGTCGAGGACGTCGTAGTAGAGGTCGCCTTCCTTGATGTAGGCGTTGTTGACGTCGGTGATCTCGAGTTCGCCGCGCGCTGACGGCTTCAGGCGCTTGCAAAAATCGAAGACGCGACGATCGTACATGTAAATGCCCGTTACCGCATAGTTACTCTTGGGCTGCTTCGGTTTTTCTTCGATGCGCACGATGCGCTCGCCGTCGAGTTCGGGGCATCCGAAGCGTTCGGGGTCGTCCACTGCTTTGAGTAAGATGCGCGCGCCCGAGTCTTGTTCCTCGAACTTGCGGACGTACGGCGAGATATCGTCTTGAATGATGTTGTCTCCAAGGATGACCGCAATGCGGTGCCCCTCGGCGAAATGCTCGCAGAGTTTGAGCGCGTCGGCGATGCCACCTTCGCCTTCCTGGTACGTGTAGTAGATGTCCTTGAGGCCAAAATCACTGCCGTTTCCGAGCAGTCGCAAAAAATCGCCCGCGGAGTTACCGCCGGTGACGATCATGATATCTTTGATGCCGGCTCGTACGAGCGTCTCGATTGGATAGTAGATCATCGGCTTGTCGTAGATCGGCAGAAGATGCTTGTTCGTCACCTTCGTTAGCGGTCGCAGCCGCGACCCGAGGCCACCCGCGAGAATAACGCCCTTCATAGATCCTTTCGCCTTATCGGTGCGCGTATTGGCGTTTGTAGTAGTCGAGGAATTCGCCGGATTTCAACGGCCTCCACCACGCTTCGTTTGCTCGGTACCAGGCGATCGTCGCGCGCAGACCCTGCTCGAAGTCCACCCGCGGCGCCCAACCAAGCGCGCGGGCTTTCGCGGTGTCGATCGCATAACGGCGGTCGTGCCCGGCGCGATCGGCAACGTGGCGCACGTGCGTGTCGAACGAGCGTCCGCAGCCGTCGAGCAGCAGGCGGGTGATCTCGAGATTCGTGCGCGGGTTGCCGCCGCCGATGTTGTAGATGTCGCCGAGTTGGCCATGCTCGAGCACGTGCATGATGCCGCGCGCGTGATCCTCGACGTGCATCCAATCGCGAACCTGCAGTCCGTCGCCGTAAACCGGCACGCTCTGATCGTCGAGCAGGTTCGTCACGAAGAGCGGAATCAGTTTCTCGGGGTATTGGTAGGGCCCGTAGGTGTTGCTGCCGCGCGTGATCAGCACCGGGGCCCCGTAGGTGGTCCGGTAGGCCAGCACTTGCAGGTCCCCGCCTGCCTTGCTTGCCGAATACGGGCTGCGCGGACGTAACGGGTCGTCTTCGCGGGACTCGCCCGTGCTCACGTCGCCATAGACCTCGTCGGTCGAAACCTGGAGATAGCGCGCGATCCCTCGCTCGCGCACTGCCTCGAGCAGTACGTGGGTGCCCAAAATGTCCGTGCGCAGAAACTGCTCCGGGTCGAGGATCGAGCGGTCCACATGCGTCTCCGCCGCGAAATTGACGATCGCGTCCACCCCGTCGCCGATGGCCCCTGCCACGGCCTGCGGATCGCAGATATCGCCATGGACGAAGCGGTAGCGCGGGTCGGTCTCGACGTCGCGCAGGTTCGCGGGGTTGCCAGCATAGGTCATCGCGTCCAGGTTCACCACCTGGAGATCGGGTCGCTCGCCAAGCGCCAGGCGGATGAAATTCGAGCCGATGAACCCGAGGCCACCGGTAACGAGCCAACGCATCGCTTTATCTCATCGGCGGCTCGATGAGCAACCCTTAAGCAGCACGCATGGCATAGGGCCGGTGCGCAGGGCGGGGCGGCGCAAACCGTCCTAGACCGGGGCTCCCAGGCGTGCTATACTCGACCGGTTGTTCACTACGCCCCGCACGGATGGGGGGCGAATTATGGCCTCACGACAGGGCCCGCACGCCATGACGGCACGCGGACCGGGGCCAGCAGAAGGAGATACCTGTGTCCGTCATCACCATGCGCGAACTCCTCGAAGCGGGCGTCCACTTCGGTCACCAGACCCGCCGGTGGAACCCGAAGATGAAACCGTTCATCTTCCAGGAGCGCAACGGCATCTACATCATCGACCTCGCGATGACCGTGCAGAAGCTGCGCGAAACCTATGACGCCGTCAAACAGATGGCGCGCGAGAAGAAAGTCATCCTTTTCGTCGGCACCAAGAAGCAAGCGCAAGACGTGCTGCGTGAAGAAGCGGAGCGTGCCGGAACCTACTTCATCAACCAGCGTTGGCTGGGCGGCACCCTGACCAACTTCTCGACGATCCAGAAGCGCATTGCGCGTCTCCGCGAGCTCGAGAATATGAAGGCTCAGGGCGACTTCGACCGTCTTCCGAAAAAAGAGGTCGCGCTGCTCCAGGACGAGATGAACAAGCTCGAGCGTTTCCTTGGCGGTATCAAAGATATGCACCGTCTGCCGGACGCCGTCTTCATCGTCGATCCGAAGAAGGAGCGCATCGCGGTCCTCGAAGCGCGTAAGCTGAAGATTCCGATCATCGCGGTGATCGATACCAACTGCGACCCCGACGAGATCGACTTCCCGATTCCGGGCAACGACGACGCCATCCGCGCCGTGAAGCTGATGGTCAGCAAGATTGCCGACGCCATCATCGAGGGCAGGACGGAGTCCGAGAGCTCCTACGACGCCGAAACCTCCTACGCCGAGTACGCGGAAGAGGCGCCGACGACGCTGGCCGAGGCCGAGGCCGCGGTCTAACCGCCCGGCCCGACGACGCTCCCGAGAGAGGCCTGCAAACCGGCCTCTCTTTTTCAAGAATGTAACTGCGTAATTGGAGAGAACTGGTGTCCACCGCAATGTCGTATCAACCGAAAGCCGATGAGATCAAAGCGCTCCGCGACGCGACGAGCGCACCGATGATGGATTGTCGCAAAGCGCTGGTCGAAGCCGGCGGCGACGTCGCGAAAGCCAAGACGCTGCTGCTCGAGCGCGGCGCGGCGCAAGCAGAGAAGAAGGCCGAGCGTTCGGCCAACGAAGGGCTTGTTGGCAGCTACATCCATGCCGGTGGAAAGATCGGCGTGCTCGTGGAGGTGAACTCCGAGACCGATTTCGTGGCCCGCAACCCGAAGTTCGGCGAGCTGACCCGCGATATCGCGATGCATATCGCAGCGATGTCCCCGGAGTACCTCGATCGCGCCGCCGTCCCGGCAGAGCTGATTGAAAAGCTGAAACTCGAGTTTCGTGAGGCGGTGCCCGCGGGCAAGCCCGCCGACGTCATCGAAAAGATCGTTGACGGCAAATTGAACAAGTGGTTTGAAGAGCACGTGCTGCTCGATCAGCCGTTCGTCAAAGACGATTCGCTCTCGGTGAACGACCTGATCAACGCCGCGGTCGGTTCGCTCGGCGAGAACATCAAAGTGCGCCGCTACACGAAGTTCGCTCTCGGAGAGAACTAACTCGCTTGGATCCTCACAGTCGCCCGAAATACGCCCGCGTCCTCCTCAAGATATCCGGCGAAGCGTTCGCCGGAACCGATACGGGCGTTGACGTCCACACCACGCGCGTGATGGCCGACGAAATAGCTGAGATCAGCCGCGCCGGCGTCTCGGTTGCCGTCGTCGTCGGCGGTGGGAACATCTGGCGCGGCAAGGTGCACGAAGAGGCCGGAATGGATCGCGCGACGGCCGACTACATGGGGATGCTCGCGACGGTGATCAATGCGCTCGCCTTGCAGGATGCGCTCGAACGGATGGGCGTCCCCTCGCGCGTGCAGACGGCGATCGCGATGCACCAGATCGCGGAGCCGTATATCCGCCGCCGGGCGATGCGCCATCTGGAGAAGGGACGCGTCGTGATCTTCGCGGCCGGCACCGGGAATCCGTACTTCACCACCGATACGACGGCCGCGTTGCGCGCGGTCGAGATCGGGGCGGATGCAATTCTCAAAGCGACCAAGGTTGACGGCATCTACACCGCCGATCCAAAGAAAGACCCCACGGCGACGCGGTTCGAGCGGCTCGAGTACATGGAGGTCCTGCAGCGCGGCCTCGAAGTGATGGATTCGACCGCGATGGCGCTCTGCATGGATAATAGCCTGCCGATCGTGGTCTTCGACATGGCAGTGCCCGGCAATATTCGACGCGTGGCCTTCGGTGAACCGATCGGAACCGTCGTCGAACGTTATGCCAAGGTAGGGATGGAGGTAACGAGATAATGTCCGATTTCTTCAAAGACGTCGAGTCGAAGATGCATAAGTGCGTTGAGGCGACGCGCTCGGAGTTCGCCGCGATCCGCACCGGCCGCGCGACGCCCGCGCTGCTCGACCGGCTGCACGTCGAAGCATATGGTTCGGCGGTTCCGCTCAAGCAGGTCGCCAGCATCTCGACGCCCGACGCGCGGACGCTCGTCGTCACCGCCTTCGATAAGAACACGGTCGGTGACATTCGCAAGGCGATCGAGAAGAGCGACCTCGGCATCACGCCCAATATCGACGGCACGACGATTCGCCTCATCATTCCGCCGCTCAATGAAGAACGCCGCAAAGAGCTCGTGAAGATCGTAAAAAAGAAGGCAGAAGAAGGTAAGGTTGCGCTACGCAACGTGCGCCACAAAGCCAACGACGATCTCAAAGGGCAACTCAAGAACCACGACATTACCGAAGACGATAACAAGCGCATGCAAGATAACATGCAAAAGCTGACCGATCGCTTCGTTAAAGAGATCGACGGTCTCGTCGCGGCTAAAGAAAAAGACATCATGGAAGTCTAGGGGCGAGCCCCGACCGATGTCCGCGGATCCCACGGCCGACCTTACCCTCGTTCCTGAAGTTGACGCACGGGCCGCCCTTCGTGGCCGCTGCGTGCGCTTTGTGCTCCTCGCACCGGTCGGTGGCTGGCTCGGTGTCGGTACCCTTCGCGTGCTGCACGCGACCGAAAGCGCAGACGCGATTGAACTCATCTGCGGTTACGAGTCGTATGCGCGGAGCGTCGCATGATCGCCGGGTTAGCGGTGCCACGACATGTCGCAATTATCATGGACGGTAATCGGCGGTGGGCGCGCGAGCGCGGATTGCCCGCGGTGGAGGGTCACCGTCGTGGAATCCTCGCGTTGCGCGAGGTGACGCGCGCTGCAAGCGACCTTGGGGTTGAGGTCGTTACGGTGTATGGTTTTTCGACGGAGAATTGGCGACGCGACGCTAAGGAAATCGCGTTTCTCTTTGACCTCTGCGTCTATTTCGCCAAGAACGAGTTGGCGGAACTCAATCGCAACAACGTGCGCGTTCGTGTGATCGGCGATTGGCAGGCGCTTCCCAACGGCTCGCGCGATGCGCTTGCATCACTGCAGCGCGATACCGCGGCGAACACGGGACTCATCTTGAACCTGGCGGTCAACTACAGCTCGCGCAGCGAGCTCGAGCGGGCGGTGCGAGCGATCGCGCGTGAGGTGGCGGAGGGCCGTCTCGATCCCGCGACGATTGACGACGACATGATCGCGCGGCACCTCTACACGGTAGGCGTGCCCGATCCCGATCTCCTGATTCGGCCGGGCGGCGAACACCGGCTCTCGAATTTCATGCTCTATCAAGCGGCGTATACGGAACTTGTGATGAGCGATACCTACTGGCCCGATTTCTCGCGCGAGCACTTCACCCGCGCGATCGTCGAATTTCAGCAGCGGCAACGCCGGTTCGGCGGATCGTGACCGTACGCCGGGTCTTGGTCGGCCTGCTCGTGGCGGCGATCGGTCTCTCGACGGTCGTCTGGGCCTGGATGTTTTACGCGCTGCTGCTCGTCGTCGGTTTCGCTGCGCTCTATGAGCTAAACGGCCTTTGCGAGATCAAAGGCCAACCGCTGGAGTATCCGGTCGCCGTGTTCGGTGTCTTTGGGTACATCGTGCTTGCGATGTTCAATCGCCTGCACACATGGGAAGGGGCGTTGCTGGCGGGCATCACGATTGCAAGTTTCGCGATCGGCATGTACGGCGAGCAAAAAGGATACTTCGCTCGCACCGCCTACACGCTGCTCGCCGTGCTCTACATCGGCAAATTGCTGACGTACTTCGTGTTCATTCGTCAGGTTCCGCAGACGGGCGTGTGGTGGACGTTTTACGTCGTCGTTTTAATCGCGCTCACCGACATCTTCGGCATGATCATCGGTACGCTTATCGGCCGTCATCAATTGACGAAGATTTCGCCGAAGAAGACCGTCGAGGGCTCCGTGGGCGCGGTGATCGTCGTGGCGGGTGCGGCGGCAGCGGGCTGCGCGATCCCGCAGATGCATTTGCTGTGGTGGCAAGGCGTGGTGCTGGGTGTCCTCACGAGCATTGCCGCGCAGGCGGGTGATCTGACGGAGTCCGCGCTCAAACGCGATGCGGGCGTCAAAGACGCGGGCTCGATGATCCAGGGGCATGGCGGCGTGCTCGATCGTTTCGATTCGTACCTCTTCGGCGGGATGGCGTTCTTCGCAGCGCTGCATCTGCTCGGCATCTTGGTGGTGCCGCAATGAGACGGCGGGTCGCAATTCTCGGAAGCACTGGATCGATCGGCACGCAAGCGCTCGACGTGATCGCGCGCCATCCGGAGCGATTCGAGGTGGTGGCGCTGGCGGCCGGGCGCAACGTGGCGCTGCTGCGCGAGCAAGCGGAACGTTTTGGCGTCTCGATGGCGACGAGCGCTGCCGATGGTCCTCGAGGGCTCGTTCGTGTGGCGGTGGAGAGCGGTGCGCAGATCGTCCTTGCGGCGACCGACGGGGCCGTGGCGTTCGAGGCGGTTTTTGCGGCGGTCGAGCGCGGTATCGACGTTGCCGTCGCCAACAAGGAGCTGATCGTGGCCGCCGGCGAGCTCTTCATGGCGACCGCTGCGCGCAGCGGGTCGCGCATCGTGCCCGTCGATTCCGAACACTCGGCGATCTTCCAGTGCCTGGTGGGCGAGGATCCGTCGAGCGTCGCGGGCGTCATCCTCACCGCCTCTGGCGGCCCGTTCCGGAGCCACACGCGCGAGCAGATGGACGGCGTGACGGTCGCTCAGGCGCTGGCCCACCCCACCTGGAACATGGGGACGAAGAACACGATCGATTCGGCCACGATGATGAACAAGGGGCTCGAGATCATCGAAGCAAGCCGCCTCTTCGCGCTGCCCGGCGAGCGCCTGCACATCGCCGTGCACCCCCAATCGATCGCCCATGGCTTCGTCCTCTTCAGCGACGGCAGCGTCAAGGCGCAGCTCTGCGCGCCCGACATGCGTGTTCCCATCGGCTATGCACTCAGCTACCCCGTCCGGCTTGCGCCCGATGGGGGCTCGCGTGAGGACCTGGGCTCCTCGAAGGGGGATGTGTTGGCCGTGCTTGGGGGTAAACCACAGGAAGCATTGGTACGTTATGAGTTCGAGAGACCCGATCCGGAGCGGTTCCCGTGCGTGCGCCTGGCCTACGAGGCCCTGGCCCACGGCGGGGTAGCCCCGGCGGTGCTTTCGGCGGCCAACGAAGTCGCCGTCGCTGCTTTCGTCGAAGGCCGGGTGGGATTCACCCGGATTCCGGAGATCATCGAGGCCGCGATGGAACGGGTTGCGCCGCATCCAGCGACCCTCCAGCATATACGTGAGGCCGATCGCGAGGCACGTGCCGTGGCGACCGACCTCGTAAAGGACATCGAACGTTCGTGTTGCTAGCCCTCATCTCACTCGCCATGCTCGGTAAGGTCATCACGTTCATCGTGATGCTCTCGATCCTGATCGTGCTTCACGAGTACGGTCACTTCATCGTCGCGCGGCGTAACGGCGTGCAGGTCAACGAGTTTGCCGTCGGCATGGGGCCGAAGCTCGTCGGCTGGATCAGTCCGCGCTCCGGCACACTCTATTCGCTGCGTGCATTGCCGATCGGGGGATACTGCGCGATGGAAGGCGAGGACGGGAAGACCTCGCAAGCCGAGCAGCAACGCGAGTTTCTCGAGTCCGAGGCGCGCCTCGTGAGCGAGGATGCAAACGCGAAACGCAACTTCCAGGCAAAGCGACCGATTCAGCGCCTGGCGATCGTTCTTGCCGGTCCCATCGCAAACTTCATTCTGGCGTTCGTGATCTTGCTCGTCGGCGCGCTTTCCTTCGGCGTGGCGAGCGATCGTGTCGATCGCGCGATCGTCACGCAAGTGATGGCGGGTTATCCCGCGGCGGAAAACGGCATGCATCCAGGCGATCGCATCGTCTCGCTCAACATCGCGGGAGTCGCGGTGACCAACGCTTCGCAACTGATCGACCGCATCCACGCATCGCTCGGCAAAAAAATCGACGTCATCTTCGAACGCAATGGCGTGCGCCATCTGATCACCGTCGTACCGAAACCGTGTCCGAATGATGCGAAGTCCGGCTGCATCGGGTTCGTTCCGGCCCCTGCATACGAGCGCGTCGGCTTCGTTGACGCCGTCAAGGCGAGCATCTATACCTATCAGCAGATCGCGGACACCACGTTCTCGTCGATCGCGCTTCTGGCGACGCACTTTACGAAATACGCGAGTCGCGTGTCCGGGCCGATCGGCATGGGTCAGGCGGCGACCGTGGTACAAGACTTCGGCTGGGGCCCCTACTTCGCGCTCGCAGCGACGCTCTCGTTCGCTCTCGGCTTCTTTAACCTGTTGCCGTTGCCCGCACTCGACGGTGGCCGTGCAGCGTTCATCGTGGCCGAACTCATACGCGGTAAGCCGGTCGATCCGGAAAAAGAAGCCTTCGTGCACATCGCCGGGTTTGCGGCTTTGATGGCGCTGATGTTGCTCGTTGCCTATCACGATATCGCCCGCATCGTCGCGGGCAAAGGAGTGCTCTGAGCCATGCTGCGCTTGCGGCGCAAATCAAAGGCCATCTTCCTGCAGAACAAGACCGGCAAGCCCGATGCCAAGAGCGTATGGATCGGCGGCGATCATCCGGTCGTCGTGCAGTCGATGACCACGACCGACACGGCTGATGCCGATGCGACCCTCGAGCAGATCTACGCGCTCGCGATGGAGGGCTGCGAGGTGGTACGCGTGACGGTCAAAGATCCGCCGGACGCGGCCGGATTGCCCGCGATCGTTCATCGGTCGCCGGTACCGATCGTTGCGGATATCCATTTCGATCATCGTATGGCGCTTGCGGCGATCGAGGCGGGCGTGGCAAAGTTGCGGTTGAATCCGGGCAACATTCGGGATCCCAAGAAGGTCGCTGAGGTGGTGCTCGCGGCGAAAGAACGCGGCATACCGATCCGCGTGGGTGTCAATATGGGTTCGCTCGCGCCCGATCTGGAAAAGATGCTCGGCCTGACGCCCGAGGCGATGGTTGAGTCGGCGTTGCGGCATGTCGCGATCCTCGAAGAGCACGGGCACACGGATATCGCGATCTCGCTCAAAGCGCACGACGTGCTCACGACCGTCGCGGCATATCGCCTGATGGACGTGCGGTTGCGCGAGCGCGCGACGCCGTACCCGTTGCATCTTGGGATCACCGAGGCTGGACTCTTGCGCGACGGTACGATCAAATCGTCGATTGGCCTTGGCATCTTGCTCTTCGAGGGCATCGGCGATACGCTGCGCGTCTCGCTAGCGGCCGACCCGATCGAAGAGGTTCCCGTGTGTTGGTCGATCCTCAAATCGCTTGGGTTGCGCGAAAAGGGCTTCGAGATCACGGCGTGCCCGTCGTGCGGACGCGCGGAGATTTCGGTTCTCGAACTCGGTCGCGCGGTCGAGGCGATCGCGCGTGAATACACCGCGCCCGTAAAGGTGGCGGTGATGGGCTGTGTCGTGAACGGTCCGGGCGAATCGAAGATGGCCGATGTCGGCGTTGCCGGCGGCAAGGGCAAGGGCGCGATCTACCGTGCGGGCGAGCTCGTGGGAACCTATCCGGAAGAGCAACTCCTGGGCATGCTGCGGCTCGAGATCGAGAAAGTGATCGCCGAAAAGTATCCCGACTATCTGCACGAGATCACGTCGGCGGCCGTGTAGATGGTCTATCGGGCGCCGCGGCTGCAGACGATCGTCCTGACCGCCGTCATCGCGACGATGGCATCTGGCCTCTTCGCGCTCGCGCGCCCGATCGAGATCGTGATCGACGGTCAGCATATTCGCAGCGACGTGCCGCCGGTGCAGGGGCTTTCCGATAAGATTTACGTGCCCGTGCGGACCGTGGCCGACGCGCTCGGAGCGCAGACGATCGTGAGCGGCGACGCGGTCGCGATCGTGCGCGGGGATCAATCGCTTCGCGTGCGCGTCGGGAGCGTGCACGCCACCTACA
Source organism: Vulcanimicrobiota bacterium (assembly GCA_027452165.1). Taxonomy (GTDB): domain Bacteria; phylum Vulcanimicrobiota; class Vulcanimicrobiia; order Vulcanimicrobiales; family Vulcanimicrobiaceae; genus REEB354. The sequence goes on along the minus strand of DAIDGX010000019.1, from coordinate 187,640 downwards.
ACGGCATGCCGCTCACGCTCAAGCACGCTCCGTTTCGCGTGCGGGGTCGCGTGATGATCGGCCTGAAAGCGATAGCGACGGCGTTCGGGATGCGGGCAAGTTACGACGCGCGCACCGCCCGAGTGGAGATGGTGACGCCCGGCCTCGGAGAGACAAACGCTCGGCCGATCCCCGCGCCTCAGTAAACGTTTGCGCCGGTTAGCGAGCTTGCCGTCGCGTTAGATGCTCTCGGCGATGCCTTCGGGCTCAGCGACGGGTTCGATCTCGCTCGGCTTCGACGTTCGGAATCCATACGAGAAGAAGAAGATCAGCCCGACCACGAGGGCGCCTGCGAACCACGTCCAAGTGGTGCGCGAGAGGCCGAACACCGCAAGAAAGAGCGAGCAGACGATGCCGAGGATCGGGAAGAGCGGAACGAACGGCACCTTGAAGCTGCGCGGCAGATCCGGTTTACGCTTACGCAGATAGATCACGCCCGCGCACACCACGGTGAACGCGATCAACGTCCCGATGTTCACCAGGTTGAGCAACTCGTTCAATGGCACGATGAGCGTAAGCAGGGCGACGGCGACGCCCGTTACCATGGTCGTGCGCACCGGCGTTTTGAAGCGCGGGTTGATCACGGCAACGGCCGGCGGAAGCATCTTGTCGCGCGCCATCACGTAAAAAATGCGCGTCTGGCCAAGCAGCGAGCTCAACGCCACGCTCGTCGTGCCGGCAAGCACGCCCATCGTGATGATCCAGCTGAGCCACGGCTGGTGCAGCGGGTTGAGCGCGTACACGAGTGGATTCTTGATCGGCACCTGGTTCCATGGCACGGCACCGATCAACACGACCGCCGTCGCGCAGTAAATCAACGTGCCGATCGCAAGCGCTCCGATCACGCCCATCGGTACGTCGCGCTGAGGGTTCTTACACTCTTCGGCCGTGGTGGTTGCGGTATCGAAACCAATATAGCTGAAGAATACGTACGCACCGATCGCCACGATGCCGTAAGGTTGCGCGGATGACGAGTAATCGGCCATGCCGCCGAACGGCTTGAGCGCGCCCCACCCGTAGGGCGCGAAGTTGGCGAAATGCGCCGGATGGAAGAGCCATACGCCTGCAATCACGAAGACGATGAGCGCCGAGATTTTCAGCACGACGAAGATGTTATTCGTGGTTGCGGATTCGCGGATGCCGATCGAAAGAATCACCGAGAGGCCGATGACGAAGAGCGCGCCGACGATGTCGTACTGGGAGCGCGCGAAATCCCACGTCCAAATCTGCCACCACGCGCCGTGAATCACGAGGTTCGATTGCTGTGCCCAGCTTGGAAGCACGATACCGATCGACTTCAGGACGTCCTGTAACGCGGCGGAGAATTGTTGCGCCACCGGCGCGGCGCTGATGCCGTATTCAAAGATCAGGGCGAATCCGATGATCCACGCGAAGAGCTTGCCCATCGTCGCGTACGCGTACGTATAGGCGCTGCCGGCGACCGGCACCATCGCGCCCAACTCCGCGTAACAGAGGGCCGCGAAGAACGACGTGATGCCGGCGAGCAGATACGAGACGATGACCGCGGGTCCCGCCCCCTTCACTCCGGTGCCGATGGTGGTGAAGATGCCGCCACCGATCATCGTGCCGAGCCCGATTGCGACGAGGTCTTTTGCGCTCAGCGCTCGTTTGAGAATTTTCTGCTGCGCGAGCGCGCGAAGTTTATCGACGTTGGTCGTCGCAAAGAGCTCACTGACAAAGGACATACCGGCCGGGGGTTCGCAGAGAGCAAGATGGACCCCTACGAACGCCGCGCGCGCACCGAGGTCTATCGCAATCGCTGGGTCACCCTGGAAGTCCACCAGATCGTGCATCCGACAGGCGTTTCCGGCGAGCATGCCCTGGTGGTGACACCGCCCGCATCGGGCGTCCTCGTCGTCGATGGCGATGCGATGATCTTTGCGAGCCAACCGCGGTTCGGCGCACGCACGAGCGTGATCGAGATCGTCAAAGGCGGGGCCGAGGTGGACGAGAGCCCCCTCGCATGCGCGAAGCGCGAACTGCGCGAGGAGCTCGGGGTCGAAGCGAGCCGGTGGATCTCGCTTGGTGTCGTGTGGGAGATTCCCTCGATCGTCGCGCACCCCGTTGCGATTTTTCTCGCATCAGAGCTGCGCGAGGTGCCGTGCGAGCAAGAGGCGGTCGAGCGGGTGGAGCGCGTGCGTCTACCGATGGCCGCCGCCTATGCTGCGGCACGCGACGGCCGCATCGACGACGCCGTTACGCTTGCGGCGCTCTTACGCTACCGGCTCCTTGGGCCTTAAACGGCCTCCGGCGGCTGGGTGGCCGCGTTCCACAGGTATTCGGGCTCGTTGAGCTCTGCATTGATCCAGCGCGACCACACGAAGAGCGCGTCGGAGAGGCGGTTCACGTAGTGCTGCGTCTCGAGCGAGACGCCGTCGTCGGTTTCGCGAAGCGTCACGAGCAGGCGTTCCGCTCGCCGGCAAATCGTGCGCGCGAGGTGCAGATAGGCGCCTGGAAACGAGCCTCCGGGATGAATGAACGTGTCGAGCGGCGTTAGGTCGCGCTGCGCTTCGTCGATCGCGCGTTCGAGTGCGGTGCTGTCTGACGATGCGATCAGCGGCATGCCCTCCCACCGGTCGTGCGGCAACGTGGCGAGGTCGCTCCCCAAGTTGAAAAGCGCATCTTGCGTCCATGCGAGCCAGCCGTCGAGCCGGCGTGCCCGTGCATGCGTGGCGAGCAGGGGGCGCAGGGCCGTGCGCGCGATGCCGATCGCGCTCGAGAGTTCATCGACGGTACCGTACGTCTCGATGCGCAAGGCGTTCTTTTTGACGCGCTGACCGCCGACGAGGCCGGTCGTGCCGTTGTCGCCGGTGCGGGTATAGATGCGGGTGAGTTTGGGCATGATGCACTCCTTCGCCGCGACGGTTGGGCTCGTCCCGTGGCTTGCCCGCGGGGAGGCCGCGGACGCAGCCCACGCGAACCGAGGCGGGTCATGTCTGACCCCGCTCTCCAACCTGTCGTCAAAGAGATTCCACCGAAGGCGGCCGACCTCTCCGCATGGTATACGGCTGTCTGCTTGAAGGCCGAACTCGTATCGTATTCGCCGGTGCGCGGCTGCGTCGTGCTTCGGCCCTACGGCTACGGCCTGTGGGAGAACCTCCAGAAGCATCTGGACAAAGCGTTCAAAGACACCGGGCACGAGAACGCCTATTTTCCCTTGCTCATTCCCGAAGGGCTTCTGCTCAAGGAAGCCGAGCATGTCGAAGGGTTCGCGCCGGAAGTCGCGTGGGTAACGCACGGCGGTCAGGAAGAACTTACCGAACGGCTCGCCATTCGGCCAACCTCGGAAGCGATCATCGGCGTAATGTACGCGCAGTGGGTCGAGTCGTATCGCGATCTGCCCATCTTGATCAATCAATGGGCCAACGTGCTTCGCTGGGAGAAGGCGACGCGTCCGTTCTTGCGTACGATGGAGTTCCTGTGGCAAGAGGGTCACACCGCCCACGCGCACGCCGCGGAGGCGCGCGAAGAGACGCTCAAGATGCTCGACGTCTATCGCGAATTTGCGGAGAACGTAGCGGCGGTCCCCGTGTACGCGGGTATTAAGAGCGCAAGCGAGCGCTTTCCGGGCGCCGTCGAAACCTTCTCGATCGAAGCACTAATGCCCGATGGCAAGGCGCTGCAATCGGCAACCTCGCACGACCTCGGGCAGAATTTTGCCAAGGCCTACGATATCAAATTCCTCGATGCCGACCAGCAGATCAAATACGCCTACACCACGTCGTGGGGGATGTCGTGGCGCATGCTCGGCGCGATGATCATGACGCACGGCGACGATCGCGGCTTGCGCATTCCGCCGAAAATGGCGCCGCTCGAAGCGGTCTTCGTGCCGATCGTGCGCAAGGGTGACGAACGTGCGGTTGCGGCCGCTCACGATGCCGCCAAAACCTTGCGCGAGGCGGGCTTTCGCGTCAGGGTGGACGATCGCGATCAGCAGCCGGGGTGGAAGTACGCCGAATGGGACGTGCGTGGCGTGCCGCTACGCATCGAGATCGGACCGCGTGATGTGGACGCGGGTACCGTGGTCCTCGTGCGACGCGACAAAGCCAAGGGCGATCCGGAGCAGAAGCAGAGCGTGCCGCTCGATCAACTTGCCCAGCACGTGCGGGTGTCGCTCGATGCGATCCAACTATCGATGTATGAGGAAGCCAAAGCGTTCTTGCACGAGCACACACCGCGCGCGAACGACCGCGCCGAGTTCACGCGGCTCTGCAAGGAGCGCGCCGGTATGGTCGATATCACGTGGTGCGGCCGCGCGGCGTGCGAGGCGCACGTGAAGGCTGAGACCGGCGCGACGACACGAAATACACGCGCGCTGGATGGCGACGAGACCAGTTGCGTGGCTTGCGGAGAAGCCGCGACCGTGAGGGCCTATTTTGCGCAGAGCTATTAATCGTTCATCGCTGATCCTCGTCGCGCTCGTCCTGCTGATGGGGCATGCAGCCGTTGCGTCGGCTCCGCCACTTGCACGTATCGACGCGCAGGCGCGCGCTGGCGGGAATCGCAAGGAGCTCGCGATCGCGATCGGCGAGCGCGTGTTTGCGCGGACGCAACCAGCCCAAGTGTTTCAGGTGCTCGTCAATGCCGTCGGCACGCACGTCGTGGTGGGCATGCGCGTGAGCGGGGAGCACTTTCACGGTTCCCTGACGCGGGCCCAGTTTGACGCCGAGATCGCGTCGCTTGCGCGCGACACGTTTGCAGCCGTCCCGCAGGCCGAGGAACTCGATATTTGGACCACGGTGCCGATCGTCGTGCCGAAGGGCACGATCGTCAGCGGTGATCTGGCGCTTCCCACCATGCGTAACGTCCTCACCATCTCGGTCATGCACGGCGAATCGACGGCACGCATCCTTGCTCGTTTACGCAGTGGCAAGAACGTGTTCGTCGATACGGCATGGGCCGCGAGCGCGTTCGAGAAGGCACGCTAGATGATCCGCGCGACCACACTCCCGAATGGACTTCGCGTGCTGACCGAGACGATGCCCTCGGTGCGCTCGGCCAGCATCGGCATTTGGGCCGACGTTGGCTCGTCGCTTGAAACCAAGGCCTCTCGCGGTATTTCCCACCTTGTCGAGCACATGCTCTTCAAAGGGACGAATCGGCGCAGCGCGCGCGAGATCGCCGAGGCGATGGACGGCGTCGGCGGTAACCTCAACGCCTTTACCGACAAAGAGACGACCTGCTACTACGCCAAGGTGATCGATCGGCACGTTCCCCTTGCGCTGGACGTGCTCGCGGATATGTTCTTGCACTCCACCTTCGACGCAGCCGAACTTGCAAAAGAGCAAAAGGTCGTGCTCGAAGAGATCAAGATGTACGAGGATTCGCCGGACGAGCTCATTCACGACCTCTTCTTGCAGACGATGTGGCGTGGCTCGCACCTGGGCGATCCGACGATTGGATTCGTCGATACGGTCACCGCGATCACCCCGAACGATCTGCGCATGCACATGGCCCGACACTATGCGCCGAACTCGGTCGTGGTCGCGGCCGCGGGAAACGTCGAGCACGATCGCTTCGTCGAACTCGTCGCCGAATGCTTTGCAGCCTTTCATGGAACGAGCGAACGTTTCGCGCCGGATGCACCGCGTGCCACCCCTGCGGTGCTCGTGCGGCAGAAGGAGAGCGAGCAGGCCTACGTGGTGGTCGGTTCGCGTGGGCTCTCCGCGCGCGACGAGCGTCGCTATGCGCTCTCGGTGCTCGATACGCTCCTTGGCGGCGGGATGTCGAGCCGGCTCTTTCAGGAGATTCGCGAAAAGCGCGGGCTCGTGTACACGGTGTATTCGTTTCAGGCCGCGTATCGCGAGGCGGGCCTCTTCGGCATCTACGCGGGAACGTCACCAGAGAATGTCCAGGCGTGCATCGACGTCATCGCCGAGCAACTCGCGGCGCTGCGCGACGTGCGCGTCGGCAACGACGAACTCCGCTTGGCGAAAGAGCATATCAAAGGTGGTCTCACGCTCTCGCTTGAGTCCACGTCGAGCCGGATGATTCGCCTGGGCCGCAACGAGTTTACGCTCGGCCGCCAGGTGGCACCCGAGGAGATCGAGGAGCGCATCGATGCCGTGACGGCCGATGAGGTTACCGCACTCGCGCAGGAGCTCTTCGTTCCGAGCGAGCTTGGACTGTGCGTCCTCGGACCGGTTGACGAAGCCGCTATTGCATGGAATCGTGACGCCGCCTAGCTACGCGGTCGTGCCGCATCTGTGGTCCGGGCGTCTCCTGGGCGCCATGGCGATCACGTTCATTACACAGGGCGTGACGATCGGCGCGTATGCGGCGCGTCTTGCGGGCGTGCAGACCCATCGCATCGCAACCTCGATCTCGCTCTACAACTTATTCATGACGGTCGGGCGCCTGGCGACGCTCTTCTCGGTGTTCTTCATCGCGCCGCTCTCCGATGCGGCGGGTAACGCCGCGGCGAAGCTCCAGGGGCACCCGAACGCGCTTGCGGTGTGGCAACATGTTTTTGAAGGGCAACTACGGCTGATCGTGCTTGCCGGTACGATGGGCATGCTCGTCTTCGCGCTTCTGCTGCCGATGTTCACCTACTTGTTCCGGCGCGGGGTGCGCTCGTTCGAGCAGCGCGGGTCGGTGCCGCACGCGGTCGCGCAGCTCGCCCGGCTGCGCAACGTGATCGATGTGCTACGCGCCGAGCACCTGCCGTCGCTTGCGCAACTGCGCTCGTTCGATTGGCGCGTCGTGCCCAAACGTCTCATGATTTCGAACGTCCTCGTGACCGGGGTGTACTCGATCGGGGTGCAGGCGGCGTTTCTCGCCTCGGTCCTCGATCCGCAGGTGGCGCGCACGGCCACCAGCCTCTCCGGCGTGATCAACGGCGTTGGAACGATCCTCTTCACGCTCTTCGTTGACCCGACGTCCTCGATGATCACCGACCAGGCCATTCACGGTAAGCGCACCGTCGAGGAGGTTCGGACGATGGTGTTCTATTTGAGCCTTACGGCGATCGTCGGATCGCTGCTCTCCCAGGTGATCTTCGTCCAAGCTGCATTGGTGATCGAATATGTCGCACGCTTCGCAAACCACGTTCACGTCTAAGCTCCGACCGTTTGGCGCGGTGGTGCTTACGCTGCTCGTGCTCGGGACCAGTGGTTGCGCCGGATCGATCGAACGTTGGATCGTCAATACCCGCGTGCACCAGGGGGATCTCGCGCTCGAGCGAGGCAACGTGGCCGACGCCGAGCTCTCGTACCGCCTGGCGCTTCGAATCGATCCAAAGAACCCGCGGGCACGCGCAGGCTTTGTTACGGCAGCGGGCGATCTCGCACAGAAGCAGTACACACAAGGCGATTTCGAGGACGCACTCGTGACGATCGGCGCGGGGCTGAAGGTTGACCCGACGAGCGTCCGTCTCGCTGCCCTGAAGACGACGCTCGAAGACGCCAAGTTAAAGCGTGAGATCGTCATCTCGAACTACCCGACGTATCACGAGGCGGGGATTGCGATCCAGCATGCCTACGCCCAGCTCGATGACACCAACACGACGATCTTGAAGTCGCTCAAACGCTTTGCTTACAGTTACGACACGGAAGACCTCACCAAAGCGATCAAGCAGAGTTACGAACTCGAGCTTGACGTTGCGCGCAATACCAATCGGCTGATCATCTATCGGCAGTTGGTGAGCTCGGGCGTCCCCGAAAGCGCGCGCGGAACCGTGACGCCGGCCGGCGGCGCGTCGCTCTTACCGCTTCCGTAGCGGCGCGATGCTACACGCGGGGCTTGCGTTTAGGAAGGCTCTTGCGCGGCCGTGTGACGCGGCACTACGGTAGGCGCGCCAGAACGCCTCGCCACCGGGAAGTTCGTGCGCCGGATCGGTCACATAGACCGGCCATTCGGCATGACGATCGAGCACGGGAAAGCGTTGGAGCCACGCACACAGATCGGCGTTGCGTCGTAGCCGGTTGTCCTCGATCGAGATGAAATAGCGCGCGCCCTTGTTGATCGCGCTCTCCTCGTCGAAGGGCGTCCACAGGGCGGGATCCTCCTCCCAGCCGTAGCGTCCAATATAGTACAGCACGTCTGGGCCGTAGTGGCCGACGACAACGAGAGCGTTCGGCTCGAGCACCTTGTCCAGATAGGCCGCTTCGCGATACGTCGCTTTGCTATACATATAGTATGGGGCAATCGCCGCTTCGGCTTGCGCAAGCGAGAGCATGGCGACGATCGGCACGAGCGCGACGATCGCATAGCGGGCCGCCGGAGCCGCGTCGGCTGCGAGGACGCGCTTCACGAATGCTGCAAGGGCCCCGCCGATAACGAGCGCTGCAAGCGGCAGGAGCAAGTACATGTAGTAATCGACGCGCTCAACCGTGACCACGGCGTAGGTATAGAGCAGGCCACCGGCGAGCCAACCCCACACAAGCGCTCTGCTCCGCACCGGAATCCAAGGCATTGCGATGAACGATAGAATCGTCAAGAAAAAACCGATGCCGCCCAGCATCGTTGCGCGGAGCATGCCGATGACGGTGCGGAACTGTTCGAATTTTAGCGCGAAGCCGCTTGCGCTCGTCAGCGCGGCTTTCAGCGCGGGAATCACGTGCAGCGTCGTGATGCCGCTAGCCCACCGCCACTCGGCGTGCGAGCGGACTTTGTCGTCGTACATCCAGAGAATCAACAATGGTACAGCGAGCAACACGGCGATGGCTGTCGGTCGCATGGTGCGCCCAGCGCGTATGCGTTCCGCGAGCGCGCCCACGACCGGGATGATCCCGGCCACGCTCACGGGCTTTGCGAGATAGGCGAAGGTGAGCAGCGCCGTTGCGCGCGCAAGCGAGCGCTGAGAGAAGACCTCGTCCTCCACAATCAAGCGGGTTGTGACGTAGAGGGCCGCCGTGAGGAAGAAAACCATCGTGGTGTCGGGCGTGAAGGTGCGGCCGTAGTAGATCGACCCGGGGAAGATCGCGTAAAAACATGCGGCGGCAATGCCGGCAAGCGGGTTGGAGAAGAGCCAGCGACCGAAGAGGCCGATCACAGCGACGGTGCCGAGCGAGAACGCGAGCGTGATCAACCGTCCGAAAATCGCGTGCACGCCGAAGATTTTGTAGAGCGTCGCTGCGAGAAACGGCACGATCTGCAATTCGAGCTCGACGTAGTTCGGTGGCGGACCGTCGTAGTTCGTCTGCGGGTAGAGTAGATTGTATTTTAGATGCGCGAAATTGCGCGCGATGCTCGCCGTGTCGCCTTGGCGCCACGCCGGATGATCGAGAATGGGATTGTGGATGCCCTTGAGGCGAAGCAGCGCCGCGAAAGCGACGATCAGCAGCAGCCAGAGGTTGAAGGAACGCAGGAACTTGCTCACGCGCTGAGGTGACGGAACGTCCAGTATTTGTTGACGAAAAAGTTCACGAAGATGCCGGCAACGTTTGCGATGAACCACGTCTTGTGACCGTGCCCAAACCAGGGCGCTGCGATCGCCGACGCAACAAAACCGACAAGCATGGCGATGAACGAGACCGTGAGAAACTGCGTGCCTTCACGGACCGCATGGCCGGTTGACCGGAACGTCCACACGCGATTGAACCAATAATTCGAGACGCCGCCGCTCAAAAACGCCACCGCGAAGAGTACGTAATAATGCGCGGCCTCCGAATGGTTGCGATCGAGGCGTTGAAGCAGCGTGAAGACGATGAGGTTGACGATGAACCCTGACGCGCCGACGAGGCCGAATTTGATGAACTGACGCACGCCGCGGCGCGCGGCAAACGATGCGATGCCGTTATGCAACCCAATACCAATCTGCGAAGAGGACGGTGAAAAGTCCAAGGAGCGGAAGCGAGAAGGCCAGGATCAGGTTGTTGACCCACGGCCGGTCGCCCCAGCGCGCGAGGATGCCGAACATCGGAAAGAGCACGAGCGCGAAGCGCGGCATGCTCATGAGGCTCGATGTGGACATAGGGATCAGAATCGAGAGCGCCATGTAGGCGATGAACGATGGGCGCAGCAGTTTCCAGCCGCCGGCGAGCACGCCGATCATAAGCGCGGTGAACGCGATCTCAAGGGATTGATTTGCCACCGTCTGGCCTTGGCTTGCATGCGCGATCTTGGTGAAGGCATCGATGATGCTCACCCACGGCGGGGCGAGATGCCGGCCCCAATGCGACTGCACGTGCGAGAAGTAGAGCGGATCGGCCCGAAGCACCCAAAGGTAGGCCATGTACACGAAGAGGCCGCCTGGGATCAAGCCCCCGGCGAGCAGCGAGATGAGGTTCTGCTTGAACGCGTTGCGCTGGGAGAACCACTCGATTGCAAACGGAATCGCGAGCAAGACGCCTTCGACACGCGACATCGCGGCGAAGAACCCGATGGCGCCGGCGAGCCACCAACGGTGCGCGCGCATGTAGTAAAACGAAGCCACCGTCAGCATGAAGAAGAGCGACTCGGTGTACACGGCCGAGAAGAAGACCGCCGACGGAAAGATCGAGATGTAGAAGATCGCGCGCCGCGCGACCGGACGGTCGTACTCGTGCTCGAAGAGTTTGTACAGAAAGAGCAACCCGAAGAAGAACGATGCGTTCGAGATCAAGAGCCCTGCGATCAGGTGGTTTCCAACCAGCCGTCCGAGGATGCGAATGAGCATCGGGAAGAGCGGGAAGAACGCCATCTCGGTGCCCTGGTACCCGTGCGTGGCGATGTCGAGGTAGTGCACGGCGTCCCAGCGGCCCCACACGTTGAGCAGCAAGTGCGACGATTCTTGCACGTGCGTGCCCGCGCGCTGGCCGATGATCACGGCCGCCAGTTCTGCGATCACGATGATGGCCGCGCGCGTGGCGACGAAGTCTAGGAGCACCTCGCGCACGGTTTGGTTGAAGCGCGCCGCGATCAGCACTTTGCCGATCGCGAAGACGGTGCCGCAAATGACGAAGATGCGCGCGCCGCCGTGCGTGGTCGCAAGGGGCAGCACGTAAGCGAGCCACAGCAGGATGAACGGCGCCCAGGTCAACGCGTCATAGCGCAGCGATCTGGCAAATGTCGCACCCGATCGGCGCGCGAAGTAGCGGGCGTACCCTACCCAGGCAAGCAGCGTCGTAGCCGCTCCGCCGAGGGTGCCCACAACGAGCCCGAGCTCGGAGAGGGCCGGGAGATGCCACGGAACGATGACCGAGATCCAGGCGAAGAAGCCGATGGTGAAGCCGGCGAGTGCTACCGCCGCAAAGGGCATGGGACCGGCCGAGAGCAGATCGCTCGCGAGCGAATTGTGCGGACGTGACGTGGGGGCGTGGACGTGGGCGGACACGGCGCAACTTCTTAAAGGAATCATGGAGCTTCCCTTGTAGAGGCTCGCTCCATGGTCAACTCCCTCGATTTCGTAAAAGTAACCGAGAGTGCGGCGCTTGCCGCCTCGCGCTGGATGGGGCGTGGCGAGCGCGACGCGGCCGACGGCGCGGCCGTCGAACGGATGCGCGAGTCGCTCGGCGATATGGCGATCTCCGGCCGTATCGTGATCGGCGAGGGGGAGCGCGATGAGGCGCCCATGCTCTTCATCGGTGAGGAGCTTGGTCGCGGCGGCATGGAGGTCGATATCGCGGTCGATCCGGTCGAAGGAACGAACCTCGTCGCGAACGGCCTGCCAAACTCGATTGCGGTGATGGCAATTGCGGAGCGCGGCGGCCTGTTGCACGCGCCCGATTCGTACATGAAGAAGCTCGCCGTGGGGCCGAAAGCCGCACCGTACGTGCACATCGACGCGCCGGTCCGCGAGAACATCGAAGCGGTCGCAAACGCTCTCGAGAAGCCGATCAACGACGTCTGCGTCGTCATCCTCGACCGGCCCCGTCATGCCGATCTAATTCGTCAGGTGCGTGATTCCGGGGCGCGGATCAAGCTGATCTCGGACGGCGACGTCGATGCGTGCATCGCGACCGCGATCGATACTACCGGCATTCACATGGCGCTTGGAACCGGCGGCGCGCCCGAAGGCGTGCTAGCGGCCGCTGCGATCAAGTGCTTGGGCGGGAACTTCATGGGGCGGTTGGAACCACGCAACGAGCAAGAGGCGCAGCGGGCGATCGCAATGGGGTTCGGCAACTTGGATCGGGTGCTGACGATCGACGATCTGGTCAAGAGCGAGAACGTGATCTTCTGTGCGACCGGAATCACCGACGGCGATCTCATGCGTGGCGTGCGCCTTTTCGGAAACCACGCGCGCACGCACTCGATTCTCGTGCATGCCTCGGGCACGGTGCGCTTCATCGAATCCGTGCATCGCCTGGGAGCGCGGCCGAGCCGCTAAAAGGCATTCGCGCCCTCAACCGATCGCGCCCGACGGGCGTTGTAGGGGATGACATGAAGAGCTTCGAGTACGACCTCGTGATCGTCGGCGCCGGTTCCGGCGGCTACGCCGCCGCGCGCACGGCGCGCGACCTGGGTGCTTCGGTCGCGCTGGTCGATCGCGGCCCGCTTGGCGGGCTGTGCATCCTGCGCGGCTGCATGCCGAGTAAGGCGCTGATCGCTTCGAGCGACGCCATTGCCGGCGCCCGTTCTGCGGGAGCGCTCGGCATTCGTATCGACGGAACGATCGCGGCCGATATGCCTTTTATCGCCGAGCGCAAACGGCGTCTGATCGCGGAGTTTGCCGAGTATCGCATCGATGGCATCAACACGTTCCCGACCTACATGGGAAGCGCGCGCTTTCTCTCGGACGGCGAACTGCAGGTCGGTGACGACACCGTGCTGCGCGCGCCGAAATTCGTTATTGCGACCGGGAGCATCACCTCGTCACCGGCGATTCCAGGCCTTGCCGAAGCGGGTTACCTCGACACCGATGCGGTGCTCGAGCTCGAAGCGGTGCCCCAATCGGTCGTCGTGCTCGGCGGCGGTTACACGGCGTGTGAACTCGGTCAGTTCCTCGCCCGCATGGGCGCGACGACGACGATGGTCATTCGCTCGGGGCATCTGTTGACCGAGCAGGATGACGATATCGGTGATGCGCTCACGCGCTACTATCGCGAGGACGGCATCGAGGTGGTGGCGCACGCCTCGTTCGAAGGCGTCGAGCTCCGTGACGGAAAGAAGGTCGTGCACGTGCGTGTCGGCGACACTTCGCGCGAGATCGTCGCCGATGAAATATTTAACGCGCTCGGGCGCGTTCCGAACGTCGCTGGCCTCGATCTCGAGATGGCGGGGGTTGCATTCGACGCGCGCAAGGGTATCGGCGTCGATCTCACCCTGCGCACGAGCAATCCCCGCATCTTCGCCGTCGGCGACGTCACGGGTGATTACCCGCTCGTGCACGTTGCGATCTACCAGGGCGAGATCGCAGCTCGAAATGCCGTCGTCGACGGTTCCGAAGCCGCGGATTACCGCGTCTTTCCGGCGCACACGATCTTCTCCGATCCGCAGATCGCCGTGGTTGGACGCAGCGAGAAGCAACTGCAGCGTGACGGCGTCGCGTATTGCGTCGGGCGCTACGATTTTGCCGACCACGGCAAAGCGATGTGCCTAAACACCACGCACGGCTTTGTGAAGATGATGGCCGATCGGAAGACGGGAGAGATCCTTGGCGCATCGATCATCGGGCCGCAAGCCTCGGAGTTGATCCACGAAGTGATCGTCGCGATGCACTATCGGGGTACGGTCGATGAGTTCATGCGCATCCCGCACCTTCATCCCACCCTTGCCGAGATTTGGACCTATCCCGCCGAAACATGCGCTGCGGCGTGCGGGAAGAAGACGGCGGAGGATCAGATGATCGAGGTCGCTACGAGTGGAGCGCACCATTAACGCAGCCGGTGTGTTCGAGGTCGCGATCCTGCAGGTAAAGCCAGCGAAGGGCCGCTATGCCGAAAACCTCGCGCAGATTGGCGAGTCGTTCGCGCAGTTGGCTATCGGCGAGACGACGCCGGCGCTCGTGGTCTTGCCCGAAGCAGCGACCACCGGCTACTTTCTCGAGGGGGCCGTGTACGAGCTTGCGCGCTCGACCGAAGAGTTCGCCCACGATCTGGCAACGACGTGGCGCGTGGCGTGCGGCGACCGGGCGGTCGAACTCGCTTGCGGTTTCTACGAGAACGACGGCGGCACGTACTACAACAGCGCGCTCTACCTGCGCATTGCGGGCGGTTCGCACGAGGTCGTGCACGTGCACCGCAAAATGTTCTTGCCGACCTACGGCGTCTTCGACGAGGAGCGCTTTCTCTCGCGCGGGCGCCGCCTGCAGACGTTCGCAAGCGTGCTCGGCCCGGCCGCGATCTTGATTTGCGAGGACCTCTGGCACGCCATCATGCCGACGATCGCTGCGATCAAAGGTGCGCGCGTGCTGATCGTGCCGTCGGCGGCGCCGGGGCGCGGCATCGACGGCGAAACCGAGATGCGCTCGGTCGCGCGTTGGCGCGAGATCTTGTGCGCGACGGCCGCCGAGCACGGCGTGTACGTACTCTACGCCGGTCTCACCGGCTTCGAGGGCGGGAAGGGCATGACGGGATCGTCGTGCGTGGTCGATCCGCGCGGTACGATTCAGGTGCAGGCCCCCGACCTCGGTGGGTGCATCGTGCGCGGGGTGGTCGATCTACGCGAGGCCGATCTCGCGCGCGCATCGCTGCCGCTGCTTGGCGATCTGAACGCGGTCCTGCCCGATCTGCTGCTCGACGATGAGTTGCCGCTGCCGAAAGGACGCACGTCGTGACGATCGCTGAGGTGCGCCCGTCGTATGCTGCGGCACTGCACGGGCCGACGATCAATGCCGGCCTTGCCGCGCGCTGGCTCGTTGCGTTCTTGCACGACGAACTGGTTGAGCGTCGTGGTATCCGGCGTGCCGTGGTGGGGCTCTCGGGCGGCGTCGATTCTGCGGTGACCGCGTTTCTCTGTGCGCGTGCGCTCGGAGCCGAGAACGTGTACGCGTTTCGCATGCCGTATGCTACCTCGAGCGCGGCGAGCCTCACGGACGCGCAACTCGTCGTCGATGCGCTCGGCATCCATTGCCGCACGATCGAGATCACCGCTGCGGTCGATGGCTATCTCCAATTCGAGCCCGATGCGGATGCGCGGCGGCGCGGTAACGTGATGGCGCGCACGCGCATGCTCGTGCTCTTCGATCAATCGGCCAAACTCGGTGCGCTCCCGATCGGCACTGGAAACAAGACCGAGCGCCTGCTCGGGTACTTCACCTGGCATGCCGACGACACGCCACCGCTCAATCCGCTCGGCGATCTTTTCAAGACACAAGTTTGGGCGCTTGCACGGCACCTCGGCGTCCCGTCCGGGCTCGTGGAGAAAGCGCCAAGCGCCGACTTGGAGGCCGATCAAACCGATGAGGGCGATCTCGGCATCACCTACGCGCGGGCCGACGCGATCTTGGATCAACTGTTGCAAGGGTATTCGAATGCGCAACTCGTGGAACGCGGATTCGATCCGGCCGATGTCGCGCTCGTGCGCCGCCGGGTCGATTCCACGCATTGGAAACGCCATTTGCCGACGACGGCAATGCTGAGCAACACGGCGATCAACGAGTTCTACCTGCGCCCGGTGGATTTCTGATGCCGACCCTCGATCAAGCGCCGTTCTTCCCTGTAAGCCTGAACCTGATGGGCCGTCGCTGCGTCGTGATCGGCACGCGCGACGATCGTGAGGCAGTGGAAAAACGTGCGGCCTTGCGCGAATCGGGTGCTGATGTACGCTGGATCGACGACCCTTCGTCGTTGCGCGACGAGGACGTCATTGACGCCTTCTTCGTGATCGCAACGCCCCAGGACGAAGCTCTCTGCCGTCGTTTGCGTGACCTCGCGGACGTGCACCGCTTCCTGCTCTGCTGCATCGATCAGCCTGCGCACGGCTTCGTTGCGATGACCGCGATCGCGAAGTCGGGGCCGGTACGGATCGCCGTCTCGACGACCGGCCTCGCGCCGCGCGTCGGCAAACGTCTCAAGGAGCGGGCACAAGAGGCGATGGATGCTACGTTCGAACGATTCATCGCCTGCCTCGCCACGCAGAAGACGCGCGTCAAGCGGCGTTTTCCCGGCGCGGCGAACGGCGCATTGCGCCGCAAGGCGATGATCGATGCGGCCGACGGGTTCGACGTGCGCATCGCGTTTACGTATCCGCGCTGGTTTCGCGAGGAGCTCGAACGCCTCGGCCCGAGCATGCTCGAGAAGGAGTAGCGCATGTCGCTACGGGTCGAACTCGTCGCCGTCGGGACCGAGTTGTTGCTCGGACAGTTGACCGACACCAATACCGTGTACGTGGCGGCGCAACTAGCGGCAAACGGCATCGACGTGCTCGGCACCCACGCGGTCGGCGATAACCGTGCGCGCATCGCCGCAACGCTGCGCTCAGTGCTCGAACGCGTCGATGGCGCGATCACGACGGGCGGCCTGGGGCCGACCGTGGACGATCTCACCAAGGAGGCCGTCTGCGACGCGCTTGGCCTCGAGACCGAAGTGCACGAGCCGTCGTTGCGTCAGATGCAAGAGTTCTTCGCAGCGATGGGGCGCGAGATGCGCGAAAACAATCGCAAACAGGCCGAGATCCCGCGCGGTGCCCACGTGCTCGTAAATCCGCGCGGTACGGCGCCGGGATTCATCGCGTTCGGGAAGGAGGGCAAGTTCATCGTTGCGATGCCGGGCGTTCCGCGCGAGATGAAGCCGATGCTGAGCGAGCATGCGATCCCGTACCTGCGCGAACGATTCGGACTTACTGCATCGATTACGACGCGCGTGCTGCACACGATCAACCTCGGTGAGTCGGAGATCGACCATCGCATCGCCGATCTGTTTCGCGCGAGCGAAAATCCGAAGATCGCGGTGCTCGCCCACGAAGGGCAGTGCGACGTGAAGATCATGGCCAAGGCCGACTCCGCAGCGCAGGCTCAGGCGATGATCGCGCCGCTCGAACGTGAGATCGCATCGCGGCTGAAAGGGTTCGTGTACGCGCGCGACCACGAGCCGATCGCGGCTGTCATCGTGCGCTTACTCATCGAGCGGGGAGCGACCCTTGGGATCGCAGAGTCGTGCACGGGCGGCCGCATCGCCGCAGCGGTGACCGCCGTCCCGGGCGCCTCGGCCGCTTTTCGTGGCGGCATCGTTGCGTATGAGAACGCGGTGAAGGTTACGGCGCTCGGCGTTTCCCAAGCGACGCTCGACGAGGCGGGATCAGTGAGCGAGCGCACGGTGCTCGAGATGGCGCGCGGAGCGCGCGAACGCTTAGGATCGACGATCGGTATCTCGACGAGCGGTATCGCCGGTCCAGCCGGCGGCACCGCCGAGAAGCCCGTCGGGCTGGTCTGTTTCGCCTTCGACGATGGGGTGCAGACGCGCAGTTGGTCGTTGACCTTTCGTGGCGACCGCGACGCGATCCAACGCCGCGCTTCCGTGATGATGCTCGGTCTGCTCTGGAGAGAACTTTTGCGATAGCGCGAGCGTTCTCCGGGTAGAAAGGTATCGGGGGAACGTTTTCATGTACCATTCGGCTCGCTTCGTCATCACCGTGCTTGCGGTGGCATCGCTCACGCTCACGGCCTGTGGTGGCGGCGGCTCATCCGGCGGTGGCGGCGGGATCTTTCCGACCCCGTTTCCGACGGCGACGTCGATGCCGGTGAGCTCGTCGAGCGCGTTTGCGTGTCCCACGTCAACGTCGAGTTACGGCCTCGTACGAAGCGCGCAACGAGGCAGCATCGTGCGCCGTGCGCCATCCTCCGCGAGCGGCTTTGCCGATCGCCGGCTTGTCGTCGTTACCTACACACCGGCGAACCTTGCAAGCACGACCGCGGTCGATGCACGCGCGAGCGCCTTCGGCGCCCGCGTCGTGCAAACGGTCCGCTTCTCCGCACTCGGAACCGCGGCGCACGTGCTGGCGGTCGAACCCGCGCAAGCCGACGCCCTTGCAGCGTCGCTACGCTCGTTGCCGGGTGTCATCTCCGCTCAGCCGTCGATGCGCGCGCGTACGCTTACGGTTAACGCGCCGTACGTGACGAACGATCCGTATTTTCGCGGCGGCACCGGAACCGCGGCGCCATACTATGAATCGGCGTCGGTTCCGGGGCAGTGGGATATGCACGTGATTGGTCTGGGCGATGCGTTTGCGTATTCGCAATCCTCGAACGGCAGCGGTGTCTATAGTCCAAACGCGCTCGGCTCGACCAGCGTGAAGCTTGCGGTCATCGACACCGGCGCCGATGTGACGCACCCTGATCTCGCGGGTGGCAGCATCGCGTTGACCCGCTGCTTCATCACCGATCAGAATGGCGTGCAAAGTACGGGAGGATACGCTACGGATCCCGACGGTCACGGTACCGACGTCACCGGAATTGCAGCTGCCACTACGGGAAATGGCTTCGGCTTTGCCGGCGCTGCCGGGAACGTGTCGCTCATGCTCTATCGAGTCTTTCCGACACCCGACGACACGTGCGCGTCGCCGACGAACTCCGCAAACGATCCGCAGTGCGGCGCCGCCGACGTCGATATTGCCTCCGCGATCGACGATGCGGTGCAGAACGGTGCAAACGTCATCAACTTGAGCCTCGGTGTCGGCTCGGGCTGCGTGAACGGCCAAGATCCCTCAACGATCGAAGGTCAAGCCATTGCGAACGCGATCGCACACAACGTGATCGTCGTGGCTGCATCGGGCAATGGCGGCACGGGCGTCGTAGGGGCGCCGGGGTGCGATCCCGGCGTCATCGCGGTCGGTGCAAGCGCACTCAACGACGGGGCACCGAACGCGACGAGTTACACGGGACCGAACCAGGAGTACGTTGCGAGCTACAGTCAATACGGTGCGACGAACGTGCTCAAGAGCGCGACGTCGTGGGGGATCGTCGCACCCGGCGGTGACCCGCTCAATGGCAGCGATCTCGACGACCTGCACTGGATCGAGAATATTTGGACGTCGACGCCGTACATGTCGTCGCCGACCGATACGAACTTCACGGGTGACTGTGCAACGGATTATTTCGGCGAAGCGAACGACTGCCGTACGCTCATCGCCGGAACGTCG
Organism: Vulcanimicrobiota bacterium; assembly: GCA_027452165.1. Classification (GTDB taxonomy): domain Bacteria; phylum Vulcanimicrobiota; class Vulcanimicrobiia; order Vulcanimicrobiales; family Vulcanimicrobiaceae; genus REEB354. The sequence continues at coordinate 168,641 of DAIDGX010000019.1, read as the reverse complement.
ATGTCAACGCCGCACGTGGCGGGTGCGGCCGCGCTCGTGCTTGCGGTGAGCGGGGTCGGCGGCCGGTACGATTCGCCCGCTGCGATGAAAGCGCTCCTGTGCAGCACCGCCGACGATATCGGAGATCCGCACGAAGGGTGCGGGCGCCTCAACGTCTATCGCGCGGTCGCAGCGGCGCTTGGGGATCCTAACTTGCCGTAGTGTAGCCGAGTTCGGCGAGCACGCGTTGGGTGGCGAGCGCCTCGCCGAAGGTCGGCAGGGCGCTGGTGCCCGTCTCGATCTGTTTGACCCACTCGTCGTAGAGCTCCATGAGCAACGGTACGTTGGCGTTGATGCTTGCGAACTTCGCATAGGGCGATGGCGCGCATTGGAGTTCGTTCGTCTCGTCGTCGTCCACCGAGAAGAGCGTCATGTCGGCAATCGAGGTGCCGCTTGCGACCGCGGTGCGATTCTCTGCGTGCACCGCGAACGTAAACGACTCGACGGCCGCGGTTGCGTCGGCCGTGATGCGTGCGATAAGGCCGTTGCCGTAGTCCAAGAGCGCGAAGCACCCGTCATCGACCGAACTCGTGAACGCTCCGCGCGCGTCGTGGCGCTCGGGGTTGGCTGTCCGGAGAAACGCATGCGCTCGTGCGGGCACCGACCCAAGGGTCCAATTCGCCGTGTCGATCAGGTGCGACACGAGAGCGCCCGTGAGCCCGCCGCCGCGTTCGCGCTCGAACCACCAGCCGCGCTCGCGCGTGCTTTCGGCACGTAGCCATGTACCGAGTTGCGTGATCTCAAGCTGGCGCAGCGGCTGCAGGTGACCGTTGGCGACGAGTTCTCGGAGCGCCGCGCGTTGTGGTACGAAACGGAACTCATGGGCCACACCGCACGCGGTTCCCGCATCGGTCGCGGCGGCGAGCATCTCTTGCGCCTCCTCGATGTTCAGGCCGAACGGTTTTTCGCAGAGCACGTGTTTGCGTGCGTCCAGTGCGGCGAGGACGTCTTCGCGATGCGCAAAGGGCGGCGATGCGACGACGACGGCGTCGAGCTCGCAGCCCGCAAGCATCTCGCGCGTGGAGGTGAACGCCTGCGGGATCGAGCGCTCGCGCGCGATTCCGGCTGCGCGCGTGGGCGACGCGAGTGCGACCACCTCGAAGCGGGGGTGTGCGATGAGGGCCGGGAGGTGGGCGTTGACGCCGAAGCCAGCGCCGCTGATTCCGATGCGATACGTGTTCATGCGTCCTGTCCGTGGGCGACGGTGATGATGGCGCGTTCGAGCAGATCGATCGCGCGATAGAGCGAAGTCTCGCCGATGACGAGCGGCGGCGTGATCGAGAGAACGTCGCCGTCCGGGCCCGCCTGAAGTACGATAACGCCGAGTGCCAGCGCGCGTTTCACGACCCGATCGGCGAAGGCGCCGTCGGTCACGTGAACGCCCCACATCATGCCGCGTCCGCGGACGTCGCGCACGCACGCGTGTGCGCGCAACGACGTTAGGCGCGATCCGAGCGCTGCGCCGAGCGTTCGAGCCCGTTCCGGGAGACCGTTGCGTTCCAGTTCGTCGATCGTGGCGAGCGCGGCGGCACAGCCCATCGGATTTCCGAGGTAGGTCGAGGTGTGCAGCGCTTCGCCGCTCGATGCAGGCCAGGCATCCATGATTTCGGGGCGCGCGACGGTTGCGCTGATGGGGAAGCCACCTCCCATCGCTTTGCCGATGCAGATGATGTCGGGCACGACATCGTCGTGCTCGCACGCAAACCACGCGCCGGTCCGGCCGAAGCCCGTGTAAATTTCGTCAACGATGAGCAGCATGCCGCGCGCGCTGCAGAACTCACGCAGGCCGCGCAGATAGCCGGGCGGGGGAACGATGCACCCGCCGCGGCCCTGCAACGGCTCGATGACGATCGCCGCAAGGTCGTCGCGGGCGCCGAGGGTTTCGCGCAGGTGCGCAAGCGCAGCGTCGACGTCGTCGTGTCCGTTCGCGGGATACTCGAGAAACGTGGTCGTGTCGGGTACGAGCGCGGCAAACGGATCGCGGAACTTCGGGATGCCCGCAAGCACAAGCGTACCGAGCGAGAGGCCGTGGTAGCCGCCGTGAAACGCAACAAACCGATGCTTCCCGGTCGCGAGCACCGCCGTTTTGATTGCGGCCTCGACGGCCTCCGACCCGGTGGTCGCGAGAAACGTCTTCGTGAGGCCGGCGGGCAGGACGTGCGTGAGGCGTTCGAGGAGTCGCGTGCGCACCTCGGTCGGATGCACGTCGCCCATGCCGTGCATCATGCGTGAGGCTTGGTCCTGAATCGCGGCCGCTACGTAGGCGTTCGCGTGGCCGACGTTCGCGACACCGAACGCCGAGGTGAGGTCGATGTAGCGATTGCCATCGACGTCGCTTACCGTCGCGCCGCTCGCCGCCTGCCAGAAGACGGGGAAATCAACCCCGAGGTAGGTGACGTTGCGCGATTCGTGCATGCGCAGGAGCGGTGTGAGTTCGTTCGTGTGTGGTCCAGGAATCGCGCCGCCGATGAATTCGATGTCGTCGTTCATCGGTCGCGCGTGACCCAGCGCACGAAATCGGCGATTCGCGAACGGCCGCCGTGGGTATTGGAGAGCGGTGGCCGCTGCAGGCGGCCGAAGGCGGTGAGGCGGTGGGCTCCCATGTCGAGCGCCATATTCACGATCTCGTCGCGCGATCCAGCTATTGCCAACGCTTCGACCGGGAGTTGGTGGCGCCGCACGTACGCGGTCGCCTCGTCCGGTGCGTCGATCGCGCGGATGGCGAGCGTTCGTGGCAGAAATGCGGGCGGTTCGCTTGCGGGCGGATCGAGAACTGCGAGAAAGGATGCCTGCTCGTCCGAGAAGACGCTACCTTGACCCGTCGCCGCGCGAAAGGCTGCCAGGTTGCGCGCGGTTGCGATCCTGGCGTTTGCGCGTGCGTCCCGTGCTCCAGGAGGAAACTCGATCGCCGCGCGCTCCACCGCCCCGGCAAAGAGCTCGGCAAATCGCGCGGGCGATATCGCGGCGCCGGACTCCACGAAGAGCGCGTGTAGCGAAAGGCATCCTTCGCTGTCGTAGAGGACCAGGTCGCGGGCCGCGTCACCAGCCAGGATACGCGCTTGCGATTCGTCCTCGAGCGCATCGCGCCCGATATACCCGAGGCTTGCTTTCGATCCGTAGGTGATGAATGGCGCGCGTGCGGCAACGCGCTCGCGGATGCGTGCGAGCGTCGCATCGCCACCAAACGCCACGACGGCGTCGAAGCGCGCAAGATCGACGGCGTCGCCCTCGCCCTCCCACGCGTGCGCCCGGGCGGCGCTTCCCGCGGCGTCGAGTTCGGCGGTGAGCGCGGTAAAGAACGCGCTCACGAGCCCGTCCTCGCGGTCTTTGACCAGGACGTCGCATTTCGCGCAGAGCGCGAAGACGGCCGGGACGATCGCCACGCCGATCGTGGTACGGCTCGAGACGATCGCAACCGATCCGATCGGGCGCGCGAAGCCCTCGGTCTCGCCGCCGCCACGATCTACGAAACGATCGAGCGCGTCGAGCGACCCGAGCTCGCTGACGATCGTGCGTTCGAGTGCCGGAGCCGTGATCGAGAAGAAGAGCTGGTCGAGCGCATACTCGACAACCGGAATCGTGTAGCCTGTGCGCTCGACGATACGGTCGAGGAGGCGGACGCGCGGCGGAAAATCTGCATCGGCAAAGCGTGCGGCCGCGTCCGCGATCGCGTGGATGATACGACGCGCGGGGATACCTTCGAGCGCCGTCATCGCGCCGTCAGGTCCTCGGCATCGAGCGAGCACCCGCGCAATTGTGCGCCGGCCTCGCGGCCGATCAGCACCAAACCGCGCTCGAATTGCACCCCCAAATCCTCCGTTTGGATTGCAAGGCACGAGGAACGATTTGCTAAATCCACGTGGACGAGCGCGCCCACCGTTCCGTTCGGCAACGTCGCACCGTTCGGGCCGACGACGCGCGCCCGTAACCACGGCGGTGCGACCTTATAGCGAACACCCGTGTCCGGCAGCGCCGAGACGAGAACGTCGTCGTAATACTGCGAGGTGAGTTCGGTCATGCCGTATTCGGCCACGATCGCGTCGCGTGGCATGCCGAACCGCTCGCAGAGTGCGGCGTAGAGTTCGTCGCGTTCGACGACCCGGGAGCGCCCCTTGAAGCCGCCGGTCTCCATGATGCGCGAGCCGGTCGGCAGCGCGACGAAGAGGTCGCGTGCCGCGAGTGCGTCGAGCAAGTGCACGAGCGCAAACGCCGTCGCTGCGATGCAGACGGGGATGCCGCGTTCGACGGCCTCGGAGAGATCGGCGAGGAAACGTTCGACCTGCAGTTCGTCCCCGCGAAGATACCAGTCCGATCGCTCCGCGCGCGCCGCGCATACCTGCGCCATCATGTATCCGAGCGACGACTGCGGGCGCTCCGCGCGATCGGGAACCAGGTTAAAGTAGCGTAAGCGCAGATGGTCGGGCAGCATGAAGCGGTCGAACGCAACGAGCAACGCGGCGTCGTAGAGGAGCGCGCGCTCGAGATAGTGTCGGCCGCCGATGCCTTGCGTCGTTCCGCTGGTCTCGAAGACCAGCTCGGCCTTCGCCGGATCGCACGTGGCAATCGCTGCTTCTTTAAATGCCGCGCTTGGAAGCGCAGGGATCTCGTGCCAGCTTGCGGGAAGCCGCTCGAGCGTTACGCCGAATCCTTCGCAATAGCGCGCGTACGGCGCATTGTACCGCAACTGGTAGGCGAAGAGGCGTAGGGCGAATGCATTGAACTCGCCGTCACCGAGCGGCGCACCGTCGCGATGCCAGCGTTCGAAGAGCGCGAGCAGCGCGTCGTCGAGACGTGCGGATTCGTCACGATATGCGTGCACGGCGACCCTCATCGACGAACGCACCCGCGCGGCAGGTCGTCCTGTGCTCCAAGAGCACCATATGCTCGGCCGGCTCCGCGAGAATCATGTGGCGGGGATTCTCCACAGCTCGAGCAGAACCGCTTGTGCATGGGGATGACACTAACCGAGAAGATTCTCGCCCGCCACGCCGGCCTCGACCGCGTCGAGCCCGGTCAAATCATCAACGCGAACGTCGATCTCGTGCTCGCGAACGAGCTTTCCGCCGCCGTCGCCATTGGGGTGATGCGCGGCATGAAGGGAGCGAGCAAGGTCTTCGATCGCAACAAGATCGCGCTTGTGGAAGATCACTTCGTGCCCGCCAAGGACGCGCAGTCCGCGAAGCTTGCGAAGCTGATGAAGGACTTTGCCGCGGAGCAGGAGATCACGCACTTCTTCGACGTCGGTCGAGGCGGTATCGAGCACGTGGTCCTGCCCGAAGAGGGCTTGGTGGCGCCGGGCGAGCTGATCGTCGGCGGCGATTCGCACACGTGTACCTATGGCGCGCTCGGCGCGTTTGCGACGGGTATGGGCTCGACCGATATCGCTGCCGCGTTCGTTCTCGGTGAGGTGTGGCTCAAGGTTCCCGCCTCGATCAAGATCGTGTACGACGGCACGCTCCAGCCGATGGTCTTTGCAAAGGATCTCATGCTGCGCACGGTCGGCGAACTCGGTATCGACGGCGCCACCTACCGTGCGATCGAGTATCATGGCTCGACGATCGATAACCTCTCGATTACCGGGCGTTTCACCATGGCGAACATGGCGATTGAGGCGGGGGCGAAAAACGGGATATTCCACGCCGACGAGAAGGCGGTTGCGTTCGTGAAGGAGCGCACGCAGCGCCCGTTCGTGGTCGAACGGTCGGATGCCGATGCGGTGTACGAGCGGGTCGTCGCGATCGACGCAAGCGCGCTCGAGCCGCAGGTGGCGTGTCCGCACACGCCCGATAACGTTCATCCCATCTCGCAGGTGACGCGCGACGATATCAACGTCGATCAAGTATTCATCGGATCGTGCACCAACGGATACATCGATGACCTGCGCATCGCGGCGAAGATTCTGGAAGGCAAGCGTATTTCGCCGCGCGTGCGCGTCATCGTGAATCCGGGTTCGCAGAAAGTGTGGATGCAGGCTGCCACCGAAGGCATTCTCACGACGCTTGCCGCGGCGGGTTGTGCGGTGAATACACCCGGGTGCGGTGCCTGTTTCGGCGGTCATATGGGGACGCTCGGCGATGGCGAGCGCGCGATCTCGACGACCAACCGAAACTACGTCGGGCGTATGGGCTCACCGAAGGCCGAAGTCTATCTCGCTTCGCCCGCGACGTGCGCCGCGTCGGCGTTGACCGGTAAGATCACCGACCCGCGCGTTCTCGAACTGGCAGGAGTCTAAGTAATGGAATCGACACTACGCGGCGCCGCGCACAAGTACGGCAAAAACGTGGACACCGACGTCATCATCCCCGGAAAGTACTGCAACATCGTCGATCCGGTCGAACTCGGGAAGCATGCGCTCGAGGGACTCGACCCCGAGTACACGACGAAGATGAAGGCGGGCGACATTCTCGTAGCCGATACGAATTTCGGTTGCGGTTCGAGCCGCGAGGTCGCGCCGATCGCGATCAAAGGCTCGGGAACCTCGGCCGTGATCGCCAAGAGCTTTGCGCGGATATTTTATCGCAACGCGCTGAACATCGGCCTTCCCATCTTCGAGTGCCCGGAAGCGGTGGATGGCATCAGCGCGGGTGACCAGATCGAGCTCGATCCGGCGACCGGAGTCATTAAAAATCTCAGTCAAGGCACGCAGTTCAAGGCTGCGGAGTTTCCGCCGTTCATGCGTGCGCTTATCGAGGCCGGCGGCTTGGTGCCATACGTCGAGCGTCGCCTGGCGGAGCGTGCGTAGCGGCAAAACGCATATAGTCCAAACGATGCATCTGACGGCACGCCGCTACTCGCAGGTGTGCCGTCATGCTTTCTGAATACCAGCGGTGACCGTTTGCACATATTGGGCAAACGGCCGTCACTCTATGCTAAGGAGAACTATGAACGCGCGCTATGCATTGTTAGGCGCGGTCGTCTGCGCGGCGGCTCTCGCCGCCTGCGGTGGAGGAGGGAGCAGCGGCGGCGGAAGCGTCACGCCGGTTACCGTTCCCACCCCGCAGATCATCGCAACGTCCGCAGCGTTCTCGCCGACCACAACGACCGCGGTGTCGTTGGGAGCACTTTCGAATAACGTCTCGGCGACGACGCTCACCCTTCCCGTCGCGAACGCAGCCGCGACGGCGAGCCTCCTCTATTCCGCAACCCTTCCGACAACGGTGTCGCAACCGCAAGCACGCGTCGTTGCACCCGCGTTGATCGGCGGAACCAATCTTAGCGCGCTAGCCTACATCGCGCTCGTCCCGGGATCGGCGCTTGCGGTGACGCAGACGCCCGCGTTCTCGTTCACCTTTTCGAGCTTGCCGACCGGAAGCGCGTATATCGCCTACCTCGACGAAGCGCACCAGAACGTCGGCTGGACGATCGTGAGCGGCCCCGGAACGGTGAGCGGCTCGACGATCTCGTTTTCGTCGCAAGCACTCTTTCCGCCGCAGAGCCTGCAGCCGGGCGATGTGTATCTCTACGCGCTCGTGGTCTCGGCAACGCCGATTACTCCCTCGAGCGGCGGCGTGGGCTTCGCGGGAACGAAGTCGGTCGCGTACACGTTCAACTACGCCTTCGGATATCCGCAACCCGGACCGACGGCGACCGCTCCGCCGACGACGCTCTCCTACACGGTCAGCGAGAACGTCAGCGTCGGTTCCTCGCCGTTCCCTGGTCCGGCCGCTGGAAGCTTGATCGACGAGCACGTCAGTGAAACCGACGCAAGCAACCTGAGCAGCGCGACCTACGCGACCGATGAGTGGATCGGCGTATCGACCGCGCAAACCTCGATCGACACCGCGCTCTACGGCAGCGTGCAGACGCAAACGAGTTCGGCGAACACGCCGACCTTCTCGACGATCTACACCACGCCGCAGGTTCTCGATGAGTACCCGGAGACCAATGGTGCGGCCTGGAGTAACTCGCCGGCTGCGCTGGTGAACTATAGCTACGCGAACGGCGATAGCGGAACGCGCACGATCAACAAGGACGGCAGCTACAGCGACGTCGAGAACCTCTTCGGAGCGCTGCCGGTCACGATCACCGACGCCGCCGACGGCTCGGGCTCGATCACGGGTCCGATCTACGGCGGGTACGTCTCGGCGATCACCTTCTCGGCGCCGCAGCCGCAGCCGTCGGCGTCGCCCCTGATCAACGCGAGTTTTGTGCTGCCGTCACCCAACCCGCCGATCACGTTTACGATTCCGCTCTGGTACACGACACCACCGACGTTGTACACCGAGAGCGACGCGGTAACGACGGGCGTCACCTTCCCGACCGGTTGTTCGAACGGTCTTGCCGGAGCCGGCAACGACGTGAAACGTACCATTACGACGCTCGACACGGCGATCGGCTTCCAAGAGCAGACGACCTTCGACACGTTCACCGCGGGCGGCATCCCGGTCTGTATGACGACCAACGACGTGTTGCAATATGCGTACAACCTCCAGGGCACGACGCCGTACTTGCTCTTTTACGGACCGCTCGGCATTCAAACGGTGACCACGACGGAGGCGCTCGCGCTGCAGTCGGGGTCGGGCGCACTGCTCTCCGCGCACGCATCGCATGCGCAGGTGGTCTCGCCGGGTAACGCCGGAGCGCTCGTTGCAGCGCTTCAAGCCCATCAACTCACTCGCTTCACACGCGCTCGTCTGACGCGCGAACACGACGTTCTCAAGGCCCTGCGCAACGGCAACGTTCGCACGCTTGAGGCGCTCACGGGAGGTCACTACTAATGCGATTCTCGATTCGCGTCGCCGGAGCGGCGCTTGCGGGAGCGCTGCTCTTGAGCGCGTGCGGCGGCGGTGGCGGCGGCGCGGCAAATGCGAGCGGCGGTAGCCCGATCGTTCCGCCCGTAGCGGGTGGGGGTCCAACCACGACGGGTGGTACGCCGTTTGCATGGGGACAGGAGATCGTCTCGCAGCTCCCTTACATCGGGCCCGTCAAGGGTGGCGGCCTGACCCTTGCCGTGTATGTGCGCATGCGCGATGCACAGGGGCTCGTGCAATACGCCGAGAGCGCGAGCGATCCGAAGTCGCCGAATTATCGGCAATGGCTCACCCCGCAAGAGATCGGCGATCGCTTCGGCGCCTCGCCGAGCGACTATCAAGCGGCGGCAAACTACTTCGCAGGATTCGGTCTCAAGGTTGCGGGCTGGCCGCAGCGCGAGATGCTCTCGGTGAGTGGATCGCTCGACCAGTTCAGCCGGGCGTTCGGCACGACGTTCGGCACCTTCCGCTTCCGCGGGAAGCCGGTCATCGCGCCGATGTCTGCCCCGAAGTTCCCAGCGACCGTTCCGATCGTCTCGGCGACCGGCCTGATGTCGGCCTCGCTCTCGCAGACCTACTTCATCAAGAACAACAACGCGCAGTTCTTCGGCTACTCGCCGCAGCAGATCGCGACCGGGTTCGACTACTCGGGCGCAGCAAGCGCGGGACTCAACGGTGCGGGCATCAACGTCGGCATCATCGGCACGGGCCCGATTCTCAACGCAAATGGCGGCGATGACGACACGGCCCAGCTGAGCCAGCTGTGGCACGCATCGCTTGGGAACGTCGTGCAAGTCAACGTCTCGCCGCAACCTGCGACGGCCGCCAACGGGCAAACGGGGACGGGCGCAACGGACACCAATCCGGCCGAGCTTGCACCTGCACCGCCGGTCACGAGCCCGGGCTGCACGCAGAACCCGCTTGCACCGAACTACCAAACCTGCAATCCGGAGGACGGCGAAGCGCAACTCGATACGCAATCGGTCGCATCGCTTGCTCCGGGTGCGACGACGCTCTTCTACCTCGCGTTCAATCCGGTCGAGTATTGTTACAACGCGACGACCGGTGCCTATGCTCCGGGGAGCGGGGCGACGTGTCCCGCAGGCGATCTTGCCTATCAGGCCGAGGGTATTACGCTCTCCGACGATGAGATCCAGCAGGCGATCGCCGATAACCAGGCTGACGTGCTTTCGCTCAGTTACGGCCTCCCTGAAAACCAAGGCGGCTCGTATATCGGAACGGCAAGCCAGCCGGGACTCGGCCCGATCGAGTTCGCATCGCTTGCGGCCGAGGGCATCGCGGTCTTCGTCTCCTCGGGCGACGATGGCGCGTGGGAGTGCTTCAATCCGGCCACTGGCGCCCCGCTTGGGATCGCGTGCCCGAGCTACCCGGCCTCCGACCCGAACGTGGTCGCGGTCGGCGGCGTGAATATTCCCCTCGATGAGGGCGGCAGTCTGACCGGTCCCATTACGGCATGGGCCGACAACACGACCGGTGGCGGTAACGGTACCTTTGGGAACAACGTGGGCTCCGGCGGCGGTGTCTCGACGATCTTCCCGGCGCCGCCGTGGCAGGTTGCGACCCTCGGGGCTTCGATGCGCGAAATACCCGACATCTCGCTCGACGCCGACCCGAACTCCGGCCCGAGTATCTCGATCGACGCCGCTTATGGAGGCGCTCCATCCGCGATCGGTGGAACGAGCGCGGCAGCGCCGGAGGCGGCGGCTCAGTGGGCAGTCGTGCTCCAGGCCTGCAAAGCGAGTGCGGCCTGCTCCTCACACGGCGCGGCTTTCGGTTCGACCAAGTCGTATCGCTTGGGCGACCCGGCACCGCTGTTCTACGCGATCTACGGCACCTCGAGCCTTGCAAAGGGACCGTACGCGGCTGCTGGCTTCACGCCGCAGTTGAATTACAACCAGGTCTTCTACGACGTGATCTACGGCGGCAATCAGGCCGTTCCGGCACCGGCATCCCCGGCGCCGGCCTCGACGCCGAGCGGATACCAATCCGGCCCCGGGTACGATCAGGTTACGGGCCTAGGCGCAGCCTTCACCGGGCATCTCGTCCAGGCGATCACGGGGACGAAGGTTCCCTAGAATCTTGGAGGACCGCACGCGCGGATAAAAAAGGGGCCTCGCTTCGGCAAGGCCCCTTTTACGTATTAGCGTTAGCGCGGCGGTAGGCTGGAGCCGGCGTTGCTCAAGCCGCCGAGTCCTGGATCGGGATTGATGTTATCGAAGAACTTCTGCTTCGCGCGATAGGCGGCCGTGAAGGGCACCTGCTCCTTCGAGTCGGTCATCATGCCGAGCATGTCGGTCGTACCGTCCACGCGGCCCTCGAAGAGAATCGTGGAACCGTTCGCGAGCGAGACCACGAGGCGGATGTTTCTCCCGTCGAGGGAGCCGGCCACCGGGTATCGTTTGTTGCTGCGCGTCAAGTAGATGCCGCGTAACGTCGTGCCCGTCTGCATGAGCTTAAAATGCTCGTACTGCACGTTTGCGCCACGCTGGATCTGGATCTCCCAGACGCCATCGAGGCCGACCCGTCGCGACGATGGCGGCGCCGGGGTGGCGCCACCCTTCGCGGCGGGCAGCGGACGAGCACCGGGTGCAAAAAGCTTGTCCAGATCGTCCTGGCTATTCGAAGACGAGGTTGCGGGCGTTGGCGAGGCGGTGGGCAGCGCGCTTGCGCTCGGCGCAGGCGCGGCGTTGAGGGCAGGGGGTGGAGGCGGCGGGGTCGGCGTTACCGCAAGGAGCGCGACCGCCGCAAGAGCGAGACTCGGGTATTTCACGTCGGGTGAATTTCTGGGGCTGCTGTCGGAATCATGCGAACGTCACGCGGAAGCGGGATCCGGCGCATCGGTGATTGCAAGTGTGCGGCCGCTTGGATCGCCGCGACGGCGGACGCGAGGCGTGCGACGCTCGGTGAGAACGGCGGGCATTGCAAATCGTACGACGTGTAGTTGTGCCACGACACGGTTGTATGCGTGCCGAATGAGACGCTCTTCATGCAACGTGCAAACGTGCCAGGATCGCTGCGCGCCGCTTGAGCGGCGCTGAAGAAGCGCGCCGCGCTCGCGCGATCGACACGAAAGGCGCGCGGCGAGCGACCGGCAACGGTCACGAGCGCGCTACCGTCGGACCAGATCTTGATCGCATACGCCGCGCTATTCGTCGAGCCGGTCGTGCGGATCACGGCGCCGTCGCGCCTGGGCGGAGCGGGTGTGCCGGCCGTCGCGACCAGCAGTACGAGGAGGGTCAGGCAGGTGCGGATCGGCATGTTCATCCCCCAAAGGCTTCCCTATGCTGCAAACGCTATTCCTCGCCGGCGGGTTCGGTGCTGCCGGAAAAGTCGGCCGCCGTGCGAGTGGCGGTGGCGCCGCGCACCCCCTTTGACAGCCCTGCTATAATCATGGGGCTGTGAAACAGAACATCCACCCGAATTGGCATCCCGAAGCACGCGTTCATTGTGCGTGCGGCAACGTCTTTACGACCGGCTCGACGCTCAAAGAGATCGCCGTCGAGATCTGTTCGGCGTGTCATCCGCTCTTTACCGGTCAGCAGAAGCTGGTCGATACCGCGGGTCGCGTCGATAAGTTCAATCAACGTGCCGCCGCCGCCGCAAAGAAGAAAGAGGAAGCGGCTGCGCGTAAGGCTGCCAAAGACGCGAAGACGACCGCCGTCGAGGCGTAACGTCGTCAAAGGATTCGAGAGACGGGTCGCACTGCGGCTCGTCTTTTTCTTGTAATGTCCGATTTGAACGCAAGCGTGCTCGCACGCCTCGACACGATGATCCGTCGCTTCGACGAAATCGAAGCGGAGCTCGCCAATCCGCAAGGCGGGTTCGATCAGGCGCGCTTCACCGCGCTCGTCAAAGAACGAGCGCAGATGGAAGCCACCGTTGCCGCGTATCGTTCGTATAAGAAGACGCTTGCCGATCTCGGGGCAAACGAAGAACTCCAACGCGACACGACCGACCCGGAATTGCGCGATCTTGCCGACGAAGAGGCGAAGGAGCTGCGCGCGCGTCGTGAAGAGCTGCAGAACGAGTTGCAGGTGCTCATGATTCCGAAGGACCCCAACGACGGCAAAGACGTCTTTATCGAAGTGCGTGCCGGGGCGGGTGGCGACGAAGCTGCGATTTTTGCGGGCGATCTCGCGCGGATGTACATGCGCTTCGCGGAATCACGCGGCATGCGCGTCGAGCTGGTTTCCGAAAACGAGAGCGACGCGGGCGGATACAAAGAGATCGTCTTCGGTGTCAAAGGCGATTCGCCGTATCGTACGTTCAAGCACGAATCGGGGGTCCACCGCGTTCAACGCGTGCCGGCAACGGAAGCGCAGGGGCGTATCCACACCTCAACCGCGACGGTGGCCGTGCTTCCCGAGGTTGATGAGGACGTGCAGATCGAGATCAAATCGACCGATCTGCAGATCGACACCTATAAATCCTCGGGTGCCGGCGGACAATACGTCAACAAGACGGAGTCGGCGATACGCATCACCCATGTACCCAGCGGCATCATCGTGGCCTCGCAGCAAGAACGCTCGCAGACGCAAAACCGCGAAAAGGCGATGCAAATGCTGCGCGCGATGCTCTACGAACGTCAGCAGCGCGAAAAAGAAGAAGCGATGGGGTCGTTGCGACGCAGCCAGGTGGGTACCGGCGATCGATCGGAAAAGATTCGCACCTATAATTTCCCGCAAGACCGTGTGACGGATCACCGCATCAACCAGAGCTACGGCAATATCCGCGGCATCATGGATGGTGCGCTGGGCCCAATCGTGGATGACCTACTCAACGACGAGCAGGCAAAGCTTCTCGCGGGAGAAGCGGCCGCGACCTAAGTGCGCGTCGCCGCGCTGCTGGCGCAGCTCGTGCATGACGGGGTTTCCGGCGACGACGCGGAGATTGTGCTTGCTTACGTGTGTGGGCGCGAGCGTGCGTGGGTGCGCGCCTTCGACGATGCCGAGATTGGCGACGGCGACGTCGAACGCGTTCGGAGCCTCTGCGCGCGCCGCCGTGCGGGTGAACCGGTGGCCTACCTCATGGGTAGCGCCGGGTTCTACGGGCGGACCTTCGCGGTCGATGCGCGCGTGCTCGTGCCGCGCCCGGAGACCGAGCATCTGATCGACGATGCCCGCACGCACCTCGCAGCGTTCGACGCGCCGCGAGTCGCAGACATCGGTACCGGCAGCGGCGCCATCGCCTGCACCGTCGCTGCAGAGGTTCCGGGAGTTCGCGTCGATGCGGTCGATATCAGCGCCGATGCGCTGGCCGTCGCGCGGGCCAACGCCGGTGCCCTCGGCGTGGCCGGGCGTATCGCGTGGTTTCAAGGTGATCTTCTTGCTCCGCTCGCGGGACGGCGCTATGATGCGGTGCTCGCGAATCTCCCGTACGTGCCCACCGGCGAGATCGCGCCGCGCCCCGATCCGGTGAGTTTCGAACCGCGCCTGGCGCTCGACGGCGGCAAGGACGGCCTCGCGCTCTATCGGCGCATGCTCCCGGCTCTAGCCGTGGCGCTTACACCGGGTGGTGTCGCCTATCTTGAGGCGGCCCCGCCGCTCATGGCCGGTCTCGCGGCGCTTGCGCGCGCCGTCCTCCCGGCCGCCCGGCTCGAGGTCGGGCTGGACTACGGCGGCCGTGAGCGCTACCTTCGCGTTCGACCGAGGTAGCGCTCCGTCACGAAGCGAAACGATTCGTCCCGAGATGGCGAAGTATATTTTCTTTACCGGCGGTGTGGTGAGTTCGCTCGGTAAGGGCATCACCGCGGCCTCACTCGGGCGACTCCTCAAAGCGCGCGGCATCACGGCGTCGATCCAGAAACTGGATCCGTATATCAACGTGGATGCCGGGACGATGAACCCGTATCAGCATGGCGAGGTCTTCGTGACCGAGGACGGAGCGGAGACCGATCTCGATCTGGGCCATTACGAACGCTTCATCGACGAGAACCTGCTACGCGCGAACAACGTGACCACGGGTCAGATCTATAACTCGGTCATCGAAAAAGAGCGGCGCGGCGAATATTTGGGTGCGACCGTTCAAGTGATCCCGCACATCACAAACGAGATCAAGGCGCATATCAAGCGTGTCGCCGAAGCCAGCCGCGCCGACGTTTGCATCGTCGAAGTCGGTGGTACGGTCGGCGATATCGAGTCGCTGCCGTTTCTCGAAGCGATCCGGCAGATGCGCTACGACGTCGGCGAAGAGAACGTCATGTATTGCCATCTGACGCTCGTTCCGCATCTCGGCGCGGCTGAAGAACTCAAAACCAAACCCACGCAGCATTCGGTGCGCGAGCTGCGCGGGATCGGCATATCACCCGACGCGATCGTCTGTCGCACGCAATCGGCCGCGCCGATGGCGGTGGAGCTAAAGGAGAAGATCGCGCTCTTTTGCGACGTTCCGCCCGGGGCGGTGGTGCAGAACGGCGACGCGAAGTCCATCTATCAGGTGCCGCTGAACCTCGAGGCCGAGGGCCTTGCCGACGCGGTCGTGCGTAAACTCGGCCTGCCGACGCAAGCGCCGAAACTCGACGATTGGTCGAAGATCGTCGATCGTATCATGCATCCCCGGCACAAGATCACAATCGCGCTCGTCGGGAAGTACGTTGAGCTCAAAGACGCGTACATCTCGATCAACGAAGCGCTCTATCATGCCGGGATCCACCACAACGCCGAGGTCGAGATCCGGCGCATCGATTCGGTGACCGTCGAGAGTGACGGGGTCGGAGTCCTCGACGGGGCGCACGGCATCTTGGTCGCGCCCGGTTTCGGCGCGCGTGGCGTGAATGGAAAGTTGCTTGCGATCAAGCACGCGCGAGAGAAGAAGATTCCGTTCCTGGGCATCTGTTTCGGCATGCAACTCTCGTGCGTCGAGTTCGCCCGTGACGTCTGCGGCATCCCCAAGGCGATGTCGATCGAGGTCGATGAAACGACGCCCGATCCGGTCATCGACTTCATGCCCGATCAACGCGACCTCGAGATCTACGGCGGTACGATGCGCTTAGGATCGTACTCGTGCAATCTCGAAGCCAATTCCCTTGCGGCTAAAGCCTACGGGGCGACCGAGATCACCGAGCGTCATCGCCATCGCTACGAGTTTAACAACAAGTACCGGCCGATTTTCGAGGAGCACGGCATGCGTTTCTCGGGCTATCACCACGTCGGCAAGACGACGCTCGTCGAGATCGTGGAGTTACCGAGCGACATGCATCCGTGGTTCGTTGGAACGCAAGCGCATCCGGAGTTCAAGTCGCGCCCGAACAACCCGTCGCCGCTCTATCGCGACTTCGTCGGGGCGGCGCTCGCGCACGCAACCATGGCCGATCCGCGCCCAGCGGGCGAGGAGACGTGGACGCAAGCGAAATAACCGCCGTCGTTCTCACGCGCGATGAAGAGCGTAATCTCCCACGTGCCCTTACGAGCCTTCCGCGCGGTTGCGCGATCCTCGTGCTCGATGCATGCTCGACCGACCGCACGGTTGCGTATGCGCGGGGTGCGGGTGCTCGCGTGATCGAACGCGCGTGGACGGACTTCGTGGATGCGCGGCGGTTCGCGCTTGCGAACGTGGAGACGGCGTGGACGCTGATGCTCGACGCGGACGAAGCGCTCGATGACGTTGCGCGCGCGGCGATCCTGGATGCCACGGCCGATGTCGATGGGTATATCCTGCGCCGCTCCACCTCGTATCGAGGGAAGATGCTTCGGATGTGGCGCGGTGAGGCGTTGCTGCGGCTCGTGCGAACGGCCCGGGCGCGCGTCGAAGCGCACCCCGCAAGCGGCGGCACCGCCGCGCTGCACGAGCGTTTGGCATGCGACGGGCCGGTGCGCGAGTTGCCCGGAGTCCTCTTGCACTACTCGTATCCTGATGCGGCGTCATATCGCACGAAATTCGCTCGCTACACGGCGATCGAGGCCGAAGGCCGCGCGCGCTCGCCGATGATGCTGCTTCGCGAAGCGGTCCTGGTGCCGGTCCGCTTTGGGAACGCCATGCTGCGTCGTGGAGCGGTGCTCGACGGGCCGCATGGGTGGATCGTGGCTTGGTATTCCGCACTCTATCCGTTTGTGGTTGCGTGGAAATGCCGCGGATAGGACTCGACGCGCGCTGTGGACGGCGTATCTCCGTCGGCATGGCAACCTACATGCGCGAGGTTGTCGCCCGTCTTCCCGCGATCGCCCCGGAGTACGAGTATCGCGTCTATACCAAGGGGCAGAATCTCGGACTTGCCGAGCAGGTGCTGCTGCCGCTTGCGATGTGGCGCGACCGTATCGACCTCGCGCATTACATGGCCCACTACGTGCCGGCGTTCGCGGAAGGGCGCTTCATCTTCACGATCCACGACCTGATCCATCTGCGTTTCAAGCAGTATTTTCGCGGCTACATCGGGCCGTATTACATGACCGTGGTTCGGCGGGCGTGCCGCAAGGCTCAGCGCATCATCACCTCCGACGCGCGTACGATCGCGGATTTGGTCAATTACTACAACGTTGATCCGGCGAAAATTCGCGTTATTCCGCTCGCCCCGCGAGCGCGCTTCTTCGAGCCGGCGGCGGCGCATCGCGGCGAGCGACCATATATCTTGAACGTGGGAAACCATCGCGAACACAAAGATATCCCCACACTTGTGCGCGCGTGGGCGGCGCTGCCCGAGCGCTACGAGGTCGATCTCTATCTCACCGGCCCCGACGATCTCGGCGGTCTTTTACAACGTGCTTCGACGAGCCGCCGCCGCGCGATAGCCCTGGGTGACGTCAGCGACGACGAACTCGCGAGCTACTATGCGGGCGCGCGTGCGCTCGTGCACCCGGCGCTGCTCGAGGGGTTTGGACTACCCTTCGTCGAGGCGATCGCGGCCGGGTGCCCGGTGATTGCCTCAACGCAGTCGATTCCCGAACCGCTCGCCGGGGTCGCGCTTCTCTTTGAGACCGGCAGTGTCGAACACGCACGCGACCATATCCAGCGCATACTCGACGACGAGACCTTGCGCGCATCCCTCGTCGATCGCGGTCGTACGATCGTGCGCGGTTTGACCTGGGAAAAGACGACGCGAGCGGTCGCCGATGTGTATGCGGAGGTTTTAGCATGAAACTGCCATCGCTCATCGCGGCCGTCGTGCTTGCGTGCACGCTCGGCGTCGCTCCCTCGGCCGCGCCTACGGGGGCGCCGCCGATCGCTATTACGATCAACGGTGTGGTTCTGCCGTTGCAGCCGCCGCCGCTCGTCGTGCACGATCTGTTGCTGGTCCCCGTGCGCCGGACGATCCAGGCGCTCGGTCTCGCGTTCGATCATGAAGGCGATCAGGTCATCACGCAGGTCGGCTCGGACAACGTCAGTCTGACGCTCGGGGACCGGATCGCGCATATCGGTAATCGCACCGTCGTGCTCGAAACTGCTCCGGTCGAGATCAAGAACGTCCTCTACGCTCCCCTTCGGTTCTTTACCGATGTGCTCGGCGCGCAAGCGACCTACGATCGCCGCGCGCGTACGGTAACAATCGTGGCGCAACTGGTCGGGCGCACGACCAGCGGCATGGTACGCGATGGATCGGACGTGGAGCGCTTTGGAACGGTGACCGCCGTTGACGTCATCTCATCGCCGCCGACGATTACGCTCACCGATAACGCGACCGTGCGCACGATCTCCATCGGACGAAATGCAACGATCGACATGCACGACGTCGATGCGAACGTCACCGTCCCGGGGGAGCTCGCAGATATTCGTCCCGGTGATTTCGTCCGCATCTTCACGAGCAAGGCGGGCCACGTGGTTCGCGTCGAGGACGCATTCGGGTCGCGTAACGGCGTCGTCGCAGCCGCTGCGGCGGATCGCTTCGTGATGAGCGATGGCCATGTGGTCGTACCCTCGCGAACGACGGTAATCTCGATCGACGGCGCGCCCGCACAGATCGGCGACGTGCGCGTCGGCGACCGTGTCACGGTTCGTTACAATGTGGAGACCAACGAAGTTCGCAGCATTCTCGTCAGCCGCGCCATCGCCGGTTCCCAGCCCGTCGAGGGCGGACCGCGGATCACGCGGGTCGAGCTCGACGCCGATCGCCCGTTGAAGGCCGGTGATACGGTGACCGTCACGCTGTACGGCACGCCGGGCGGCGCGGCGACGTTCGATATCGGCCCCTACGTCGAGAACGTTGCGATGAGCGGCGGCGCGAATGGCATCTACACCGGGAGCTATCGTTTACCGCGGGGCGCCAACTTTACGCACGTTCCGATCATCGGCCACCTTCGGGTGAATGGTGCGGACGCGGCGGACGTTCAGGGAAATCGCGAATTGTCGGCTGCGAGCTCGCCGCCCGGCGTCGCCGACGTCGCGCCGCGAGCGGGCGCCGTGGTCAACACGCACGAGCCGGCGATCTACGCCACCTTCGTCTCGGACGCGGTGCCCGTGAATCCTTCGAGCGTGCGGCTCGAGATCAACGGACGCGACGTCACGGCCGCTTGCGTGCGCACCGCCTCGTATATTCAGTACATTCCATCGTTTGCGTATCGGAACGGTCCGATGCGCGTCGCGGTCGTCGTCGCGGATCGCGCCGGGAACACCACGACGCGCTCGTGGACCTTTACCATTCGAGCGCATTGACGTCGAGAGAGGAGGCTCACATGGAGTGCATTTTTTGCAAGATCGCGGCAGGCGAGATTCCCGTTACACCGGTCTATCACGACGACGAGGTGCTCGCGATAGCGGATATCAACCCCCAGGCGCCAACCCATCTGCTCGTGATGCCGGTCGCGCATCATGCGAATATCGCCGCGCTCTCGGACGCTGGTGACGCCGCACTCACGGCCAAGCTCTTTGCAATCGCAGCGAAACTCGGCCGCGAACGCGGGGCGAACGGCTTTCGCCTGGTGATGAACACCGGTGATGACGGCGGACAGACCGTGGACCATCTGCACGTGCACCTCCTCGCGGGACGCGCGATGGGGTGGCCGCCGGGTTAAGCGTTGCACGGCCGGTACGACCCAGGCGGTTTGACGCCCCTGCTCCCCTGTGCTAGAGTACGTCGGTTGGGGCCCGGAATCGGGCTCCGAGATTATTTTGCGCCGCTCGCGGCGCCTCGAAGGGGGGTCAATCAACGATGGAAGTTCGCATAGCTCCGGGTGAATCGATTGAGAGCGCGCTGCGCCGTTTCAAGAAGGCCACCCAGAAGGCGGGGATTCTCGCCGAGGCGCGCAAGCACGAGCACTACGAAAAGCCCAGCGTGCGCCGCAAGAAGAAGTCGGCTGCTGCTCGCAAGCGTCGCGCGTAACCCCTTCAACTCGCTCAGCTAGCATAGGATACCGATGGGAAGTTTGAAGGACCGCATCTCCTCCGATCTCAAGGAGGCGATGAAGGCGCGCGATCAGGTGCGTCTCGACACCTTACGGTCGGCCCTCTCCGGTTTTACCTATAAACGGACCGAAGCCGGCGCCGATCTGACCGACGCGGACGAGCTCGCGGTGCTCCAAAAGCTCGTCAAGCAGCGAGGTGACTCGCTCGCGGAGTTCGAAAAGGCCGGCCGCCAGGATTTGGCCGATAAGGAGCGCGCCGAGCGCGCGATCCTGATGGTCTATCTGCCGGCACAGAAATCGGCCGACGAGGTTCGCGCGATCGTGAAAGAGATTATCGCCGGACTCCCGCCGGAAAGCCGGAATCAAGGCGGCGCGATGAAAGCCGCGATGCCGCGCCTCAAAGGCGAGGCGGACGGTAACGTAATCCGCCAAATCGTCACCGAAGAGCTCGGGTAACCCGGGCTCTTTCGTTTTTGCCGGCGTAACTTTCGTGCCGAGTGCCCGGTAGCACCGGACATGAAGCGCTTGCGTGCCCTGTTTCGCGTCGTCGGGCCCCTTGCTTTCGCCTTCGGGTTTTTGGGCTTTGCGCGTGCAGCGACGCCGCAGGTCGTGGTGGTGCCCATTCACGGTACCGTGGACGACGGCATGGCCCATTTGGTCGAGCGTGCCGTTACCCAGGCTGACGACCAGCATGCCGCGGCGCTCGTCCTGGACGTCGATAGCCCGGGCGGTCTCGTAGCGGCCGCGTTTCGCGTTCGCGACGCGATCTTCGCTGCCAAGGTTCCGGTGATCGCGTTCGTGAGCGAGCGCGCGTATTCGGCGGCCGCGCTCATCACGCTCGCGGCCGATCGTATCGTAATGGCGCCGGGTTCGTCGATCGGTGCCGCCGAGCCGATTCCGGCCACGGTAAAAACGATCTCCGCACTGCGCGCCGAGTTCGAATCGACGGCCCTGCGCAACCACCGCAACGCGACGATCGCCGGCGCGATGGTCGATAAAAACGTGCCGCTCCCTGAGTATAAAGCGACCGGTGCGATCTTGACGCTGAACACGCACGAAGCGCTGCAGGCCGGGATCGCCGACGCGATCGCTCCAACGCTCGACGCCGCGCTTGCATCACAACACGTGCCGGACGCGGCGCACGAGCGCGTCGGCTACAGCTTTGGCGAAGAGGTGGCGCGTTTTGCGACGACGCCGGAGATCAGCGGGTTGCTGCTTACGCTCGGCATGCTTGGGCTCATCCTCGAGATGCAGACGATGCACGGGATCGCGGGTACGCTCGGCGTCGGCGCGCTCGCCTTATTCTTTGGGACGCACGTGTATGCCGGCTTTTCGAACGGGCTCGTCATCGCGCTTGCAATCCTCGGGTTGCTCGGCATCCTCTGGGAGTTGCACGTGGTGCCGGGGCACGGGGCTCCCGGCGTCTTGGGTGGTATCGCGCTCTTCCTCGCCATCATGCTGGCCTTCGGCGTGCCGTTTTTCTTCATCGCGATCGAGACGGTCTCGACCGCGATGATCCTGACCGTGGTGATTTTCGTCTTCGCGACGCGCCTGTTTCCCGAAAATGCGTGGAGCGCGCGGCTCGCGCTCGTCGCGGCGCAAGGTGCCGACTATGTGGCGAGCTCAGATCATTCCGCACTGCGCGGGGCCCTGGGCACCGCGTCGTCGTACCTCCGTCCTGCGGGTATCGCCACGATCGACGGCCAACGCGTCGATGTATTGACCGAGGGCGAGTTCATTCCAGCCGGAACGCCGGTCCGCGTGACACGCGTCGAGGGCGCGCGTATTTTCGTCGAACCCGTTACTCTTCCGGACTACACGTAGTCCACTAAGGAGTTCAGAGAACATCGTGATAGCAGCAGGCGCGGCGGTTATATTCTTCGTCGCGGTCATCTTCTTGTTCGCGTTCCTCTACTATTTTCCGATCGGCTTGTGGATTCGCACGATTGCGGCAGGGGTACCAATCGGTATCGTGACGCTTGTCCGGATGCGACTCATCGGCATTCCGCCCGGCGTCATCGTGACGAACTACGTGCGCGCGCGTAAAGCCGGGCTCACGCTTACAATCGATCAAATGCAGTCGCACTACTTGGCCGGCGGTAACGTGGAGAACGTAACGCTCGCCATGATCGCGGCGCAACGCGCGCAGATTCCGATGGAGTGGATGCGCGCGGCGGCGATCGACCTCGCGGGACGCAACGTGGTGGAGGCGCTGCAGGTGTTCGTCACGCCCAAGGTGATCGAAACGCCGATCTTCCAGGGGGTCGCGCAGAACGGCATCCAACTGAACGTGAAGGCGCGGGTAACGGTCCGCAGCGACCTCGATCGATATGTCGGCGGTGCGGGCGAGCAAACGATCATCGCTCGCGTCGGCGAAGGTGTCGTCGCCGCCGTCGGTGCCGCGATCGATCACAAGGAAGTGCTGGAGTATCCCGACCGCATCTCGAAGACGGTCCTGGCAAAGGGACTCGACGCGGGCACCGCGTTCGAGATCGTCTCGATCGATATTGCGGACGTCGATGTTGGAAAGAACATCGGGGCCGAACTGCAGACGAGCCAAGCCGAAGCCGACCGCCGCATCGCGCAGGCGAAGGCATCGGAGCGTCAATATGCCGCGATGGCGTCGGAGCAAGAGCAGAAGGCGCAGACCCAAGCAATGCGCGCCAAGGTGGTGGAAGCGGAAGCCGCGATTCCGCTTGCGATCGCGCAGGCGTTCAAGAACGGCAACCTCGGCGTCATGGACTACTACCGCCTCAAGAACATCCAAGCCGATACGAGCATGCGTGACGCGATCGGCGGCACCGGCGATCCGGCGGGAGCAGGGCCCGACGGCGGTTCGCCGCCGCCGCCAACCAAGTAACGCATGCACATCGACGTTGGGACGCTGGTCTGGATCGGCATCGTGATGGTGGGCGTGATCTCGAGCATGCGTAAGAGCGCGCGCCGGGCGGGCAGGCAGCCTGCCGGCCCAGCCGCCGTTCGGCCAGCGCCGGCGGCTGCACCGGCCGCAGCAGCCGCACCAGCCGCACCGCCGGTACGGGCGCCGGCGGCACCCCCGATCGTCGTTTCTGTCGCCGAGCAGCCGAAGGTCGTGCGCAAGCCGGTGACCTTGCCACACCCGGAGGCGCTCGCGCTGCATGGAACGCAGGCGAAGCGTGGTATGTTCGCAGAGAGAGCCGATCTGGTGCGCGCATTCGTTGCCGCGACGGTACTCGGCCCACCCACAGCAATGCAGGAGCAGTCGTTCTGGAGTCCACGGCACGAAGAAACGTCGATCTAAGCGAACTCGCGGATCGCGTACGCCTCTTTGGCGAGTTCGATCAAAATCTCTCGGCTCTCGAGCGCCGATTGGGCGTGAGCGTGCGAGCCGAAGGCGATGAGCTGGTGCTTGCTGGGAGCGAAATGAACGTTGCGCGTGCCGAGAACGTGGTGCGCAGCATGCTCGACGCGGCGGTCGGCGGTGCGCAGATCACCCCCGACGACGTTGCACTTGCGGTGAGCGAAGCGCGCGTCGAGCCCGCGACGCAGGCGCTTCCCGGCACGTTGCTGCGAACGCAGCGCGGCAAAGAGGTACGCCCGAAGACCATCGGCCAACGCGCCTTCGTGCAATCGATCGAAGGCAACACGCTGACGATCGGAATCGGCCCGGCCGGTACGGGAAAGACCTTTCTCGCGGTCGTCATGGCGGTGCGCGCGCTCAAAGCACGCGAGGTGTCGCGCTTGATTCTGTCACGGCCAGCGGTCGAAGCGGGCGAAAAGCTCGGGTTTTTGCCGGGCGATCTGCGTGAAAAGGTGGATCCCTATCTGCGCCCGCTCTATGACGCGCTCGAAGATCTGCTCGACGCCGGCGTCGTGGAAAAGTATCTGGAACGCGGGACGATCGAGGTGGCGCCGCTTGCGTACATGCGCGGACGTACGCTTAATGACGCATTCGTTATTCTCGACGAAGCGCAGAACGCAACGAGCGATCAGCTCAAGATGTTCCTCACGCGTCTTGGCGCGGGCTCGAGAATGGTGGTCAACGGCGACGTCACGCAGATCGATCTTCCGCACGGCGCGCGTAGCGGTCTGCGGGATGCGGCGTCGCGCTTGCGCGAACTCGATGACATCGGCGTCGTCGAACTCAACGAAACCGACGTCGTGCGTCATCCGCTGGTCGCGCAGATCATTCGGGCGTATGGCAACGGGCCGTCGTCCACGTGAGGACGGTACACTATCGCAACGACGTTCGCAGGAGCGGCGTCGATGCTCGTGCCCTGAAGAAGACCCTGCGCGAATTGCTCGCCGCCGTGCATGAAGCCGACGCGTCAATCTCGATCACGCTCGTCAACGACGCGACGATTCGCGAGATCAACCGCGCGCACCGCGGAAAGGACCGGCCGACGGACGTGCTGAGCTTTCCGTTGGAGCCCGAACCCTTCGCGCAGGAGCGACTGCTCGGCGACATCGTGATCTCGATCGACACGGCGCGCCGGCAGGCTGCCGACTACGATGCTCCGCTGCAGCAGGAGCTGTACCGCTTGAGCATCCATGGATTGCTTCACATCCTCGGGCACGATCACGAGGAGCCCGGCGAGCGCGCGCGGATGGAGTCTGAAGAGCGGCGCCTCGCTTCGGCAATCGGCATGCCATGGCCCTACGATAGCTGACGCATGCGGTTCTGGCGCTCGTTCAACCACGCATTCGACGGGATCATGTATGCGGCGCGCACGCAGCCGAACATGCGTGCCCACCTCGTTATCGCGCTGCTCGTCGTGCTGGGCGCACTGGTACTGCGGCTCGATCGCGTCTATGTGATCGCGCTCGTCGTGATCGTCGCGCTCGTGCTCGCACTCGAACTCGTGAACACGGCGATCGAGGCGGTTGTCGATCTCCTCACCGCCACCCACCATCCGCTCGCCAAGACCGCGAAGGACGCCGCGGCGGGCGCCGTGCTGATCGGCTCGATCGCGGCAATCGTGGTCGGTTACCTGATCCTCTACCATGGGATCATCAGCGGTGGGCAGCGGGTCTTTGCCGCCGTCGGAAGCGTCCCGAGCAACGTTGCCTTCGTGACCCTTGCGGCGGTTGCGATCGTGACGGTCTTTGCGAAGGCGTGGGTAGGGCGGGGCTCGGCGCTGCAAGGCGGCGCGATCTCCGGGCATGCGGGGCTCGCCTTTGCCGCGGCCACGCTCCTGGCGTTTCTCTACCAGCGCCCGCTCGCGGCGCTGCTGGCCTATTTTGTGGCCTTTCTCGTGGCCCAAAGCCGGGTCGAGGCAAAGATCCACCGCACGAGCGAGGTGGTGGCCGGCGGGGTCCTCGGCACGGTGGTGGCCCTGGCCATCTACCTCGTAGCCCGTGGCCATCTCACGATCTAGCGCGGTGTGTTATAATGGCGCCGTTTTGAATACCGACCTCCCCCGAAGTAGCGGGCCGCTCGACCTGGGCCTCGAAATGGACGCCCACGCATGACGACGGCCCACCCCAACTGGCTCGAAATGGCCATCCTCGCCCTGCTGGTCGTCCTCTCCGCGCTCTTTTCCGCGTCGGAGACGGCGCTGGTCTCGGTCTCGCGCCTGCGGGCGCGCGCGCTCTTTGAACGCAAGGTGCACGGCTCGGGCAGCGTCCTGCGCCTGGTTGACGACAAGAGCCATGTGCTTACCTCAATCCTGATCGGCAATACCGTCGCGCTCTTGGCGGCGGATTCGCTTGCCACGACGATCGCCGTCGATATGGGCGTGCCGCAGCCGGCGATTTTATCAACGATCGTCATGTCGGTGATGCTGCTGCTCTTCGGGGAGATCATTCCCAAGACGGTGGCATCCGGTAACGGCGAGCGGTGGATGCTGCGCCTCGCGCAAACGATTCGGATCGCTGCGGTCGTGGTCGGCCCGATCGCCAACGTCTTTATCTTCATCGCGAATCTCATTTTGCGCCTCTTTGGCGTGAAGCACGTGCATCAGATCTACGTAACGGAAGAGGATATCCGTTCGCTCGTCAACGTCGGTGCGGAGCAGCGCGTCATCGAAGAAGAGGAGCGAGAGATGATCCACTCCGTCATCGAGTTTGGTGACACGATCGTGCGTGAGGTGATGACGCCGCGACCGGAGATCGTCGCGGTCTCGATCGACGACTCGCCCAGGCGAGCTCTTGACGTGGTGATCGCCGAGGGCTACTCGAAGCTCCCGGTCTTTCAAGATTCTAAAGACGACATCATCGGGGTGGTTCACGATCGTGAACTTCTGATCGCGCTCGCCAACGGCACCTTGGCGCAAACGAGCCTGCGCTTGCTCATGCGGCACGTCTCGCACGTCCCGGAGACGAAGAAGATCGCCGAACTGTTGCGCGAGATGCAACGCGACAAATTCTCGATGGCGATCGTGGTCGATGAGTACGGCGGTACCGCCGGACTCGTGACCATGGAAGACCTCCTCGAAGAGATCGTCGGCGAGATACGCGACGAGCACGACATCGATGAGCAAGAGCCCATTCACATCATTTCCGACGCGGAAGCCGTGGTTGAAGCGGGGACGAATATCGAGGACGTGAACGCCAAACTCGGTACCGCGATCCCGACCGAAGACTTCGAAACGATCGGGGGCTACACGGTCGGCCTCTTTGGGCGACTGCCGAAAGAAGGCGAAGAGATCGCTGCAGACGAGCATACTCGTCTGCGAGTCGATCGCACGCGCGGGCGCCGAATTCTTGCGGTGCGCATGTTCATCACCCAGGAAGCGCAAGGCGACGACGCGCACAGCGCGACGGAGAGTGAGTCGCACGATGTCGTTGGTTGACCTCGACGGTCTGCTTGCAACGGCACGCGCGGCGCGTTCGCGAGCCTATGCGCCGTACTCGGAGTTTCGGGTGGGCGCGGCGTTGGATGCAGGCGAGCGCGTGTTCGTCGGCTCGAACGTCGAAAACGCGAGCTATGGCCTCGCGATCTGCGCCGAGCGTGCCGCCGTTGCGGCCGCCGTAAGCGCGGGACATCGCGAATTTCGTGCCATCGCCGTCGCCGGACCAGACGGCGCTCTGACCTCACCATGCGGCGCGTGCCGTCAGGTGCTGGCCGAATTCAATCCCGAGATGACCGTTGTCTTCACGACGCCGGAAGGCGTCACGCACATGACGGTGGCGGAGCTGTTACCCCATTACTTCGGCCCGTTCGTATAAGACGCGAGCGATCGTGTTACGCGCCCGTCCGCTCGGCGAAGCCGACCGCATCTTCACGTTCCTCTCCACCGAGCGCGGGAAGATCGACGCGGTCGGTAAAGGGGTGCGCCGGGCGAAGAGTCATCTGGCCGGGCGCCTGGAGTTTGGGAACGAATGCGAACTGCAGATGCATCGCGGGCGTTCGCTCGACGTGATCGTCTCGGCCGATATCGTACGCTCTTCGTGGGAGCGTTTGGTCGAGCCCGAACGCTTTGCGGTAGCGCAACTCGTAGCCGAGTTCATCGACGCCTTCTGCGAGCCCGACCTGGCGGTGCCCGACGTGTACGCACTGGTCGATGGGATGCTGCGGGCGGTTGCGACCCATGACGACCCGCGCTCGCTCGTGCCGCGCTTCTCATTGCGGCTGCTCTCGGTCCTGGGGCTCGAGCCTCCGGTCGATGCGTGCGTGCGCTGTGGTCTCGCCTTCGAAGACGACCATGCGTTCGTCGATGCGGAGATGGGCGGTTTCATCTGCGCGAGCTGTCGCGAACGTTGGCGCGATCTGATCGAGCTCGACGCCGATGACCTACGTAACCTTGCCGACCTGGCGGCGGCGCGTTTGAGCGGACGGGCCGCGGTACGAGCGCGCCCCCGCGTCGCGCATGCGGTCGAGCAGTTAATCGCACATCACTTAGGCCGTAAGCCGCGTACGGTGCTCTCGTGAGCGTCATGGCGCTCGACGTCGGTAGCAAGCGTATCGGGTTGGCGGTCGCCGATCCGACCGGAAGCTTTGCGCTACCGGTCGGGACGATCGAACGCACGAACCTGCGCAGCGATCTCGCAAAGATCGCTGAGTACTGCGAGTCGTACATGGTGCGCGATCTGGTCGTTGGCTACCCGCTGGCACTCTCGGGTGAGGCGGGCTTCGCAGCGCAGAAGATGGACGCATTCATTGAGCACGTGCGCGAAGTGTTTGCCGGCCGGATCCATCGTATCGACGAACGGATGACGACGGCGCAGGTGACGAAGACGTTGATCGGGGCCGACGTTTCGCGCAAGCGTCGCAAAGAGGTGGTCGATCAGATGGCCGCGGCGCTGATCCTGGAGACGTTCCTTGCGCGCCGGCGTAACGAGGCGCGGTGATGATGCGCAGAATCATGGCGATCGTCGTCACTGTCATAACCGTTGCCGTCGTAGCGATCGGGGGATTTGCCTACCTCGTGTACGGCGATCGCTCACATCCCGTCGCGACCACGCAAGTGATCATCGTACGCGGCTCCACGTTCGACGAGATTGCGGCAAAACTCGCGGAGAACGGGGTGATCGGCAATGCGCTCGTCTTTCGCGCGCTCGCACGCTTGCGTCATGATGATACGGACGTGCGCGCCGGCGCCTACGCGTTCCAGGCCCACATGAGCGCCGACCACGTGCTGCATGCGCTCTTGAGCGGCGGCGCGCAGGTCGCGACCTGGGTGACCATTCCTGAAGGATTTACCGCCAAGCAAATCGCGCGGCGCTTGCAAACCGACGGGATCGGCAAAGCCGCCGCGTTCGAGCATACGTTCGCAACGACGACGTTGGTGGTGGATGGCGTGCGCACGAAGAGTCTCGAAGGCTTCCTGTTCCCGAGCACGTATCTCGTGCCGTTTGACGCAAGCCCGGCGCAGGTCGCGGCGCAGATGACGGCCCAGTTTTACAAAGAGCTCCCCGCCGACGCGGCGAAACGCGCGCGGGCATTGCACGTGACGGTGCCGCAAGCGGTGATCGTTGCCTCGCTCGTTGAGCGCGAGGCGAAGGCCGAGGTGGATCGACCGATGATCGCCGCCGTCATCTACAATCGTTTACGGCTCGGCATGCCGCTGCAGATCGACGCGACCATCGAGTATGCGCTTCCGGTGTACGAGCCAGTGCTTTCGTATGCCGACCTAGCGATCGACTCGCCATACAACACCTACCTGCATCTTGGCCTTCCACCGACGCCGATTGCGAATCCCGGCGAGCCGTCGTTGGAAGCGGCATTTCATCCGGCCTCCACGAAAGCACTCTACTACGTGTACTGCGGCCACGGCCGACACGTCTTTGCCGACACCCTAGCCCAGCATCAGAGCAACGTCGCCCGATGCCTTCACTAAAGGAGCACCCATGACGACCGACAACGGCGAAACGAAGAGTGGCCCGCTCGAGCTGAGCGAGACCCTCTACATCGAAACGAAAGACGGCGGAGAACTGCCGTTCGAGGTGGTCGGCATCCTCGAAGATCCCGACGACGGCAGTTCGTATGCGGTGCTCATGCACGAGCCACAGGACGAAGAAGCCGAGAGCGAATTTATCGTCACCGATCTCGAGGGGAACCTGCTCGAAGACGACGAGCTTGCGCAGGAGATCCTCGATGAGTTTCTCGTGTTTGCCGAAGAGGCGGGCGACGAGGACGGGGGAGAGGCTTAATCCGCGTTCTCTTCCTGTCGGCGAGCGTCGGCGCGGGACATTTGAGCGCCGCGAACGCCGTTTGCGTTGCGCTGCGCGAGATCGACGCCGACGTGCGAACGCAGGTCGTCGATTCGTATAAGTACGCTGCGAAGATGATGTCGCGGGTCGTCTCAGACGGCTACCTGCAGATGGTGAAGACCATCCCGCAGATGTATCGCTACATTTACGACCGTGCGGAACGGGCGACCGAGGTTGGCCCGTTCCGCACGTGGGCCCACCAATTCACCGCGCAAAATTTGCGTCCACTGCTCGAACGCGAGCGTCCCGACGTCGTGGTGTGCACCCATGCGTTCCCGAGCGGAGCGATGGCCGAATACAAGCGGATGTACGATGACGCGCCGCCGGTCGTCGGCATCGTGACGGATTTCGCGGTACACGCCTTCTGGATTCACGAGAACATCGACGGCTATTGCGTGGCAACGGATGCGATGCGTGAGATCATGATCGCGCGTGGCGTGCGCCCAGAGCGCATTCAGGTGAGCGGTATCCCGGTCAATCCGCATTTCGCCCCGTCGGGCGAGCCGCGTGAAGCTTTGCGCGAACGGCTCGGCTTACCGCAGGACCGCCTCATCGCGCTGATGATGGGTGGAGGTCTGGGAATCGGCCCACTCGAGCGGATGCTGCGTGCGCTCGATGCGCTCGACGCCCCGATTGCGGCCGCGGTGATCGCGGGGCGCAATGCCCGTATCGAGCGGCGCATTTTGGCGGCGGCGGAGAGCGTACGCTACCCGGTTCGCGTGTTGCGCTTTGTGGAGAACGTCTATGACTACATGCACGCGGTGGATGCGTTTCTCTCGAAGCCGGGCGGTTTGAGTACGGCCGAGGCGTTAGCGGCCCAGGTGCCGATGGTGCTCTACAAGCCGCTTCCCGGTCAGGAAGAACGCAACGTCCGCGTCCTAGCGGATTGGGGCGTCGCGGTGCGGGCGCGGTCGCTTGAACGGGTGCCTGCACTGCTAAGCGAGGTATTAACGGATTCGGCCCTTCGCGCGCGAATGATTGAAGCAGCGCGGCGCTCCGGGCGCCCGAACGCCGCCCGAGATGCCGCACATCTGATCGTCGGCCTCGCCTCGGCGCGAACGGAGGTTCCATCGTGAAACTCCCCTCAAACAGCGTCTATGCATCCTGGCTCGCCGTGTTTCGCATCTACGCCGGTGCGTTTTGGTTGATGCACGGCATCCCGAAATTCACCCACGGTCAGGATTTCATGCCGCCGACCGGCGTCATGATGGATTTCGTCAACAATGCGATCGTGCACACGAGTGGATGGTATCAGCATTTTCTGACCTTCGCGGTGTTGCCGCACGCGGTGCTCTTCGCCGAACTCGTTCGTATCGGTGAGGTAACCACGGGTACGTTGTTGCTCCTTGGCGCGTTTACGCGCGCGGGCGGATTGCTCGGTATGCTGCTGTCGCTGAACTATTTAAGCGCGAGGGGTGGCTTGGAACATCTGAGCATGTGGTCGAGCCTCGATTCCGCGGCGTTCGTACTCTCGTTTTTGAACGTGGCGCTGCCGACCGGACGGGTCCTCGGCGTCGATGCCATCTTGGCGCATTTCCGCGCTACGACGCCACCTGCGGCGCCCAAAGAGCAGGCGGTCTTCGTTGACGAGCCACCGATGACGGGGCCTACGGCGCCGACGGCGTAGCAGCGCCCGTGCGAGCGACATTTATCGCGCAGGCACGGCACGTGCCCGGGGAGAACGGACGGGGCGAGGTCGCGGAGAGATGGCCGAGCGGCTGAAGGCGGCGGTTTGCTAAACCGTTATACGATGTAAAGTCGTATCGAGGGTTCGAATCCCTCTCTCTCCGCCAGCTTCGCCCTTGGGTGAAGAAGGGAAAGCAAAAACCACCGCGTATCTACGGTGTCGGTCTGGCGTGATCGCGTGTGCGATGACGACATTCGAGCACAAGGTGTGCGACCGCGCGGCGCGCGTGGAGATCATGCGGTCGTAGCTCAATTGGATAGAGCAACAGGCTACGAACTTGTAGGTTGGGGGTTCGAGTCCCTCCGACCGCAGATTGCGCCGAAAGCCCCGCCTCGTGCGGGGCTTTCGCTTTTGCCCGAGCCGTGCGAGTGCCACGGTTGCACCGCGCGGCGGGTTTTGGTAGAGTCAGGTGTCGAAAACGGTCTCGTCGCCGTGGCTCGGTAGCTCAGTGGTAGAGCAGGGGACTCATAAGCCCTTGGTCGTAGGTTCAAATCCTACCCGAGTCAGACGTGATGGGCAGCGGCCGCCCGGTGGCGGCCGTTCCCGTTTCCAAGGTAGGTTTTTAATGTCCACGATTCCGTGCGATTTCTGTCCGCATCCCGTCGATCGTAACCAGATGGAAGAGATCGAGATCTCGCACTTCGTTCCCGACAGCTCGGGCGACGATCTCGCGTACGCGCGGACGTACTTTTTCGGTCATCCGGATTGCGTGCGTAAGTTTTATCGCGGTTTGGTCGATCACAAACTCGATCTGTTCAAACATATTCCCAGCGCCGGCACGTCTCCCGAATAGCCGGCACCACGCGCGCCCGTAGCTCAGCTGGATAGAGCGCTGCCCTCCGAAGGCAGAGGTCAGGGGTTCGAATCCCTTCGGGCGCGATTTTTTTTAGGGCGTGGTGCGGGAGAAGAAACGTTGTCGAGGTGGGAGTTGACGCATGAGTGACGACGTTCGCTATCTTCGGCGGGCGATGGAGCTTGCCGATCAGGCGGCGGCGCGCGGGGACGTTCCGATCGGGGCGGTGCTCGTAAGCGGCGAACTCGTCCTCGAAGCGAAGAACGAGAAAGAGTCCCGTCCCGATGCGACGGCGCATGCCGAGATGCTCTTATTGCACGAGGCGGCTGCGCGGCTGGGCGTATGGCGGCTCTCCGACGCCACGATCTACGTGACGAAGGAACCATGCGTCATGTGTGCGGGAGCGATGATCGCCGCGCGGATCAAACGCGTGGTGTACGGAGCGCGCGATCCCAAAGGCGGCGCGGACGGCGGCGCATTCGACATCTTGCGCTCGCCAAAGACGAACCATCGTCTCGAGATTACTGCTGGCGTCCTTGAGGACGAAACGGCCGCGCAGCTCCAGCGCTTCTTTCGACAAAAGCGGCAGGCGGCGCAGCCAGAAGGGATTGAGCGCGACGTGCGGTAGTTACGTCCGCTCGCGAAGATCACGGAGAGGTGGTCGAGTGGTTGAAGGCACCCGCCTCGAAAGCGGGCGTACCTGATGAGGGTACCGTGAGTTCGAATCTCACCCTCTCCGCCATGAACACGCAAAGCCCGGCATCTGCCGGGCTTTGCGTGTTTCTCGCGGTGCTGTTGCTCGAACCCACGGTACGCTCATCAGCGCAGTGAGCGCACGCGAACGAAGCGGTTGTTTCAGGCGCGTTCGTGATGGGCGATCTTTAGGGCGAGGATCGAGATGTTCAAGAGAAGCGAAAGGCCGTTTGCGAGGATGACCGAGATGGAATGAATCAGCATCCCGTACCAGAGCCACAGCGCGATGCCGGCGATGAAGCTGCCGAGAGCCAGGTACGAGATATCCGCGGCCGAGCGCCGCTTCCAGATGCGCACGAGTTGCGGCATGAACGAGATGGTGGTAAGCGTGCCCGCGAGCAGGCCGATGGTTTCGATCGCTGGTGTGTCGATCATGATTTTGCAGGCGACGGCGACGGCGACGGCCGCGGCGTGCCGGCAAGGCGCGGATCGGGCGGCGTTGCCGGGAAGGTGAAGTCGCTAAACGTTACCTCAGCGTCAACCTTGAACGAAAGACCCATCACGTGCTGCGTACTGGAGAAGCTGCCATCCGTGATGAGCCAGTGGCCTTGCACGATGCCGTAGTCGAGAGCGATCGTCTCGTCGCTTCCCGCAAGCCGTAACACGACACGTTTGGGTAGTTGCGTCTGCGGGTCCTCGACAACTTCAGCTGGGTAGAAACTGTTCGCACTGCGCGCCGTTGGATCGATCAGCAGATGCACGGCCTCGCTCGTGGAGTCGGGTGCGTAGCGCGGAGCCCACTCGCTGAAATATGCAACGACGGCATCAACGGTGGGATCGGGTGCCGGCACGATTACGCGAAATGGGTCGCCGGGGCTAAAGGTGATATCGACGCGCTTGAGATTTGCAAAATAGCTAAACGAAAAGCTTGAGAACGGATCGAAGAGCGGGATTACCGGGAAGGCGGGGCCCATACGTACGGCGCCGTGCGGCAGATCGTGCATGACCGCGTAGTCGTCGGCGACGCGCACGGCGACCGACCGATCGATATCTTCGGTGCGGTTTGCGCCGACGACATGCGTATGCTCGATGTAGGTCATGTACGGGGGCGGCGCCGTCGTGTAGGCGTCGGCGGCCCGGTTCATGAGGACCGCAAGGGCGATATCGGCTCCGATCATCTTCTTGGCAGCGCGATTCGCGCGCAGGGATGCGCGGTACTGCCGACGCAGATCGATTTCGATGATCGAAGAGCCTGCGCAGCCGCTGATTGAGCGCGTCGTCGAACTGCGGCGCACGATCCACCGCCACCCGGAGCTCGGTTTCGAAGAATACGAAACCGCAGCGCTCGTGGAGCGTGAGCTCGACATGCTCGACATCGAACATCGGCGCGTTGCCAAGACCGGCATCGTCGGGGTTATCCGCGGAGCGCGTGAGGGACACGTCGTGGCGCTGCGGGCCGATATGGACGCGCTGCCGCTCACCGAGCGCACGGGATTACCCTACGCCTCGGAGATCGCGGGGAAGATGCATGCGTGCGGCCATGACGCGCATACGGCGATGCTGCTCGGGGCGGCGCGCGTGTTGCAGGGAATGCGCGAGCAACTGCACGGGAGCGTCGTGTTGCTGTTTCAGCCTGCGGAAGAGGGTCCGGGTGGTGCCGAACCGATGATCGCGGAGGGCGCGCTCGACGACCCGCGCGTCGAGATGGCGGCGATGCTCCACGTCGATCCGCGCATCGGTCCGGGTGAGATCAGCATCACCCCCGGTCCCGTGAACGCCTCGGCGGATGAACTCTACATCACCGTTCGCGGAAAGGGCGGTCATGGCGCCTATCCGCACACAGCGGTCGATACGATCCCGGCGGCGAGTGCGATCGTGCTCGCATTACAGAATATCGCCGCACGCGAGACCGATCCGCTCAAAAGCGTAGTGGTGACGATCGGCACGATCGCCGGCGGATACCGCAACAACGTTATCGCCGACGAAGTGCAGATGAGCGGAACGCTGCGTGCGCACGATCCCGAGGTGCGCGAGGGTCTGGCTGCGCGCGTGCATCGCATCGTCGAGAACGTCGCTGCAGCGTATAACGTCCAGGCCGAGATCCGGATCGTGCGCGGGTATCCGCCGGTGGTTAACGACGTGCCGCTCGCGGAGAGCCTTGCGCGTTACATCGCGGCGCATGCGCCCGAGATCCGCGTCCATCGGCTTGCGCCCACCATGGGCGCCGAGGATTTCGCCTATTTCGCGCGGGCCGTGCCGGGCGTTCACGTGCGCCTCGGCGTGCGCAGCGAAGCTGCCGGGGCGATTCACCCGGGGCACAGCGCCGAGTTTCGCATCGACGAAGCCGCGTTACCGGTCGGGGTGCGCACGCTCGTGGCGTTCGCCGTTGCGGGCGGCTCCGGCGCGCTGCAAACGATCCCTTGACCCCTATCCCTTGGGCCTGCGACAAAAGCAGGCACTAGGGATAGGGTGTCGAATCGTGCCCCCATGGCAATTGTGACCGATGCCCATGCCCACCCGGGGCTCCGGTCGTTCAGCGCGAGCCTGGATATCGAGTCCCCGGTTGACACTGC
Organism: Vulcanimicrobiota bacterium; assembly: GCA_027452165.1. GTDB lineage: Bacteria > Vulcanimicrobiota > Vulcanimicrobiia > Vulcanimicrobiales > Vulcanimicrobiaceae > REEB354. The sequence continues at coordinate 133,182 of DAIDGX010000019.1, read as the reverse complement.
CTTTGCCCTGCTTTGCGCCATCGAGAAATGGCCGGTGTGGCTGTCGTTTCTGCGGAGCGCCCGGGCCGTCGATCCCGCGCTGCCCCTGCGCGCGGGGAGCGAAGTGATCGTGCGCTCCACGCTGCCTGGCGACGAGGAACAGCTCTACGAGGTCGATCAGTTCATCACAAACTATCACCTCTCGCTCGTGGGCGCGTATTCGGTGCGGCGGCGCATCGATTTTCGCCTCGAACAGAAGACCTCGCGCGCGAAGCTCCACGTGCGCTTCACCTATCCCGCCTACGGCGGTCGTCTGGGGGCGGCGCTCGACCAGTGGCGCCACGGGCGTAGGCTCGAGCGCGTACTCGACGATGCGCTCACCCACTTCAAGGGGCTCGTGGAGTACCGGAGCGACGATGCCGTCCTAGCCGACTTCTAATCTCCTAGCAGTCATTGACCGAGACTGCTAGGCCTGGTATAACTTCCTCGTATGCCGCTCTATGATTATCGCTGCGCTTCGTGCGGCCACGTCGCCGAAGTGCGCCACGGATTCAACGACACCCACGACGCGCCGTGCGAAAAATGCGGTGGCGCGATGAGCCGCGTCTTCAACCCGGCGCCCGTTGTTTTCAAGGGCTCCGGCTTCTACGTCACGGATTCGCGTGGCGGGTCGAGCGGCGATTCCAAGGGCGATTCGGCCGCCTAAGATGCCCCACGCGTGGCCTCTCACACTGATCGCGGCGAGCATCGCTGCCGCCTTTGGCTGCTTTGTGGCCGGCGTGGTGATGGTGGCGATCGCGGGCCTACGCCTGAAGCGTCACGCTGATGCTCTGCGGGTTGATCCTCTCATCGCGCGCCTTCGCTCCGGTTCGCAGGACGTAGCCCGCCTGCAGCGCGACCGGCTTGCGATGGCCGTCCTCGTGCAGCGAGCGCAACAGGTCTTTCGCGTGGTCTAGGCCGGCGGTTCGCCGGTATGCTCGGGCGCTTCCCACGCCCACGGTGTGGTCGGCGGCGCGGCTTCGGGGATGCCGAATCCGCCTGCGCCGGGATCGGGCCCCGGCGGAACGGCGAACGGCGATCCGAACGGTAGCGTCGGCGCGGGCGCGGCAGGCGAGGGAGTCTCGGGCAGCGGCACCCCGAACCCGGGGCTTGGCGGCGGCGTGAAGGCGGGCGCTGGCGCCGGTGATGGCGACGCTGCGGCCGCGGGCGGCTGCGGTGCGATCGTGTCGGGCGGCTTCATCGCGCGCGGCGCTTCGACGGGTGGGAATTCGTAACCAGTCGCTTGCGAGATCTCCCGGGCTGCTTCGATCTTCTTTGCGATCTCCGATGCGCTCGACGGTGTGGCCAGCGGGGCTTGGCTCTTTGCCGGCGGCCGTTGCGAGAAGACCGGTGCGATCAACTCACCTGCAGCGGCGCCGACGAGCACGTACCGCGCCGGCGGCAAGAGTACCGCGTCCGAGCGTTGTGCGATCGCGCGCAGCTCATCGAGGTATTCACGCGGCGCCTCCTCCACTTCGATCGTGTCGAGCAAGAGCGCGACGGTATCGCGAACGTACTCAAGCGGCGGCGTCTTTGAAAACGCGAAGACGTGCTGCGAGACGTCGGCTTTCACACCCTGAAGCAGTTTTTTCCAATACTCAAGCGGTTGATAGTACTCGAAGGCGCCGAGTTCGCGCTTCGCCTGCGAGTAGAGCAGGGCGATGCGCTTACCCAGGGGATCCGCGGGTGGTGCCGGTTCGACTACCGCAACACGCTTTGCAACACGCGCAAGTTCGGAGAGCACTTGTGCATGGAAGAAAGGGTCGATTTCGTGCAGGTAATGATAGGCGATCGCCAGATCGAACGTGCCGTCCCGTGCTGGGATCACCGAGGTACTTCCGCGCATCAACGTGGCGCCAAGCGTGGCGAAGCGCACGATCTCTTCGTTGCGGTGCTCGATGACCGTCGTTGCTGCACCCGTCGCGATTGCGCGTTTGACCAACGTTCCTTCGGGGCCGTAGCCGCAGACCAAGACGTGCATGCCGCGCTCGACAACGAGCGATTCCCAAATCAACGTTTCGAGATAACGCGATTCGCGCTCGAATTCGTTCGCGGTATAGTCCGTACGATCGTTCACGCGAGTTGCACGCTCCGTAAGGTGTCGAGAAACGCGGGGAAACTGACGTCGATACTTGCATCGCTATCGATCGCAAGGGGTCCTGCGCCCGCGGCGAGGACGGCGGTGGCCATAGCGATGCGATGATCGTCGTGCGTCTCCACGACGGCGCCCTCGCCGCGAGGCGTACCTCCGTGAATCACGAGCCCGTTGGCGGAGACCTCGAGCGCAATGCCCACCGCGGCCATCAAGCGCTCGATTGCCGCAACGCGATCGGATTCTTTGGTGCGCAAATCACGAACCCCGGTAATCTTGGTGTCGCCCTCGGCAAAGGCGGCCGCGACGGCCAGGAGCGGGATCTCGTCGATGGCGCGCAGCGCGATATCGGGACCAACGGTGATCCCACGCAGCGGCGCAGCGCGCACGACGATGTCCGCAACGGGCTCGCCCGCAACCTCGCGTTCGTTGCAAAGCTCGATATCGGCACCCATGGCGAGCAACGCATCGAGCAGACCCGTGCGCGTGGGGTTCACCCCGACATCGCGAATCTCGCAGGCCGATTTGGCAGCCACCGTTGCCGCGACGAGAAAGAAGCTCGCAGCGGAGAAGTCACCGGCGACGTCGATCGGCGCACGGCGCGTTGGGCCGCTGCGCAGCGTGACGTGCGAGCCGTCCCAGGTGATATCGGCGCCAAGATACCGCAACAGGCGCTCGGTATGGTCTCGTGACTGTTTATCGCCGTGAATCTCGATCGCCGTTTTCGCAAACACGCCGGCTAAAAGCAGCGCGGATTTCACCTGCGCGGAGGGTGAGAGGAGAATGAACCGACGTGTTTCGATTTGTGGTGTTCCGTACAAGCGCACGGGGAGACGGCCGTCGTTCGTATCGATCTTCGCGCCGAATGCGCGCAACTGCGCGGCGCCGGGTTCCATCGGTCGCCGGCGTAGCGACTCATCGCCATCGAGCGTGACCGGAATGTCGGCGCCCGCGCAGACACCGAGCATCATGCGCGCCGTCGAGCCGGAGTTCATACAGTCGAGCGGGCCCATCGGTTCGCGTAGCGCTCCGCCCTGGACGCGCAGCGTTCCGTGCGTGCCATCGACGCGTGCCCCGAGCGCGATCAGGGCCTCCATCGTCGCCCGTACGTCCCGGCCCGGATTCAGGTTGCGAACCTCGATCGGCGCGGCATCATAGGCGCCTAGGATCAGGGCACGATGCGAGATCGACTTATCGCCGGGGACGCTCAATGTCCCGCGCAGCGGTCCGGAGGCAAAGGAGCGGGGGGAGGCAAGTGGCGACATCGTTCTCCAGATACGCTCCCGAAGCGCGGGAGTCCCATTTGACAAAGTTAGGTGAACCTAATATCATGCGCAGGTGAAGCTTATTGGCCTGCTGTTCGGCATCGCACTCTTTGCTCGCCAGTATGGGGTGACGTGCGAGAAATGCCACACCGTCATTCCGCATCTGAACGGATTTGGGGCGCACTTTTTGGCTTCGGGCGATCGCATCCCCGGCGTCTCGTCCTGGACGACCCAGGCGCTCCCCGTCGCAGCCAAGGTGAACCTGGTCGCGTCGAGCAGCGGCCAAGGCGCGGGGCTCCCGAAGGCCATCGTTGACGAGGTCGAGCTCTTTTCGTCGGGCTCCATCGGCACGCGTGCGAGCTACTTCGTCGAACAATATGCCGTTGATGGCGGCGAACCCGGGCTGTTGCGCGATGCCTGGATCAACGAGCGGGTGAATCCGTGGACGTCGCGCGTTGCGGCGTACGTACGGGCCGGACAGTTCACGCTCCCGTTGCCCGTCGATCCGGAGACGTTTCGCGAGACCTATCAGGATTACGCACCGTTCGTGCAAACGGTTGGCGACGACCCGTTCACGTTCAAGGCGCCGAAGATCGGCGTGCTCGCAACGATCGGTGATACGTTGCGTGGCACGAGCGTGCGACTCTTCGCCGGTCCCGGATACGATCGCGCGAGCGGCCTGGCAACGACGGGAACCGACGTTATGTACAACCTTTCGCAGGCGCGTGGACCGCTCGTTCTCGCGCTCTACGGTATTACGGGCGAGCGCCCCGTCGGCGCATCGCTGCGCGACCGCTTCGAGCGCACCGGGTATGCGTTGATGTATGCGGCCGGCAAATGGGAGAGCCAAACGTTGCTGCAGACGGGGTACGACGCGCGTTCGGGCGGCAATGGGATTGCATCCAGCGGCGGATTTACGCAGCTACGGTATGCAATCGGCAACCGGCTGTTCGCGCTCGCGCGCTATGAAGGCACGAACGGCCCGAGCGGGCGTTCGCGCGATACGGTAGCGCTGCTTGGCTTTCGCCCGTTCGATGCCGCGCGCATCACGCTCGAGGACGTACTGCAGCCTGCACCGCAGAACGCGCACACGTTAAACCTGCAATATACCGAAGGGCTGTAGCGTGCTCGCCGCCGCCGTTCTCGGAGCGATCCTCGCAATCGATCGCGTACAATCGCATGCGCGTTTCGCGGTGCCGCATATCTTCGTGAGCGACGTTCATGGTACCGTGCCGATCGCAAGCGGATCGATCGACCTACCGAGCGGATCGCGCATTCCTACGCATGTCGAGGCGGTGCTCGATGCGAGAGGCCTTACGACCGGAAATGCCGACCGCGACGCCGCGCTTGCCGGACCCGATTGGTTCGACACGGCACGGTATCCGCAGTGGTCCTTCGTGAGCACCGCGATCGTGCCGGCGACGAACGGATTTACGATGAGTGGCCGCTTGAATATTCACGGCGTCTGGCAACCGGAGGTGATCCACGTGGTCGTGAGCGGGGACGCTGCCCATCCGTATTTCCGGGGCACGTGCGCGATCGATCGTCACGCCTTCGGGATGAAGCGCGTTCCGCTCGATCCGGTGATCGGAAACCCGGTGAGCGTCACGCTCGAGATCGCGGTGAAGTAGCGTGGTAGGGAAGGTGGGACTCGAACCCACACGAGTTGCCTCGGCCGCTTTTGAGGCGGCTGCGTCTGCCGTTCCGCCACTTCCCCACGACGACTAGGGCCGATTCGTGCCGCTCGGCGCGGCTCCTTGCGGGAAAAGGCGCACATGGACGGTTGTCGCGGCCGGGTAGCGCACCCGTAGGAACGTCATCCCGAGATGGGGTGTGCGCGATACGAGCACGCCGGTGCGAGGTGTAACGCTGGCGCGCAGGGCTGGACCGAGCGCGGAGAGGCTACTTGCGGGAGCGCTTGCGCGGACGGCGACGACCAAGCTTGCGCCGTCGAGCGTGAAGCGCTTATCGAACGTGATCGGAGCCGTTCCAAGATCGGGCGCGGTATAGCTGCAGTCGATGCTGCGTCGCCGTTGCGTGCACGCGTACGCGCGGTTGAAGGTACCTGCTTGCAACGGGTGTGTGTACGGTGCGATGTAGTCCCGCGGCGACGGCGGGATCGGGGCATAGGACGCATCGCGCAACGCGCCGATCGTGGGAAGAAGGTTACGGTGTGTTCCGTCGCGTTCGAAGAGCAGGACGCGCGCGCCCGCGTCGGCCGCGATGACGACGCGGATCGTTCCGTTGTCGAGCACGTACGTCGGTTCGCCGTCGCGATAGATATCACGGGTGTCGTCCACCGACGCGGCAGGCAGCCACGCGCCGGGGGCGATCGGGATGCGACGGTTTGTGCGCGGGATCGTTGCCAGTTGCGGAAGCGGCGTTGTCGTCGCCGGTGCGATGCCGAGCGGTAGGTCGCGCGCGGTTCCGGGTGCGAGCAAAAGCGGTGGGATGCTAAAGCGGCGCACTCCGAGCGCGATCGTGACCCGTGGCGTCGTGCGTACGGTCGTGCGTGCGTTAAAGATGTCGAGCAAGCCGCTTCGGCCATTCGGGGTGACGAGCAGCGCTGCGTCGTGGAGCCCCGCGGTGACCGAGCGCACGTGGTGAATCTCGTCGATGCGGGGCGCTACTACGCCGCCCGTGTGTCGGTAGGCGTCGAGCGTTCGCGCGGCGAGGGCGTCGAGCGTGAGACCGGGGAGTGCCGGCACGATGACGGCGCGGAGGCGGCGTACCTGCGCGAAGGGCGTCGCATGCAGGTCGATCACGCGACACGCGAGCGCACGCGCCCGGCAGCCCTGCTGCGCTGCAATCGTCGCGGCGGCGAGTTGCGCAAAGCGGAGGTTCGTCATCTGCGCAGGATCGTATGCGTCGCCGAGCCACGCGATGCCGACGTTGCTGCGGACGTGCATCGTCGCAAGCGTCGGTCCGTACATGTGCACGAGCGCGCCGAATGCTGCGGTGGGCGCAAAACGCGGCGACGGGTTTCCTTGCAGATCGAAGGCGGCGCCCCACGCGTAGAACCAGTTCGCCCATGGGGCCTCCCACCCGGCGGGATCGAGCGTATCCTGCACGGGAAAATTGACGACGCCGCGCACGCCTTGCTGCAACATCTCGTGGAGCGCGAGCGTGGTATTCTCCGGCGCTGCGGCCCGAGGCGTCGCCTCGTCCGCACCCTGGAGCCAGCCCGCCTGAAACTCGCTTGCCATTAACGGCTCGCTCGGTTGCGTTTGCAGGGTGCCGAACGAAAACGCAATCTGCGCAAGATCGTGATCGCCGATGCGGTACGCGTCGCTCTGATACCAATTGCCCCAGCCCCACACGGGAAGCGCCGAAGGAACCTTGGTCTGATAGGTATTGATAAAGAGCGGTACGCGCGTCCCAACGTCGTGCTGCACGGTGCGCTTGAGCCACTCGATGTAGTGGTGCCAGTGCGGAGCGGGCCAGGTGTCGTTGTCGATATAAGCGCCCTGATCGTCGTCGAGCGCGATTGCGATCACGTCGTGCGACCACGGTGCGATCGCGTGGAGTACGTCGTGCAACCAGCGCGACGCGTAGTGGAGATGCGTGCGGTTCGCAAGCCACTGCGCCGCAGCCGCGTCCGCGTGAGCGTTTTGAAGTGTCGCGGTCGCCGGATAGCGGCCTGCCAGAACATCGTGCAGCGGCATGTCGTAGGCAGGACGCTCGAGCAACCAATCGGGATAGCCGCCGTTGCGCCATTCGTTGCGGATCACCGGCCCGGGACGCACGATCACCTTAAAGCCAAGTTGGTGGATGATGGAGAAGAGCGCGCGCAGGTTACGGCGTGGGTTGGTATGCCCGTCGAAATCAACGACGTTCGGGGCGGGTTCGTGCCAGTTCCAAATCAGATACAGGTCGATCGTGTTGATGCCGAGCGTCTTGTAACGTTCGAGATCGATGCGCCACCGGTCGCGTGGAATGCGCTCGTAGAAAAAAGCAGCGCCGTACACGTAAAACGGTTTGCCGTCAACGGTAAAGACCGGCACCGCTCCAGCGCGTATGATGCGTGACGTGTCCCAGGTGCTCCAAGTGCCGGCGGCACGCGCCGGGTGCGCGGAGAGCGCGATGAGCGCGCCGATGCAGACGAACGCGATTCGAAGAAGGCGCATGTCCGGGCGAGTTGGCGTGCGGTAACGGCCACCCCTCGCGGCGAACGTGGCTATCATGGAATCGAGCTACGCCGAACTCCTCGGCCTACGCGGATCGCTCTGCTTCGAAACACTCGAGAGTGAGGCGCTCGCGGGAAATCCGTTGGGCGACCCATCGCGTCGCCCGGTGGTCACCTATCTGCCGCCGGGGTACGACCCGGAAGGCTCGCAGCGGTATCCCGTGCTCTACTGTCTGCACGGATATACAGGGAACGCGCTCGGACTCGTTGCGGGACGTGCCTGGGAGCGAAATTTGGTGCAATGGGCTGACGATTTGATCGCGAAAAAGCGCATGCCCGCCGCGCTCGTCGTGCTCGTCGATGGATTCACGCGGCTTGGCGGCTCGCAGTACGTGAACTCGGTACATAACGGTTCCTACGCCACCTACGTCGTGCGTGATGTTGTCGCCCATGTGGATGCGCGGTATCGCACGCTTCCACGCGAAGGTGGACGAGCTGTATTCGGGAAGTCGTCGGGCGGTTTCGGCGCGATTCACCTGGTGATGGAGCATCCGGGCGTTTTTGGAGCGTATGCGTCGCACAGCGGCGATGCCTACTTTCGCTACGCGGTTACGGGTGCGTTCAAATCCACGCAACGCACGCTCGAACGCCACGCGTTTTCGCTGCAGGCATTTGTGGAGGCATTCGAAGCGAAGCACAAGCGAGCGCAGAGCGACTACGAGACGATGGAGATGCTCGGCTACGCAGCGGCCTACTCGCCGCGGTCGGCTGCTTCGTTCGATCTCGATCTCCCGTTCGATCTACGTACGGGGGAGGTGCGCGATGAGATTTTCGCCCGGTGGCTCGCGTTCGATCCCGTGGAGCGCGTGGACGGACGCGTCGCGGAACTCGCGCGCTTGCGCCTTCGTTACCTGGACTGTGGGCGTCGCGACGAATACGGGCTCGATATCGGCGCTCGGGTCCTCGCCGAGCGCATGCGTGCGTGTGGACTCGAGGTCCGTCACGAGGAATTCGACGACGATCACCGCAACGTCGGCTACCGATACGAAATCTCGCTCCCGGCGCTCGCCGCCGTCCTCGACAAGGCTTAAATGAAACGTACGTCGATTTTGGTCGCATTCGCGGCGGCGCTGTTGCTCCCGTCGATCGCTGCCGCGCAGGTGCCGGCCCCAACGCCTGCGCCGGAGACGCTAATCTATCGCGATCCGGCGATGCGCATCCAGGTTCCCGCCGGTTGGTTTCCCATCTCGCCGCAGCGTCACGTCACGGTCGATAAGCTCCCCCAAGACCCGCTCGTGGTAGCCGGATGGGCTACCAAGGGCGACGGGGCGCCGAAGGCGCTTCTGGTGCAACTTCAGGCTTACAATGGCAATCTCGACGGATTCGACAGCGTGTACGAACAGCAACTGCGTTCGCAACTCAAAGACGCGATCGTACGCGGAAAGCACCCGTTCACGCTCTCGAACGGTATGCCCGCGGAGGTACTCGAGGTAACCTCCGGCGATGGGTTCTCCACCATGAAGATCTTCGTCTGTATCTGGATCGACGGTGCACGTGGTGTGGCCCTCGTGATGAGCGCGCGGCTCGGCGATCTCGATATCAACACGGCCGAAGCGGTCTTTAAGCGTGCTTCGGCGACGGCGTATCCGCTAGGCCGGGACTACTGAGAGCGCGCGGCTCAAGTCGTCGAGCAGGTCCTCAACGTCTTCGACGCCGACCGAGAGTCGCAAGAGTCCGTCGGTGACGCCGCGGCGTTCCCGGTCTTCTTTGGGAATCGATCCGTGCGTCATGCGCGCCGGATGACAGATGAGCGATTCGACCCCACCCAAGCTCTCGGCAAGGCTGAAGTAGGTGAGTCGGTTTGCGAAGTCGATGGCGCGCTGCTGCTCGCCTTTGAGTACGAACGACACCATGCCGCCGAACCCGCTCATTTGCCGCTTTGCGAGTTCGTGCTGCGGGTGCGAGACAAGACCCGGATAATACACGCGAGCGACTTCGGGATGCCGCTCCAAAAATTCGGCGACGACGCCTGCGTTCTCGGCGTGCTGCCGCATGCGTAGCGCGAGGGTCTTCGCCCCGCGCATGGTGAGCCAGGCATCGTGCGGGCCGGGAACGCCGCCAACCGCATTCTGATGGAATTTGATGACGTCGGCGATCGCCGCGTCTTTGGTGATCGCGATGCCGCCGACAACGTCGGAATGCCCGCCGATGTATTTTGTCGTCGAATGAACGACGACGTCGGCGCCGAGCGCGAGCGGTTGCTGGAAGTATGGCGACGCAAACGTATTATCGACGACGACGGTGGCGCTCGAGGCAGCCTCGGTGCGAACCGACGCGACCCCGGCGATATCGATCAACTTCAAGAGTGGATTGGTAGGGGTCTCGATCCAGAAGAGCTTGGTGTTCGGTCGCACGGCGGCGCGCACGGCAGCAAGGTCGCTCATATCCACGTAGGTGAATGACAGGCCGTAGCGTTCCAACACGCGCGAGAAGAGGCGATACGTTCCGCCGTAGAGATCGTCGGTGACGACCGCGTGATCGCCCGCCGAGAGCAGGTTCAACACCGCAGCCGTGGCGGCCATGCCGCTTGCAAACGCATAGCCGAACTCGGCGCCTTCGAGCGCCGCAAGTTGCTTCTCGAGCGCGAGGCGCGTGGGATTGATGGTTCGACTATAATCGAAGCCCTTGTGTTGCCCGACGGCCTCTTGCGTGTAGGTCGAGGTCTGATATACGGGAACGATCGTGGCCCCGGTCGCCGTGTCGGCTTCCTGGCCGACATGAATCGCTTTGGTACTGAATCGCATGCTTAGCTCTTGGCGTCGCTCGTGGTGGAGAGGAAGCTGATAATGTCGTGGCGCGTGACGACGCCGATCGGCTCGTCCTCATCGACGACGACGAGTGCGGGATTTGCAAGCGTGAGCAACTTGTACGCGCGCTCGATCTCCGCCGCGTGCTCGATCGTCGGAAACGGCCTGCCCATCACATCGATGACGGGCTTGTGGAGCACGTCGGCCTGGTCGAACACCGCCTGCATAACGCCGACGTCGTTGATGCTGCCGACGATCTCGCGTTCGCGCATGACGGGTAACTGCGAAATTTCATACGTGCGAAGCAGATCGAGAGCGGTCTTCACCGTGTCGTCCGGGCTGACCGTGATCATCGGAGGTAACGGTGTTTTGCCACGTAGCACGTCGCCGACGGTGGCCTTCCGTTTGCCTTCGGCGAGGAAGCCGTTTGCGATCATCCAGTCATCGTTGAAAATTTTCGACATGTAGCCGCGGCCTGAGTCGGGGAAGATCACGACGACGATGGCGTCTTTCGGCAGTGTTTTGGCGAGCTTGATCGCGGCGACGGCCGCAGTGCCAGACGAACCGCCGACGAGCAGCCCCTCTTCACGCGCGATGCGTCGTGCCATGAGGAACGACTCGCGGTCTGAGACACGCACCATCTCGTCGATCACCTTCAAATCGACGGTTTCGGGCAGGTAGTTCATGCCGATTCCTTCGACCGCGTACGATTTCGGCGTATCGCCGGAATAGATCGATCCTTCGGGATCGGCACCGACGACGTGAATGTTCGCGTTACGTTCCTTGAGGTAACGCGCCGTACCCGAGATCGTACCGCCCGTACCCAAGCCGGCGACGAAATGCGTCAACGTGCCACGCGTCTGTTCCCAGATCTCGGGGCCCGTCGTCGCGTAGTGCGCATCGGGGTTGTGGTGGTTGTGAAATTGGTTGGGTTGAAATGCGCCGGGAATCTCGGCCGCGAGCCGGTTCGCCACGCCGTAATATGATTCGGGCGAATCGGACGGAACGTTGGTCGGCGTGACGACGACCTCGGCGCCGTAGGCCTTCAAGAGATCGATTTTCTCTTTCGACATCTTGTCGGGCATGACGAGAATGCAGCGGTATCCGCGAATCGCGGCCGCCATTGCAAGGCCCGAGCCGGTGTTGCCGCTCGTCGGTTCGACGATGGTTCCGCCGGGTTTGAGCAGGCCGGCTCGTTCAGCTGCATCGAGCATGGCGACCGCGGGGCGATCCTTGACGCTGCCGCCGGGATTGACGTACTCCACCTTGGCGAGCACGAGGCACTCGGCTCCGTCGGTTACCTTGTTGAGCTTGACCAGAGGCGTATGGCCGATTGCTTGCAGTGCGTTCTCGCAGAACTCGGGCCCGGTTCGCGAGGTGGGCGGTACGGTCGTGGACATGCTCGCCCGGTTCCCCGTCACGAGGGGAGCGCCCTACTCGCTCGAACGATACCGGTGATGATAAAAGTCGTACGTGCAGCGTGCGCCGTCGCGCTCCTTGCTCTCTCGCTGACCGCGTGTAACAACGGCGATCTACCGCCGGCAACGACCTTTGCGTCGTTCAGTGGTGTCGTCACCGACGCCGGCACGCACCAGCCGATTGCAGGCGCCACGGTGATCGTCGATACGGTCCTGGTGGCGACGACGGACGCAAATGGTGCGTTCTCGATCGCTAAGGTGCCAAGCGGCATCGTCGATTACATCGTTCAGGCGAAGGGATATACCGACGTCAATGCGACCGGAACGGCCGATCCCGGGAAGCCGTTTAAACTCAACGTCGCGATGCAGCAATCGGCTGCTGCGCCTTCGCATACGCCGCAGCCGGCTTCACGAACGTAGCGCGCTCCGCGACCGCACGATCGATCACACCGAGGACCGTCTCGGCCAGTCGTTGCGGATCGTGCCGAACGGTCTGCGTCTCGCTGATCATCTCCGCATGAACGGGCGTTAAGCCCATCGCCGCGATGCGATCCACATCGGCCACGACCGGAATCTGACCCTCTTCGGCATAGCTGGCCAGGAGCTTTGAAGGCGGGCGGTCGTTGACGACGACGTAATCGCACACGCGGGCGCCGGTGTGCGCAAAGAGCGCTTCCACATGATCGGCGGCGGTCATGTTTTCGGTCTCACCCGGTTGCGTCATCACATTGCATACGTACAATTTGACGGCGTGCGCGAGCGCGACTTCCTGGGCGATGCGGTCGATCAGGAGATTGGGCAGGATCGAGGTGAAGAGCGAACCCGGTCCGAGCACAATAGCGTCGGCATCACGTATCGCGTCGATCACCTCATCCAGCGGTTCGACCAAATTCGGAGAGAAAAAGACGCGGCGAATCGGTCGCTTCGAATGCGGAATGTTCGATTCGCCTTCCACGATGCTGCCGTCGTCGAGTTCGGCGCAGAGCTGCACCACCGAGAGTGTTGCCGGAAGCACACGTCCCACGATGTTCAGCACGTGGCTCGACGCTTTGATCGCTTGATCGAAGTTGCCGGTGATGCCGGTCATCGCCGCGAGAAAAAGATTTCCGAAGGAATGTCCGGTGAGTCCTTCGCCCTCTTCGAAGCGGTAGCGGAAGAGGTCGGTGACAAGCGCTTCATCGTCGGCAAGCGCTACGAGGCAATTGCGTACATCGCCGGGCGGAAGCACGCCGAGTTCCTTTTGTAGGCGACCCGACGAACCGCCGTCGTCGCTGACGGTGACGACGGCAGTGAGATTCGTGGTGTGATGTTTGAGACCACGCAGTAACGTTGAGAGGCCCGTGCCGCCGCCGATCGCTACAATCTTATAGCCCTGGGCGCGGCGCCGTTCGAGTAACGAGTCGAGGACGCGATGATCGCCGCGCGACACTGCGCGCACGAGGGCCCGCGACCATTGACGAACGCCGAGCCAGGTGAGCACCGTGCCGAGCGCGACGAAGATATAGGCAAGATACGACGGCGAAAAATAGTCGTCTACGATTCCGTCGATCAACTCGTTCCAGTGCAGTCCGCTACCCTCGGCGAGCATCCAACGCCCGATCCCGTCGATCGCGAGCAAGATGCCGACGACGGCGATGAAGAGCCAGCGCTTGACGCCGAGGCCCGGGAGAAGCCACTGGAGCGGTGCGATGAGTTTGCGTGTCACGGTCAGCGCCCCACGTCGCGCGGATCCACCGCGAGCGCGATGCGCTCGTCGCGAGAAACGTGCGCGGCAAGCCTGCGGGCAACGTAAACCGAGCGGTGATGTCCGCCGGTACACCCAATGCCCACCGTCAACTGCGCCTTGCCCTCGGCGATGGTGCGCGGTACGAGAAAATCCATCAGGTCGAAAAGTTTCTCCAAAAACGGCTCGCATGCTGCGTCTTCACGGATGAACGCCGCGACGCGCTCGTCATCGCCCGTGAGCGGACGCAGGGTGTCGTCGTAATTCGGGTTGCGTAGGAAGCGCACGTCGAAAAGCATGTCGAGGTCGAGCGGCAACCCATACTTGAAGCCGAAGGCGACGATCGTTAAGGCGAGTAGCGCGCGTGCCTCGGGCGCGAATGCGGCCGCCAAGCGTTCCTTGAGCGCGCCGTGGGTGAGCATTGTTGTGTCGATCGTCATCGATGCGCGTTCCCGTAGCGCAAGAAGTTCCTCGCGTTCCGCGGCGATGGCCTCCCGCAGCGAGCCATGGCCCGCAAACGGGTGGCGCCGCCGCGTTTCGCTGAAGCGACGAACGAGCGCGTCGTTGCGTGCTTCGAGATAGAGCATGGTGGTTGCGCGCGTGGTCGCGGCGCGGTCGATTGCGCGGAGAGCGTCGGCCACGCTCGAGGCGGCGTGCGTGTCGAGGGCGATCGCCACGTCGCCGATGCGCGCCGCGTCCAGAACCCGCAACGTTTCCTGGAGCGCCGCTGGGGGCAGGTGCTCCACGCAGTAAAAGCCCAAATCCTCAAAGGTCTTCATCGCCTGACTTTTACCGGCGCCGGAGAGTCCGGTGACGAAGACGATTCGACCGGAGGTCATGGCCGATCCAGGGAGCGGTAGACGAGCATGAAGACCTTTTCGCCCGAACGCGCAAACGCCCTTATCCCGAAGTTGGCGCCGCTCGTCGAGGAGCTGTTGCGTAAGCGGCGCGACCTCGCGATCAAGTTGCTCGAGCACGATCCGGCGCTGCGGGTTCCTCCGCCGGGGAGCACCACCCGCTTGGCTGTACCGCGTTCGCCGTTGCCGGTGCCTCGCTTCGGCGAACTCAAGAGCGAGATCGTGCGCTTGATCCATCGCATCGAGTCATTCGGAGGCATCGTCAAAGATCTGGACCTCGGGCTCATCGATTTTCCCTCGGTGCGCGACGGCCAGCCGATCGTGCTGTGCTGGAAGGCTGGCGAACCTGCTGTTGCCCATTGGCATGGAACGAGCGAGGGGTTTGCTGATCGCAAACCCCTCACATAGATGCCGGACGCCGACGCGCGGTTAGCTGGCCGGTGTTGCGGTCGCTTCGAGCGGTATAAAATCTTCGGCAAGTCCCTGCAGGCGCACGTCCCCAAATTCGGCTGTATAGGCGCCATTCTCGGCGGCCATGATCTCGCCGGTCTCCGGCACGTTCGCGAGTTGTGGAATCTTCGCGCGAATCTCGTCGGGAATGCGCACCTTGTCGCCGACAGCGAGCGTGGCTCCCTCGGTGAAGAGCGCGTTCAAGCTTTCGAGCAGCATCGGCAGCGGGATGCCGTAGTCTTCGCTGATGCCCGCGATCGTATGCGTCTCGCTGATCGCGCAGTTCGAGCATCCGCCCAGGTGGAAGCGGGCGAAAACGCGGCGAGCGCCCGCATGCAAGGCAAACGCCTGATCGACGGTCATCTCGGGGGTGAACTGCATGGTGGTCACGATGTACAACGGCTCCTTGGAATAGTCGGAAGATTCTTTCCCTACAACGCGGGAAGGCACCCTTGCGGTTACAGCGTGCGAAGTACGCCTGTAAGCCGGATTCTGTACGGCCCTGCGGCCGTGGCGATCATCTCTCTTGGGCATGCGTCACCGCATACCTCGATGCAACGTAGCTCGTTCGGACGGGCCGTCCGGGGGCACGTGGCCCCAAGGTCGAGCGGTCTTGCTTCAGGTGGGGTTTACCCGAGCCCACGTCACCGTGGAACTCCGTGAGCTCTTACCTCACGATTTCACCCTTACCCCAAGAACTGCAAGCAGTTTTTGGGGACCCCGACGGTCTGAAAGGCACTCCGGTGCTTCGCACCTGCGCGCCCCCCGCGCAACCGCGGGGCCCCCGAGATTCCCTGTGCACTGCAAGCAGTTCTTGGGGACCCCGACGGTCTGAAAGACACTCCGGTGCTTCGCACCTGCGCGCCCCCCGCGCAACCGCGGGGCCCCCGAGATTCCCTGTGCACTTCAAGCAGTTCTTGAGGCGGTATGTTTCTGTGGCACTTTCCTTCAGGTTGCCCTGACAGGACGTTATCCTGCACCTTGCCCTGTGAAGCCCGGACTTTCCTCACCCGCGCACGCCATACGACGTGCCGTGCGATCGCCCAGCGTACTTCGCCCGCGCAGTATAGCAAAAAAACAACGGCCCGTCGTGTGACGAGCCGTGTTGTACATTGGTGGAGGCAAGGAGACTCGAACTCCTGACCCTCACGCTGCCAGCGTGATGCTCTACCAGCTGAGCTATGCCCCCGGGTGCCGTTGCGCGACGACTCGCGGTAGTTCACGCGGTTGGGTGGAAACCCTTGCGCGTGATGTGGTGGTGGAGACGAGGGGACTCGAACCCCTGACATCCTGCTTGCAAAGCAGGCGCTCTACCAGCTGAGCTACGTCCCCGGAACGATCCCGAGACTTCGTGGCGGCGGCGTTCCTCCCTTGCGTGAAATGTCGCCATCGCGCGATTACTCAAGCGAAACGACCGGCTCCCACACGAGGGCCGCCTTCAGCGAGTAGGCGACGGTGATCGATGCGCTGGTGGCTTCGTTGCGCAAGAACGGCACGAGCGTCGCGGTGCGTTCGCGTCGCAGGGCCGCAAGGCAGCGCAGCGCCGCAAGTGCAAGGCCCTGCACCGGCAGCGACGGCGCGCGTGCAGCGATCGCATCGAGTGCGAGCAAGGCGAAGGACGTCGTGAGCGCGTCGCTCGTGCGGCCGCGCGCCGCCCATCCGCCGTCAGGCGCGCGGGACGCGGCGAGCGCTGTGAAGGCGCGCTGGAGCGCCTCGGCATAGCCGGGATCGGTGTGCAGCGCAAGACAGGCAATCATCGTTGCATACCAGGGCGTGCGATGCAGCGAGCTCGTCCAGGTGCCGTCGGGCTGTTGGGCACGAGCGATTGCGGCGCGCACCGCGTCGATGGCGGCGCCCGTTCCCCCAAGATCGACAAGCGCCAGCACCATGTGGGCGCAGACCGCCACATCGTACGAATCACCCCACATGCTCTCGATCCACGTCGTTTGGAGCCGTGCCAACTCAGGGTCGCTCGAAGGAATCCACGTCGAGACATTCCCATCGGACGGGACGCCGGCAAGCCAACGAAAGAGCGGCTCGTGGGTTTGAGCGGCTGCGTAACTGCGGCCATGGGCGCGGACGAGCGCGCGAAGCGTCGCGGCCAGGCAGTCGGCATCGGCGGGGAGCTCGCGCAGGTGCGGATAGTAGGCCCAACCGGAACGATCGTTGCGCCGCAGGCTCAAGAGATGCGTGAGTTCTCGCTCGACAACCGGTTCCACATGCGGCGCGCGATCGAGTACGCTCGCCAACGCCTCAGCGACGATCGCATGGCCAAATACGTTGCCCGCGTGCGTCTCCTGCGGGCCCGAGAAACCCGCAGTACGCGAGAAACGCGCTGTGTGCGTCGCATCGGCAAAGCCGTTGCCCGCGAACGCGAGCAGCGCCTCGATGCTGGCGTCAACCATGGTCGCGAGCTACGCCATGTGATGCGTGAACTCCGTGTTCGCACCATGTAATAGGTACGGCAGGAGAGAGCCCTCATGGGTGTCGCTTCGTTGGGCAACGTGACGAGACCCATTCATACTCTCCTCATCGGAGTGCTCGCGCTGCTGCTCTGTGGGGTAGGTGACCTGCTGGTTTTTCATACCGATCTCTACCGGTCTATTCTCGATCCGCTCTCGCGCGCCGGGAGCTTTGAAGATACCGTCTCAGAAATGTCGGCGCTCCACACGAACCCGCTGCGTGACGTTCTGGTGATCGGCTTAGCGTTTTTCCCGCAGCTCCTTGCGGGACCCATCGTGCGCGCCGAGATGTTTTTCTCAGAGTACATCGGATGGCGAGCGCCGGATGGAGCGGATGTGAGCTACGGCATGATGCGCACCGTCGCGGGCCTGGTGAAGAAGATCGTGATCGCCGATCAGTTTGCGCCGATCGTCGATCGCTATTTTCGCGACCCATCGCGCTTTCCAGGGGCAATCGACGCGTGGGCCGCCCTGCTCGCATTTGCCATGCAAATCTATTTTGACTTCTCGGGCTACAGCGATATTGCAATCGGCTGCGCGCGTCTGCTGGGCTTTGTTTTCCCGAGGAATTTTGCACGGCCGTATCTTGCGGTCAGTATTACCGAATTCTGGCATCGCTGGCATATCACGCTGTCGCAATGGTTGCGTGATTACTTGTATATTCCGCTCGGCGGAAATCGAGATGGCCTCCGGGCCACGTTGCGTAGCATCGTGGTGACCATGCTACTCGGGGGCCTTTGGCACGGAGCAAACTGGACGTTCGTGGCCTGGGGCGCATATCATGGGATGCTGTTGTGCGTCGAGCGAGTGACGGGCATCGCTCGCTTGCACGTGCGTTCGGTCGCGCTCAACGCAATGCGCGTGCTCGTGACCTTTGTGCTCGCGGTTGTTGGTTGGGCGTTGTGCAGGGCTACGAGTTTCGGTGAAGTGCTGGTCATCGCGCGTGCCCTCGTCTCCGCCACGCCGTCGGCACCGTTACTTACTGCGTGGCCCTGGATGCTGACGTTTGGCGTCGTTGCCCTCGGTATCGTGTTCTTCGCGTACGAGCGCATGGATAGGCCGCCACGCTAGTCGGCGCTTTCCGCCCCGGCGCAGGTGGCGATCCTGGCGGCGATGCTCTTCGTTTTTCAATTCTTCGCGGTGCATCCCGACACAACGCCATTCGTCTATTTCAAGTTCTGAGACGCTTCGTCGGCCCGGGGCTCAGCGGCTACCGCCGGCAGCGGAGGTCCGGTAAGGGTGTCTCTGGCCCGGTGTCAGCAGAACGCAAAACGGGCATGAAAGAAAAACCCCGATTTCCATCGGGGCTTTCGTAATGGTGGGCCATCCAAGGTTCGAACTTGGGACCTCATGCTTATCAAGCATGCGCTCTAACCAGCTGAGCTAATGGCCCGGACAAGAAGAGAGTATAGCACAGAGCGCAAGTCCCTCGGGACAGGAAAAGCCTGCCTCCGTTAGATCATCGCAATCATCTTTTTTACTACCTCGTCCTCGTCTTTTAATTGCGCGAGCATGAGCTCTTCGAGAGCCTCGCGCTCGCGTTCGAGCTCCGCGCTTTCGGCGGTCTCCAGGTCGAAGGCTTGATGCTGCGCCGCGAGCGCCTGCTGTTGTGCCGTGGCGGCAGGATCGGGCGAGGGGGCGACGGGGTGGGGCGCGCGGGTGCCGCGCGCCGTACCGACGGCAGAGGTCTTCATTCGCTGATCGTCTGGATGAATTTTTTCGTGATGGTGTCGTCCGCCTTGCGCTGGGCCATTTGGGCATCGCGCAACGTGTTGACTTCGCGCATGTTTTCGGCTTGCTGATTCATGGCTTCGTCAAAGACGGTTGCCTGAAGGTCTAGGCCCTGTTGGGCGGCCATCTCTTGGCCCATCAGGCCGGTCTGGAAGATATTGTTCTCGGCGAGCATGCCGCTGAGCGCGCCGTTCGACCCGCCGAGCACGGCGTTCGCGCCGCCGCCAAGCAGGCCGCCGAGAATCGATGGCGCCGCGGCCTCGAGGGCCGGAACGAGGAAACCCATGGAAAGCTCTCCTTATGAGATGGGGGCAAGGGTGATGCTGATGCTCGATCACGCGATTCCGGCGGAATCACTAGGCCGCTGGCGCACCGGACGTGCCGTTTACGTAGGCGTCGTAATCAGTTGGTTGGCCCTTACGGTGTCCGGTCGCGTCCACGCCGGGCGTCGAGGGCTGCCAGGGTGTCGAAGGTGGTGGTGGCGGGCTCGGCG
Organism: Vulcanimicrobiota bacterium; assembly: GCA_027452165.1. Taxonomy (GTDB): domain Bacteria; phylum Vulcanimicrobiota; class Vulcanimicrobiia; order Vulcanimicrobiales; family Vulcanimicrobiaceae; genus REEB354. Next base: position 113,740 of record DAIDGX010000019.1, on the reverse strand, counting down.
GCTGGCCAATGCCCTGGGCGAGGGTAGCCATGGCGAGCAGCGGCCCGGTGGCGTTCTCGGCTGCGGTACTGCGCTCGGCTTGAGCCTCGGCAAGCAGGCTTGTGCCGCCAAGCGCGGAGGCGTGCTGGAGCACGGAGTCGGCGTAGCCGAGGGTTTGGCCGTTTCTCCAGGTGGTGGTGGTACCGGTAGCGTTCGGGCTGCCGGCGTTGTAAGCCGAGAGGGCGGCGTGCAGGTTGCCGCCATAGCGTTTGAGCAACCCGGAAAGCATGCCGGCCGCATAGTCGGCGTTCTTTGCGGGGTCCATGGCGGCCGGCGATCTGGCAAAGGCATGCCAGCGGTCGTCGATCTGGAAGAGCCCGTGGCCGTGTCCGCCGTCGCCGACGACATTGTGGCCGGCATTGCTCCCGGGGCCGCCGGTCTCTTGGGCGGCGACGGCTGCAAGGAGTGTGGGGCTGAGGCCGTGGCGTTCGGCGGCGCGCGCGATCTGCGGGGCGAAGGCCACGCCGTGGGCGGCCAGGCTGGCGGCGACCGGGTCGGTGGTAAGCTGCATCGTGCCGGGCCATCCCGCGGTCCAATGCGTTTGACAAGACCCGGCCGGGAATCTACAATCTCGTAGTCGTTATGGAAGAGGGCTCCGCCGCTGTGGCGGGGCCCTCATCCTGAGACCGATTCACAATGACTCGTTCGCACAAAGTCGATATCAGCGGACTCCTGGGCGGCGGCCGCCAGATCCTGGTGGTTGACGACCAGGTCTCCATCGAGGAGTTCGAGGGGATAGCGTTCCCCAAGCCGGCTGCGGTGCATCTGGAGATGCGCTACGTGGACCGGCTGCTCCATATAGAAGGAACGATCGACGTTCGGGCGGAGGGCCATTGTGACTCGTGCTTGGAAGATGTCGTGCGTGAGGTTCACGTCGATATCGACGAGCGGTTCGACCCGCACGCCGGAGGCGACGGAGACCCGTTCGGAGAGAACAACGTCTTTACGGGCGACCGTTTAGATGTTGCCGACCTGGCACAGCAGTTGGTGCTGAGCGCGATGCCGATGGGCGTGCGTTGTGGCGACGGCTGCAAAGGCCTGTGCGGAACCTGCGGTACAAATTTGAACGCGAGCACGTGCTCGTGTGTTGGAGAGTAAGTTACAGTGGCTAACCTGAAGTGGAAAACGCCGCGCAGCAAGACGCGCAGCCGACGTGCGGCCAACTGGAAGCTCAACCCGGTGACCACGGTTGAGTGCCCCCAGTGCCATCAGCCCAAGCGCCCGCATTTTACGTGCGGCACGTGCGGAATGTATGACGGCCGTCAGGTCGTCGAGATCCGCGACGAACACGCCGGACACGATCACGCGTAACGGATGCGCACGGTGCGCATGAAGGCGGCGAACGCGTCTTGACCGGGGTAAAAATCGTCGGCGTCGGGCATTACGCGCCCGAACGCATCGTCGATAATCAGGAACTCGAAACCTGGTTCGACACGTCGGACGAGTGGATTACGTCGCGTACCGGAATGAAACGCCGGCACTGGACTTCGGAGAACGAAGCGACCAGTGATTTGGCATTGGGTGCGGCCCGCATGGCGCTCGCCCACGCACGGCTCGAACCGAAGGACATCGACGCCTACGTCGTCGCGACGGTCTATCCCGACTATCTTTTTCCCGCCACGGCGTGCATCGTTGCCTCTCGACTCGGCGCGGTTGATAAGGCCGCGTTCGACATAGAGATCGGTTGTAGCGGCTTCATCTACGGCTTGACCGTTACGTCGGCGCTCGTGCGCTCCGGCGTGTACAAACGCGTCATGCTGATTGGTGCGGAGACGCTTTCGAAGCTCGTCGATCGTGAAGACCGCGGCACCGCGGTGCTCTTCGGCGACGGTGCGGGGGCGGTGATCCTGGAAGCCGCGGAGCAGGACTCGTTTCTTGCCTCCGAGCTCGGATCGGACGGTAGCAATCCCTCGATTCTGCTCGTGAAGGCCGGTGGTTCGCGTCGCCCGCTCGACGAACGCGCATTAGACGAACGCGCCGACCGCATCCACATGGAAGGGCGCGAAGTCTTCAAGTTTGCAGTGACGAAGATGATCTCCGCGACCGACGCGGCGCTTGCGAAGGCGGGCATTGCAAAATCTGACGTCAACGTGCTGATCCCGCACCAAGCGAACAAACGGATTATCGATGCAGCGATGAAATATCTCGACATTCCGCCAGAACGCTGCATGGTGAACATCCAGGAGTACGGTAACACGTCGGCCGCGTCGATTCCGATCGCGCTCTCCGAGGCGGTCAACGCCGGCCGTGTAAAGCCGGGCGACGTGATCGTCTTTGTCGGATTCGGTGCGGGTCTCTCGTGGGGTGCCGTCGTTTGGAAGTGGGCATGATGCGCGTTGGGGTGGTCTTTCCCGGGCAGGGTTCGCAGGCGCTTGGTATGGGCGTCGATGTCGCGGCACAGTCGCCGCAGGCGCGCGCGCTCTTCGATCGCGCCGCGTCGATTCTCGGATACGACCTGCTCGCACTTGCGCAGAACGGCCCGGAAGAGAAACTTCGCGAGACGCAATATAGCCAACCGGCGATCTTTACAACGAACGTGGCGCTCTACGCCGCAGTCGGTGAGCTCTTGCAGCCGGTTGTGAGCGCGGGCCACTCGTTCGGTGAGTTTTGCAGCCTGGTTGCCGCACAGGCACTCGAGTTCGACGACGCACTGCGCATCGTGGATGAACGCGGCAAGGCGATGCAATACGCGGCCGAGCTCGCTCCCGGCGGCATGTCGGCGGTGCTCGGCCTCGATGCCGATGCTATTCGTCGCGTGGTCGATGATGTGCGTGCGTCAACCGGCAAGCGCATCACGCTGGCGAATTTCAACTCGCTGGCTCAGATCGTCATCTCGGGCGATCTCGAAGCCATCGTGGCGGCGGGCGACGCGATGCTTGCCGCGGGCGCGAAGCGCGTGGTGCCGCTCAATGTCTCGGGAGCGTGGCACTCGGAGCTGATGCAGCCCGCGATCGAACGCTTTGCCGTCGCCGTCGAAAGCGGCTCCTTTACGATGCCGGCATTCGACGTGGTGTCGAACGTCGATGCGCAGCCCTATCGCGACGTCGCGTCGATGCAGCGCAATCTCGTCACGTCGATTACGCACGAAGTGCGCTGGCACGAAACGGCGCTCCGCATGCTCGATGAAAAGCTGGACCTGGTCGTCGAGTTCGGCGCGAGCGGCGTTCTCGGGCCGCTCGTGAAGCGCTTGCCGGACGCACCGCAGGTGATGGTGGTGAGCGATTTTGCCGGCGTGCAGAAGTTGCGTAATACCCTGGCAGCTTCGCAGGGCGACGCCTCTGGGGCTGCCGGTGATACTGCAGGGGTGCGCGCATGAGATTTGACGGGAAGGTGGCGCTGATTACCGGGGCAAGCCGCGGGATCGGGCGTGCGATCGCGGTCGAGCTGTGCAAGGGCGGCGCGGACGTCGTGCTCGTGGGGCGCGATCGCGCCTCGCTCGATGAGACGGCCGAGGCCTGCGTCGGTGCGCGTATCGGCGCGGTCGCGCACGTGATCACCGCCAACGTGGCCGATCAATCCGCGATGGAAGCGGTCGTCAACGAGACGATGGAGCGCTTCGGCCGCGTTGATTTTGCGGTCGCGAATGCGGGTCAGTCGATCGATGCCCTGCTGTTGCGCCTCAAACCCGAGGTGATCGATCAGATGCTCGACGTGAACCTCAAGTCGGCGTTCTACTTGTGCGGCGCGGTTGCGAAGCCGATGATGAAGCAACGGGCCGGATCGATTGTGCTCATCTCCAGCATCGTGGGCATCACCGGGAATGCCGGTCAGGCCGCCTACGCCGCCTCGAAAGCCGGACTTCTTGCGCTAGCGAAGTCGCTTGCAAAGGAGTTGGGTTCGAGGAACATAAGAGTCAACGCCGTCGCGCCGGGTCTCATCGAGACGGCGATGACCGAAAAGATGCCCGACGCCGCTAAAGAGGCTCTCGTCAAACAGTCCGCGCTCGGTCGAGCCGGACGTCCCGAGGACATCGGAGGGGTCGTCGCGTTTCTCTGTTCAGATGCTGCCGCATACGTCACCGGTCAAACCATCGTGGTTGACGGTGGCGTGATCATGTAAGGCTGCGGCCTCACCCACTCTCAAACGAACACTACGGAAATAAGGAGCTGTAATGTCCACGTTCGACAAAGTCAAGAAGATCATCGTCGAGCAGCTCGGCGTTGACGAATCGGAAGTCACGCTCGAAGCCTCGATCACCGATGATCTCGGAGCTGACTCGCTCGATCAAGTCGAGTTGGTCATGGCATTCGAGACGGAGTTCAACATCGACATTCCGGACGAAGAGGCCGAGAAGATCAAGACCGTCGGTGACGCCGTCACGCGCATCGATCAGGCAACCGCAGGAGCGTAAAGCGCACACCGCATGTTTGACCAGCTCAGCGATCGGCTAGGCGCGATCTTTTCGCGCCTGACCGGTCGCGGCAAGATCGGCGAGTCCGACGTCAACGATGCGATGCGCGAAGTGCGCATCGCATTGCTCGAGGCCGATGTCTCGCTTGCGGCGGCCAAGGCGTTTGTCGCGCGCGTCAAGGAAAAGGCGCTCGGTGCCGACGTGTTGGCGTCGCTCACTCCGGCGCAGACGATCGTCAAGATCGTCCACGACGAACTCGTCACGCTGCTCGGCGGCGCCGAGGCGCGCCTGCAGTTCTCGGACGCGCCGCCGTCGATCATCATGCTGGTCGGATTACAAGGCTCCGGCAAGACGACGCAGGCCGGTAAGCTGGCGCTGCGGCTAAAGGAGCAGGGGCGCCGCTCGTTGCTGGTCGCCGCCGATGTCTATCGGCCCGCCGCCATCGCGCAGTTGCAGACGCTCGGCAAACAGGTCGATCTGCCGGTGTTTGCGCTGCAGCACGCGCAGAGCGGCGCAGCCGAAGACCCGGTCAAGATTGCGCGCGAGGGTGTGAACGAGGCGAAGCGCCTAGGCATCTCGACCGTCATCATCGACACCGCCGGACGTCTTCAGATCGACGATGCGCTCATGCAGGAGCTCGAGCGCATCAAAGCTGCCGTCAACCCCAAAGAAATTCTCTTCGTCGCCGACGCGATGACGGGACAAGAGGCGACCAACGTCGCGAAGAGCTTCAACGAGCGGCTCGCGATCACGGGCGTGATTCTCACGAAGATGGATGGTGACGCGCGCGGCGGCGCCGCGCTCTCGATCTTCAACGAGACGGGCGCACCGATCAAATTCGTCGGCGTCGGCGAAAAGCTCTCGGCCCTCGAACCGTTCTACCCCGATCGCCTGGCCTCGCGTATCCTCGGCATGGGCGACGTCCTGACGTTGATCGAGAAGACGCAGAATCTTTATTCGCAGGAGCAGGCGAAGACGCTCGAAGAGAAGCTGCGAAAAAACAGTTTCACCCTCGACGATTTTCTCGAGCAGATGCGCCAGATGAAGAAGCTCGGCTCGATGACCGACCTGCTCAAGATGTTGCCCGGCGTTTCGCGCGCCTTACCCAAAGACTTCGAACTTCCCGAGAGCGATCTTAAGCGCGTTGAAGCGATCATCTGCTCGATGACGCGTGCCGAACGGCGCAATCCGGCGCTGCTCAACGGATCGCGCCGCAAGCGCATCGCGATCGGCTCCGGAACCCAGGTCTCGGATATCAATCGCTTGATCAAGAATTTCGAAGGCGCGCAGAAGATGATGAAACAGCTCGGCGGCGCAAAGGGCGCGAAACGGCCGCGCCTGCCGATGGGCATGTTTAAATGATAAGAATTCGGCTCGGGGTATGTGCGGATGACTCCGGTGCCGTTGCTCTCTAGCTTGTCGCGTGCTATAACGCGTCTTTCGCACAGCACAAAGAAAGAACGTTCGTAACAATCATGGTGAAGATCAGACTGCGCCGCATGGGCGCGAAGAAACAACCGACGTACCGCTTCGTCGTCGCCGACTCGCGCTCGCCGCGCGATGGTAAATTCATCGAGATCCTCGGCCACTACAACCCCCGTACGGAGCCGAAGACGCTCGAGGTGAACGCCGAGAAGGCCAAAGAGTGGCTCGCCAAGGGCGCGCAGCCGAGCGAAACCGTTCGACGCCTCTTTGCCGAAAAGGGCATCATGGATCGCGGACCGATTCCGACGACCAAACGTAAACCGAAAAACGAAGGCAAAGAGTAATGAGCGCGTTCGATGACGAGTTCGGCCTCTTCGGCGAGGAAACCGAAGAGAACGAGCGCCGTTCGTCGCTTGGCGCTCGCAAGATCGCCTCGAACGAGAAGATCATCGACGAGATCGAGCCCGAGGAGGCGCGTCAGCCGCGCCCGGAGCGTCCGCAACGGGGCGGCGGTAAACCACGCGGTGACCAAGGCGGCCGGCGGAGCGGTGGCGTTGCGCGCGAGCGTGGCCGTCAACCGAGCGATCCGTGGGCGTCGCAACGGCGCGCCACGGAACTGCTCGATTTTCTTGCGAAGAAGCTCGTACAGAAGCCCGAAGAGACCTCGACCGAACTCTTCATCGACGAAGAGGGAAAGCCCGTGATCGAACTCGTCGTCGATCCGGAGGATCTGGGAAAGGTGATCGGCCGTAACGGTCGCGTGGCGCAAGCGCTGCGTACGATCGTGCGCGCGACCGCAGAGGGACGCGTCTCGGTCGATATTCTCGATAAAGAAGAAGCGGCCGCGTACGACGAAGGCGCTGAAGACGACGAGTAACGATCATCCGATCGGCCGCATCGCCGGCCTGTTCGGCATTCGTGGTGAGCTCAAGTGCGACCCGACCAGCGCGGGTCGCGCCGTCTTTTCTCGCGGTGCCGCGCTGCGCCTGGAGGCCGGCGGCCACAGCGAGATCGTACGTCTCGCGAGCGTGCGCGAACACGGTGGGCGCTTGCTGATCGGCTTTGAGGGCGTGCCGGACGCGACCGCCGCGCAGCGCTATGTCGGCGGCGTGTTCTACGCCACGCGCGAGGAGCTCGATGTGGCCGACGACGAGTACTTAGATGTCGATCTCATCGGCTGTACCGTTGCGGCCGTGGATGGCCGAGTCTATGGAGCGGTCGAGCGTGTCGAGCACTACCCCGCAAGCGACATGCTAATCGTCAACGGACGAATGGTGCCGATGGTGCACGTCTTCATTCGCGAGATCGACGTGGAGGCCAAGCGCATCGTTATCGACGTCCCGCCTGGCCTCCTCGACGACAATAGCCTTTAAATCACGCTGAACTCGACTAGAAGTTTTGCGGGTGCGCGGCGACGTACTCTGCGACCGCTTCGTAAATCACCTTGAGGTAATCCGGGTCCGTCTTCGTGACGGTGAAGAGCTTCGCGCCGAAACAGGTATAGACGTCGAGCGTGAACGTGTAGTCGTTGTGCGCATGGAATCCACCCACGTGCGTAACGTCGAGGCGACCGCCGGCGACCGTGTTATCGCGATGAACGCCGCATGCCGTCGTCGCTTCCTTGGCGGCGGCGATGCTGTTGATACCGGTCATCTGCGTGCGAAAATGCTCGTTCATCGCACGATAGAGCTCGTCGGTATCGGTCTGGAGGTCGTTCGTTGCCGCGTTGCCGTAGAGGTGCGCGATCAACACGCCGCGCGAAGGCTTCGCTACGGGCGTCGCGGTGGGCGTTGCGTGCGGCTTTGCTTTGCCCTTGAAAAGATTGCTGAAAACGTTTGTGATCGAGACCGATGCGCCCGTGGAGGAACTTGGCGTCGGCGTTGCCTTCGGCGCGACGATCGTCGGACGGTCGATGCCCGCGGCTTGTAAGATCAGGTCGTGTGCCTTGAGCGCTTGTGAACCGACGTCTTGCATCGAGGTTACTTGGCTCGTCTGCGAATAGACGCTGATGTCGTTGTTGACGTCGTAGATCTGCGAGACGATCGCAGCCGTGTCGCCGATCGGCTGCAGGTAGCCGCTGATGTAATAATCGGCGCCGCGTGAATGCGCGTACTTGGCGTAATCTTCGCGCTTGATGTTCTTTGGAATCGGCAGCACGCGAACGCCACCCACCTGGGTGAGCACCTGAGCGTACACTTGCGCCACCGCGTCACCGTACTTTTGGTCGAGTCCATTGGTCTCGAAGTCGAAGATGACGACCTTGGGACCGGTCGGCACCGGGGTGGCACTCGGTACGGCGGCGGGCTTGGTAACGGAAGCGGCTTTGGGAGCGGGCGTCGCCTTGGGGGCGGGAGTAGCCGCGATCAGGGCGAGGGTAGAACAGAACAGAACAACACCAACGAGGCGGCGCACGGCACTCCTTTTTTCGGGTGGGTGACTACAAGTGGGTAACGAACGAGCGCAGTGCTTCGTTCGCTGCGTCCGGGGCTTCGAGCATGGCGAGGTGACCCGCGCCTTCGAGTATTCGCACTTCGGCGCCGGAGACCCGGTCGGCCACGAATTGCGAGAACTTCGGCGGCATCATCACGTCGCGATCGCCGACGAGGGCCAGCAGTGGCACCGCGATCTCCCCCAGGCGCTCGGTGACGTCGAAGGCGTTGCAAGCGTGGAAGTCACGCGTCGTTTGCTCGGCTCCGACGGCGAGCATCGTGGCCACGGCGGCATCGATGAGCGCTTGCGAGGGTTCGGCGAAAAAGTAGCCTGCCAGCATGCGGGCGGCCGCCGGAAAGTCGCGCTCGATCGCTTCAAAAATGGCGGGCGCCACGCGCAGCCGCGCGCCCGAGCCGATCAGCACCACGCCGCGCACCGGCGGAAGTTTGCGGAGCGCGAGCTCGAGTGCGATCGCGCCGCCCATCGAACTTCCGCAGAGTACGACGTCGGTCGCGCCGCGCGCATCGAGTTCGGCGCCTACGGCATCGGCAAACGCGCCGATGCTGTCCGGGGAACCGGCGATCGTATGACCGGGAAGCGTCAGCACAAGCGCATCGGGAAAGGCCGCGCGTTGCGCGGCGAAGACCTCGGCGGTGCAGCCGGCACCGTGGATGAAGCAGAGGATCGGCATCGGGTTCCTATCGTTCGAGAGCGGCGGTACTGGGGTCGGGCTCGATCACATCGACGACGAGCGGAATGCGGTCGCGGCCGCTATGCGCGGCCCACGCCGCTGAAAACTCAGCCCCGTAGAAGAAGGTCGATCCCAGCACGTAAAACCAGAGCAGCAGGGCGAGCGGTACGGAGAGCGCTCCGTAGATCTCGGTGAAGTTTACGTGGAGCGTGTACTGCGTAAACGCATATTGCACGAGCGGCCATAGGATCGCGACGACGGCGGCGCCCGGAACGGAGAATTGCCACGACACACGCCGGTTTGGCAAGAAGTGGTAGAGCACCATCGACGAGACGAAGACGAGCAGAATCGAGACCAGGTACGCCGAGAGGTGCGTGAGGTTTTGGCGATCGGGCACGTCGGCGACGAACATCACGATCGAGAGAATCACCGGCAACGCGACCGCAACGAGGATGAGCACCGACATGGCGGGGAGCATCACGATCGAGAGCGCGACGTTATGGATGAACGGGCGTCCCTTCGGAACGCCGAGCGCGCGGTCGAGCGCGAACGCGAGACCCATGAAGAGGTTCTTGCCCGACCACACGAGCACGACGAGCGCGATGACGCTCGAGATGCCGCGGCCGTAAATATACGAGGCCAGGTTCGTGGCTACGAACTGATGCAGCGTCGGGCTAATGTTGTCGAAGAGCGCGAGCACGCGAGCCGGTGCCGAGGGATACACGTACGACGCGGCCGAGAGCATGAGGACGGCCAATGGAAAGAGCGCGAAGATCGCGTTGAAGGCAACCGCCTGCGCCAGAAAGGCGCAGCCGTCTCGAGAGAAGCGGAGCCCTGCCTCGCGCAGGGCCGAGATGAGTCGCGACATCGCAACCCGTATATCGCGCACACGTGACCGCATACCCTCCGTCGCCGGCCATTACCGTCTGCATCGACGGGCGCCGCCTTGCCGCATACAATCGTGCGTTCGCTCGGGACGGGCGCGTCGTGGGCCCGCTTGCGCCTTTTGTAACGGCGATTGCCGATCATGTTCGCGTGACGCACGGCGTGGCGATCATCCGTCGCGATGGCCGTAGCGTCACCGTGCGACTTTTGCCGCATTCCACGCGTGCGCTAGACCGTGTGTACGTGCCCCTTGCCGCGGTGATGCGGGCGCTTGGCGCGTACGTGAGCTATGAGGCTCGGATCAGGACGCTGGAAGTGACGCTGCCGCCAGCCCATGTTATGGGATCGCCCACGCCGTATCCGCTGGGAGCGCCGACACTGGCGCCACGCGTCGTGTTTACGCCCACGGTGCCGCCTACCCCACGTCCGGTGTGGACCGGCTCGCCGTTGCCGCGCCGGACGCCGCTCCCGTATGAGGCGCCGAGTACGTCACCGCGACGCTAACGTGCGATCGCGCCGAGATCGAGTTGCGCGTCGCCGCGCGCGATCGCGGTCTCGAGCTTGCCCACCACCGCATCGACAACGCTGAGCGCTGCACCCGGAGCCCCATCGCGCATGAGGTTTGCGTCCTTGAGCGCCATCGCCACGCTCCACATGGTGTGAAAGTCGTCATGCGCCATCTTCTTGCCGCGCCCATCGAGTTGACCTTGGGGGCTGTAGAAGTCGAAGAGTTTGTAGGCTTCCGTTTTGCTCAACCCATTTGCTTGTGCGAAGCTGTAGAGATCGGAGAGGCCGCCGATCGTCGCGAGAATCAGCAAGTTGCCCATGAGTTTATAGACGGCTGCAAGATCGGCGCGTTCACCGAGATAGATCACCCTGCCGGTCATCTGGGCGAGGTGCCGTTCGAGCGCGCGGAAGTGCTCTTGCGGCCCGGCCGCGAGCATCGTTCCCGTTGCGCTCTCCGCTTGCGGCGGACCCATGAAGACCGGCGCATGAAGAAACGGATGATGCGCGGCTGCGAGGCGCTGGGCGCGGGCGACGACGCCTTGGGGCAGCACCGTCGTGTGATCGACGATCGGTATGCCGTCGCGCATGCCGGGAAGCGCCGCATCGAGAATGCGATCCACGGCATCGTCGTCGCGCACGCACAGGTGGACGATATGCGCGCCCTGCGCAGCTTCGGCCGCATCGCGAAAGGCGCGCGCCCCGACAGCTTCGAGGGCGAAGGCTTTCTCTGGGCTGCGGTTCCAAACGTGTACGCCGTACCCCTGACGGCGCAGCGACGTGACGAACCCGGAGCCGAGCAGTCCGGCTCCATAAAAGGCAACGGTGCGAATCTCCATACCGCAGCCATGACGGGGCCAAGCGCCATCGGGTTTCGCTTCGCCGGCGCCACGGGAGCGGGAGGACAGCGTTTACAGCCGAAGCTTACTTATGGTAAGTTTAAGGAACGAGTTCCCTGCATAGGACGACTATCGATATGAAGCAGACCACTCCCCAGCATCTTGACGTACGGCTCTGCCCGCGGTTCCACCGCGCCGTGGAACTCATCGGCCGCCGTTGGACCGGCGCCGTGATCAAGGTCCTGCTCGGCGGACCGCGGCGCTTCAACGAACTGCTCGGGCTCATTCCCGGCATTTCCGACCGCCTGCTCACCGAGCGGCTGCGCGAGCTCGAGAGCGCGGGCTTGATCGTGCGCCACGTCGAGCCGGGTTCGCCCGTGAAGGTGGTGTACGAACTCACCTGCGCGGGCGCGGAGCTCGAGGCCGCCATGGACGCGATCGGTCAGTGGGCGGAGCGTTGGATCGAGGCTGAGCCCGCTAGCGCGTGAGCGATTTGACGAATACGAAGGTGATGCCCTCGGCCTGAAGCTTGGGGATCATCGCGCGGACCGCGGCGAGCGTGCTCGGCCTGGGGTGACCGATCGCGATCGCGCTACCGGTGCGTTTTGCAATGGCAGCGGCCTCGCGAAGCTGCCCCTCGGTGTATGCAACGGTCTCTTTGTTATCGAGAAAAACGTTGCGCGATGCGCTCGGGATACCGGCCGCCGCCGCCTCTTTGGCGGCAACGGTGGTGGCGATCGTTCGTGAATCGATGAAGAAGAGGTGCCCGTGCGAGGCGAGCACGCGCGCGACGTCGCGCATCACGCGGGGATCGGCCGTGGCTTTGCTGCCTTCGTGATTGTTGACGCCTTGCGCAAGCGGAACTTGCGCGAGATCCGCTTCGACTTGGTGCGTGATCTGCGCATCGGTCATCTCGGTCGTTACCTTGCCGGGACCAGGGTTGAGGCCGGAGATCGTCTCCATCGGAAGATGCAGCATGATGCCCTTACCCGCGGCAGCGGCTTCGTGCATGATCAGCGACGTCGCATGTACGTCGGGCAGAATTGCGAGCGTGATCGGAATCGGCAGCGCGATGAATCCGCGCTCCGTCTGCACCCATTGGCCGCAATCATCGATGATCAGCGCGAGTTTGGGGCCGCCGGGAAGTGCGGTAGGCGCGACCGCGGCGCTTGCGCTCGGCGCGGCCGATGCCGCCGGCGTGGGGCTTGCCGTCGGTGAGGCGGCCGGCGTGGCCGTCGGCGCGGCCGTCGCGACGGGCGGTTGCGTGGGCGTGGCGGTGGCCATCGGGCGCGCGGGCCGCACGGTGTGACGCAGAGGGCGCAAGAGGAGCCAGCCGAGGAGCGCGGCGAGCACGAGCAGCAGTGCGGCGAGCAACTGGGAGGAGCGGGCGGCACGACGCCGCGAGGGTTTACGCTTCGGCACGACGTCGCGACGATTGTGCGTCCCGGAGGCCTTGACCTACATGCATACGATAGGTATGCTGGCAATTACTAGTAAGCGTTAAACGTTCGGAGGTTACCCATGACAACCCAGGCTTCATCCAAGCGTCTCGACCTGATGCCGGCCGTGGTGGCGGGCATCCTCGGCGGTGTGGTGGTCGACGCATTCCTCTCGCTCGCGATGCACACGTCGCCCGTGTCGATCTGGCAGTACGTTGCCTCGACCATCGTGGGGAAGGGTGCCTTTGCAAGCCCCGCCTACGCGGTGCTCGGTTTTCTGGTGCATTTCATCGTGTCGATCGTGTGGGCCATTGCGTACGCTGCGATCTGGGGATCCTTCGGACAGCTCAAAAATTGGATCTTGGGCGCACTCGTCTGGGGCGTCGTCGTCGATGCCGGTATGCAACTTTTGCTGCTCCTGAAGACGGGCGCACCCTTTGGACCCGCGTTTGTGGGCGGCTTGCTTGCACATATCGTGTTCTATATGGTGCCGGTTGCGCTCTATCTGGCACGCAGCGAACGACGCGCGTAACGGCGAATCCCCGCAGCATGCTCGATGCCCTCGCAGGTACCCTCGACGGAATGCACGTTGTGGCGCTTGCCACGAATATTCCCGGCCCACTCGCCGCATCGCGGTTACGTGCTCTGGGTGCGCGTGTAACCAAGATCGAACCGCTACGCGGCGACGCGCTGGAGCATGCGTCGCCCGCATGGTATCGCGCGCTGTGCGCGGGCGTCGAGGTGTTGCGCTTGGATCTGCGCGCGCACGGCGCGCTCTCGACGCTCGATGCCTTGCTCGGTGAGGCCGACGGCCTGCTCACGTCGGTACGCGCGAGCACGCTCGAACGCATCGGACTCACGTGGGAGTCGCTGCACACACGCTATCCTCGTCTCGTGCACGTCGCAATTAGCGGTGAGGCACCGCCGAACGACGATCGTGCGGGCCACGACCTAACCTACCAAGCACGCGCGGGAATGATCGCGCCGCCGCTGATGCCGCGCACGCTCGTCGGTGACATGGCGGCGGCCGAGCGCGCGGTGGGCGCGATGCTCGGCGCATTGCTCTTGCGCAAACGGACGGGGCGCTCCGTGCGGGTGAACGTCAGCATCACCGACGCCGCCGCAACCTTTGCCGAGCCCTATCGGTATGGTCTCACGCGCGAGGACGGCTCGCTTGGAGGGGCGCTTGCGACCTACGCGATCTACCCGACGTCGGATGCGTGGATCGCCGTAGGCGTGCTCGAACCGCAGTTCATCGCGCGCCTGCAAGAGTTGACCGGCGTTGCGAATCTTACCCACGAATCGTTGCGCGACGTGTTCGTTCAGCGAAGCGCCGCCGAGTGGGAGCGCCTCGCATTAGAACACGATATTCCGATGGCGGCGGTGCGTTAGCCGCCAAAAGCGACGCGCATCGGTGGAGCGCTCATGCGGGTGAGTCGCGGGAACTTCGCGCGAAGCGCCTTGAGCTTCGGGATATCGTTGAAGACGATGTACGGATTGTTCGGGTTCTTCACGAGAAAGTTCTGATGGTAGCGCTCGGCAGGGTAGAAAGCGTGAAGCGGCGCGAGTTGCGTGACGATCGGGGCGGAGAAAAGGTGTTTGCGCGTGAGGGCGGCGATCATACGCAGGGCCCGTACGCGCTGTTCGTTGTTCGTATAGAAGATCTCCGAGCGATACTGCGTGCCGTCGTCGGGGCCTTGACGATCGAGTTCGGTTGGATCGTGCGCGACGAGGAAATAGACGCGCAAGAGGTTCGCGAAACTGATCTTGGCCGGATCGAAGCTGATATCGACCGATTCGGCATGGCCGGTCATGCCGGTACTGACGATCTCGTAGTGGGCGGTCGCGGCGCTGCCGCCCGAATAACCCGCGACGACGCGCGTGACGCCGCGTAGCGACTCGAAAACCGCTTGCATGCCCCAAAAACAGCCTCCGGCAAGCACGACGTGCTCGGTTGCGGCCGCGGCCACGGCGGTAAGCGAGGAGAAGATGAGCAGGCTTGCGATCGTCAAGCGCGCGATGATGCGTGTCATACGCTTGAGAGAACGCTGCATGAGCGCTCGCGGATGAGCGCGGAGACCAGGGAGCGGTGGTGACCTGGGTTAATCGATATGGGCGTCACGAACTGCGGTGGACGCGTGTTCGTTTTCTCAGGGGGCCTTGAGCGACACGACGTATGAAGGGATCCATGGTGCGAATTCGGCTGCTCGCAGCGCTCTTTGCAAGCGCGAGCGTGATCCTGGCGCTGGCAACGAGCCGGCCGGCGCAGGCGCGGATCGCGCGAGAAGACGGCACGGCTGCAATCCTGGCGGCGACGCGGACGCCCACGCCGCTGCCCTCACCGGACGACCTGCTGGCGATGATTCGCAACAAGTTCCGCTCACACCGTCCACCGCCGCCGTATGAGGTGTACACACTCATACGCAAGCAAAATACCAACTACGGCTATCCGGATTACGCGAATAGCTACACGTACCACATTTGGTATCGTTCCTACGATCACGCGGCACTCGAACGCAAGGTCACCGAGCTTGGCGACGAGGGGTACCTGGAGTTCATGCGTCCGATGTTCAATCAGGATACCGACCCTGGACCGCCGACCGCCGACGTGTTCGAACCCGCGCCCGCGCACCCGCTGCCGGCAAACTTCATTCCGACGCCGGAGGCCTCGATGCCGCCTACGATCGCGGTGATCCACGTACGCGGCGAGTTCGACTACCGCGTGACGAGCGTGCAACGCGAGGGCAACGAGATCCATCTGACGCTGCAGCCGCGGCGCGATCCCGAGCGCAATCGTTTGCGTCAACTCTGGGTGGACGCCAAGACCCTCGAGCTCAAGAAATTGGTGGCCACCGACAAGCTTTTCGTGCAGCACGGCCCGGTCTATCCGGTGCTCTTCACCGTCAACTTCAGCATGCTTGAAGGCATCCCGATCATCACGACGATTCATGGCGTGGTGTACGGAGGGTACGGCGGCGACGGGCAGATCGTGGATTACTGGTTCAAGCACGTAAGTTTTCCTCGCACCTTGCCGGCGTGGTACTTCAACCCGCACGACTACGCGCAGCACATCAACGACGCGCCCGAATAGCGTGTTTGCGCGCGTTAGGTGTCGCTCGCAAGCGCGCAGGCGATCTGCGCGGCAAGCTTGGCGTTGTTCTTGACGAGGGCGATGTTGGCGTCGAGACTGCGGCCGTGACTGAGCGTGAAGAGCCGATCGAGCAGCCACGGGGTGACGGCCTTCCCCGTGATGCCAGCACGCACCGAGTCATCGAGCGCTTGCTCGATATAACCGTTCATCGTAGCGCGGTCGATCTCGTCGGGTTGTGGGATCGGTTGCGAAACGAGTGTTCCGCACGGCAGGCGCAAATCGCGCGTGGTGCGGATGAATCGCGCAACGCTTGTTGGGTCGTCAAAGCGCATCGGTGCGGGAAGCCCGCTGCTGCGGCTCCAAAACGCCGGGAGTTCGTCGCTTCCATAGGCGATAACCGGCACGCCGAGCGTTTCCAAAAGCTCGAACGTTTTTGCAAGATCGAGCACCGCCTTCGCGCCGGCGCAGATGACGGCGACCGGCGTGCGCGCGAGTTCGTGTAGATCGGCGGAGACGTCGAACGTGTCCTCGGCACCGCGATGCACGCCGCCGATGCCGCCCGTTGCAAAGACCGCAATCCCCGCGAGATGCGCGCACAGCATGGTTGCGGCGACAGTCGTCGCACCGTCACGCCGCGTGGCAAGTGCGTACGCCAGATCGGCGCGACTGAGTTTCAGCACGTGTTGGGCGGTCGCAAGACGCGTGAGCTCTTCGTCCTGCAAACCGACGCGGATCGCGCCGTCGAGCACGGCGATGGTTGCGGGCACGGCGCCGTGCGCGCGTACGATCTGTTCCACGTCGCGCGCGGTCGCGAGATTGTGCGGGTACGGCATCCCGTGGGAGAGAATCGTCGTTTCGAGCGCCACGACCGGACGACCGGTCGCAACGGCATCTCGCACGTCGTCCCGTACCAGGATAGGCAAAACTAGTGTCACGCGCGACGTTTCCCCACTGTGGCGGCCGTTCGTAAAGCTGGCGTAAAAACCAGGGATTTCATCTTCGCCGAGATCGAAGGTGCGTCCCGGAGGATACTGTGTGAGCGCAGCGCGGATTCTGCGTGTCGGCGGAAGCGAGACCGATTTCACGACACTCGAAACGCTAATGCGGGACGCCGGCTACAGCGACGTCCGCTTCGCCACGGCTACCGATGCGCTCGAACCGATCACCGCACGCGAGGTCGATCTGTTGCTGCTCGACCTGCTCCTCCCGAGTAACGACGTCTTCACGCTGCTACGCGCGGCGGCACCCGCGACGGGCAGGACGAGCCGCGTCCCGGTGATCGTAACGGGGCCAGATACCGTGACCGATCGCATCGACGCGTGTCTGCATCGGGGCGCCGAGGACTACGTGCTCACACCGTTTGATCCTTCGCATGGGCTCGTCGTGACGCGGCGCATCGAGCTTGCCCTGCAACGCAAGCATCTACGCGAGTTTACCGTCCGCTTGCGCGCGGCAAAGCCGGAGATCAACGAAACGGCGGTCGTTGAGTTATACTCGCAGGCGTCGCGCAAATTCGTTCCGCGCGAGTTCTTGAATCACCTAGGGCGGGAAACGATCGCCGAGGTGGAGCTTGGCGATCACGTGCAGCGAGAGATGACGGTCTTCTTTAGCGACATTCGAGACTTTACGTCGCTCTCCGAAGCGATGTCGCCGCAAGAGAACTTCCGGTTTCTGAACTCGTACTTGCGCACCGCGACGCCCGTGATTCGTGCGAATGGCGGCTTCGTTGATAAGTATATCGGCGATGCGATCATGGCGCTCTTCCCCGAGGAACCGGTGCATGCGCTACGCGCGGCGGTCGCTATTTTACAAGGACTCGTTGAGTATAATGCGGGGCGGAAAAAGGCGGGTTACACACCGATCCGTATCGGTATCGGCATGCACCGAGGCGAGTTGATCCTGGGCACGATCGGCGAGCCGGAACGTATGCAGACGACCGTGATTTCGGATGCGGTGAACGTGGCGTCGCGCATCGAGGGGTTGACGAAGACGTTCGGGGTCTCGCTTCTAGTAAGCAAGCCGGTTGTCGATGGCTTGCCGGAGGGGCACGGCTTCAATCTGCGCCATCTCGGGGCCATCCAGGCGAAGGGGAAGAGCAAGAGCGTCGAGATTTACGAGTGCTTCGACGTTGACAGCCTCGAGCAACGAGAACTGAAGCTACGGACGGCGGACCTGTTTGCAAGCGCCGTTGCCGAATTCCGTAAGGGGCTGCTGTTGAGCGCCCAGCGCGCGTTCCTACGCGTGGAGCAGGTGAACCCGCTCGATAGCGTCGCGAAGTACTATCGCGACAGCTGTGCTAAATCGGTGCTGATCGATCGGGTCTCAGAATTCGACGGGGTCGAGCGAATCGATATCAAGTAAGGATCGTCGCGGACAAACGCTTAGCCGGTGATCGACTCGATACGTTCGAGCCGGTTACCAAACGGATCGCTCACGTACGCATGAGCGGCACTATCGAGTGGCTGAACGCTATAGCCTCGCCTTCACAATAATCCAAATGTCCTGGTATGGAGATTTGTGCTTCGCTTGGATTTCCGAACATGGGTAAAGAGTAGGCCGATACCGAAATTGCGCTTTAGTAATGGCCTACGAGAAACCTGTGCGCTCGGGGGGCGAACCGCTCGTTGCAGGCGGCTTCGACGTGAAACTGATGATGTACACGTTGACGTTTGGCTTGAGCCCGGCCTAGTTCTTTAGGCATGAAAAAAAAGCCGACGTTTTTTAGTCGGCTTTTTCTTTTGCCTATGGCTTTCGGTTGTAAGTAACGTTATCTGTCGTGAGTAACGTTATCTCGCTCGACCGAACCGAAAGTAGCGAATTACACGGTTTAAGGTGTAAAACGTTACCACAACAGTTTAGCTGTTTAGCTGCATCCCGACGTTGCACCGCAGTTGTCGCATTTTTCGCAGGCGCCGTTGCGCACCATCGTGAGCTGGCCACATTCGCCACAGGCGTTGCCGGTGTACCCTTTGGCCTTGGCGGCGTTGATCGCGTCGGTTTTGGAAATCGTAGCGGTCATCGTCGTTGTCGCCGTGCCCCTCTGCGTATCGTGCATAGCGGGTGCGTGCGGGGCGCTTGGTGGTGCGAGCGTTGCACTTGCCTGCGCGCCTTCGGTACCGGGGTGCAGGTGCGGTGAGACGGGATGGAATTGCTCTGCCATGCCGGCCGGGCGCACGCGCGTCGGCCCATCTTCCTCGGCCAGATAGTCGGCTTTGTCGCCGGCTTCCACGCCCATCGCATCCATCTCCATCGACGGCTGGACGTGCGCGAGCTCGTAGCGGCCGAGGTAGCTCACCGCAAGTTCGCGGAAGATGTAGTCGAGCAAAGAGGTCGCCATCTTGATATTCTGATGACCTACCACCGGGCCGTTGGGCTCGAAGCGCGTGAAGGTGAAGGCCTCCACGTACTCTTCGAGCGGCACGCCGTACTGCAGACCGATCGAGACGGCGATCGCGAAGTTGTTCATAAGCGAACGGAATGCGGCGCCCTCTTTGTGCATGTCGATGAAGATCTCACCGAGCTGCCCATTTTCGTATTCGCCGGTGCGAAGATAGACTTTATGACCGCCGATGATCGCCTTTTGCGTGTAGCCGCTGCGGCGTTCCGGCATACGGCGGCGCTTGGCGATGTAGCGATACACGATCTTCTCGGCGATCTGCAACGGTTGGGCATACGCCTGCGGAGCGGCCACGAGCGTACCCTCTTCGTCGCCGACGTCGCCGCCCAGATCGTAGCTCGCCGCAAGCGGCTGCGAGAGCTTCGATCCGTCGCGATAGAGCGCGACCGCTTTGATCATGCGCTCCCAGCTGTAGCGATAAGCTTCCTTGACGTCGGCAATCGATGCGGTCTGTGGAAGGTTGATCGTCTTCGAGATTGCGCCCGAAACGAACGGTTGTGCAGCCGCCATCATATCGACGTGCGCGAGCGGGCGAATGTAGCGCGTCCCGAACTTGCCGCACGGCGTTGCGCAGTCGAACACCGCGAGGTGATCGTCCTTTAGATACGGTGCGCCTTCGAGCGTCATGCGACCGCAGATGTGCGCCGATGCCTCCTCGATCTGCTGCAGCGAGAAGCCAAGGCCGTCGCGTAGGAGCGAGAAGTTCCAATCGTTTAATTGCTCGTCGGTGAGCCCGAGTTTGTTTTTGCAGAACTCTTCGCCCAGGACGAATTTATTGAACACGAAGGGCAGCTCGAAGGCGCCCGGCAGCGACTGCTCGATGCGCGCGATCGCCTCGTCATCGAAGCCCTTGGCTTTGAGCGTCGCGCGGTTCACGTGCGGTGCGCTCTCGAGGGTACCCGTGCCCTTCGCATAGGCTTCGATCGCGGCGATCTGTTCTTCGCTATAGCCGAGCTTGCGTAGCGCGGGCTCGACCGATTGGTTGACAATCTTGAAGTAGCCGCCGCCGGCGAGCTTTTTGAACTTCACGAGCGCGAAATCGGGCTCGATGCCGGTGGTGTCGCAATCCATCACGAGGCCGATCGTGCCGGTCGGCGCGATGACCACGGTCTGGGCGTTGCGGAAGCCCGAGACTTCGCCGATGGCGAGCGCGTCATCCCACATGCGGCGCGCAAGCGCCCAGGTCTCTTGCGTGAAGAGCGTCGGCGCATGCGTCACCGGTTTGACGCTCAGGCCTTCGTATTCGTCGTTCGACGCGTTGTACGCGGCGCGGCGATGGTTGCGGATGACGCGCAGCATCGGTTCGCGGTTGTTCTCGAAGCGCGCGAACGCGCCCAGCTGTTGTGCCATCTCGGCTGAGGCGCGGTAGGCCGAGCCCGTCATCAGCGCCGAGATCGCTGCGCACCAGCCGAAGGCCTCTTCGGAATCGTAGGGCAGGCCCATGCGCATGAGCAGAGTGCCCATGTTCGCGTAGCCGAGGCCGAGCGTACGATAGCCGTGATTCTTTTCAGCGATCGTCTTCGATGGCATCTGGCCCATCGTCACGGAGATTTCGAGCGTCGTCGTCCAGATGCGCGATGCTGCGGCAAAGCGCTGGGCATCGAAGGTATCGTCATCCTTGAGGAACGTGACGAGGTTCATCGAGGCTAGATTGCATGCGGTGTCGTCGATGAAGACGTACTCCGAGCACGGGTTTGTCGCGTTGATGCGGTCGTCGTTCGAGCAGGTGTGCCACTCTTGGATCGTGTCGTCGAATTGCAATCCCGGATCGGCGCACTGCCAGGCCGCAAGACCGATCTGCTCCCACAGATCCGCCGTCTTGATCGTCTTGGCAACGGTGCCTTTGGTGCGCGAGATCAGTTCCCAATCTTCATTCCGGTCGAGCTTGCCGAAGAAGCTGTTGGGCAGTCGCACCGAGTTGTTCGAATTCTGCCCCGCGACGGTGCCGTAGGCCTCGGAATCCCAGGCGGTGTCGTACCGATCGATCTCGATGTGGGCGTATCCCTGACGCGCGTAGTCGAGCGCTTGCTGCGTCGCACCGCTCGGCACTCCCATGGCAACTGCTTTGCGCAACGCTTCGCGCAGGTGCGGGTTGAGCGCGAGATCCAAACGCGCGGCTTCGGGAATCCGCGTGTCATGCGCGGCGTGCACGATGTTGTTCAGTTGCTCTTGCAGGATGCGCGAACCGATCACCAAGTCGGCGACTTTGCGCTCCTCGCGCACCTTCCACGACACGAACTCTTCGATGTCGGGGTGATCGGCGTTGAGCACCACCATCTTGGCCGCGCGGCGCGTGGTGCCGCCCGATTTGATCGCTCCCGCGGCGCGATCGAACACCTTTAAAAACGACATCAAGCCGCTCGATGTGCCGCCGCCGGTGAGCTTTTCGCCGGAGCTACGGATCTTGGAGAAGTTGGCACCCGAACCCGAGCCGCCTTTGAAGATGCGTGCCTCGCGCACGAGCCCGTCGAAGATGCCGCCCTCGTTCACGAGATCGTCTTCGATCGAGAGGATGAAGCATGCCGAGACTTGCGGGTGCTCGTAGGCATTCGCCGACTTCAACACCTCGTTCGTGCGTGGATCGACGTAGTAGTGGCCCTGCGCCGGGCCCGAAATGCCGTACGCCCAGTGCAGGCCGGTGTTGAACCACTGCGGCGAATTCGGCGCGCCGACCTGACGCGCGAGCATGGAGCACATCTCGTCGCGGTAGATCTTGGCGTCTTCTTCGGTGTCAAAATAGCCGTACTTCCAGCCCCAGTACGCCCAGCAGCCGGCCAGGCGTTCGAACACACCGCGCGCGTCGCGCTCGGGGCCGAAGGTGGCATCCGACGCCGCCTCCGATCGCCAGAGCCATTCGGGCACCCCGTCCTCGGGCACGCGCACGGTCTTGTCGGGGACGCCCGCCTTGCGGCAGTACTTCTGAGCGAGCACATCGACCGCCACCTGGCTCCAGGCCACCGGCACCATCACGTCCTTGGCCTCGAAAATCACCGAGCCGTCGGGATTGACGATGCGCGAGGTGCGCGGCTCGAAGTTCAGGCCCGCGTACGGGTCGCCCGGGGCGGAGTAGAGGCGGCGAAATTTCATGAGCTGCTCCTTGCTCGCTTGTAGAGTGCGCGCGGTAACGTTTCGGACCGGCTTGGTTCTCCATCGAACACCTGTTCGACCTGTGTCCGAGAGACGCAAGCATCGGCGGGACACCAATTGTGTCACACCGACCTTCCTGACACAAGATATTGGGGTTGGGAGTTTCAAGTCCTTGTGATTTTGCTGTGAGTTGCGAGAAATATCGGAGGAGACCACGTGGATGACCTGAGGATAAGGGCGCGGAAGCCTTCCCACTCATGTTTGGACCCGATCGCTTCGTATCGCGCTTGGCCGACATCGCCCACGAGGAGCTCGAGGGCATGGGGAAGCGCGGCCTCATCGTCGATCTCGACAACACCCTCATGGGGTTCCGGCAGACCGAGCTGTGCAAGGAGCACCTGGCGTGGTGCGAGCGGGCCCACGCGCGCGGCTTTCGCATGGTGATGGTTTCGAACAACTTCACCGAGCGGGTCACCGGCATCGCGAGCCAACTGCGCATCCCGTGCGTTCCGAACGCTCTCAAGCCCCTGCCCTTTGGGGTGATGCGTGCGATTCGCATGCTCGAGGTGCCGCGCGAAGAGATTGCGGTCGTAGGCGATCAACTGTTCACCGACGTGCTTTCGGGCAAGTTGTGCGGGCTCTACACGATCCTCACCGAGCCGATCGAAGCCAAGGATTTTCCGATCACCAAAATCTTCCGGTTCTTCGAGCGCTTGATGCTGCCGGAGCGCGGAGCGTGAAGCTCGCGGTGATCGGCGATCCGGTCGAACACAGCCGTTCACCCGGCCTGCATCGAGCATTTTTACGTGATGCGGAAATCGACGGAAGCTACGTGGCCATCCGCGTTCCAGGCGGAAACGCGATCGCGGTGATTCGTCGCATGCGACTCGACGGATACACCGGCTGCAATATCACCTACCCGCTCAAAGAAGAGGCGCTGCGCGCCTGCGACAAGCTTACCGACGAAGCGCAGCATGCCGAGGCCGTCAATACGGTGTTTTTCGGCCCTGAAATCGTGGGGCACAACACCGACGGTATCGGTGCGCGCTCGGCGCTCGAGACCTTGCTCGACGAGCCGATCGCGCTCAAGCGCATCGGCGTGCTCGGGTACGGTGCGACCGCACGCGCGATCATGGCGCATTTTTCCGAATGCGACGCCTACGTCTTCGTGTGGGGAAGGGACGACGCCAAAGTACAGGCCGCATGCGAACGCTACGACGCGCAGCCCTTTCCCTACGAGAGCCCGCCGGAGATCGTGATCAGCACCCTACCGCCGCACGTGCGCTTCGAGCCGCCGATGCTCGATGCGCTCATGCGCGCCGATATCGTGATGGACGCGAACTACGGAGAACGCGCGACGCTGCGCCGTCAACTCGAACGCGAGATCGTTCCCGGCGACGCGATGCTCGAAGCACAAGCACACGCGTCGTTCGATTTCTGGCTCGCCCATATCGACGGCGTAGCGCCGGAAACCCCCGTGTGATGGTTTCGATCGATACGCAGGCGGCGATTGCGCAGCGGTATGCGGAGTTGGCTACGGCGATGCAGCACGGCGACACACGCGACGAGCGCGCGATCTTGGCCCCGCGCTTCGTCGATCGTGGGCATCCGCGCTTAGCAACATTCGAACTCGATCCGCTTGCGGTGATGGTGCAGAAGATCGTCGTCCTGCGCGACGGTTCGCTCGAGGTGCACGCGCACTACGTCGGTTGGCACGGGCACAACGCAAACGCGGTGGATCGCTGGGTGCGTCTACGCGGCGTCTGGCGTCTGGCCGAGCATCGGTAGGGCAAAAAACCCGGAGAGGGAGGGATTCGAACCCTCGAGACGCTTGTCACGTCTGCTCGCTTTCCAAGCGAGTGCCTTCAACCGCTCGACCACCTCTCCGTATGGGCGACGCTCTCGGTTGGCTTTCCGTGGTGGCTTGTCCTACACGGAGGCGGCGAGGAGCGCGGCGAGGTCGTCGGCGGGCAAGGCGCGCCCGTACAGATAGCCCTGGGCGTATTCGCAGCCGCATTCCGCCAAGAATTCGGCTTGCGCGGCGGTCTCGACGCCTTCGGCCTGCACTTCGAGTCCGAGCGCGTGCGCCATCGAGATGATCGCCGAGACGATGGCCAGATCGTTGCCGTCGGCGGGAATGTCGCGCACGAAGGCCTTGTCGATCTTCAGCTTGTCGATGGGGAAGCGTTTGAGATAGGCGAGCGATGAGTAGCCGGTTCCGAAGTCGTCGAGCGCGAGATCCATCCCCAGGCTCTTGATCTGGCGCATGATGCCGATCGAATCCTCGGCATTATGCATCGCGACGCTTTCGGTGATCTCGAACTCGATGGCGTCGGTCGCGAGGCCCGAGGAACGCACGGCGTCTTCGATCGAGCGCATGAGCCCGTGGTGGAGAAATTGCCGTCCTGAAAGGTTGACGGCTACGTTGAGGCGATGGCCGAGTTCGCGTTCCCAGGCGCGTACTTGATCGAGGGCGGTGCGCAGCACCCAGTCGCCGAGTTGAATGATGAATCCCGAGGTTTCAGCCTGCGAGATGAAGGTTTCGGGCGGAGCGAAAGAGTCGTCGCGCTGCGGCCACCGGCACAGCGCTTCGACACCGATGATGCTTCCGGAACGCAGATCGACGACCGGTTGATAATAGAGGCGAAACTCATTGTAGCTCAGCGCGTTTGCGAGCCGCTGATGCATCGGGAGTCGGTAGCTCATGCACGCTCCGGGAGTAGGGTGCTATAGAGTGCGATCTTTGCGGCCTCTTCGGCGTGCTCCGTTTGCACGAACGCATCCTCGAAATCACAAGCGACCACCGAGAGCCCGTGGCGTTCCATCACCACGACGTCGATGCCGCGCGCGAACTCGTGCGCGCACAGGTCGGCGAGTTCCTGGGTGCCGTTCTTTCGATATGGGGTCCACGCGCATGCGCGCAGGCCTTCGCTCGCGCCCACGGTATCGCACGCAAAAAGCGTGCCCGTCTTCGACCACACGACCGAAAAGGTCGGATGCGTGTGCACCACGCAGCGTATATCGCTACGGACGCGATACGCCGCAAGATGCAGTGGCAATTCGCTTGTTGCGCGCTCGCCCGGCGACCGTGGCGTGCCGTCGGGCGCAAGACGTACGATATCCCCGGGCGTAAGCGTCGCAAGCGAACGTCCCGAGGGTGTCACGAGCAGATCACCGTCGTCGAGACGTAGGCTCACGTTGCCGCTCGAACCGCTCGTGAGGCCGCGCTCCCACAAACGCCGGCAGAAAGCGGCGATCTCGCGGCGTTCGCGGTCGTCAGACACCGGCGGGATGCCAGATCGTCTTGATCTCGCAGAAGGCTTCGATGTCGTCGAGGCTCTGCGCGTCCTTTGAAAACCACTCCTCGCGCGTTCGATCCGGATAGCGATGCACGCGCTTGACGTTCTCGGCCGCTTCGCGTTCGATGGTTGCGACAAGAGCATCGTCGCCGTTCGCGATCGCGATTGCGTTGACGTCCATATGCTTGGCCATCACGGGCGCGATCTCGCTACGCACGCCGGTGAGAATATTCACGGTGCCGGCGGGTATGTCGCTCGTTGCGAGCGCCTCCGCAAACGCGATCGCGCTACGCGGATCGTGTTCCGAGGCGAGCAGCACGACGGCGTTTCCGGCAACGAGCGGCGGAAGAAGCACCGAGACGAGCCCGAGCAGCGAGGGACGCTCGGGCGCGAGCGTTACGACCACGCCGGTCGGCTCGGCGGTAGAAAAATTGAAGTGCGGGCCGCTCACCGGATTGCGCGTCGAGAGCAACGCGTTGAATTTATCGCACCATCCGGCATACCAGACGGTGCGATCGATTGCCGCGTTGGTCTCGCGTTCGGCCTCGTTCTGCGAAAGATTCGCTCCTTCGCGCACGCGCTCGATCAACTCCGTCCGGCGCGCGTCCATCATCTCGGCGAGACGATAGATGATCAGGCCGCGCGTGCCCGGGGCGGTGTTCCACCACGTGGCTTGGGCGGCACGAGCCGCCACGACCGCGTCGCGTGCATCTTTGCGCGATGCACGCGCGATGTTGGCTCCGAACGTTTTGCCATCCCAGATCGGATCGCTGCGGCCCGACTCCGAGCGAACGAACGCACCGTTGATGTAGAGCTTGTACATCTTGCGCACGTCGAGCCGCAAATCGTCATGTTTCGACACTGGGAACGGCTACGACGCAAGGGGGGGTGAGCCCTCGGGCGAAGCTGCGGCAATGGTCGAGGAATCGAAGCTAGGCCGGGTCGTCGTGGCGGAGCCGTTCGACGAACGTGGCCTCGAGGTACTGCGCCAGGCCGGCGCCGAGGTGATCTCGGTGGTGGGAAAGCCCCGGGAAGCGCTTCACAACGCCCTGCGCGAGGCCCGCGGGCTGATCGTGCGCTCGGAGACGCGCGTCGATCGTGCGCTGCTGCAGGTGGCACCGCGCCTCGAGGTGGTCGCCCGTGCCGGCGTCGGGGTCGATGCGATCGACGTCGATGCGGCAACGAATGCCGGTATCGTGGTGGTGAACACGCCTGCTGCCAACACCCTCGCCGCGACCGAACAGACCTTCGCGTTGCTCCTGGCTGCGATGCGCAACATTCCGCAAGCGCACGCGAGCGTGCATGCCGGGGCGTGGGATCGCAAACCCTTCATCGGTTACGAGCTTGCGGGGAAGACGCTCGGCATCGTCGGCCTCGGCCGCATCGGAAGCGGCGTCGCCGCGCGTGCCGCGGCCTTCGGCATGACGGTGATCGCCTACGATCCGTTCATTCCGGCATCGCGCGCCGGCGCACTCGGCGTCGAGCTGATGGAGTTCGACGCGTTGCTCGAGCGCGCCGACGTGGTAACCCTCCACGTGCCGCTCACCCCGCAGACGCGCGGCATGATCGATGCGCGTGCGCTCGCGCGGATGCGCGCGTCCGCGGTGCTCGTGAATTGCGCGCGCGGCGCGGTGATCGATGCCGACGCGTTGCTCGCCCACGTGAACGCTGGTGGCTTGCGCGCCGTCGCCATCGACGTCGTTCCTGAGGAGCCACCGCCGCCCGGCTCGGCATCGGCAGGCCTGCTCGTGCATCCGCGCGTCGTCGCCACGCCGCACCTCGGCGGCTCCACCTTCGAAGCGTTGGAGCGTATCGCCCTCGAACTCGCCCACGACGTGGTGCGCGTGCTCGGCGGAAGACCCGCGAGCGGCGCCGTCAACGTGCCCGCGCTCTCCGGCGCCGACGCCGAACGCGCTGGCGGTTTCGTCGATGTCGCGTTTCGCTTGGGTTGTCTGATGCCGCAACTCTTCGACGAAGCGCTGCACCACGAGATTGCGGTGGTGCTGCAGGGCGAAATTCACGAACTCGACGCACAACCGTTCATCTCGGCATTGCTCGCGGGGGCGCTCCCCTTCGTCACCGATCGCCGGGTGACGCCCGTGAATGCACTGACGCTCGCGCAGGCCCTCGGCGTGCGCACGGCCGTCACACGCGAGCGTGGCGCCGAGCCCTTTCGTGCGCGCATCGTCATCGCGGCTGGAGAGCATCGCGTGGCCGGCACGGTCCTGCCGCACGGCTCGCGGATCGTCGAACTCGACGGCTTCGAAGTCGATGCGATCGCCGAGGGCACCATGCTGGTCACGCGCCATCGTGATATTCCCGGCATGGTGGGGCGCATCGGCACGATCTTGGGCGATGCCGCGGTCAACATCTCCACCATGCAGGTGGCGCGTGGCGAACGCGGCGGTGATGCGATGATGGTGCTCGAGGTCGATCGCGACGTGGATCGTAGCGTCGTCGAGGCGATCGCCGCATGCGAGGGGATGCGTTCGGTTCGCGTGGTTCGCCTGTGATCGTGTACGTGGCGCGACACGGCGAGACGGATTGGAATCGCGAGGGGCGTTATCAGGGACAGCGCGAGTCGCAGTTGACGGAGCTAGGCAGCGCACAAGCGAAAGCGCTCGCGCTCGCGCTCGCCTCGCAGCCGATCGAACGCGTCGTCTCGAGCCCGCTCGAACGCTGCATCGCGACCACGCGCCCGCTCGCACACGCGCGTGGACTCGACATTGCAACCGACGAGCGCTTGATCGAGATCAGCCACGGAACGTGGGAGGGGCGGCTGCGTACAGAGATCGAGCGCGACGACCCCGTGACCATGCTGCGCTGGCGAAACGAACCCGAGCGCGTACGTTTCGACGGTGGCGAATCGCTGCGCGACGTCCAGACGCGCTTTCTCGCGTTCGTGGCGGAACTCGACGAGCGCAACGATGAAACGGTGATCCTCACGCACGACGTGCTCGTGCGGTGTGCGATTCTCAGCGCAACGGATCGCCCGCTCGCGCGGTTCTGGGAACCGCGCGTCGTCAATGGCGGCTATGCCAGGTTCGCGGTTGCGGACGGACGCTGGAGGCTGCTCGACGAATGCATCGACGCGCACCTGGGAGACCTAATCGTCGAGAGCGCCGGGCAGGCGCTCTAAGCACCACGGTTCGTAGCATCATCGCGGAAAGGACGTACGCGATTAACCTCGTGTTGGTTCGGCATGGACGCACGCAATGGAACGCGTCCCGCCGGTTTCAAGGACATACGGATATCCCTCTCTCGGCCGAAGGACGCGCGCAAGCCCAAGCCCTCGCCACGTTTTTGCGCGGACGCACGTTCGACCGTGCCTATGCAAGCGATCTTGCCCGGGCGATGGAGACCGCGGGCGCGATCGCCGAGCCACATGGCATCACGGTGACGCCGGACGCCCGGTTGCGCGAATTTAATTTTGGCGCCTGGGAGGGGCTCACGTGGAACGAGATCACCGAGCGGTGGCCGGAGTTGCGTGACCATGGCAGCACCGCGGCCAAGTACTACGCTCCCGAGGGCGGTGAATCGTTCGAGCAGGTGTGCGCGCGCGTCGCTTCGTTTTTGGAGATGGTGCGTGGCGAAGGGGCGCCCAACGTGCTCGTGGTCACGCATGCGGGCGTGCTCCACGCCGCGTTCGAGGTGCTCGGCAACCGGGTTGCCGACCGCCGGGGCGACGCGATGAGTCTGAGCTTCAATCCGGCGAGCGTGACCGAGATCGCCATGGACGGCGACCGTGCGCGGATAATCATGGTGAATCATGTTGCCCATCTCGATCCCACCGCTTGATACCGCAGCCGCACATGCGGCGCGCGAACGCATCGATCAGTTAACGAAGCCGGTCGGCAGCCTCGGCCGCATCGAAGAGCTCGCCGAGCGCCTTGCCGGCATGCACGGGGGCTTGCCGCCGCTCTACGAGCGGCGCGCAATCGTTGTCGGGGCCGGCGATCACGGCGTGACGGCCGAGGGCGTGAGCGCCTACCCGAGCGAGGTAACGCCGCAGATGGTCGGTGCGTTTCTCGGTGAGTTTGCGGCGATCAACGCCTTTGCGCGCGTGGCGCGGGCGGAGGTTTTCGTTGCCAATTTCGGGGTGACGGGTTCGCTCCCGCAGCATCCGCGGTTGCTCGATCGCAACATCGCGCGCGGAACGCGAAATCTCGCCCGTGAAGCGGCGATGCCGGACGAACACGTGGATGCCGCGATCGACGCCGGGATACGGGTCTTTGCCGACGTGGATGCGCGCGTGCATCCGGAGATCGTCGCGCTCGGTGAGATGGGCATCGGCAACTCGACGAGCGCGGCGGCGCTGATCTGTGCGTTCACCGGCGCCGACGCGTGCGAGGTCGTCGGTCGCGGAACCGGCGTGGACGACGGCGGCTTGCAGCGCAAGCAACGCGTGGTCGCCGACGCGGTGGAGCGGGTACGTGGCGCCGATTGGCGTACGGTGGTGGCCGAACTCGGCGGATACGAAATAGTGGGCCTGGCGGGCGTGTTGCTCGCAGCGGCGCAAGCGCGCGTGCCCGTGGTCCTGGACGGCTTCATCGTTTCGGCTGCGGCGCTCGTTGCGCAGCAGATCGAGCCGAGCGCGCTCGGGTACTGCATCGCCGCTCATCGCTCGCGCGAACTCGGGCACGCGATCGCGTTGCGTCATCTCGGCCTCGTACCGCTGCTCGATCTCGATTTGCGCTTGGGAGAAGCGAGCGGCGCCGCACTCGCGCTTCCGCTCTGCGAGGCTGCGGCCCGCATGGTGCGCGAGATGAAGACGTTCGCGCAGGCGGGAGTTGCGACGGCAAACGCGCAGATCGAAGCGTGAAGCGCGCGCTCGCCGCGCTTGCTAGTGCCGTCAGCTACTTTACGGTCATACCGCTCGGCCGCTTGGCCGCAGGTCCCGCACCCGACGCGTTCGCGCTCTCGTTTCTCCCGCTCGTGGGCGCGCTGGTCGGTGCCGTGGCGGGTCTCGCCGGCTGGATCCTCTCGTCGCACGTACCGCTCGTCGTGGCGGGGGTCGTGGCATGGGCGCTTGCGATCGCGTTAACGGGAGCGATTCACGTTGACGGCTTTCTCGACGCGTGCGACGGCTTGCTCGTAACGGCACCGGTCGAACGGCGGCTTGAAATCTTGCGTGACCCGCGTCATGGTACGTTTGCCGTGGTGGGAATGGCGATGCTCGCTGCGCTGTGGATCGCAGCGATCGTTGCGATTGCGCCGGCACGGTGGATTGCGCTCTTTGCGTTCACGGGTGCGTGCGCGCGGCTCTGCGCGATCCTCAACGCCTGGCGCTACCCGTATGCACGGGCAGGCGCCGCAACGCGCTCGTTTACGTCGCGTCCGAGCGTGGCGATCGTCGCCGTATGTGCGGTGGCACTCGTGGCAGGCGCGTGGTTGCTCGGCGCGGGCGGGTACATTGCCCTTGGCGTCGCCCTGGCCGTTGCACTCGGCCTTGGGTGGTGGGCGAGCCGGCGCCTTGGTGGTGGACTCACCGGTGACGTGTACGGGGCACTCGTTGTGGTTTGCGAGGTGGTGATGCTCCTGGTTCTCTCGGTACGCGTTTAGAACGAAACTCCCGGCGGCGCCCATTCGTAGAGAGAGCATGGTTCCAAGTGCGGCAACAATCTACGCGCGGGCGGCGCACGCGATGCAGATGCAGGTACGCCCGCCTGCGATGGAGTTCACACAACTGCTCGATGGACGCGGCGTCACGGTGCGCATCGTCGGTGACGCATACGGTGACACCGAGCCGTACCTTGCCGTGACGAACGACCTCTCAACGTCGGCGGCGTTTCGGGTTGAAGAAGACGACGCGTACGGTATCGATCGAACGACCGACGAAGATACGCGCGCGGTCTTTCCCGACCGGCGCATCTACTGGAGCGCCTCGTGGTCGATGATGCACGCGACCCCGCGCGCGGGCGAATATCGCATGACACCGGCCGGCGAGGCTACGGTCGATGGAGCGCCGTGCTTTCACCTGCGCTTGCGTACGCGCCATCGGCAAACCACACAGCGGCTTACCGACCTCTACGTCGATGAACGTACCGATCTCATTCGCCGAGCGGTGCTGAGCTATCGGGGGCGCGACTCGATCGCGCTTGACTTCGGGCGTGTGGGTGCGTACTGGCTCGTTACGCACGGACGCATCACCGCCCGCGCGCAGGGATTGTTCCGGCGCGCGGGCGGCTATGCAACCTTCGTGAACGAAGGGTTTCGCTTTCGGGGGTAAAGCGCGGCTGGGAGCTACTGTCCCTGTGCGAGCGAGTAGCCGCGCTCACCGTTAAACGTGAAGAGCCCCTCGGTCTTCACCACGTCGAAGCCGGCCTTGGCGGCGACTTCGAGCAACTTGACCACGTGCTCTTGCGTAAAGAGTCCATCGCCGTCACCTTCGAACCGGCACGACCAGTGATCGCTCCAATAGGTGTCGGGATTGCCGTTCGGCCACACCTTGGTACCGCGGTTCGCGATGACGGTGAGCTTCGTGCCGGGCACGTTGAACTTTTGCATGAGTTCAGCGATGTGATCGGGGTTTCCGTCGCGACGATCGATGAAGATATCGACGCCAACGCGCACCTTCATCGGCGGTTTGCCGGCCGGGCGAATCGCAAGATTCATCACGGCATCTTCGGCGTACTCCACGGGCTTCAACTGCGACGGGCGCTTTCCAAGCCGGGCGATCACGGCATCCGCGAACTCGCGCGTGCCCACTTTTTGCTTCGAAACGCCCTCCGTGTAGATGTCGTAGGTGTGGATGCCGTCCTCGATCGTTTTGAGCCAGGCGTTGTGCACGGCCTCGGCCGTCTTCGACTGCCCGATGTGCACGAGCATCAGGATCGCTCCATGCAGCAGTCCCGAAGGATTCGCGAGGTTTTGACCCGCGCGACGCGGCGCCGAGCCGTGAATCGCTTCGAACATCGAGCAGTGATCGCCGATGTTCGCGGAGCCCGCTAAGCCGACCGATCCGGTGATCTGTGCAGCGACGTCCGAGAGTACGTCGCCGTAGAGATTCGGCATCACGATCACGTCGAAAGCTTCGGGCGTATCGGCCATTTTTGCGGCGCCGATATCGACGATCCAATGCTCGCTCTCGATCTCGGGGTATTCTTTCGCGATCTCTTCAAACGTGCGATGAAACAAGCCATCCGTGATCTTCATGATGTTGTCTTTGGTGAAGCACGTCACTTTTTTACGCTTGTTCGCGCGCGCGTATTCAAACGCGTAGCGGACGATCCGCTTGCTGCCGGGGCGCGAGATGAGTTTCAGGCACTGTGCGACTTGATTCGTCTGGCGGTGCTCGATACCGCCGTAGACGTCCTCTTCGTTCTCGCGGACGATTACGATATCCATGTTCGGGTGCTTCGTCGCCACGAACGGATGCAGCGATGCGCACGGGCGAACGTTTGCATACATGCCGAGCGTCTTGCGGACGGTCACGTTGAGGCTCTTGAAGCCGCCGCCTTGCGGCGTGGTTATGGGCGCCTTCAGGAACACCTTCGTACGGCGTAGCGACTCCCACGACGCGGGCTCGATGCCGCTCTGGAGCCCGCGATTGTACACGGACTCGCCGATCGCGATCTCCTCGATGTCGAGTTGCGCACCGGCCGCGAGGATGATGCGCAGCGTCGCATCCATGATCTCTGGTCCAATACCGTCACCGTGCGCGACGGTGATGGGAACTTTTTTTGCCGTGGTGGGAGTGGTCAACGAAGGCTCCTTCGCATCAAGGGAATGAAACGTGTCGAACCCGGCGGGTTCGCGCTCGCGTAGCGGCCCCCCCGTCATGCGACGAGGCGGAACTTCGCAAACAGGTAGGGATAGTCGGCATAGAACCAATTTCGAAACGAGCGACGGATCAACTCGCGTCCGGTGACGGGAGAGGCACCTTTGAGCACGTAGTGCTTTCCGTCAAAAAAATCGGCCGAATACTGCGGATAGGACGCCATCGGCTCGAAGCCGGGGAAGGGCTGGAACGGCGTGGCGGTCCACTCCCAACCGTTGCCGATGAGATCGTCGATCCCCCACGCGCTCGTTCCGGCCGGATGCGCATCGACGGGTTCGGGATCAAAGCGTTCGAAATCAAAATTCCCATACATCGGGTTGGGAGCGCCATCGCCCCAGGGATAGGGGCGGTCGTGACCGTGCGGCGTTGCAAACGCGGCACGGTGGAACTCTGCCTCGGTCGGGAGACGCATGCGTTTCCACGCCGCGTAGGCCGCAGCATCGCGGTGCGTGACGTACACCGGCCACGATCGCGGCAGCGGCAACTCATCGAACATCGCGCGCAGAAAAAACTCGCCATCGCGCCGCACCCAGAATGGCGGCACCGGCCCTCCTGCGGCCACGAACGTGAGCCAGTCGCCGTTGGTTACAGGGCGATGCTGCATCGAGAAGGCGGGGACGTCTACTTCGTGGCATCCAAACTCGTTGTCCCACCCGAACGGGATAGCATCGCGCTGCGCGCCCAGGGTCGCGACGCCGGCATCGACGGTGCGCATCCGGGGCGCAGCGAGGGCACCATCGTGATGCTCCTGGCGCACGCGACCCTTCGATGCTTCATCGAGGCGGTGCACGATGTACGCCAAGGTCTCGTGATGCATCTGCTCGTGTTCGAGCAGCGTGAAGACGGCCTGTCCGCGCGCCAGCCGTGGCATCTCTGCATCGACGATGCGACCGTGCGCGATCGCACGTTCTACGCGCTCATCGCATGCCCGAGCGAACGCTTCCACCGCCGCGCGTGAGGGCCAATCCGTGCGGGTCAGGCTTGCCGCAGCATGGGCCGATTCGGGATCGATGCCGCGCTCGAACAAACGCTCGAGCGCCGGATCGACGGGTTCTTCGCCAAGCGCACGCTCGTTGAGCGTCAGGAGGCTAAACGCCGGTAGGTGACCGTCGTAAAAGACGAACGGATGGCGTAAGGGAATCGGCTGCGCCACATACGCATCGTCATCGATGAGGGCAAAGAGCGATGCGGTGCGCTCGCGATTACGCCGGTACCATGCAAGGAGCCCGTCGCGATCGAGTCCCGGTTCGGTGATGGCGGCCATGATGAGGAACGTTCTACCCGGATGCTGCCTGCTTCTCCCGGCGACGCGCGATAAACCGCTCGAATTCGTCGGCCGGAAGCGCCGGTGAAATTGCATATCCTTGCACGATGTCGCATGCGTGGTCGGTCAGGAAGGTCAGTTGATCGCGCGTCTCCACGCCCTCGGCGACCACCTCGAGCCCAAGGCTGTGCGCCATGCCGATCACCGTCTTCACGATCGTCTCGTCGAAACTCTCGTGTCCGACGCCGATAACGAAGGAACCGTCGATCTTCAGCACGTCGAGCGCGAAGCGTCGCAGGTAGGCGAGGGAGGAGTACCCGGTACCAAAGTCATCGACCGCTATGCGAATGCCGGAGGCCTTGAGGTCGCGTACGATGCCGACGGTTTGCGCTGCGTCGGACATGGCGACGCTCTCGGTAATCTCCACCTCAAGCAGCGCCGGATCGAGCTGGGCCTCCTCGAGCCGTTGCAAAACGCGATGGCGCAAGTCGCGCTGATGGAACTGCCGTCCCGAAAGGTTCACCGCGAGACGCATCGGTCCAAGCGTTGTTTGCCAATCGCGCACTTGCTTTGCGGCGGTCGAGAGCACCCAATCCCCAAGCGGGACGATCAGCCCCGAAAGTTCGGCGCTTGGAATAAAGTGCGACGGTTCGATCAGGCCGCTCTTGGCGTGATTCCAGCGCACGAGCGCCTCCACGCTGACGACCTCGCCGGTGCGCAGATCCAGTTGCGGCTGATAGTACACGACGAACTCCCCGAGTTCGAGCGCGCGCCGCAACAGCTTCTCTTGTGAGAGCCGCATGTGAATCGGCGCCTCGAGCGTCGGGTTGTAGAAATAGTAGCCGTTTCGTCCGCGATCTTTCGCGCGATACATGGCGATGTCGGCGTTCTTGATGAGTGTCTGATCGTCGCGCCCGTCTTCGGGATAGATGGCGATGCCGATGCTCGTGGAGATGAACTGCTCGTATTCATCGAGCGGGAACGGATCGCTGATGGCCGCGATCACGCTCTCGGCGACGTCGCGGGCATGGTCGGCATCGCGACAATCGGTGAGCAAGATGACGAACTCGTCCCCGCCCATGCGCGCGATCGTCGCGTGATCGTCTAGTTCGTTTGCCAGGCGCTCGGCGACGAGTTGCAGGAGGCGATCTCCGCGGGCGTGACCGAGCGTGTCGTTGACGTCTTTGAAACGGTCCAGATCGAAAAAGAGCACTGCGACGCGCGACATCCGCGACTGTGCGACCTCGATCGCGTCGCGCAGCTTCTCGGCAAGAAAGGTTCGATTGGCCAATCCCGTCAAGGTGTCGTAGTACGCCATCGCACGCAGACGCGCGCGTTGACGCGTCCGGTCGATCGTTCCCGCGATCAACATGGCGATCAGGCCAAGCAAATCGCCGTCCGTGGATGAGAGATCGCGATTGCTTCCGGGCGGCGTTGCAAAGACGAGCGCGCCGTAGGGATCGCCGGAAACGTCGATGCGTAATGCGACACCGTTGTCGAAGAGGACGGGGAGGGGGCTGCCGCCCAGAGCGCACGCGCGAGCCGCCATCGCGAGGATTTCCTCGTCGCTGACGCTCTCTGAGTTTGGATCGCGGTACACGGCCTCGATCCGTGTCTCGCTCTCCGTATGCTCCACGACGGCACCCACGGTGAGCTCGAAAGCCTGGCATCCCATCTCGAGTGACGCACGCATGCGCACGTCGGGGTAATCCCCGCTTGCCGAAATGAAGTACAGGTTGCGAATGCGTCGACTTTGCATCTCGGCGCGACGCTCGGCGATCCGGCGTTCGGTCACATCCTGCAAAATCGAGTACACGCCCACGAGTTCGCCACCTGAAAACTGGGGAAGCAATGTGGCCTCGAGTTCGAGCGGCGCGCCGTCGATGCGAAACGATTCCATCGTCAGGGATACCTGTTCGCCGAGCAGGGCGCGCTTGAAGGCGCGATCGATGCGTTCGACTTCGTGGGGCGGCAAAAAACGATGAAATGGCTCGCCAATTACCGCTTCGCGTGGGAAGTTCCCGAGCTTCAGGCAGGCTTCGTTGACATCGACAATCGTTCCATCGGGTGTAATGGCGAGCACGCCGTCCGGGTTGAACTCGAAGAGCGAACGCAGGCGGGCTTCGTTATCGGCGAGCGCCCGCTCTTGGCGCTCGATGTGCGCCTGGGCGGCACGCCGGTCGGTCTCGTCGCGAATGATCGAAAAAACCCCGTCGATCTTGCCCTCGCGGTACACCGGAACCGTCGTGATCGCGACCTGAAGCTCGCTCCCGTCAAGGGCATGTGCCCGCGCATCGTAGTGTAACGTTTCGCCGGCCATCGCGCGCTTGAGATATTGTTCGTGTTTGGGCGCTTCGTCGGGATCGAGAAAGACGCTGAAATGCATGCCGATTAAATTTTCGCGGGGTACGTTTCCGAAGCGGCTGATGGCGCCGTTCGTATCGACCACGCGACCGTCGGGCGAGAAAAAAATGACGATATCCGGATTGTATTCAAAGAGCGAGCGGAAACGCTCTTCGCTATCGGCGAGCGCGGCTTGTGCATCGACCGCTTCGGTAATGTCCTCGGAATACGATAACGTGTGGAAGCGATCGTCGTCTTGCACCGCAAACGTGGTCCAGCGGCACGTCCGCACCTGCCCGTCTTTACAGATGTTGCGGTTGACGTTGACGAAGGCGCGGTCGGCAACGCCGCTATCGATCAGCGCTTGCGTTTTACGAATTGCGAGAACGGCGGACTCCTCGACGAAACCAATTTCATCGACGGTTTTACCGA
This sequence comes from Vulcanimicrobiota bacterium, assembly GCA_027452165.1. GTDB lineage: Bacteria > Vulcanimicrobiota > Vulcanimicrobiia > Vulcanimicrobiales > Vulcanimicrobiaceae > REEB354. The sequence continues at coordinate 76,444 of DAIDGX010000019.1, read as the reverse complement.
TGACGTCCTCGGGCCGATAGCCGAACATCGCCTGTGCGCGTTGCGACCAAAAGGAGACCCGGTGCGATGCGTCCCACGCAATGAGGGCCAGGGGCGAACGCACGAGCAGATCGTCGAGGGAAGCGAGTTCGCGTTCGCCTAGCATATGTATGGCTATCGGCTAGCCGGCCATATATTCATAGAGTCCGTGGACGCCACCCTCGCGCCCAAAGCCCGATTCCCGGTAGCCGCCGAACGGCGAGCTCGGGTCGAACTGGTTATAGGTGTTACACCATACGACCCCGGCACGCAGGCGCTGCGCCACCCACATATTCTTACTGCCTTTGTCCGTCCACACCCCGGCCGAGAGCCCGTAGGGGGTGTTATTCGCTTTTTCAACCGCTTCGTCGGGCGTGCGGAAGGTGAGCACCGAGAGGACGGGACCGAAGATCTCTTCGCGGGCAATGCGATGCGACTGATGGACGTTGACGAAAAGGGAGGCCGGAAAGAAGAATCCGCGACCGGGAAGCGTGCACGGTGCTTGCACGAGCGTCGCACCTTCGGCGATGCCGCTACGCACGAGCTCTTCGATCTTCTCGAGCTGCGCGCGCGAGTTGATCGCGCCGATGTCGGTGTTCTTATCGAGCGGATCTCCCAAGCGCAACGTGGCGATGCGTTCCGTCAATCGCGCAACGATCTCATCGTGCACGCGTTCCTCAACGAGGAGGCGCGACCCGGCGCAACAGACGTGGCCTTGGTTGAAGTAGATGCCGTTGACGACGCCTTCGACGGCTTGATCGAGCGGCGCATCGGCAAAGACGATGTGCGCAGCCTTTCCACCCAGCTCGAGCGTGAGCCGCTTGCCGCTGCCGGCGATCGTGCGAGCGATCGTCTTGCCGACCTCGGTGGATCCAGTAAACGCGAGCTTATCGACGCCGGCATGTGCAACGAGCGCCGCGCCGGTTGCGCCGTCACCGGTGAGTACGTTGACAACGCCCGGCGGAAGATCGGCTTCTTGGACGATCTGCGCGAGCGCGAGCGCGGTGAGCGGCGTTGTTTCGGCCGGTTTGAGCACCACGGTATTGCCGCAGGCGAGCGCCGGAGCGATCTTCCATGCGGCCATGAGGAGCGGGAAGTTCCAAGGCACGATCTGTCCGCAGACGCCGATCGGTTCAGGCGTCCGGCCGGCGCGCACTGCCCACTCGAGCTTATCGGCCCATCCGGCGTGGTAGAAGAAGTGCGCGGCGCTCGCCGGAATGTCGAAATCGCGAGACTCCTTGATCGGCTTGCCGCCATCGAGCGTCTCCAGCACGGCGAGTTCACGGCTGCGCTCGGTGATTGCGCGTGCGATGCGGTACAGGTATTTGGCGCGATCGGCAGGTTTGATCTTGCGCCAATACTTGTCGTACGCCTTTCGCGCCGCGCGGACCGCTCGATCCACATCTTCCGGCGAGGCGTAGGCTACTTCGGCCAATCGGTTCTCCGTCGCGGGATCGATCGTCGTGAAGGTGCGATCGGCGTGTGCGGCCGTCCACGCGCCGTCGATAAAGAGCCCATAGCGTTCACGAATCTGCGGCCGGACGCTCTCGGGGGCTGGCGCGTACTCGAACGTCGTCATCATCAATCCTTTGGAATGTAATCGGCGCCGGCATAGCGCCCGGTGTCGAGTTTTTCGCGTTGCATCAACAGGTCGTCGAGAAGCGAACTCGCGCCGATGCGGAACAGCTCCGGGGTTAGCCACGCGTCCCCGAGCGTCTCCTTGACGATCACCAGATACGTCATCGCCTGTTTCGTGGTACGGATGCCGCCGGCAACTTTTAGCCCGCGGCGTTCGCCGGTCCGACGGGCGTAGTCGCGCAGCGCCTCGCACATCGCAAGCGCGCTCGGAAACGTCGCGTTCGTGCCGACCTTTCCGGTCGAGGTTTTGATTACGTCGGCTCCGGCTTCGAGCGCGAGGTCGCTCGCGCGCCGGATGTTGTCGTAGGTACCCAGCTCCCCGGTCTCGAGGATCACCTTGAGGTGGATGGGGCCGCAGAGCCGCTTGACGGCGGCGATCTCGTCGAAGACCTTACGCTCGTCGCCGCTCAGGAACGCACCGCGATCGATGACCATATCGATTTCGTCGGCGCCCGAAGCGATGGCGGCTGCCGTGTCGGCCAGCTTTACCTCGATATCGGAGAGGCCGCTTGGGAATGCGGTTGCGACCGAGGCGACGCGAACGGCGCTTTCCCGTAATGCGTCTTTGGCGACGGCAACCAGATTCGGATAGACGCACACCGCGGCGACACTCGGAATGTCGAGGTATCCGGGGCGCGGCGTGCGAGCCTTCGCGCAGAGGGAGCGAACGCGGCCCGGCGAGTCTTTCCCCTCGAGGGTCGTGAGATCGATGCAACGTATCGCAAGATCGATCCCGGCGCGTTTGGCGTCGTTTTTTATCGAGCGCTTGGCAAGCGAGGTGGCGCGCGCTTCGAGCATGACGGCATCAAGGCTGACCGGCGGCGCGACGAGCGTGATCACAGCGTTCCGCGCTTTTCTTGTTCCTTTTCGATCGATACGAAGAGCGCCTTGAAGTTGCCCTTACCGAACGAAAGACTGCCCTTACGTTGAATGATCTCGAAAAAGACGGTCGGGCGATCCTGCAGCGGCTTCGTGAAAATTTGCAGCATGTAGCCCAGATCGTCACGGTCCACGAGGATGCGACGCGCGCGCAACACGTCGAGCGCTTCGTCGATCTTTCCGACGCGTTCTTCGAGCATATCGTAGTAGGAATCAGGGGTGTCGAGGAACTCTACGCCGTTTGCTCGCAGCGCATCGATCGTCGCGACGATATCGTCGGTTCGAATGGCGACGTGTTGCACGCCGGCTCCGCGATAAAAATCCAGGTACTCCTCGATCTGCGATTTCTTTTTGCCGCGAGCGGGTTCGTTGATCGGGAACTTCACTTGATGACGCGGGTCGGTCATCACCTTCGACTTGAGCGCGGTATATTCGGTCGAGATGTCCTTGTCATCGAACGAGACGAGTTGCGAGAACCCGAAGACGCGCGCGTAAAAATCTCCCCAGGGGTCCATCTCACCCCAGCCCACGTTGCCCACGCAATGATCGACGAAGAGCAGCCCGGGAGCCTGGGAGCCGCGCAGGACGCGATGCTCCGCGACGAAACCGGGCATGAAGGCGCCCGTGTAGCCGTCGCGCTGAACGAACGAATGCACCGTATCGCCGTAGGTCTTGATGGTGGCCTTGATCACGCGCCCTCCGGCGTCGCGCGATTCGGTCGGCGCAAGCACGCTCGATGCACCGCCCGCGAGCGCCGTTTCATAGGCTGCGCGCGCATCCTCGACGAGAATGGCGACGTCTTTGATGCCATCGCCGTGGAGCATCACGTGGCGGCTGATCTCGTCATCGGGCACCAGGCTCGCGGTGAGCACGAACCGCAGCTTGTTCTGCTGCAGAACGTAGCTGCAGCGGTCCTTCACGCCGGTCTCCGGGCCGGCATACGCCACCTGTTCGAAGCCGAATGCAGACATATAATAATGCGCCGCCTGTTTGGCGTTGCCGACGTAGAACTCCAAATAGTCCCAGTCGATGCGTGCAAGCGGATTGCGGGCGGAGGTCGTCGTGCTCATACTGTAGCCCGGTTGGCGAACCAGCGCGAGCGGCCCTGTTGGGGGCGTCGGCATGAACGAAGCGGCTGCGTCACTAACCTAGCACCCCACAATGAGCCTCTCCACGAACGCCGTTCCCGCCGTCGCGCAAGCGCTTGGCCGACTGATCGATTACGCCGGCCTCTTTCCGCCGGCGCGTCTGGAGATGGCACCCGCACTCGATGAATATCTGCAGGGGCGCGCGGGCGCCCATGCGTGGATGCTCGGACGGTTCATCGTGCCGGCGTCGCGCATCGGCGAGCTTCGCGCCTGCCTTGCCGGACGCGGTCCCATCGCGCTCAGCGTGATCGTCGATAGCGGCAGCGATGCGCGCTCCTGGTTCGCCGCGACGGCGCAGGTGTTCGAGCGTCTGAGTGCCCTGCGCCCAAGCGCTCCGGAGATCGCGATCGAGGCGCTCGAACTGGCGCTCCCACCGCTTGCAAGCGGGCGCGACACGTACGACGCAACGATCGGTCAATGCGCGGCACTTGCCCAGCAGTACGGACTACGCGATCTTCCCATCTTCGTCGAGCTCCCCTCGGGTGCGCGCGACGTGGCGCTTCTCGAAAACGCGCTCACGGCGCTCGAACGCTACCGCCTGCACGCAAAGCTGCGCTGCGGCGGCGTGGTCCGGGAAGCGTTCCCGAGCGTCGACGAGGTGGCGACCTTCATCGCGGCGTGCTACGAGCACAAGCTCGCGTTCAAGGCGACCGCGGGTTTGCACCACCCAATCCGCCACGTGCAGGCCGAGACCGGATTTCCGATGCATGGCTTTCTCAATCTGCTGGCGGCGGCAACCCTCGCGGGCGAACTCAATGAGGGAGAACTTCGCGCGATCGTCGCGCAGGAAGACGCGCGGGCCGTCGCTCTGGAGGCCGATGGCTTACGGATAGGCGTCCACCGTGCCGGCGTATCGTCGATCGCGCGGGCGCGGTCTGGGGCGTTTGTGGCGTACGGGAGTTGCAGTTTTTCCGAACCGGTCGAGGACTTGACGGCGCTCGGCATTCTGGCGGGCGCCTGATCGTGCCGCAGATCGTTTCGTGGATTCCCGTGCCGCGCGGGAGCGATTTTTCCATCTATAACCTGCCGTATGGCGCCTTCCGCAGGGGCAACGCGCAGCACCTCGGCATCGCGATCGGTGAAAAGATCCTCGATCTGCATGCGCTCGCGTCGGCGGGATTGCTGGATGACATCTGCGATCGCAGCGTCTTTCTCGCGCCGGTGCTCAACCCGTTTCTTGCCCTCGGGCGCGACGTGTGGAAGAAGACCCGCTTACGCATAGCGGCGTTGTTGCGCACCGATGACGCCGCAGACGGACGTCTGCGCGAGTTGGACGCCGAACGCTTCTTCGTGGAGCAGCGCGTGACGCAGATGGCCGTCCCCATGAAGGTCGGCGACTACGTCGATTTCTATGCGTCGCTCGAGCACGCGACGAATCTCGGAAAACTCTTTCGACCGAACGGCGATCCGCTGTTGCCGAATTGGCGCCATATCCCGATCGGCTATCACGGACGCTCGAGCACGATCGTGATCGACGGCACGCCGATCGTGCGACCCAAGGGCCAGCGCAAGCCGCCACAGAGCGACGTTCCGGTTTTCGGGCCGACAACGAAGCTCGACATCGAACTCGAGATCGGTTTCGTTACCGGCCCCGGCAACGCACTTGGAGAATCGATCCCCACGTCGAAGGCGCGCGACCACATCTTTGGGCTCGTCCTCGTCAACGATTGGAGCGCTCGCGATATCCAGGCGTGGGAGTATCAGCCGCTCGGCCCGTTTCTGGGCAAGTCGTTTGCGACCACGATCTCGCCGTGGATCGTTACGCTCGACGCGCTCGAACCTTTTGCGACCGCGGGTCCGCGTCAGGATCCATATCCGCTCGAGTATCTGCGCACGCACGACCGGTGGGCGATCGACATCGCGCTCGCCGTCGATCTGCAGACTCGGCGGATGCGCGAGCGCGGCATCGCGCCGCAAACGATCTCGCGCACGAACTATAAAGAGATGTACTGGAACATGGCGCAGCAACTCGCGCATGTGACGATCAACGGCACGAAGACACGCCCGGGCGACCTCTACGCATCCGGCACGATCAGCGGCTCGACCCCTGACAGCTACGGAAGCTTCATCGAGCTCACGTGGAACGGCGAACGTCCGATCGCGCTGCCGGGCGGCGACGAGCGACGTTTTTTGGAAGATGGCGATACGGTTGCGTTACGCGGATGGTGCGAAGTGGGCGAGTTTCGCGTGGGTTTTGGCCACGCGACCGGAACGATTCAACCGGCTAACTAGCCCCTAGCGCGTGGTGGGCGCCTCGATCCACGAGCGATAGTACTCGGTGTCCTCGACCGCGATCGCACTCTGCGCTACGTGCAACGGCTTGAACGTATCCACCATGACGGCGATCTCGTCGGTCGCGGTCTTGCCGAGGCTGCTCTCGACCGCGCCCGGTTGCGGGCCGTGCGGAGCCCCAGCCGCATGTAAGGTGACCGAGCCCTCTTCGACGCCGCGACGGCTCATGAAGTTTCCGCTTACGTAGTAGAGCACTTCGTCGCAGTCAACGCTTGAATGATTGTACGGCACCGGTATCGCGAGCGGGTGATAATCGAAGAGCCGCGGCACGAACGCACAAAACGCCGCGCCGGGCGCCTCGAAGGTGGCGTGCGCGGTCGGCGGCTGATGCAGCTTGCCCGTGACCGGCGCAAACTCTTCGATGTTGAACGCGTACGGATAGCAGTACCCATCCCATCCGATCACGTCGCACGGATGGTTTTGAACCACGTACACGGCGTTTCGTCCGCGGTTTGTAACCCGGATCTCGTAGGCCCCGCGAGCATCGACCGGAGCTTTGAGAACCGGCACGCGAAAATCGCGCTCGTAGTACGGCGCGTGCTCTTCGAGTTGCCCAAACTCGTTGCGATACTTTCGCGGAATCGTTATCATACCCGACGATTCGTGCACGAGCATGCGCGTCGGCGCCGCAGGAAGGACGCGATAGGTGGTGCCGGTGGGAACGATCACATAGTCGTGTTGCCGGTAGGCGAGTTCGCCGAAGTTCGTCTCGATAACGCCCGCACCGTGATGGATGAAGAGCAACTCGTCGCCACCCGTGTTGCGAAACCAATACTCCATCGGCCCGTCAGCCTGTGCGATCGAGATCGACAGGTCGTCGTTTCCGAGCAGTGCGCGACGCGATTCGATCGCATCCCCGCCCGTCTGCACCTGAGCCGCCTTAAAGTGACGGTTGCGCAGCGGATCGTTCGGAATCCACGTGACGCTCGGACGCTGCCACGCGCGCACCTCGAGCGTTGCCGTAGGCGGGCGCAGGTGGTAGAGCAACGAGTAGATGCTTTCGAATCCCTTGGTCGAGAAGAGTTCCTCGGCGTAGAGGCCACCGTCGGGCCGGCGGAATTGAATGTGGCGCTTGTGCGGAAGCGATCCGGCGCGAACGTACGATGGCATGACTACTCCTCGACCGCAGTTGCACGCTCGGTTGCCGTAAACCCGTTCGTGCGATGCGACCCGTCGCAGAACGGCTTTGAGGCGGAGCCACCGCAGCGGCACAACACGACGTTTCCCTCGGCGGTGTAGGGGTTGCCGTCGGCATCGATCAGTTCGATGGCGCCGGTCACGAGGTACGGGCCATTCTCGCGAACTTTTATTCGAACGTTATCCATGACACGCGGGAGGTTCGCCGCAGCTACGGCGCACTCCGGTTCGATCCGTACCTTGCTGAGCACGGAATCCCAGCGACGTCGCTTGGGCGTTAGCGCGGCGCGGTCGTCGCGTAGAGGCCGATCAACGTCGACTTGGCGATGACATGTCCCTTGATACGCGCGAGGAGCGCTTCGGCGGTCAGCGGCCGGGAAACTCCGAGATGCGCGACGTCGAGCGCGTAGAGCGTGATGTGATAGTGATGGACTTTCCCGGGAGGTGGACATGGTCCAAAGAATCCGGTTGCCCCGGTGTCGTTGATCCCGCTGGTGGCGCCCGTTGCGCTTGCCGCTTCCGGTAACGACGTGGCCGATGGCGCGAGATCGTAGAGCGCCCAGTGATAAAAGTCGCCCGCATGCGGGGCGTCGGGATCGTGCATGACGATCGCTAGACTTTTTGCCTGCGGGGGAACGCCGGACCAGTGCAGTTCGGGCGAGCGATTCATGCCACCGCACGGCTTTGCAACCATGCGCACCGGTACGTACGCGCCGGCATGAAACGTGCTGCTTGCGAGCGTGAGGGCAAAGATCGCGGCGATCATAACGGGCTCCCCATAAAGGCGCTTTGCAGGCGCGGTGGGCGTGCGAGAAAGCGGCGCATCTCCGCGAGCAGGCTGTCGCTGCGCGCCGGCTCCAAGAGTTCTTGGCGGTAGCGCAGGCCTACTGCGGGGTCTAGGGGCGACCCTTCGAACGCCGTGAAGAGATCGGCGCCGTAGAGCAGTGCAAGCGCGCGTGTCGCGGCAAGCCGGCCTTCGCCGCGTACGATCTGCGCTCGCTCGTGCGGATCGAGCGCCGGCCACGCCGCGCGCGCGGCCGAGACTCCATGCTGGTCGATCTTCAGATCCGCCGAGGCTAGTTCCGCCGCTCGCACGAGCGCGCGATCGCCGATGCTCGAACGGGTTGCGAGCAGCCGTCTCACCACGGCGGAGGGAAGCGGGTCGTGCGCGCTTAGGCGAGCGAGGATCGACGGCTCCCACGCGAGTTGCGAGAATGCAGCGCTCGATGCGCTCACGAGTTCGGGCGTAAGGCGGTTCAGACGTTCGTACGGTGTTCGCGCAAAGAGCATCGCAAGGGCGCTACCGACCGAACCGAAGAGCGCGCGGAGTTGTGCGTGGGTGAGGACGGCGGGTGCGCGTTGCGTGGTGGCCGCGATGCGCACCGACGCAAGCGATGCCGGTGGATAGAACACGGCGCCGTCGTCACGCGCGGGTTGCAACACGAAGGCGCCGGCGCGACCGGCGGCCGTGGGAGCGGCGAGTTCGAGATATAACGTGCCAAGGAGCGAGCCCGTCGCCGGATCGGTGACGTCGTACACGCGCACGTGCCGCGACCATGCGCTCGCGCCATCGTTGCGCGCGATCGAAACGGCGAAGAGGCGTGCAAAGACGTCGAGCACGCCCGAGACCGTCGTAGCAAGCGGAAAGTGCGCTGCAACGAGCGCCGCGTCGATCGTGCGTTCGGGAGCAACGTCGGTTGCCGGATGCGTGCGCGCGAGGATCGCTTCGAGCAGCTTGTGCGCTCGTGCGGTACTCCCGAGGGTCGTGCGCGCAAGCGCGGCGTCACTCCAGCTCTCGTAGCGCAGAAGATGCGCTATGCGATCGCGCGTTGCAACCGCGCGTTCGAAGAGCGTCGCATCCGGACGGCGTTCGTAGGCATACTCGATCGTCGCAAGCTCGGCGCGACGTTGCTGCAGTTCCCGGCGCCCAGCGGGGGCAAGGCCGGCGCCCCCTGCGCGCAGGAGGCGCATCCAGCGCTCGGTGAGCGCGCGGTCGCTCGCGTCGCGGAACCTCCCGGAGCGCAGTACCTCTTTCAGCCGGCGGTAGAGATGCGGGCTGGCTTCGGTACGGGCGGTCGCCGCGCGGGCACGCAGCGCGCACGCCGTCGCGGCGTCGCGCAGTGCGTGGGTGGCCCCGCGCGTCGCGAGGATGCGCGCGGTCGCCGTCGCGTCGTCGAGCCCCGCCTGAGCCGCTTCCAAGGGCAGGACGAGCGAGGCAAAGGTCGGCGGCTGGTTCGTCGCGAGGCCGGAGAGCGCCGCGCGATAGCGCTGTACCGAGGTCGTGCAGGCGGCCCCGAAACCGGCCGGATCCGGACGCCAATTCGTGTTTGAACCGATCGTAAAGCCGGCTAACAGCGACAAAAGCAGCAAGAGACCTCCCATGCAGTAGGTTGTCCGCCGATGTGGTATCATGCCCTGGCCATGATGGGGGTTGGGCTTCACGCGGCGTAAGCTCGTGAACCCCGCCAGGACCGGAAGGTAGCAACGGTAAGCGAGTCCTTACGGGTGCCGTGAAATACCTCAACTCTCGTCGTGGTTCCTTATTTTATGAACATGCCGACACTTGCGATCATCGCCGCAGCCGCGGCCCTGCTTGGAGCGCTCGTCGCGCTCTACGTCTATCACGTCGCCGCGGTGCGGCCGGCGCTGCAGCGTCTTTCGACGCAGCTGGCCACCCACGACGAGCTGATCGGCGGCGGTACCGGCGCCTCGGCCCGTTTGGACGGCATCGAGCGCGAACTCGGCGCCCAGCGGACCGCCCTGCAGGGGCTCTCCGAACGCACGGGCGAACTCGAAGCGCTGTCGCAGGTGGACCTCTCGCGGGTGGGGTTCGTACGGTACGACGCCTACGACGATACGGGCTCCGAACTCTCGTACGCCCTCGCCCTGCTCAACCGAGATGGGGACGGGGTTGTGATCTCCAGCATCTACTCGCGTAGCGACACACGCACGTACGGCAAAGCCGTCGCAAAGTTCGCGCCGGCGGTCGCCGCCTCCGACGAAGAACTGCGTGCGATCGAGCACGCGCGATCGAAAAGGGCATGATCGACGACCGGTATTATGTGAAGATCGTCCCCCACAAGGGCGAGACGGTCCATCGCTTTCAGGTGCGCCGCCAGCACATCATGGCCGCGCTCGGCGCGCTCGCGCTCGTGATCCTGGGCTCGCTCATCTTTGCGGGCATCACGGTGCTGCGCGCGCACGCTCAAGTGGCGAACTTGCAAGCGCAATCGGAGAAGCAGCAGGCGACGCTGCGGCAGATCGACCGGCAGACGAGCCAACTGCGCAAGCAACTGCAGAGCGTTCAGCGACAGAACGTCGAGATTCGGCAATTGATCGGCGCACCGGCTCCGGCGAAAAATCCGATCCAAAAAACATCGTGGGTGCGGGGCAATACGTTGCCGGCCGTCGCCGAACGCGTTCGCGCTCTCAGCCTTGAGGGCAGGGCCGTTGCGCGCGAAACGCTCAGCGTGCGACGCTTGGCGATGCACGTATTGAACATGCGCCACCTGCGTAGCCTCGCGCGTGCGCAGATGCTGGCGGCGATCCCGTCGATCGATCCGGTTGCCGGCGCCGACGTAACCGGCTGCTTCTGCTACCGGACCTATCCGGATGTCGAGTTTCACGAGGGCGTCGATCTCGGCGCCGATTACGGCGACACGGTGCGCGCCGCCGCCGCGGGGACGGTTGTGGCGGATGGGTACGACGGCGGGTACGGCATCAAGATCGACATCGACCACGGAAACGGGTACCACACGTGGTACGCGCACCTTTCACGCGTGGAAGTACACGTCGGCGAACATGTGTATAAGGGCGAGACGATCGGCGAGGTGGGGTCAACGGGATTTTCGACCGGACCGCATCTTCACTACCAAGTGATGTACGATGGAACGCCCGTGAACCCGGCGCCGTATCTCCACGGCGTCCCCGCAAATGTCTTAGCCTCGCTCCCATAGAACGGCAAACTCCGACGTGAATGATCTTCTCTGCCGGCTTGATCAGCTGGTCATCTTGCTGGCTCGCGCGTACTCGGTCGCGCTCTTCGTGTACGCACTCCTCTCGTGGCTACCCGATCTGCGGGGACCATGGGTGCGCTACCTTGCGATGATCGTGGAGCCCGTGCTCGCGCCCGTACGACGCATCATTCCGCCGATCGGCGGACTGGATATGGCGTTCCTCGTGCTGATCCTCGTGCTAAACTACGCGATCGTTCCGATTCTCTATCACGCCGCGAATGCCGCCTGCTTCATCGGGTATTAAGGCAATCGTGACGAGCAAGGCCGAGCCGCCTCACCGTACCCACGTCGCCTCGAACGTGCGCAATTTCTGTATTATCGCGCACATCGATCACGGAAAGACCACGCTCTCCGACCGCCTTCTCGAGCTCACGAGGACCATCGAGTCGCGCGACCTCGAAGAGCAGGCGCTCGACGCGATGGACTTGGAGCGCGAACGCGGGATCACGATCCGCATGCATCCGGTGACGCTCAAATACCGCGCGAAGAACGGCGAGGACTTCGAACTCAACCTGATAGATACGCCGGGACACGTCGATTTCTCATATGAAGTCTCGCGCTCGCTCGCCGCGTGCGAAGGCGCGCTCTTGATCATCGACGCTGCCCAGGGCATCGAAGCTCAGACGCTGGCGAACTACCATTTGGCGCTCGAGCACGAGCTGACCATCATTCCCGTGATCAATAAGATCGATCTTCCCGCGGCCGATCCGGAACGCGTGATGGGCGAGGTCGAGGAGCTGTTGATTATCGAAAAGAGCGAGTGCATTCTCGCAAGCGCGAAGAACGGTATCGGCATCGAGGAAATTCTCGAAGCGATCGTCACGCGCATTCCGCCGCCCAAGGGGCACAACGATCACTTGCGAGCTCTCGTATTCAACGCGCAGTTCGACCCTTACCGTGGCGTGGTTTCCTACGTTCGCGTCGTGGACGGTGAGTTGACCGCTGGCAGCCGCTTTATGTCGATGGCGCATCAAAAAGTGTATGAATGCACCGAAGTCGGTGTGTTTAGCCCGCAGATGCGCCCGGTCCGTAAACTGAGTCTGGGCAGCGTCGGTTACGTGATCGCCAACGTCAAGTCGCTCGGCGATATCGACGTCGGCGATACGCTGACAGAATCGCACAACCCCGCGCACGTGGCGCTTGCGGGCTACCGCAAGGCGGTGCCGATGGTCTATTGTGGTCTCTACCCGAACGAAGGCGCAGAGTACGAAGACCTGCGCGATGCCCTCGACAAGATGAAGCTCAACGATGCGGCGCTCTCATATGAGCCCGAAACGTCGGTGGCGCTTGGCTTCGGTTTCCGGTGCGGCTTCCTCGGCCTCTTGCACATGGAGATCGTGCAGGAGCGGCTGGAGCGCGATTTCAACCTCGATTTGATCGCCACGTCCCCATCGGTCGTCTTTCGCGTTACCAAGACCAACAGCGAGATCGAGATGATCGACAACCCCTCAAAGCTGCCGGCGAGCAACGTGATCGAATCGATCGAAGAGCCGTTCGTGAAGGCGACGATCATCACACCGCCAGACTATGTCGGCGCGATCATGGATATCACGATCACGCGACGTGGCACGCTTGCGAACATGGAGTATCTGCACGACGGTCGCGTTATCCTTACGTTCGAGATGCCGCTGATCGAAGTGATCGTCGACTACTTCGATCAACTGAAGTCGCGCACGAAGGGATATGCTTCGCTCGACTACGAGGTGATCGGGTATCGCGAGGGCGATCTCGTGAAGCTCGAGATACTGCTCAACGGGGAGGCTGTCGATGCGCTCTCGTTCATCGTGGCACGTGACAAAGCGGCCTCGCGCGGCCGTGCGCTTGCGGAGAAGCTCAAGGAGCTGATCCCGCGACAGATGTTCGAAGTGCCGATTCAAGCCGCGATCGGCGGAAAAATCGTTGCCCGCGAGACGGTCAGCGCCCAACGCAAGAACGTCCTCGCCAAGTGTTACGGCGGTGACATCACGCGTAAGCGCAAGCTGTTGGAGAAGCAGAAGGCGGGCAAGGAGCGGATGAAACGCGTCGGGCGCGTCGAGCTGCCACAAGAGGCGTTTATGGCCGTCCTCAAACTCGAAGACTAGCCTGTTCGTTTCACGTTGATCACCTACGTCGCGACCAAAAATCAAGGCAAGCTCGCCGAACTCGAAGTCATGTTCGAGGGCCGGCATCTTGCGCTCGCCACCTTCGAGGGTTACGCCGACGTCGTCGAAGACGAAGAGAGTTACCTCGGCAACGCGCGACTCAAAGCGCGTGCGCTTCGCGCGCAACTGCTCGAAACCGGCATCAACGCCGCGGTGCTCGCAGACGATTCGGGTTTGGAGGTCGAGGCGCTAGGAGGGCGTCCCGGTGTGCGCTCGGCGCGCTACGCCGGAATTGAGGCAACCTGGGCGCAGCGTCGTCGGGCGCTGCTTGACGAACTACGTGACGTTCCCCCGGTTAAACGCAATGCGCGCTTCATCAGCGTGCTCGTGCTCATGTTGCCCACCGGCGAAGAGATCGTGGCGGAGGGCTTCGTCGAGGGCTGCATCGCCGAGCGCGAGTGCGGCGACGGCGGATTCGGCTACGATCCGGTCTTCTATTACGCGCCGGCGCAGAGAACGTTTGCCGAGATGGATCCAGATGCGAAAAACCGGTGCAGCCACCGTCGTCGCGCCGCCGATGCGCTGCTCGCTGCGCTGCGTGCCTCATGAACGCACCGGAGATCGTGCGAGCGAGCGAGGACGACGTGCGTGCGTTCGCCGCGCGCCGCCACGATGACGATATCGGGCGGCGCCTCTACATCGCCTACGCCGAAGAGGCCGGGGAACGCGCGTGGATCGCGCGCGACGCCGGGACGCCGATCGGCATCGCTTTTGCACGAACCTTCGAGTTCGAACTCTATCTCTGCGAACTGTTTGTGGAGCCATCGTTTCGAAATGCGGGTCTTGGGAGTGCGCTGCTGCGCGAGGTGACGCGCGATACGGACGAGCTCAGCCGCGCGTGCGTGGTGGCCGCCAATGACCCAGCCACGCTCGGGTTTCTCGTGGGTCGCGGCTTCGGCGCGCACGTTCCGCTCGTACGCATCGCCGGGGAGATTCCGCGCGAGGAGCATCTGGTGCGTATGGCGGCGAGCGGCGAACGCTTTGCAGGCGTTCCGATCGACGCGGCACTGGGCTTCGAGCAACTCGACGCGCTCGATCGAGAGGCGCGCGGGAGCGCGAAGCCATACGATCATGCGCAATTCTCCGCAGCGGCACGTGGCACGGCGTTCTACCTTCGTTCGGAATGCGTCGGCTATGCCTACGTTTGGCCCGATGGACGCGTCGGCCCGCTCGCGGCAACGTCGCCGGCCTACCTTGCGGCCTTCTTTGGATATGCGCTCGCCACGCTGCGTCGCACCTACGCCGCATCCTGGTGCACGGCCCTCGTTCCGGGTAGCAACATGCGCGTCTTACGAACTGCCGTCGCAAACGGGCTTCGGGTAGAGCACGCGTCGCTCTTCGCGAGCGACCTACCGCAGATAGACTTGGCGCGATACGTGGGATTTCACGCCCTCGGGTTCTAAATCCACGCTCCGGCGGATTTACGGGACGTAGCTCAGCTTGGTAGAGCGCTTGCTTTGGGAGCAAGAAGTCGCAGGTTCGAATCCTGTCGTCCCGACCACTTGCACCGCCGTGGTATCCTATCGTGGTGCTCGCGCCCGTGGTCTAACCGGATAAGGCACGAGTCTTCTAAACTCGAAGATGGGGGTTCGAGTCCCTCCGGGCGCGAATTCACGCCCGACGTTTTTGGGCCCATGGTGATTGTAGCTCAGCTGGTTAGAGCGCCTGACTGTGACTCAGGAGGTCGCCGGTTCGAACCCGGTCAGTCACCCCACTATCGGCCCGGTCGCGCATCGCGTGGCCGGGCCGGCCCATTTTCCTCGAAGCGGGCGGCAGTAGTCGAACCGCTGGGCTAGAAGACCCATCCCCTGATGAAGCGCGATCGGCTCCTCGGACAGTTGCGCGATTCTCTCGGGATCATCGTGACGCTGATCGCCGCGGTGCTCTTAAGCATGGTCTTGTGGCGGATATCTCAACTCTCCGGCTCCGCAGGTTTGGACCGCGACGCGGTCGCTCGCGAACAAGCCGCCGTGCGCGAGATGCGCAACGCGCAACGCGTGCTGGACGGGCTCGACCGCTACCGCTTCGCACTCGTGCTCGGTACGAAAAACGTGGCTCGTTCGCGCGCCGAGGTCTCGCATGCCGTCGCGAACATGACTGCCGCGCTTGCGCGGGGTGACGGGGCGCTGCTCGACGTCGATGCCAAGTGGCATACGTTCCTCGCACGATGGGCGCTCGCCGCGCGCTTTCAGCCGTCACGGGACGCAATCGCGAAGATGCGCCATGTTTTCGACGCGCAGTCGAACGTCGTCAACGCGATGGAAGATAACTCCGGGCTCACGTACGACCCAAGCCCGATCGCGCAAAATCTCGCCGACCTCTACATGCAAGAGGCGCCGTTCGAGCTTTCGGGCACGCTACGCTTGCGCACGCTTGCGGAGCTTGCAACCCAGGAGCGCGGGCTGACGATTGCCGAGCGGATCGATATCGCGACCACGCTCGACACGTTGCGAACGGGCTACGATCTCTCATCTGACCGTCCGGCACTCGTCGCGCAGATGATCACCGCGCTCGACCCATCACGCGTCGGAGCGTGGGCGACGATCCCGACGCTTGCCACGCAACTAAAGAAGACGGGGCTGCAATACGTCGGACTCTTCTCGAACGAGATGCTTCTGGCGCCGGTTCCGCAGGTCCCCATCGCCGCCGTTCGGGCCAAGTCGGCCGCGGTGGAAGCGATCGCGCGCAAGTTGTTCGACGTTACGGGCACGGCCCTCGACGACGACATCGTGGCGCGCGGCCACGCGAACGACTTGCGCAACCGGTTTTGGTATTTCGCGTTCCTTTTGGGTGCGATACTGCTCGTGGGCATCATGATCGCGATCGCGCAGACCATCATGCGTCGCGATCGTGCGGCGCTCAAGCGCGCCCGCGACGAGTCCGATCGTCTGGCCGCGGAACTCGCGCGCCAGGAGGCGGAGCAGGCGTTGCGTCTCTCCGAGGCACAATTCCGCGCGGTGTTCGATGGCGCCGCGGTTGGCATCGCGATCCTCGATCGAAACGGCGGCCTGCTTGATGCGAATGAGGTGTTTCGCTCGATGTTCGGCGGCGCAAGCTTCTCAGCATTGGATGGCCATGAAGACGCCTTTGAGGCTCTGCTCAGCGGCAAGCGCGAAACGTACGAGTACGAGCATCACGTGCGGCTGTCAGCCGCCCACGAAGTCTGGGCCGACGTTACGCTCTCGATCGTGAACGACATCGGGGCGCCGCGCTTCGTCATCGCGATGTTCCGCGACAAGACGGCCCTCAAGCATAACGAACGGCGCATGCAGCACGACAAAACGCACGATGCGCTAACCGGATTGCCGAACCGCCAGCTCTTCGAGGAGCAGCTCCGCAACCGTTTTGACGAAGCCAACGCGCTGCTCGACTCGTTCTTTGCCGTGCTCTTCGTCGATCTCGAACACTTCAAAGACGTCAACGAATCGATGGGACATGCGGCGGGCGATTTGGCGCTAACGCAGGTGGCGGCAAAGCTGCGGGCCTCGGTCGATGCGCGCGACGTGGTCGCGCGTCTCGGTAGCGACGAATTTGCCATCCTCGTGCAATCCCTCGGCGACATCCTCCACGTAGAGTCCGTCGCGCGACGCATCCTCAACAACCTCTCGAAGCCAATCGCCCTTGGAAACCGCTCGGCCTACCTTGGCGCGAGCATCGGCATCGCGATCGGTTCGTCGAGTTACGAGCACGCCGAGGATGTGATGCGCGATGCCGAGATCGCGATGCAACACGCCAAGACGAGCGGCGGAACGCGCTTCGCGCTCTTCGACTCGACCATGCACGAGCGCGCGCAGCGGCGCGTGCACCTGCTTAACGACCTGCGCAAGGGAATCGAGCGCAGCGAGTTCCACCTGCTCTTCCAACCGATCGTGGGCATGCACGACGGCATTCCCACCGGTTGCGAAGCGCTCTTACGGTGGGATCATCCGACCCTCGGTATTTTGAGTCCCACCGAGTTTATCGCGATCGCCGAGCAAGCCGGGCTTGCATCGCAGATCGGCCGCATCGTGCTGCAGACCGCGGCGGAGCAACTCGCCGCATGGCGTCGCAACCGTGGTGGTACGCTCGATTTCAGCATGCACGTCAACGTCTCCGCAAGCGAGCTCTCCGATCCGGATTTCGAACGGCTGCTGGTCGCACTCGTGGAGCATCACGGCCTCATTCCGGCCGACCTGACCCTCGAGATCACCGAGAACGTGGTGCTGGACGCGGGAACGCGTGCAAACCAAACACTCGAGCGCGTGCGCGAGCGCGGTTTCCAGATTTGTATCGATGATTTTGGAACCGGGTACTCATCGCTGCGCTATCTGCAGCAGTTTAGCGTTGACTCGATCAAGATCGACCGCTCCTTCGTCGCGGGTGTGGATGGCGAACTCGCTAGCGAGCCGATCGTGCGCACGCTGATGACGCTTGCGGAAGCCTACGACGTGCGCGTGGTTGCCGAGGGGGTCGAGACCGAACGCCAGCGCGAGTTGCTGCGGAACTCCGGCTGTCGCTTGGCGCAGGGCTTTCTCTTTGCGAAGCCCCTCGCGCCGGACGTCATGTTGGAGCGGTACCCCAACATCCTCGGGCGGACGAACCGTAGCGCGACGGCGTGAACGAGGCGAGCTTTGTCGCACCTTGTCAAGCGTGGTACGGCAAGGCTACAATACCGCAGGCACCAAAGAGCCTAACGCGCCTTTAGCTCAGTCGGTAGAGCAGCGGACTTTTAATCCGTTGGTCCTGGGTTCGAGTCCCAGAGGGCGCACGTGCACCGCTAGCTCAATGGTAGAGCAGTTGACTCTTAATCAATTGGTTCGGGGTTCGAGTCCCTGGCGGTGCACCACTCGTGCCGGACGTGGCCCCGATTCTACCGGGGCCGCGCGCGGCAGGCACGGCGACTTCAAGCAAGAAGTGATCTCGCGCGAGCATGCACCGCTAGCTCAATGGTAGAGCAGTTGACTCTTAATCAATTGGTTGAAGGTTCGAGTCCTTCGCGGTGCACCAACATTCAAAGCCCGCGCGCCGCATGGCGCGCGGGCTTCGCTCATCCGCCGGGTGTGGCATCGCCGGCCCGGCACCGTAACGAGAGGGAAACACAACCTCTGCCCGTTACGTAGATGCTCGTGATGCGCAGATTCTTTGCGTGCGTGCTCGCGATTGGCGGGGCTGCCGCATTCGCAGGGCCGGCCGGAGCACAGCCCGATCCCTACGCGATCTTTTCGCGCGCGCGTTCCTTTTGGCTTGGGCAACGCTATCCGCAACTCGTGGCATATGACGTGGCCGTGGCGGTCACCACAGCCGGAAAAGAGCGCACCGAACGCTATCGCTGTGCGTACGACGCGCACACCGGCGCGGTCCGCGTCGATCCGGTCAGCGATTACGAGCTCGCGCATCCGGTGAGACCGAAGGGAATGAACCTCGATCTCTTTGGGATTCCCGTCAACAAGCCGCTGCCGCACGTCGATTTTCTCGGCGTCCCGCACCTTGCGCCGGCCTACTCGTTTGGCATGGCGCCGTTCGTACCGGAGCCGACGCCGACACCCTTCAACCCGGCGGCGCTCGTGGCTCGGGTGCGGCGGCATTTTCACGACCCGAATCCACGTACCGCCACGCCCTCGCCCAATCCCCCGGGCGACGATCTGCCCGAGATCGCAAGCGAGTTCGTCTCGCGACACGACTATGCGATCACCCTCGTCGGGATCGAAACGATCGACGGCCGTACATGCTACCACTTGGCGTTACGCCCCACGCGCGACCCACATCGGTTTCGTTTGCGCGACGCGTGGATCGACGAACATTCGTTTGCAACCTGGAAACTTCATGAAGCGCTGAACTTCGTCGATGGCCCCGGGACGAGCGTTGCGTGGACGATTCATTTCGCGCAGATCGATGGCGCCCAATACATCGCGGAAGAAGATGCCGACGCGCCGGTGCGCGCACCGGGAGCGATCTACCAGCACGCGGCGGTGCGCTTCGAGCAGGTGCGAGCGGTGCCGCGTTGGCCGATCCGGCGCCCGCTCGTCACCGGCATTGCAAGCGGCGAGCGGCTCGACGAGCCACGCGACTGAGCAGGAAATGCGGTCGTCGCGTCCTATCTATGGTGGTCGCTCGGCCGCCGCTCGTCGGTAGCACGGGTACGCGGGCAAGTGGCGGAACTGGTAGACGCGCTGGATTTAGGTTCCAGTGGGGCAACCCGTCAGAGTTCGAGTCTCTGCTTGCCCAGGTCTCCGGCGACATTTGCGGTAGCCCGGCGCAATCGGGTTCCGTATAAACGGTGAGTGGTTCCGCGGAAGTAGCTCAGTGGTAGAGCATCGCCTTGCCAAGGCGAGGGTCGCGAGTTCGAATCTCGTCTTCCGCTCCATCGTTTCGGTGAGGGGCGCCGGCGCAACAGTGCCGAAGCGTCCCTCTCCGTTTTCTACCACTGTTCCCCTTAAGAAAGCAGTTCCGTGAGCACCTCCACGCTGAATCGCCTCGCGCCCACGCAGGTGGAACTCGTCATCCCGATCTCGGCCGATGAAATCTCCGCCGCCGAAGACCGTGCCTTCCGTCGCTTGGCAAAGAATGTCAAGTTGCCGGGGTTCCGCGCGGGCAAAGTACCGCGCAAAGTATTCGAGCAGACCTATGGCGCGGCCGCGATTGCGAACGAGGCGATGGACGACGTCGTTCCCGAGGTCTATTCGAAGGCGCTGCGCGAGCACGCTCTCGAACCGGTGGATCGCCCGAAGATGGAGCTGCTCCCAACCGAGGAGGGACAGCCGACCCGCCTCAAAGCTATCGTTGAGGTGCGCCCGGATTTCAAGCTCGCTCCCTACAAGGGCGTAGAGGTTGAGGTCGAACCGGTCGTTATCGGTGACGAAGAGGTGCAACGCAGCCTCGATGCGCTGGCCAAGGAGCGCGCGACCCTCGTCCCGGTCGAACGTGCCGCGCAGATCGGCGACGTCGTCACGATGGATTTCGAAGGGAAGATCGACGGCGTGCCCTTCGATGGCGGTACGGCCAAGGGGCAGATGACCGAACTCGACGAGGACCGCTTCATCCCCGGCTTCGTCAGCGGCATCGTCGGCATGCATGCGGGCGAGACACGCGACGTCGAAGCGACCTTCCCCGAGGAGTACGGCGAAGCGACGCTGGCCGGCAAGAAGGCGGTCTTTACGATCGCGCTGCACGACGTCAAATGCTACGAACTTCCGGCGATCGACGACGAGTTTGCAAAGTCGATTTCGCAGAACGAAACGCTCGACGCGCTGCGCGCCGACGTGCGCGCGCGTCTGGAAGCGATCGCCGGCGGACGTCGCCGCCGCGCTATCAGCGACGCGGTGATGAGCCAGCTCATCGATGCCCACGAGATTCCGCTCCCCGAGACGCTCGTGACCCGTGAAGTCGACCATATGGTCAACGACACGATGGGACAGGTTGCCAAGGCCGGCGTCAGCTTCGACGACTACCTGAAAGAGTCGGGAAAGAGTGAGGAGCAACTGCGCGCCGAGTATCGCGAAGATGCGCAGACCCGCGTTAAAGGGACGCTCATCATCGAAGCGATCGCGAAGGCCGAGAACATCGTGGCCACGCCCGCCGACGTGAGCCAAGAACTCGAATCGCTCGCGCGCCAGTACGGGCAACCCGTCGAGCGCATCCGTCAGGCACTCGGCAACAACGTCCTCGCCATGATGAGCGGCATCGAACGGAATAAGACGCTCGATTTCCTTGTCGACAACGCCAAGGTCACCGAATCGAAAAAGTAGGAGCGGCGCGAAGCAACTCCGTACCAAGGCCGGTAGTTCATAGGGACAGATTCAATGCAGAACGCTAGGGGGAATTGATGGGACATCTCGTTCCGATGGTGGTGGAGCAGAGCGCGCGCGGCGAGCGTGCGTACGATATCTACTCGCGCCTGCTCAAGGACCGCATCGTCTTCGTCGGGGGCCCGATCGATGACCACCTGGCAAATCTGGTGATCGCCCAATTGCTCTTCCTCGAAAAGGAAGACCCGGACAAAGACATCGACATGTACATCAACTCGCCGGGCGGCAGCGTCACGGCGGGGCTTGCGATCTACGATGCCATGCGCTTTATCAAGCCGGACGTAGCGACCATCTGCATGGGCATGGCCGCCTCGATGGGCTCGGTACTCTTGACGGGCGGCGCAGCCGGTAAGCGTTACTCGCTGCCGCACTCGAAGATCCTGATCCACCAGCCGTGGGTATCCCAGATCGGGGGTCAGGCGACCGACGTGGAGATCGCGGCGCGCGACCTGATCGCGACGCGCCAGACCATCGCCCATATCTATGAAGCCACGGCCAAAAAGTCGCTCGAGCAAGTCCTCAAGGACATCGACCGCGATTACTATATGACCTCGGAAGAGGCCAAGGACTACGGGATTATCGATCACGTCATCGAAGACCGTGGAGCCTTGCCGACGCCGGCTTAAGCCGAGAAGGACGCCCGCACACGCATGTTCCGGTTCGGAGACGAAAAAGGCCAGCTCAAGTGCAGCTTCTGCGGGAAATCGCAGGAGCAGGTGCGCAAGCTGATCGCTGGTCCGGGCGTTTACATCTGCGACGAGTGTATCGAGCTCTGCAACGAGATCATCGAAGAAGAGCTCTACAAGAACGTCGATGAAAACCTGCGCCTACGCAACATCCCGAAACCGAAAGAGATCAATCACATCCTCAACCAGTATGTGATCGGTCAAGAGCGCGCCAAGAAGTCGCTCGCGGTTGCGGTTTATAACCACTATAAGCGGATCAACGCGGGCGGCACGGCCGACGACGTCGAGCTCCAAAAGTCCAACATCCTGCTCGTCGGGCCGACCGGTTCGGGTAAGACCTATCTGGCGCAGACGCTCGCCAAGATTCTCGACGTGCCGCTTGCGATGGCCGACGCCACCTCGCTCACCGAGGCCGGCTATGTCGGTGAAGACGTCGAGAACATCCTGCTCAAGCTCATTCAAGCCGCCGACTACGACGTCAAGCGCGCCGAGAAGGGCATCGTCTACATCGACGAGATCGACAAGATCGCGCGCAAAAGCGAGAACCCGTCGATCACGCGCGACGTCTCGGGCGAGGGCGTGCAGCAAGCGCTGCTCAAGATTCTCGAGGGCACGACCGCGAACGTGCCCCCGCAGGGCGGACGCAAGCATCCGCACCAAGAGTTCATCCAGATCGACACCACCAACGTCCTCTTTATTTGCGGCGGTGCGTTCGACGGGCTCGAGCGGATCATCGAGTCGCGTGTCAGCGCGAACAATATGGGCTTCCGCGCGACGCCAGAAGGTAAGCAGGACGGCCGGTCGAGCAAGCTGCTGCAGTCGCTGATGCCGGAAGATCTCTTGAAATTCGGCCTGATCCCCGAGTTCATCGGACGCCTGCCGATCGTCGTGACGCTCGATGCGCTCGATGAGTTGGCGTTGCGCCGTATCCTCACCGAGCCGCGTAACGCCCTGGTACGTCAGTTCCAGAAGATTCTGAATATGGACGGCGTCGATCTTCAGTTCACGAAAGACGCGCTCGTCGCGATTGCGACCAAGGCGCAGAGCCGCAAGACCGGTGCGCGCGGACTGCGCTCGATTCTCGAAGAGACGATGCTCGACGTCATGTACGACCTGCCGTCGCTTCAGGGCGTGAAGAAGTGCATCATCAACAAGGACGTGATCGAGAAGAAAGATCCGCCGACGTTGATCTATCAGGAGCAGAAGAAGGAACCCGCCTAGCCGGATCCGGCTAGGGCTCGCGCGCGGCGGCCTTGAATGCCAACTGCTCGCATGACGACCCCGAACGTTTCGAACGATCTCGCCAAAACCTACGATCCCGCCGCCGTCGAAGGGCGCCTCTACGCGCATTGGGAGGCGAGCGGGTTCTTTCACGAAGAGCCCGATCCGGCGCGACCGCCATTCATCATCGCGATGCCGCCGCCCAACGTTACCGGGCGCGCGCATTTGGGACATGGTTCCACCTATACACCGATGGACGTGCTCACTCGCTACCATCGCATGCTCGGCGACAACGCCGATTGGCTGCCGGGGCTCGATCATGCCGCGATCGCAACCGAGGCCGTGCTTGTGCGCGAACTCGCCAAAGAGGGCATCGCACGTGATGCGCTTGGTCGCCAAGGCTTCATCGATCGCGCGTGGGAGTGGTCGCGCACCTACGGCGGCACGATCAACGAACAGTTTCGCACGCTCGGATTTGGGCCGGATTGGCAACGCGAACGTTTTACGATGGACGAGGGCCTCTCGGCCGCCGTACGCAAGGTCTTCGTCGAGCTGTACCGCGAGGGGTTGATCTATCGCGGTAAACGCTTGATCAATTGGGATCCCAAGGGGAAGACGACGGTCTCCGACGCCGAGGTCGATCACGTCGAACGCGATGCGCACCTCTGGCACGTGCGCTATCCGGCCAAGGACGGATCGTTTTCGATCACGGTCGCAACCACGCGACCCGAGACGATGCTTGGCGACACCGCGATCGCGGTACATCCCGACGACGAGCGCTATGCAACACTGATCGGCAAGCACGTGTGTATGCCGCTCACGATGCGAGAGATTCCGGTCATCGCCGACAGCGCCGTTGAATCCGGCTTCGGAACCGGCGCCGTCAAGGTGACGCCGGCGCACGACCCGACCGACTACGAGATCGGGCAACGTCACGATCTGCCGATGCCCTCGATCATGGATTTCGACGCGCGCATTAGCGGTGCCGAGATCGACGTGGGCGCCTATGGCGGGCTCGAACGCTATGAAGCGCGCGCGCGCATCATATCCGATCTTCGCGCGAGCGGGCACCTCGTCAAAGAGGAGCCGTACCGTCATGCCGTCGCGATCAGCGAGCGCTCGGGCGAGGTGATCGAACCGCTGCTCTCGTTGCAGTGGTTCGTCAAGATGAAGCCGCTTGCCGAACCCGCGCTCCAAGCCTACCGCGACGGCCGTTTACGCTTCGTGCCGGAACGTTACGGGCGCACGTACGAGACGTGGCTCGAGAACATCCGCGACTGGAATATCTCACGCCAGCTCTGGTGGGGACACCAGCTTCCCGTCTGGTACACGCCCGCCGGCGACGTGATCGTCGCGGAGACGGAAGAAGAGGCGCGCGAGACCGCCAAGCGACGCTTCGATACGCTCGAGCTCACGCGCGATCCCGACACCCTCGACACCTGGTTCTCGTCGGGTTTGTGGCCTTTCTCGATTCTGGGCTGGCCGGAGAAGACGCCGGAGCTCGCGTGTTGGTATCCCTCGCAGGTCCTCATCACGGGATGGGAGATCATCTTCCTGTGGGTCGCGCGCATGGTGATGCTCGGCCTGCATTTCGTCGGCCAAGTGCCCTTCCCAACCGTCTTCATCTCTCCGCTGGTTTTCGATGCCCAAGGGCGCAAGATGTCGAAATCGCTCGGCAACGCGATCGATCCGATGGACTTGGTAGGGCGCTTCGGTGCCGACGCGTTTCGCATGGGCATCTTGCGCCAGATGCGTTTGGAAGGCCAGGAGATTCGCTTCCAAGAGTCACGCTGCGAAGAGGCGCGCAACTTCAACAACAAGATCTGGAATGCGACGCGTTATCTGCTTGCGCTACCGGAAGGTTTGCCGCGCGCGATGACGTTGCCGAAGCCCTCCGAGCTGACCCTTGCGGATCGATGGATACTGACTAGGTTGCACGACACGATCGAGGAGATGAGCAGGCTCTTCGACGCATTTGATTTCGGCAACGCGGCGGAGACGATCTGGCGCTTCGTGTGGTACGAGTTCTGCGACTGGTATCTCGAGGCGACCAAAGCGGAGCCCAATCGCGCCACCCGCGCCGCGGTGATGTCCTTTGTGTGGAACAATGCGATGCGGCTACTGCACCCGATCGCGCCGTTTATCACCGAAGAGGTGTGGCTCGCGCTGCCGCACGACGGCGCAACGATCATGACGGCAACCTGGCCCGATCCTTTTGAAGTGCCCGTCGAGCGCGCCGCTGCGGATGCGTTTGCCGCGCTGCAACGCACCGTCGAACGCGTGCGCAACCTGCGCTCCGAGATGGGCCTTGCGCCCAAGCAACCCCTCACGTTGCTCGTGCCGGGCAACGTCCCCAACGATCTTGCCGCGCTGCTCGCGCTCTTTACGGTCGGAACCCTGGAACGCACGGCCGAAACGGGAGCGTCGCTCGAGGAGGCGCTGGGGGCGGTCGAGGGCCGTGCGCCGCTGGAACTGCTCGTCGAACGCTATCGCAAGGAGGCCATACGTTTACGGGCCGAGGTGGAACGCGGCGAGCGTAAGCTCGGTAACGAACAGTTCATCGCCAAGGCTGCGCCCGACGTCGTTACGAAGGAGCGCGAGAAGCTCGATGGCTATCGCATCGAGTTGCAGAAAGTGGAGGCGGCACTGGCCGCAACGGGAGAGAGGGTATGACGACGGCGCAAGATGGACGGGTGTTGGTGGAGAGCGCCGAGATCGGTCGCGTGATCGCACGTCTCGCACATCAAATTCTCGAACCCGACGATGCCCAATCCGGGATCGTCCTGATCGGTATCCGCCGCGGGGGCGAAGCGCTTGCGCAGCGTCTTGCCGGGGAGATCGCGCGCATCAGCGGTAAAGCCCCGGCGCTCGGTTTCCTCAACATCAACCTCTATCGCGACGATCGCGTGACGCACGAGATGCCCGAATCCCAGATCCCGGTCGATATCAACGGACGCGTGGTCGTCGTCGTCGATGACGTGCTCTACACCGGCCGCACGATTCGGGCTGCACTCGATGCCGTCACCGACCTCGGCCGTCCCTCAGCAATTCGCCTCTGCGTGCTCGTCGATCGCGGTTTGCGCGAGCTCCCGGTCCAGGCTGACTACGTCGGGCGTACGATTCCAACCAGCCGCCGCGAGCGCGTCAAGGTCGCGTTGAGCGCGCAGCGTGCGCCGAGCGACGAAGTGGTGATCCATGCGGGCGCGTCGTAGCCTCATCGACCTCGACGATCTCTCGGCCAACGAGCTTACCTACATGCTCTCGCGCGCCGCGGAGTTCGAGGAGGACGACCCCGGACATCTGCTCGCCGGCGTCGGAACCGTGAATCTCTTCTTCGAGCAGAGCACGCGAACGTTTACGTCGTTCAACCTTGCGCAGTTGCGTTTGGGAGCGCACGTCGTGAACCTGGCGCCGGGTGATCTGAGCCTGGCGACCAAGGGCGAGACGATCGAGGACACCGCGTTGACCCTTGCGGCAATGGGGGTCGGCGTGCTTGTCGTGCGCCACCCCGAAGCGGGATTCACGCAGCGTGTCGCGCGCGCTTTTGACGGACACGTCATCAACGCGGGCGACGGTGCGCACGCGCATCCCACGCAGGCGCTGCTCGATCTGCGCACCTTGCGCGACGAGTTCGGTTCGCTGCAGGGGCGGACGGTTGTCTTCGTCGGTGACATCGTGCATTCGCGCGTCGCGCATTCCACCATCAACGGCCTGCGCCGCCTCGGCGCGAACGTCGTCCTCGTCGGACCGGAATCGTTTCTGCCCGAGTCGTACGCGCAAATGGGCGTCTCGATCGAACGCGACTTCGACGCGATCCTGCCGCAGGCCGACGCCGTCATCCTGCTGCGCATCCAGCGCGAGCGTTTCTCGTCGATGCCGATCACCGATGCGCAGTACGTTGCCGAATATCAACTCAACGCCGCTCGTTTGCAGCGGATCGGCCCCGGCGCGATCGTCATGCACCCCGGCCCGTATAATCGCGGCATGGAACTCGACGACACCGTGCTCGAGTTCGCCGGATGGCGGTATGCACAGCAAGTGCGCAACGGTGTCTTCGTGCGCATGGCGGTCCTCGATTTTCTCGTAAACGGTCCGGCCGTCGCGCTAGGCGCGTAGCATGCTGATCTCGGGAGGACGCCTCGTCGATCCATCGCAGCCGCTCGACGCGCGCCGCGACCTGCGCATCGACGCGGGCGTCGTCGTCGAGATCGGGGAGCACCTGACGCCCCGCGAGGGGGAGCCGGTCTACGATGCGTCGGGCGCCGTGGTTGCGCCGGGCTTCATCGATATGCACGTGCACCTGCGCGAACCCGGCTATCCGGAGAAGGAGACGATCGCGACCGGAACGCTCGCTGCGCTTCGTGGCGGCTTCACCGCCGTCGCGTGCATGCCGAACACGAATCCAGCACTCGATGATCCCGCCGTTCTCGCGATCCTCGCCGATCTCGTTGCGAGGGACGCGCGTTGCCGCGTCTATCCCGTCGGCGCGATAACTCGTGGACGCAAAGGCGAAGCCGCGGTCGATTTCACCGCGCTTGCGCGTGCGGGCGCCGTCGCGTTCTCCGACGACGGGAACACGGTGATGAACGCGCGCGTGTTGCGCGATGCGGCGCTTGACGCTGCTGCGATCGACGGCGTCTTTATCTCGCACGCCGAGGACGAACACCTCAAGGGCAACGCGGTCATGCACGAAGGCGTGGTCTCGCGCGCGCTCGGACTTCCGGGAAGCCCGGCGGTTGCCGAAGACGTCATCGTCGCACGAGATCTGCTGATCGGCGCCGAGACGGGCAAGCGCTGGCATATCGCGCATCTCTCCACGCGCGGTGCGCTCGACGCACTGCGTCACGCACGCGCGCACGGGAGCGACGCAACCTGCGAGGTCACGCCGCACCATCTGCTGCTCACCGACGAGACGATTCGTACGTCGGGCGCGGCGGGCAAGGTGAACCCGCCGCTGCGCGACGCCAGCGATGCACGCGCGTTACGCGATGCGGTCCGCGAGGGGACGATCGACGTCTTCGCAACCGATCACGCGCCGCACACCGCGGCCGAGAAATCCGGCGACCTGCTTCATGCCGCGGTCGGCTTCACGGGATTGGAAGTTGCCGTCGCTGCGTATGCGCTCGCGCTGCCGGATCTGCCGCTGCTGCGCTTCGTCGAGCTGATTTCCACCGCGCCCGCGCGCGTGCTCGGGGTACCGGGTGGGACGCTGCGCGCCGGAAGTCCGGCCGACGTGACGATCTTTGCCGATCGTCCGTGGACGATCGATCCCTCCAGCTTCGCCTCAAAGGGAAAGAGCACGCCGTTTGCCGGTATGCGTGTCCCGCGCCGCGTCCTCGCAACGATCGTCGGCGGCGAACTCTATCGCGTGCCAGACGCACCCTGAGACTTAGTGTCGCACGAGCGGGGTCTGCAGGATCCCGTTGATGACGAACTGCACGGCAAGCGCCGCGAGGATGATGCCGAGCACCCGCGTGACGACGTGGATGCCCGTGGTGCCGATGCGATGCACGTACCGTGCGGCGCCCCGCATGCACAGCCACGCGATGAAGAGCGCGGCCGCATACGCAAGCGCAACCATCGCGTACCGCGCGAGGTCGCCGTGCGCGAGGTTGACGAGCAGCATCACGGTCGCAAGCGTGCCGGGTCCGGCAAGCATGGGAATCGCGAGGGGAAAGACGGCCGGGTTATCGCCGACGTCGCGCTCCTCGTCGGTTGTGGCCCGCGCGCCGGTTTGCCGGGCAAAGAGCATGTCGATCGCGATCAAGAAGAGCAGGATGCCCCCGGCGATGCCGAAGGCGGGCAGGGTGATACCTAAGTAGCGCAGCAACGCCGGCCCGATGATGCCCATCATGAGCATCACCGCAGCGGCAACCGCGATCGCCTGATCGACGACGCGCGCGCGCTTGGCGGGCAAGCAGTTGCTCGTCGTCGTGACGGTAAGCGGGATCATCCCGATCGGATCGATGATCGTGAGCGCCGTAGCGAAGGCGGTTGCGCCGAAGTGCCAATCCATGATCTCGCCGTTATTTCCAGGTGCGCGCGACCCCTTCGGCTAACCGTGGAGCCTTCAGGATGACCACGCCTGCAGCGCTCTTTCTTGCCGACGGTTCCCGCTTCGATGGAACCGGCCTCGCATACCACGGACTCGCGTTCGGAGAAGCGGTCTTTTACACCGGAATGACCGGGTACGAAGAGGCGCTCACCGACCCGTCATACGCGGGACAGATCCTCACCTTCACCTATCCGATGATCGGAAACTACGGCATCTCCGGGAGCGCCGCCCAGTATCCGCGCGCGTGCGTGGCCGGTGCGGTGATCAAAGAGATCGCCCGCCATCCCTCGCACCATTTGGCAAAGACCGATCTTGCGTCGTGGCTCGACGAACAACGGGTTCCGGCGTTGATCGGTGCCGATACGCGCGCGATCACCATCGCATTGCGCGAGCATGGAACGATCTGGGCCGCAATCGCCGTCGGCGAGGAGGCGCTCGAGCGCGCGGAGCGTGAGTTATCCGCGTTCGTGCGCTCCGCTACGACGAAGGCGCTCGTGCCCGGTGTCGCCACGCGAAGCCGCTATGTTGAGGGATCGCACGGCGGTCCGCGCGTGACGCTACTCGACTGCGGCGTCAAACGTGCGATCTTGCGCGAACTCACCGCGCTCGGCAGCGAGGTGACGGTCGTGCCGTTCGATACGCCGGCGGCCGAGCTCTTAGCCGACGACCCCGACGCCATCTTCATCTCGCCGGGGCCCGGCGACCCGACCGATCTCCCCGAAACGATCGAGACGCTGCGTGCGCTCGTCGGACGCAAGCCACTCTTCGGCGTCTGTCTCGGGCATCAGTTGCTCGCACTTGCGTGCGGTGCGAAAACCTACAAGTTGCCGTACGGTCATCGTGGCGGCAATCAGCCGGTCAAAGATCTGCTCCACGACGAGGTGCTGATCACGGCCCACAATCACGGCTACGCGGTCGATGCGCGCACGTTGCCCTCCGAGTTGGAGGCGACGATGACCAACCTCAACGACGGCACGAACGAAGGCTTTCGCCATCGCACCTTGCCGATCGCGGCGGTGCAGTTTCACCCGGAGGCATCGCCCGGTCCGTTCGATGCGCGGCGGCTCTTTGCACAATGGCTCGCTACCGTGCGTTAGCGCTCGCGCTCGCCGCGAGCGCCGTCCTCGCGCTTCCTGCGCGCGCGCAGGTGCTGCAGCGCTTGACCGTCCGGCAACTCACCCTCGCGGCCGATACGACGACGCCGCACACCGAGCGCCGCTTTCATCTGATCGTGACCGCACGCGTGAGCGAACGCGTAAGCCGCTTGGAGAACATCGATCTTCCGCTCTTGGCATCGCTCGAATTGCTCGGCGATCAGGTCACGACAACGCGGAACGCGCAGGGGACCACCTATCGCGAGGTGATCACCGTCGTCGCCCATCACGCCGGCACGACGATGATCGCGCCCGTCACGCTCGATGCCGTCGATGCCCGCGACGGCAAAGCCAAGCGGTACTTCTCAAACAGCCTGACGTTGAACGTGCAAGGCCCGGGCGTGCTTGCGACGGCCGGCCCGGAACTTGGCGCGCTCGCGCGCGGGATATTCGATGTTCTTGCGTGGCTCGTTGGCGGTGTCGCGTTGCTCGCGGTCGTCATCGCGTTGCTGCGCCGTCCGCGCCGCCCGGCGCCACCTGCGCCGGAGCCGTTGCCTCCGGCTCCGCTCCCGCCACGAGCGCGAACGCGCGCCGACG
Source organism: Vulcanimicrobiota bacterium (assembly GCA_027452165.1). Classification (GTDB taxonomy): domain Bacteria; phylum Vulcanimicrobiota; class Vulcanimicrobiia; order Vulcanimicrobiales; family Vulcanimicrobiaceae; genus REEB354. Next base: position 45,738 of record DAIDGX010000019.1, on the reverse strand, counting down.
CGTTGCGTGACGCCGCCCTCACGCTGCGGGCGGATCCGACGCGCGCAAGCGCGTTACACGTTCGCAACGCGGTGCGGCGCATGGTGGGCGCAAGCGATGCCGAAACGCTCGAGGATGTGCTGCGCGCGATCCCCGATGACGAGCCAATGCATGGGCTGCTGCGCGCGCTCGAACGGGCGGCCTTCACGCACGAGGCCGACCTCGCAAGCGCGGTGCGCGCCGCGATCGACCGCTTGGAGGCGATGAGCGCGTGAACGCGCACCCGCAGCGGCTCATCGACGCGATGGCGACGACGATCGTCGGTCAACGCGACGTGGTCGAAGCGCTCATGCTTGGGCTGCTCGCGAACGGACACGTCTTGCTCGAAGGGCCGCCGGGACTCGCGAAGACGCTCGCGTGCCGGACGCTCGCGGCAGCCCTCGGAGGGGAGTTTAAACGCATCCAATTTACGCCCGATCTGCTACCGAGCGACATCGTCGGCACGCGAATATTCGATCAACACGAGCGCGCGTTTGCAACCGTGCTTGGACCGATCTTCGCCAACATCGTCCTCGCCGACGAGATCAATCGCGCCCCGGCCAAAGTGCAATCGGCACTGCTCGAGGCGATGCAGGAGCGCCAGGTGACGATCGGTCCGCAAACCCATCGGCTGCCGCTCCCCTTCCTCGTGATGGCAACGATGAACCCGCTGGACTCCGAAGGAACCTACGCGCTGCCGGTCGCGCAGATGGATCGTTTTCTCGTCAAGATCGACGTCGGCTACCCGACGCGCGACGAGGAGCTTGAGATTCTCGAACGCTTCGCGGTGCGCGACACGCTGCCGCTAGAGGCCGTGGCAACACTCGACGACGTTGCGCGCTGGCGGGCACAGGCACACGACGTGCATCTGGAGTCGAAGGTGAAGGCCTATATCGTGGAGCTCGTCGCATCCACGCGCGAGCGCGAGCGTGCGTATATCGATTACGGCGCGAGTCCCCGCGCGACGCTTGCGATTGCGAACCTCGCACGTGGGAAAGCGTTTTTGGGCGGGCGCGATTACGTCGTGCCGGACGACGTGCGCGCCGTCGCACCGCTGGCGCTGCGTCACCGGATCGGCTTCAACTATCGCGTCACGACCGATGGCGTGGGAGTTGCGGCGTTGCTCGACCGATTGATCGCCGCCGTCCCGACGCCATGACCCTACGCGATGCGCTCCTGCGCGGGCGGCGACGTCCGCGACGCTTCGGGGCCGGGTCGCCGACGGTCTATCGCGGCGACGGATACGAGTTCATCGAACTGCGCGCGTATGTTCCCGGCGACGATGTGCGCCGCATCGATTGGGCCGCTACGGCGCGCGCGGGCGAGTTGCAGACGCGGGTCGTGCTCGAGGACGTCGCGCTTACGCTTGCGGCCATCGTGGACGATTCCGCCTCGATGGACGTCGGGCGCAGGCGCGCGCTGCGGGAGGCTGCGGGCGAAGCCGTGCAGGCGTGGTTCGCGGCCGCAAAGCCAGGCGATCGTTGCACGCGGATCGCACCCGACCACGTTGCAACGCCGGCAGCCCCGGTCACGGCGCGGTTCGACCTCGTGCGCGCCCTGCGCACCGCACGTGCGGCGCTTGCGCGGGGGACGGCGTTGCTTGCGGTCAGCGACTGGTTCGACCTTAGCGATGGCGACGACGATCTCTTGATCGACCTCGCGCATCGGTACGACTGCACGGCCCTCGTCGCGCGCGACCCGTGGTACGACGGCGTACCGCTCGACGGTTTCATCCGCATGCGCGGCGCCGAGGGTGGCGAGCTGCGCGCCTTCATCGGCGCTCGCGAGCGCGCGGCGTTCGCCCACGCCGTGCGCGAGCGTGACGCACGGGTGCACGAGCGTCTCACGGCCTGCGGGTGGCGGACGGCGCCGTTGCAGGAGCACAGCGGCCTGCACGCGCTCGCCACAGCCTTCGGCGTGCAGGCGCTTGAGATCGCGCGATGAGTTTTGCGTATCCGTGGCTCGCGCTGCTCGGTGTCGTGCTCGCCTTGACGCTTGCGATCGCCTACGCCGGCGCCGAGCGCGCGCGCGACGCGCAGACACTGCTGTACTCGAACCTGCAGTTCTTCACGCAGGCCGCGCGTCTGCGCACGTGGCCCGTCACGGCCCTGCGTATCATGTGGTTTTCCGGCTTGGCCTGCTGCGCGCTTGCGCTCGGTGGCCCCCGGCTCGTGCTCCCCGTTCCCGTGCGCGACGGGACCGCGTTCATCTGCATCGATACCTCGGGCTCGATGGCCTCGACCGACGTCGCCCCGACGCGCGCCCAGGCGGCGCTGGAGGCTGCGCGCGCGTTCATCGACGAGGCCGCGCCGGGAACGCGGATCGGTATCATCGCCTTTGCCACCAACGCCCAGGTGGTGCAACCGCCGACGGCCGACAAGGCCACCGCGCGAAACGCCCTTGCCGAGGTGCCGAGCCCGAACGGGGCGACGGCGATCGGCGATGCGCTCGCGCTTGCCGCACAAGGATTGCCGCCGAGCGGGCACCGCGTCGTCATCCTGATCACCGATGGCGTCAATAACGCCGGGACCGATCCGCAAGAGGTTGCCGCGTACCTCGGCGCCCATCACGTGCCGATCTACACGATCGGCATCGGCACGCGCAGTGGTGACATCATCGGCGGGGCGGAGGCGACGATTGACGAAGGGGCGCTGCGCGCGTACGCGCAAGCGAGCGGTGGTGCGTACGCGCGCGCGCAGGATGCGCGGCAACTGCGGGCGGCGCTCGAACGGCTCGGACGCGTCACCTCGTTCGAGCGAAAGCCCGTCGCTGCGGCGACCGGATTTTGGGGTGCCGGCGCGGCACTCTGGGCCGCAGCGATGCTCTTCGGACTTCGTCGAGGGAGGATCCCGTGAATGTAGAGTCGAGTCGCGTGGGCTACGACGCCAGCCCGCTGTTGGAGGAGATGCTCGCGCGCGATCCGATCGCGCAGTTGCGTACGTGGCTCGACGACGCCTACGCCACGCCCGGCCTCTCCGAGCCCAACGCCATGTGTCTCTCCACGGTCGATAGTGCGGGACGCATCTCGTCGCGCATCGTGCTGCTACGCGGGCTCGACACGCGCGGCCTCGCGTTTTACACCTCGTATTTCAGCCGTAAAGCCCAAGCGATCGGCGACCACCCTCAGGTTGCGATCAATCTCTATTGGGCGCCACTGCACCGCCAGGTGCGTATCGAAGGGCGCGTGCTGCAGTTGCCAGAGGACGAGTCCGACGCATATTTCGCCTCGCGTCCACGCGGCCATCAACTCGGTGCGTGGGCATCCGAACAAAGCGAGCCCATCGCCGACCGGAACACGCTTGCCGAACGAATGGCGCACTTCGAGGAGCGTTTCGAAGGAGAAGAGGTGCCGCGTCCGCATTCCTGGGGCGGCTACGTGGTGACGCCGGAGTACGTCGAGTTTTGGCAGGGACAACCCAATCGGCTCCATGACCGCTTAGCCTACGAACGCGACGGCCGCTCGTGGCGCATAACGCGGATACAGCCGTAATGAAGCGCCTGCGGGTACGGATCGAACTTGGCGATGTGATCGTGGAGATGCTCTCGATCGTCGTCGCAATTCTGCTCGCGCTCGCGGTCAATAACTGGCAAGAACACGTGAAGCAAGAGACGCGGCTGCGCGAGAACGTCGCAAACATCATGCGTGAGCTCGATGTCAACCAGCGTGCGCTCGCGGCGCTCGCTACGCGCAATGAAGCCGAGGCGCGCGCGGTCGATCGCGAGGTGGCGAAGCTGGAGCGAAGCGGCGAGCAGATCGACTTCGACGATTTCTCGACATTCTTCCGGCGCACCGCCCCCGATGGGCTCGGCGTACTCTCGCTGCAAGATGTCGCGTGGTCGGTGGCGCAGTCGGACCGGTCGCTTGCGATCATGCCTGCCGGCGAACGCATCGCGCTTGCCGGGGTGTACGAGGGCCAGGAGCAGCTACGTACCTACTACGGCCGCCTCGTGAGCACGCTCGAGATTCCCGAATCCGGCGACCGGTTCGCTATGCTCGCTTCCGCCGATCTCGAATTTGGCGACATCATCGCGACGGAACGCTCGCTGCTCGCCGCTTACCGGCGCGTGATACCCGTGCTGAGCGCCCGCTACGGCGTCACAACCTCGCGCTAGCGACCTTTCTCGTCCAGGACTAGGATGCCCGGCGGGCTAATCCCTCACCCTCAGCATGCCCCGCCGTAACATCATGGTCATCGGCTCTGGACCGATCATAATCGGTCAGGCCGCCGAATTCGATTACGCGGGCGTTCAAGCGTGCCGCGCGCTCCGCGAGGAAGGCCATCGAGTCATCCTCGTCAATTCCAACCCCGCCACGATCATGACCGACCCCGAGGTGGCCGACGCCGTCTATCTCGAGCCGCTCACGGTCGCGTCGGTCGAGGCGATCATCGCGCGCGAGCGGCCGGACGCCCTCCTGCCCACGCTCGGAGGCCAAACCGGCCTCAATCTTGCCGTCGAACTCGCTGAAGCCGGCGTGCTCGATCGTCATGGCGTCGAGCTCCTCGGAACGCCGGTCGATACGATCAAGCTGGCCGAAGATCGCGAGCGATTCAAGGCCAAGATGATCGAGATCGGCGAGCCCGTCGCCGATTCGGTCATCGTCACCGAGGTTGAGCAGGGCGTTGCCTTTGCGGCGCGCACCGGCTATCCGCTCGTCGTTCGCCCAGCCTATACCCTCGGCGGCACCGGCGGCGGCGTCGTGTACGACGAGGCGGAACTGCGCGAGCGTCTCGACGCCGGGCTGAACGCATCGCTGATCCATCAAGCGTTACTCGAAACCTCGTTGCTCGGCTGGAAAGAGATCGAGTACGAAGTGCTGCGCGACAGCGCCGGCAACTGCATCATCGTCTGCAACATGGAGAACATCGACCCGGTCGGCGTTCACACCGGCGACTCGGTCGTCGTCGCTCCCTCGCAGACGCTCAGCGATCTCGAGTATCAGATGCTGCGTACAGCCTCGCTCAACGTGATCCGCGCGCTCAACGTGCAGGGCGGCTGCAACATTCAATTCGCGCTGCATCCAACGCGCAGCGAATACGCGATCATCGAGGTGAACCCGCGCGTGTCGCGCAGCTCCGCGCTCGCCTCGAAAGCCACTGGTTATCCGATCGCGAAGATCTCGACGCGCATCGCGCTCGGGCAGACGCTCGATGAAATTCCCAATCCCGTCACCGGCGTTACCACCGCCGCGTACGAACCGACCCTCGACTACGTGGTCGTCAAGTTCCCGCGCTGGCCCTTCGATAAATTCCCGCTCGCCGATACGCTGCTTGGAACGCAGATGAAATCGACCGGCGAGGCGATGGGCATCGGTCGCACGTTTCGCAGCGCGTTCATGAAGACCGTACGCGGGCTCGATCTCAAACGCGAGATGCTTACCGGTGGCGAGTATCTCGAGTGGACCGAAGCGGAACTCGATGCGATCATCGCGCGCCCGACGCACGAGCGGCTCTTCGCGGTCGCCGAACTCTTGCGGCGCGCCGGGGCCGGTGGACGCGATGCTGCGATCGAACGGATCCACGCGACGAGCGCGATCGATCGCTTCTGGCTGCACGAAATGGCCGCGATCGTTGAAACGGAGGAATCCGGCGACGCGCGTACCTCGCGCGAAGCGATCGAACCGGGAGAACCCTCGTTCCGCATGGTCGATACGGCGGCGGCCGAATTTCCGGCAAAGTCACCCTACTACTATCTATCGCATGGCGAGATGAACGAGATGCGACCGACACCGAGCGACGCGGTCGTCGTCGTGGGTAGCGGGCCGATTCGCATCGGCCAAGGGATCGAGTTCGACTACAGCTGCGTACACGCCGCGTGGGCGTTGAAGGCCGCGGGCGCATCGCCCGTCGTCATCAACAACAACCCGGAGACCGTTTCGACCGATTTCGACGTCTCCGATGCGCTCGTCTTCGAGCCGCCGGGCGCGGACGAAGTAGAAGCCACCTACCGCGCAACGGGCGCAAAAGGGGTGATGCTCGCCTTCGGCGGTCAGACGGCGATCAATCTCGCAAGCGAACTCAGCCGCCGCAATGTGCGCATCATCGGCAGCGATCGCGCAAGCCTTGATATGGCCGAAGACCGCGCGCAATTCGATGCGGCGCTGCAACGCCTTGGCGTCGCACGTCCCGAAGGTAAGGCCGCGACGAGCTTCCGTGAGGCCCGCGCATTTGCACGCGAACTCGGATTTCCCGTGCTCGTGCGTCCGAGTTTCGTGCTCGGCGGCCGGGCGATGGAGATCATTTATAACGAGGGGCAACTTGCGTCGTACGCCGAGTCGGCACCGCCGATTCTTCCCGGCGCTCCGCTGCTCGTCGATAAGTATCTCAAGGGGCTCGAAGTCGAAGTCGATGCCGTCTTCGACGGCGACGACATCTTGATTCCGGGCATCTTCGAACACGTCGAGCGCGCGGGCATCCATTCGGGCGACTCGATCAGCGTTTACCCCACGCAGACGGTCAGCGAGGAGATGACGCAGCGCATCGTCGAGGTTACCTCGGCGATCGCAAAGGAACTGCGCATTCGTGGCCTGATCAACATTCAGTTCGTCATCCACGAAGGCGCGCTCTACATCATCGAAGCCAATCCGCGCGCCAGCCGCACCGTACCGATCATTCAGAAGGCGACGGGCGTTAACATGGTCGCTGCCGCCACCCGCATCGCGCTCGGTGAAAAACTGCGTGACATGGAGTACGGCACCGGGCTACATCCGCGTACACCCTACGTCGTCGTCAAAGTTCCGGTCTTCTCGTTCTCGAAGATGCGCGGCGTTGAAACGATCCTTGGGCCGGAGATGAAATCGACCGGCGAGGTACTCGGCATCGACGAGAGCTACGCGGGCGCGTTGCGCAAGGGCTTTATCGGCGCCGGCGTTCGCTTGCCGGGGAGCGGCGGGCGGATCCTCGTTTCGATCGCCGACGAAGAGAAACACGAAGCGCTCTCGGTGCTCCGGCGCTACGCCGACCTCGGGCATACGCTCGTGGCGACGCCCGGTACGCGCGCAGCGCTCGAAGCTGCCGGCATCGCGTGCGAAGGCATCAATAAAATCGCGCAGGGCTCGCCGCACGTCCTCGAGATCATCCAGCAGCGCAAGGTGGACCTCGTGATCAACGACGCCAAAGGCCCGCGTGAAATCTCCGACAACTACCGGATTCGACGTGCCGCCGTCGAGAGCGCAATCGCGTGCCTCACCTCGCTCGACACGGCGCGCGCATTCGTCACCGCGCTCGAAACCGTTCCGGGACCGCCACGGAGCCTGCAGGAGTACCGCAGTGGTGTACGGGCGTAAATCGAACGTCGAACGCGCCGATCGCTTCCTCGAGCTCGGCGACGCACCGCGCGTCTTCGTGCTCGGCGGAAGCGGCAGTACCCTCGGCTTCATCAACAGCTTTCGCGCCGATGGCGGCGTGGTGACGGCGCGTCTCGTACCGCTTGCGTGGACGCCGCTCGGCGTGATGATCGGCGACACCTGGCAAAACGTCGGGATCGCGCTCGCCAACCTGCCCGACTGGGTCGATCGCACCTTCCCACCCGAAGACGAGCGGGCGTTCGTCGCACCCATGCGCGATATCGAGCTGCTCGCGCGCGTGCAATGGCATGCCGAACTCCCTGAGGCCCTCGGTGACGAAGCCGTCTTGAACATCGAAGACGTTCCCGAAGAGATTGCCGACGCGCTCGCGCAGCCGCCCGCACCGATCGTGCAGTGCGCGGCATGCCGCCGGCTCTGCGTGCGCGATGAGTTCGTGTGGAAAGAGAAGCAACTCTGCGCCTGGGATTTCCATTCACAGGTGTTCGGAAAGCGCGGCCCATGGCGCAACGGCGAATACGAAACGCATCATTTCGCGACGCTCCCGGTCTGCGCGTACGTTGCGCCCGAGATTCTCGGCGGGCTTGACGTTGAGGTCGTCTTCGCGACCAACGCGATCGACGAAGCACTCGCGCAGAAGATGATCGCTCTCGTGCTTGGCGCCGAACCGGAGCGCCCGCATATGGCGGTCCGCTCGGGCGACGGTTTCACGGTCCTGCGCGAACGCACGTGACCAACCGCGCGCTCTCGCGCCTGGGCCTGCTCTTCGCCGCACTCTTTCTTGCGCTTGCCGTGCGGCAAACGTGGGTCATGGTGATCGAGGGACCGAGCATCGCGGCCAAGCCCTACAATCCGCGGCACGCGCTGCTCGATGCACGTCGCGGAAGAATCCTCGCATCCGATGGAACCGTGCTCGCGCAGACCGTGGACGACCGACGCATCTATCCGTTTGGTGCGTCGCTTGCGCAGACGGTTGGTTACGTGAGCGCGCGGTACGGAGAGAGCGGCATCGAGAGTGCGTACGATCGAGCGTTGATGCCGAGCGACACGACCGGCGACCCGGCGGCTCAACTCGCCGAGATCGTCGCCGCGCTCTCGGGAAAGAGCTCCGCTTCGCACGGTGCCGACGTCGTGACGACGATCGTTCCCGCGATTCAGCGCACGCTCTATGCCGGGCTCTCCGCACACGCACGCGCGGCGGGCGTCGTCCTCGACCCGCGTACCGGAGCCGTATTGGCGATCGCGAGCGTTCCCGGCTTTGACCCGAATCACTTCAACCAGGAGTTTCCCTCGCTCGATCGCGATCCGCAAAGCCCGCTGCTCAACCGCGCGATCGACGGGCTCTATCCGCCCGGTTCGACGTTCAAGATCTTCACCGCGGGATCGGCGCTCGAGAGCGGCGCCGTCACGATGCAGACGCATTTCTACGACCCCGGACACCTGCTGATCGGCAACTTCGTGCTCCATGACAACGACAACGAAGCCACCGGCAATCAGGACGTTACCGGGGCGTTCGCGCTCTCAAGCAACGTCGATTTCGCGCGGATCGCGATGAAGATGGGAACCAGCACCTTCTACCGGTACCTGGCGAAGTGGGGGATCGGTGACTCGCTCGACTTCCAGCTGCCGGCCGAGCGCGGCCGGGTGCCACCGGCAGACACGGTCGTTCCGGGGGAGCTTGCGCAGATGGGGTTCGGCCAGGGGGCGCTCTTGATGACGCCGCTGCAGATGGCGTTGATCACCGCCACGATCGCAAACGACGGGACGATGCCGCGTCCCTATATCGTGCGGCAGATCGTCCGTGACGGCAGCGTCGCAAGCGTAACGCCCACGGGCACGCTTGCTACCCCGATTTCGGCGGACACTGCGGCCGACGTGAAGAAGATGATGATCGCCGTAGTCGCGCGTGGCACCGGTACGTTCGCGCGGCTTCCGGGCGTCACCGTCGCCGGCAAGACCGGGACGGCGACCAACCCGCATGGGGCCGCTCACGCGTGGTTCGTCTGCTTCGCACCAGCCGAGCACCCGCGCGTCGCGGTCGCGATCGTCGTCGAGAACGGCGGCTACGGCGGGAGCGTCGCCGCGCCCATCGCACGCGACGTCCTGCGTACCGCACTGAAGGTCATCAAGGATTGAAGCAAGCTGCGTGATCGAGCAAGAAACGTTCAATAACCGGTATCGCCTCGATCGCAAGCTCGGCGAGGGCGGCATGGCGGTCGTCTATTGCGGCACGGATACCGTGCTCCGCCGCCGTGTCGCCGTCAAGGTCTTGCGCCCGCAGTACGCGGCCGACGACGAATTCGTGCGTCGCTTCTATCAAGAGGCCGAATCGGCGGCAAAACTCTCCCACCCCAACATCGTCAACACCTACGACGTCGGGCGCGAGGGCGAGACCTATTACATCGTGATGGAGCTCGTCGATGGACCGTCGCTGGCCGAGATCATCGCGGCCGACGGCAAGCTGCCCGAACCCGTTGCGATCGATTACGCCGCGCAGATTTGTAACGGCCTTGCCTTCGCGCATCGCGCGGGATTATTGCATCGCGATATCAAGCCGGCGAACATCCTCGTCACGAAGGACGACGTCGTCAAGCTCTCCGATTTCGGCATCGCGCGCGCCGTCTCGCAACAAACCATGACGCTCACGAAGCCCGGCCTCGTGATGGGGAGCGTCTATTACATCTCGCCCGAGCAAGCCCAGGGCCACGAACTTCACGAGTCGAGCGATCTGTATAGCGTCGGCGTCGTCCTCTACCAGATGTTGACCGGCGAACTCCCCTTCACCGGTGAATCCCCCGTTACGGTTGCCCTCAAACACATCGGCGATCCCGTGCCGACGATCGATACCCAGAAGCTCGGCGTCTCGCCCGCACTCGCCGCCATCGTCAATAAACTGCTTCAAAAGCAGCCCAACAATCGCTTTCACTCCGCAAGCGAGGTGGCATCGGCGCTTCGCGAGGCACGCGAGCGTCCAAGCGTCGCGGCCTATAAGATCGCAAACGATGCACCAACGCAGGCGTTTCGGGCGGCGCCGCCGCCGCGCCGCTCGCCCATGCCCGATCGCGCGTTCACCTCGATCAGCGCAGAAGAAGAGCGCCGTTCGCGCATCAGCGGCGGCGTTATCGCAGCGCTGGTCGTGCTCGCGCTCCTCGCGACGGGCCTTGGGTACCTGATCTTCAGCCGGCCGTTTACGCTGCCGCAATTCGGTTCCAACGTCACGGTCGGCGACTACACGAGCATGACCGATACGCAGGCGCAAGCGGCGATCGTCAACGCTGGCCTCGTCGTGCGATTCATCAAGAGTCCAAGCGATACGGTTCCGGCGAACCACGTGATCCGTCAGAACCCGGTCGCCGGCACGAGCGTGGCGCGAAACTCCTTGATCGAACTTGTCGTGAGCAACGGGCTTCCGCTCGTCGGGCTACGCGACGTACGCGGTTACAACGCCGACGACGCGAAGCGCACGCTCGAAGGCGACGGGTTCACGGTCAAGCTGACCGGCCGGTACGATAACGCTCCCAAGAACAGCGTGATCGACCAACGTCCCAAGCCCGGCGCCAAGGTACGCAAGGGCAGCCGGATCGTGCTCGTCGTCTCTCAGGGGCCCAAAGCGATTCCGGCGCCGAACTTCGTGGGAATGAGCATCGACGACGCCGTCACCCTCGCAAAACGCAGCGACCTCACGGTGGACACGTCGCAACGAGGCGCGTATCCCGGCGTCGCCCCGAACACGATCGCCGCGCAAGACGTGACACCGGGCATCTCCGTGGATCGCTCGACGGTGATCCATCTAGTCGTCTCGACCGGCGCGCCGCCCAACGCGTCGTCGGTCAGCGCACCCAACGTCATCAACATGCAATACGGCAACGCGATCGCGCAATTAAACGGCGCGGGTCTCACCGCAGCGGTCAAATTCTCCACGCAGACCGACAGCAACGGTCTGATCGTCGCCGAAGATCCACCTGGTGGTACGAGCATTCCCGCAGGCTCGACCGTCACGATCACCCTCTCGGTATCCGGTGAGGTTCCCGACACCGAAGGCATGTCGCTCAGCGACGCGCAAGCGACGCTGTTACAGTACGGCTACCGCGTCAACCGCATCACCTACACGACGAGCGAGGGAGCCGACGGGAAGGTTGTACGCACCGACCCAGGTGCCGGAACGACGCTCGATCCCGGTTCGAGCGTCACGCTCATCGTCAACGGTGCGCAACACTAGCGTTGCGCGCATCCTCGGCATCGATCCGGCGCTTCGCGTCACCGGGTACGGCGTCATCGAGCGCGACGGACGTCGCGTGCGTCTGGTCGAGGCAGGCATCGTGAACCCGCGCACCGACCGCGCGCTCGAAGATCGTCTGCACGAACTGCACCTTGGGATCGCCGAGATTCTCGCCCAGACGAAGCCCGACGTCGTCGTGATCGAAGAACTCTACACAACCTACAAAAATCCGATGACCGCGATCCTGATGGGCCATGCGCGCGGCGTGATGTACCTTGCATGCGCGCAAGCCGGTGTGCCGGTACACACGCTCGGTCACGCGCACGTCAAACGCGCGCTCGTGGGGTCGGGATCCGCGCGCAAAGAACAGATCAACTCGATGGTGACCACCCTCTTGAACCTTCGCAGCGCGCCAAAGCCGAACGACGTCTCCGACGCGCTCGCCCTGGCGCTCGCCTTCTCGAATATGCGCGATCATGTTTACCCGCATTAGCGGCACGCTGGTCGAGCGCGGACACGAAACGGTCGTGCTCGACGTCAACGGACTTGGATACACGATCGTGCTGCCACCCTGCGTCGCCGAGAAGGTGACGCAGGCGATCGGCGAACGCGTGCATTTGGAAGTACACGCCGTGCTCAATATCGACGGAAACAGCGGGCACATGACGTTCTACGGGTTCACTAACGCGGTCGAGCGCGAATTTTTCGACGCGCTCTGCTCGGTTGCATCGATTGGACCACGCTCGGCCGCGCGCGCGTTCTCGCAGCCGATGTCGGCGATCGCGCTTGCGATCGACCGTGGCGACCACGCATATTTGAAGACGCTCCCGGGCATCGGGCAGCAGAAGGCGCGCGATATCGTCGCAAAGCTCCAAGGCAAGGTGGCGAAGTTCTTGCTCATTCAGGACCCTTCGCCGGTCGCGGTGCAGGCGATGCCCGATTTCGCCGACGAAGCTCTTGCCGTGCTGCTCCAACTCGAGTATCGACGCCCGGAAGCCGAAGCGATGATTCGCGAGACTATCGCGGAGTTACCGGCGCTTCGCGATGCCGAGACGCTCCTGGCAGAGATCTACCGGCGTAAAGCGGAGCGGCGCACGTGAGCGATACGCCGCGCAAACGTCTGCTCGGCCCAGAAGACGCGGGACCGCTCGACGAACGTATCGTCAGTCCCGAGGATACGCTCGAGGATGAGGTCTATGGCGCGAGCTTGCGACCGCGTACGTTTGACGACTACGTTGGGCAAGAGCGCGTCGTCGAGAACCTTCGGATCGCGATCGACGCGGCAACGCGGCGCGGCGAGCCGCTCGACCACGTGCTGCTCTACGGTCCGCCGGGGCTCGGCAAGACGACGCTCGGCGCATTGATTGCGCGCGCGTTGGGCGCGAACTTTCGCCCGACCAGCGGCCCGACGCTCGAGAAGCCCAAAGATCTCGTCGGGATCCTCACAACGCTCGAAGAGGGCGACGTGCTCTTCATCGACGAGATCCATCGTCTGGGGCGCGTGGTCGAGGAGTTTCTCTACCCCGCGATGGAGGATTTTCAGATCGATTTCATCGTCGATCGCGGCGCATTCGCAAAAACGATCAAACTGCCGCTCAAGCGTTTTACGCTCGTCGGCGCGACCACGCGCGCGGGCATGCTCACCGCGCCGTTGCGCGAGCGCTTCGGGATCGTACATCACATGGATTACTACGCGATCCACGAACTCGAGCGTATCGTGACCCGCTCCGCAAGCGTGCTTGAGGTGCCGATCGAACCGGAGGGCGCCGGCACGATCGCGCGTCGCAGTCGCGGAACGCCGCGCATCGCCAATCGCCTCTTGCGCCGCGTTCGCGATTACGCCCAAGTGCGCGCGAGCGGCCGGATTACCGCCCAGGTCGCTGCCGACGCGCTCGCGCGCGAGGGCGTCGATGAACTGGGACTGGATCGGCTCGATCGCGCATTTCTGCGCACGCTCATCGAACAATACGGTGGCGGTCCCGCCGGGATCGCCGCGATCGCGGCGTCGCTCACCGAGGATGCGGAGACGCTCGAGGACGTGGTGGAGCCGTACCTCCTCAAAGCGGGCCTCGTGATCCGCACGGCCAGCGGGCGCAAGGCAACCCCGGATGCCTACCGCCACCTGGGACTCGAATCCGGCGCTCGCGGCCCGGCTCAGGACCCGCTCTTTTGATGCGACGCGCGACGTTCATCGCGGCGACCGCCGCGCTTGCCTACACGGCCGCGGCGGCCCGTGCCCAAGACGAGTACGATCCGGCGATGGGGACGACCGCGACAACGCAACGGCTGCGCGTGCTGCTCGGAGCGGGCCCCGTCGCACCGTTACCCGGAGGCGGCTTCACCTTTCGCGGCCGAGCCTATCGCGGACGCTACTACCGCGCGCCGAACGGCGAGATCGTCAACCTGCTCTCGCTCGAAGAGTATCTTTACAGCGTCGTCTCGCGCGAGATGCCGCCGTCATGGCCCGCCGCGGCGCTCGCGGCGCAAGCAATCTGCGCGCGCAGCTACGTGCTACAACGAAGCTCGCCGCGTCGCGCCTACGATGTGGTGCCCTCCGAACTCGATCAAGTGTACGACGGCACGCGCGGCGAGACGGCATCGAGCCGTGCGGCGGTCGATGCGACCGGCGGCATGGTGTTGCGTTACGGTGGCGGGTTTGCGCAGGCCGAGTACTCGTCGTGTTGCGGTGGGCACACCGAAGCCTCGAGCGATGCGTGGGGCGGCACGCCGATTCCCTACCTCGAGGGCGTGGTCTGCCCGTACTGCACGGCATCGCCGAATTATCGCTGGAAGCGCCGGATCGCGCTCCCGCAGGTCGAAGCGAGCTTCGCCGCCGAGATCGCACCGTATGGAGCGATGACCGCGCTCGCCGTCTCCGAGGCCGATGCGAGCGGTCGCGCGAAGATGATCGAACTCCGTTGCGAGCGCGGCTCCGCCTTCGTCCGTGGGATGGATTTTCGCTTGCGCATCGGGGCGCGCGTGCTCCCGAGCCTGTTGATCTCCCAGATCGGCAACGCCTCGCAAGCAGGCCGGGTACGTATCGCAGGCGGCGGACTCGGTCATGGCGTGGGCCTGTGCCAATGGGGAGCTCGCGGTATGGCCCTGGAAGGGGCTACACCCGAGGCTATCATCGCGTTCTATTTTCCAGGTGTTACCGTTACGCATGACTGATCGCAACAAACCGCAAGACGCCGACGACAACGCGAGCGACAAACGCTATGCGATTCGATTGCGCAAATTCATCGACATCGTCATCGAGGATCCGCTTGCCTCGATGTTGATCCGTGGGGCCGTTGCGGACATTTCGCCGACCGGTATGCGGATCATCGCCGACCAATATTTGCCGATCGGCTCGAAGTACACGATCACGATGAAGCGTAACCCGTTTCTCCGTGTTCGCGGGCAGGTACGCTGGATTCGCGCGTTTCAGGGAGACACGTTTCAGGTAGGCATCCTGATCATTGAATCGACGGAAGACAATCGCAAGCGTCTGACCAATTTTCTCGACCTTGAACTCCAACGGCTCTCCGGAAATAGCTGACGCCGAGCAGACGGCCGCAGCCTATCGCTTCGAGCTTCCCGACGAACTGATCGCACAATCGCCGGCGGAGCAGCGCGACGCCAGCCGCCTGCTCGTCCTCGACGGCGACTCCGTCGAGCACCGCGTCTTTCGCGATCTCCCGGAGTATCTGCGCACAGGCGACGTGCTCGTTCTCAACGACACGCGCGTGATCGCTGCGCGCATCCACGGTACCCGCGATCCGAGTGGCGGCGCCGTCGAACTCTTGCTGCTCCATCCCGCGCAGAGCATGCGCTACGACCCGCAGGCCACCCGCTGGATGGCGCTCGCCAAGCCGGCGCGCCGCCTTGCACCGGGAGCGCGCATCCGCTTCGGTGAGCTTGGCTTTGCCGATATCGTAGCGACGCATGACGACGGCCTGCGCGAAGTCGTCTTCACGTTAGACGTGCCTTTTGAAACGTTCCTCGACACTGCCGGACGGCTCCCCTTACCTCCCTACATTCACAACGATTCACCCGAAGCGCAGGAGCGCTATCAAACGATCTTCGCGCGCGTGCCCGGCAGCGTCGCCGCGCCCACCGCGTCGCTGCATTTCACCCGCGACGTGCTCGACCGGCTCCGAGCCAAGGGGGTTGAGGTCGTCCACGTGACGCTCGACGTCGGCCTGGGGACGTTCCGGCCGATGACCGCAACACGTCTCGACGAACACCGGATGCATCACGAGCGATATGCGATCGCACCCGCGACCGAACGCACGATCGCCACGGCGCGCGCGCAAGGGCGTCGGATCGTTGCCGCAGGCACGACGGTCGTACGCGCGCTCGAAGGATGCGCCGCGGAGCATGGCCGTGTGGTCGCGGGGGAAGGAAGCACCGGGCTCTTCATCCGGCCGGGATTTACCTTTCGCGTCGTCGATGCGATGATTACCAACTTCCATTTGCCGCAATCGACACTGCTCGTGCTCGTGTCCACCTTTGCCGGCCGCGAGCGAGTCCTACGCGCCTATCGCCAAGCCGTGGAGCAGCGCTACCGGTTCTTTTCCTTCGGCGATGCGATGTTCGTCACGCGCGCGGGCGAGGCGTGAAGCACCCCGAGCGGGTACTAGCGAGAACGTGAAGTATGTCGCGTTCGCCCAGCCGGGCCCGTCGGAGGTGCTCTTCGTCGCCGAGCGTCCGCGCGTCACGCCGCAGTCCACCGAGGTGGTGATCGAGGTTGAAGCCGCCGGCGTCGCGCGCGCCGATACCCTGCAGCGCAAGGGGCACTATCCGGCACCGCCCGGCGCAAGCCCCTATCTCGGACTGGAGGTCGCGGGCACCGTCGTCGAGACCGGCAGCGCGGTGCGCGGGGTCGCCGCCGGAGATCGCGTCGTCGCCCTCTGCAACGGCGGCGGCTACGCTGAGTACGTCGCAGTTCCCGAGGGGCACGTCCTGCCGCTGCCGCGCACGTGGTCGTTCGTCGAGGGTGCCACGCTCCCCGAGAACGCCTTCACCGTCTTCGACAACCTCGTGGTTCGCGCGCGTATGCAGCGTGACGACGTTGTGCTCGTCCACGGCGGCACGAGCGGCATCGGTTCGACGGCGATCATGTTTACCCGCGCGTTTGGTGCGCGCGCCATCGCCACCGCCGGCACGCCCGAAAAGTGTGCCGCGACGCTCGACATCGGCGCTGACGCCGCGATCGACTACCGGGCCGAAGATTTCGTCGAGCGCGTGCTCGCGCTCACGGATGGACGGGGCGTCGATATCGTGCTCGACATCGTCGGCGGCGAGTACGTCGCGCGCGATCTGCGCGCGCTCGCGGTCGAAGGCCGGATTGCGTGCATTGCAACCGCTTCCGGAACGCACGCCGAGCTCGATCTTTCACGCTTGCTGCAACGCCGCGCGACGATCTTCGGTTCGAGCTTACGACCGCGTAGCGACGAGGAGAAGGCACAGATCGCCGGTGGACTACGTGCGCGAATTTGGCCGCTACTCGACAAGCGCGATCCGATCGTGCCGCTGGTCGATTCGATCTACACCTTTAGCGACGCGGCCGCAGCGCACGCCCGCTTGGAAAGCAGCCTGCATATCGGTAAGATCGTGCTCGTTCCGGATGCGCCAAGCAGGGATGCCTGACCCCGTTCCGCTAACGCAATACGGTCAAATACTCGAGGATGGAAGGACACGCATGAACGTTTACACACCGAAGAAATGGAATCTCGCGGGCCTGCAAGGCATTTCGGATGAAACCTTGCAGATTCACTTCGGTCTCTACGAAGGGTACGTCAAAAACACCAATCTACTCGGCGAGCAGATCGCGGCGATGCGCGCGGCCGGCAAGAATTCCGGAGCCGATCCCGCCTACGCCGAGATCGTGCGGCGCTTGGGCTGGGAGTTCAACGGCATGCGTCTCCACGAGTACTATTTCGACAACCTGACGGCGGCGCCGAAGGCGCTCGCCGGCGGCAAGTTGCACGACCTCATCGGCTCCTCGTTCGGATCGCTCGAGAACTTCAAGAAGGATTTCGCGGCGATCGGCGGCATGCGCGGGGTGGGTTGGGCGATCGCGTTCCACGACAAAGTGGGCGGACAACTCGTCAACGTATGGATCGGCGATCATAACATCAACGAGCTCGCGGGATGCGAACCCGTGCTCGTCATGGATCTCTGGGAGCATGCGTTCCTGCGCGATTATAAACCGGCCGAGAAGGGCAAGTACATCGAGTCATTCATGGCCCACGTCGATTGGAGCGTCTGCGAGTCGCGCTTGAAGTAACCGGGATCACCCCTCTGCGCGCGGCTCGACGATGAGCGTGCGCGGGTGCGTGTACCAGACGAGCCCCGGCGGCGCGTTGCGCTGCGCGCGAACGAACTTTCGTTCCGTGTAGTCAACCGCAACCTTGGGGCTCGTTTTCGCTTTGGAGAAGAAGGCGGCGAGCTCGGCGGCGCGTTGCACGTCGGCCTCGGGCGCATCGCTGCGATCGTCGCGCTGCAGGATGACGTGCGCGCCCGGGATGTTTTGCGTGTGGAACCAGAGATCGTGCGGTCGCGCGACGTGAAAAGTGAGCTCGGCGTTCTCCACGGGCGACCGGCCGACGAGAATGCGCGATCCGTGCTCCGTGTGCACCTCAAGCGGAGCGCGCTTGCGCCGTTTGCGCCCGTGCGTGCGTTGCGGCCGGCGCGTGTCGAGTGCCTCGAGCGCGGTCTCCACGTCGTCGAGGTCGGCATCCTCGGCACGTTCGGCCTCCCAACGCAGCGCCTCGATTGCCTGCACGGATGCATCGAGGGCAGCCGCGCGTCCGTCGAGGTGCGGAAGCGAGGCGCCAAGCTTCTTATAACGGGCAAACAGCTCGAGCGCGCGTTCCTTCGCCGCATCGCGCTCCGCGGGGCTCGCATACTCGTGTAGGCGGGCGAAGAGTGCGTCGCCTTGGACGCGCAGTTCCTCACGCCCGGCGACTTCGCGGCGCCTGGCGTCGAGCGCCGCGCGTTCCGAGCGCACCTTGCGTTCGCGTTCGTCGAGTCGCTTGACGATGGAACGCCGGCGCTGCGCCGAGCGTCGTTCGGCTGTTTCGCCGGACGCGGACGCGCGTCGCTCGCCCACGATATCGAGCAGTGATGCCTCGCGCGTGCACGGCACATCGGCGTAGCCATCGAGCGGTAGGGGATACGCCTGCACGAGCGCGCCGTCGCGACGATAAACGTAGAGCGGATCGCGCATACGGGTATCGTCGTCGAGCTCCGCCGGTGTTGCCGACGCCGCAAGCGCGGCACGCGCGGCAAGGGGCGGAAGCTCGTAGCGGTGTCCGGCGACGATCGCGCGCACACCGTTCTCCGCGAGGGTGAATTCTTTCGCGGCCGCGACGATGGTTTCGCCTTTGAGGAGCACGATGTTTCCGAAGCGCGGAACGAGTTCGATCATGAGATCGAGCTCTTCACCCACGCCGAAGCGCGAACGTACGCCGAAGGTCATGCGTAGCAGACGATCTCCCTTGCGCGCGCGAACCGCGAGCAACGACGTTCCGCGCAACGCCGCGCCCGCGGCGCGCACGAAGCCGGGCTCGATCGCGATCGGAAGATCACCCGTTTCGATCGTCACGAGCGGAGGCGTGCCGAAGATATCGATACAGACGAGGTGTGTCTCGCCACGCGACCAGAGCGCAAGCGCGACGCGCCCATCCGGGAGTACGCCGAGATCGCGCAGCTTCGCGTTCCGAAGGCGTGCGTCGAGTTCGAATGCGAGCCTGCGGATCAGGAGTGCGTCGGTGCGCACGTTCAACGCGACGCGACGATCGTGCGTTTCAATTCGCGCTTGAGCACTTTACCGCTCGGGCCGAGGGGCATCGCTTCGACGAAGTGCACGTGGCGGGGATATTTGTAACGGCCAAGATGCTGCTGCGACCACGCAACGATCGCCTCGGCGCCGATGTCATCTGCACCACCAGCGCGCACGACCACCGCAACGATCTCCTCGCCATGCGTTTCGTGAGGCACCCCGATCACGGCAACCTGCTTGACGGCGGGATGCCGCATCAGCACCTCCTCGACCTCGCGCGGATAGACGTTGAAGCCGCCGCGCAAGATCATGTCTTTCTTGCGATCCACGATCGTGACGAACCCGGCGTCGTCTTGGGTCCCGAGATCGCCCGAGCGAAACCAGCCATCGACGATCGCCTCACGCGTGGCCTCCGGATTGTTCAGGTAGCCCTTGAAGACACAATGCCCGCGTATCACGATCTCCCCGAGTTCACCGCTCGGCACGATCTCGATGCGATCCTCCACGTCGGGCCGCGCGACGGCGAGCTCGACGCCCCAGATCGCCGCGCCAACGGTGCCGGGCTTGCGCCCGAGGTCCCGTTGGTTGAAGCTTGCCACCGGCGACGTTTCGGAGAGCCCGTACCCCTCGTAGATCGGCGTCCGGAAGACCCCTTCGAACGCCTCGAGCACGGCGGCCGGCAGCGAGGACCCGCCCGAGACCGCATGACGCAGCGCCGGCCGTTCCGGCTGCTGCTGTGCGGCGTCGAGGAGCGCAATGTACATGGTCGGCACGCCCGCAAAGACGGTCACCCCATGCGCGAGCATCAATGCGAGCGCCCCGGGCCCGTCGAAGCGCGGCTGAAGGACGACGGTCGCGCCCACCCGGAAGGCCGCGTTCATGACGCACGTCTGACCGAAGGAGTGAAACAGGGGCAGAGAACCGAGGAAGACGTCGTCCGCGCAGAGGGCAAAGAGGTCGAAGGCGCTGACGGTCGCGTTGAGCACCATGTTGCTCTGGGTGAGTACCGCCCCTTTGGGTTTGCCGGTGGTCCCGCTCGTGTAGAGGATCACCGCGTCATCCTCGGTTGCGCGCTGAACCATCCGCTCGATCGGTTCATCGCCGGGAACCTGCGCCTGCACGTACGGCACGCCTGCCTCAACCGCTCCCGCTGCCCCGGCCGCTGCGAGCAGCGGATGGACGACGAGCACCTTCGCGCCGGAGTCGCGCAGCACGTACGCGATCTCCGTTGCGGTCAACAGCGCATGCACCGGCACGACGACCGCGCCGATCGCAAGCGCCCCATAATATGCCCGCGGAAAGTCGGGAGCGTTGGGCAGGAGGATCGCAACGCGGTCACCCGGCTCGACGCCGTACCGCCGAAACATGGCCCCGTAGCGGCGCGCCTCCTCCCAGAGCTGGCCGTAGCCGATACGCTCGGTTCCACAGATCAGGGCAGTCCGCTCGGGGCGCCGAAGCGCGCTCTCCGCGAGCACGGATGCAAGTGTCAAGGCCATGCAACGAGGTTTCCTCTTCACTGGCTCGGAACTCTCCATGCCGCTCGTTCACCACCATTCGCTCAAGGAGTTCGTTTGATTACCGGCCCCGGGCTGCTCTTCGTCGTCTCCGGCCCTTCCGGGGCGGGCAAGGACACGCTCGTGGAAGCGCTGCGCGAGCAACTTCCGCGGCTGCGGTACTCCGTCTCGGCGACCACACGCGAACCGCGCGCGGGCGAACACGACGGCGAGCATTATTTCTTCCTCACCCGTGAGGCATTCGAAGCGCGCCGAGCGCACGACGGCTTTCTCGAGTGGCGGGAGTACAACGGAAACCTCTACGGCACACCGCGCGATTTCGTCGAGCGGACCCTTGCCGAAGGGTACGACTTGATCATGAAGCCCGAGGTCAACGGCGCGCTCGCGATCAAGGCGGCGTTTCCGGATGCCGTCCTGATCTTTCTCGTTCCGGATCGCTTC
Source organism: Vulcanimicrobiota bacterium (assembly GCA_027452165.1). GTDB lineage: Bacteria > Vulcanimicrobiota > Vulcanimicrobiia > Vulcanimicrobiales > Vulcanimicrobiaceae > REEB354. Next base: position 24,472 of record DAIDGX010000019.1, on the reverse strand, counting down.
TCGCACCTGCGCGAGCGGTTGCTCGCCAGACGAACCGAAACGAACGAAGAGATCGCCCGACGGCTCGAGATCGCGCGCGAGGAGATGCGGTTCATTCGCAGCTTCGACTACCTCGTGATCAACGAGCAGGGAAACTCGCAGAACGCCGTTCGCGACCTGAGCGCGGTTCTGCACGCGGAGCGTTTCCGCATCCATCGCTTCGGCGACGAATCACTCGGCACCATCGAACAGAGTTAAGTAAGGAACCTACATCACGTGAGTAAGACCATCTTCGGAGACCTCGACGCGCTGCTCAAGCACGCCGACTCGAAATTCAGCCTCGTCAACATCGTGACCAAGCGCGCCCGCCAGTTGAACAACTGGATTCGCGTGCAGCAACTTCCGGCGTCGGACCGTCGCGAGTTCTTTACGAGCGAGCCGCTCGTCGATAAGGACGACATCAACCCCAATAAGCCGGTGTCGATCGCGCTCGACGAGATCGCCGAGGGGCACATCGCCTACCATCGCACCAAAGAGGGAATCAAATAGGTTCGCCGGGCGTCACAGAAAGCACGTGTACTAGGGCATCGTTATGTGTGGGATCGTAGGATATATCGGGGAGCGCGATAGCGTTCCAATCATATTGGACTCGCTTGGGCGTCTCGAATACCGCGGGTACGACAGCGCCGGCGTCGCCGTGATCGACGCTCATGGCGCGTTGACCGGCAGCAAGGCCGAGGGCAAACTCTCGCGCCTGGCGGAGAAGCTGCGCAACGGATCGAGGCTGACCGGAACGGTCGGTCTCGGGCACACCCGTTGGGCAACGCATGGCCGCCCGAACGACGCCAACGCCCACCCGCACATGGATTGCACGGGCGATATCGCCGTGGTGCACAACGGGATCATCGAGAACTATGCGTCGCTTCGCGCACGCTTGATCGAGCTCGGGCACGTCTTCAAGAGCGAGACGGACAGCGAGGTGATCGCGCATCTGATTGAAGCGCACTACGACGGCGATATCGTCGTCGCGGTCCGGAAGTCGCTCGCAGAACTGATCGGCGCCTATGCGCTCGGCGTAATCACGAGCGAGGAGCCCGAACGTCTGGTCTTCGCTCGAAACGGTGCAAGCCCGCTCGTCGTCGGTATCGGCGAGGGCGAGATGTTCGTCGCATCGGACACCCCCGCGATCCTGCCCTACACGCGTAAAGAGATCATTCTCCAAGAAGGCGAGATGGTCGTGGTGGAGCGTGACGGCTATCGCCTCACGCGCTACGACGGAACCCCGATCGAGCGCGACGCGCTCGAGGTCACCTGGGACGCAACCTCGGCCGAGAAGAGCGGCTACGCGCACTTCATGCTCAAGGAGATCTTCGAGCAGCCCTCGGTGATCAAAGAGACGCTTGCGGGACGCATCGACGACGGCGGGCACGTGCATCTTGCGCACGAGTTGGGCGGCGTGACCGACGAGCAACTGCGTGCCATCTCGAAGATCGCGATCACCGGGTGCGGCACGGCCTATCACGCCGGCATGGTGGGAATGTACCTGCTGCGCTCGCTCGTGAAGCTCCCGGTCGAGATGGAGCTGGCAAGCGAGTTTCGTTACGGCGACCCGGTGATCGATCCGACGGCGCTCGTGATCGCCATGTCGCAGTCGGGTGAGACGGCGGACACGATCGAGGCGGTCCGTATCGCAAAGGATGCCGGCACGACGATTTTGGGCATCTGCAACGTCCTCGGATCGCACCTTACGCGCTTGGCGGATGGAACGCTCTATACCCGTGGTGGCCCCGAGATCGGCGTCGCCGCGACCAAGACATACGTCTCGCAACTGACCGCGATGACGCTCTTTGCGCTCTATCTCGCGAAGGTTCGTGGAACCGTCGATCCGGCACGTTTGAAAGAGATCGGCGAGAATACGAAACTGCTCCCGGCATCTGTGGACGTCGTCCTCGATACCTCCGAGACGATTCGCGAGGTGGCAAAGAAGCTTCAGCACATGCGCAGTTGTCTCTTCATGGGACGCTACGTCAACTTTCCGACGGCGCTCGAAGGCGCGCTCAAGCTCAAAGAGATCAGCTACATTCACGCTGAAGGCTATGCGGCAGGCGAGATGAAGCACGGACCGATCGCCCTGCTCGACCGCGAGACGCCGGTAATCGGCGTGATGACCGACGGCCGCGTGCGCGACAAAATGCTCTCGAATCTCATGGAGTCGAAGGCGCGCGAAGCCCCGATCGTTCTCGTCGCCAATCACGGCGACCGGGAGGCCGCCGAGGTTGCCGATCACGTGTTTTGGGTACCGCGCGTGGACGAGTTGCTCTCGCCGATCGTCAATATCATCCCGCTCCAACTGCTCGCATATCACATTGCCGAGCTTGGCGGGAAGGACGTCGATCAGCCGCGCAATCTTGCCAAGACGGTGACGGTTGAATAAGATGACCCGCTCCGACGGACGGCGTCCCGATCAATTGCGCCCGATAACGATCGAACCGGGCTTCCTGAAATACGCCGAAGGCAGTGCGCTGATCTCCGTGGGCAACACCCGCGTGATCTGCGCCGCGACGCTCGAAGAACGCGTGCCGCAGTGGCTCAAGGGCAAAGGTGTCGGATGGGTGACGGCGGAGTACTCGATGCTTCCGCGCGCGACCCAAGATCGCACCTCGCGTGAAGCGACGAAAGGCAAGGTCGGGGGGCGCACGCACGAGATCCAGCGCATCATCGGCCGCGCCCTGCGCGCGGTAACCGATTTTGCGAAGCTGGGCGAACGCACGGTATGGATCGATTGCGACGTGATCCAGGCCGACGGCGGCACGCGTACCGCCTCGGTCACCGGTGCCTACGTTGCGCTCGCCCTCGCGCTCGCGCAGGTCCCGGAACTGCGGGGCGCCCGCTCGCCGCTGACCGGCCTTATCGCCGCAACAAGCGTCGGCATCGTGCGCGGCCTACCGCTGCTCGACCTCGCCTACGACGAAGATTCCAACGCGCATACCGACATGAACGTCTTCATGACCGATGCCGGAAAATTCGTCGAGATTCAGGGCACGGCGGAGGCCGAGCCCTTCGACCGCTCCGAGCTCGATCAGCTCCTGGCCCTGGCCGAAGGCGGCATTCGCGAGCTATTCAACGCACAACGCGCCGCCCTTCGAGCGGCGGGCGTCGGTGAAGAGCAGAAAGCCCATGTCTGACGACGCGCTCAAGGCACTCGTCGCACGCGTGGCCGAATTCCACATTACCGATCGTGCGCTCAAAGCCGCGCAAGCGCGCATGGAGCACGCGTTGCAAACCGGAAGCGCCGATACGGAGCGCCCCGGCTACCTGCGAGCCGTCGAACAGTACTTTCGTGGATTCGAACGCGAAGCACGTACGCATCTACGGGATGTCGATAAGCGCTTGGAGCAGATCAACCAAGTTCACTTCAACCTCAGCGCCGAACGCGGCGTCGCCGTGAAGCGCATCGAGGCCACGCGATCGGTGCTCGATGATCTCGCGAGACTGGGAGAGTCCTTGGCGTGAAGGTCCTCGACCGGGTGGGCCGCGCGACGATCGATCTGCTCGAATATGCGGGCGGCATCACGACGCTCGCGGGCGAATCCGGCTCGTTTATGATGCGGATGCGTATCCGCTTCATCGAAACGATCAACCAGTGTTACTTTCTAGGCGTCCAATCGATCTCGATCGTCATCCTGACCTCGCTCTTCACGGGCATGGTCATCTCGCTCGAGTCGGCCGTACAGGCCGTGCAGTTCGGCATCGGCAGCCTCGTCGGTGGCGCCGTCGCGTTTGCAAGCGTGCGCGAACTGGGCCCGATGTTAACGGCGGTCGTCGTCGCCGGTCGCGTGGGATCGGCGATCGCCGCCGAAATCGGTTCGATGGTCGTCACCGAGCAGATCGAGGCGCTCACCTCGATGGGCCTTGAGCCCACGCGTTTTCTCGTGGTTCCGCGCTTGCTCGCGATGCTTGTGATGCTTCCACTCCTGACGATTTTTGCCGACGTCGTGTCGATTGCAGGCGGCATGTGGATCGCACAAACCTATGCCCACATTTCAAGCGATTCGTTTATCGCATCCGCGCGCCAAGCGATCGGTTTCGAAGACATCGTGAAGGGGCTCGTGAAGTCCCTCGTGTTTGCCGTGATCATCGCGCTTGTCGGCGCCTATCAAGGGCTCTCGACGCGTGGGGGCGCCGCCGGCGTCGGCAAAGCGACCACCGGGGCCGTCGTCATCTCGATCATCATGATCTTCGTCTCGAACTTCGCGCTCTCGTTCGTCCTCTTCGGCGGGCACTGATGGCGGCAATCGTGGCCCGGCTCGATGGCGTTTCGCTCCAGTATGGCGAGCGGGTCATCCTGCGCAACTGCAGTCTCGATATCGTCGAGGGCGCCATCACCTGTATCATCGGGCTTTCCGGGGCGGGCAAATCCACGATCCTACGACTGATCGACGGCCTGCGACGGCCCGATGCGGGACATGTGTACCTGCGCGAGCACGATATCTGTCATATGCCCGAACGCGAACTCAACGAGATTCGGCGCAAAGTGAGCCTTTCGTTTCAATTCGCGGCGCTGCTCGACAGTCTCACGGTCGGTGAGAACGTCGCACTCCCGCTACGCGAGCATACCCGCCTGCACGATGACGCGATCCGCAAGATCGTCCTCGACGCGCTCGAAAGCGTCGGCCTCGGTTCGACCTACGATAACATGCCAAGCGAGCTCTCCGGCGGTATGCTCAAACGCGCCGGCTTCGCTCGCGCGATCGTGACGCGCCCCGAACTCGTACTCTACGACGAACCCACCACCGGCCTCGATCCCATCGTCACGCACCTCATTACCGATACGATCGTGCGCTTGCGCAACAAGCTCAACGGTACGGCGGTCGTCATCTCGCACGACTTGCAGTCGATTTACATGATGGCAGACTACGTCGCGATGCTTTTCGAAGGCGCGATCATTGCGTATGGAACGGTGGACGAGATTCGTACGTCTAGCAATCCGCTCGTGCAGCAGTTCCTCGAGGGGTCGGAAGTAGGCCCAATTCCCATATAGCAACCGTTCCTTCTCTGCGCCTACGCCGCGACGTTGCCACCCGGCGTCTCGCTTCGGACCGGAGGCTCGGGCGTCCGCCGGCGGCAGCCGGGGCACCGCGCCCGGAACCGAAGCCCGTGGTTGCGCATTTCGCGCTGTGCGGGGCTTGCGCATGAGCGCGGAGTATGTAGTGAGCGATGAGTAAACAGGCACAGGTGGGAGCCTTCGCGCTGGTCGCGCTGCTGTTGCTCTTCGGCGTGTTCTACGTGATTACGAATTTCGGCACGCGGCACAGCGGGTACCAGACGGGTATCCATTTTCGCTCGGCCGCCGGACTGCATTCGGGGGCCCTCGTCTATTTCAGCGGCGTCACCGTCGGCACGGTCGATTCGATCGTCCTCTTGCCCGATAATTCGGTCGATGTCATCCTCGCTGTCAACCGCGACATTCGCATTCCGCGCGACTCGCGCTTCCTGATTCAAGCTCCGCTTACCGGCGATCCAAGCCTCCTCATCGTGCCTCCCGTCGTCACGCCCGAAGCCGATGGTGACATGCCGCAGGTCAAGGTATTGGCGCGTCGCGTATTGCCGGTCGCCGACCAGCCGTACGGCACGAACACCGCAACGATCGCCGATCTCTTGCAAGAAGGGCAAGGCGAGATTCAGCGCCTTGACGCTATGCTCGCACAACTGCAACGCAGCGAGCCGCAACTGCTTGCCGCGATGCAAGAGACGCTCGACAATGCCAACGACCTGACGTCTCAGGCCCGCTCCGCCGTTACCACCATGTCCGCTTCGCTGCAGGCAAGCTTGGCGCAAGCAAGCGCCAACATCGTCGCGCTCACCGGTACGCTCAATCGCACCACCCAGTTGAACGCGAGCCGTATTTCGACCATCCTTGCGCGTTTCGATGAAACATCGCAGGCACTCGATCAATCGATGACATCGCTCAAGAGCATCGCCACGGACCCGAGTCTCAAGAAGAGCGTGCTCGATACGACCAAGAATATCGCCTCAACCACGAAGAACATCGCCGATATCACGCACGACCTGCAAACGATGACGGGTGACAAACAGACGCAAATGCAGGTCAAGAACACGATCGCTAATCTCGACGCAACGATGCAGCGCGCAAACTCGCTGCTCGGTGCGCTTGGGGGCACGAGCAGTGTGTACGGCGTGGATGCACACGCAACGCCGGTGCCCGTTGCGAGCGCACCTCCGGTACTGGGCCCAACGCCGACCCCGCAGCAGCGGCGTATAGAGATTCGCAACAAGCTCGCGCGGGTAGCGACGAGCCTGATCGCGATCCAACTGCGCATCAGCGGCCTCTCCAGGCAGACGGTGTGTTGCCCGAACGCGCTTTACAGTGCCGACCGGGGACCGCAAACCGACCTCAATGCCATCGTGCTCCCCAAAGCGACGACGAGCTTGTTCGTCGGCGCGAACGACATCGGCGGCCACACGACGACGAACCTCGCGCTGTTAAAGAAGATGGGGCAAGACCTTCACGTTGGGGGCGGCGTGCTTTACTCGCAACTCGGGGTGCTTGCCGGGTACGACACCAAGCTCTTCGGTCTCGATAGCCGCATCTACAATCCGCGCCATCCGCTCGTCGATCTCTACGGAAGCGTTCACCTCACCAAGGGGCTCGAACTCTTTGCGGGTGAGCGCGCGCTCAACCAACCGGAACGCCGGTTCAGCTATGGCATCCAAGCGCAGATTCCCTAACGAGGCATCATGAGCGAAGCACGACTTAAGGTTGGCATCATCGGAGCGGGTTCCATGGGAACGCTCTTTGGCTTTCACCTCGCGCAGACGTGCGAGGTGACCGTGCTCGATACAAACCCGCAAACCGTCGCCGCCGTGGCACAGCACGGCCTTGCGGTGAATGAGGCGCCGCCGCGCATGGTGCGGGTTACTTCGCACGCACGCGACCTCTATGGCTCGCAGATGCTGTTCTTGTTCGTCAAGGCGGTCGATACGCTGCGAGCCCTGCGTCCCTTTGCGGGCGAGCTCAACCCCGCGACGCCCATCATCTCGCTCCAAAACGGCGTCGGAAACGAAGACGCGATCAAAACCGCGCTTGGCGGCGCCGTTCCGGTCGTACTCGGTATTACGACCGAATCCTCGCTTACCACCGGTCCCGGACGCGTGCGCAGTTCGGAGACCGGCAATACGATTCTCGGATCGTCGAGCGCTGCGCCCGCAACGGCCCGAACGATCGCGGAGTTGCTCACCGCGTCGGGGCTGCGAACCTCGGTCGTGTACGACATCCGCCCGCACCTCTGGGGCAAGCTCGTCGCCAATGCAGCGATCAACGCGATCTCGGCATTGCTCGACTGCGAAGCCGGCGCGATCCCGCGCGATTCCAACGCAGCACGCCTTGCGGAATCGCTTGCCGACGAAGCCGCGGCGGTCGCCGCCGCGTTAAGGATCAATCTGCCCTTTGCAAATCCGTGGCAATACGTCACGCAAGTGATCGAGATCGGTGCGGATTCCAAGAGCTCGATGGCCTTCGATCTGGAGTCCGGGCACCCGACTGAAATCGATCACATCAATGGTGCCGTGGTCGCGTTCGGCCGTCGAACCGGCGTCGCCACACCGTGCAATGAGACGGTTCTGCGTCTGGTCAAAGCCAAGGAGGCGTTGCTCGCGCGCACGAGAGCGTGAGCGACGCGCTGCTCGACGAGTTCCGCAAGGTCGTCGGCGCGGCGGGCCTCGTCACCGATCCGCAACGTACCGCAACCTATTTGAGCGACTGGCGCGGCCTCTTCACCGGGAGCGCGCTCGCCGTGCTCCGTCCTGCCTCAACGCACGACGTTGCAAGGGTGATGGAGATATGCACGCGCGCAAACGTTGCCGTCGTTCCGCAAGGCGGCAACACCGGACTCGCTGCCGGCGCGACACCGGTCGGTCTTTCGCGCGCGATCGTCCTCTCGCTCGAGCGCATGCACGGCATTCGATCGCTCGACGCCGCAGGCTTCACGATCGCTGTCGATGCGGGCTGCGTGCTTGCCGAGGTACAGCGCGCGGCGCACGATGCGCAGCGCCTCTTTCCGCTCTCGCTCGCCGCAGAGGGTAGCGCGCAGATCGGCGGGTTGATCGCGACGAACGCAGGGGGCACCGCGGTACTGCGCTACGGTTCGATGCGCGCGCTCGTTCTCGGGCTCGAAGCGGTGCTGCCCGATGGCCGCATTCTCGACGGCATGCGATCGCTGCGAAAAGACAACGCAGGGTACGATTGGAAGCAGCTCTTCATCGGTTCGGAGGGCACGCTCGGCGTCATTACCGGCGCGGTGCTGCGCCTCTTTCCCCGTCCGCGCGCACGCGCGACGGCGCTTGTCGCGCTTGCGTGCCTGGACGATGCGGTTGCGCTCTTCGGCATGGTCCAAGAGGCGCTCGGTGAGACGCTCTCCGCCTGCGAGCTCTTTTCGGAACGCGCGCTTGCCCTCCAATGCGCGCACCAGCCGGGGCTCGAGCGTCCCCTCGCTGCACATCCGTGGTATCTGCTGATCGAAGCCGGCTCGTCGCTGCCGGGCCTGCGTGAGGCGCTCGAGTCGGCGTTAGCCACCGCGATGGAGCATGAAACCATCGCCGACGCCGTGCTTGCGGAAACCTCGACGCAGCGCGACGCGCTCTGGCGATGGCGCGAAGCGATCACGGAAAGCGAACGCCGCGAAGGCCCGAGCGCCAAGCACGATGTCTCCGTCGCAATCTCGGATATACCAGCGTTCGTGTCCGAGGCGAGCGATGCCGTCGAAGCGGCATTCCCGGGAACGCGCGTGCTCGCTTTCGGGCATTTGGGCGACGGCAACATCCACTTCAACGTGCTGCTTGCACCCGGAGGCAACACGGCGAGCGCGCAGATCACGGCCGTCGTTCACCATATCGTCGCCCGCTTTCGTGGCAGTATCACGGCAGAACATGGCATCGGGCGGTATCGCCGTGACGACCTCGTCGCGCATCGCAGCCAGGTCGAACTCGCGCTCATGCGCGCGATCAAATCAGCTGTCGATCCCGATGGCGCCATGAACCCCGGCGCACTCATCTAGCGCAGGACACCGTTAGCAGTCCGACTAACAGGCGACCCGATGAGTCGTTTATTGTTCGCAGTCTGTGCTGCGGCGATGTTTGCTGCATGCTCGCCGGTGCCACCGGACGTGGTCGTTCCGACCGCCGGACCAACGGCAACGCCGACCGCCGGACCAACGGCAACGCCGACGGCTGGACCGACGGCAACGCCCACGGCCGGACCAACGGCAACGCCTACGCCTACGCCTTCGCCAACGCCGACTCCGACGCCGGTGCCGACACCGGGTGTCGTGAACTTGTCGGCGAGCGCACTCAACTTTACGGCGACCGGCGCGAGCAACGCTCAGAGCACCAGCGCATCGCAAGCGCATTACAGTGGTGCATTCACCGCAACGACGACGACTTGCACCGGGATCGCAACGATCTCGCCGAGCTCCGGCACCACCTTCACCGTTACGCCGGTGGCCGCAGGGAGTTGCACCTTTACCATCGCGGGCGGCAACGGACAGAACGCCACGCTTACCATCGGCGTCACCACCACCACGGTTGGAGGTTCATAGGTCATGCGCGCATCATCGATACGTTATACCGCAAGCATCCTTGCATGCGCCGTGACGCTGGCCGCCTGCGGCGGCGGGAGCGGTTCGTCCATCCCCACGGTGACGCAACCAGCGGCACCAAGCGGCCCCACTACGCAGCAAAGCGTGCCCGTGCACTTTACGATCGTCGTGCCGACACCGGCGCCTTCGACCGGACGCGCACCCGCCTACGTCTCTCCCTCAACGCAATCCGTTGCGCTCGGCGTCACGCCGCAAAGCGGCGGCACCGCAACGAACGCAACGGTCAACTGCACGACCACCTGCAGCGGCACGATCAACGCGCCGGTCGGCAGCGACACGTTCTCCGCAAATCTGTACGACGCGCAAAACGCAAGCGGCAACCTGCTCTCCACCGGATCGCTCACGCAGACGATCGTGGCCAATCAAGCCAACACCGTTAACGCCACGTTCAACGGCGTCGTGAAGTCGATCGCGGTCTCGCTTGCAACCACGCACGTGACGCCGGGCACCGCAGGCTCCGTCGGCGTGACCCTCAAGGCGCTCGACGCCGACGGCAACACGATCGTCGGACCGGGATCCTACGTCAACGCAAGCGGTACTCCATTGACCATCACGCTTGCGGATTCGGATGCCTCCGGGCACTCGTCGCTCTCGCAGACCTCTGTGACCGCGCCAACCACCGGCATCACGCTCAACTACGATGCCTCGTTTGCCGCGAATCCCACGATCACCGCAAGCGCAAGCGGACTCACCTCGAGCGTCACCCCGGCGATCACCTTCCCCACGCCCACCCTCACGAACATGGGCACATGGTCGGCGGCGACGAGTCAAGGCACCATCACCGAGACGCTCACCGGTACGAACTTCGTTGCGGGCGGAACGACGGTAAGCGCGGGCAGCGGCATCACCGTGAGCAACGTCAACGTCACGTCGAGTACTACGCTTACCGCGAGCTTCAACGTCGCCGGCGCCACCTTCGGCACGCAAAGTATCAGCGCAACGACCACGAGCGGAACGACGAGCACGCTGCCCTTTGCAACGGCAACCGGCAACGTCTACACGGTCAACGTCGCAACCGACACGACGCCCGGCACCCCGGCGGGTACCGGCACGGGTAGCGGTGCCGGCACGACCGGCGACCTCCGCTACGCGCTCCAACAAGCAAACGCCCATCCGGGATCGCTGATCGTCTTTGCATCCAGCTTGTGCAGCCCATCGACGCCCTGTACGGTTGCCCTCGCCGGACCGTTAGCTCCGCTCTCGGCGAACACCGTGATCGACGGCGGATCCTACGGTACCGTCGTCATCAACGGCGCAAGCACCTCACGCATCTTCTGGGCCGAGAGCGCCGGCGCGACGCTCCTGAATCTCAACATTAAGAACGGCCTCGCACAGGGCGGAAACGGCGGCTCGGCCGGCGGCGGCGGCGGCGGCGGGGCCGGATTTGGCGGCTGCCTCTTTATCGACACCGCAAGTGTTACCCTCATCAACGATAACTTCGTCGGGTGTCAAGCGCGTGGCGGCAACGGCGGAAGCCCCGGAAACGGATTCGGCAGCGGCGGCGGCGGCGGAATGGGTGGTGCCGGAGGCGTCGCCGGCGGCGCTGCTGGGGGCGGTGGCCTGCTCACGGGCGGCGGGTCCTCCGGAAATGGCGGGGCAGGCTTCAGCGGCCTAGGCGGCGCCGTCGGAAACCCCGGCCTACCCGGAGGCACCGGCACACCCGGCGGCTCCGGCATCCTCTTGGGCGCGGGCGGCGGCGGCGGCGGCGCGGGCGGCTCGAGTGGCGGCGGCTTTACCGCAGGTGGTAATGGCGGACCCGGGGGTGCGGGTGGCTTTGGCGGCGGCGGCGGCGCCGGGGGCTTGGGCGGCAGCGGCCCGAGCCAAGGTAGCGACGGTGCTGGCGGGGCCGGGGGCTTTGGTGGTGGCGGCGGCGCCAGCGGCAGCAGCTCGCTGCCGGGTGCCGGCGGGTCTACGAGCGGACTGAGCGTCGCGGGCGGCAACGGAGGCTCTCAACCTAGCTTTTTAGGCGGCGGTGGTGGCGGCGCAGCGGCCGGCCCCGCCATCTTCCTCGTTACCGGCAGCCTTACCACCATCAACTGCGATGCGAGCACGGCGACGGCAACCGCAGGCGTCGCGGGCGGCGCTCTCGATGGATCGACCAACGGGACGGCGGATTCCACCCCGGTCTACAACTACGCCGGTACCGTCAACGGCTCGACCGGCATCGGCCCGATCGCAAGCGCGCTCGGGACGGGCACGCCGTAAGCGCCCTACGATTGCGGGGTCAGTGCAAGCAGACGAATATTGCCCGTGTGCGCTTCGATATCGATCGTTCCGGCGTTGCTGCCGCCGTTGACGACACCGTCGATGGTCTCCGCGCTGCCGTGTGACGTACCGCTTAACCCGAAATCGGTAAAGAGCATGCCGTCGTCGGTGTGAAGGTGCACGCGAAACTTCGCAATCTGTTTGATGTACACTTCGATGTCGCCGCGACCGGTCGAGAACGTCAGCGTTCCCGGCCACGATGTCGCGCCCAGCGTCACGTTGAGACCGCCCACGTCGGTTGAGGCCTGAGCGTAGCCTTCGACCATAATGCGCACGTCGCCGCGGCCGGCATGCACGATCGGGTTTCCGCTGATATCCGTCACGCTCACGTCGCCCTTCGCGGAGTTCACCACGAGGTTCACGCCTTTGGGCACGCGCACGAGCAGCGAGTTCACGCCGGCCGGAGCACTGACCGCGATACCGTTGGCGTCGTGGCGTACCGTTGGTGCCGGAAGCGAGGTCAATTTCGCATACGCGGAGACCGTAAACCGGTCGCTCGGATCGCCGAACGCCGGCTTATAGGCGTTGATTTGACCGGTTGCCGCCGAGACCGACATCGTGGCGCCAGGCTCGAGCGAACCGATCGTCGTTGCGTAGGGACTTGGCGACGAGCACGCCACGAGCGCGCAGAGCAGAAGAAGGGCGGATTGTTTCACGCTACCGTTCTTCGGTGCGGTCGCGCGGATGGGCCTCCTCGTAGCTGCGGCGCATGTGCTCGAGTGAGACGTTTGTGTATATCTGCGTCGTCGAGAGACTTTCGTGGCCGAGCAACTCCTTGATCGTCATGAGATCCGCGCCGTTCTCGAGCAGATGCGTCGCGAACGAATGTCGCATGACGTGCGGCGTGACGTGTTTGGTAAGGCCCGAGAGCTCCGCGAATTGCCGGAAGACGACCCACGCTTGGCGGTGCGAGAGGCGCGTCTTGCGTTTCGAGAGGAAGAGCGCTTCGTCGGGCGTGCGCGGACGGACGCCGAGGTAGGTGCGAATCGCGTCAGCGGCCGCTTGGTTGATAAAGACCGTACGCTGCTTGTTGCCTTTGCCGATGACGCGCATCAGTCGGCGCTCCAGATCGACGTCGCTCAAGTTCAGCCCGACAAGCTCCGCCCGGCGAATGCCGCTTGCATAGAGAAGTTCCATCATCGCCGCATCGCGCAAGCGCTGAAACTCCGATTTGCCGGCGACGCGCGTGCGCAGCAGCTTCGCGACTTCGGGCTCGGACATGACGTGGGGCAAACGCTTGGGTGCTTTCGGCGGCGGCACGTCGGCGGCAGGGTTATCCGGGCGCCTGCCCTCGCGCTTCTGCAACGCGAAGTACGAGCGCAACGCCGCGATCTTGCGGCGTACGGAGTTGGCCGTATACTTGCGCGGGCCCATGAGTTCCATCACGAAACGACGCACGTCCGAGGTGGTTGTCTCGGGTAGGCGCAAAAACGCGGCCGTCTTCGGATGTCCCGGTTCGAGAAATTCGCCAAAGAGCTCGACGTCGCGCGCATACTCCTCCGAGGTGCGTGGCGACTGGCCGCGCTCTAAACGAAGGTAGGCAGCGAACTCGGCAATCGTCGGATCGGCGGGAATAAACGAGCTCACGCTAGCTCCAGTACGTCACGGGAGCGCGTCACTCCGCCGCGCCCTGGGTGGCGACTTTATCCTCGTCGTGGAAGACGAGCGACGAAACGTCGGCGAGCGCGACCGCAGGCGAGAAGAAGAAGCCTTGAGCAAAATCGACGCCGAGACGGCGCAAGTGCTCGAATTGCTCGCGCGTTTCCACGCCTTCGGCCGTCGTCTGCAAGCCAAACGTGCGCGCGATCGCGACGATGCTGCGAACGATCTCCGGCGAGCGCGAATCGCTGCCGAGCGATTCGACGAAGCTGCGGTCGATCTTGACACCCGAAAGCGGAAGACGTTGCAAATACGCAAGCGACGAATAGCCGGTGCCGAAATCGTCGAGAACCAGGGCGATCCCCATCTCGCGAAGCCGGTCCAGCGTCTCGCGTACGTTCTCTCCCCGCGTCATCATCGTGGTTTCCGTGATCTCGAGACGGATGCGTCGCGGATCGACGCCATGCGTCGCGATCAACGCCGCAATCCGCTCGGCAAGACCGGGAAGCGTGAATTCGGCGGCCGAGAGGTTGATCGCGACGCTCGCCTGGGGATGACCCGCGAAGAGTGTCGCTGCGTGGGAGAAGACGTCGTGCAGCACGGCGCTGTCCACGTCGTACACGAAGCCGCGTGCCTCGGCGAGCGGCACGAACTCCTGAGCACTTACGACGCTTGCATCATCGCGCGTCCAGCGCGCGAGCGCCTCGAACGAGACGATCGCCCCGCTCTCCACGCTCACGATCGGCTGATAAAACGCATGGAGCTGGCCGCGCGCGACCGCCTGCCGCAGTTCGCTTTCAAGGCGCGCTTCACGTTCGACACCGGCGCGCATCTGTGCATCGAAGATCGTCCAGCGCGCGCGTCCCTGTTTCTTGGCCGCGTACACCGCGATATCGGCATCGCGGATCACGTCGCCGGCACTGCCGGTCCGCTCGTCGAGCTCGAGCACGCCGACCGACGCCTTCACGTGCAGCGTCTGCCCCATCAGGGTGACGGGCTCACCGATCACCGCGAGCAAGCGCGCGGCCAGCGCCTCCGGCGGTGCGCTCGCGCGCGAGTGGATGACGCCGAACTCGTCGCCGCCAAGGCGCGCAACGAACGCGTCGGCCGGAAGCTTTGCTCGAAGACGATCGGCAAGCGCGCGGATCAACTCATCGCCAGCCGCGTGACCGAGCGTATCGTTCACAAGGTTGAAGCGATCGAGATCGAGCAATGCGACCGTCGCCGGATCGCCGCCGCGCTCGAGGTGCTCGCGCAGACGCTCCAAGAACCCGGCCCGATTGGGTAGTCCGGTCAGGCCATCGATGAACCCGGCTTGGCGCAGTTCCGTTTCGACGCGCCGCGCGAGTGCGACCTCAGCCTCCAAGCGCTCCTGACGCACGCGCATGAGCCGGCTCGCCTCGATCCCACGCCACCGCTCCCAGAGCATGGCGCCGGCCCCGAACGCAAGCAACGCGATCAGCATCACGCCGACGGCTCCAAGCGCGACGAGATGCGTGTTGCGCGCCCGCAGTCCCCGCGTGTCGGACGAGATCACCACCCGCGCCCGAAAGCCCGCCAACGCCTCGCGCGCGAGCATGCGCCCCTGCGGCGCCGGTATCGGGCCGGTCCCCAGACGGTACGCGCCCGTTTGCGGATCTTCGATCCAGATCACGTCACCCGGCCGCGGTGCCAGCATCCGCAAGAACGCCGGTAGCAAGGCATCGACCGCGACAACGCCACGCGCGGTTCCCGTACGTGGAAATGCCACCGACACGGTGACGAAGCTCCGTCCATCCTCGCGGTACGGTCCGACCACCTCGAACGCGCCGCGCCGCGCTACCGCCCCACGAAACCAGGGATAGCTTTGGTCGGCCTCCGACGGGTCGTCGCTGTGCGCATACACCTCCACGAGCCCGCCACCGATGCGACGCGACTCGCGTCCATACAGACGCCCGCCGCCATGCACGTACACGCTGAAATTGCGGACGCGCGCATCCATCGCATACGGTTCATAAAAGACGCCCGCGCCATAGACGTCGGGATTCTCACGCGACGCAAACGCATCGCGGACGCTCGCCTGCACCGCGCTCGCCCCGCGCGCGTGCGCCACGTCGGCTGCAAGCGAGCCCGCCAGCTGCTCGGCAACAACAAGATAAAGCTCGATCCGATTGGTCGCGCTGCGCAACTGAGCGCGCTGGTGCGCGCGAAAGGCTGCGGTATTCGCCGCGATCCGCGCGTGCACGTTATTCGCCACACCCGCCATCGCCACGAGCGCAACGGCCGCCACGACCGCAAGCCAATACCACGGACGCCGGTAGCTCGTGCGGTCCCCGGGTGCGCTCGAAGACACCATATCTCTATTTACGGCCCCACACCGTCCTTTCCACAGGTCCCTTGTATCACCAAATCACTGTTTGTGGATATAGCACGCGCTGTGGAGAACCTGCGGATGCGGCAAGCATCGAGGATGCCCGCGCGGTACTCTCACCAGGATGACGATAAGCCAGGCCCTTCTCGTGGGGATCTCCGGGGCGGCGATCGGCGGCATGCTGGTGCGCCCGTTTCGGAGCCGCGAATGGGTTTGGACCCTGGGCGGTGCGGTCGCGCTCGTGGCCGGCGGGTTGCTGCCGGTCGATGCGGCGCTGGCCGCGATCGTCCGCGGTGCGGATGTCTATGCTTTTTTGATCGGCATCATGGCGCTTGCGGAGCTGGCCCGGCACCAGCGGCTCTTTGCGTGGGCTGCCGACCGGCTGTTGCGTGCGGGACGGGGCTCACGCGGGCGTCTCTTTCTGCTCGTGTATGGTGCCGGGGCGCTCGTGACGGTCGTGCTCTCCAACGACACGACCGCCGTGGTGCTCACGCCCGCGGTGTACGCGGCGCTTGCGCGCACCAAGACCGATCCGCTGCCGTACCTCTTCGCGTGCGCCTTCGTTGCGAATGCAGCGTCCTTCGTGTTGCCGATCTCCAACCCGGCGAACCTCGTCGTCTTTGGACATGCGCTCCCGATGCTGCGGCCCTGGATCGCCACCTTTGGCTTCCCGGCACTGGCCGCGGTTCTCCTTACGTACGCGACGCTGCGCATCGCCTATGCGCGGACGCTCGCGACCTCCTATGCCTTCGACGGCGACGCGGTCGCGCTCACCCGCTCGCAGCGCCGTGCAGCGTTCGTGATCGCCGGGGCCACCCTCGGGCTCATCGTCGCGGCGACGCTCGGCGTGAACGTGGGCTACGCGGCAATCGGCTTAGCCGCGCTCGCCATCGCCGCCACCGCGCTCGACGACGTGCGCGCCGCGCGCTTCGTCGGGCGGCACCTCGCATGGCACGTCGTGCCGCTCGTCGCCGGCCTCTTCGTCATCGTCGTCGCACTCGATCGCGCCGGCGCCCTCGAGCTCGCTCGCGCAGCGCTGCTGCACGCGCAGTCTGCGGGCAGCGTATGGGGGACGCTCTTTCTGGGCGGCGCCGTCACGCTCGCGAGCACCCTCTTCAACAATCTTCCCGTCGCACTCGCCGGCGGATTTGCGCTGCAAACGTTGCACGCGTCTGCGCATCTTTCGGCGGCGACGCTCGTCGCGGTCGATCTCGGCCCGAATCTCTCGATCACCGGGTCGCTCGCAACCGTGTTGTGGCTCATCGCGATTCGCCGTGACGGACTCGAAGTGACCGCCTGGCAGTTCTTTCGGCTCGGCCTCGCCGTCGTCGCACCAGCGCTCGCGGCCTCGCTTCTTCTCCTGCGCTAGGTGCGGCGGCGGCGCACGGGCAGCCGCACGCGCACGTGATTACCTTTGCCGGGCAGCGGCCGCACGCGCAGTTCCGACCCGAGCGTTCCCACGATGAAGAGGCCGCGCCCGTTCTCGCTGAGCATGTCGTCAGGCAACCGTGCCGCAGGCGTAAACGCTTTTCCGCGGTCGAGCACGTGGAGAACGGGATGCTCGTCGGTCCACTCGAGATCGATGTCGATCGGTCCGGGCGAGTACCGCACGACGTTGCCGATCAACTCGCCGAAGATCACCTCCGCACCGGAGAAATCCGAGGCTTCATGCCCTTCTTCTCGCAGGTGGCGCACGAACGAACTGCGCGCGCCCTGCGCCCGCTGCGCGTCGCGCGCATCGAAGCTCCAGTGCCGGTTACGCCCGAAAGAGATTGCAAGGATGGCGACGTCGTCGCGCGCACCCGCGTCGAGCACCGTGTCATGCACGAGCCGCGCCGGATTGGGCGTGTGTAACATCGCCTCCGACGCGAGCACCTCGCGTAGGCGTGCGCTGCCCTCGAGCACGTCGCGCGTGGCCTCGATGAGGCCGTCGGTATAACAGAGCAACATCGCGTCGTCGTCGAGTTCGATCTGCCCCACGTCGTCGGCGCGCGCCGTGGCGATGCCGAGCGGAAGGTTCGTATGCAGCAATTCGCAGACGCTGCCGTCCCCGCTGCGCACGAGCGCCGGAGGATGTCCGGCGTTGACGTAGCGGCAGGCACGCGTTCGCAGATCCACCTGCAGGACGAGCGCCGATGCAACGTGCCCGGGATATTCGAGTTGCAGCGCCTTATCCGCCACCTGGACGATACGAACGCAGTCGAGTCCTTCGAGCGCCGCCACGCGAATCGATTGGCGAATCGTGCCCATCAGCACCGCCGCCTCAAGCCCCTTACCCGAGACGTCGCCGATAGAGACGACCAGATGATGCTCGTCCACGAGAAACGCGTCGTACCAATCGCCACCGATCTCGGCCTCGCTCTGCGCCGGATTGTACACCGCAGAGAGGCTTACGCCTGGAATCTCCGGCAGCGTGCGCGGGAGCGCGGCATGTTGGAACGTGCTCGCGACGCGCCGTTCGCGTTCGTAGATGCGCGCGTTATCGAGGGCGATCGAGATACGCTTCGCCAGCATCTCGAGCATATGCACCTCGTGTTTGTCGTGCATGCGACCGCTTGCCGAATTCGCGAATTGGAGAAATCCGAACGACTGGCCGTTGACGTGCAGCGGGATACAGATCGACCGGCGCAAACCGAGCACGCCCATGATGTAGAGATGCGCTTCGTCGGAGACCTCACCCGCGGACGCATCGTTCTCGTCAATGCAGTCAACGCGCGTGCGCCCGAGGGTAAGCGCCTCGCGGCCGGCCGCGCTCAGATGCGCCGGTACGCGTCGCAAAGCATCGCGAGCGATCCGCGCGCGTTCGGGATCGGCGTGCCCGACACCGATCGCTTCGAGCACGTCCTCTCCGCGCAACACGTAGATGCCGCACCATTGCGCAAGATCGGGAACCACGAGCGTGGCGAGTTGCGCGAGGCGTTGTTCAACGTCGAACGATTCGACCAAAAGCTCGCTCGCCTCAGCGATCGTGCGCAGCACCGTCTCACGACGCTTCTGATCGTCGATGTCCGTCGCGGTCCCCAGCCACTGGCGCACGCGCCCACGGTCGTCGCGTAACGGAACGACGCTTGCGAGCACCCAGCGGTATCCGCCGTCGCGACTGCGCACGCGATACTCGGTCTCGAGCCACCCCGATCCGTCGGAGACGCGGCGCCACGCCTCGGCGACGCGCGCCACGTCGTCGGGATGGAGCAGCCGTGCACTCACCTCGCCCGGCGCCAGGCTCGCAATGTCAAAGCCGGTAAAATCACAAAAGCGACGGTTCGCATAGAGCATCTGCCCGTCGGCATCGCAGAGCCACAGGAGTGCCGGAATCGCCTCGGCAAGCCGCCGATAATCGAGTCGCGTCTGGGTGCGCGGGTGCGGATTCAGCACGATCGTCCACTACCTACCCAGCATCGCTCGGATGCAAACCGCTCCTCGAGGCGCTTCAGAGCCAATCGCGCGTGAGCGTGAGCCAGAACGCAAGCCCGGCGTACCGCCCGTAACGCGCAAACGCCCGCCGGATCGTCCGGTCCGTCGCTTGCTTCTTCCCGGCAATGCGCAGATAGGTCGGGCGCGTCCACGAATCGAGCACCAGCGGACGATGCCGTCCGAGCAACTGCATCACGTGAGCGGCGGCATACGGCCCGACGCCCGGCAACGCGAGCAAACGTTGTTCCGTCTCCTCGTCGTCGAGACCGCGTTCGGGTACAAGCCCATCGAGGTCGATCGCTCCGCGCGTTACCCCCTGTGCGATCGCGCGCACGTAGGGACCGCGATAACCCATGCGCGCTCGTTGCGCAAACCAGCGCTCCGGCGTACGCGCAAGCAGCTGCGCATCGGGAAATGCGCCCTCGCCAAGCTCCACCAGCGCGTCGTTCATGCGCACCGTTGCCGACCACGCGCAGTTCGTCGTGCAGATCGTCTTCACAACGTCTTCGAAGACCGTTGGGCTCGCGAGCAGCCGCCCCGCGCCGGAGGCGGCCCAGGCGAGCATCGGATCGTCCGCGAGCGTCGCGTAGAACGGCGCGAGATCGTCGTTGAGACGAAAGATACGGCGCGCGATTGCCTGCATCTCGAGAAGCCCCGCCGAACCGAGCGCACCGCTGGCATGCACGTGCAGCGTCCCATCCCCTCCGGCGGTGAACCGCAAACGGCGCACGGTTCCGGCGACGCGCACGACGCGTTCGTAGGCGTTGCCGTCGATGCGACCGGGTGCGAGCGATGCGAGTCCGTGCGAATGGATGGTACGGTGAAAATCAACCGGTTCGCCGCCGGCGCCGCGCAGCGCCATGGCAAACGCGCGCTTCATGCCACGTACGAAACGTTCACCGCGAAGCCGGCGGCCTCCGCACGCATGATGACGCCGTACACCGCATCGAGTTCGTGCTCGATCGAGGCGATCTCGTTCGCGCTCACGTGCACGCGCGCCGCGTTGACCCAGAGTAACGTATGCGCGCGTTCGAATGCGGTTCGCAAGCGTTGCGGGGTCGCCTCGAGGACCGGCCAGTCGAGATCGTGTTGCGCCGGAACGACGCGCCATCCGGCGCCCGAAAGCGACGGCAGCTCGTCGTTTGGATCGAATGCATGGGGAATCGCCGAGAGCACGTCGAGCGCTTCCCGGTCGCCGCCGCCAAGCGGTAGCCCGAGCTCCCCGAGGCGCAAGATGAACCGGAAGAACGATGCGTTGCCAACCGTATAGGCGCCGGCGGGCGAAGCGACGTTCACGTGGATCTGGTCGAGGTCGGGGTTCTCCCCATGCGGATGCATAGATGGCGATACTTCGCGCGGGAGAAGTTGCGGTCATGCAGGGCGAACCTCGGGCGCATGATCGAGGAGCTTGTCAACGCGTGCGTCCGCTGTGGGCTCTGCCTGCCGAGCTGCCCGACCTATCTCGAGACGCTTACCGAGACCTCGGGGCCGCGCGGACGCATCAGCCTGATCGCGGACGTTGAGTCCGGCCGACTCGACCTCCTCAGCCCCGGCTTCACCGAACAGATGTCGCAGTGTCTTGACTGTCGCGCCTGCGAAGCCGCCTGTCCCTCGGGCGTACGGTACGGGCGGCTCGTCGAAGAGATGCGCGCGCGCATCGAACGCGCGCGGGCGCACACTCGGCCACCGATGCGCCGGCGCCTGCGCGAACTGCTGCTCCGCCGCCTCTTTGCCTCCGGACGTCTGATGCGCGGCGCCGCAACGGTGCTCCGCGCCGCGCAACGCACCCGCACGCAGAACCTTGGGGCGGCACTGCTTGGGCTCGGCGACGTGGCCGCACTCGCTCCGGAGATTCCGGATCGGTTTTTCGTCGCCAACGACCAGCGTCACGCGGTCGCGGGGGCTGCGGGAACGGCGTTTCTGCATGTTGGCTGCGTGATGAGCGTGGCGTTCGCACGCGTTCACGAAGCTTCGATCCGCATGCTCAACCGCGCTCGCCTCAACGTGGTGGTGCCGCGCGATCAGGGCTGCTGCGGCGCGATCGCCATACATGCAGGCGAGCCGTCCATCTCGCGCGCGCTCATGCAGCGCAACATCGCGGCCTTCGAACGCAGCGGCGCCGACGTCTATGTCGTCAACGCCGCCGGTTGCGGTGCATCGCTCAAAGAAGCGGGTCATCTCTTTCCCGACGATCCCGCATGGAGCGAGCGCGCACAACGTTTCGCCTCGCGCGTGCGCGACATTACCGAGGTGCTCGACGCCATGGAGCTCGATCCACAGATCGGACGCATCGACGCGGTCGCAACCTATCAGGAACCGTGCCATCTCGTGCACGCCCAGCGGGTTAGCGCCGCACCACGCCGTCTGCTCGCGCAGATCCCTGGATTAGAACTGCGCGAGATGAACGAAAGCGCCGTCTGCTGCGGCAGCGCGGGCATCTACAACGTGACGGAACCGGTGATGGCAAAGCGGCTGCAAGAACGCAAGATTGCGAACACCGCCGCGACCGGCGCGACCATCGTCGTCACGGCAAATCCGGGGTGCGCCCTCCAAGTGCAGGCCGGCCTACGCGCAGCGGGCTCGCTCGCGACGGTCAAGCATATCGTCGAAGTGCTCGACGACGCCTACGCAAACTACGGGACGACGATCCATCGTCAACCTTGATACTCACGCCACTCGACGAGTAATCCCGCTTCACGTCGCGCAAGCGCACACCCATCGCTCGCGCGCCACGCGCCGCCGGCGTCGAGCACCGCAAAGCGGTAGGCGAGCGCGGCGCGGTCGGTTTCGACGATCGCTTCGCTCGCGTCGAAACGCCACGGCGGTCCGTCGCGAAAAAACCGTTGAAAATGCGCCAAAATCGCCTCGCGCCCCACGATCGGATCGCGTCCAGCTTCGTGAAAGCGACCATCCGGTGCAAAGAACGCGCTCGCCCGCAACGCATCCCCAGCCTGCCATGCCGCCACGAGTTCCGCGATGAGCTCGCGCATCGTCACTCCCCCACCGTCCTTTGCGTGTTTTGAAACGTCGCGGCATCATCGTCCCAGCGCGGCACGTCCGATCCGAGCAGATGGACCCCGCCGATCCAACGATCGATTGCAGCGCACGCGACCCAATCCGCCTCACCGGCTAAGACCCTGCGCCCGAGAGCCGTCGCGACGAGCGAGCCGTCCTCATCTTCGACCAGCGGCGCATCCCCATCGCGCAGATCGCGCAGGATCGCCGCGAACGACGCGTCGCTCAAGAACGGCGCCTCCTCGCGCCCCTGCGCGCGACGAAACAGCTCGTCGGTGCGCGCCGCACCCTGTGCAACCGCCTGCAGGACGGCACGCTGCGAACGCGAGAGGCCGTCGCTGCTCCAGGGATACTCCTCGCACAGGCGAGCGAGGGCGGCACGAAGGTGCGCAAAACGCGGCAGGTCCTCTCGCGCGCACGCGAGCAGCCGCGACGGATCGCTCGACGTGAACGCCTCCCACACACGCTGGGCGACCGCGAAGCCGGCCTCGGTGATCGTGCGGCGTTTCGGATAGAGCGCCGCGATCTCAGGCGCCGTAAGACTGCTCAAGTAGAGATCCGTTTGCACGATCGAAACACGCCCCGGTTCGAGGTTCATCGAGGCGAGCTCGGTGAGGATCTGCAAAATCTGAAGCTGGTCGAACAGGTCGTGCTCGAACCACAGCACGATCTCTTCAAACTCGGCGGCGCGTGCGAAGAGCGCGTCGCGACGTTCGAAATCGTGCAAGAGTTTGATGGGGCTTGCGTATCCGCGTTCCGCCAAATACGCGCCGCGCACGCGACTGAGCTCGCGCAGCGGATGGCCGGCGAGAACCGGCCCATCGAAGAGCGAATCACGCCACGGCACGTGCGTTCCGAGGATGCCGGCTTTTTTAAAAAGGTAGACGGCCGCATCGCCGTTGGTGAGGTGCAGGCTCGTGCCCGGTTTCGAACGCATCGTGCAGGCCTCTTGCGCACGGCGGGAGGCGGGCACCTGCTCGCCAACAATTCATCGGCATGGCAACCACACCATACGCCCACTATGCGACCCAGCGCGACGCGCACGACCCACGCGACCACACGTACGAATCGCGCACGAAGGCACTTCCATCGAGTGCCGATCTGCGCGCGTATTGCGGCGAAGTATACACCCAGGGAAACCTCATGAGTTGCAGCGCGCACGCGCTTGCATCGGCACTCACCGTTCTCGAAAAAAAGGCACAGCGCGCGCTCGTGCCGCCGTCGCGCCTTTTTCTCTACTACAACGCGCGTGCGCTGGCCGATCTGCAAACCCAGAACGCGCCGGTGCCGATGCGTAACGCGATCAAGACGTTGAACGCAACCGGAACCTGCGATGAAGTCCTCTGGCCCTACGACGTGACAAAATTCGCCGATGCACCGCCACCGGCGTGCTATGCACAAGCGACGCTGCACGCCGTGACGTACGCACGCGTTCCCCAGGAGCTCGACCACGCAAAAGCGTGCCTCGCCGAAGGTTTTCCCTTCGTGTTCGGTGTCGAGATCTATCGTGGCCCCTGCGAAACCGCCACCGCAACGGGGCATCTGCCGATGCCCGCATCAAGCGATACGATCATCGGTGGCCATGCCGTCATGGCGGCCGGCTACGATGATGCAACGCAAACGTTTCTGATCTTGAACTCCGAAGGGCCGGCCTGGGGTCTGAACGGCTACTTCACCATGCCCTACGCCTACATCACGAACCCCGAGCTCACGTTCGACCTCTGGACGATCCGCACGATAACATAACCGCCACCGCGACATCCTGTCGCTGCGTTCCCATACCGGCATCCTGCCGGTCCATGGCGGAGGCGCGCTCCCGTACATTCCGTTCCGGCGCTGCGCGCCTCCACTGCGGTAAGGCAGCGGACTTTGACTCCGCCGACACCCTTCATACCGGCTGAAAACAGCAAAGACCGGGCAATGCCCGGTCTTTGCTGTTTTGGCTGGGGTGGCTGGATTCGAACCAACGCGGGAACGCCACCGCGACATCCTGTCGCTGCGTTCCCATACCGGCATCCTGCCGGTCCATGGCGGAGGCGCGCTCCCGAACATTCCGTTCCGGCGCTGCGCGCCTCCACTGCGGTAAGGCAGCGGACTTTGACTCCGCCGACACCCTTCATACCGGCTGAAAACAGCAAAGACCGGGCAATGCCCGGTCTTTGCTGTTTTGGCTGGG